>CBDATZ010000034.1:0-22091 GCA_965199845.1 Ilyomonas sp.
TGAGCTTTTATCAAAGCGAATTTTATATTTTAATCTTCTTTGTTTCGTGGCGACAAAATACTCAAAAACAGCGCGCCATTTTTTACTTTTTGCAGCAACACTATCTTTTGTATAGCGGTTTTAAAAAAATTGCCATACTGCGTTTTTATCGGGTATTTATCACAAGCTTCATCTACAAACGGATCATCTGCAAAAAGTATCCGGTGCACTGGTTATCAATACTGCCTTTTTTGATAATCACCTGAAAGTTGATATCAATTTAAAAGGAAGCACGCAGGATAACGCGCTTCGGCAACCAGGGCGCAATCCCGACAGCCATTGGCTTTGATTCCACACAGCTTTATTATGACAGCAAGCGTTTTAGCAGTTAATACAATGTTTGGAAAGCGATGATGGTTTAGTATTAAATGCAGCGCGCAATAGGCCTGGTTTGCTTGAGCATACATCCGATCAGCAGAAACCAATGAGAAGCATGGGCAATATCAAGTTTGATTATAAATTTCATTTTCTGCCCGACATTCAGGAAAACATGAACCTGGCGTATGATATCAGCTTTTTCTGATGCGGATAACTCAGATTTTTACAGATAATTATGGTATCTGCAATGCCTTAGCACCGATGAAGCCGGCTAAACATATTATTGCAACACAAGCCCGATTGGTGTTCACCAGATAAGCTGGCCGGCTTCCAGTCAAACGGTTGCCGGTTCTTACTATCGTTCGTAGTACGTGATAACACTTTGCAACAATTTTATCACCGAATCAACACATGATAAAATCAGTTCCGCAGGCATCAGCGGCACCGATGCAAATGACATCCGCCGTTACCGCGCTGAAGCTCGTTTGATTCGTGTTTTTCATTATTTTGTATTGATGGATTTGTTTCCGTTTGATAAGGATGGCAAAACGGATGAACTGATAAATTTACACGATAAGATCAACCACGTGCATATCGTGTAATAAAGACGTCTTTGATGATAACCAGATTTTAGGCAACTTCTTCCCATGAAGCCAGGTAAGGATATTCTATGTTGCTATCGTTTTTTTCTGAGTGTAAAAAATGCTGGATAAACAAGGGAATGGCAACAGATAATAAGAAGATGCAAAAGATAACCGGTGTCATAAAAAAGATAGTGAGAGTACGTAAATATTTCATAACTGGTGTTGTTTTAAAGTGAGTTGATATCGGGTACGAATTGGTAAAGTGCGGTGGTTTTTCTTTACAAATGGCAGTACCCTGTATAAGTCGCAATACTGGTGCCAGAAGAAAACAGAAATGCGATAAAACCGGCAAAAATTTTACCGGTTGCCGGAATGATAATACTCAAAGATCAGGCTTGCAATGGTTTTTGCATTGCAGAGATCAACGGCGATTACCGCTTATAAAAAATAAGATGGTTTTACCTAAGCCAATTGATAATTAACCATTTTCTCAATTCTTAACGTTCGCACGACTATTACATTTGCCCCAAAACAGTACACATGAAAATATGGATAGGTGCAGCTTTGGTAATGGTTACGGTAAGCACTTCTGTAACATCCTTTGCCCAGAAAAAAACGGCAGCCATCAATTACATTGATGTTGCCAACATGGATAAATCGGGTAAAACCCGGGGATAATTTTTATCTCTATGCCAATGGTGAATGGCTGAAGAAGAACCCGGTGCCGGCATCGAAAACACGCTGGGGCAGTTTTGATGTATTGCGCCAAAACAGTCTCGGCCGTTTGAAGAAACTAAGCGAAGACGCAGCTTCCGGAAAGATAAAAGACAGTGCGGCAAAGCGTGTGGGTGCTTTGTATGCAAGTGCTATGGACAGCACTGCCATCGAAACATTGGGTGCAACGCCCATCCAGCCTGAGTTGCAGCGTCTTGGCGCTCTCAGTTCAAAAGATCAGGTGCTAAACGAGATCGTTTCGCTTCGTCAGCGTGGCATTGGCGGGTTGCTGTTTGGCTTCAGCATTACACAGGATGATAAGAATGTGAACCAATACATTCCGGCTATATCGCAAGGTGGCACTTCGTTGCCCGACAGGGATTATTACCTGAAAACCGATGCCCGCAGTAAATGATACAAGCTGCTTATGTGTCTTACATAAAAGATATGTTTGTGCTTACGGGCGATGATTCAATAACAGCCAGTACAAAAGCGAACTCTATATTCGACCTTGAAAAAAGCACTTGCCATTGCGCAGATGAGTCGTGTGGAAATGCGCGATCCATTGAAGACTTACAATAAATTTTCAGTTGCTGATTTAAGCAAAACAACACCTGATCTGAATTGGACAGCCTTATTACCACAAATGAAAGTGAATAGCGCTGACAGCATTCTCATCAACAATCCATCGTTCCTGAAATCGGCTGATGGTTTGTTTACAGCGGTGCCGTTGCCAGCCTGGAAAGCATATCTTCAATGGGCAATTATAAAGAATGCGGCGCCTTACTTAAGCAACGCGTTTGTAAACCGCCAGTTTCAGTTTACGCAGATATTAACGGGACAAAAACAAATGACGCCACGCTGGCAGCGCATGAGCAGCATGGTTGATAATAATCTTGGCGACCTGCTGGGGCAATTGTACGTAAAAGAATATTTCAACGATGCTGCCAAGCAGCGTATGATTACGTTGGTTAAAAATATTCAAAGCACATTCCGCGACCGTATTAATACGCTTGACTGGATGACGGATAGCACCAAGCAAGCGGCTTTAGGTAAACTGGATGCTATCGTAAACAAGATTGCGTTTCCCGATAAATGGGAAGCTTATCCGGGCGTTGCTGTTACAACAGATAACGTAGTTCAAAATCTTCAGAACATTGATCGTTTTGAATACACTAAGATGGTAAACAAAATGGGCAAGCCGGTTGACAAAACCGAATGGGGCATGACGCCGCCAACCATCAACGCGTATTACAATCCGTCGAATAATGAGATTGCGTTTCCGGCTGGCATTCTGCAGTTTCCGTTCTTCGATTTTGGCGCCGACGATGCTGTAAACTATGGTGGCATAGCAGCGGTTATCGGTCATGAACTTACACACGGATTTGATGATGAAGGCAGGCAATATGTGGCTGATGGCAACCTGAAAGAATGGTGGACAAAAGCCGACGAAAAGAACTTCAACGAACGGGCTGATAAAGTATCTGCGCAATACGATGCCTTTACGGTAAATGACAGTCTGCATGTAAATGGTAAACTCACATTGGGTGAAAATCTGGCTGACCTTGGCGGGTTAAACATTGCCTACCAGGCATTCAAAAGCACGCCTGAAGGCAAGAGCGATAAAAAGATTGATGGCTTTACGCCCGACCAGCGTTTCTTCCTGAGCTGGGCGCAGGTATGGCGTGCTAACATTACACCGGAATATGCAGCGCAACTGGTTGTGGTAGATCCGCACTCGCCGGGTATGTATCGATGCAATGGTCCGGTAAGTAATATCGACGCTTGGTATAAAGCGTTTGATGTGCAGAGCAGCGATGCGATGTACAAGCCGGAAAGCGCAAGAATCAAGGTTTGGTAACTGTTTGCTTCGCAGATAAAACAAAAGGCTTCGTTTATTAAAACGAAGCCTTTTGTTTTTAAATAATAATTGCATTAACGTCTTTCTTTTATCACCATTGTTTTTGTCCACCTGTCGTGCCATGGATTGCCGCCAAAAGCGCATAGAACTTCGAACGGAACAAGGCGGCAAATCGATCTCATAAAGGCATCGCCCAATGTAATCGGGCTGCCATCTTCCTTTACAGCCCGTGTGCCAGTAATATATTTGCCCAGCGTTTTCCCTTGGGTAATACTTTCCATAAGGGTGTAATACCCAAGGATAGCTGTAAACACACATACGTAACTGAAAAGCGTATCATCTTCTCTGATTGACACCATGCCCGACAGGATTAGCCCAACCAGTACTATCATCAGCCGTATAGAATAGGCAATACTATCAATAACATAATCGGCAAAGCGGGCACCTGTGGTGGCTGGTTCGTAAACAATTTCATCTTCCGCCAGCAGATTAATTTGTTCTTCCATAAACAGAGATTTTTATTGGTTTTTATTATGAGATGAAAATAAGAGTTTTCTTGCTTTTAATGGTTCATAGAAACAAAAATCAGTTTACTGTTGGATATCCTTTACTAATCCAATCTGTTTTGATATTTGTGGAAAGATTAAGCAAGGAATAATCCGTAAATCCTTTTGCTTTCAAGGCATCAATAGCGGGGCGCACATTAGGGCAATGCTCAAACGGGCAGCAGCCGCAGTAGATAACAATTTTTGTATTCTTGGGCAGTGAATCCAGCGTAGCAGATAACGTGCTGATGCCTTCCGGCGTGCTTGCCATACCCATTTTATGTGAAGCGGGAATAATGGCGCCGGGACCCACGCTGATGATGTAAGGAAGCTCTTTGTTTTCCTTGATTTCATTTGCCAGTATTGCCGGTTCCGTCAGTTGTTCCTCCGTCCAGTTAGGAGCGTTTTGGGCGCTGGCTGCAGGTATAAAAATGAATGATACAATAACTGCTAAAAATAGACTGCTTATTTTGTTTTTCATCGATGCGTTTTGTTGGGTAAAGATATTATACCGATTAAAAATTGAGTGTTCTCTGTTCTTTATTTACTGAATTTTGTGTTTATTATCTTGCCAATATCGTTCGCAGCCTTTTGTAAATCCAGCAACAAGCCGCTACCTTTAATATCCTGATGAAAACAGCAACAATCATTCTACGCATCCTGCTTGGGCTTCTTTATCTCGTTTTCGGGTTAGACTATTTTCTGCATTTTATTCCTTATCAGCCGGAGCATACCGGGGCCGCCGCGGCTCTTAAAAACGGGTTGATAGAAACGGGTTATATCTATCCGATGATGAAGACTATACAAGTCGTTGGCGGCATCTCGCTTATCAGTAACCGGTATGCGCCCTTTGCTGCGGTTGTTGTGTTTCCCATTAGCCTGAACGTATTCTTGTTTCATACCATTCTGGTGCCTTCCGGTTGGTTAATGGGCGTGCTATTGCTCGGTCCGAATTTGTTTTTGGGATATGCGTATCGAAGTTATTACAGGGGATTGTTTGTAAAAAAAGCGGAAGTGTGATGCTGGCTCACTTTTCTATCGCTTTTGTAATAAGCGATGTAAGTGTACAAATGCTATAGGTGCAAAAAAAAGTCAACCTGCGAAAAAAAAGCGCAACCATCTTGCATTTTCACCGTGTTCATTAAAATCGATACCACAACCCAACTCCGCTACCTAAAAATTCCCCCTCTCTGGTAGCTACTTTGTTGTTAAGCGGCGAAGCGTAAAGCGAAAAAGGCTTGATGCGGTAATAAGCGCCAATGCCTTTATAAATGCGGAACGATACATCCATATAAGGCTCAAGGGTAAATACAAATTTCTTCACATCACCGGCATAAAGTTTTTCGGCTGTTTCAATACCAGCCGGGTTGTTGTTTGTGCCAGAATCATCGTCCGGCGTAACGGTAGTTTTATCGTTTGCCAAAAACTGCAGCCTTGCCGTTCCGCCAAAATGAACCTGCACGCCTGCCTTCGGGCGGGATACATTATAATCGAATGAAAGCGGCACTTCTAAATATCGTGTATGGTATTGCACGCGCGCTATGGGGAAAGAATCGTACGAATAACTGCCGAAAGGAAGAATAAACAGGAACAGCAGATTATTGCTATATTTTACCACGCTATAGGTACGGGTCGAATAACCAATACCGGCTTTTAGCATTACGCTCTTACTTACGGGCACACCATATTGAATACCATACGAAGCCAGGCTGCCAAGCCGTGTTTTTCCATGCATTCGCTGCGGCACCAGGCTATCATGGCTAAGCTTTGTTGAGAATAAACCCGCAGACGCATATGCTTCTATTTGTCCCGATGAAAACTGGGCAAAAATGGCAGGGGCAATCATAAGCAAAGTGAACAGGCAAAGCAATCGTTTCATGCTGACAAGAGGTGTGGAATGAGTAAAAAGCTGCTTTGTAGAAAAACAGTAATTCTATGCGGTGCAGGCAGCCTCTGCAGACCTCGTTTTTCTGTTAGTTATTGTCCTCGTCAACCAATTTAATTTTTAACACAATTCATTCCGCAATTACCGCCAACAACGGATTATAATGTAACCAAATTGAAAGGCAGCTTTGTGCGGAATCTGATGATTGTAATATAATACTTTTAAATAAGAATGCAATAATGAAGAAATACATTTTTGGTAGCCATCGTCCGTCACTTTTGTGATCGATAATTGTTGCCATTCCTGCTGCTTGGTCACGCAGGAATGCTCCCATCAAAATTCCGGGCAATGATTGGGCTTTTCTCAAAGCGAATAATAACAGATGCGCATCAGGCTTCCTGTATTCACATTTTTTAATCAATCTGTGCTTTATTTTTACAATAAACACCAATGCAATGAACGAGGACATTAAAACCGGGAACTTATTAATAGCTGATCCGTTTTTAAAAGACCCTAATTTCCAGCGCACCGTAGTGCTCCTGTGCAATCACCACGAAGAAACCGGCACTATTGGGTTTGTAATCAACCGCAGGCACAACAAAACCATTGGCGAGCTTATCAGCCAGCTCGAAGCCTGCCCGCTGCCTGTGTATTATGGCGGACCCGTGCAAACAGATACCATTCATTTTCTGCATACCTGCCCGCACCTCATCACCGATGGGCTATCTATAGGCAACGGCATCTACTGGGGTGGCGATTTTGCCACTGCTGCCGGGCTTCTCCGCAACAACGAGATTGATCCCGGTGCCATACGCTTTTATCTCGGCTACAGCGGCTGGGGCGAGGAGCAGCTTGCAGCCGAAATGAAAGAAAAAACATGGCTCACCACCGAAGCAGATGCAGGGCTCGTGTTTCATAAAAATGTAAGCCTCATCTGGCAGGATTCATTACGGAAATTAGGGGGTAAATATGAGCAGCTCATCCATTACCCGCTCGACCCGCAATTGAATTAAGCGGTGAGAGGTAAGAAGTGAGTTTCTTATGCCATTAGCAAACCTGTCTGTTGCAAAAGGTTATTGGCAATTATTGTTATTGGCTACAGTGTAGCCAGCCTTTTTGTGCATTCCCCTTTCATACAAGTAATATTCTGCCGTGCTTGTTATTGTTGAGAAATGTGAATTGAGTCTTTCGCCATTTTCTTTCGTGTTTGAATACCAAGGGCAGAATCAGCATTGGAAATAAACTTTTCTGTTGGCTGAAATCCCGCAGTTTTTAGAAGCACCAGCCCATCAGGATCAAGATAAATAAAAGTAGGAAACCCAAGCAAGGAATAATTTTTCCGGATCTGAATGCCATGACTCTGCAGGGCATTATAACGTACGTTAATAAAATGTGCATTATAGAAATCGCCCGTTTCTTTTGCAGTAAATACATCGCGATCCATTTGCCGGCAGTAAGTGCACCAGGTAGTGTATATGTCAATAAACAAGGGCTTGTTTTCACGTTTGGCTTTTGCCAGCGCATCGCGCGGAGCAAGAGAAGAGAACCGGATAGCCTGGCTATGGATATTTTTCGCAGCAAACAGCAGGAAAAGACAAACGGTAATTTGTTTCATAACAAAGATTCAAAAATAAGAAAGGGTTGTTTTAAAAGCTCAATCATTGTCCCAAGCCTAAGTAGAACCATTCCCTGCATGTCGATGCAGCAGCAATGGCAGCAACTGTCAATCTCGAAAGTGATTGAGGATGATAATATAAAAATGTATTTCATCACTCACCACTCGCTCTTCCCCACCAAATAACTTTCCTTTAAATATTTTGCTATTTCCATTTGTTGTACCTTACGCTTATGATTGGAAACCGGTTTGTAAAATTTGACCCCAACGAAAAGGGAAAAACACGTTTTGAACAACTGCTCGATCTGTTTATTCAAATGCTTACCTATACCAGCGGCGATGTGGCGGAAGCGCTGCAATGGATGAATGAACTGGACAAGCAATACGGCTTAACGGACGATGAGTATGGCATGGGCGATTTCATTGACGAGCTGAAGGAAAAAGGCTACCTCACGGACGATAATGAAAAAGGTGAAATTAAAATTACTGCCAAAAGCGAGCAAAGCATCCGAAAGAAAAGCCTGGAAGAGATTTTTGGTAAATTAAAGAAATCAAAACAAGGCGATCACCCGATACATAAGCCGGGGCAGGGCGATGAGATCAGTCCGGATATGCGCCCCTTCCAGTTTGGCGATATGCTGGAGCAGATAGACTTTACGGAGAGCATCCGCAACGCACAAATTAACCACGGCGTGGAGAGCTTTACCATGCGCGAAGATGATTTGCAAATTCATGAGACGGACTTTAAATCGCAGACTTCAACGGTGCTGATGATCGATATTTCGCACTCAATGATTTTGTATGGCGAAGACCGCATAACGCCTGCAAAGAAAGTGGCAATGGCGCTGGCGGAACTGATTCAAACAAAATATCCGAAAGATACGCTTGATATCGTTGTGTTTGGCAATGATGCATGGCCGATCGAAGTAAAAGATTTACCGTATTTGCAGGTGGGTCCATACCATACAAACACTGTTGCGGGTCTTGAATTAGCCATGGATATTCTACGTAGACGGAAGAATGCGAACAAACAGATCTTTATGATTACGGATGGCAAGCCAACGTGTTTGAAAGTTGGCAAGCAATATTATAAAAACAGCTTCGGATTAGATCGGAAAGTGGTAAACCGATGCATCAATTTAGCGGCGCAATGCAAGAAGCTGAAGATACCGATTACGACGTTTATGATTGCTTCCGACCCATACCTGCAGAAGTTTGTAACGGAATTTACGGAGATGAATCATGGGAAGGCATTCTTTGCATCGCTGGATAAGCTCGGTGCGTTTATCTTTAAAGATTTTGAGAGCGGAAAGAGGAAGACCGTGTATTAGTTTATAATACTGAATCCTTTTTGCTATCTGCCAAGTTTACAATAAGCTTGGTTTTACAATTTAAACAAGCAAATGAACATACAAAATATAAAAACGTTAGGCGAGCTAAAGAAAAGCGGCTATAAGCCAAAGACAATCAAGGAAGAAGTACGGGATAACCTCATTCAAAAAATCAGGACAAAGGAAAATCCGTTTACCGGAATTATGGGGTATGAAGACACTGTAATACCTGACACGGAACGTGCCTTATTAAGCCGTCATAATATTCTGTTTTTGGGCTTGCGCGGGCAGGCGAAAACAAGAATGGCAAGACAAATGACCGATCTATTGGATGAATACATTCCTGTAGTTGCAGGCAGCGAAGTAAACGATGACCCGATGCGTCCTTTGAGCAAATATGCCAAAGACCAGATTGCCGATAATGGCGATGAAACACCTGTTGAATGGGTGCATCGCAGTGAACGCTATGGCGAGAAACTGGCAACGCCCGATGTAAGCGTTGCAGACTTGATTGGCGATATCGATCCGATAAAAGCGGCGAATCTTCGCTTGTCTTTTGCCGATGAAAGAGTTATTCATTATGGTATCATTCCGCGCAGCAATCGTGGTATTTTTGTAATTAATGAATTGCCGGATTTACAAGCGAGAATTCAGGTGGCATTGTTCAATATTTTGCAGGAAGGTGATATCCAGATTCGTGGCTTTAAGTTGCGTATGCCGCTGGATATTCTGTTTGTCTTTACCGCAAACCCGGAAGATTATACCAACCGTGGCGCTATTGTTACGCCGTTAAAAGATCGTATCGAAAGCCAGATATTAACGCATTATCCAAAGGACATTGAAATATCATTAGCCATTACAGAACAGGAGGCTGATGTGTTAGATGAACAGAAGCAAAAAGTAGCTGTCAGCGATCTTATCAAACGACTCATTGAGCAAGTGGCTTTTGAAGCGCGCAACAATGAATATGTTGATAAGAAAAGCGGCGTGAGTGCGCGTCTTACCATTGCGGCATTTGAAAATGCAGTTAGTAGCGCCGAGCGCCGGGCCATCATTCACAACGAAAAAAATACACAGGTTTGGATCAGTGATTTGGTAGGTATCATTCCTGCTATTACAGGTAAGATAGAGCTGGTGTACGAAGGCGAGCAGGAAGGACCGTATCAGGTAGCAGTAAACCTTCTTGATAAAGCCGTTCGCACACAGTTTCTTTCTTATTTTCCCAATCCTGAAACGAGCAAGAAAAAGCGCAATACAGGAAAGGCTTCACAAGCTGCAAAAGCAGAAGAGGAAAACCCGTATAAAGCCATCACGCGCTGGTTTGATGCCGGCAATCATGTGGACTTATTTGTCGACATGAAAGATGCCGATAAAGTGCACGAGTTGTATAAAGTAGATGGCTTGTATGGCTTCATCAAAAAGTATTTCCCGAATGCAAACGAAAAAGAAAATGCTTTGCTAATGGAGTTTGTTCTTCATGGCTTGTCATCTTATTCTATGATCAGTAAAAAAGTGATTGAAGGAAAGATACAATTCAAAGATCTCATCGGCAGCATGATGAACTTAGGTCAGATGAACTTTGAAGAAGATGATTACACGGATGATTACAAGTGATTGTCAATTGTTTACGGTTAATATATGCGGCTGTTTCCAATTAACCACTAACAATATTCAATTGCCAATAAAGGGCTGGTCTGATAATTGTTTTTCTCTTGCTAAAATCTTGCATTATGGAAGACAAAAACACGAAAATCAATCAGCCGACAACAGATGCAATGAAAGGCTACAATCCTACAGACAGAGACTTTCAGCGCACTGAAGAAGAAACGGATAAAGTTGACCAATCGGAGCTTGATGCCGCCAACGAAAAAACGGAAAAGGCGAATACGGAACCGAACAAAAGCAACATCAATTAATCGTCAATTGTAAACAGCGTGGCTGATGCAAACTGCATCAGCCATTTTTATAACACTCATCTTTATGGAAGAAAAATACAACGAATCCACGCACAATCGGCCCGAAGGTGATCGCCTCATCAATGCACCTTTTGTCGTGTCCGATCTGCAGGCGCACATCAAACAAATTACAGAAGAAGATGCTTATTTTACCAGCGACCGCAATGCTCTCACGCTCTTCAAAGCGCATGGCGTAAGTGTGGTGTTAGCCGCCCTGCGCAATGGCGCCGAAATGAGTACGCCCGAGCCAACCGGCAAAGTCGGCATCATACAAGTGCTCAGCGGCAGCCTTGATGTAGAAATCGAAAGCGATACATCTACCGTTGGCGCGCAGCAGCTTATTAGTTTTCACAGTCATTTAGGTTATCATATTGCCGCCACGGAAGACACGATTTTCCTGCTCACGTTTTGCAACTAATAACTATGGCTCTTTTTTTTAAAATACCTATAAGGTTTTAAAAACCTTATAGGTTTAACTCTTCTATTTTTCTACAAATAGTTGCTTCGCTTTATCTGATAATAAAAACCTTTTTAGGAGCCGACACCCGCGTTATCAATCCTGCTTTTTTCATTGCCATAATGCGCTTTGACATGCCATCGCTTTACATACTCGTCAGCTTACGCAACTCGTGCAACGGCGTCGCGATATTATGCAGCAATTGCACAATTATTTTAGCCTTATTTCGTACCGCTCTTTTGCCAGTGGTTAGCATCAGTGGCGCAAGGTTTGGCAGAACCACATCATGTTGCTGCGCAAAAACGTCCGGATCCACCTACTGACTGGAAACTTTCATTTCATTATTTCCAGGAACTAACTGTCCTTTGGAAATTGCCGTTTGCAAACTTCCAGATAGCATCTGCTCTGTGAAAATATTGCTGACATTATTTCCTACTATCCGTTTAAACCTGGCAAATTCATCCGAATTTATGCCTTTCCCATCCAGCAGGTACGTGTTGATAACTTATTTCAGGCACAGGTTTTCGTTTAGCAATACATCCATCAATTGGTTTTGCTGGTTGAATTGTAGCGAAACAAGGTTTTCACTGTTCATGTTTGCGTAGTTAATTGCTTGAAGAATTAAATGGCGAAGCATAATTTTAGAGCCTAAAATACAAAAAGCTGTTTTGCAAATCACAAAGGCACCTGTATAATTTTTAGGGAAGGCGTTGGCAGTTATATATTTTTAAAATACAATTACAGAATACGGTTTTGGTAGCCATCGCTCGTCTCTTCTGCAATCGACAGTTGTGATTCTTGCGTGTCGAAGCAGCAAGAACCACATTAAGGTTCCGGGCAATGATTGGACCTTTACAAAAGCGAACGAAGAACAATCTTTTCTAAAACCAGCGCTATCAAATTTAATATTCCCATTTCCTTTTCTTTCGCACGCTTACATTTGCGCAATTTGTTTTCTATGCCAAAAGATGCTTCTATAAAATCCGTTCTCATTGTTGGTTCCGGTCCTATCATTATTGGTCAGGCGTGCGAGTTCGATTATGCCGGTTCGCAGGCGGCTCGCAGTCTTCGCGAAGAAGGCATTAAAGTGATCCTGATTAATAGCAATCCTGCTACTATCATGACCGACCCGATGATGGCCGACAAAGTGTACCTGTTGCCGCTAACGGTAGAAAGTATTGAACAAATACTGGAAGAAAACCAGATTGACGCTGTGTTGCCAACCATGGGCGGACAAACCGCTTTGAACCTCTGCAAAGAAGCCGATGAACTTGGCGTTTGGCAGAAATATAATTGCCGCATGATTGGTGTGGATGTAGATGCCATCAATACCGCGGAAGACCGCGAAAAATTTCGCCAATTAATGATAAAGATTGGCATCGCGGTAGCGCCAAGCCATGTAGCCAATAGTTTTCTTGAGGGCAAAGAATATGCGCAGCAAATTGGCTTTCCGCTGGTGATCCGTTCCTCTTTTACGCTGGGCGGCAGCGGCGGCGGCTTTGTGCATCACAAAGGCGAGCTTGACGAAGCGTTAAAGCGTGGTCTGGAAGCCTCGCCCATACATGAAGTTCTGGTAGAAAAAGCAGTGCTCGGCTGGAAGGAATTTGAGCTGGAACTGCTGCGCGATCAAAACGATAATGTCGTTATCATTTGTACGGTAGAAAACCTTGACCCGATGGGCGTTCATACCGGCGATTCGATAACCGTTGCCCCTGCTATGACCTTGAGCGATACCGCTTTCCAGGACATGCGTAATAAAGCCATGCTGATGATGCGCTCGCTTGGCAATTTTGCCGGCGGCTGTAATGTGCAGTTTGCCTTAAATCCGGAAACGGAGGATCTGATAGCGGTGGAAATCAATCCGCGTGTGAGCCGGTCTTCTGCGCTGGCAAGTAAGGCAACCGGATACCCGATTGCAAAGATTGCTGCGAAGCTTGCCATTGGTTATTCGCTGGATGAACTGAAAAACCAGATCACCCAAACAACCTCAGCTTATTTTGAACCGGCACTTGATTACGTAATTGTAAAAGTGCCGCGCTGGAATTTCGATAAATTTAAAGGCGCCAATGATACGCTTGGCTTGCAGATGAAGAGTGTAGGAGAGGTGATGGCAATTGGCAGAAGCTTTACAGAAGCCATTCAGAAAGCTTGTCAAAGCCTGGAGAATGAAGCGGTTGGCTTAGGCTACTACGGCAAAAGCATGATGAAGAGTGAGGACATTGTAGAGTACATTAAAACGCCAAAATGGGACCGCATTTTTCGCATAAAAGATGCGCTTATGCAAGGTGTAACGGTAAAGACCATTGTGCAGGCAACCGGCATTGACCGCTGGTTTGTTTACCAGATACAGAACATCTGTAATATTGAGAAGGAACTGGGTAAATACTCGTTAGATAATTTGCCTGTAGAATTACTGAAAGAAGCCAAAAAGAATGGCTTTGGCGACGAGCAGATTTCCCGCATTCTTACCCATAGCTGCACAGAAGACGAAGTGTATGAAAAACGGAAAGCATCAGGCATTACAAGAGTGTACAAAATGGTTGATACCTGCAGCGCGGAGTTTGAAGCGAAGACGCCTTATTTTTATAGTTCGTTTGAAGGTTAGGTATTGTTGATGTTTTTAGCGAATAAAGCCGGTCAGATGCCGGCTTTATTTATTGAAGATGTTACTAAAATTGAAGTTGATTGAGCAATTCTCATTGAGAATAAACTCTGTTGTTTCGGTGCTGCGATATACATTATCAATCAGATGGAAAATCTCTACTGTTTCTTTTGTGTAATCTACCATTAAATAATACTTAACACCATTCTCTCTGTACAATTCGAATTTTATATTTCTGTCTTTTTGCAAGCTGCTTTGAGAAATAACTTCAACAATCAGAACCGGAGGAAATTCTAAATAATCCGTTTTTAATTCGCCGCAAACGATCATTACATCCGGGCGAACAACGGTTTCATTATTTATTTTCCAGTCAAGTTCGGTAAAAGCATAACAGTTACAGTTGTCCTTTTGGATTTCCGATTTGACCTGATAAAATAAATTTCCCTGTACATTGTTATGTTGCCACTTAGCTGAAGGCAGTAACTGATACGGATAACCATAAATCAATTCCCAGTCTTCCTTCCACTGCACATAATCACTGTATGTATAACGTGGTACCGGTATATTGCCATTCATAATTCCTTGTCTTTCCACAAAGATAAATAAACATGCTTATTGGAATTGCCTTGCAAAACTAATCCCGCCTTTGCCCTAAATGCGTTTACTTTACCGCTTAACTTCTTTCTTTCTATGTTGTATTCGATGACAGGGTATGGACGTGCAGAACAAACGGTAAATGATAAAACTTTTTTGGTTGAAATCAGGAGCCTGAACGGCAAGCAATACGACATTCGTCTTACAATACCGGCTCTGCTAAAACCATACGAATTTGAGATACGCGGCTTATTGAATGAAGCATTGATTCGCGGCAGCATAGAATGCATTATTACCTTGAAACAAAACGGTTCTGCCAGGCCGGTTACCATTAATACAGACCTTGCCAAAGCTTATTATCAGCCGGTACTTGAAATGGCAAAAGAGCTAAACCTGAGTACAGACAATGTGTTGAGTACGCTTTTAAAACTACCAGATATCGTTGTACCCAGCACTGAAGTGCTAAATGACAATGACTGGAAAGCTTTTGAAGCCGTCCTTAAACAGGCGACTAATAATCTCAATCAACATCGGCAGGAAGAAGGAAAAGTATTGGAAGCCGACCTGCTGGAACGTATTAATAACATAGAACATCAGGAAGATAAGATTGTTGTGTTAGAGCCGGAACGTCGGCAGCGCATCCGTGAAGGATTGGTGAAAATATTGGAAGAGAATGTTGGAAAAGACAAATATGACCCGAACCGCATGGAGCAGGAACTGATTTATTACATTGAAAAAATAGACATCAGCGAGGAACAAATCCGGCTAAAAAACCATTGCGATTATTTCCGGCAGATATTGAAAGAAAAAGAATCCGGTAAAGGGAAAAAGCTATCTTTCATTCTTCAGGAGATAGGTCGTGAAATTAATACCACCGGCTCCAAAGCCTATCATGCCGAAGTGCAGAAATGCGTGGTGATGATGAAGGACGAACTTGAAAAAGCCAAAGAGCAGATATTAAACGTATTGTAGTCGCTTCTTTACATTTGTAAAAAAATCTGCGTTGAAACGTTATCTGCCGTTCCTGTTTTTTCTGTTTCTTGTATCGTGCAAGGAAATTGATGTGTATGAAAAAACAGCATCCTTTACAAAACATAGCTGGAGTTCCGTTGAAAAGCCAACTTTCGAATTCAATATTTCCGATACGATTTCCAGATATAATGTTTTCATTGTTCTGCGCCATACTGATGCTTACCATTATAATAACCTTTGGATAAACGTTACCACCATTCCACCCGGCGATACAGCACAAACGATAAAGGCAGACCTAAAACTGGGCGATAACCGGCAATGGCTGGGCAATAATATTGATGATATTATTGAGCACCGCATTTTGATTAATTCTAACCCGCTACGCTTTAAAAAAGGAAATTATAAATTCATTATCCGGCAAATTATGCGGGAAGACCCGTTGCCAGATGTTTTAAATGTGGGAATACGGGTGGAGAAGTCATAAGAAGATAATAAATGTATCTCAGCATAATTTATCTAACAACCGTAGTAATTATGATGATAAAGGCACATAAGTATGAAAAAAGTACTAGTTATCTGTTTACTGTTTGGCATTGCATGCCAGAAAGGCATCCATTGGAATTTTGCTTCCGAAGGTCGACTGCTTAAAGACTCTCTCGGTAATTGCTCGACAATAACGGTTAACGGCACTTTTATTACAAACCAAGCAACGGCGGATACAAACTTTGTAACTGTAAGCGTAAATGTAACTTCAATAGGCACCTATTCCATTACAAGCGATAGTATCAATGGCTATTCATTCAGTGCGTTGGGAAATTTTAATAGTAAAGGCATTATCCCGGTAAAACTTTTATGCATTGGCACACCTAAAATCGCTGGTATCAATTTCATTAACTTTTATTACAACAATAGTTCCTGCGAAGTTGCTATAAACGTGTTATCAGATACCGTTCCCAAAGCCAATTACACTCTGCAGGGCTCGCTTGGCGAGTGTATGGATGATTCGGTATACGGTGCTTATCTGACATCTGCTTCTTTAGACACTTCAAACTATATTAGTGTAAATGTAGATGTACAAACGCCTGGCAGATATTCTATATTCAGTGATACGGTTAACGGCTACAGTTTTTCCGGCAGCGGCATTTTTATGGCTACAGGTGTGCAGCCTGTTACTTTAAACGGATCAGGAGTACCAAAGAATACAGGCGATGATATTTTTGAGCTGAACGCAAAGATGACCACATGCAGCTTTTCGGTAGCTGTAATCTCGGCAGTGCAGGGAAATGGTAATCTGCATTTTCCTTTGACGGCAGGCAGTTACTGGGTATATATTGATACTGTTTCAAAAGATACGATCAGGCGTTATGTAAATGGCGATACAATTATTGATACAAAAAATTTTATAAGAGTCAGTGAGCAATCTAAACATTCTTCGCAGGATTATCTCTTTATGTATAATGGTGTTGATTATAACGAATACGGAAAAGTTGAAAAATATTCTTCCTTAATTACTTATGACCCGCCTGTATATGGATTAACACCGTTTTTAAAAGAATTTGCCACAACAGGTGATTTCTGGAGATCGCAGCAATTTGACGGGACAGCAAGTTTCGGTCAAAGAATTTACTTTGAAAGTAGCTTTTTCTATGTATCGAATATGGCGAGCAAAGTAGTTAGCGGATTTGGATTTAAAGATGTTATTATCGTTGAATTTATACCTTATATCAAATCAGAACTGGGAAGTTGGAGTACGGGTGACGATTCATACTATTATTATTATGCGAAAGGAGTAGGATTGATAAATATTGAACATAGAATAGATGGTGTTATAGAATCATCGCATCTTCAACTCATAAATTGGAAGGTAAATTAGGTAATTGCAAAAATTTCTTAGGTAGGTGCAACAGAAACCAATAAGCTGTTGTCATAAATAAGTGTAAAAAAAAACTTTTAACGATTTGTGTCCTCAATACACAAAGCTGCTATTTTTACTTTTTAAAATCTGCTTGTTTAATTATGAATGTAAAACGATTCGCAAGAGCTCTGCTCTTCTGCCTGTTACTGCTGCTTTTGTTACAAACGAATGCCTGGGCGCAAAGTAAAACCATCACCGGAGTAATTACTGATGAAAAAAATGCCCCGGTATCAGGCGCTTCGGTGCTTGTAAAAGGAACTACCACTGGGACTTCCACAAACACGACCGGAAATTTTACTTTAAATGTTCCGGCTACTGCAACTACTCTCACCGTCAGTTATGTAGGTTACACGTCGCAGGATGTGAATGTGACGAGCCAGACTTCTGTAACGGTTTCTTTGGTGCCAGAAACACAATCAGCCTTAAATGAGGTGGTTGTAATTGGGTATGGAACAGCCAGAAAAAGAGACTTAACAGGATCTATAGCCTCCGTAGCAGCGAAAGACTTTAATAAAGGTACTTACACTGCACCTGACCAATTAATACAGGGAAAGGTCGCCGGTGTTTTAGTAATTGCCAATTCGGGGCAACCGGGTGCAGCGGCTACTGTTAAAATTAGAGGTAATTCAGCTGTTACCGGAACTGGTCAACCATTGTATGTTGTAGATGGTATTCCTTTAGATGGCAGATCTGCTCGTCCCGGTGTTAATAATGGCGCTAATGGTTTAGGTGTTTCACCTGGAGGGAATCCGTTGAACTTTATCAATCCCAATGATATAGCGTCTATGGAGGTATTAAAAGATGCTTCTGCAACTGCAATATATGGTTCTCGCGCAGCATATGGTGTTATTTTAATAACTACAAAAAGAGGACAAAGTGGTTTGCCAAAACTTGACTTAGGAGCATCTGTAGGTGTAAGCTCTATAATGAAGAAACTAGATGTATTAGATGCAAGTCAATACAGAGAAGCGTTAAAGTATTATGGTGTGCCTGAAAGCAATGACAAAGGTGAAAACGTGGACGCACTAGGCGCAATATTGCGTACAGGAATTACCCAGTCTTACAATTTAGCTGTCAGCGGGGGGAATGAAAATGGAAGATATAGATTGTCCACTGGCTTACTTGATCAACAGGGTATTGTACGGAAAACAGATTTTAAAAAGTACTCAGTAGGACTCAGTGCAAATTTTAAATTTCTGCCAAGCAAGAAACTTGGTCTTGATTTCAACATAATATCAAGTCAATATACTGAAAATATTGCACCGATTTCTAATGACGCCGGTGCAAATGGAAGCCTGATCGGTTTGGCTTTATCATGGAATCCGACGGCACCTCTAAAAGTAGGTGATTCTTTAACAATAAATCGTGCAAGCACGATTATTAATCCTTTGGCGTTATCTGAGGCATATCATGATAATTCAAAGGTTACAAACATACTGGGAAGCATTTCTCCGTATTTTAAAATAATCGATGGCTTAGAATATCGTATGCTTTATAGTATTAACTATAGCAGTGGTATAAGAAGAAATTCAATTGATGGCTTCATCAATTTGCCACCTTTTGGTGCTACTACACAAGTACCTACTGGTTTAGGCTATGCAGCATATGCAAATAATGAATTAATACAACAGCAAATTACTCACACATTAAACTTTAATAAAAACGTTTCTGAAAACGTTTATCTAAATGCAGTTGTAGGATATGAATACTTAAAATATGGCAATAAGGGGGCTTCTCTAAATGCACAAGGCCCGGCTAATGGTGGGTTTGGTGCTTTTGGATTAGATTATAGCAATTATTTGCAATATTCCAACAGTGGCAGCCGAACTATCAGTTCATTCGTTGATCCAACTTATGAAATTCAATCTGTCTTTGGAAGAGCATCTGTCAATATTCTTGATCGTTATTTGATTACTGCCACTTTCCGATCAGATGGCTCTTCAAAATTTGGTGAAAATAATCGTTATGGTTATTTCCCTTCTTTTGCAGCTGCTTGGGATCTTAGTAAAGAAAGTTTCTTTAAAGTAAATGCAATTAATCAGCTTAAAGTTAGAGTAGGGTATGGCATCACCGGTAACCAAGAATTCCCGTCAGGATCGTCACAAACCAGATATTCTTTTTCTAATAATGGTGGATTAGGTCTCTCTAATAATCCAAACCCGGATTTAAAATGGCAGTCGGATAAACAGTTAAATGTCGGCATTGATTTCGGCCTATTTAAAAGTCGTATAACTGGCTCCGTGGATTATTTTACTAAAACCACTACAGATCTTTTATATCCAAGTTTCCCTATTCAACCGGCTCCTCCAGGAACCGTCATTAGATGGATAAATTTGGACGGCGAGATACATAACAAAGGTGTAGAAATTTCTCTCAATGGAAATATTATCCAGGGTACAGCTTTTACATGGAATTTAGGAATAAATACAAGCTTCATTAAAAATAGTGTTGAAGGATTAGCTGCTTCAATACAAACCGGACAATTGAATGGTCAAGGGGTTTCTGGTACTTTGGTTGAAGTAATACGCAACGGCTTACCTATTAATGCCTTTTATACAAGACGGTTTGAAGGTTTAGACAAAACTACGGGACAAGCTATATATACTGACAATGGTAACACATTCTATTATTTAGGAAATCCAAATCCCAAAAATATTTTAGGTGTTAGTACTACATTGTCTTACAAAAAAGTTGCTTTGGTAGTAAATATGAATGGAGCTTTTGGACAAAGTATCTATAATAATACCTTGAATAATGTAGTTAATGTCGGTAATATAAACAGGGGTAGGAATATAGCTGTTTCGGTATACAAATCTCCTGTAAAAGAGGCCTTTTCTAATCCAGTTACTTCTTCTTCTCGCTTCATTGAGAAAGGCGACTACATGAAGCTTGCTAATGCAACTTTATCTTACTCGATTGGTGATGTGGCAAAAATTATAAAAGGAGCTTATGTTTTTGTGACAGGTCAAAATTTGTTTGTTATAACTAAATTTTCTGGGTTTGACCCGGAGGTGAATGTTGATAAAAGTAATAATTCCGTACCTTCTTTAGGTATTGAGTACACTCCTTATCCTACACCACGTATCGTTACATTAGGAGTAAACTTTTCACTATAATAAATTTTATAAAATGCGATTGTTTAAATATATGATTATATGCACTTGCGTCTTTATTGCAAGTTGTACAAAATTGGATGAAAAATTTCAAGGTGATTTATCTGGAGATCAAGTTTCAAGTGGTGGCAGTGCGAATGTAACAGCATTGTTGAAAGGTGCTTATAATTCTATGAGAGGTACTTATCAAAGCCAGGATCAATATTTTGCTCTATGTGAAATGAGCACAGATGAAATGGTTGGACCGACCAGAGGACCCGACTGGGATGACAACGGCGTTTGGCGCGTTTTTCATGCTCATAGATGGGATGCTGATAATATTCATATTAGAGACGCTTTCAACAATATGGGTGGTACTATATTCGCGACAACGGATTTATTACAGTATAATCCATCTGCACAGCAAGGCGCTGAAGCTAGGTTCTTAAGGGCCTTCACAATGTTTAATATGCTTGATTCTTGGAATCAAGTTCCATATAGAGACCCTGGTGAAAGTGTGTTGCAAGCAGCAAGGGTAATGGTAGGTACTGAGGCATTGGATTATATCATAAGTGAAATACAAGCTATTATGGCAGATTTGACAGAAGGCCCCGCTTCTGTTTCTAATAAATATGCTGCTAAGGTGTTGTTGATGAAATGTTATTTGAATCGTGGAGTTATTGCAAATAGAGCAGCACCTACTTTTGATGCTGCTGATATGCAACAAGTGATTTCTTTAGCAGATGAAATCATCAACAGTAATAAGTTTTCATTGGCAAATAATTACTATGACAATTTCTCACCAAACAATTCAGACGCAACCATAGCACCTGAAAATATTTTTACGGCCTTAAATTTAGGTGGTTCAGACGCTGGTGGTATAAATTCAAGGTGGCATATGGCCATGCATTATAACCAAAATCCAAGTGGTTGGAATGGGTTCACAACATTATCTGATTTTTATAGAAAGTTTGATTCAGTCGATCAGCGAAGAGGCGAAGCTTACCCTGGTGTTAGCAATCCGGGAAACCATGTTAATGTTGGTTTCCTTATAGGTCAGCAATATGATTTGCCTACCAATACACGTTTAACGTATAGTGATGCTAACCTTCCTTTAGCATTCACTCCAGAAGTAAACCTAATTGAAACAGGAACCAATCTGGAAGTAACTGGAATTCGCGCAGTTAAATACCCTATCGATTATGCAAATGATGCAAATGGTAATTGTGATAACGACTTTGTTTATTATCGGTTACCTGATGTTATGATGATGAAAGCAGAAGCTCTGTTAAGAAGTAATGGAGATCCTAATGTTGCTTTGAGCTTGGTAAATGCAATTCGTGAAAAGAGAGGCATTGCTGCTCTTGCTACACTTACTTTAGATAATCTTCTTGATGAGCGCGGACGTGAGTTATATTATGAAAATTTTAGAAGACAAGATTTGATAAGATTTGGAAAGTTCTTGGAAGCTTTTCAGTTAAAATCAGATGTTTCAGATCCTAAATACCTTCTGTTTACAATACCTAACCAACAACTTGCAGTTAACCCTAATTTGGAGCAAAATCCAGGATATTAGGTTAAAACAAGGTTAGAATCATTATTTTTAATAACA
>CBDATZ010000035.1:0-9911 GCA_965199845.1 Ilyomonas sp.
CTACCTTGAGTAAACATCGCTACCACCCGTATCCTAACCTGGTAAAGGGTTTTAGTCCGCTGAAGGCACATGAACTTTGGGTGAGTGATATTACTTACATACCACTTAAAGAACGGTTTGCCTACCTGTTTCTAATCACTGATGCGTACAGCAGGAAGATCGTTGGCTTCCATGTGAGTGATGATATGAAAGTAAGCTCGGCAACGGTTGCTTTAAAGCAGGCGCTGGCACAGAAGCCAGCCGAAACAATAGAAATAATCGCTCATCATACTTGTAAAAACACTACCTTGTACTTCAACCAATTATTGCTTTATGATTGTTTGGTTAAAGATGACATTGTTACCCCGAAACACCTGTACGATATAAATGCCTTTCTGCAGGTTGCCTCCTAAATGCAACATACTGTTTGTAGCAGTTACAGTACTTATCAATCTACCCTGTATATCGCTGATTTTTACAGTAATACCTTCTCTATACGATTTACTTACATCCAGTATAAACTCATCTGTAAAAGGATTCGGATAAGCCTTTACCGATAACGTATTGGCATTCTTCAGAGAAGTAATAGGTTCCACTTCTGCATCAGCATCCTTGAAAGAAGCTGCACCCGTATGGAAAGCATAAGGCAACGAAACTCCGGTGCCGCAACTGTCGGTAATTGTTACTGTATAGTAGCCTGCTATCAATGCAGGTAAATTAGCTGTGATTCCGTAAGCAACACTTTTGCCATTTCGTTGCCACCGGTAAGTATAGTTTTTATCGTTGGGTGATGCATGGAGTATTGTAATGCCTCCCACAGCGGCTGCAGGCCGGATAACCGGCACAGGTGTAAGAGTATATAAATCCGGGTTATAGGTAAATGCCTCCGGAACGCCATCGTTGTTTATATCAACCAGTGCATCCAACCGGGAAGTAGCAGTGCCAAAATCAGGACCGTTGGACGTATCAAGCACATAATGGAAGTCGCGCAGTGCAGGTCCTGTATTGCGATAATAGCTTGCGCCTCTTCTATCAAAATAATCAATTAAACCATCTTTATTCCAATCATAATAGATTCGGTTAATGTATTCGGTACTTGTTCTCTTTTGTATTTGCGTAAATTGTGGTGTGGCAGCAGGACCATTATTTATATAGGTATATTCATAATCGCCGTCGGCAAAAACAACATCTGATTTACCATCACCGTCTATATCTGCAATTACGTACGAAAGAATGTCGTTTCTGCTTTCTACAAAATCCAGCGGGTTGCCATAATCTCGGCTGACGAACTGCGGAGATTTGCTGTTACCAATATTTTCGTAATACAATACATAAGCTACCGCGACGAATGAGTCAAATCTTTCTGCAAAGAAAAAGCAGTCATAGTCTCCATCACCATCCAGGTCGGCAAAGCTGGGTTCGGCTACATCAAACACATATTCGGTTATACCGTCAGCCTCGTCATCTCTTTTATAATTCGGTATCGCTTTCGTCCCTTCATTTTTAAAAAAAGCAGGCTTGCCTTCACCATCAATATAACAATCCAGGTCGCCATCGCCATCTATATCTACAAAGTTAGCACCGCTATAGTAAGGGGAAGGAATAATTGATTTCAGCGGATTGGCAGCATTTGCTTTGTGAAACGTTTTGCATTGTTGAGCCTGTACCGGCGTTATAAGAAATAATGCCATAGCAGCGACAACAGTTACTTTTATCAGCAACAGGCTTGTTGATAGCTGGTACAGTTGCCTGCCTACTCTTTTATATTTTATGAATAATAAAACCGGGGTAGATAGATTTTGATACAACATAGGGAATCATTTTGTTTGTGAAGGAGAATGACAGATTAGTAGTATGAAAAAGTTTTTTGTACCTGCAATATAAAAAAAATTAATTACTAAAAGAAAAAAAGAGTAACTAACCACCAAATATAAGCAGTAAACAGAACTTAATTGAAAGCGAGGTAGTGGTATAGTTTGAAATTTCTTAAATTTCTGCTTGAGCATCTAAGTAAATATTTTTTGGTGTATGGCAAAGAAGAAAGCAAACAACAAGAAAGACGTAAGTATTTTAGCAAAAAGTATTGTTGACCAACTTACCGATGAAAATAAAGATACGTCAAAAACATTAGAAGAAACACCAGTAAAGAACGAGGCTGCGGTAGCATTAGGGGACACATTCACCGGAATTTTCAATTATGTTAATGCCTAACAATGAAATTTATGCATTAAGCAAAAAACCTTATCCTGCTTACACAATAGCATTAATCCAAGTATGTCTTCAGCAAGTTGTTCCGGCATGTTTTAGCAAAAAATTCCGTTGGTTCTTTATTAGCTACGATTTATTAAAATCATTAGCACTTACAATCAACTGTTATGTGTACAAACTACAAACCTTTCAATTTTTGCTGTGACACGTTTTTAACTAATACTTTAATGGGCTACGAAACAGGCATGTAGGCACGGATTGTATTGACAAAGCCTTTTACATCGAAAGGCTTTCGAATAAATCCATCAGCTTTATAATGATTGAGAGAAGTTGCAAGTTCCGGGTTAGCGGAAAATAATAAAATGTGGTTTCCAAAGAGGTGCACATTTTTCAATTCTAAACATAATTTCCTGCCATCACAAAACCCCAGATTAATGTCGAGCAGAATCAAGTCAGGCTTCACTTCCTCTGCTGTTTTTATCACCTGTCGGCAATCAAGTAAACTAATCACTTCAAAGCCCTGCATTTTTAAAATTAAACTGACGATGTCCAAAATATCCTTATCATCATCTGCTACCAAAATCTTGTTCATCTTACTCTGTCTGTTTGCTTGAAAAGCATCAAAAATAAATCCAGGCGTTGCGTTGTAAGCTTGCTATTCCCTTACTTGTCTTTCGGAATTTCCACATAGAATGTACTGCCTTTTCCTTCGGTGCTTTCAAACCAGATTCGCCCGTTATGCCATTCAACAATGGTTTTAATAAGTGACATACCCAAACCATTCGTCGGTTCGCCGTGAATGCCTACTCTTCTTGCCTTTCTAAACTTGTCAAACAGAAAAGGCTGCATGTCTGCGGGAATGCCTATACCATTATCCTGAATAGTAATCAAAACATTTTTGTCGTCAGGTTCTGTAATGCGAATCTCAATACTACCGTCATCAGATGTAAACTTCAGCGCATTGGATAACAGGTTATTAATAGCCTGCATAAACTTAGCTTCGTCAATACTGATAAACAAACTGTCGCAGGATGTTGTAAAAACAAAGCGTTGTGGTATTGACCGTGGCGATTGCTGGAACTGGTCAATCATTACAGTAAATTTTTCAACCCAGATCAACACGCTGTTTTACAAAAGCACTTTCAGCCGTTTGCAAAAACTCAGCAGTAATCAGGTCGCGTATCATGGTAATGCTTCGCTGGCTGCTTTTGCTGATGAGATTTACTATTTTCATTACCGATTCATCCGCATTCACCATACTGTTTTCTGACAATAGGTGTGTTGATACCTCGATATTACCCAAAGGACCGAGCAGGTCATGAGAAAGGATTTGCAGAATAGAATTCTTTTTGTTATTGAACTTATGAAGCGTCTCGCTGTAATTTCTTTCTGCGCTAAAGTCAGTAGCAATACCGACGACAACTTCCGTATTGCCTTTTTTCAATACATACCCATTTAGTTTAATCCACTTTTGCTCTTCGCCGGGTGATTGTATACGGAACTCAACCGTTTGCTTTTGCTTGTCTTTTTGCATGGCTGTAAAAGCATCTCTCACATGCGTCCTGTCATCCTCATGCACGGTATTAATAAGTATTGATAAATCTGACATAATGCTGGCACGCGGTATCTGCCAGACTTTTTCGAAAGCAACATTGAGATAAATGAACTTACGAAGCTCGACATGAAAAGCAAACAGAACTTCGTCTGGCAAATTTGGTAATTCATACAACGGAAAATCTAAAGGAAATGGTATTGTTTCGTCAATCATAAAGTCGGGATTAAATCCTGTCGACTTTAATTTGCATCTTTTAGCAAGTTTGTCAGAAGAGAGGTGAAATATGTAATAATCATCATAGAAACAAACTGCATTCCAGTTTTGGATAAGCCGGCAATTGCTGAAACCATCGCTTGTGTAGTCCGCTTTGTACAAAATAGCTTGATCTGTTTAATCGCTTTTTCTCTAAAGGGAATATTGTTTAGGTATTATTGCGATCATTCGATTCACACTCTTCTAAAAGAGGAAGAGTAAACCAGAATGTGCTGCCTTTGTTTTCTTCACTCTCAACTCCGATTTTTCCACCATGGCTTTCTATGATTTCGGAACTTATATATAATCCTAATCCCAGTCCGCCTCCCTGACCTACGTTATAATCAGCTCTGTAATACCGGTCAAACAAGAGAGGTACTTTCTCTTTTGGGATGCCGGGACCAAAATCCGTAACTGATACCTTGGCTGTATCTTCGATAGTTTCTACCAGCACAGAGATTTGTTTTGAATTTGGCGCATACTTGACAGCATTGTTCACAAAGTTGATCATTACCTGGTTAATGCGCTGCTCATCCGCACATACAATTTGACTCTTATCGCCTTGTAAGATAATGTCATGCGTGCCTGCAGCTCTTACATGCTGACAACAGTCATTTATCATATCTGCAATGCTGAATTGCGTTTTCCTGAGTAGTAATTGTCCGCGTTGTATTCTGTTTACATCCAGTAAATCATTCACAAGCGCATTCAGCTTGTTTACGCTGCCACTTGCCTGCGTAATCAAACGCGGTATAAACGGTGAAGAAAGGTCATCTTTTAAACTATTGAGTAGCTGAGTGGAGGCTTTTAAAGCCGTCAGCGGTGTCTTCAGTTCGTGGCTGGCAACGCTGATGAATTCATCCTTTTGTTCTAATAGTTTTCGACGGTTGGTTACATCCATGAATGTTCCGATACCACCCGTTAGCTTTCCTTCATGATCCAGTATGGGTGCAGCATTAATTGAGATATAAAACACTTCGCGATCAGGTGGCTTAATGCCGATCTCACAGTCGTAAATAGCCATTCCCGTTGACATCGTAATAGTCATCGGATGCTCACTTTGAGGTAGTGGCGAACCATCAACTCTCAGGTTTTGCCATTTGGAATCATTGTAGGTACGCTCTTTGACTTCACTTTCCGTCAGTCCCAATATCCGTTGTGCCATTGAGTTGGCATATACTAATTTACCGGTAGTATCTATAATACCTACCCCTTCTGCCATGGTATCCAGTATGCCTTGTAACCTCTTTTGATTCTCTCGAAGATTACTTTCCAGTTCTGTTTTTTCTTCGATGATTGTTTCCAGTTGCTTTCTGGCATTTACCTGTTCTGTTATTTCATTACACACAACCATAATACCGGTAATGTCACCGTTTTCATCCCGGAGCGGATCATAAATAAAGTTAATCCAGGTTGTAGCAAGAACACCATTTCGGCTAAGTGTAACCGGCAATTCGCTGGCAACAAAGCGCTCGCCTGTTGTAAGAACATTGGTTAACAGTTCTTCAAAGCCTTGCCCGCTGGCTTCGGGTAAAGCGGAAAACAGGGGGACATTTTTTACCTGCTCTGCCGAGCGTCCCCAGTATTCAAGAACCTTATCATTGAATACTTCAATTACAAATTGCGGTCCCCTGAAAATAGCAATAGCGATTGGGGCTTGTTCTATAATCAGCCTGAAACGGGCTTCACTCTGCTGAAACGCTTTGGTGCGTTTAGCAACACGTTCTTCCAATTCTTCAAGTACTGATTGTAAATGTTGCTGTGTTTGCTGAAGTTCTTCATTTAAAGATTGTTCTCTTCGCAAAGCCTGGGACTTTTCAAGAGCTTCTGTAATAGCCAGTTCACCTTCTATTTGATTGGTGATGTTAGTTGTAGTATTGATGATGAATGCAACCCCCCCTTGATCGTCGAGCAAAGGTTCATTCACATTCGACCAGTATTCTGTTTTCAACTTTCCTGTATTTCCAACAAGTATTTCATACTTAAAGGTTGGCAGCACATCTGTTTCTTTGGTATGGATTGCCCGCATGAAACTGCTGTACACGCTGTTCTTTTCAGCCGGATCAGCCTGGCTGCCGGGGTATACTTCAAAGAGATTGTTACCTAAGACGTCGGCGCGTTGTTTATGTGTTATATTTAGGTAGTCATCACTTACCGCTACAATCGTAAAGTCAGGTGGATTGGCTTTAAGAACTAACGAACGGCTTGATGATTTGAAGAAATACTGGAATTCCTGGCTACTATAAATATGATTCTGCTCCACAAGATTCTTTTGAATTATATTGAAGCAAGTATATGAAAAATAATGAGAAGAAAATCGACATCAGTTAAATTATTAATGAAAATATAAAGAGTTCATCTTCTAAAAAAACTCTGGTTGTTGAATGTGGTAGGTGAGCCGACTTTGTTCATCCTGAACAATACATGCTTTTTAGCTATTATTAGAAATTCCGTATCTTAAGATTATCAAATTTAACCCGGTTTGATAACAAAGCAGCTTGTAATGAATCATTTTACTGCCCAAAGATTAGCGGAATAAGGTGGTTAAACATGCTATGGTTTCAACCCGTATTCATATCTTCTTTTCACTTCCGCATATATAACAGACACAAAGAGTAGTGACAAGATGCGTTTTAATAAAAATAAATAGCAAATACGTTTAGTGTCATTTTAATAAATTTTTTGCATTAGTTTTAGCAGCATTAATCACCATTTGCACGTTATCGGATGCCAATACTCTTCTTGCTTGAAAGAGACCCGGATATAAGTTTTGTACTCGAAAGCTGGTTCAGGATGAAGGACTACTTTATCTATAGCTTTTCAAAGACGGAAGCCCTGATTGAAGCTTTGGAAGAAACGGTGCCGGATGCTATCCTCCTTGATCATCATGCTAAGACAATTATGGGTGATACAACCTTATGCCGGGAGCTAAAGGTGCGACATGCTTTTCCCAACAAAATTTTTCTGCTTTCAACCGTTGACATACCTAAGGCACAATTGAATGAATGCCTGGCAGATGGCATTATTCCTAAACCCTTCGATCTGAGGGAAGTATACCAAACAGTCAAAAACGCTTTACTGTAAAAAAGATATATGCCTGTCTTGTAAAGATTATGGCACGATTCCACGTAGATAAGTGCAAATTTGGGATATGCTGAAATTATTTGTTGTTGATGATGATGAGGATATATTATTCGTTTTGCAGTATTGGCTTCGATCAGAAGGTTTCGATGTGGAATGCTTCAATCGCTCTAAACCATTGTTTGAAGCTATTGACGCGACAATCCCCCATATCATACTGCTTGATGTTAATTTACATGGCGAAGACGGCAGGGAGATTTGCAAACGCTTGAAACAGGATTCGCAATTGGATTGCCCGGTAATTTTGTGTTCTGCCAACCCTATGATGAAGCTAAATTATAAAGAGTGCTTAGCTAATGACTTCATCGAAAAACCATTCGATCTAAACCAGTTACGGGATAGAATCGTATCTTATATCGATGCCAGATAAATTATTTAAATTCTAGTTAAAGATCATTTTACATTAATCCGAATAATCAAAGAACTGACTTATAAGACTGATGCTTTATTCCACTTATTATACCTTTTATCTTATTATACCTTTTATCATGACACTAAATGACGAGTATGAGCTTTTAAAAACAACTTACCTGTCCAACACTACAAAATACATAGATGCAATCAATCATTATAAGCTTGAGCACTTTTCTGAATCGGGAGCAAAATCTGACTTGGCAAAACTGCACCACGATATGGTCATGAGTTCTTTTCCATTGTTTACTATGATTTCACAGGTCATCATCAAGTTTTAAGTTATTGATTGTGATTGGTATTAAATCGAAGATTGTACTCTACAAAAATTAAGCAATCTCATCAATATAATCTGCCCATTCCTGCATTATCTGTTTGTATTGCAGAAAGAATCTAGTGCAGTCATAAGCCTTGTCAATTTTGCTACGGTCATGTAGGCTAACTACCTGTTTACAATTTCATGCTGGTTTGAAATTCAATACGAATTCATCCTATACCGCTGCCGCTTGACACAATAGCCTTTATGAATTAATCATTTTACTGCTCAATAATTAATGGAATAAGGTGATCAAGCCTACCGAACCTGCACTTATACGCCGACAAAGTCTTTGAGTTGTTCAATTAACGTTTGTATAAAAATTACTGTATATTTGTTTTGATACTTTATGTGTCGAAATTTTACATTCTGCCACCTATTTCCATAGGCGGCATTTTTTAACAGCATGTTGTAATAGCGACCTGACTTTGACAGCATCATCCACTTGAACCAACAGATAACAAGCATTTGCTATTGGTATCTGAAGATTGTTTCTCAATGATCTTTGAACTCTTTAATAATAGATATGTCATCATCCAAAAAATTGACTCTTACAATATTAAACTCTACGGAATGAAGTCTTTTTTCAACATGAAAAGAAGCGTCTTCATATCGAAAATATAGGATGACAGTTTCCATATTGTTTTTAAAGCTTAAGTCAGCACCAAGAAGTATTGTACCATTGTCTATTTGTTTATTAAATTAATAATTGTTATTGTTTAAATAGTTACCTGTGTGAAATTTACTCAGCTTAGTTTTTAGTGACTTATATTTTACGATACAATTTTAGCGTTTCTTTAATCGGTTTTTTCTTTACTCATTTTTACTCTTGTTTTCTCTTCTTTTCAAGAATGATAAATGTTAACAACCTGATCAAATTTTGAATGGGATAGTTTTAAAAGAAAGCTGTTATTTCATGCCTGATAACACCGTTTGCCATCCTTTTTTTAAGATAACCAATAGTTATGATAGCAAACGGAATTAACTAAGAGTAAAGTGTGAAGAAAGAAAACAGTGAGTTATGGGAACAGCATTCAGCAACAAACAAAAAGACAGGCAGTACCAGCCGGAGTATCCGCAAAAGATTTATGCGCACCAGTTAATTACCTTGGAAGACTTGCATCAGTTCAAGGAACAACTGTTTAAAGAGTTGGAAGCCCTTATCAAGCCCAATACCAACCAGCCGAAGAAGTGGCTCAAGTCCCACGAAGTGCAGCGGTACTTAAAGATATCGCCCGGCACCCTGCAGCACGCTGAAAGCTACGCTGGTGTTATCCCTTACACCAAAATAGGTGGTGTCCATTTCTACGACAGTGAAGACATCCAAAAGATTCTGCAAAAGGGCAAGGTGAACAACCGGTTGTAACTCTTCCGGAGATGTCTTACATCAGGAGAGTAGAACGAAGTAAACAGAACTATGATGATCACACTACCAGTAGCTCTGTTTACCATTCTGTAATTACCGGCATCAACAATAGAATCTTTCACTTCAATTATCCGCACATGCATGAGCATAAGTTATCTCTGCAAGAGGTAAAGGAAATGGACATGGTTGACTACCTGAAAAGCGTAGGACTCGCACCACAAAGAATCAGGGGAAACGACTACTGGTATTTGTCTCCGCTGCACGAAGAACACATGCCATCCTTCAAAGTAAACAGGCAGTTAAACTGCTGGTTCGACCATAGCTCCGGAACGGGCGGGAACCTCGTTGACTTCTGCCTTTTGTATCACAAATGCACAGTCAAAGAACTGCTTCAAAAGATGGATAGCTCTCTTTCTTTTCCTCAGCAAAAGAGTTCTGTTCTATCCTTGGATGATTTTGCAACCCTTGATCACAGATTCCGCAAGGTGTTAATCAATATAAACGTTGACAATCAATTATTATACTGGTTACTTCTGCACGAAATCAGTGGTTTCATCAAGCGGAATCTACAACCAAACAAACGAACATCAATAAATTTTTGAATAAATTCAGATTTGTTTGCATAAGATTTTGCTCGTTGCGTACCTGTAACGGCTTTGCCATCTTCATCACGAATAAATATA
>CBDATZ010000036.1:0-14201 GCA_965199845.1 Ilyomonas sp.
ATCAGAAGCAACAGTCCATAAAAACTGCCTGCATTATGATAATGATTTTTATAAGTTGAGATGATAACCAAAGTCAGGGCAATAGCATTTAATAAACAAAGCATTTTACTCATGCCATCGAGCGATAACGAAAAGCGGCTGCCCATTTCGGAAAGCCAGGCGCTATCCCAATGCAGGCTGTTAACATTTGTTGAATAAATGCCGGCCAAAGCAATTGCCAGCGTAGCCAATGATGCAAACAAGGTTATGCCTTTTGCGGTGGCTTCATTCTTTATAAATAAAGAACCGGCGCCTGCCAGCAACGGAATCATGATTAATAAAAGTGCAATCATATTTTTTTACTTTCTTGCCCTTTTCCACGTGTGAAGAAGGGTTGGGATGAGGTCAGAATATTTTCTCAATAAAAGATATTATCACTGCCTGATTCCAGAAAATGACAAACAACACCACAATGCTCAACACCATGAACAAAATATAATTTCCAACCTGTCCGCTTTGCAGCAAACGCAGTTGTCGTGATGAGTATTGAATAAAGCGGCCTGTGCCATTGACCAAGCCATCGATCCCCGATTTTTCAACCACATTTTTAAAAAAAACAGCCAAACTGTTTACCGGTTTAATAACCAATCCATCATACGCTTCATCAACATACCATTTGTTTTCCAGCACCCTGCCAAAGCCGCTTTCCTGTTCGGTTGTGCCATATTTGCTGTATTTCGTCCATGCCCAAACAATGGTAGCAATAACCAATACGGTTACAATTCCCATCATCAATAACTCGTGTGCAGAATCGCCAAGATGTTCAGGTTGCAAAGCTTTGGATTGTGCAAACACGGGTTCTAAAAAATGTTCCAGCCAATGCGCATTTTTTGCAAACACTTCGGGTATGCCAATGAAACCGCCAACTACTGCGAGGAAAGCCAGAATGATTAAGGGAATTGTCATAGCAGGCGGACTTTCGTGCAGGTGATGTTCCTGTTCTTGTGTGCCCCGAAATTTTCCTAAGAACGTCATGGCATACAAACGGAACATATAAAAAGCAGTCATCAGCGCACCTGCAACTCCAATCCAGTATAGCACTGGGTTTTGCAGTTCGACAGCGGCTAAAATTTCATCTTTACTAAAGAATCCGGAGAAGGGTGGAACGCCTGATATGGCAAAGCAGGAGAGTAAAAATGTAATGCTTGTAACAGGCATATATTTTTTTAAAGCACCCATATTCCGCATGTCCTGTTCGCCCCTCATGGCATGAATGACCGAACCGGCGCCAAGAAACATACAGGCTTTGAAGAATGCATGTGTTATCACATGAAAAACCGCTCCGGTGTACGCACCAACGCCTAAGCCGAGAAACATATAACCCAACTGACTAACTGTTGAGTAAGCCAATACTTTTTTTATGTCATTTTGTTTGAGTGCGATGGTGGCAGCCACAATAGCTGTTGCCAATCCAATTACGGCAACTACCGTTTCGGTAACCGGCGCCAGCGTATATAAAATATTGCTGCGGGCAATCATGTAAATACCTGCGGTTACCATAGTTGCTGCATGAATGAGCGCAGAAACAGGTGTAGGCCCTGCCATAGCATCGGGAAGCCAGGTGTAAAGCGGAATCTGTGCACTTTTGCCGGTTGCACCAACAAATAACAAAAGCGTTATTGCGGTGATGTCGAACTGAGAAAATTTGTTGTAACCGGCAAAAACATCGGCATAATTTACCGTACCCAGTTTGTTTAAAATCCAAAATACGGCGAGCAGGAAACCGAGATCGCCAATGCGGTTCATAATGAATGCTTTTTTGGCTGCGGCATTGTAATTATCAACCGTAAACCAATAGCCGATTAGCAAATAAGAACATAAGCCAACACCTTCCCAGCCAATGAACATAATAACATAGTTGGCGCCCATCACAAGCAGCAGCATAGAAAAAATAAAGAGATTGAGATAAGCGAAATACCTTGCGAAATGCGACGGCTTTTCGTTGTGCATATAAGATGTGGAGTACACATGAATGAGAAAGCCGATGCCGGTAATAATTAAAAGAAAGAGAGAAGAAAGCTGATCAATCTGAAATGCGAAATCTATTTTAAAAGTGCCTGTATCAATAAACGTAAACAAATGTTCAACAGGTAGTGCGCCGCCTGATTTTACCTGAAAAAAAAGTACCAGACTAATAACAAAAGAAGCTAGTACAGAACCGCTTCCGATAATACCAATTAATAATTTAGACAATGAATTGCGAAGCAAACCATTGATAAGAAAACCAAGTAACGGAAAGAGTGGTATTAAGTATGCCATAAATGCAAAGCTCCCAACCCCAAAGGGAAGTTTTAAAATATATTGAATTGCCTTACGCCACCTTTAGGGATTGAGCAACTCTAATTTTTTAACCGGTTCAAAAAATTTACATCCACCGAATGCGTGTTACGATACATCATAACAATAACAGCCAGTCCTACACTTACCTCTGCGGCCGCTACCACCATGATAAAGAAGACAAAAATTTGCCCGTCAATGCCGGATTGTGATACATTTACGGCACCTTCTGTAACTGCACGAGGCATCTTAGAAAACGCCACCAGTAACAGGTTTACAGCATTCAGCATCAGCTCAATGCACATAAAAATAATGATAGCGTTACGGCGTGTAAGCACACCCACAATCCCGATGCAAAACAAAGCTGCCGATAACGCGATATAATATTGTATTGGCATATTCCTTTAATTCTTTTTTCCGATGACAACCGCACCAACCATAGCGCTTAAAAACAACACGCTGCTGATTTCAAAAGGCACTGCATAACTGGTAAATAATGCTTTTCCCAAATTATTAATTAAACCAATATCGCCCGTATTGAGTTCTGCGGTTTTGCCATTCATATCAGTCGCTGTTCTAATTACTGAAATTAATACGGCCAGCAGTAATCCTCCGCTAATTACACCCGCAAGTTTCATCCACACACTGCGTTTTGGTTCAATCGCAGCTTCTAAATTCATCAGCATAATTACAAATAAAAACAAAACCATTACCGCACCGGCGTACACAATGATGTTTACAATAGCTAGAAATTGTGCATTCAATAAAATATAATGACCTGAAATTGAGAAAAACGTTACAATGAGCCACAATACACTGTGAACCGGATTTTTGCTCACCAGCACCATAATGGCGCTTAACAAAGCCAGCCCGCTTAAAAACCAGAAAATGATTTCAGTAATGCTCATGAATCGAAGTTGGTAGTGTTGGTGAACAGGTTAACTTTTTACCGCTGTATAACCCTCCGTTGTTGGCGCATCTGCTCCTTTGGCTTTGGCAAAGGCTTCTGGTTGGGTTACCGGATTTGGTATTAATAAATCTTCTTTTCCATAAATAAATTTCTTTCTGGCAAAGTCGCTTGGCGTAAATGTTTCCGTTAAATAAATAGCGTCTTTCGGGCAGGCTTCTTCACACAATCCGCAAAAAATACAACGCAGCATATTAATTTCGTAACGCGCCGCATATTTCTCTTCCCGATACAAATTTTCCTCTCCTATTTCTCGTTCTGCCGCTTCCATAGTAATGGCTTCTGCCGGGCAGGCTACCGCGCACAAACCGCACGCTGTACAGCGTTCACGACCTTCTTCATCGCGGTTCAGCACATGCAACCCGCGAAACACAGCACTGAATGGGCGTTTTTCTTCTGGATAGCTGATTGTTGCTTTTTTCTTAAACAAATGCTTAAGCGTTATCAGCATTCCCTTTGCAATATTCCACAAATAGATGCGCTCTAAAAACGTCATCGGTTTGCGGTCAACTGCTTTACTTCTATTCGTTAATAATTGCATGTTATATTGCTGTTAGCGTTCATCCGCCGTAGCAGAATTCGGCTTTTCGTTACAAAAGTATTTGTATGTGTGTATGTGTCCAAGTTTATCTTTCCATTTACAGAACACTTGTGAGGCAGACATCAGGCACGGATTGAGAGAAAAATTTATATTCATTTATGATACAAAATACAGTGTTGTGTTACGGGCGTCTGTTACTCCGATTGAACATCGTTGCGTCGCACTCTTCAACTTTCGCAACATAATTGAGCCTTCGTCTGAACCACGTTTATTTATTCAACGTCAGCAAAACCGCTGCTGTTACCACCATATTCACCAATGCCAAAGGCAATAATTTTTTCCAGCCCAGGTTCATTAACTGGTCGTAACGAAAGCGCGGTATCGTCCAGCGTACCCACATAAATAAAAAGATAAAAAACACAATCTTAGCCATCAGTGCTGCCAGGCCTAAAACCGCAGCCAGATTGGGGTTCAGCTTGCTTTCATCTAAAAACGGAATGTCGTAACCGCCAAAGAACAATGTTGCCATCACAGCGCTGCTGATGAACATATTAATATATTCGGCAAACAAATAGAAGCCGAGTTTCATGCTCGAATATTCCTGGTGATAACCCATGTTCAGTTCACTTTCCGCCTCCGGTAAATCGAACGGCGTGCGGTTGCATTCCGCAAATGCGCACACCAAAAAAATTAAAAAGCCAAGCGGCTGATATACGATATTCCACACACCGCTTTTCATCTGTTCCTCCACAATGGTTTTCATACTCAAAGAGCCCGTGAGAAACAGCAAGGCAATTAAAGAAATACCCATCGCCAGTTCGTAACTAATTGCCTGCGAGGCGCCACGTAAAGCGGCTAACAAAGAGAATTTATTATTGCTTGCCCAGCCTCCAATCATAATACCATACACACCCAAACTCACCACGCCAAATACATACAAAATTCCAATGTTTACATCTGCAATCTGCAAGGGTACTTTCGTATCGCCTATTTGCAAAAAGTTTCCCCAGGGAATAACGGCGCAGGTCATTAAAGCTGCTAGCATAGCCAGCCCCGGGCCTAATACAAACAACACTTTATTGGATGTGTTGGGAATTATTTCTTCTTTAAAAAATAATTTGGTTCCATCTGCAAGAGGTTGCAAAATACCAAACGGACCGGCACGGTTTGGACCGATTCTATCTTGCATCCACGCGGCAATTTTTCTTTCTAAATAAGTTTCGTACATGGCTATCACCAGCGATACCGAAACGATGATAACAATGAGAATTAATTTCTGAATTAAGAAAGACCAGTCAAATGCAAGAAGTATGGCTGATATGTTATTCATTGGAGATAATTAGTGATTCGATTTTTGAAATAAAGTGTTTTATGAAGTTGTACATTTCGGTTACCTCATTCACACTATAAGTTACAAAATCATCTTAGTCAAATTCGTGTCGTCGTTAAAAGAGAAGATTATACAACTTTCCTTCATTTGTTGTTATGATACCTTTTGACGTTAACTCAAGATGAACTTTTGTTTTTGTTCCGCTACGAGACTTTACGATCTAATCATAATAAATAAATTAAACCGTCACAATATAAAACACACCATAATACATGCGGTTTGCGGCAGCCCAATATATTCAATATGATTTCCGGTTTGTTCATTCAGTTTATAAAATCTTCCGAATGCGCCGGACCTTCCAGCAAACTCAAATCGTTTTGCGGCTCATTTACTTTGCTTACAGAATGAATATCGAGCATAATTCGTGGTACTCTGCCATCCATCACTTCAGGTAAAAACTCGGGTGGTTCGACGGCATCTACATAATGTCCCTGCGAAATAACAGAATGCCTGTCAATTTTACGCGGACCTTCGATAATCCAATCGCTTGTATTCTTTTTTTCAAAACGACAATCATTGCAAATCCATTCTTCCACTTCGCCCCATTCGTCTTTGCGGGCCGTAACACGAAACACTTCATCTCCACGGTTCCATAAAGTAACTTTACCCGAACATTTCGGGCAATCGCGATGTGCATCCATCGGCTTTAGAAACCAGACGCGATTTTTAAAACGAAAGGTTCTGTCAGTAAGTGCGCCAACGGGGCAAACATCAATCACGTTTCCGATGAAATCATTCTCTAAACTCTTTTCGATATACGTTGCAATTTCAGAATGATCGCCTCTGTCAAGTATTCCATGATATCGTTTATTGGTAAGCTGGTCTGCGGCAAAAACACAACGATAGCAAAGGATACAGCGCGTCATGTGAAGCTGGATATAAGGACCTAAGCTGCGTTTTGGAAACGTTCGCCGTTGAAATTCATAACGAGTTGCGGCTTTGCCATGTTCATAACTCAGATCCTGCAAATGACACTCACCGGCCTGATCGCATATCGGGCAATCGAGCGGGTGATTGATTAATAAAAACTCAACCACGCCGGCTCGTGCATCTATTACTTTTTCACTGGTGAGGTTTTTTACTTCCATACCATCCATTACGGTAGTACGACAGGAAGCCACGAGCTTCGGCATAGGCCGCGGATCTTTTTCAGAGCCTTTGCTTACTTCAACCAAACAGGTGCGGCACTTACCGCCACTGCCATTGAGCTTGCTGTAAAAGCACATAGCGGGCGGGGCTACATCGCCACCAATTTTACGTGCCGCTTCCAGAATGGAAGTACCGGCAGGAACTTCTACGGTTATGTTATCTATGGTAACTTTAAATAATGGTGTTGGAATTGCTTCAGGCATTACGTATCCATTTTTGATTTTACAAAATCTCTTACCCGTTTAGCTGTATTCAAAATTTGCAAAGCCTCGTTTTTATCATCAATTTCAAGACTATCCGGATAGCGCGAACGTATCGCATATTTAGTTAACAATTCTGCTTCCCTTATTTCTTCAAACGAAGAATCAAAATGAGAGGCTATATTGATAAGTTCCCTTAAATCGTGAACTTTAGGAGGCAACTTTTCTGTGTAAGTAATGAATGCTTTTACATACTTTTCTGCACCTTGTTGTGCATGAAATGCAACAATATCATACAAAACTAAATCGGCTGTAAGAATAATTTCTGCTGCAAGGATATCCTCATCACCTTTATTACACCATCCTATTATTAATTCAAATTTTTCAGGACTCATACAAAAGTTTGCCGGTATTAATAATGTGTCCGATAAAAGAATACTGAATATTTGAATAGCGCTCTACCCTATCCTGGTATTCTATCATCCATTCTTGCGACACAGGCAATGCGTTTCCTACAAGCCCTTGGAGTTCATTTGCAATTTGATATTTTTTTTTATCTCTGTTTTTCATTACGATAAAAAAATCCACATCGCTTGCCGATGTGGCAACGCCTTTTGCATAACTACCAAATAAATAAACTTTACTTGCATTCATCGCCCTTCCTATTTTATTTGCAACTTCCTGTATATCTTTTTCTGAAATCATTTATCTTATTTTTATGCCATCACTTCACGTTCATCGGCATAATGTGCCAATCCATAATTGCTGGTTATACACTCTTGCGGATTGAGCACATGCCATTCAAATTCATCTCTGAAATGACGGATCGCAGCCGCAACCGGCCAGGCCGCCGCATCGCCCAGCGGACATATCGTGTTGCCTTCAATTTTGCGTTGAATATCCCACAGCAAATCAATATCGCTCAGCTTGCCTTTTCCGTTTTCTATATTTTTTAAAATCTTTTCCATCCAACCCGTTCCTTCGCGGCAGGGCGAACATTGACCGCAGCTTTCATGTCTATAAAAACGCGCCAATGTATAAGTATGACGCACTATGCACTGATCTTCGTCAAGCACAATAAAACCACCGCTTCCCAGCATGCTGCCAGTGGCAAACCCGCCATCGCTGAGGCTTTCATAATTCATGATGCGCGTTTCGCCTTTGGCAGTTTTAAATAATAAATTAGCTGGTAAAATGGGCACAGAAGAACCGCCGGGAATACACGCTTTCAAGCGTTTGCCGTTTGGTATGCCACCACAATAATCATTGCTGTATATAAATTCCTCAACCGAAATAGTCATATCTATTTCATACACACCGGGCTTGTTGATGTTACCACAGGCAGAGATGAGCTTGGTGCCGGTTGATTTGCCTACCCCAATTTTTGCATATTCTTCACTGCCCATATTGATGACAGGAACCACAGCAGCTAAGGTTTCAACATTGTTTACCACAGTTGGTCTGTCCCACGCGCCTTTGATAGCGGGGAACGGCGGCTTGATACGGGGATTGCCACGCTTGCCCTCTAAACTTTCAATTAGTGCAGTTTCTTCGCCGCAGATGTAAGCACCTGCACCGCGATGTACATAAATTTCACAATTGAAGCCAGAACCTAAAATATTGTTGCCGAGAAAACCAGCCTGCTTTGCTTCAGCAATTGCCTGTTCCAAAATATCCGGAATCCAGGCGTACTCGCCGCGGATGTATATATAGGTAACATTGCTGCCTAAGGCAAACGAACTTATAATTAAACCTTCTATTAAAAGATGCGGAAGAAACTCCATCAGGTAGCGATCTTTAAACGTGCCTGGCTCGCTTTCATCAGCGTTGCAAACCAGATGGCGCGGAACACCTTCCGGTTTAGCAATGAAACTCCACTTTAAGCCGGTTGGAAAACCGGCGCCGCCACGACCGCGCAAACCGCTTTTTTTTACTTCTTCCACTATGGCTTCGGGCGTCATTTTAAGCGCCTTTTCTACGGCCGCATAACCGCCGTTTTTGCGCCAGGGTTCGTAGTAACGGATGCCTTCGATGTGGGCTTTGTCTATTAATAATTTTATTGACATATTAGTTGTCAGTTATCGGCTTTAAGATGTGTACTTTTATCTAAGTGGTTCTGTTTTTTTAAAAGTGCATGTACCGTTTTCACTTAGACATTGCCAGTTATTTATTAATTGTTTCTGATGAATACTTGCCCACTCTACAAACAATGCCAATGCTTTGGGCGGTAAGTATCCGGCAACGATTCCAAAATCTACAATTGATATTTGTGCAGCATACTCTCCGTAATCAGCATGAAAGTGCGGCGGCACATGATCTCCAAAATACATTTTAATAAAAATGCCGTAAAAGCTGCTGATCACCGGCATACTCGCCAAATGTTTTGTTTATCAATTGTAAATAAAAAGAGTCCGGATCCATATCAATATCTTCACTCCATTGAAGTTTTTTATCTTTTGTTATAATAAAATTTTTGAAAGCCCTCTCATCATTCCAATAGGAAAAAACTCCTTTGCCAACCCATTTTTTTAAAGGGATTTCGCCGCTTACCCAGTCAGCAAACTCTACAAAAAGTATGTAATCGTCTAAAGGAATAACATTTGTTATTTCTGGAATGATTGTCATTGATTTTAATTATTTATTGCCGCATTTTTCACACATTCTTCTATAATCGCATCTACTTTTTCTTTTGTTAAATGCTCTCTGTAAAATTTACCAAGTTGCATCATCGGTGCATAACCGCAGGCTCCCAAACATTCTACCGTTTTCAATGTAAACAAACCATCAGCCGTTGTTTCGCCGGTTTTGATGTTTAATTTCTGTTGTATGTATTCAATCATTTCATCGCTGCCGCTTAACATGCAGGGTCCTGTCTGGCAAACTTCAAACACATATTTGCCAACCGGCTTTAAGTTGTACATGCTGTAAAAGGTAGCCACTTCATACACTTCAATCGGTTCGATTTCTAATAAAGAAGCAACATAATCCATTGCATCTACACTTAGCCATCCGCTGTTTTCGTCCTGCGCCAAATGAAGCAGGGGAAGCAGTGCACTTTTTTGTTTGCCTTCGGGATAGCGGGTAATGATTTCCTGAACTTTGGTTAATTTATCTGCTGAGAATGTCATTTATTTTTATTTCGAGCTTTTAATTTTTCCACATCAGCTATATCTTGTTTTCGTCCGGCAGCTTCTTTTACAGAAAGCAATTGGTTATAGCCAATAAAATTGATTGTTACACCTTCATACAATACTTCCTTTCTATTAAGCCAGGCTTCTGAAAAAAGAACATGATCAAGATCATTTAAAATATCAATTCGTAACGGTGGATGCCCAAGTTGCGTAATAAAATCTTTTTTCAAAAAATCCTGCTCACACAATCCTGCTGAAGCAAAACCGAAGTCGGCAATTACTTTCAACATTTTCTTCGCATTCTCTTCAGACAGTTCAATGCAGATATCCAAATCTTTGGTACTGCGCGGATAACCATGAACACTTACCGCGTAACCTCCAATAACCAAATAAGCAACTTCATGTTTATTGCACAATTCCAAAAAATCTAAAAAATCCTGTTCTAATTGAAGGTCAGTTGTCCGCCGCTTCATACATAGATCTTTTATGAACAATTTTTTGTATTTTTCGTTTACGATTTCCAAATATTGTTCTTCGCAAATCCATCAGAATTTCCAATCGTTTTTCTGGTGATAAAGAAGCATAAAAAATATTATCAGCTTCTTCTGTTTCTACAAAAGAAACTGTTTGTACAACCATTGCTATGTTTCTTTTCTTCTCCATCACCCGTCCATTTCGCCCGCAATCAGGTTCAGCGAACTCATTGTAATAATCGCATCACTCAGCATCGCACCTTTTACCAGTTCTTCATAAGCCTGGTAGTAAATAAAACAAGGGCGACGGAAATGCAGCCGATATGGCGTTCTGCCGCCATCCGAAATTAAATAAAAACCAAGCTCTCCGTTGCCGCCTTCCACAGAATGATACACTTCGCCGGCGGGTATTTCGGTTTCGCCCATTACAATTTTGAAATGCCATATTAAGGCTTCCATTTTTGTATATACATCTTCTTTTTTAGGAAGATAATATTCAGGAATATCAGCATGAAACACGTCGGCTTCAGCGCCCTTAAATTCCTGTATTTTTTTATACGCCTGATTAATCAAACTCAGCGATTGCTTCATCTCTTCGTTTCGCACTAAAAAGCGGTCATAACAGTCGCCGGTAGTACCAACCGGAATGGCAAAAGTAAAGTCATCATAACTGCTGTAAGGTGAGTGAATACGCACATCATAATCTACACCCGCCGCACGAAGATTCGGACCTGTAAAACCATAATTCAAAGCCCGGTCGGCACCAATGGGACCCGCGCCAATCAAGCGTTCCATAAAAATGCGGTTGCGCGCAAGCAAATCTTCAAACTCATTTAAAACCGCCGGATACTCTCGTAAAAATTTTTCAAGTTTTGTCCACGCAATGTTATTAAAGTTGCGTTCAAAACCGCCGATACGACCAATGTTTGTGGTTAACCGGGAGCCGCATATTTCTTCATAAATTTCATACACCAGTTCGCGGTATTGCATTACATATAAAAAACCGGTAAATGCGCCAGCATCTACGCCTACAACAGAATTGCAGATGAGATGATCGGTAATGCGCGCCAGTTCCATGATAATAATGCGCATATAATCTACCCGCTTGGGAAGCTGGATGCGCAAAAGTTTTTCGCAGGTCATGTGCCAGCCCATATTGTTGATGGGACTGCTGCAGTAATTCATGCGGTCGGTAAGCGTGGTAATCTGGTATAAAGGTCTGCGTTCAGATAACTTTTCAAAAGCGCGATGTATGTAGCCAACCGTTTGTTCGGCCGATACAATGCGCTCGCCATCCAGCTCTAAAATATTTTGAAACACACCGTGCGTTGCCGGATGCGTAGGACCTAAATTTAATGTAGTGGTTTGCTTGCCGATAGAACCCTCGGGCAGTTTAATATGATGCTGAACTTCTAAATTGTTCATGTTTTGTTTTAAATAAACTGGTATTTACAACGTATTCAGAAATGTGTGCGAACCGCCTCTGCCAAACATCTCATCGTCTTTATCTCTGCGCGTCTGATCTTCCAGCGGATACTCTTTACGCTGCGGAAAATATTCCATCTCATCTACATTCTGAATGCGTTTTAAATTGGGATGACCAATAAAATTCACACCATAAAAATCATATGCTTCACGTTCCATCCAGTTGGCAGCTTCAAACAATTTTGTGGCTGTAAACACATCCGGCATTTGAATATCTGTAAACACTTTAAAACGGATACGCACATTTTCATGCATGTTGTGAAGTTGATAAACAATGGCTAATTCAGCACTTTTATTATCAGGATAATGAACCGCGCACAGGTCAGTCATAAACCGAAAGCCCAGCTCATCATATAAATATTGCAGAACTTTAAGATTGTCATTTTTCGGCGCTTCAAACGTGAGCATTCCGTACGGATCGTGAAACCCGGAAATGGTTTTGCCGAATTTATTTGTAAGACTTTCCTCTATTGTTTGATTGGTGAGTGGCATGTTTATCAATTATTCTTTACTATAAAAACCGCTGACAATTTCTGTTAATCCGCTTGTTGATTTGTTGAACCAGTAAATCCAGGCTTCCTCATTTTCGGTTTCGCTGCTATAAACCGTTGTTTTTTCTCTTCTGAATAACGAACCGGTAATATCAGTTTCGTTATAACCTTCATATTCATCCAGCAACCTCAATATTTCTTTTTCGCAACCTGCTTTAATTTGTAATACTTGTCCGGTTATTTTATATTGAAATGATGTTGCCGGCACAGCACCCGGATAATCATCCACATCAAACAATTTTCCTTTTACATATCTGTTTGCCACAAAAGTAAGATAAGGCATCAATTGTGGCATTACGCCATCCATCATTTCCCATTTTAAAGTTCCGTAAACAAACAAGTTTTCCACCCTTTTGTTTACTTTTTTTATTGAATGCCATAGCTGCTCATCAGTGCCTTATATTCTTCTCCGTTTCTTCTTCTTAAACTTTCATTGCCTACCAAATCCTGTATGCGCAAAATGCCATCAATCACAGCTTCCGGCCTTGGCGGACAGCCTGGTATATATACATCAACCGGTATAATCTGGTCAATACCCTGCAGTACAGAATACGTATCGAAAATACCACCCGAGCAAGCACATGCGCCCATAGATAATACCCAGCGGGGTTCTGCCATTTGTAAATAAACCTGCCGTAAAACAGGACCCATTTTTTTAGAGATTGTTCCCATCACCATCAGCAAATCGCATTGCCGTGGCGTAAAGCCCAAACGCTCGGAACCAAAGCGTGCCAGATCGTAGGTAGAAGCCATGGTAGCCATAAACTCAATGCCGCAGCAGGATGTTGCAAATGGCAGTGGCCATAACGAATTTTTACGTGCAAGGCCAACAACACTTTCAAACTTGGTAGCAAAAAAACCTTCGCCGCTGCTGCCTTCCGGCGCTTCGGCAATGGCAATGTTATCATGTATATCAGGCTGTTTGGGATGGATATTAAATCGTACGGGACGTGGCATAATCGTATCCTCTTTTCTTAAAATTTTGATTTACAAATGTAGCGCACAAGCGGCATAAATGGTGCTAAACATTGCAGCTTTCTCATTTTTTTACATCGTTTTTATGGTAAAAAATCACTTCGTTGTAGTGGAAATTTATAAGTTGCAAAGCATCTTTTTACAGTAACTATATTTTACAAGGTAATTCGCCTTCCTAAATTTTTTCTGAATTTGAAAGGGATGTTCGTTTTATAGATTAATCCCTATTTTTGAGGGCGTATAAGCTGGCTAAAAACGGTTCGGAATTTTCCTGCCTCACTCTTGTTTAGCTCCAATCAGATCGAAAAAAAATGTCTAAGCAAATAACCAAAATTGCAGTCCTGACCTCAGGTGGCGACTCACCCGGAATGAATGCTGCTATCAGGTCAGTGGTAAGAACGGGTATTTATTATGGAATGGAAGTGTATGGTGTTATGAGAGGTTATAGCGGCATGTTGGAAGACGATATTTTCCAGATGGATTCACGCTCTGTTGCTAACATCATTCAACGCGGCGGCACCATTTTAAAATCGGCGCGTTGTAAAGAATTTTTTACTTACGAAGGCCGCCAGAAAGCAGTGGCCAATTTGGAAAGGCGCGGCATTGGCGGATTGGTTGTTATTGGCGGCGATGGCTCGTTTACCGGCGCGTTAAAACTAAGCACCGAGTTTGGCTTGCCGGTTATTGGCTTGCCAGGCACCATAGATAAAGATTTGTATGGCACCGATTTTACCATCGGGTTTGATACTGCCGTAAATACAGCTATTGACGCTATTGATAAAATACGCGATACCGCCGACGCGCACGACCGTCTTTTTATTGTTGAAGTGATGGGTCGTCATGCGGGTTACATCGCTTTGCACAGCGGTATTGCTACAGGCGCCGAAAACATACTGATACCGGAAGCCGAAACAAATATTGATGAAGTTATTGATTCGTTAAGTGAAAAAGAAAAACGAAAGAAACTGGTTAACCTTATTGTGGTGGCCGAAGGCGATGAGTACGGCGGCGCTACACAGATTG
>CBDATZ010000037.1:0-9013 GCA_965199845.1 Ilyomonas sp.
CCACTTCGGGTATTTCGGTTTCCAGGTCAGCGCGGTAACGTTCGCTGAGACAGCCGGTTACATACACTTTATCTAACCTGCCACGTTTTTTTAAAGCCACCTGATCGAGAATGGTATTAATGCTTTCTTCCTTCGCTTTGTCAATAAATCCGCAGGTATTTACCACCACAATATTGTGGTCGAGCTTTGTGTTTTCGTGCAATACATCAATGTTACTGGCTTTAAGCTGGCCGCTCAGCACCTCGCTATCCACAAGGTTTTTACTGCAACCCAGCGTAATGATGTTTACTTTATCTTTTTGTAGTTTACCTGCTTTCATAGCGGGCGCAAAAATAACAAATTAGTAGCGGCGAAACACTTGTTTAACGAGGCTTTTGGTTAGGTAACGCTGACAGGGTTTCAAATCCTGTCAGCGTTACTTCCCTATTCTCCATCCAACTGATAAATGGCAGGCAGATTTCTACCCAAACCATCATAATCTAAACCATAACCAACCACAAATTTATTGGGAATAGAAAAGCAGATATAATCAATGTTGATGTGATGAATGGTGGCTTCGGGTTTGTGCAAAAGCGCCGCAATTTTTACAGAGTTCGGCTGGTAATCCAGCAACTGGGGCATAAACTGATGAAGTGTTTTGCCGGTGTCAATAATGTCTTCAATAATTATGATGTCGCGCTTCGAAATATTGGTGTCTAAACCAATGGCTGTAATAACTTTTCCGGTTGATTTGGTACCCTGGTAAGAAGCCAGTTTGATGAAAGAAATTTCTGCTTCAATGGTGAGATGTTTAAACAAATCGGCGGCAAAAATGAAGGAACCGTTCAGCACGGCAATCAGCAATGGCTTCTTGCCTTTATAATCCGTATTAATTTGCGTTGCCAGTTCTTTTACACGCGCTGCAATGGTTTCTTCCGACAAGTAAGGCGTAAAATATTTGTCATGAACTTTCACCGGTTGCATAGCCGTATTTTGCGGCAATGATAACCAATTATCCCTTTTTATTTATCTAAATAAGGAGGCGCGTTTTGAAGAAATATTTTTTGATTGAGATGCAAAGTTGAAGCAGTTGTTATATCATTAAATTCTTCCAGACTTTTCAGTTGCACACCTTCCATTTGCGCGATGTCGGCAAGGCTTTCGCCAACTGTTACCACATGATAAGGCTTATTGCCTCGCTTGATTTTTTTAGCTAAAAAAATCAACTGATTTTTGTCTTCTGTATTGTCGGGAAATTCGTTGTATTCAAGCAGCTTGCTATATGAGATGTTGTACTTGCTTGCCAACGCAAAAAGCGAAGTTCCCTGTTGCGCATACACTACTTTGGTTCCGTTAATTACAAACACGCCGGACGGGTATAAAACAGTTGGTGCCGTGATGGTTGTCTGCACCACTTTCGCTGTTATGGTCGTTGGTTTTGGTGCAGTTTCTTTATCACTTTTTTCATCTTCACTGGTATAATTATTTATTGATGAAAACGCTGTATTTGCAGCTAACAACGGCTCGTTGTTATTGCCTTGCTGACGTTGCAAGGCAAGCAAGGTATAATCCTGCAAATGATTAGTAACAATGTATTTGATTAAGATTGAACTATAAGCCGGATTGGTAGCGTAACCGGCTTTCTTTAAACCTTTTGCCCAGCCTTCATAATCGGTTGGATCGAGATTGAAAAGGAAAGCGTAGTTAGGCCTGGTTTTTAAAAAATCTGAATGGTCTTTATACGAATCGGCAGCGCAATCGTAACTGCGGAAACATTCGCCTTTGGCATCATCATCATGAAAAACGGTGTTGCCTGTCCAGTCAGATTTACATTTAATTCCAAAATGATTGTTGGAGGCTTTTACCAGATCGCACTGACCCGCATTGGTTTCTAAGAGGCCTTGCGCCAACGTAATGGCGGCCGGAACGCCGGTACGAATTTCTTCTTCTATGGCAAGCTCTTTATAATTGCTGATGTAGTTGCTAATGGCGGCGGCGCTCTGGCAAAAACCAGAAAAAAAAGCGAACGAAGTAACCGCAATCAGAAAAATTTTTTTCATGTAGTCAATTTTTAGTTGGCAGATACCGGATTTATTTAGTCAGTTGTCGTGTTTTTTTTGAATGAATAACAGCCCGTCGCGCACTGTTAAAAATACCTGTTCTGTTCTTGCATCGTTCAGCACATGCTGATTAAACTGATGAATGGCTTTTGCATTTTTTCCCTCAACGTTTTCTGCCAGCACCTGCCCGTGAAACAACACATTGTCTGCTATAATAATTCCCTTTTCGCTCAAACGTTCAACAGCCAGTTCGTAGTATGTTATGTAATTTGTTTTATCGGCATCAATAAAAACCAAATCCCATTTGTAAGTAAGTGTCGGAATAATTGCAACCGCATCGCCCTGATGCAAATGTATTCGCATCGCCTCGCCTGCAAGTTTAAAATTAGATAAAGATTGCTTTGCATCCGCTTCGCGCAATTCGATTGTGTGTAACTCGCCGCCCGGTTGCAAACCTTTACACAAACACAACGCGCTATAACCTGTGAACGTGCCGATTTCTAAAATGTATTTGGGTTTGATGAGCTGACTGATAAAAGATAAAAGCCGACCCTGCGTTTCGGAACTGAGCATGGTGGCATGTTGGTGTGCTTCGCTTTGCAGATGAATGTGATGAAGCACTTCATTTTGCGGTGTCGTAAATTTTTCCGCGTATTGCTCAGCTGCTGGATTGATTAGTTGCATACTGTATTTTTTATCTTTCCCGCCTGTAAAAATTTGTACAATTATAAATTTGTAAGCTCATTTTCTTTGGGTACAAATTCCTTTCTTTCCTTTCCTGATATTGCATACAATCCCAAAAAAGTAAGCAGTCCGTTGATGAGTAACAGCTCAATTCCTATTTTATAACCACTGAAAAAATCGGCCGAATACAAGCTTAAAAAATAACACAATACAGGCGCCGTCAGGCAAATAACAACCGTTAATATTTTGTTTCTGAAGGTGCGTTTGGTGAAGATGCCAAACGTAAATAATCCTAATAACGGTCCGTATGTATAACCGGCAATGTCTAAGATAATTTTGATAATAGATTTACTGTTGATTTGTTTAAACGCCAGCACGCATAAAAAAAACAAAATAGTAAAGCAGAGATGCACCGCGAGACGAATGTTTTTCTGTCTTTTTTCGGAAAGTGTTTCATCTCTTTTGATGCCCAGAATATCTATACAAAAAGAAGATGTTAAGGCGGTGATGGCGCCGTCGGCACTGGGAAACAATGCCGATATTAAACCGATGATAAAAATAAGCGAAACAAAGGTTGGGAAATAAGGCGTTACTGCATTTGTACTTAATGCAATGGCTGGAAACAAATCGTCGCCGGTTGTGCTGATATTATGTTGTGAAGCGAATACATACAAAAGCCCGCCCAGCAACAAAAAAAGAATGTTAACCGCTACCATAATAACGCTGAACGTCATCATATTTTTTTGCGAATCTTTCAGCGTGCGCACGCTGATGTTCTTCTGCATCATTTCCTGGTCAAGCCCCGTCATACCAACGGTTATAAACGCTCCGCCAATCATTTGTTTCAGCCAGAAACCACCGCTTTTCCAATCGCCGTTAATCATTTTGGTATAACCTTTTTGCTGCAGAACTTCGAACGTGGAAAACAGCGACAGGTGCAAACTTTGCATAATAAAAACGATACACACAATCAATCCCAGCAGCATAAAAGTGGTTTGCAGCGTATCGGTAAACACAATGGTTTTTACGCCGCCTTCAAACGTGTATAAAAGTATCATGAAAAGAATGATGATGGTGGTAAGCCAGAAGGGAACATTCATGTTGTTCAGAATAAAAATCTGAAGCACATTTATTACCAGGTAAAGCCTTGCCGTGGCACCAAGCGTACGCGAGATAATAAAGAACAAGGCGCCTGTTTTATAAGCTGTGGTGCCAAAACGCTGGTATAAATAATTATAGATGGATGTAAGCTGCAAACGATAATACAACGGCAATAAAATAAAAGCCACAATAAAGTAACCAAGAAAGTAACCAATCACCACCTGAAAATAACCAAAGCCGTTGGCGCCTACCGTTCCGGGAACACTCACAAACGTTACACCACTCAGCGAAGTGCCAATCATACCAAACGCAACAAGCATCCAGTTGCTGTTGCGGTTGCCGATAAAAAACGAATCGTTGTTGGCATGACGGCTGGTGCGCCAGGCAACAAAAAGCAGAATAAAAAAATAACCAATAACCAGCGATAACAACAATGCAGACGACATAAAAATAATAAAGATGAAGCGGCAAATTTGAAGGAAAATATGTTGTGAATGGCAAATAGTCAATGGTCAGAAGTGAAATGTGAGAAGTTAACGGTCAGCAATCTGCTGTCAACTATCAACTATCAACTCTCAACTTATAACCTGCAACTGCGCTTACAAATCCGCCGTTCTGAAACGATTTCTGCAAATAAAAAAATAAAGGCATAAATACAATAACGCGGTAATGAGCATGTAATAAAAATTGGCAGGCTCTATCATTTTGCCAACAACATTTTTAAACAACGGCAAGGGTATGAGATTGTCGTTGCTTTCCAATGGAAAATACCGGCCGAGATTATTGAAATAATGACTGCACAAAGACGATAATAACTGGTCAATAATTTCGGCGTATAAAAAATAAACACCAATCGCAATCCCCGACCGTCTGAAGAGCGTGGCAATCAACAGGGCCAGCGATGTATAGCTGAGTGTTTGAATAAAAAACATCAGGATGTACTGACTGTTATGTAAGCTAAAGCCGGCATTGCCTTGCACAATACCAAACAGAAAAGCAACAACAAATACAATGAGCGTGGAAACAAAAGCAATCAATACGCACATCATCATTTTTACAGAAATAAATTGCGTACGGCTTAAGCCGTCAATGATGTTTTGCCGGTGCGTTTTATATGAAAATTCATTTGTCATTAAAATAATAATTATCAGACCGGGAAAGAACAACAAAAAGCTGCTGATCCACGGAACGGTATTCCACACTTCGGGAAACTGAAACGGCGATGCGCCGATGATGGCTTCTGCGCCGGGCGCCTGTTTATACGCATTTAACTGCACTTCGTAAGCAATATAATTTACGCCATACAAACTAACGGCAAACAGGGCAGACAAAATCCAGAACGTACGATAGTTCTTCAGTTTCAGCCATTCAATATGTAACAGATGAAGCATATAAATCAGTTGTTGGTGAGTTCTAAAAATTTGGTTTCAAGACTTTTCTTTCTCAGGCTTAAATGATTTAACACCACGCCGTTTTCAAAACAATGTTTGTTAATCGCTTCCAGATTTGCATTACCAACAGCGTAATTCAATTGAAAAAGATGATTTGTTTGGGTTACTGTTTTATAGCCATTCATATTGTTTAAAATTTCTTTCAGTTTGTTCATATTTGTCGCCGAAATTTCAACTGTATCTTCGGTTACCAGCACTTCGTTTACGGCGCCTGCCGTTAGTAAATTTCCCTTTTTTAAAATGGCAACATGCGTACAAACTTTTTCCACTTCATCAAGCAGATGACTTGCCATAATAATGGTTTTGCCTTCGGTTGAAAGTTTTAAAATCAGTTCGCGAATTTCTGCAATGCCAACCGGATCAAGGCCGTTTGTTGGTTCATCAAAAATGAGAACATCGGGGTTACCAAGCAGTGCCGACGCAATGGCAAGCCTTTGCTTCATGCCCAGCGAATACGTGCTGAATGCACTGTTGCGACGTTCATATAAATTTACTTTTTGCAACACATCATCAATATCTTCTTTGCCACTGCCTTTAATTTCGGAAGCAATGCGCAGATTTCTTTCGGCAGATAAGTATTGATAAAAATTGGGCGTTTCCAAAAAAGTGCCAATGCGTTTGCGCATGTTGGCAGATGGTTCTTGCCTGTTAAACAAAACCGTACCCGACGTGGCTTTCAGAATGTCTGTTACAATACCAAGCATCGTGGTTTTACCGCTGCCGTTGGGTCCTAAAATACCGAACACACTGCCCGCCGGAACAGAGAAGGAAACATCATTCAGAGCCCTGATTGAACCGTAATATTTAACCAGATTATGAACCGTAAGAACGTCCATTCTTTTTTATTTGGAAGGAAAGATAAGAGGAAAAAAGAAAGCTTGCTATGCTACTTTTGTCAGGCGGATATTCATAAGAGTTGAATGGTATAAGAATGATCAATCTTGCGCTCGAAGCTTTGATTAAAAACCGACTTTTATCTAATAAAAACCAATAGACATTTGTATTTGGCTTTTCCAAATTATGCTAAACCAAACTTACATGAGTCAATCTTTGGCAAGAAAATTTATTTACACATTTTTTGTCTTGTTGTTTGCTATTGTTCACAGTGTCGCGCAGCAATCTTTACAACCAAAATCGAAAGTGTTCGTAACCGCCGGTTATGGGCTTGCCGGTAGTTTCTTTGTCCGCAGTTACGACGAGTTTTCCGGGCCTGATGGATGGAAAGGGTGGAGCAAAAAGCATTTTATAGGCAATGCTCAAAACATAGCAGTGGGTATTCACTTAAAACATAACATTGATATCTCCGTTGGTTTTCATTACCAGCGATTTAACCGGCATGTAAAATTTAATGATACATTATCTGGCGTTGCTATTGTTAACGACCACACTATTTATGACAAAAACAATATTTGGTTTGGCGGTATAAGTAAAAGCTATCTTCATAAAAAACAACTTTTCTCTTTTGGTATCGGCCTTTATTACCTGCGACCCCAGCAAGAAAGCATAGACGTTATTCAGCCTGGCTTATACATAGACAGAGAATATAATCAAAAAAATAACGGGTTGAATGAATTAGGAGTATTCGGAGAACTTGATTATGAATATGAGTTTCAGCCAAAAGTAAGTATTGGTGTTAAAGGCCAAATTTATTATACGGCAAGTGCTTCTTACTTTGAATCGGTAACGCTATATCCATACATAAAATTTAATTTCTAATAAAACAACTAAACGATTCAAACATTACAGTCTTAAAACAGTAGTCTATCGAAAAATTTCTTTTAACACTTGCAGGTTACGCTTTCTTTTATTTCCTTCAACAACGACACCAATTGTTAATGGAATCTGTCGGACGGTTTTCGTCCCACAATCAGAAATGTTATAAAACAAACTTATTTGATTGATTGCTGTTATCACTGCATTTTAAAGCAATTCGCCGCATAAATTTTCTCTACAATCTCCACCGTTTTCATACCATCTTTCGCATTGGCATTCATCAGGCCGCCGTTGCATAAAACATCCACCACATTCTGATACACTTTATCATGATTGCTCATGCTGCCTTTGTACGTGCCGTAATCGTTAGGCGGAGAAGAAGCAACCGGAGGAAGCACTACATTTTCTATATTCTGATAAGTGATGGCATTCAAATATTCACCGCCAATTTTTACCGTTCCCCGCTCGCCAAATAAAGTGAAGGAACCTTCCATGTTTTTGGCAAAACTATTCACCGTATAATTAAGCGTTCCAACGGCGCCGCTTTGCATAGTGATGATGGCAACGCCGGTATCTTCCGTTTTCAAATAACGATTGATGCGCGGCATTGGTAATGTAAGATTTTACGGCAGCCACATCGCCCAGCAACCAGTACAAAATATCTATGAAATGACTGAACTGTGTAAACAAGGTTCCGCCGTCTAAAATTTTTGTTCCGTGCCAGCTATCGGTATAATAATCCGCATTACGATTCCAGAAACCGTTAATCTGGAAGCTATAAATTCTACCTAATGCATTTTCGTGCAACGCTTTTTTCACCGCAACAACCGCTTCGTTAAACCGGTTTTGTTTTACAATAAACAACTGCTTATTCGCTTTCTGTGCGGCTTCTATCATCTGCAAACAATCGGATGTTTTAATCGCCATTGGCTTTTCGCAAACCACGTGGCTACCTGCCTGCAAAGCCGTTATGGTGTGCTTTGCATGAAGTCCGTTGGGCGTACAAACCGCCACCACAGCGGGTTTTATATTAAGAAGCATTTCTTCGATGGAAGAATACGGAGTAACATTATACTGATGAGCGATGCCTTTTGCCTTATAAAAATCTGTATCACAAACAGCAATCAGGTTTGCCAAACAATGAATGTGTTCAGCATGACGGCTTCCTATTTTACCGCAACCGATAACCGCAAACGTTACATCCCTTTTCATGAAATAAAAAAAAGGCAGACAAAAACTTGTCTGCCTTTTGAAAAATTATTTAAGAGAAAAATGTATCCCCGTAACAGCAACTGTTTGCCCTTTACTTTCGCCTGTCGCTTTCTTTACAATGTACAGCGTATGCAATTTTCCATCGGTAACTGGTGGTAAATTAAGTGTTGCTGTTTTGGTGGTTACCGGCGCTTTCGAATCGGGCTTGCTGCTTTCAATATTATAATTCACCAGCAGCTTGCCATCCGGCGAATCGAGGTGCCATTCAATTGCATTGTTGCCGGTTAACACATCCTGCCAGCTTACATTCATGGTGGCTTTGGTAATGCCCGATAGGTCGATGCTGTCGAGCGCAAACCAGCTATCGTTGGCCGTTAACGCTACAACCGGCATATTTTGATACGTAATTATTTGCGCACCGCTGAAGTGCGTTGTGGTTCCGGGTATTACATTGCTGTTGCGAAGCGCAGCAAACGCGTTACCGGTTAGCGGCTTACTGTTTTGCGAACCTTTATCGGTATAACTGGCCGATAAATACAAAATACCATTGGTAAGCACCGGCTTGCCCGCCGTTGGTGATATTGCGCCCGTAGCAGGCAACGATTTCTGATGTTGCTGATTGGCTAACGACAACACCCAAGTTACAATTTGTTTTGCATCGGCTTCAGATAAATTCGGGTGCGCGGACATAACGGCATCGCCCCAAACACCGCCGCCGCCTTTGATAATTTTATTGGCGAGATAAACCGTGGCTGCGCCATCTTTCTGATACTTTTCGGATACGGCAGTAAACGCCGGTCCTACCGATTTTTC
>CBDATZ010000038.1:0-335392 GCA_965199845.1 Ilyomonas sp.
GAATATGCTGGCAACATTGGTACAACTGCAGACTTTTAACCGCGAAAATCCAAACACGATGGTGCTTCAGTTTTTTATGCAAAGCAAATACACCGAATTGTCGGGCATCTTTGTAAAAGCTGCGCCCGATGTTAAAAGCCGCGCTGTTGCTATCTTATCGCAACTCGATCCTTCAAATGCAGATAAATACAGGTCAGATTTAAAATGAGATATTTTGTATTGTTCACTTTTGTTGTATTGACAGGGAGTTCTTGCTCTCAAAAAGACAAACTGCCGCCAGATGTATTTCCGGTAAATAAAATGAAGATGATTGTGTGGGATATGGAAGTTGCCGACCAGACAGCATCGGACAAGTTTCTAATACAAAAAGATTCGCAGCGAATGGAAGCCACATCCTTGTATCAGCAGGTTTTTGTGAAATACAAAATTGACAAGAAAGCGTTTTATAAAAGCTTCTCCTATTACGAATCGCGCCCGGAAATACTAAAGGTTTTGTTCGATTCGGTAAGCCGCTATGGCAACCGTCAGAAACAAAAGGCGTATCAGAAAGCCTATTAAAATTATATTGTTTATCAATACGCAAGAATAGCAATCTTCTAAATTTCCTTTTCTGCCATTGCTTATATCGTTGTTTTATAATACCTTCGCAACCCTGTTTTAAAAAACAGGATATTACCCGTAAGGTTCAACAAGAGTCCCGTCGGTTCGGGAACACCAGCAGGGTGTAATCTTAATCAGATTATTATAACATGCCAAAGGTTAAAACAAACTCGAGCGCAAAAAAGCGCTTCAAAGTAACAGGCTCCGGCGAAATCACGTTTCAGAAAGCCTTCAAGCGCCACATTCTTACCAAGAAATCTACAAAACGCAAACGTTCGATGCGTATGAAAGGTGTGGTTGGTGGAGCTAACAAAGATTTTGTTATGCGTCTTCTTCGTCTTAAATAAGCTATTCCGGCTTCTAACAGGATAATCAGGAAATCATTTTAAATCATTTGTTTTAGATTTTGTAATCAATTGACAATCTGAAATAATAAATAATTCACCATGCCACGTTCAGTAAATGCAGTTGCATCAAGGGCAAGAAGAAAAAGAATTTTAGACCAGGCAAAAGGCTATTATGGTAAACGTAAAAACGTTTATACCGTTGCCAAAAATATTGTTGAAAAAGGGATGACTTACAGCTATGTAGGTCGCAAGCTAAAGAAGCGCGAGTATCGCCAGCTTTGGATTGCCCGTATTAACGCGGCTGTGCGCCAGGAAGGTTTAACGTACAGTCAGTTTATTGATAAATTGAATAAAAAAGGAATTGAACTAAACCGCAAAGTGTTGGCTGATATGGCGATGAATGAGCCTGCCAGCTTTACAGCGTTAATCAACTCTGTAAAATAAGTTTCATTTGGTTTTGATAAAAAAGGGAAACAGATTTATCTGTTTCCCTTTTTTGCTTTTACAAATAAGCTTTTTTATAGTTATCTGCCAATCGTTATCTCTGTGTTATTAATGAATCAGGTAATTATTTTCTTGTATGATTTTTGTTTATCTTTAAACCACTTCGTATAACGATTGTTGACATAGTAATAATTATAAAATTGTATGATGAATAATCAGGCAAAGAAATTAACAGGAGGTGTATTAGCAGGTTTATTTACCGGTATTTTATTAGGTTATTTGTTAGGAATATCGCAGAGCAAAAACGATGAAAAATTTTTATCGCAATGGGTAAAAGATTGTGGTGATTATGAAGACGGTAACGTGTTTGGTTATGAAACCGGCGTACCCGATAATTATCATGAAAAAGGCAAGCGTGAGAAAGCGCCGAAATCTTACAAAGCAGGTCATAAATAATTTTTTACGAAAAAATTTTTGTCCGTTTACCGTTTCTGTTTCTATATTCGCGCAGCAAATGAACAAACATATTTTACATAACAATTGGTGGTGGCACACAAACCTCGGTCGGGGCTTGTAGCGGCGCGCGCCAATACGTTATTCATTATATTGAAGAGCCTCGGCAAGATTGTCGGGGCTTTTTATTTTACAGAAATTGAGGTGATGTTTTGAAGCGGAAGATGAAATGCAATTGTGTATTTACTAATAAAAGATAAATGAATTTTAAATGAACGATCTGTATAAAAATATGAAAAGCATTCAGTCGCATCAGCTAATCTCTGTAATCACTTCAAACCTCCGTCCATGAAGAAAATACAAGTTCAAACGACTTATAAAAAGATGATTTCGGATGTGTACACGCCGGTTGGTATTTACCTGCGGTTGCGCGATCGTTTCCGCGATACGATATTGTTGGAAAGTGCTGATTCCAATGCAGCAGAAAACAGCCATTCTTTTATTTGTATCAATGCCATTGGTGGTATAGAAATTACCAATTATAACGAAATCGAATTTAAATATCCAGCTCACAAACCAGAAAAGCAAACTTTGCAAAACAAGCAGGACGTGCCCGATATTGTCTGGAACTTTATGCAGCAGTTTGATATTGCGGAAGTGGATAATAAAGCGGCTAAAGTAGCGCAGGGTTTATATGGTTATACAACATTTGATGCGGTTCAGTTTTTGAAACCATTCAGTTGAATGCAAGACATGCAATGCCTGCCATTCCTTTAATGAGATACCGACTATATCAGTATGTAATTGCCATTAATCATTTCCGAAATGAAATGTATTTGTGCGAAAATGTGATTACAGGTTTGCCTTCGGAATCAGATGTTGTAGAATCGCTGATAAGAAACAAAGATGTTCCGCTGTTTCCGTTTCATTTATATGAAAATGAAACATCAAACTTGACAGATGACCAACACATTTCAATGGTGAACAAAGGCATTCAAAGTTGTTTGCGCGGCGATGTATTTCAGATCGTATTAAGCCGTCGCTTTCAGCAACAATTTACGGGTGATGAATTCAATGTATATCGCGCTTTGCGCAGCGTAAATCCGTCACCTTATTTATTTTATTTCGATTATGGCGATTACAAATTGATGGGCAGCAGCCCGGAATCTGCCTTGATCGTAAAAAATGGAAGAGCGATTATTCACCCGATTGCAGGAACGTCAAAACGCACCGGCAATGAAGAAGAAGATAAAAAACTAACGCAGGCTTTATTAGCAGACGCCAAAGAAAATGCAGAGCATACCATGTTGGTTGATTTGGCTCGTAACGATTTAAGTCGTCATTGCGATGATGTAAAAGTGAACTTCTATAAGCAGGTACATTATTATTCGCACGTTATTCATTTGGTAAGCGAAGTCAGTGGCAAAGTAAAGCCGGGCACCAATCCGTTTTTGTTATTATCAACTACATTTCCTGCCGGCACGCTAAGCGGCGCACCCAAGTTTAAAGCCATGGAATTGATTGATACTTACGAATCTATCGCCCGTAGCTATTATGGTGGCTGTATTGGCTTTGTTGGCTTTGATGGAACCTGTAACCAGGCAATCATGATTCGTACGTTTTTAAGTAAACAAAATACATTGCATTACCAGGCTGGCGGCGGTATTGTTGCCGCAAGTAATCCGCAAAACGAATTGCAGGAAGTGGTAAACAAATTAGGCGCGTTAAAGAAAGCCATCGAATTAGCTGAAACGATATGTTAATCATAGCCACCGACTTCAGTTGGTGGAAAATAAATAAACATGAAAATATTAGTCTTCGATAATTACGATTCTTTTACCTACAACCTGGTTCATCTGGTTGAAAAAATAACGGACCAAAAAGTTGATGTGTATCGTAACGACAAAATACCGTTAGAGAAAGTGGCTGACTATGATAAGATTATTTTGTCTCCCGGTCCCGGCGTGCCCGAAGAAGCCGGGTTGTTATTGCCTTTGATAAAGGAGTATGCTGCCAGCAAATCTATACTGGGCGTGTGTTTGGGCCACCAGGCAATTGGTCAGGCATTTGGCGGTAAGCTTACCAATTTGTCAAGTGTATTTCATGGCGTAGCTACGAGTTGCCGGCTGTCAACTGTTGATAGTCCGTTGTTTAAAGACATGCCTGATTGTTTGGAAATTGGCCGTTATCATTCCTGGGTTGTAGATAAAGAAGGCTTTCCCGACGAACTGGAAATTACGGCTGAAGACGACAATGGATTTATCATGGGTTTACAACATAAAACTTACGATGTGCAAGGTGTACAGTTTCATCCGGAAAGTGTATTGACACCGATGGGAGACAAGATTTTACGCAATTGGCTGAAAGTCTGAACTGGGATATGTAGGATTTTTAGGATGATTGGGAATGGACTATTAAATATAATGATAAAAGGTTTGTATGTCAGATTTTAAACATGGAGATATAACAAAAGATATCATCGGAGCCGCGTTTAAAGTACATAACACTTTGGGCAATGGCTTTCAGGAAGTGATTTATCAAAGAGCTTTAGGAATTGAACTTGGTTTGATTCAAATGAAATTCATAAGAGAGTTTGAAATGCCTATTTTTTATTTAGGTCAACATATCGGAACAAGAAGAGTTGATTTTCTAATAGAAAATATTATCAGTGTTGAATTGAAAGCGATTACTAAACTTGAAGATGTTCATTTGGCGCAAGCCATTAACTATTTAGAAGCTTATAATTTAGAAATAGGCTTGTTAATTAATTTTGGCAGCAAGCGTTTAGAGTTCCATCGTTTTACTAATAAAAAGTACGATTTTTCCGTAAAGAATCCATCCTTATCTCATCAATCTCAAACATCTCATTAATCCCGGTTCAGATGAAGAAGATTTTACAATACCTTTTCGAATACAAAACGCTCACTTATCAGCAGGCAAAAGATACGTTGCTTGCCATTTCCAAAAGTATATATAATGATACCGAAGTAACCGCTTTCATCACGGTTTTTCTCATGCGAAGCATTACCGTTGATGAACTGAAAGGTTTCAGAGATGCGCTGCTTGAGCTTTGCGTAAAAGTTGATTTGACAGAGCACAAAACCATTGATATTGTTGGCACCGGCGGCGATGGAAAGAACACGTTCAATATATCTACATTAGCTTGTTTTATTGTTGCCGGTACCGGGCAAAAAGTAGCGAAGCATGGCAATTACGGCGCAACATCTATCAGCGGAGCCAGCAATGTAATGGAGAATTTAGGATACAGGTTTTCTAATGATAATGCAAAGCTGAAGAAAGAAGTAGAAGAAGCGAACCTGTGTTTTATGCACGCGCCGTTGTTTCATCCGGCTTTGAAAACGGTAGCACCAATACGCAAGAATTTTGGTTTGCGCACCTTCTTTAATATGTTGGGACCGATGGTAAATCCGGCGCAGCCAACTTATCAATTGGTGGGCGTATATAACTTAGAAATGGCTCGCATTTACAATTACCTTTTACAACAAAGTGGTAAAGCGTTTACCATCATTCACAGTTTGGATGGTTACGATGAAATCTCATTAACCAACGATACCAAAGTGATTACAAACAAAGGCGAATTCCTATATACACCGGAAGAATTAGGTAAGAGAACGGTAGCGCAACAGGATATTTTTGGAGGCAATACAACAGAAGAATCTGCCAGTTTGTTTACAAAGATTATCAAAGGCGGAGGATCGTGGGCGCAAAATGCAGTTGTGTTGGCAAACGCAGCCATGGCGCTGCATTGCACAGGAAATTATACTAATTATGATGAAGCTTACAAGTCTGCGGTTGATAGTTTGGAAAGTGGAAAAGCATATAGTTGTTTAGAAAAATTAATTGCTTTGCAATAATGAATTGGAACACGGATGACATGGCTACGTCACGGATTTTTGGATATTTATAAGTGTAAATCCGTGCATAAAAATCTGTGTTACCTGTGTTCTATATTAGTTCAATTATTTTCTGAACGTACAAGAGTGATTCTTTTTTTCTTTACTTAAAAGAGAAAAAACAACAAATCAATGATTGCAACAGGCGATAACCCGGAGTTACTATAGCTCGTTCCAAAATAAAAAAATGCCGGAGGCATGTACAGTAAAAAATGAACATACTTGAAAAAATAATTGCGGATAAATACAGAGAAGTTGAGCTGAAAAAAAGCAAAATTTCTATTGATGAATTTGAAAAAATGCCTTTGTTTGATGAAGATAGAAAATCGTTAAAACAATCATTGCTCAAAACAGGTTCAACCGGCATTATTGCAGAGTTTAAACGCAGGTCGCCATCAAAAGGAATTATCAACGCAAATGCAGATGTGGCGCAGGTTACAGCTTCTTATAGCGAGTACGCGGCAGGTATTTCTGTTCTTACAGATGAACCTTATTTTGGTGGTTCCAATAACGATTTGATATTGGCTCGTCAATCGGTAAGCATTCCTTTATTGCGCAAAGATTTTATTGTTGATGAATACCAGTTGTATGAAGCCCGTGCCATTGGTGCTGACGTGATTTTGCTGATTGCTGCCAACCTTTCTGTACAACAAACAAAACAACTTGCACAGAAAGCAAAAGAGTTACAACTCGAAGTCTTGCTGGAGATTCATAACGAAGAAGAACTGGCTTATATCTGCGATGAAGTAACTCTGGTTGGTATCAACAACCGCAACCTCAAAACGTTTGAAGTTGACATTCATACATCATTGAATTTAATTAATCAATTACCTAAAGAAAAACCGGCTGTTGCAGAAAGTGGCATCAGCGATATCAATACAATTCTAATTTTGCGCGCGGCAGGTTTTTCAGGATTTTTGATTGGCGAAAATTTTATGAAACATGCCAATCCTTCGGTTGCTTTTACCCAATTTGTAACAGCGTTGAAAGCGAAAACAACATGAGAGTAAAAGTATGCGGCATCACAAAAACGTCACAAGCCATAGAAATAAGCGAAGCTGGCGCTGACTTTGCGGGCTTTATCTTTTATCCGCCATCGTCGCGGTTTGTTTATAAACACATGCCGGCAAACGAAATAAAAAAGCTGCGCAACATCAATAAAGTTGGTGTTTTTGTGAATGCCGATATTGATGATGTGTTGCGTACAATTGATGATTGTGGCTTGTATTTAGTGCAGCTTCATGGCAACGAATCGCCGCGTTACTGCGAAAAAATATCGCAATACATTACGGTTATTAAAGCGTTTCGTGTGAGCGAAGGCGATAATATTTTATGGAAAATTAAAGACTATCACGATGCGGCTGATATGTTTATGTTCGACACCGAAGGCGCTGGTTACGGCGGCACCGGAAAAAAGTTTGACTGGCAAATGTTGAAAGATACAAACATTGGCAAACCGTTTTTTTTAAGTGGTGGCATTGCGCCCGAAGATGCGGCTGCCATTCAGGCGTTTCAGCAACAGGCTGTTGCCAAAGATTTGTTTGCGCTCGACATCAACAGCAAATTCGAAGTCTCGCCTGGCATAAAAGATATTCAGAAAGTAAAGACGTTTATTAATGCAACAAAAAGCTTCTGATGTACATGCAAAACATGCTTTTTAAAAAAAAGAAAACAACAAAATACAAATTTATGTTACGGGCTTTTATAACTCCGGTTGATCGTTCCTTGCGTCGCACTCTTGTAGGCCTTGTCTTCTATTCGGGCTATCTTATTAAACAACTTCAATAATAATCACTCAATAAACGATTTGATATGAGTTTACAAAGCTCACAAATACAATACGAAGGCATCACAATTCGCGATGCAACAAAAGACGATCTTCCGCAAATGCTCGATATTTATAACGATGTTATCTTACATACAACAGCCGTTTATAATTACGATCCGCACACTTTACAAATGCGTACCGAATGGTTTGAAACCAAGCAGCAGCAAGGCTTTCCTGTTTACGTAGCAGAAGAAAATGAAGTGATTGTTGGCTTTAGTTCCATCGGACCATTTCGTGCCTGGCAGGCTTACAAATACACAGTTGAAAATTCTGTTTATGTAAAGTCAGATTGTCGTGGCAAAGGTATTGGCAAGCTCTTATTATCACCTTTAATCGAAGCCGCAAAACAGCTCCGTTTACATGCTATCGTTGCCGGTATTGATGCAACAAACGAAGTAAGTCTTGTCTTACATAAAAAGTTTGGTTTTGTAGAAGTTGCACATTTTAAAGAGGTTGGTTACAAGTTTAACCGCTGGCTTGATTTGGTGTTTCTGGAGTTATTAATTTGACGGTGATTTGAGTAAATTAATTGGGTTGAAGATTGTACATTATTACTTGTGCGATTATAAATAAAAAATTGCGAACGCAGCGCATCCGCAATTGAAAATCGTTTATGATTATTAATAATTACATAGTAAGCGAAGTTAAAAACATCATCAATAATGCGAAAGAAAAAGCAATTCGCACTGTTGATAATGAACGCGTAATAATGTATTGGCATATTGGCAAAATAATATTTGAAGAAGAACAAAAAGGAAAAGATAGAGCTGATTACGGGTCTCATTTAATTAAGTATTTATCAGAGCAGTTGCAGCCAGAGTTTGGAAGCGGATTTTCATATCGCAATCTTAGTTTGTTTCGGCAGTTTTATCGTGCATTTCCAATTGTGCACGCACTGCGTGCACAATTGAATTGGACACATTATAAACTATTATTACCATTTGATAATGAAGATAAAAGAGGGTATTATATAGCCGAATCTTTGAAGAATAACTGGACGTCCCGCCAACTCGAACGGCAGATAAACAGCCAGTTATTTGAGAGATTGTTGTTGAGTAACAATAAGGAAAGCGTTTTGGCTATAGCACGTGGAGACAAGCAGCCATCAGAGGCAAAAGAGATTATTAAAGATCCATTGGTGTTAGAATTTTTAGGTTTAAAACGTGAAGCCGCTTATTATGAAAAAGATTTAGAATCTTCTATTATCACTCATCTGCAGGAATTTTTATTGGAATTAGGTAATGGTTTTTCCTTTGTTGCCCGGCAAAAGCGCATTTATTTAGAAGGCGATGATTTTTTTGCAGATCTTGTTTTTTACAACCGTCTCTTACAATGCTTTGTTATTATAGAAATTAAAACGCATAAGCTTACACATCAGGATATTGGTCAGTTGCAGATGTACGTCAACTATTTTGATCGCAATGAAAAATTGCCTTATGAAAATGCAACTATCGGAGTTCTTCTTTGCGCCGATAAAAACAATGCAGTTGTTAAATATTCCTTGCCGGAAAATAACAGTCAGATTTTTGCGAGCAAATACGAATTGTATCTGCCATCAGAGCAGCAGTTACTAGCCGAAATGAAGAAAGAAATAGAAAGATTAAAAAAGTGAATTTTTAGTTTTAAAATGTTATAACGTAAATAAAATCACTACTTATTTTGACAACTGTGGAGAAAATTATTTTCGCTAATAAACAGTATCTGATTCGTTATAAATTTATATTTTCCAGAATGAAGATTTACTCATTTTGAACTTTACCGGGAAAAAAAGAACGAAACTTACATTGTAAGTAAGTAAGTTTTCTTAGTTAAATTATATGAATAAAGAATTGATTAATTATTATAGTTTGATAGCATTTTCATCAAAAGAAAATATATCAGCTTCTGAAAAAAAAGAATGTATTAAAGAAGTCTTTTCATTCTTAAAAAATAAGATTGAAAGTAAAAATACCCATACTGAATTGTTACTTTATTAATAAGCGCATCTTACTATTCTTAATTATGATAAACATCACATCATTTAATAACAAAGGCACTTATAAACAACCAAACATCTTTGGTTATTACGGAGATTTTGGCGGCGCTTATATTCCTGAAATGCTTCACCGCAATGTGGAAGAACTCAAGTCGCGTTATCTTGAAATTATGTATGAAACCAGCTTCCAGAAAGAGTTTCAGGCATTACTGAAAGATTATGTTGGCAGACCTACGCCACTGTTTTTAGCCGAGCGAATAAGTAAGAAATACAATACAACTGTTTACTTAAAACGTGAAGATTTAAACCATACCGGCGCACATAAAATTAACAATGCCATTGGACAAGTCTTGCTTGCACAACGACTTGGCAAGAAGAAAATCATTGCAGAAACCGGCGCTGGTCAGCATGGTGTTGCAACTGCAACGGTATGCGCTTTAAAAGGCATTGAATGTACGGTTTACATGGGCGAGGTTGATATTAAACGGCAGGCACCAAATGTTGCCCGAATGAAGATGTTGGGCGCCAAAGTTATTCCTGCAACAAGTGGCAGTAAAACTTTAAAAGATGCTACCAATGAAGCTATCCGCGCCTGGATAAACGATCCGTTAGATACCCATTATGTAATTGGCAGCGTGGTGGGTCCGCATCCATATCCGGATATGGTGGCGCGTTTTCAAAGCATCATCAGCGAAGAAATTCGCTGGCAGTTAAAAGAACATACAGGTAAAGAATTGCCAACGCACGTGGTAGCTTGTGTAGGTGGCGGAAGCAATGCAGCCGGTGCTTTCTATCATTTTTTAGATGAAGATACAGTTCAGATAATTGCTGTGGAAGCGGCTGGTCATGGTATTAACAGTGGTATGAGTGCCGCTACAACACAGCTTGGTAAACCGGGTGTATTGCATGGTAGCAAAAGCTTAGTGATGCAAACAGCAGATGGCCAAGTTGTAGAGCCACACAGCATTTCAGCCGGTTTGGATTATCCGGGAATTGGTCCGATGCACGCGCATTTATATACCAGCGGCCGAGGTAAATTTCTAAGTGCAACAGATGAAGAATCGTTACAAGCCGGCTTTCAGTTAGCGAAACTGGAGGGAATTATTCCGGCATTGGAAAGTGCGCACGCGTTATGTGCTTTGGATCAGTTAAAACTGAACCCGAAAGATGTTGTGATTATGTGTTTGAGCGGGCGTGGCGATAAAGATTTAGACACATATATGAAAGCAATGGAAACCGCTGAAAAGTAAGGCGGTTTTGAAATTTTACTTTTAAATTTTACTTCGTCAATGAGTCTTATTATAAACTTATTTCAACAAAAATCTCACAACGTTCTAAACGTTTATTGTACTGCCGGTTATCCAAAATTAAACAGCACGGTGGAAGTAATGAAAGCCTTGCAGAATAATGGTGCAGACATTATAGAATTGGGTATGCCTTATAGTGATCCGCTGGCAGACGGACCGGCTATACAAGCCAGCAACGGTATTGCTTTAGAGAATGGAATGACAATAGAACAATTGTTTGCTCAACTCAAAGATTTTCGCAATACGGCTGATGTAAATGAGGCTATTAAAATTCCTGTTATCTTAATGGGTTATATGAATCCGGTTTTGCAATATGGCTTCGAGAATTTTTGCAAACAGGCAGCTGAATTGCCGGTAGACGGATTGATATTGCCTGATCTTCCGGAGTATGAATACCAAACCTTGTATGGCGATATTATTAAGCGATATGGATTGAATTTTATCTTCTTAATTACACCCGAAACGTCGGATGAAAGAATAAGAAGATTAGATGCTTTAAGCACCGGTTTTTTATATGCAGTTTCCTCTTCTTCTATTACAGGAAGTGATAAAGATTTTTCGGCTGTTGAAAGTTACTTGCAACGCTTGCAAAACATGAATTTAAAGAACCACGTATTGGTTGGTTTTGGTATTAAAGACAAGCAAACTTTTAACTCTGCCTGTAAGTACACAAACGGCGCTATCATTGGCACGGCTTATATAAAAGCATTAGAAAACTCAAAGGATATAAATGCTTCTACAAAACAATTTTTAGATAGCATTTTGCAATAAGAATTATCATTTACATTTCAAATTCATTGTGAAATTTATAAAGCTGGCTCTTATCAGTATTCTTGTTTTGTTTGTAATTACAACCGCAATGGGTTTGCTGTTGCCATCAACGGTTAGAGTAACGCGAAACATTACAATTCAAACACCAAAAGACAGTTTGTATCAATATATCAGCGATTTGCAAAAATGGAAACTGTGGCTGGAAGGTGCCGATTCTGTTGATGTAAAATTTATATCAACATCAACAGGCGGACAAGGCGCAACTGCTATGATTGGAAATCAAAAAGTGAGCATAACAAAAACATCAAACAACGAAATTGAAACTACCTGGTATAGCCGCAGTAATAAAAGTCAGAAAGGTATTTTTCAATTTTCTTCCGATTCATCTTCGAACAATACAAATCTTAACTGGTACTTTGAACAAAAGGTTGGTTTTTTTCCGTGGGAACGTTTGCCAACCATTGCAAATGATAAAGTGTTAGGACCTTTTATGGAGCACAGTTTAGATAAATTAAAAGCTGTAGCCGGGCTATAAATTAATCAGTCTGATCCTCTATAAAATCATAAACTTTATATAATTCTTCTTCGGTAATACAATACGGCGGCATAATATAAACCGTATTGCCAAGTGGTCGCAAATAAATGCCGTTTGCCAAAGCTTTGTGGGTGATGATTCCGCTGATATCATTCAGGTATTCATCATTACCATTCACAATTTCAAACGCTGCAATTGTACCCAACACGCGGATATTCTTGATGTTTTTTTTGCTTTGCAAACGATGAACAAACTGGTTGTTTTGTTGTGTAAGCCATTCAATCTTTTTAATACAATTATTTTGAAACCATAAATCTAAACTGGCTAATGCAGTTGTGCAAGCCAACGGGTTTGCAGTAAAAGAATGACCATGAAAGAAAGTTTTCTTTTTATCATCATCAACAAACGCATCATAGATTTTTTGTGAGCAGGCGGTTACGCCAAGTGCCATGGTTCCGCCGGTTAATCCTTTGCTTAAACAAATAATATCAGGCTTGCAAATCATGTATTCTGAGGCGAATAATTTTCCGGTTCTGCCAAAGCCGGTCATCACTTCATCCGCAATGCAAATAATATTTTGGGTTTGAACAAACTGCAACAATTCATTCATCCAAAACGAATCATACATCTTCATGCCACCGGCGCCTTGCACCAAAGGTTCATAGATAAAAGCGGCAATGTCTTCTGTATTTTCAGCAACTATTTTCTTTATGTCTTCTATATTATTTTCATTTGGCGTATCAATAAAAAGAACTTCAAAAAATAAGTTGTGAAACGCCAGCGTAAATACACTTCTGTCGCTTACGCTCATGGCACCAACTGTATCTCCGTGATATGAATTTTTAAAAGCCAGAAGCTTCGTTTTTGACGTTTCGCTTTTCATTTCCGGCTTACGATTCCACCAATATTGCACTGCCATTTTTATAGCAACTTCTGTTGATGTGGAACCGTTATCGCTATAAAATATTTTGGAAAAAGTATCGGGTAAAATTTGTAATAAACGTTCTGCCAATTCAACCGCGGGCTGATGTGTAAAACCCGCAAATATCACTTGTTCAAGCTGTAAGGCTTGCTGGTAAAGCTTTTTAGCAATATATGGATGTGCGTGACCGTGAATGGTTACCCACCAGCTACTGATGGCATCTATATATGAGTTGTTATTTTCATCGAAGAGAAGCGTGCCTTTTCCATGCGTAATAGCAAGCGGTGAAGGCATGTTTTTTTGTGGTGTAAACGGATGCCAGATAAACTTACGGTCGCGTTCTATCAAAGTCATTGGGCAAATGTATAGTAACTTTAAAAGTCAATTCTTCCTGAACAATTTTATTAATGCTTCATTTGGTATTGCTAAACTTTATATTGACACACACATTCCTATCTTTGACCTTCAAATACAAATAATGAATACGGAATTACAAAAGCCCGTCATCGGTTTTTCAAGTGGAGATTTGAATGGCATCGGGCTTGAAATCATCATAAAAACGCTTAGCGACAACCGCATTCTGGATATGTGTATGCCGGTTGTTTTTGCCAGCCATAAAAGTATCAATTTCTATAAGAAGAATTTGCCGGAAACAAACCTGAATGTTCAAATTATTAAAGAATTTACAAAGCTTCCCAACAAGCAAATTTGCCTGATGTCTTGCTGGGAAGAAGATGTTCCAATTGAGCCGGGAAAGCTAACTGAGATTGGCGGACAATATGCCTGGCAATCTCTGAAACAGGCAACGCAAGCTTTGAAAGACGGACACATACAAGGCTTGGTTACCGCGCCGATTCATAAAAAAAATATACAAAGCGAAGAGTTCAATTACAGCGGTCATACGCCTTTCTTAAAAGCTACTTTTGAAGTGGAAGATGTTGTTATGTTGCTGGCGGCAGATAATATGCGTGTTGCTGTTGTAACTGAGCATGTTCCTGTTGCTGAAATTGCAAAATTTATCACCAAAGAAAACATTCTCCGCAAGCTTAAAATATTAAATTACAGCCTGCAAAAAGACTTTGAAATCAACAAACCAAAGATTGCTGTTTTGGGTTTAAATCCACATGCCGGCGATGAAGGATTGATTGGCAGTGAAGAAGAAACCATTATTAAACCGGCTATTAAAGAAGCTAAGCAAAACAATATTTTGGCTTACGGACCTTACAGCCCCGATGCTTTTTTTGCCCGCGGCACTTATGAAAAATTCGATGCGGTTCTGGCTATGTATCACGACCAGGGATTGATTCCTTTTAAGTCGTTATCTACCGGTGAAACGGTTAATTATACAGCCGGGCTTCCCGCGGTTCGCACCAGTCCCGATCATGGCACTGCGTTCGATATTGCGGGGAAAGGCAAAGCCGATGCATCGTCTATGTTGTCTGCCACGTTTTATTGTATTGATATTATTCGTCGCCGTATGATATATGATGAAACGCATACCAATCCGCTAAAACGTATGAGCCAGCGCATACTTGCCAATGCGGAAGATGAAAGGGTAGAAGGTAACTTATAACAAGGACTTGGGAAGATTAGTAAGATAAAATGACTTTATTTAATCATCTTTATTTGTAATCTTTCGTGTAAATCTTTGCCATCTTATAATCATATAAATCTATCCAAATCTCCGTGGATATCATTCTCAAATATTTTGAAGACGTTACCGATACACAAAAGGCTCAGTTGTCGCAATTACGGGAAGTGTATAACGATTGGAACAGCAAAATCAATGTCATCTCGAGAAAAGATATTGATTCTTTGTATGAAAAACATGTGTTGCATTCATTAAGCATCGCAACCATTATTTCATTTGCCGCAGGCACGCAGATTATTGATATTGGCACCGGCGGCGGTTTTCCCGGCGTTCCTTTGGCTATCTTTTTTCCGGATGTTCAGTTTCATCTGGTTGATAGCATTGCCAAGAAACTTAAGGTGGTAGAAGAAGTTTCATCAGCCATCGGGTTAACGAATATCACTACACAACATACACGTGTTGAAGACATCAAAAACCGCAAATTTGATTTTGCTGTATCGCGCGCTGTTGCGCCACTGCAGGACTTATGGAGATGGAGCAAACCACTCATCAGAAAAGGAAATACGCAAGACCATGCGAACGGTTTGATTTGCTTAAAAGGCGGTGATTTGGCGTTAGAAATTCAGGAAAGCGGCACACGTCCGCATGTATTTGAAATCAGTCATGTTTTTAAAGAAGAATATTTTCATGAAAAGTATATTCTTCATGTGTCGGCCTAAGTAAAAATTTGAAAGTCAAAAGTAAAAATTCAAAAAGAATATACTGTATTTTTTACTTTTAAATTTTTACTTTTTACTTATTACGACTTCATATTAATAAACTGCAAAGGCAAATTCAAATTTTCGCTTTTCAGTTTTGCAATCACATCCTGCAAATCATCAATCTTTTTGCTGGTTACGCGCACAACATCATCCATAATTTGCGCCTGTACTTTTAAGCCGCTGTCCTTAATAATCTTTACAATTTTCTTGGCATCTTCCTGCTTTAAACCGTTGGTTACCGGCACTTCTTTCTTAACGACTTTACCGCTTGGGTACGCATCTTTATCGAAGTTAAACGCACTGGCATCAATGCCTTGTTTCATGGCGCGGCTGATGATGACATCAATCACTTGTTTCATCTTCATATCACTTTCCACTTCCAAATTCACCACGTAATCTTTCTTATTCAAATCAATCGCAACAGGCGAATTTTTAAAATCAAATCGGTTGCTGATTTCTTTTTTTACCGTATTAATCGCATTGTCTAATGTTTGCAAATCAACCTGGCTTACTATATCAAAAGATGGCATAGCTGTATGTTTTAATAAATTATGAAAGAGCCGCAAAGTTATTATTTCACAACGATTCAGAAGTGTTTTTCCAGACTGATTTGGGATATAAAACAGACGTTAAAAACAAGCCTTGCGGCGGTACCGAAAAATCGGCTTGGCTACAATCTTTAGCTTGTATAATGTTTATAAAATCATCAACAGAAATTTTACCTCTGCCGGCGCGTAACATCGTTCCGGTAAGTCCGCGAACCATGCCGCGCAAGAAGCGATTGGCAGTTACATAAAAGATGAGTTCTTCATTTGTTTGTTTCCATTCTGCTTTTTGAATATTGCACAAAAATGTTTTTACCTGTGTATTGCGTTTGGAAAAAGACGTAAAATCGGTATGAGAAAAAAGAACAGAAGCGGCTTCATTCAAAACATCAAAATTGAATGTATATGGATAAAAAAAAGCACGGTCTGACAGGAAAGGATTTTTTTTATGATAGATATGATATTCGTAGGAACGCGAAATCGCATCAAACCTGCAATGCGCATTGTCATTGACTTCTGTAATGTTTTTTACAACAATATCAGCCGGTAAAATGGCATTTAACTGGTAAATAAATTTATCGGAATCAATAACAAAATCAGCATCAAACTGAAAGAAGTTTTGCAATGCATGAACGCCTGCATCTGTGCGCGAAGAACCGGTTAATTCAATTGCTTGTTTGAATAAAACAGGCAACGCTTTCTCAACTTTTGATTGAATGGTAACGGCATTTAACTGCTTTTGAAAGCCGCTGTAATTCGTGCCTTTATAAGCTACTTCAAGAAAATATCTTCGCATAACGGCTCAGCGAAGTAAGGCTTTAAAACGGTTCTTATAATTGCTGTCTATTAAAGTGTTTTGCAGTTGCGAGTAATTGCCATAATCGTACACAAAGGGATATATAGTCTCATAAAAACCATATCGGTTTTCATCAGACAAAAACAGGTTTCCCAAATCTTTTACCTGGTCTGTTGTAATACATTTTCCGCGCAGTGCTTTCCGCACTGCATTCAATGCCGATTCCTGGTTATCTGTGGAAACAACTTTCTTTTTTAGTTTATCAATTTCGTATGAAGTAATCGAAGTCTGGCAACTTGTATTTACTTTATAACTGTTAGCCGTTGTAGCTGTTGAATCGCTTGCTGCTGTTGCTTTTGCGCCTGTTGTATTATTAAAAAACGGGTTATCAACTTTGCCTTTTGCGGTATCTGCCACAGCCGCTTTTTTCTCTATGCTCAATGTATCTGCCGAAGGAATAAAAGCATGAACGGTGTCTTTACTTGCGTTGTCTAAAAAAGTAATATCAGTGCCATTGCTGCTGGTTGTTTCGTACGACTTGGTTATATTAAAGCTTTGCGCTTTGTTTGTAAGAGCGCTGTCAATTGTTTTGGTGCTATCGGGCGATGGAGAAATTGCCGTAGCTGTTGTTACAGGTTGAGCGTCTGTTTTTGCAGGAACCTTGCTGGTGTTAGATGAATCAGTTTGCGTAAAAGGCGTTGTGGTTGAAGCTAAAGAGCTGTCAGTATTTGTGTTTGATTGTAATGGCTTTGCTGCTATTGTATCTGTTGAAATCTTTTGCTGGTTTAATGTTGAATCGTTAATGGCATCTGCCAGCATATTACCAAATGGATTGCTGTTATTTGTTACCGTTGTTTGCTTCGCCGTTTGTTCATTAGCCACTGCATTTACATTCATCACAACATCGGTGGTTTGAAAATTAAACAAACCCCAGCCCTTATCATCAAAGTTTTTCAGCGCATAGCCAAGGTCTTTGCCGGCAATAGAAAGATTGAATGTTTGCTCGGGATATAAGTTTTTAGGAAAGCCAACCTGCACCGAAAATGTGCCATCGCTCAGCTTTGGAAGAATCAGGTAACCAATGCTGGTTGAGCTATAATTTTTACTGCCGTATTTTACATAAAACGGCTGCTGGTTATCTGCCTGTATATAAACAAAATGATATTGCTGCGCAAACGATGATAACGATACCATTGTTATTGCAAGAAAAAATAGAATTCGTTTTTTATTTATACCTCTCAACATCATCCGGGTGTTTATCGGCAAAAGTAAAATTTAACTGCCTGATGCAATAAAAGATTTACTCTACCACTTTTTCAATATGAACCAATCTGCCGTCGGTGCTCATTCCTTCCAGCACCACGCGAAAAGCATCGGTAACATCGTTATTATAAAACGTAAATTTCAGTTTGTGATTTTCGAGCGAAGTTAAAATGGTCGGGTTCCAATATAACGTGCTGCGCACATCTTCAGCTTCGTTGCGTGGATCAATCGTTCCATAATTTGGCGAATAAAATTCTTTCACTGCAGTGTAGCCAATCACGGTTTTAAATGGCATTCCTTTTCCTTTATCAACCGGCTGGTCGCCACCTTTTTTTGTGTAAACGGCAATCGCGCCATTTGCACCATTAAAACCGCCCATAAACGGCGGGCGAAATACTTTTACATAAGCAATATCAGACACCGAAGTAGAACTTAACAGGCTAATGTCAGCCTGCATTTCGTTCAGGTAAACAGACGGCGCGCCGCCTCGCCAGGTAAGGCTGGTGCCATTACCACTGGTTGTAATTTGCAAACCCGCAACTTTGCCTTGCAGGTAAGTAAATATATTTTGATAGGCATTGCTCACAGGATCGTTCGTTAAATCGAATTGATAAGCATCGCCGCTCTGGAATAAGCCGCTGGCATATCTTTCATCTAATTTTTGTAATGGTGATTTGGCTTTGGTAGTAACGGTTACGTTTTGCAGTGTTGTGCCTTTAAGCATTTCATTTAATCGTGCACTTGCGTTTGCTAAATAACGTAGTCTTGCATTGCCGGATGTATCTAATGAAACCATCTTTGATCTATCCAAAGCAATATGCTTCGCTGCCGGAACTACGGTGTTCATAAAACGCACTTCGCTCATATCGGCAAAAGACTTATTAGAGAACTGGTAAAAGATTTTCGTAGAATCGAACAATACAATATTCGGATCTTCAAACGTACCATCCGGTTTAATTGAAACCGTTGCTACCTGCCGGCTCGAATCTTTTGCCTGCAGTATCGCGAACATATTTCCCGCCGAGCGAAGCTGTGTGCTGTTAGCGCCGAAAATTTTACCCGAAAAAGTAAGATAATCTCCTTCCGCCGGGTACTTCATGGTTGGCATATTACCGGCTACAATGGCTTCCCAGTTAAACCTGCGCCAGCCATGTGTAAGCATTACCAAATCAAGATGTTTGGCAACGTTGTCGCTGCTGTTCGAAAAATAATATTGCGGTTTGTAAACAGCGCCTTTCAAATCGCCGGAAAGAAGAAGCTGGGCGATAATATTATTACTGCTGTCGGTACTGATGCCTTTATCCGTAACCGCCACCGAAAGATTTCCAACAACTGAATCGGGCATACTGATATTGATGGTGTTTCTTCCGCGCTTACCCAGTCCAAGTTCTGAAAATCCGATCTCCGGTGCAAAAATGGCTTCGTTATTATTTACAAAGCAAATCCGCTCTGACAAAGGCTTCCAATCGCTGCTGAACAAAGTAATCTGTAAAACGCCGGTTGCCAGTTCGCTGGTAGGTATGTTGCCGCCGATTGAACTATTCTCACTAAGATTCGCATTTGCCATATACACCAGTTGCTCGTGCATAGTGCCCACAATATGCAGTTGTTTCATATTGTCCGGCGCATTATCAGAACGGCGAATCATAAAGGCTGTCTTACCGCTTGCCGCACTAATTTCCAAGGTTGCGCCATTGGCATCGGCAGAAGGCAATGAAGTGGTATGAGAAGCGTTTTGTTCATCCGTCCACTTTGCTGTATAGGTTTCGCCTTTTTTTGGATTGATATGAAAACTGCCCATACCATCGTGTTCGGTTTTGATGGTATCTGTTACAGCACCGGAATTGTTTACAACAAGTCCTTTTATTTTTACCGGTCTTCCATATTGATCATTTGCCAGGAAAGCAATTCGCGAAGGCAAACCTTCAATCATATCGCCGCCTTCGGGAAAGAATTGCAGCGATGGAATAACCGTTATTTTGATAATATCTTTTTGCGGTGTTTTTTGTGTAATCGGGATATTTTTTTGAAATAAAAAAGCCGTATCGAAATTCAGCATCCAGGTTGTGTATGCTTTGATATGAACGGCTGAACTGGTAAGACTATCCGGCACTACAAACTCGCCGGCCGCGCCGCCCTGAACAATCGGAAAAACAGAATGCGCCAGCAAGTTTCCGTTTACATCATAAAAATCGGTATAACAATTTTTGCTGATTTCTGTTGGCAAAATGCCAGCCATCAGGTACGCTTTAAACCACACCGTTTCGCCTGCGGCATAAGCCGGTTTGTCAAACTGGATATACATACGTTCCGGCTGAAATTTATCGGCATACGCAGCCAGCGTAGTATCTATGCGCTGGGCAAAAGATGTTTTTGCAAGAAAACAAGTAAGAACAAAAATGAATAAACAAGATCGCTTCATATCACGTGTTGAAAACAAGTGTTCAAATTAAAGCTATAATGATAAAATGAAAGCGAACCTTAACAATTTGGCAACGGAGACAATGGTGCAAGTTGCAAAATTTTAAGTGTGAGCGACCGATTAAAAAGGTATTGTCAGAATAAATTACCGAATCGTTATACCTCATTCCCGAAACTTCGCAGCTTTCTAAAAACTATCTTTCCCGGTTTCGTGTAAATGAACCGGATCTGGTTGTGCTTTGCGAAGCCGCATGTTTAGTAATTCTACCAAAAAAGAAAATGCCATGGCGAAATACACATAATTTTTCAAGTGTAATGATTCTGCTTTTTCGCTGTCGAAACCTTCCACTAAAAGAATAAAACCAATCATCACCAAAAACGATAACGCCAGCATTTTTATGGTGGGATGCTTATCAATAAACGCTGCAATTTTTGGCGAGAACAGGAACATAATAACCATGGCGATAACAACAGCCGCAATCATAATTTCAACATGCTTGGCTGTACCGCCGGCTGTTATTACACTATCGAAACTAAACACCATATCTATCAATATAATTTGAAAAACCGCTTTTCCAAAAGCCAAAGGTTTGCCTTTGTTTTCTGCATGTTCATCTTGTCCTTCCAGTTTATGATGAATTTCCATTACCGTTTTATAAATCAAAAACAAACCACCCGCCAGCATAACTAAGCTTGCGAGGTCAAATCCTTTACCAAACCAGCTTTCGGGAATAATGTATTTGCCTTTTTGCGCCAGCAGCCAGCTTAAGCCCAACAATAAAATAGAACGTACAATCATGCCCGCAATCATCCAGACAAGACGTGCGCGTTTTTGTAAAGGTTGCGCAACACGGCTGATTATAATGCTAACAAAAATGACATTATCAATACCCAAAACAATTTCGAGAATAACCAGGACTACGAAACTGATAATATTGTCGGCTGTAAATAAATGCTGCATGTAACAATATGAATTTTGGCAAATATAAAAGCTATGCGGCTGGCAACACTACATAGAAGAAACGAGGTGCTTATTTATCTTCTTTACAATAGCCGGACCTTCATAAATAAAACCCGTCCATACCTGGATGAGAGAAGCGCCGGCATCTAATTTTTCCTGCGCCTGATTGCCGGTAAAAATGCCGCCGCTGGCAATAACAGGAACCTGCTTATTTAATTGCTGAGATAAATAAGCAACAACATCTGTTGACCTTTCGGTTAACGGTTTTCCGCTCAGTCCACCGGCGCCAATCTGTTCTATGATTTGTTTTGATGTATGCAAACCGTCGCGGCTAATGGTTGTATTGGTGGCCACTAATCCGGCTAATTTTGTTTCGCCAGCCAAAGAAACAATATCATCAAGCTGATGTTGAGTGAGGTCGGGCGCAATTTTTAACAACAAAGGTTTTTGTTGCTGCAAACCTTGATTGATGTTCTGTAGTTCTGATAAAATTTTATACAACGCATCTTTGTCTTGTAAAGCCCGTAATCCCTGCGTATTCGGGCTGCTTACATTCACTACAAAATAATCGGCGCTATCATTCAGCTTTCTAAAACAAATATTGTAATCTTTCCACGCATCTTCATTATTAGTTACTTTGTTTTTACCAATATTACAACCGATAACCAGTTGCGGAGCAGCAGTTGACGGCTGGTGGTTTTTCCATTTCATCAATCTGAGTTTAACCGTATCGGCGCCATCATTATTAAAACCCATTCTATTAATTAACGCTTTATCTTTTGGTAAACGAAATAATCTTGGTTTTTCATTGCCCGCTTGTGCCAGCGGCGTTACGGTTCCCACTTCTACAAAGCCAAAACCGAGAGATGATAATTCGTGTAAATACAGCGCATTTTTATCGAAGCCTGCGCCCAAACCAACCGGGTTTGGAAAAGTTAATCCAAATAAATTTTTCTGCAACGCTGAACTTTTATATTGAAACAGCGTCTTTGCTATGTTTTTTGCAAACGGTGCATACTTCAATGTGTTCATAGCGGTGTAATGCGCTTTCTCGGCATCTAATAAAAATAAAAGTCGTCGTAAAAGTGAATACATTTATAATAAGCTTGTGGATATAGTATGTAATTTGCGATATATACTTACAAGTAAAATTCAATTCGATGAACACAGAAAAGAAACAAAGTGCTTTTAAATGCTGGTTTGAAAATTTTTTCAAACAAGATAACAAAGATAAGCGGCAGCCCGGCTGCTTTTATAGGCGCGTTTGCAGTTGTGTTAGTATGGGGCATTTCCGGACCTGTTTTTCATTATTCCGAAACCTGGCAATTAGTGATTAATACCGGAACCACTATTATTACTTTCCTGATGGTATTTGTAATTCAGCAATCGGCTAATAAAGATACCATGGCAATTCATTTAAAGCTGAACGAACTGATTGCTTCATCCAAAGGCGCCAGCAACCGTTTAATTAGTTCGGAAGAACTTACCGGTGAAGAATTAGAAACCATCAAAAAGTTTTACCACATTTTATCAGAAAAAAGCAAAACTGAACTGGATATTAAATCAACGCATTCAGTAGAAGAAGCTGATGATAATATCGAAGAAAAAAAGCTGGAACGAATGTCTTAAAAGCTGTTTTTCCACATCATACTTTCAACAGGCTTATTAATTTGTTTGTTGTATTTGGCGTCTTTCTTTTCATTGTATTTAATTTCAATTTCACCTTCAACCGGGAAATAAATTAACTGACCAATGGGCATTCCTTTATAAATGCGAACCGGCTGTTTTACCGAAATTTCAAGCGTCCAGTAACCACAAAAGCCAACATCGCCTTTGCCGGCTGTGGCGTGAATATCAATACCCAAACGCCCGGTAGATGATTTGCCTTCCAGGAACGGAACGTGCTCCATCGTTTCGGTATATTCTAACGTAGCACCAAGATAAAAGATATGCGGATACAATACAAAACCTTCTTCAGGAATTTCGAAATATTCAATCTCGTTATGTTTTTTCGCATCTAAAATATGCTCGCGGTAAGTAGCCAGCCATTTGCTTAAGTGCACATCGTAGCTGTTGCTGCCAAGACATTCACGGTCGTACGGCTCAATCTTAATGGTTCCTTTATTTATTTCTTCTAATATTCGTTTATCCGATAAAATCATATTGACTGATTTCTGCAAATAAATTGTAAATCTGCAAACAAATTGTAATTTCTTTTGGCTCTGTTGCTGCAACAAAATATTTCGGAACATACTAAAATGGCTGTCTGGAAAATAGAAGAAGACGAAGCTTTTTTTTTACGGAAAGTAAATTGGCAGCCAGTTATCCGCCATCCGCATAAACGGTTACAGCATCTTGCGGGTCGCTATTTATTATCGCTTTTATATCCTGATTTTCCTTACGAAGACATTGTAATCGCCGATACCAGAAGACCGTATCTTCTGTCAAATCAATATCAATTTTCAATATCGCATTGCGGCGATTATGCGGCTGTTATTATCAGCACAAACCAACAGGTTGGTATTGACATCGAGTTGTTTTCGGTAAAAACAGAGTTGGTAAAACATAAGTTTTTAAACGATAATGAGCTGGCTTATATTGATTCTCTGCAAGCAAAATACAGCGCGCTTTTCAGCAGTTATCAAATGTTTACGCTTTGCTGGTGTGCCAAAGAAGCGGTGTATAAATGGTGGGGAAACGGCGATATTGATTTCAGGAAAAATATAATTATTCGCGACATTGATATAGCGCAACAAAGTCTTTTTGTTTTGTTTGATAAACGACCTGTTACAGCAGAATTGGCTTTGCGCCTGATTTTATTACCCGAATTAAGTATTGTCTGGACGAACCGCAACCCAAAGAAATATTAAAACGTACAGATTCGTTTTTCTACTCTATAAGACAACTACCTTTGATGTAAGATACATTATCATTTATTTTCCTGATTACAACCTGTATGTTTATATACGACTGTAATCAGTTTTTTTAAAAATTACTACACAATATATGAATGCTGACATTGCACAAGTTCATCCCGTAAAAGGCGGCGAATGGATACTGAAAGAATCGGAAGCATCGGAAACTTTTATTCCGGAAGATTTAACCGAAGAACAGCTCATGATAAAAGACATGTGTAACCAGTTTCTGGCTTCGGAAGTATTGCCGCTTATAGAACGTATAGATAACCAGGAAAAAGGTCTTATGCAAAGCCTGTTGCTTAAAGCCGGCGAACAGGGAATGCTTGGTATTTCTATACCGGAAGAGTACGGCGGTTTGGGTAAAGATTTTGTTACCGCAACCATTGTAAATGAAGCGGTTGGCAGTGGATTTTCCTTTGCCGTAGCGTTTGCGGCGCACACAGGTATTGGCACTTTGCCTATTTTATATTTTGGTACCGATGAGCAAAAACAAAAGTATATTCCCAAACTGACTACAGGCGAATTTATGGGCGCGTATGCACTTACCGAACCCAACAGCGGCAGCGATGCGTTAGGCGCAAGAACAACAGCCAAGCTGAGTGAAGATGGAAAAAATTATATTGTAAACGGGCAAAAGTGCTGGATTACCAACGGTGGCTTTGCCGATGTGTTTATTGTGTTTGCCAAGATAGATGGTGATAAATTTACAGCCTTTATTGTAGAGCGCGGTTACGAAGGTTTTACCAACGGACCGGAAGAGCATAAGATGGGAATCAAAGGTTCTTCAACCGTTCAATTGTATTTCCAGGATTGTAAAGTGCCGATAGAAAATGTGCTTGGCGAAATTGGTCGTGGTCATATCATTGCGTTCAATATTTTAAATATTGGTAGAATGAAGCTGGGCGCTGCCACCAGCGGTGCCAGCCGATACATAACTACCTTGGCTGTAGAATATGCTAAAGCGCGTGAGCAGTTTAAAATTTCCATTTCGCGCTTTGGCGCTATCAAGCATAAACTTGCCGAAATGGCTATCAGAGCCTGGGTTAATCAGTCCGGGAATTTTCGTGCAGCGAAGTGGATTGATGATAAAGAAAAAGATTCTATTGCAAACGGAATGGAACCCAACAAAGCATTGCTTGGCGCTGCCGAAGAATATGCCATTGAATGCGCCATTGCCAAAGTATTTGGCAGTGAAGTGCTCGACTTTTGTGTAGATGAATGCTTGCAAATACATGGCGGCAATGGCTTTAGCGCCGAGTATATTATCAGCCGCGCTTACCAGGATAGTCGCATCAACAGAATATTTGAAGGAACCAATGAAATCAACCGTTTGCTGATTGTTGATATGACATTAAAGCGTTCCATGAAAGGCAAGCTCGATTTAATGTCGGCTGCTATGAATGTGTCTAAAGAACTAATGAGCATTCCTGATTTTGGCAGCGATGACGAAGAAACATTGTTTGCAAAAGAAAAAAAATACATCACTAATTTTAAAAAAGCAATGCTTTTAGCTGCCGGTGCTGCAGTACAAAAGCTGATGATGAAGCTGGATAAAGAACAAGAAGTTTTGATGAATATTGCTGATATGGCAATCCTGATTTATTCTGCCGAAAGTGCTTTATTGCGTCTTATTAAATTGGCAGAAGTCAGGGGCGAAGAAGCCGTTTCTCTGCAGGCAGATATGGTTCGTACTTTTATTTATGATGCGGCAGATACCATAAATAAAGCCGGTAAAGATTGTATTAACAGTTTTGCCGACGGCGATGAACTTCGCATGATGCACATAGGTTTAAAACGCTTTACGAAAGTTGAGCCGTTTAATACCAAAGATGCGCGTCGCCGCATTGCAGATAAGATGATCGAAGAAAACAGGTATTGTTTTTAGAATTCATCAGTCTTATCATTCAACTTTTATCTTATAATAAAAAGTCTCTGTAACCAGAGACTTTTTATTTTGGAACAATCTTTTTAAATCAAATCATGATTGTGGTTATCTTTAAAAATCGCTGTTTATAAACTGGCACAGTTCCGTTTTATGATTCATTCTTTAGCAAACCGGGCTGCCAGGTACATGAAAGATAAATTTGAAGAAATATTTATCAAAAATTATCCTGATATTTTATCATACAACATCAATCATTACTTTATTTTAGGTCTCTAATTTACCAACGCTTATGTCTGCCAGTATTCCGGCTCCTTCACAACGTTTTTTAGCGCTTGACGTGTTTCGCGGTCTTACTCTTTGTTTTATGATTATCGTAAATACACCCGGTAATTATGAAACTACTTTTCCGGCTTTGATGCACGCCAGCTGGAACGGTTTTACACCGACTGACCTGGTGTTTCCATCTTTTATGTTTGCCGTTGGCAATGCCATGAGTTTTGTAATGATAAAATGGCAGGGACAACCAACCGGAAAAGTGTTAGCAAAAATTTTTAAGCGCACGTTTATTATTTTCCTGCTCGGTTTTCTCATGTATTGGTTTCCGTTTTTTCATCGCGACGACAATGGAAGTCTTGTATTAAATCCATTGTCTGAAACCCGCATTTTTGGTGTATTGCAGCGCATCGCATTGGCGTATTGTATGGCGTCTATATTGTTGTATTTTTTCAAGACAAGAAAGACGGTTGTTATCACCTGCGTTATTCTTGTTCTGTATTGGATTGTTATGTATTTCTTTGGCGATCTAAGCGATCCGTACGGCATTCATACCAATGCTGTTTTGAAGTTAGATACCTGGCTGATTGGTGAAAAGCATTTATATACAGGCGAAGGTTTTCCTTTTGATCCCGAAGGCTTTTTAAGTACGTTTCCTTCTATTGGAAATATCGTTGGCGGTTATGTGGTGGGTCAATACATTCGCCGCAAAGGCAATACATACGAGGGTTTGACGAAATTGTTGTTAGCTGGTTTTATTATGCTTGCTGTTGCTCATTTCTGGAACTATGTTTTCCCGATTAATAAAAAATTATGGACAAGCCCGTTTGTGCTTCACACCGTTGGTTTGGATTGCATGATTTTATCGCTCATTATTTATGTGGTTGATTTTCGCGGCAGCCGCAGCTGGACGTATTTCTTTGAAGTATTGGGTAAAAATCCATTGTTTATTTACTTAGTATCCGAACTGCTTGTTACTGTTTTATATATGGTTCAGGTAGAGCCGGGCGTATCTGTTTTTAACTGGTTATTTTTAAATATTTTCAGTTATGCAACGGGTTATTTAGGCTCGTTTTTGCAAGCTGTTTTCTACATGTTGATTTGCTGGAGCGTGGGCTATTTTTTAGATAAGAAACATATCTATGTAAGAGTGTAAATTATTGAATCAATTATAAAAAAGGCTGACAGAAATTATATCTGTCAGCCTTTTAAATTTTGGCATCGTCTCTTGTAAAGGACGATGTGATATGCAAACCAATTATTTAGATCTTTTGTTTATCATAGCTTACTGCTGATTAATTAATAGACTTTAAAATAATAGTCTCCGCCGTTACCCGTATAACCGTTAGAATTTGGATTTAAATAATAATGTTGATTTGTGTTTTCAAAATCAATTTCAAATGATGCTTTTGTACATTTATCTGTACTTCGATAAACATTGGCTGCATTGCCAAAAGCAACCACAAAAGTTCCGGTCTCTTTTGCAATTAATCCTAATTTAAAAATATAATATCCAGCTTGCTCATTAAAAACATATTCTTTTAGAAGATTAGCCTGAGAATTTTGTACCTCTTTCCCCTCTTTGAATAAATAAGCAAAGGATTGAGTACAAGCTGTGAACGTTTCAGGATCAATGATTTTTTCAAATGCAACAGCAGAACCTAAATTCTCCGTATTGCTGTAGTTGATCATTTTGCCGCTCAAGCTGTCTTTTAAAATTGATGATGTATTTATTTCAAGCCATAGAGTATCTCCAACATGAATACTATCTATATCAGGATAGGCTTTTATTCCAATTTGGAAAAAATACACTGTGTTTGCACAACCCAATCCACCTTTTTTACAAGTGCTAAAGATGGATAGAAAAGCTACAATAAGCAGTAATGATATTGATAAAGATCTAATAACCATATTGTTGAAATAGATTTGCTACAAAACCAGAAGTGGTATTTGTTGTAGTGTTTAGAAGGTTTGTTCTATACCCTTGTAATGTTGTGATGCTTAAGTTGAACGCATTGAACATTTGATTTGTGTAATTAAAGACTTTGTCATTAACTTTTCTACCTTTCGCTCTTTGCTCCCATCTTGTATTAATTTGAATCTTGCTATTAGCCTTACGGTATTTAGTAAAAAGAAATTAGTAAACCTTAAAATAATAAACATGCTTTTTGCCAAGTTCATCTAAAGTTAAATCAGGTCTCCATAATTGGAGAAAGTAAAAGTGTTGATCGGTATTAGCCAATGATATATCAAATGCAGCTTTTTCGCACTTTCTGTTACTTCTCAAACCATTACTCAAACCATTTCCTATGCTAAAAACGTAATTACCTTTTCTTGTTGCAATAAACCCAATTTGCAAGTTGTAGTTTCCATTACTTTCCTGATAAGTTATTTGTTGTACACCATCTGGCCTGGGAACATTTCTATCATTATATATGCGTCCTTTATCTGAGATATAGCCGAAATCAAAACAGCATCGCTTGTGATATTATTTATTGAATCAAATCTACTTATATATATATCGCTACCAATACCCGTACTGTTATTATAATCAACTAAAGTGTTGCTATGCAAATCGGTTAAAGTAGTAGAAAAAGTAGATGTAAGATAAATAGTATCACCTACTTTAATACTATCAAAATCAGGAGTAAATTGTGAATTGACAGCAAAAGAAAAATTAGCTTCTACACAAGGTGTAGGGCAACCCGTGTTTATTAAAATAATGAGATGTAAACCGATGATAAAAAATAAATTTCTCATAAAGTTAATAATGATAGTCTGAAAATAAATTTGTTACGGAACCTGACGTGGGATTGGTAGTAGTATTTAATAAATTGGTTCTGTATCCCTGCAATGTTGTTATTCCGGAAGTAAAGGCATTGAACATCTGCTGGTTAGTATAGTTTGAAACCGCATCATTTACAGTACCACCAGTGGCTATTGTTTCATTCCTCGTATCCAGCAAGTCCTCATACAATCCTTGCGGTATCCACCGAAACGGATCTGCGGTTAAATTCGGATCAAATATTTCCAGAACATTAATATGGGCGCTTGTAGCAGTGGTAATGCCACCTATTGTCGTTATAGTATTATGAGCTAATCTTCCTGGTTGTTCGGACTGTGGATCGCTACTAGTATTTCCGTATCTCATGTCATCCATAACATGCCCCATATAATATGCCCAGCTTTCTCCTAATGCTATTATAGCTGAGTAGCTTTGCGAACCGTTTCCATAGGGAGAAAAAGTGCTGTTAAACACATTGCCTACAATGCCACTCAATTCAGCATTAACAAACTGGCTATACCAGCTATTACCTAAACTATTATAATGAGCTGCATGTGTCAGTTCATGATAGGTTTTTTCCTTAATGGCATCGGATGTAACACTAAAATAAGAAATACCGGTAGGTATCTGGTAACCTATAACAACATCTATCTGGTGAGCAACAACGAAGGTTAATGCCGTTAAGCCACCGGTAATGGCGCTAAGCTGGTTGGCAATAAAAGCTATCATAGCTTCCTGCGGAAAATAATTAGCCCATCGCTTGTGTAACATAGGGGTTACACCACCAGATGCCCAATTAGTAATGAGAATATTTAATTTAGTTGGCGGCAGGCCAATATGTTCTGTAGCTGCAAAGTCTTTATATTCCTGCAAGCTGTTATGAACAGTGCTGCCTACCCAATACTGGTTGCCTTTTGCATGTCGTTCACCGTATTGTATAAAATTGTATGAAATATTATTTTTATTGGCGTTATAAACACCGATAACCTTATTTAACGGCGAAAATGTGTTCCATACTCTTACACCACGCAGGCACCGCACAACAGCATCATCATTTTTAAATTTAATATTAATTCTTACTTTATGTTTAAAGCGTTTTGTAAACTGAAAGTGACCGTTAACATCAGTGTATGTTCTTTCTACTTTAAACCACCGGCGGGCTACCACGCGTGCCTGGCGTACGGGTGCAAGGCGGTTAGTTGTACCATAAAAAGTGTTTCTTGTTGTGCTGGCAGCTAAAGCTGCAAGTTGCTGTGTTTCATCAACTGTTATTCCTCCGGCAGGTACGGCGGCATCAGGTGCCGGAGCAGGCGGAGTAGTTGAATTTGGAATGCAATTAGAGCCATCCCAATGATAACCAACGGGACATGGATTATCTGGCGCACAGGTAGTGCCATCCCAGTGATAGCCGCTGGGGCAGCTATTGGGAATACAAGTTTGCGTTTCGATATCGTAGTGGTAGCCAGGTAAGCAATCTATTCCATCAGGCTGCGTGCCTCCATCTGTGGTGGCTGCAGCACCGCCTCCACCCAAAGATGCCAAACGTTCAGCTTCTGTTTCCACAGCTGTATATGTATCGGCCGGTATGTGTATTTGCGCCAACAACTCATACTGGATGCCGGAAGGAAAAGAAAAGAGTTTTGGCACTACGGCATATTGCCATGTTGGTTGCTTCGCTGGTATAGATGGGTCTTGGTAATAACCTCCTTCTAATAATATTTGATAATCTAACGGTGCATCAAACAATTCTAATCCTTTAACTTCCATAAACGAATCCAAATAACTCATTTGATCTATGGTTGGTTTAAAACGAACATACTGATGGGTTGCCGCTACGCTTACGTTTGTAATACCTAAATTGGCATATGCCTGTTGCATGTTTGGTATCAGATATGGGTTGGTAAGTTGGCTTCCCAAAATTGTAGGTGTTTCTGTTGTATCTCCATCATGGTTTACTGCATTAAAACTATCAACATATATATTATTCGGTACCGCATTGATAGTAAGCGCCGTCAAATTATTATTCGCTGTTCTGTTGTCGCCATCAGTTTCCGTAGTAATTTTTTCACAGGCAAGTACGCATGTCATCAGCAAAAAAATAGTAATAGTACAGGATTTAGTTTCATTTCGGTTACAGATTAAAGGTGAAGTTTTGCTAAAAGTAATAAGCTGTTTTTAATAAAAAGCAGGTTGTTTGAATATTTATTTTAAACTTATTTAAAATAATTGTTGAATTCTATGATGAAGGTGCTAATTCAATCTTAGATGATTATCTTCTTATACTTTTGCCTTTCAAATTTATTCATTCACCTATGATTGTATTGATCACCGGCGCTACATCCGGCTTTGGAAAAGCCATTGCTCAAAAATTTGCTTCGCAGAAATATGATTGTATCATCACCGGCAGAAGAGCCGATCGGCTACAGGATTTATATAACGAATTAACCGAAACCTACAGCGTAAAAGTACTGCCGCTGGTGTTTGATGTGCAGGACAAAGAAGCTGTCTTTTCTACTATTGGAAAATTGCCCGACGAATGGAAAGACATTGATGTTCTGGTAAACAACGCCGGGCTTGCCTTAGGCAGAGAACCGTTTGATAAAGCCTCGCCCGACGATTGGGAAACGATGATAAACACCAATGTAAAAGGTTTGCTGTATGTATCAAAAGCGGTGCTTCCGTTCTTAATAAAAAAACAACAGGGACATATCATCAATATTGGTTCTACGGCTGCAAAAGAAGTATATCAGAATGGCAATGTTTATTGTGCCACAAAGTCTGCCGTAGAAGCCATCAGCAAAGCGCAGCGGATTGATTTATTACCTCATAAAATAAAAGTAACAGCTGTGCATCCCGGCGCAGCCGAAACAGAGTTTAGTAATATTCGGTTTAAGGGAGATGAAAAAAAAGCCGGCGCTGTATATGAAGGTTACAAGCCTTTACAGGCCGAAGACGTAGCCGACGTTGTGTATTATTGCGCCTCTTTGCCGCCTCATGTTTGCATCAACGACGTTGTGGTAACTTGTCTTGCCCAGGCAAATTCTTACTACACTTACAAATAAGCCGGAAAGCAAAAAGAGAATACCAGCCTGTTATTTTATATTGATAAAAATATTATGTGCGCTTTCGTTTAGAGAATCACAAAAAGAAGAGAATCTAAAACTATTTTGTAGTTCCAAAAACGGAAAATTGATAAGAAAATATATATTTGCAGCGGTTTTTCAAAGGATATTGGATTTTAAAACGGGGTTGGATTTTTATCCTGGCCCCCTTTTTATTTTCAGGCAGTATGATAATGACTGAAAACAATATTTGCCTTCGCTCTTCCTATTACTTCCGACAACTCATCTACGTTCTTTTGCTTTACATTTTTTACCGACTTAAATGTTTTCAGCAAATCGGCAGCGGTTTGTTTTCCAATGCCTTTTATATCTTCCAATTCGTTTTTAAATGTGCCGATTGATCGCTTTTTTCTGTGGAATGTAATACCAAAACGATGCACTTCATCGCGCACGCGGCGAATGAGTTTCAGGCTCTCACTATCCCACGGAAGTTTGATGGATTGGCTATCGCCCGGGAAGAAAATCTCTTCTTCATTTTTTGCCAGACCAACCACCGTCATCGCGCCAATCAAACCCAATTCCTTAATGCTTTCCATAGCTGAGCTAAGCTGACCTTTACCACCATCAATAATCACTAATTGTGGCAGTGGTTTTTCTTCATCCACCAATCTCCTGTAACGCCGGTACACCACTTCTTTCATCGTGGCAAAGTCGTTAATGCCGACTACCGTTTTTACATTATAATGCCGGTAATCATCTTTACTTGGAATGCCGTTTCTAAAACAAACCATCGCCGACACCGGGTAACTTCCCTGGAAATTAGAATTATCAAAGCACTCAATATGAACCGGCAATTCAGACAGTTGCAAACTTTCCTGCAATTGATACAACACTTGCTTGCGCTGCATATCGCTATGACCTTCTAACAGCAAGGTTTTCTTTTTGCGAAGCTCCTCTTTAAAATAATTTACGTTCTTCAAAGACAAGTCGAGCAGCTTTCTTTTATCGCCCGCTTTCGGAACGGTTACCGTTATATCATTTGGTAAATCAATCTCGTACGGAACAACCACTTCAGAAGATAAACTGTTGAACGATTCGCGAAGATTGCTAACGGCAAATGCCAGCACTTCTTCGTTACTTTCTTCAATCTTTACTTCCATCTCAACCGTATGCGTTTGCACAATAGTTCCGTTTTGCACCATCAAATAATTTACATACGCCGTTTCGTGTTCTTTTAAAATAGAAAAAACATCAACATTATTCAAGGTAGAACTTACAATAACAGAACGCGCCTGGTAGTTTTCCAGGTGTTCCACTTTCTTCTTCATCAGCATAGCTTTTTCAAACTGCATATTCGTTGCATAATTCGCCATCTGGCTTTTAAAAGTGGTGATAACCGGCGATAAATTTCCCTTCAATATTTGCTTTACCTGCTGAATGCCTTCGTTATAATCTTCTAAACTTTGATAAGCCTGGCAAGGTCCTTTGCAATTTCCCAAATGATATTCGAGGCAAACCTTGAATTTGCCTTTGGCAATATTTACCGGTGTTAGCGGCAGCTTACAAGTTCGCAACGGAATATTCTGGCGAATAAAACTGAGCAGTTCTCTTACTTTTCCGGTTGAAGTAAAAGGTCCTAAATATTCTGAACCATCATGATATTTTGTACGCGTTAAAAAAATACGCGGAAAAGGTTCCTTCTTGATAACAATATACGGATACGTCTTATCATCTTTCAGGTTGATATTGAACATCGGCTGAAACTGTTTGATAAGACTGTTCTCTAACAGAAACGCATCCTGCTCGCTGTTTACAATGGTAAACTCAATATGATGAATGCGCTGAACTAACTCGTGTGTTTTATAACTAACGCCAAGTGTTTTTGTAAAATAGGAAGAAACGCGCTTGCGAAGATCTTTTGCTTTGCCTACATAAAGTAAAGTGCCGGCAGCATCGAAATACTTATAAATGCCCGGCTGGTGAGGCAATGTATGCGCAACGTTCTGAAATTCTGCAGATGTCATAGATTGTTACAAATTTACATTTGTTCTACTAAATTTTTACGCAAAAACGAGCCAAAAATCTGTTTAAAAGATAAGAGAATGGATTCGTGAAAATCAAAAAAATGAAGCTACGAAGACTCGGAGAAAAAGAGATTAGTTATATAACTTTTGTAAGCGATTGTAATATTCGCTTTTAGAAATGTATTGCAAGCTTTACATCATCTTGAAAGAAAACGGAGACATCTCAGAATATATACCAGGTTTAAGATTGTAAAAATTTTTCTGTCATCGAAAAAACGAAGTGAAGTCGTTTAGTAAAACAAAAACTTCGTGAAACTTCTTTTCTTCTATTCTTTGTGGTTCAAAAAAATTATTCTTTCTTATCATTCCACACAAAGCTTACCTGGCGCAGGTTTTCTTTTTTATTTGGATAACTGATGTCTTTGTTAAGATAACAACTTTGTCCGCCTTTCCAGCCAATGCGTTGCAAAACGGTACTATCGCCGTTGCTGCTAAGTGTATTGATGAAAATCCATTTTACCTGCTGGCTTTCTTTATCAAGTAAAACACTTGCATTTTGTACCAGGTTGTTTTTGTCTTTTGGTGTGTAGGTTAATGTAATGCTGCCTGTGCCTGCATCGTCAAAAACAGATTCTGTGAAATCTGTACGAAAAGCTTTGTCTTCCAATTGAGACAAAATAAAGGGTTTGGTTTCCACATCGAACGTTGCGCGGTTGATGATAGAAGAATCTTTTATACTGTCAATAATGGTAAGCCGATACAAGAAATACGGCGTGGTGTCAACGTCTTTTATTTGCTGGCGAAAATAAGTATTGATGGGATAATAAACAGATGAAGAATCGTTTGTGGCAGTCACTTTTTCTTCCTGCTTATTGCCGCACGAAAAAAATAAAATCGTTATTAGCAAACAAACAAAAAGCTTCATCATGGATAAAGCTTTTTGTTTGGTATGAAAAAATAATTCTTCAAAATTGATTTGCATAATGATTGTCTTGAAAATTCCGCAAAAACGATTTGTCAGTGTGATCATTACAACGTTATCCAGATTATAACAATTGCGGAACAACAACTTTCCGTATCCTGAATTTTCTAAGATTCACTGCCGTCGTAACTCCAGACAAGCCATGAAGCGCCCCAGGTAAAGCCGCCGCCAAAAGCCGCTACAATCAGGTTATCGCCTTTTTTCAATTGCTTTTCCCAATCCCATAAACAAAGCGGAATAGTTGCGGCTGTTGTGTTTCCGTAACGTTCAATGTTAATCATTACTTTTTCCATAGGCAGTTTAATGCGCTCGGCAGTTGCCTGTATAATGCGCCGGTTTGCCTGGTGCGGAACCAGCCATGCAATATCATCGCCGGTAAGATTATTCTTCTTTAATAATTCTTCCGATACATCTGCCATCCCGGTAACGGCATATTTAAAAACCGTTTTGCCTTCCTGGTAAAGAAAATGCTGCTTGGAAGTTACCGTTTCTATTGACGCCGGGTGCAAAGAGCCGCCGGCAGACATGCGCAGATAATCGGCACCGCTGCCATCGCTTTTCAGAATGCTGTCTTGCAAACCGGTTCCGTCAGTAGAAGGTTCAAGTAAAACAGCGCCGGCGCCATCACCAAAAATGATGCAGGTTGTGCGGTCGGTATAATCTACAATGGCGCTCATTTTGTCGGCACCCACCACAATCACTTTTTTATAACGACCGCTTTCAATAAAAGCGGCGCCGGTACTAAGCGCAAACAAAAAGCCGCAGCACGCCGCGCTGATATCGTAACCAAAGGCGTTAACGGCACCAACCTTCTTAGCAACTAAATTGGCGGTTGCCGGAAAGACCATATCGGGTGTAACCGTAGCGCAAATGATGCATTCAATTTCTTTTGGGTCTATATTTTTTTTGCGGATGATTTCTTCAATAGCGGGAGCCGCCAAATCGCTGGTGGCTTTGCCTTCGCCTTTTAATATTCTTCTTTCTTTAATGCCGGTTCGGGCGGTTATCCATTCATCGTTGGTGTCAACCATTTTCGAAAGGTCTTCATTTGTCAGTTTATCCGGGGGAACATAACCGCCAATTGCAGTAATTGCTGCCTTAATTTTAATCATTCTGCTGATATACTTATTGAGGCGTCAAATGTATAGAACTTTAAAGATATGCCGTTATGCTTCGGGTTGGGTGTGGTTATAAGGTTATTGTAAAATGAATTTTATTTGATTGAATTCTGATTTTAATTTTGTGATATTACGATTGATATGTAAACAAATAAGATGCTTTAAGAATGTTCAATCATAATCATTATTTAAGTTATAAAACACAATAATTGCAGGATGTTTGCAAGCCATTTTTTATCACATGACAACGAAGAAAAATATTTTTGCAATCATCGGAAGCGCCAGCGAAAACTCATCCAACCTCAGGCTGGTAAAGCATTTGACTGATTTGCTGCAAAACGATTTCGAGATAACCATTTTCGACAACTTGCGTTCATTGCCACATTTCAATCCGGAACTCTCTGTTAACAATACGCCACAAATCATATCAGATTTCAGAGAAAAGATTTTAAAGGCAGACGGACTTCTTATTTGTACGCCCGAATATATTTTCAGCATTCCAAGCTGTTTAAAAAATGCAATTGAATGGTGTGTTTCTACAACTGTATTCTCAGGCAAACCAACCGGACTGATAACTGCATCTGCGCAAGGATTGAAAGGACATGAAGAACTGAAACTAATTATGAAAACAGTAGAAACTAATTTTACGGAAGACACAACTTTATTAATTCAAGGCATAAAGGGAAAAATAAATGAACAGGGAATAATTACAAACATCAAAACAAACAACGATTTGGTTGAGTTTATAAATGCGTATAAGACATTATTTGAAAATCAAAATCAATCATAAAAACGCGGGTTGGAATTGGCTCTGGTTCTTTAAAAATACACATCTTCAATTAAATAAAATTCCGGTTCGCGGTTATAAAAAAGAGTAATGGCAAGCACATTAAACTGTAGGTATTTCCAGTGCGGATAGAGATATTGATATTCTTCGGCAGCGTTCTTCAGGTTGTTCATTTTTTTAGTGCTGATGCTTTCTTCCGGCTTGCCCCATTTGTCGGACGTCCGGGTTTTAATCTCGAAAAAATACAGGAATTTTCCTTTGCTGGCAATAATATCAACCTCCCAATATTTAAAGCGCCAGTTGCGGTGCAAAATGATATAACCCTTCGTTATTAAATAATCTGCGGCTAAATCTTCACCTTTGTTGCCTATAACTTTGTTATCCATTTTCTGATGATTAATATTGCAGTTATGAGTTTTGTTCAGGATAAAATATTGCTGCTGAAAGGAAGCGTTCAGCATTACGCCTGGGGCGGGTTTGATTACATACCAGCCTGGCTTGGCACCGAAAATACAGAACATCAGCCATTTGCCGAATATTGGATGGGCGCACATCCGTCGGCTTCGGCTACGGTAATAACACGCAACGGTGAGTTATCGCTTCAGCAACTGATTACAGAATATCCGCAGGAATTTTTAAGTAAAAGTACCAGGCAAAATTTTTCAGAACTTCCTTACCTGTTAAAGATTCTGGATGTACACGATATGCTTAGCATACAAGTGCATCCAACCAAAGAAGCGGCAGCTGTTGGGTTTCAGGCAGAAGAAGCGGCTGGCGTGCGCATTGGCGCCTCGCACCGCAATTATAAAGATAAAAACCATAAGCCGGAAGTGATGGTGGCGTTAAGCGAGTTCTGGCTGCTGCATGGTTTTCTGGAAAAAGAAAAGCTAAAAGCTGTATTGCAGTCGCAGCCTGAGTTTGCTGATTTGATTTCTCTTTTTGGTGATGGTAATTACAAAGCGTTGTATGAGCATGTTATGAATCTTCCGCAGGAAGAAGTGAATACCAAACTGATGCCTTTAGTGCAAAGAGAAATAGAAAGAAAAAAAAGCGGTGAAACCCAAAAAAGCGAACCTGGCTGGTGGGTAGCTAAATTATTCAATAATGCAGAAAGTATGGATGATTTAGACCGCGGCATTTATTCTATTTACTTCTTCAATATCGTAAAAGCGAATGAAGGCGAAGGCGTTTTTCAGGGAGCCGGTTTGCCACATGCTTACCTGGAAGGTCAGAATGTAGAACTGATGGCAAACAGTGATAATGTATTGCGCGGCGGCTTAACACCAAAGCACGTGGATGTGCCGGAATTGATGAAGCATACCATTTTTGAAGGCATTGTTCCTAATGTAATGAAAGGCGATGAGATAAGTAGCGTTGAAAAAAATTATCCTTGCCCGGTACCTGATTTCGGGATTCATAAGATTGGTTTGAAGGCGGGCGAAAAAGTGGATGCTACAACCGCTTCATTAGAAATTTGGGTTGTAATAAAAGGCATTGCAGAAATAACCGGAAGCAATTCATTAACCGTTCATCGGGGAGAAGCGTTTGCTGTTTTGCCGGATGAAACATTTACGATAACCGCAACCAAAGATGCCTTGCTATATAAAGCGTTTGTTCCTGAATCATAAGTAATATTTTTGCTCTTATTTAATCTCACTATGAAGATAACCCGCACAGCAATATTGTCTCTTTTTTTATTGGTTTTGGTCGCTTCATTGTATCGTATTATTCCCGGACGACCGTTTGGTTTTGCTCCGCAATATGCTATGGCAATTTTTGGCGGCGCCATTTTTATAAAAGATAAAAAGTGGGCGTTCCTGCTACCGTTATTGTCTATGTTTATCAGCGATGTATTGTACGAAGTGATGTATCATTTTGGTATTATAACATTGCAGGGTTTTTACCAGGGACAATGGATCAATTATATCTTATTTGCTTTGCTTACTACCATCGGATTTTTAATTAAAAAGATAAACGTTCTCAATGTTTTACTGGCTTCTATAGCCGCACCGACGGTTTATTTTATATTGTCAAATTTTGTTGTCTGGCTTGGTGGTGGCGGACTGGAAAGACCCAAAAACTTACAAGGTTTATTGATGTGTTATAACGATGCGCTGCCTTTTTATCCGAATAGTTTATATGCTACGGTTTTCTTTTCCGTTGTTCTGTTTGGCGGATATTATTTGTTACGAAAAAACACATATCAAACACAACAGGCAAACGGATAATTTACCCGATTGCCTGCTTCAAATCATCAATTATATCTTCGGCATCTTCAATACCAACGCTTAAACGAATCAGCGAATCTGTCAAGCCATTTTTTAAACGTTCTTCTCTCGGTATGGAAGCGTGCGTCATAGAAGCGGGATGATTAATTAAAGATTCCACGCCGCCCAGACTTTCAGCCAGCGCAAATACGTTGGTTGATGTTAAAACTTTCATAGCTGTTTCTATGCTGTCATCTTTCAAAGTAAAACTCATCATACCACCAAAGCTGCGCATTTGTTTCTTTGCAATGGCATAACCCGGATGATCTTCAAACCCGCACCAATACACATCTTTTACCTTATCGTTGCTGCGTAAATAATGCGCTACTTTTTCTCCGTTCTCACAATGCCGCTGCATACGAACATGCAAAGTTTTAATGCCGCGAAGAACTAAAAAACAATCCTGCGGACCGGGCACGGCGCCACAACTTTTTTGAATAAAATATAAATCATCGCGCAGCTTATCATCGTTCATAATTAAACAACCTTGTATCACATCGCTGTGACCACCCAAATATTTCGTAGCTGAATGAAGCACAATATCAGCACCAAAATCTAACGGATTTTGCAGGTAAGGCGAAGCGAATGTATTGTCAACACAAACCAGAATGTTATGAGGTTTTGCAAGGTTTGCAACCGCTTCAATATCGGTGATATTCATCAACGGATTGGTAGGCGTTTCTGTCCAGATCAGCTTTGTTTTTTCGTTGATAAAAGGCTTGATAGCAGACGCATCCTGCATATTCACATAATGAAACCTGATTCCAAATTTCTCAAAGATTTTACTAAACAAACGATACGTTCCGCCATACATATCGCTCGCCGCAATTACTTCATCGCCGGGTTGTAAAAGCTTTATAACCGCATCGGTTGCCGCCACGCCACTGCTAAAAGCCAGTCCATGTTTTCCATTTTCAATTTCTGCTACCGCACGCTCCAAAGCAAAGCGGGTCGGGTTTTGCGAACGTGCGTATTCATAACCTTTATTCTTGCCCGGCGCTTCCTGCACGTATGTTGATGTCTGGTAAATAGGCGTCATAATAGCGCCGGTTGAAGGATCGGGTTCTGCGCCTGCATGAATCATCTTTGTTCCTAAACCAATCTTTTTATTCATAACGATTTTTATCTTTTATTCATTTATAAAATTGCCGCTGCGCTTAAATACCTTACATCAAAATTATCTGCTTCATGCGCACTTTTTGGCTGTACTTTCTTTGTCAAAACGTTTTCGTTCAGCACTTTTTCTTTTATCAATTGTTTCTTACTTTCCATTATCATTTCCTGCAATTTTTTATTTTGCATCCATTGATGTTGCGGTGGTTCGTAGCCAACTTTATCTTTACGCCAAACAATATTTTGCGGTAACAAATCATTCATACTTTTTCGTAAAATCCATTTGGTAAAACCATCTTTTATTTTCATGGTTGATGGTAATGAAAACAGGAATTCTACCAGCTCATGCTGCAAAAAAGGAAGACGTATTTCGCGCGAATGCGCCATCGAATTTCTGTCGGCATAACGAAGCAATTCTTCAAGCCCGAAGGTAAATGTATTGTAGTGTAAAATATCTTCCAGTTGCTTTATAACCGGCTTATGCAAGGTAGATTCATTTGCATATCGCAAAACAAATTCTGTATTCAAGTCTGGCTGATGATTTACCTGCGCAAAAGCCTGTTGCTGCAAACGTTTGGCAGTTTTATCGGGGTAATAAGCCGCAATATAATTTTTCCAGTTCCATTGTGGAAGAAAGTGATTCTGTCGTAAGGCTTTTTTTTCTTTTTTAAAAAGAGAAGAATCTGTAACTAAAAGCTGCTGCAAAAACCAATGCACATACTTTTTATAACCGCCTAATATTTCATCAGCGCCCTGCCCGTCAAGAAGAACGGTTATGTCTTTTTCTTTTGCTGTTTTGTAAACCAAATATTGCGTAAGAACGCTGCTGCTTTGCACCGGTTCATCCTGGTGATACATCAATTGCTGCCAGTAATTTACCCAATCATCTGCGGTTGGTTCAATCAAATATTGTGTGATGTTAAACGCAGCAGAAACTTCTTTGCTATAAGCGGTTTCATCACGTTCAAAATTTGTAAAACCAGCTGTATAAGCGACGTTGCGCCATTGTGTTTCTTTATTTTTTAACTGATGAATGGCTGCAACAATACTGCTGCTGTCTAAGCCGCCGCTTAAACTGGTTCCAACAGCAACATCGCTGCGCAAACGCTTTTGAACAGACGATGAAAACAAGTCTGCAAATTGTTGTATTGCATCCTCTTCATTAATAATAATTGTGGATAGTTTTGGCTTGTACCATTTGCGCATGGTTATCTTTCCCTGCGATGGAATTATGTGTAAATAATTGCCCGGCGGAAGCGATAAAATGTTATTGTAAAAAGTAGCTGTTTTCTTTATCGGGTTTTGCACATAACCAATCGCCAGGTAATTTAGCATCATTGTGCCATTGAGATTTTTTGGCGCGCCGGCAATAAAAAGAGCTTTGATTTCACTGGCAAATAACAACTGCTGAAACCTGCCACGCTCTGCATAAACCGGGTAGTAATACAACGGTTTTTCGCCAAAACGATCTCGTGCAATAAAAAGAGTTTGTTTGTTATTATCATATAAAGCAAAAGCAAACATGCCATCAAAATGTTGCAGGCAATCTTCGCCCCAGCAATCATAAGCTGCCGGTATAACTTCTGTATCTGATGTTGTTGAAAAATGATAGCCACTTTTAGAAAGCTGCTTTTTTAATTCAATATAATTATAAATTTCTCCGTTGAATATAATTGTGTAATGCAGGTAATGAAAAGGCTGATTTGCGTTGCCAGATAAATCGAGAATACAAAGCCTTCTGTGCGCAAAGCCAACGCTTTGTGATTCGTTCATCCAAAAGCCTTCAGTATCGGGTCCGCGATGCTGTAACGCATCTGCCATCCGTTGCAATGTTTGTTGTTGTATAAACGATGAATGAGGAGAAACAATACCCGCGATGCCGCACATGCGGTAAAGATACTGAGTCGCTGTCAGGAGAGAGTCATCAGCTTTCTGAAATCAATATAACAAGTTGCTCTTTTGCATATTTTTTTACGTCAGGAAAAAAGGCTTCGTAACACATCTTCAATTCATTATAGTATTTTAAAAAAGCCTCGAAAGCTGCCACGCTGTTATTTAGATATACAGCCCGGCGCACCAACCCGCCGAAACTGTTTTCAATTCCATTTATGGTTCGGTAGTTATACAGCCAATCCTGCGCTTTCATATAAGGAAACATACGAGCGAATTTTTCCGGCATCACGATGGTAAAAGCTTCGAGTTTCTGATATGTTTGATGAGAAAAATCTTTTAGTTGTTGTGATGTATGCTGCGCTTCATCCAACGCTAAAAAATGGTCATAAACAATATCAGCAAAAGCGCCGGAATATAAGCCCACGGCTTCTTTAAAGTATTGTTTGGCTTCGTGTGTAACCGGGTGCATATCGGTAAAAGAATCTATAAATCTATGAAGCATAATGCCAGCCTGAATGCCTTTGCTGTAAGCGAGCTTTTGTTTACCTTTTACAAAATCACTGATCATATTGCCAGCTAAAATCTCCGGTTCTTCAAACGATAAGTATGCATGTGCGAGATAATTCATGAACCTTGTATTGTGTCAATATTATTTTATAATTCTTGTGTAAAAGTCATAAATTATTTCTGTTGAATAATTTGATATGAGTTACCACTCATCATTTCCAAACCTTTGCTTTAACAAAACAATTACACAGCAATCACGAATATGTAAAATCAATTATAAATACCTGGAAGCCCTGCCTGTATTGCGTTTCATAAAATTGAATATTTGGTGTTGTGAAATGGTTTTGCCGTTCATCCTTACTATCTACGAAAGGCTTCGCTTTTCATCACAATTCACTTTACTATCGCCTGCTCACTACGATACCTTCACATTCGTAAACAATCAGAATAAAAATAAAATCATCCATTATGAAACGCTCATTCATCTTTCGCCGCCGTATTCTTGCTCTGTTATCTGCTTTATTAATTGTTTCTTTAACCGTGGCTGCCAATCCGGGTGTTAAAGATGTAGACGCAAAAATTTTGACACATTTTACAACCAATTATGCAAATGCCAAGAGTGTAACCTGGGAAGTTTCCAAACGATATTCCAAAGCCATATTTACAGAGAATAATAAAAGAACCGAAGTTTTTTATAGCCCTAAAAACAAGCTTATGGGCACGGCAGTATATGTAACTTTAAAAGAACTGCCTTATGGTTCTGCCGATATTATTGAAAATAGTTACGCAAAGTATCGTGCTACAACAGCTTTGCAGTACACAAATGTTCAAAACGAAGTGAATTATTTTGTACAGATGGAAAATGATAAAAGCAAAATTGTTTTACAGATTGATCCGCAGGGAGAAGTAGAATGCATAAAATCAGAAAGAAAGTAAGATTAACTTATCTTGTATAAGAAAACAGCCTCCTGATTACAGAAGGCTGTTTTTGTTTATGTAAAAGAATTGTTTCTATTGAAATTCATCTTCTATTGTACATTTTTAGACAACCAATCAGCCATCATTTGTAATGCTTCCGGCGCAAAAGTTTCTTCCAATTGTCCGTATTCGTTTGGTGAGCAGGTTTTGCAGTGTTGGAACAAATGATTGAGTCCTTTCATCTTATGTGTTTCATAAGCTGGTGAATGACTTTGCTTCAGCGCAGCTTCAATACCTGCCAAATTACTATTTGCAATTACCTGTACATCTTTATCGCCATTTAAGGCAAGCACTTTACATTGAAATTGTTTTATATAATCCTGCGGATCTGTTTTGAGAAAATAAGTAAACCAGGGCGTATTTGTTTTGTGAATGATAGAAGAGATGGCTTTTTTAGAATCTTCATCGGAAGTAATTTGGAGTTGCTTTCTTATCGAACTGTCTATTGTTGGTTCCCATTGTTTATAATCTGTCCATGTTTTTGCAAAAGCAGTCGCAGAATCTTTTTCTGTTAGTGTATGATTCAGTATTTGTAAATAGAAGTTTTGATAAGAAGCCGCGGCTTGTTGATTTACACCAACCGATTGCAGGATAGCGCCTGTTTGTTCAGCCATTAATACACTTCCTTTTTCGCCCGGTCCGGCCAACATGATTACAAAGGCAATGTTTTTGTTTTTTGCAGCTACCAAATCCGCAATCAAGCCACCTTCGCTGTGCCCGATCAAACCAATTTTTTTAAGATTGATTTCTTTCCTGGTTTGCAGGTACAGTAAACTTGCTTCCACATCATCTGCAAAGTCTTTACTGGTTGCGTTGTTTACATCGCCGGTTGTTTTGCCTTTGCCTCTGTCGTCTACGCGTAATATAGCAAAACCTTTTTTGGTAAGATAATCTGCAATAACAGCAAATGGTTTATGATCAAATAAAGTTTCATCTCTGTCTTGCTGACCACTGCCGGTAATTAATATGGCTGCCGGAAAGTTGCTGCCTTCTTTCGGATATGTAATTGTTGCACCAAAATGAACACTTTTATCTGCATTATCATATTCAACATCTTCGCTGTTGTATGGATAAGGCGGCTTTGGCGTTTGCGGACGATTTGAAACCGATATAGCATTTACTTTATGTACGACCAAAGGCAATGAAGCCGTGCCTTGCTGCCATAAACCGGTAAGCGTTGTATCGTTATCCTGTTTTGCTTTATAGGCAGCATGTGCCACATCCAATTCGATGATTATGCTGTCATTTGTAACGGTTACTTTACTGCAAGGTATTCCGTTTGCATTCTGGTCAGGACTATCCATCGTTGCACTAAAAACTCCATTGTTTTGTTGTATATGAAAAACAATACGCAGCTCAACGCCCGCATTTAATTTTCCTTCCCATAAGCCTTCTGTTTTATGGTTTATTTGCGAAAAGCAGAGACTATAAGTAACCAGAAAAGCGAACAGAAATATCGTTCTCATAAAGAAGCCGGATTTGAATTGTGAAAGTAGCAAATTCACTGTTTAATTAAAAGAACCGTTTACCATTTATCCTTCTGGTTACAGAAACATACAGGCTTCATCCTTATTTTGGCAATCCGTTAATAATTGATTCTAAATTCTCCGAAAGGCGCAACTGTATTGATTTGTAGCCTTGTTATGTTACCTGTAAATAAAAACAGGTTTGCCATTTATCACAATCAATATGCAAAGCGCGCATTTAATCACAATCCACTTTCAATCGCCTGACGTTCCTTCTACTTTTACATCAGCAAACAAAAAATAAATAACAAACAATCTTAAAAATCTATTTTATGAAAACAGCATTCTTAAATCGTCTTGTAAAGACAATTGTTCTTTCCGCTTTCCTGTTTATGGCTTTTACTATGAGTGCATTTGCAAGCCCGGTAGAAGTAAGCTGGCGCTTACAAAATCAATTTAAACAACAATTTCATAATGCTTCAGATGTAAGGTGGAAAACGACAAGCAAGTTTACATCTGCCACGTTTACAATAGATGGCGAACAGACTGCCGTTTATTACAATCCTGATAATGAATTCATTGGTATTTCAAAAGTAATTGCGGTAGAAGATTTGCCAAAAGCAGCCCGTCGTTGCCTGACTGAAAGATACAGCGATTATAAAGTAATTTCTGTTATTGATTTTACAGATGCTGATGATGTAAACAGCTATTATGTACAACTCGAAGATGGTAACAAACAAATTATTCTGCAATCAGACACAAATGGCAGAGTAAGCACTTATAAAAAATAAATGCAACCCGTTAGTAAACACTGTAACAGCTTTTCTGCAACGCAGAAAGGCTGTTTGTTTTATATGACCTGTAACAAGCAAACCGCTACTTTTGCGGCGGTAAAAAGTAAGCTATGAATAAAGGTCCTGTTTCACAATTTATATTGCATCACTATCGCCATTTCAACGCAGCCGCGCTGATAGATGCTGCCAAAGGTTATGAACAACATTTATCGGAAGGTGGTAAGATGATGATAACGCTTGCCGGCGCAATGAGCACAGCGGAGTTGGGAATTTCCCTTGCCGAAATGATACGCCAGGATAAAGTTGCCATTATCAGTTGCACCGGCGCAAATCTGGAAGAAGATGTGATGAACCTGGTGGCGCACAATTCGTATAAACGCGTTCCGAATTATCGTGATTTAACGCCGCAGGAAGAATGGGATTTACTCGAAAATCATTATAATCGTGTTACCGATACCTGCATTCCTGAAGAAGAAGCGTTTCGCCGTTTGCAAAAGCATTTGGTAAAACAATGGAAAGATGCCGATGCCAAAGGTGAGCGTTATTTTCCGCACGAGTTTTTATACAAAACAGTTCTTAGCGGCGAACTTGAGCAGTACTACGAAATAGATCCGAAAGACAGCTGGATTGTTGCGGCTGCAAAGAAGAACATTCCGATTATTGTTCCGGGCTGGGAAGACAGTACGACGGGTAATATTTTCGCGAGTTATGTTATAAAAAATGAGTTAAAAGCTAGCACCGTAAAAAGCGGTATCGAATACATGGTTTATTTAACTGAATGGTATCGTGCAAACAGCGGCGGCAAAGGTGTAGGTTTCTTCCAGGTTGGCGGCGGTATTGCTGGTGATTTTCCGATTTGTGTTGTGCCGATGATGTACCAGGATCTGGAATGGCATGACGTTCCGTTCTGGAGTTATTTCTGCCAGATCAGCGACAGCACTACATCGTACGGTTCTTACAGCGGCGCAGTTCCGAACGAAAAAATTACCTGGGGCAAGCTTGATATTCACACGCCAAAGTTTATTGTAGAAAGTGATGCCACCATTGTTGTGCCATTGATTTTTGCTTATTTATTGGGCTGGTAATGTTTTGATGAAAGAGTAAATAAAGTTTTTACGTAAAGTATAAGATAAAAGCCTGTTACATTATTGTAACAGGCTTTTATCTTCAAATTAATAGTTGGTAGAAATGCTAATTTAAATCTCACAAATTTTCGAGTTTTGGCGAGTTCATAATGTGGTGACAGAAAATCTTTTTTTCGCAAAAAACTTTAAATGCAGACTTTAATTATAGAGATAGATTCAAATAGTAAGGCTAAAGAACTTTCATCATTAGATTTTGTTAGAAAAGTTTCATCTGTACGCAAGACAAAAGCCTTAATAGCTGCTTTGCAAGAAGATGAAAATTTAAAAACTTCAATCGTAAAAAGAAATAATAAAGCTATTGCAAAATATCTGTAATGAATGTTCTGCAAAGAGATATCATAGAATTGAATTATGAACTACCAAATGGTAAATTCAAAGCGCATCCGGCTTTGGTGATTTCTAATTCAAATGTTTTAGAAACAGAAGATATTTTTTATGCAGTAATGATATCTTCAAATCCTATGAATGAGGAATTTAATTTTGAGCTTAATAATTCTATGTTGACGAAACCTCTTTCTAAAAAATCATTTATAAAATGTCAATTGATACAATCTTATACAACAGATGAAGTTATTTCAAAAATTTCTTCATTGAATTAAATGACTTTTGACAAAGTGCTGAAAAAAATATTTGAAACAGTATTTAAGGCAATATAATAATCTCTGAAAATTAAAAGTGCATCTGCCAAAAAATATTGCTTGCAAACGGAGTAGATACATCGCTATTATTTCGCCTGCAAGCAATACACTGAGTGTTACTTTAAAATTCCTTCAATCTTCTCCAGTTCCTCATGGCTAAAAGTTGTATTGTCAATGGCTTGTAAACAATCCTGCAACTGCTGCAGTTTACTTACACCAATCAATACAGACGTAATACGCTGATCTTTCAATATCCAGGCAAGCGCCATTTGCGCCAGAGTTTGTCCGCGTTGTTGCGCCAATTCATTCAGCTTTTGGGCTTTGCCAACGGCTTCCGGCGTTACCTGGCCTTCCTGTAAAAAGCCGCTTGTTTTATGCGCACGCGAATCTTCGGGAATGCCTTTTAAATATTTGGTGGTTAATAAGCCTTGCGCGAGCGGAGAAAAAGGAATACAACCCACGCCGTTTTCTTCCAAAACATCCAGCAAACCGCCTTCCACCCAACGTTCAAACAGGCTGTATTTTGGCTGATGAATGAGGCAAGGTGTTCCTAAGCTTTTTAAAATTGAAATGGCTTTGGCGGCTTCTTCTTTCTGGTAATTGGAAATGCCTATATATAACGCCTTTCCTTGCCGAACAATTAAATCGAGCGCCATCATGGTTTCTTCCAGCGGCGTATTTGGATCGGGGCGATGACTATAAAAAATATCTACATAATCCAACCCCATTCTCTGTAAACTTTGGTCAAGAGAAGCGACTAAATATTTTTTAGAACCCCATTCGCCATACGGACCTTCCCACATATGATAACCTGCTTTGGTAGAAATAATTAGCTGGTCGCGGTAAGAAAGAAAATCCTGTTTTAAAATTCGTCCAAAGTTCTCTTCTGCCGAGCCAGGCGGCGGTCCGTAATTATTCGCCAAATCAAAGTGCGTAATACCGGCATCAAAAGCAGCACACAAAATGGCGCGGTAATTTTCATATATATCAACACCACCGAAGTTGTGCCATAAGCCTAAAGAAATTTCCGGTAATAAAATGCCGCTCTTTCCGCAACGGCGATATTTCATTTCGTTATAACGGTTCGCGTTTGCAGTGTACATTGTTACAATTTAAAAGTCAAAAGTAAAAATTCAAAAACTTCATTTATTGCTCATTATTCTCAAAGTCCGTTTACCATTTCGCCAAGCTCTTTATCAACCTGCCCGTATTTGCCGTACTCAATTACACGCCCGACTTCTTTGCCATCTTTCATTACAATAAACGTTGGTACATTCGTGATATGAAAGGCTTCACTAAGATGATCCAACGTCTTTTTATTTCTGTCAACACCAATCAAAGTGATACTCGAATCGGGATAGCGGGCATTATCAGCCAAACGATATACCTGCGGCAATAAATTCTGCGTGTCTTCACACCAGGTTCCGCCAAAAATGACCAGTTGAAATTTGGAGCCATTCTTCTTAAACGCTTCTACAGCCGACGCATCAACTCTGCCCAATTTAAAATTGTCTTTAAACCAATGAAACGTAGTGTCGTTTTCAATAACCGAACGGTTGAGCAAACCTTTTAAAATTTTTTCTTTCGCATTTTGTGTAATGGTATAAGATTGTACCGAATCGGTCGCATTTTTCTGTGCAAAACATGCCGTTGAAAACAGCATGATGATAACTATGATAATTCTTCTTTTCATCCTGATATAGCTTTCAGTTCTAATAAAAATTGTTTAAATTTTTGCAACGATTCTGTCAATTGCAGCGTTGCCTGCAGGTTCTTTTTATTCTCGGATAAATATTGCTTGGCGCCTTGCAAAGTAAACTTGCGGCGGCGAATTAAATGATAAATCAATTTCAGATTTTTTACATCTTCCGGTCTGAAAAAGCGGTCGCCTTTTCTGTTTTTCTTGGGTTGCAAAATATCAAATTCGGTTTCCCACATGCGCAGTTGCGATTGCGTAATGCCAAACCATTCTGCCACAACGCTTATCGGATAATATTGCTTTTTATACAGCACATCATCTTCCGGCACATCAATCAAAATGGATTCTTCATCCATATCTTTAAACGACTTGCGGCCGCGCTTTTTGTTTGGCATTAACAGCATCGTATCTATCTTATCCTGCTGTTGTTGTTGAATGGTTGCAAATGGATTGTTGTTGTTTTCTTCGCCTGTAATCATATTTAAATCTTCTTCCGAATCAACCATTATTTTCTCATCTTCATTTATTAAAGTATCGTTTGGCAAAGGCAATTCTTTCCCTTCCGCCGGCAACTCTTTGTCGTGGACTGTTTTCTTTTCACTATCAAATAAAAAAAGCTGCTGCGGCATTTTTGTAAAAGTAAGAAGCGAAATGTTTGAGTGCAGATAAAATTAAAATACAGCTTTAATAATTCCTTTTAAGAACTTGAATCTATAAATCTAATAGGAATTAAACTTTTTACCGTTATTTTTGAACTGCTCAAACGTTTCATACATCAAAACTTACTTTATGGTATCCAAACTCAGTTCCTCTGAAGTTTTGCATTTTCTAATCATTGTTAGTGTAGTTCTCATCATAGCCCGTGTGCTTGGCGAGCTTTGCCGCAAGTTTAAACAGCCGGTTGTGGTAGGAGAAATTTTAGCTGGTATCATAATCGGACCATCTCTTCTGGGTTCTGCTTTCCCCGATTTATTTAAAAGCGTTTTTGTAAGTGAAGCCCGTTCTTATGGCGCATTTGATGGCTTGGCAAATTTGGGTGTTATTTTATTGATGTTTGTAGCCGGTATTGAAGTTGATTTAAAACAAATTCGCCAGCAAGGCAAGCAGGCAGCTTCTATCAGTATTATGGGCATTGCGTTTCCGTTTGCGCTTGGCTTTGCCGCGGTCTGGTTTTTTCACGATTCTATTTTCCCGGTTACAGCTTCGCAGGACCGATTGATTCCTTCTCTTTTTTTTGGAACGGCTTTATCAATAACTGCCTTATCAGTTATTGTAAAAGTGTTGCTTGATTTGGATATTATTAAAACCAAAGTTGGCGGACTTATTATTACAGCCGCTATGGTAGATGACTTTTTGGGTTGGATTTTATTTTCTATTATTATCAAAATGATGGATACCACAAAGAGCGACGGCTCAACAACTTCTATTGTTGTGGTACTGGCTTTTGCGTTATTTATGGTAACAGCCGGCCGCTGGTTAATAGATAAATTGTTATTCTTAACGAAGAAATATTTTTCCGGTGCCGGAAGTATTATTACCGTAAGCTGCTGTCTTTGTTTTTTAGGCGCTGTGTTTACTGAATATTTAGGCATTCGCGGTGTGTTTGGTGCTTTCCTAATGGGCATTGCGGTTGGCGATTCCAAACATTTTTCCGATTCTACGCAGAACGTATTGCAGCAGTTTGTGGTTTATATCATTGCGCCGCTGTTCTTTGCTTCTGTTGGATTACGGGTAAATTTTGTAACCAATTTCGATTTGACGATTGTTTCTATTATCCTGGGAATTGCTTGTGTGGCAAAGCTTGTAGGCGCGTGGCTGGGTGCCAGAATGAGTGGTATAAAAAAGAACGAATCGCTGGCTATTGCTTTTGGCATGAATGCGCGCGGCTCGCAGGAAATTGTATTGGGAACGGTTGCCTTGCAGGCAAAAATTATTGATGAAAAAATCTTTGTTGGGTTGGTAATTATGACAATGGTTACCATTCTGGCTGCCGGTCCGTTAATGAAGTTATTTTTAGAAAAGCATATAGAAGAAGAATCTCTTGCAGAAAACGAAATACCGGTTACTACCAAGGTTATGAGTGAAAGTATTTCACAAAATGAAACTATCATATCTCCATATTAATCTTTCTCTGGTCAAAACAAAAGCGCACATCAGAAAATCTTATGTGCGCTTTTGTTTTGATAAACATCTAAAACATTATCACATTTCTGTTTTATTTTCTCTGAATTTTGCCAGGAATTTTTGCGCATGTGCGCCAACGATAAGTTTGCCGGAAATAGCCGCTCTGTCAAGCAAAAGCTGTTCCCAATGTTCTGTATTATGCCATATCATTTTCTTTGTTTCCGCCATTGCATTCGGGCTGTAATGCGCTAATGAATGAGTAAGTCTCGCAATAGATTCATCCATACTTTCTGTAGTTGCGTGCAGTTCTGCATAAATGCCTTTGCGCCGCGCCCAGTCTGCATTTCGCCAGTTTCCGGCATCTATGGCAAGCTGGCTGAAAGAGGAAACACCAGTCTTTCTTTCAATAGCCGGACCTACTACAAACGGACCAATGCCAACAGTTAATTCGCTCAATTTTACTTCGGCGCCTTCAACGGCAATTGCATAATCGGCGGCGGCGGCAATACCTAAACCACCGCCAACACATTTGCCATGAACACGGGCAACAATAAACTTCGGGCAGCGGCGCATAGCAAGAATTAAGTTAGCGATACCGGTAAAAAATCTAACGCCTTCTTTTTCGTCTTTTATCTGGAGCAACTCGGTAAACGAAGCGCCGCCGCAGAAAGCATTTCCGCTAGCGCGAAGCAAGACAACATGAATATCCGGTGTGTGTGAAGCATGATAAATTTCGTGCACCAGATCGGCAACCATAACCGACGTTACTGCATTGCCCTGCGGGTGATGCCATTCGATTGTAAAAACATTGCCATGCTGTTCCGATTTTACATAACTGCCATCTTCGTTTATAACATTCGCGCTCATCTTAATTTGTATTTGATTTTATAATGATATTTTTCTGATTTATCAAAAACAATGCTGTTCGTTATTTTACATACGAAGGAATTGTTTTACAGTTGCCAGGTTTTGATTTGTAAAATAAATCAATTTTACTTTTACCGGTTTACATCAATCGCTTCTGTTTTTTACATTTTAAAAAAAACTGTATTTTTGATATTATAGACAACGCTGCATTTTTGTGCGGCGTTGTTATTTTTTTTATCCTAATAAAAGAAAATGATTTATGAGCGACGTAATGTATGTATCGAAAGAAAGCTTTGACAGAATGCGCGAAGACCTTCACCAGATGAAAGCGGTACAACGACCTGCAGCTTCGCGGGCTATTGCAGAAGCGCGTGAAAAAGGCGATTTGAAAGAAAATGCAGAGTACGATGCTGCGAAGGAAGCGCAGGGAATTTTAGAAGCGAAAATGGCACAGCTGGAAGGTCAGATAGCTATAGCAAGAATTGTAGATGCCAGTGAAATTGATACCAGTAAAGTTTCGATTCTTACGAAAGTGACTATTACCAATATGGCTACCAAAAAAACAGTTACTTACCAGATAGTTGGAGAAACAGAAGCCGATTTAAAATTGGGTAAAATCTCTGTTACATCGCCTATTGGCAAAGGCTTGCTGGGAAAACAAAAAGGCGAAGTTGCCGAAGTAAATGCGCCAAACGGAATGTTGAAATTTAAAGTGATGGATATTTCGATTTAAGCTTTGCATTTCGCAGTATAAAAAACTTTCGGAAAAAGAAAATAAAACAGTTAAAAATCCCTGTTGCAAAAACAACAGGGATTTTTGTTTTGATAGCTTGGTACAGTGCTTGCCTTACAGATGCTATAAAATGATTCGCTATGAAAAACTTATTAATTGCTACCGTAGTTGCCGGCGCAGCCGTTGCCGGTTTGATGTTGTATTTACGTAACCAGACTGCACAACAAAGAACTGTAAACCATATAGAAGATGCTGCCGATGATGCTTATAAGACCATGAACAAACACATTGGCAGAGCTGAAAGAACTTTTGATCATGCTTTGAATTAAACCGATAGATCATAATGTATTTTGAAAGCGCCCTTTTTCGGGGTCGCTTTTTTTATTTATTCTTGCGCCTGTTTCTACTAAAAACAATTGTTGTTATGACTGTTTTTTCAAAAATTATAAGTGGTGAATTGCCTTCTTATAAAATAAAAGAAGATGAAAAGTTTCTGGCTTTTTTAGATGTTTCTCCTTTGGTAAAAGGTCATGTGCTTGTGGTGCCAAAAGCGGAAGTGGATAAATTGTTCGACCTCGACGATTCTTATTTATCCGAAATTTTGGTGTTTGCAAAACCTATTGCAAAGGCGATAGAAAACGTGTTTGATTGTAACCGTTGCGGCATTTCTGTTATTGGTATCGAAGTGCCTCATGCGCACGTGCACCTGATGCCGATAAACAATGCCAATGACATCAATTTTACAAGAGGAAAATTATCGTTGGATAAAGAAGAATTGAAAGAGATTCAGAATAAGATATTGAAAGCGTTGTAAGAAAATAAAATTATTGAATGCCAATCATAATATAAAACAAATCAGCTTCTTACTTCTTCACCAATCTTTCCCCGTTCTTCAGCACAAAATCTTCCCAGCTATTGAATGATTTTGCTGATTTTGATAACACAGAAGACGTTTGATAATAATGGCAGAGCGCAACTGCCAAAGCATCGGTAGCATCAAAATGTTGAGGTTGTTCAGTAAGATTCAGGGTTTGCTGAAGCATTTTCCAAACCTGTTCTTTCGCGGCATTTCCGTTCCCGGCAACAGATTGCTTTACTTTTCGGGGCGAGTATTCGGTAACAGATAACGAGGCTTGCATAGCCGCCGCAATGGCAACGCCTTGCGCGCGGCCCAGCTTGAGCATACTTTGTACATTCTTGCCATAAAAAGGAGCTTCAATAGCAAACGTAGTCGGGTTATATTCCTGAATTAAGGAAAGAATTTTTTGATGTATCATCTGCAGGCGTTGATAAATATCTTTCTGTCCGCCTAATTTCAGCACATCCATCGTTGCCAGTTTCGGTTTGTTCCCGGCAACCACAACAATGGCATATCCCATCATCAGCGTGCCCGGGTCTATTCCTAAAATAATCTCTTCCCTTTTCATTGGTTTATCGAAAGTAGTAAATGAGGCATGATAACGACGGAACTATTTTTACAGTACGTTTGAAAAAAATATTATTGAAGCGGAAACATAAAATCATACTCAACTACATAGCTGGTCCTTTATTGTTTGTGCTTCTGTCATGGTCCATTTATCATAAGATCAGCGGGCAATACACCTGGCAACAAATCAAAATTATTTTTTCAAATGCTTTCAACAACAGGAACAAACTAAACCTGTTATTACTGTTTGTATTGATGATAATGAACTGGACGCTTGAAGCTTTAAAATGGCGACTGGCAATGAAGCCTGTACAAAATGTATCACTTCTTACAGCCGGCAAAGCCGTTTTTTCGGGTTTGTCTTTTTCTATGTTCATACCAACCGCCGCCGGCGAATATGTGGGCAGAACTTTATATATGGAAGAAGGCAATCGTCTCAGGTCGTTATCATTAAATGTGGTTGGCAGCATTGCGCAGCTTTTAATTACATTGATTGCCGGCGCAATTGGTTTGTTTTATTTAAAAGATATATTGATAAACAAAGCAGCTTCGGAAACGTCGTTATCTCAAATTTGGTTTGATGGATTGCTGTATGCCGTTATTGTTGCCATTGTTGTATTCCTGTTTATTTATTTCCAGATTTCCTGGTTTACCAAATGGTTCGAAAAAATTCCGTTTATACAAAAACATCTCATATTTGTACAAAGCCTCGAAGAATTTCGCTGGCGACAATTAACACAAATTTTGTTGCTGTCTGTATTACGTTACTCCGTATTTATAGTTCAATATTTAATTGTGTTTCAGTTGTTTGATATTGAAATATTTTGGGTGCAGGCAGCGTTTGCTACAGCGGTGCTCTTCTTAATATTGTCTGCCATACCAGCCGTACCAAATATTGCAGAACTGGGTGTGAGGGGAGAAATAAGCCGGCAACTGTTTGGCTTGTTAAGCGCCAATATAGCTGGTATAGTATTTTCGGCAGCTTTAATATGGATTGTAAATTTGATTATTCCGGCAATTGCCGGAAGCTTATTTTTGATTGGAATAAAAATTTTCAGAAACAAATAGTGTGAGAAAACTTGTATTGATTTTATTGCTGGCTATAACTTGTACGCGGCTGACTGCCGGAGATGATTTTTGCGGTGTCAGAAACCGCGCTTTTAAAACAGGAGAAATTCTTACGTACACCATTTTTTACGCTGTGGCTGGTATTTACGTAAATGCCGGAACGGCTTCGTTTAATACAACACAGGAACTGCTGAATAGCAAACCGGTTTATCATGTGGTGGCAACAGGAACCAGTAACGAAAGCTACGATTTCTTATATAAAGTGCGTGACCGTTACGAATCTTTCTTTGATACAGCAACCTTACAACCTTATAAATTCATTCGCAAAGTAGATGAAGGCGGACATAAAATGTATGAAAATGTAACCTTCAACCAGCAAACAAATACAGCTGTTTCTTCTGCGGGTACATACACGGTTCCCAATTGTATTCAGGATGTTGTAAGCGCAATTTATTATGCCCGTAATATTGATTTCAATAAGTATAAACCCAACGATTTAATCCCGTTCAAGATGTTTTTAGATAATGAAGTGTATAATCTTCATATTCGTTACCTGGGAAAGGAAAAAATCAAAACCAAATATGGACAGTTTCGCAGCATCAAGTTTAAACCTTTGCTGGTAAAAGGAACCATTTTCGAAGGCGGTGAAAAAATGAACGTTTGGGTAAGTGATGATGACAACCACATTCCGCTGCGCATAGAAAGCCCGATAAATGTTGGCAGCGTAAAAGTTGATATGATGGGCTACCGCAATCTCCGTTATAAACTTAGTTCATTAATCAGTTGGTAAATATTACGGCATAAAGCCTTTTAGCAGCTTCATTAAAATATCCATTTTTTGTTTCTCGGTTAATCCGTGCTGATTGTTATAAAACGCATCTTCCCAATCGTCGTACATCGGGTTTGGCAATACAATAAATTTCTTGCCCCATTCTTCTTCGTGTTTATCGGTTGCGGCAAAACGACTATCAATGGTTTTGGTTTCAAAATCGGTTGAAAAATCAGGCAGGTTATCGCCCATCAACATAATCACATTGTATTTCTGCATCACTTCCTGTCGCCGGCTTTCCTTCGAAGATATTGTCGTTTTAAATAACAAATGCGATGAATCGGCATCCGGAAAATTATATTGTCTCAGGTTGATAAGCGTTGCCGGAACAGAAACTGTGTACCTGTTGCTGATATAAAAAATATGAATTCCTTTTTTCTTCGCCATCTGCAAAAACTCAAGAGCGCCGGGCACCGTTGTTGCCGCACCTTTCGCCGCCCAGATGTTCCAAAACGAATCGGAATACGGCATATTATTTTTTATCAGTTGCGCTTCAAAATAACTATTGTCAAGCACCGTTTCATCAATGTCTGTAATAATAGCCAGGTTCTTTTTACGCCTCATTTTACGCGGCAATTTTTCGATGCGTAAAGTGGCTGTATTATAAGCCTGGTAACACAAAGCCCGATAATCTGCCGCCGTTTGCTGCCACAATACAGGATAAATCAAACGCATACCAGGTGCAGAAACCGAAGCGCTGCTATCCTGCGCATAATTATTACAAACAACAAATAAAAAGAGAGATGCAAGAAAATATTTCATAAGCGATAAATCAATATAAAACGCCGCTAAGTTATTATTCGAGCGTCAATGTTAGTTTGATAAATAAAATACAGTTTATGTTACGAGCGTCCGATTCTCCGGTTTAGCATCGTTGCGTCGCACTCTTGTACGCTTTGTTATCAATTGAACTTTTTTTCTGAACCACAAAGACAAAAAGAAAAGAAGAAACACAAAGAATATGTAACCATTACAGCCAACAAAGCAGTTCATAAATCACAATTCATAAATCATAATTCATCATTCTTTTCCTCCGCTTAGTTTTGCAAAAAGATTGTTATGCAGCTAACCAATTCATCATTGTTACAAAAGCAAATTTTTATCAATAATCAATGGCAGGACGCCATATCAAAAGCAACATTTCAAGTTTACAATCCGGCAAATCAATCTCTTATTACCGAAGTGGCTGATGCCGGAATTGAAGAAACAAACAGAGCCATTGAAGCTGCCGCAAAAGCATTCAAAACATGGAGCTGCGAAACTGCAAAAACGCGTTCTTCTATATTACGCAAATGGTTTGATTTGATCATGCAAAATGAAGCTGATTTGGCTTGGCTTCTTACTTCCGAACAAGGAAAACCATTAGCTGAAGCCAAAGGCGAAGTGCAATACGGCGCTTCTTTTATAGATTGGTTTGCCGAAGAAGCGCGTCGTGTATACGGCGATGTTATTCCTTCGCCAACGAAGGATAAAAGATTGCTCACTATCAAGCAGCCAATCGGCGTTGTGGCAGCCATCACACCGTGGAATTTTCCAATTGCCATGATTACCCGCAAAATCGCGCCTGCGTTGGCTGCCGGCTGTACGGTTGTTTTAAAACCTGCCGAAGACACGCCTTTGTGCGCATTGGCATTAGCTCAATTGGCCAAAGAAGCCGGTTTTCCGGATGGTGTTTTTAATGTACTTCCAACCCTGAACGCTGCCGAAGTTGGAAAGGTATTAACCACGCATTCTTCTGTTGCTAAAATATCATTTACAGGCTCAACAGAAGTGGGCAGAATCTTAATGCAGCAATCGGCTTCCACTGTAAAAAAAATGTCGCTGGAACTAGGCGGCAATGCGCCGGTTATTGTTTTCGATGATGCTGATTTGCCTGTAGCTGTTAAAGGTGCTATCGCGAGTAAATATCGCAATGCCGGACAGACTTGCGTTTCTGCCAACCGTTTATTGGTGCAGCGAAACATTTACCCGACTTTTCTTACAGAATACACAAAAGCAGTAACTGATTTACGTGTTGGTAACGGCGTAGATAAAAATATTCAAATCGGGCCATTAATAAATAAATCTGCCATTGATAAAGTAGAACGGTTGCTGAAAGATGCGGTTGATAAAGGCGCCGACATTTTACTTGGCGGAACCAAGGATGAAAATGGAGAATTATTTTATCAGCCAACCATCATTACCAATTGTGCAAAAGATATGGCTTTGAGTAACGAAGAAATCTTTGGACCTGTGTCTGCCATCTACCTTTTTGATACGGAACAAGAAGCCGTTGTACTTGCCAACGCAACAGAATATGGACTGGCGGCTTATTTTTTTACACAAAATATCAGCAAGGCATGGCGCGTGGCCGAGCAATTACAATACGGAATGATTGGTATAAATGAAGGTTTAATTTCTCATGCCGAAGCGCCGTTTGGCGGCGTTAAGCAAAGCGGTTATGGAAGAGAAGGCAGCCGCTACGGAATAGATGAATACCTGACAATCAAATATTTATGCCTGGGAAATATGTAATAAAATTTTGTATTGCAAACCCTTATCCGGCTTGTATTTGTTGGCTTTTTGTCTTGTTCTTTTTTACAGGTAATTCACAATTTGTTATTATAGTCAAACCCCTATCTTTGCGCCTCACTAAAAAAAATTAAGTTAACCAATACTATAATATGCAACTAAAAGGTTTGGTTCGTTTCTTCACGATTGCTCTGGTTCTGATTTGTTTATACCAACTGTCTTTTACCTGGATTGTACGCAGCCACGAAAGCAATATGGCTGATCGTGCCGCATCGTGGGTGAAAGCTAATTTTGGTACGCCTCAGCAAAAATATTCCGGCAACAAAGCTGAACAGGATATCTATGCCGACAGCCTGAACACACTTAAAAAACAACGTCTCGCTTTTCTTCTCGACAGCACAAAAGGCACCGACATCGGACCTTTTGGTTTAACGACTTACCAGAATGCGAAAGACAAAGAACTGATGTTAGGTCTCGACCTGCAGGGTGGTATGAGTGTGAGTATGGAAGTTGGTTTGGATGGATTGATTCGTTCTTTGGCAAATTATCCCAAAGACGCGCAGTTTAATAAAGCATTGCAAAATGCAGTTGCCCGCAAAGCCAACAGCGGTGAAAACCTGATTCGCCTGTTTGATGAAGAATATCAAAAAGTAGCCGGCAACAATGCCAACCTGGCTCCGTTTTTCATTACGAGAAGCAATGGCAAAATAAAAGCCAGCACCGCCAATGATGCTGTGTTAGATTATCTGCAACAGCAGGCAAATGCGGCGTTTAATAATACAACCAATATTCTGCGTACCAGAATAGACCGTTTTGGTGTGGCTTCTCCCAACATCAATCCGGACCCGGCGAAAGGAATTATCAATATTGAATTGGCTGGTGTTAACGATCCGGAAAGAGTAAGACGATATTTGCAATCAACTGCCAACCTGCAGTTTTTTGAAGTTTATAATATAGGTGAATTACAAGAGTCAATTATTGCGGCTGATAAAGCGTTAGGTAATTATTTAAGTGGCAAATCTGTGGACACCTTATCTACGCTGAATAAAGACACAACGGCTATTGGCTCGGCACGTGGTGCTGATACATCGCTTACGGCAAGTGATACATCAAACAAAAATATTGCTTCCTCAAAAGCGCCGGTTGATAGTGTTGCTCTTATGAAGAAAGAGCATCCGCTGCTTAGCCAGGCAATCATTCAGTTTTCGCAGCCGCAACAAGACAAAACCACAGGTCAGCAACGCTTTCCTGCCGAATTAGGTTATATACAAGTAAAAGATACAGCAACGCTTGGCAATTATCTGCGCCAGGATTTTGTAGCGGGTAAATTTCCTTCCAATATTTTATTTGCCTACGGCAGACCTAATACAGATGCAAAAACAGGTGTGCCTCGTAATATTCTTACTTTATATGCTTTAAAGACATTGGATAATGGCGCCGCAAAACTGGAAGGTGAACATGTAAGCGAATCCAGCCAGGGTTATGACGACAGAAACCGTCCTTCTATTAATATGAAGATGGACGAAATTGGAACTCGTGCCTGGGCACAAATGACCAAAGCTAATGTGGGTCGTCCCATTGCAATTGTATTGGATAATGTCGTGTATAGTGCACCCAATGTTGAAAACGAAATTGCTGATGGTAATTCTCAGATTTCAGGAAGCTTTACAACGGTTGAGGCGCAGGATTTAGCGCAGATATTACAGTCCGGTAAATTACCCGCTCCCGCTAAGATTGTGCAGGAACAGATTGTCGGGCCAACATTAGGTAGCGAAGCGGTAAATGGCGGCGCGTTAGCTTTCATCATTTCATTTGTTATCATCTTTGTATTGATGCTGGTGTATTACAATACAGCCGGCTGGGTTGCAAACATTGCCCTTATTTTAAACTTACTGTTTACAATTGGTGTTTTGGCGGCATTAGGCGCTACGCTTACGGCTCCGGGCATTGCGGCGCTTGTGCTTACCGTAGGTTTAGCGGTAGATACCAACGTAATTATTTTTGAAAGAATTAAAGAAGAACTGACCAGGGGAAAAGGCTACATTACGGCAGTAAATGATGGTTACAAACGTTCTTATGCGCCGGTATTAGATGCGCACGTTACCACTTTCCTTTCTGCGGCAATCCTGTTTATTTTTGGCTTGGGACCTGTTCTTGGTTTTGCAACCACGCAAATGCTTGGGATCACGCTGTCGTTGTTCTGCGGTATCCTGGTTTCCCGTCTGGTAACAGATTTATATACCAATCGCAACCGCCATTTCCAATACTTTACGTCTTTCTCGCAAAAGGTATTCAAACATGCTTCTTATAAATTTATTGAATACCGTAAAATAGCTTATGGAATTTCTGTTGTTGTATTGTTGTTAGGCATTGGTTCTTTCATCAATGGTTTTGACCAGGGTGTTGAATTTGCCGGCGGCCGCAGTTATACCATTCGTTTTCATAATAAGCCGGATATTGATAAGGTTCGTAATGATCTGAAAAATGCGTTTGGTGAATATCCAATCATCAAAACCGTAGATAATGAAAACCAGCTTAACATTACCACTTCATACAAAATACATGAAACCGGTAACAACGTTGATTCGTCTGTTGAACATACTTTGTATTCAGGTTTAAAAAATAATTTACCTGCCGGAACAACTTATAATGAATTTAACAGCCGTTATAAGCAAAGCTCGCAAACAGTATTGCCTTCTATCTCCGATGATTTGAAAGCCGGCGCAACGAAGGCGACGATTATCGCGATCATTGTGATTTGTTTGTACATATTCATTCGTTTCCGCGACTGGCGTTATTCATTGGGAACGATTGTGGCGTTGCTGCACGATGTATTTGTAACCTTAGCTGTATTTAGCTTTTTACGCAGAGTGGTGCCGTTCCCGTTAGAAATTGACCAGCATTTTATTGCTGCGATATTAACGGTGATTGGTTTCTCGATGAATGATACCGTTATTGTTTATGACCGCATCCGCGAAGATTCGCGTATTATGTTGGCTGAAAGCAAGGAAACGATTATCAATCGCGCCATTAACCAGACATTGAGTCGTACCATTATGACGTCGCTCACCGTATTCTTAACCATTCTCATTCTCTTCATCTTTGGTGGTGAAGTAACCAGAGGTTTTGCCTTTGCCATGTTGATTGGTGTAATTACGGGTACATATTCGTCCATCTTCGTAGCTGCGCCGATATTGGTTGATTTTGCCCGCAGCAAACCGTTAGGCAGACCAGCCGAAAGCGTAAAGCCAAAATTATAATCTGATTGTATTTTGATAAAATAAAAAGACAGCCTCATAATGGCTGTCTTTTTATTGCGAATCATTTTGAACTGTTAGCCTTTTGCAAATATTAAATTCCTCTTAAACCATTTGCATTTAAACGTTTCAATAGAAAGCGATTCTTTTCTTTGCATAATAATTCAGAACAGCTACGTTGGCGAATTTTAAAAAATATCTTTCTTATTTCATCGTAATACTTGTTGCTTTACAAGTATTGAATCTTGGCTTGTACGCGCAGGATTTTACCATATTGGGCAGAGATAAAGATGGGTACAAATCAAACATCATAAACTCAGTTACAGAATATGTGGCCGAAGTGGTGATGCAAAAGCACAACGCATTTCCGGAACGTAAAGAAAGACCCAACCAGAGCGAGCATGAAGCGATGTATAAATTTCAGCCTTTTAAAATTTATGCTTCCAATACAACTCAGCTATTCGAGTTAACTTCTGTATTGCACCGCAATTATGCTAATTTTATTGTTGATGCTTATATCAATCATACAACCGATATCACATCTCCGCCTCCCAAATCTGTTGTCTTATTTAGCTAAGTGATGATTTTTTTTCATCACTGTAAGAATGCAAATGCTGTATCAGGTTTCCTGGTGTAATTCTTATAAAACAAGCTAAATAATCCTGCTTTTGTAAAGCTTTATTACCAGTAATGAATTGCCTTTATTGGTCCGATTCAATTGTTATTTTAAAAGGATTATTTTTGAAAGTTCATTGTTAATTTGAACGCATAAACATGCTTCCGTACAATTGACAACAATGCTGAATCAGAATATCTAACACTTTTAACCCAACAATTCTAAATATGAACCGGAACAGACAAGCAACATCATTACAACTGTAAACAAAGCATTCCTTTTCTTAACTCAATTTTTTATGGTTTCTGATATGAATAAAGCAACGTGGCTAAGGCTGATTGCAATCATTTTTTTGATGCACTTATCGGCGGTCATGTATGCACAAACCGATACAATTTCTTTTTCTATTCAAGACGCAGACAAGCGTTTCTTAGACAGTAATTTAACCTTGCTGGCAGCGCATTATAATGTAGATGCAAACAAGGCTTTGATAGAACAGGCAAAGCTTTGGAACAATCCTGTGTTAAGCACCGATCAGAATATTTATTCGAACAGTAAATTTTTTGAACATGGCAAAGATGCCAGCGGTAATCCTACAGGTCAGTATTTTATACAACTTCAGCAACTGATATTAACAGCTGGCAAGCGTGGCAAGCAAATAAACTTAGCAACTACAAACGTGCACATCAGCGAGCTGCAGTTGCAGGATTTGCTTCGCAACCTGCGCTACCAGTTGCACACCGATTATTATAATGTTGCTCAATTAATCAAAAGCAGGAATTTGCTCACTGCGCAGGCTCTACGTGTAAGTAATCTTGAAAAAGCTATGAATGCACAATTTAAAGCTGGCAATATTGCGCAGAAAGATTACCTGCGTATTCAGGCTTTAACCATTCAATTACAGCAAGATGTGGCAGAAGCAAACCGCAATATTGTATTGTCTGAAGAAGATATGAAAATGTTGCTCATGATGCCTGTCAATTCGTTTGTAAAGCCGTCAGACTCTACATCAGACAGGTCTTTAACGCTGCCGGCTAATATTGATGAAATGGTACAAACAGCGCGGCAAAACAACGCTTATTATTTGTTGCAACAGGCACAGCAGTTGTACAGTTCGCAAAATCTTACTTATCAGAAAGCCTTACGTTCGCCGGATGTAACGGTCGGTCCTGAGTTCGACAAAAATTCAAACTATACACCAAACTATGTTGGCTTAACCATTAACCTGCCGTTGCCTCTCTGGAACCGCAACCAGGGAAATATAAAAGCGGCTCAGTTTACCGTGCAACAACAAAAGACCGAAGTGGCTGCCGCAGATGTGCAACTGCAAAGCAATATCAGCAGCGCTTACCAGCGTTTGCTGCTGCTTTATAACCTCAATAATCAAACACAAAAAGATTTCTATACAAACTACAGTAATCTCTTCAACAATATGCTGCAAAGCTATCAGCAACGACAAATAAGTCTGCTCGAATTTTTAGATTTTGCTGATAGTTACCAGGAAGCGCAGGCGCGTTTGATAGAGCAGCAAAACAGCTTGCAACAGGCAAAAGAAGAATTGAATTACCAGGTAGGAACCGATGTTGTAAAATAAAAAATTGTAACAAACATGAAATATATATCATTCCTTTTCATAATCACAATCGCGGCAATCACTTTTATCTCGTGTGGAGAAAATCCGCCGCCGGTTGACGCAGATAAATCAAAGCCATTTACGCTTAGCGATACCATGATGAACCTGATAAAAACAGACTCCGTAAGAATGTGCGGCGTGTCAGATGAGTTACAGTTAAGCGGCGAAGTAAGTTTTGATGAAAACAAAGTATTTAAAGTGTATCCGAGAAGCAGCGGCCAGGTAATGCAAAGTCCTTTAACGTTGGGCGATAAAGTACAGGCTGGACAAACATTAGCCGTGATAAAAAGTGCTGATGTTGCCGGTAATTATGCCGATGTAAGTTCTGCAGATGCTGATATTGCTATTGCAAAACGCGAGATGGACAACCAGGAATCTCTTTTTAAAAGTGGTATTGCCAGCGAGCGCGAATACAACGAAGCCAAAGAGGATTACGAAAAAGCAATGGCGGCTAAAAGAAAGATCACTTCGCAGATAGAAATCAACGGCGGACAAGGCGCCACGGCAAGCGGAACGTATGTATTAACGGCTCCGGTAAGCGGTTATGTGGTTGAAAAAAATGTTAACCAGGGAGACTTCATCCGCACAGATATGGGCAGCAGTTTATTTACCATTTCAAATTTAAAAGATATTTGGGTTTGGGCAAATGTATTTGAAGCGGACATCAATAAAGTAAAGGAAGGAACGTCTGTTGAAGTAACCACGCTCGCTTATCCCGATAAAGTATATACAGGTAAAATTGATAAGCTAAGCGAAGTGCTCGACCCGAACAACAAAGCGCTTAGAGTAAGAATAAAATTAGATAATCCTGACCTTACATTAAAACCGGAAATGTTTGCGAAAGTTACTGTGAACAATGTAAGTAACGAACAGGCGACTTGCGTACCAACATCAGCCTTGATAGAGCAAAATGGTAAAACGTTCGTTGTTGTATATAACAACAAAAGCGATATGAAAATTGCCGAGGTGGATGTATTGAAAACATCAGGTAAAAGAACGTTTGTAAACAACGGTGTTACGCCCGGGCAGCAGGTTATAACAGAAAATGAATTGCTCGTCTTTCAACAATTGTCGGGCGATTAAAATTTCTGTACAGTTAATCTGTTGAGATGTTGTTTGCAAATTATTTTTTCAAACATCTTGTATCAATTGGTAAAATTTCAAAGCTGTATGTGCTTTAGAAATGCAGGGCAATCATTGCCTTAACAATCACAATTCAAATCAATGAACAAGTTCATAAAAAGTATTATCAATTTCTCTTTACGGCATCGCTATTTCGTTTTCTTTCTTACGCTGGTGCTTGCCATATTGGGTTTCTTTGCATACCGTCTTACACCAATCGAAACCTTTCCCGATGTTACCAATACACAAATTATTATCGTAACACAATGGCCGGGCCGAAGCGCCGAAGAGGTAGAAAAATTCGTAACCATCCCGTTAGAAACGGTTCTGAATTCAATACAGAAAAAAGCAAATCTCCGCACGACTTCTTCGTTTGGTTTATCTTATATCCGTATCATTTTCGATGATGATGTAGATGATGCGTTTGCACGTCAGCAGGTAATGAGCCGTATTACAGGTGCCGATCTGCCTGATGGCACCAAACCAGATGTACAACCGCCTTACGGCCCAACCGGTGAAATTTACCGTTACACATTGCGAAGCGCCACCACAAATATCCGCGACCTGATGGCAATACAGGATTGGGTGTTGGATCGTCAGTTTAAAAGCATCGCCGGTGTTGCCGATGTAAACAGCTTTGGCGGCGAAGAAAAGACTTTTGAAGTGAGTGTAAATCCAAACTACATTTCCAAATACGGACTTACCGCACTTGATGTATATGATGCAGTTGGCAAAAGCAATGTAAATGTTGGCGGTGATGTAATCGAGCGTAATGGTCAGGCTTATGTGGTTCGCGGTATTGGTTTATTAAACAATATCAAGGAAATTGAAAATATCATCATTACCAAAGTAAATGGTGTTCCGATTTTGGTTAAGAACGTAGCCACTGTGCAGGAAGCCGGAAAGCCAAGACTGGGGCAGGTTTCAAGAGATAATGAAAAAGATGTGATTGAAGGAATTGTAGTAATGCGCAAAGGCGAAAACCCGGCGCAAGTGCTTGATCTTATTCATGATAAAGTAAAAGACTTAAACGAAAACGTACTGCCAAAAGGTGTAAAGATTGTACCGTTTTACGACCGTACCAATCTGATGGATTTAGCTACTCATACCGTCATTCATAACCTGATAGAAGGTATTGTTTTGGTAACGGTAATTGTATTACTTTTTATGGCCGACTGGCGTACCACGTTAACCGTTGGCATCATCATTCCGCTATCCTTGTTATTCGCTTTTATTTGTATGCGCATCAAAGGTATGAGCGCAAATTTGTTATCCATGGGTGCTGTGGATTTCGGTATTATAATAGACGGCGCGGTGGTAATGGTAGAAGGCTTATTTGTTGCGCTTGATCATAAAGCCAAGGAAGTTGGCATGGAACGATTTAATAAGCTCGCCAAACTTGGTTTGTTTAAACAGGTTGGTACAGAAATGGGTAAAGCCATTTTCTTTTCAAAGCTTATTATTATCACGTGTCTTATTCCCATTTTTGCTTTTCAAAAAGTAGAAGGTAAAATGTTCTCTCCGCTTGCTTATACATTAAGTTTTGCCTTGCTTGGCGCACTCTTGTTTACTCTTACATTAGTACCTGCGCTATCAAGTATTTTATTACGAAAAAATGTACGCGAAAAACATAATGTTGTTGTTAATTTCTTCGAAAACGGTATTAAGAATTTATTTGAGCGTACTTACACATATCCAAAAACCAGCTTGCTGATTTCTCTTGGCATCATGGTGTTGTCTTTTATTTCCGTAAAATTTTTGGGTAGTGAATTTTTACCGGAGTTAAACGAAGGTGCGCTTTGGGTAGAAAGTGAATTGCCAATGAGTGTAAGCCTTCCGGAAGCCGAAACCATTTCAACAAAAATGGTAAATATTCTGCACGAATTTCCGGAGGTAAAACAAACTTTATCGCAAGTGGGAAGAACAAATGATGGTACCGATCCAAAAGGTTTTTTTGATGTACAGATACAAGTTGATTTAAAGCCAAAAGATCAATGGCGCGACGGGCTTACCGATGATATGCTGATTGATAGCATGAACAGGCAGCTTACCAAAATTCCCGGTGTTGTGTTTAACTATTCACAGCCCATACGCGACAATGTGGAAGAAGCGGTGGCTGGTTTAAATGCATCGCTGGCTGTTAAAATTTATGGTCCTGATTTTCAAACATTAGATAAGCTTGCCGACAGCGTAAAAGCTCAGTTGCAAACCGTACGTGGTATTGAAGATTTAGGTGTGCTGCGCAATTTGGGTCAGCCGGAATTTCGTATTGAACTGGACAATGAAAAAATGGCTTTGTATGGCGTAAATACTGCCGCCGCGAATGCGGTTATCGAAATGGCAATTGGCGGTAAAGCAGCAACAGAATTATACCAGGATGAAAGAAAGTTTGATGTGCGCGTTCGTTATCAGAAAGATTTTAGAGATTCACAGGATAAAATCGAAAATCTGATGATTCCAACACAGGACAGCGCTAAAATTCCGCTGAAAGAAATTGCAAATATTGTAACGCTTACCGGTCCTGCATTTATTTACAGAGATAATAACAGCCGTTACATTGGCGTTAAGTTTTCTATTCGTGAACGCGACTTGGGTAGTACCATTGCAGAAGCACAGCAAAAGGTAAATGCACAGGTAAAACTACCGCATGGTTATACAACAACCTGGAACGGCGAGTTCGAAAATCAGCAGCGGGCTTCAAAAACATTATCACGCGTTGTACCCATTTGTTTGCTTGCCATCTTTCTTATTCTCTTTATGATGTTTGGCAACGTAAAAGATGCAGTTCTCGTTATTCTCAACGTTCCGTTTGCATTAATTGGTGGCATTCTCGCATTGCACATCACCGGTATGAATTTCAGCATTTCCGCGGGTATTGGCTTCATTGCATTGTTCGGTGTTTGTATTCAGAATGGAGTTATTTTAATTAGTGTATTCCGTAAAAATCTGGAAGCCAAAATGCATTTAAAAGAGGCGCTTACCGAAGGTGTAAGATCGCGTGTTCGTCCCGTAATTATGACGGCTTTAATGGGAGCAATCGGTTTACTTCCGGCAGCTTTAAGTCATGGCATTGGCAGCGAAACACAAAAGCCGTTAGCCATTGTGGTAATTGGTGGTTTGGTAACATCTACCATTCTTACTTTGTTGATATTACCTGTCATTTATGCGCAGGTTTATCACCTGATACATAAAAGAGCAAACCGGAAACTATTACGGAAGATGGGTGCAATCAGCAGCAGTAACTAAAGCCTGTTGCGTGTATAAAAGAATATTTATGTTACGAGCGTCTGAAACTCCGGTTGATCGTTCCTTGCGACGCTCCGTTCAACACCGGAATATGAATTGAGCAAAAAAGCCAGGCATTATTTTGCCTGGCTTTTTTATTTGTTACAAATCAATTTATTCAATCTTTTTCTCTTCTTTGTCCGTTTTTTCTTTTTTCAACAACAACTCTTTATACAACTGTTCATTCTGATCCCACCTGAATTTTTTATAAAACAACCCTGTAAAAACAGCAATGGCAAGAATCGCAACAATCAACACATTCGGGTTCAATTCCGTATTGGCAACCATATCAGCTCGTTCGTACCAGGTATCGGTAACAACACTTAAGAAAATTCCGGTGCCAAGCAGCAAACCAATTGGCAGACCAAACAGCAACTGCCGGAAGGTTTTCTTTTCCCTGTCGCGATTGTTTTTCCAGTACTCTATAAAGCGTTCTTCACTTGCGGTAAGCATCCTGCAAAAGTAATCATAGACAAGACCTCGCAAATTAGATTTTCAAAAAACAGAAAATTGTATGTTATTTGACGTGCTATCAAAGACTGATTTCTTTATCTTGCTTAAAAACACAAAGCGTGTATAATCTCGACAGATATATTGCTGACTTTCTTTCGAATAATAAAAAAGTTTCGGCCCAGGGCATTGGCGATTTTGCAGTTGTAAACGGACAAGCTGTAAACGGTGCACCTATGGTTGAATTTGCGTCTAATAAACAGGCGTACACAACGGACGAACTCATTAGTTTTATTTCGGAACAGGAACGTAAAAATAAAATTATAACCGGCTTCGATCTGGAAGCGCATTTCAACCAGGTAAAGCAATTCATCAATATTGGAACGCCGTGGATAATTCCCGGCTTCGGGCAGTTGCAGCTTGGTAAAACGCGTGAACTTGAGTTCATACAGCAGGTGGAAAGCGAGAATGTTTTGTATGAAAGAATTAAACGAAAACAGGCTTCTGAACCACAGGTTACAACTTACGAAACCGGCATTACGGCTGCGCCCGACAAATCGAGAAATACAGGTACCATTGTACTTACTTTATTCATTATTTTGGCGTTAGGTGCCGGCGGTTATTATTTTTATGCCAATCAAAATAGTTCGGCTGCGGCTTCTTTAATTAAAGCCGATACGGCTGCAACGCTCACCGATACAGTTGTTTCGGTTCCTTCTTCCTCTGAGATGAACAATACAACTACCAAGACACAACCGCCTGCTAACAGTAACGCAACCACTCCGGCCACTTCGCCAGTTCTTGCTGGTGGAGCAACCGGTTTTAAGTTTGTTTTGAACAAAACCGCAAACCCGGTATATGCAATAAAAAGGTTTAGCCAGTTAAAAAGTTACGGAACCAAAGTGTATTTAGACAGTGCAAAAAGAGATAATTATACCTTGTATAAAATTTACTTGTTGCAGGATGTATCGCCTTCTGATACTGCAAAAATAAAAGACTCTCTGAGAGTTTATTATGGTAAGCCGGTAACTGTTGAAAGTGCGAAATAATCTTTCTTTACATCAACCTGTACTTTTCATTGATTTTATAATAATTACGGCGAATAGAAAAAATCTTGTAGAGATTTTTCCATTCTGTTAAGCCGAATTACAATGAGTTTGTAAATCTTCACTTATATTTTTAGAATCCTTCATAAAATTCCAAACTTGCTGCATGAAGTTTTTTATCGTTTTATGGCTTTCTATAATTACCACTTCGCTGTTCGCGCAGCATATCAAACTACCTATTGAACATCCCATTTATCTTTACGATAGCATCAACAAATCGCACTACGAATTTTCAGGTTTAGCCAAATGGAAAGATAAAATATTGCTCATTCCGCAGCATCGGTCGGCAGCAGATAAATATCATATTGTAGCGGTAGATACAACCAGCATAGATTCTGTTATCAACAACAAAACAAACTTTGCTTTGCAAACAAAGAAACTTGTTTTCAATCCGGAAATTGATACGTTATATAAGGCTATCAAAAAAGCGATGTTGCCACGTAAAGATTTTGGTGGTATTGAAGCCGGCGTTGTTGTAAATGATGATATTTTTTTTACAGTAGAAACCGATACAATTTGTTACATAATAAAAGGAACGATTGATGGCAATACAATGCAAATTCATTTCAAGCCAACCGATACCATGTCGTTGCCAAAACCAGACTATTCATTTGGTAATGCTGGTTTTGAAAGCTTAACTTATTTGCCACAACAACACAAACTAATAGCGGCTTATGAAAACAATTCGATTACCGGCGCGCCAACGGCTTACACGTTTACAACAGACCTGGCAAACCGGGAAGCGGTGACCTTTGCGAATCCTTTGTTGTTTCGTTTGACTGATATGGCTTATTCAGGTAACAATACATTGATAGGATTGAATCATTTTTATCTTGATTATTCAAACGCAATTACTTGTGGCGTAATAACAAGCGACGCCAACACGCTCACAAACGAATACTGTTATTATATTGGAGATAATCTTGCCAAAGCAACAAAAGAAATGCAAGCCAATCCGCAGCAAACAAACTTTACAAGGCTTGTGCAGCTTACCTTTCACAACAATATCTTAGACTGGAAGACATTGAAAATCATCAGCTATTCATCAGACAATTGGGAAGGCATTTTACCTTATAAAAACGGTTTATTAATGGTTGTTGATGGTCGCCCGCCGGGCGTACCTTGTAAGCTTTCTTATTTTGATTTGAAGTAAAATCAGTTTTATTTTAGAAACGCTTTTGTTTGTTCGGGATAGATAGCAATATGATGTGTGGTAACGTAATCGGGCAATGCTTTTTGTTTACCCGATATCAATAAAGTAATCTTTGAAGAAGGCAAAGATGGCATGTGGCAATCAATACAATTACTCGTTATAAGCTTCGTATTAGCAGCCGTTGCAAACGAATGTTGAACATTGGTATGACAACTCATACATCGCTGTGAAAACAAATCATTATTTCCTTTCTCTGTTGCATGTGTGTTATGGCAGGAAGAACAATCCATCTGCGACATTTGAAAACATTTACTCGAAGAAAGCAATCCAAACTGATTGCCGTGAACATCAAGCATAGACACCGAATCAAGGTTGTAATTTGGCGTTGAATAGTCTTCCAGTTTATCGCCAACCTGGAAACTAAAAGCAGGCTGCACCGCAGCGCGGATACCGGAATGACATAATGCACAGGCATCTAATTTTTGTTGTCTCGATAAGTTTTTTATATGAAGTATAAACATGCCGGTTGTATCTGCCGGATGCGCTTTTTGATAAGCTACATGCTTTGCTGCAGCGCCATGACAACGCTCGCATTGTATGCCGTAAATAATCTGCGTTTTATCAAAAAAAGAAGTTCCGTTATCGGATATTGTCTTTGCATAAGTGCCATGACATTCGAGACAACGTGCATTGATATTCCTGTCGAATTTTATTAAACTGATCGGGTAACCCGGACTGTTGCACCATGTATTGAATGGTGTATAATACGAGACGGGTAATTGGTATAAATTTTCTCCATCCCAATATAAATAGGTTTGTCCTTTTCTGCCCGATCCAACTGTAATATCGAACGAATGTTCTTGGTAAACAACATCGTTTATAGAAGCTGATTGATAAGCAACGCCATCCGCAGTATCCAGCTTTACTTTCATAAACGGATTGTACACAAACTCATTTTCATTTTCTGAAAAACTGCCTTTTATATTGTTGAATGCAGAAGGCGCCGAGGTAAGATAATGCGCTGTATGAACCTGGCTTTCGCATATTTCTTTATGACAGGAAACGCAGGATTGCGTGCTGGCAAAATCGCTGTACACTGGCGGATTTGCATCAGGCAAATCGCTATTAAAAGCTGAGCAGATAATGGCGCCGATCAATACCAATATAATTATGCAAAAAGCAAAAAAATATTGTTTCCTGATCGTGGAAAGCCAACGACAAATAGCGGAGAAATGCAACCACATTGGCAAAAGAATTCATCACAAAATAAATTTGTTCCGGTATAAAAAAGAATAAATAAAAGATGTTTTGTTGTATATTAAATAAACATAAAAATATTTATATTCGTTATTAATAAATTTACCCTTCTTATGAGTTATCAGATGCTAAAACAAGATGTACTTTTTTATCAGCGCTTTTTAAAAGCAAATGGTTTTTACACAAGCAAATTAGATGGTCAATGGGGAAAAAATACCAACCAGGCCGATGCTGATTTTGTAGCCAAAAGTAGCGAGATCGCAAAGCAATATGGTAGTTTCGATACCCGTAGCGAATCTAACATTATTACGCTTGTGCCCAAAGCGCAAATAGCTGCGCGACAGTTTCTAAAGATTGTTACAGATGCCGATGAAGATGTCCGCATTATATCGGGCACACGCACTTATGCTGAACAAAACACGCTGTATCGGCAAGGAAGGTTTGGCAATCCAGGCCCGAAAGTAACCAACGCGCGTGGCGGACAAAGCAATCATAACTTTGGCATTGCCTGGGACATTGGTTTGTTTGAAGGCGGTACTTACATAACCAACGATGCTAAGTACAAACCTATTGCAGCCTTGATATTGCCGCAAATGGATACATTGGAATGGGGTGGCAACTGGAAAACTTTTAAAGATTTTCCGCATTACCAATTGAAAGCCGTATCGGAAAGCGTAGCGCAGGTAGAAAAGTTATTTGAAGGCGGAGAAGTGTATGTATAGCTCCAAAACGGATGTCTTCATTCATCAAAATAAAAATCGCCTCTTACAAATAAGAGGCGATTTTATATTGGCTGATATTATTCTTTATTCAAAATATCTAACACTTCATTTTCATTACCATCAGTATCGGTATAACGGGTTTGAAACGTAAAAGAATGATAAACCGGATTGTAAACCGCATACAACATTTCAAAAGAATTTGGCTTTATCGCAGCCGTCATCGTATCGTTTGGCGTTAAGATAATTTCTTTGGTGGACGTGTTGTAATGGATTACATATTTCCAGCCTTGATTTGTCAGGTTAGGTTCACCGTAACCGCAGGTTAATACTTTGTCAGCCTTCGAAACAACTACGGTTCTTTCGCCAAAATAATCAAGCGATAAAATAATGTTGTCGCCGTTTTCGTTTGCCTGACCTCTGTACTTAGTCCGGCTGCCACGAAGGCTATATAAACCAAGGACTTTGTTAGGCAGAAACGCAGTGGCAGCGTTTTGATTTGTTATTGATTCAGGAACCGGTTTTTCTGTACTTGCCGTTTCTATTTCCGGCAAGCCAACATCTTTTTTTTCACAACTTGATAGCAGCAATATACCTGCACTTAAAAAACTCAGTATAATTGCCTGTAACCTGACATTTTTTTTCATAGGAAAAGAATAAGTGAATTGTTTTGTTTGCAATACAGATTCTGCAGGTTCTCTTTTTGCTGCCTCGCGTTTTATTATGATTGTTATTATCAATTGTATTGATGACTTTTGAAAAATAAAACTGTAAGAGTGTAAAGTAAAAACGCAGTCTTCATCACTAAAAGAATTGATTTCGCTTTTTGATTTTTATTTTGGAATTCTTCTTCTCATAAATAAAATAAATACCGGCTTTTCATCGCTGTTCATCATCATTATCAATTCCTTTCTTTCTACTTCCACGCTGCTTTTATTACCTTCGCCACGATGGAAAAAAAATTGTTTTTGCTCGATGCGCTGGCACTTATTTATCGTGCTTATTACGCGCTCATCCGCAATCCGCGCATGACTTCAAAAGGACGCAATACCAACGCACAGTTTGGTTTTACCAATACTTTGTTCGATTTAATTAATAAAGAAAAACCAACGCATTTAGCGGTATGTTTCGATACCAGTGCGCCAACCGAACGGCATATCGATTTTGCGGCTTACAAAGCCAACCGGCAAGCTGCGCCCGAAGACCTGAGCGATTCAATCGGAGACATCAAACGCATCATTCGCGGCTTTAATATTCCTGTTGTTGAAGTAGATGGTTTTGAAGCCGATGATGTAATTGGAACGCTTGCCTGGCAAGCTGCTGATGTTGGTTACAGCGTATATATGGTAACGCCCGATAAAGATTATGGACAGCTCTTAATTCATCCGCATGTATGCATTTACAAACCACCGTATATGGGTTCTCCGATGGAGATTTTGGATGCGAAGAAAATATGCGAGAAATGGGATATTCAGCGTGTAGAACAAGTGATAGATATTTTAGGTTTGATGGGCGATGCGGTGGATAATATTCCCGGTATTGCCGGCATTGGCGAGAAGACGGCAGCGAAGCTTTTAAAAGAATATGATACACTGGAAAATGTAGTTGCGGATGCTGATAATATCAAAGGTTCTTTGGGCGAAAAAATACGCAAGGGAAAAGAAGATGCGATTATGAGCAAGAAGCTGGCAACGATCATCACCAACGTTCCGGTTCAGTTTCACGAAGAAGATTATCGCCTGAAAGGATGGAACAATAAAGAACTCGCCGATGTATTTACCGAACTGGAATTTAAAACCTTAGGCAAACGCATTCTGGGCGATGATTTCAATGCGTTTCAACCCACACAACCACAACCTTTGCAGCAAAGCTTGTTTGGCAATATAGAAGATGCCAGCGAACTGATTCCGCCGGCTTTTCCCGAAGGCGAAGAAGCATCTGTTAATGCAGGATTAAACGCTGATAAAAACATCAATAATACACCGCATACTTATCATTTAATTGATACGGACGATAAGATAAAAGAACTGCTTGATAAGCTGTTGCAACAACCGGAAATTTGTTTTGATACAGAGACAACAGGTATTGATGCCAACAATGCAGAATTAGTTGGCATGAGCTTTTGTTACCAGGTTGGCGAAGCGTATTATGTTCCCGTTTTTACAGGTGAAAAAACAAAAGAAATCTTACAAACGTTCAAGCCGCTATTTGACAATTCATATATAACCTGGGTGGGACAAAACCTGAAGTATGATATGCTGGTAATGAAATGGTATGGCATAGAACTGAAAGGCAATTTGTTTGATACCATGTTGGCGCATTACGTAATAGAGCCCGAAGGCAGGCGCAATATGGATTTGCTGAGCGCGCAATACTTAAGTTACGAACCTGTACATATAGAAGAACTGATTGGCAAGAAAGGAAAAGGTCAGGGTAATATGCGCGATGTAGCTTTTGAAAAGATCAAAGATTACGCTGCCGAAGATGCCGATATTACACTTCAATTAAAGAGCAAGTTTGAGCCGTTGTTAAAAACAAAAGTGGTTGAAAAAGTGTTTGCCGAAGTAGAAGTGCCATTGGTTGAAGTGCTTACCGAAATGGAATTTACCGGCGTTAGAATAGATGAACCTTTTTTAAAAGAGTACAGCCTTCAGCTTGATATGGAAGCGTTAGCTGCCGAGCAAAGAATTTATGATTCATCGGGTGTGAAATTCAACATTGGTTCGCCAAAACAATTGGGTGAAATTTTATTTGATAAACTACAACTTGATCCGAAAGCCAAGAAAACAAAAAGCGGACAATATGCAACCGGCGAAGATGTATTGATGAAGCTTGCGCAGCAACATGGCATTGTAAACGATATTTTGATTTATCGCCAGTTGAGTAAATTAAAATCAACTTACGTTGATGCCTTGCCGCTCATGATTAATAGAAAAACAGGAAGAGTGCATACGTCTTATGCGCAGGCAGTTGCCGTTACCGGTCGTTTAAGCAGTAATGCGCCAAACCTGCAAAACATTCCGATTCGCACAGAACGCGGACGCGAAATACGCAAAGCTTTTGTGCCGAGAGATGAAAATCATGTATTGATAAGTGCCGATTATTCTCAGATAGAATTGCGCATTATTGCTGCCATTAGTGCCGATGTAAATATGTGCGATGCGTTTGCTCAAAACAAAGACATTCATACAGCAACGGCGGCGAAGGTTTTCAATGTTCCGGAGGCAGAAGTAACCAAAGAAATGCGCTACAAAGCCAAGAGCGTGAACTTTGGAATTATCTATGGACAAGGCGCGTTTGGCTTGTCGGACAATTTAGGTATCAGCCGCGCCGAAGCGAAGGATATTATTGAGAATTATAAGAAAGAATTTGCCGGTGTAACGAAGTATATGGATGATATGATAAAGTTTGCAAGAGAGAAAACGTATGTTGAAACATTGATGGGAAGAAAGCGCTGGTTGCGTGATATTAATTCAAATAATTTTACCGTGCGCGGCTTTGCCGAACGAAACGCCATTAACTCACCAATACAAGGCACGGCGGCTGATATGATAAAACTGGCGATGATAAAAATTCACAAAGCCATTAAAGAACAAAACCTGCAAAGCCGCATGATTTTGCAAGTGCATGATGAGCTTGTGTTTGACGCTTTAAAAAGCGAAGTGGAAATCCTGAAACCATTGATATTAGACAATATGAAAGCCGCGCATCCATTGCCCAATAATGTTCCGGTTGAAGCCGAAGTTGGCGTTGGTTTTAACTGGCTGGAAGCACATTAGATGATTCTTTCTTAAACTCTTTTCCCATGAAACTGGTAATGATATTTTTGTCTTGTATTTGTGTTTTTCATTTACAGGCGCAAGACAAAATAGAACAGTTTATAAAAGAGAATACAGTTGCCATTAAAACAATCCATCCCGACTCAATTAATTACTCGGATTTGGAAGTAATTGGTAATGCCATTGGTGATGCAAAGATTGTTATGTTAGGAGAGCAGGATCATGGCGACGCGCCAACTTTTCTCGCCAAAACACGACTCATTAAATATCTGCACGAGAAAAAAGGATTTGATGTTTTGGCTTTTGAAAGTGATTTTTTTGGATTGAATCAAGGCTGGAATTATCTTGATAAAAAGAAAGGAATTATAGATAGCTTTCTGCAAAAAAACATCTTCCCGATATGGACGTATTGCTATGCCTGCAGCCATTTATTTTACAACTATATTCCTTCCACTTACAACACAGAAAATCCTTTATTGATAGCTGGTTTTGATAACCAAATGATATTGCAATATGCACGAAGAAACATAGCTCATCAATTAGATAGCGTTTTACAAACATTACAGTTGCCAATAACAAAACAGGCTAATTACAGGAGCGAAATTTTGCCTTTGATTGATTCAGTAAGCGCCTGGTCATTCTTTCCTTCCAAACACGTTGATTCATTTGTTTCATTGAATGAATATCTTAAAACAATACAAAAAGAACTGGCTGAAAAAGTGCCTGTCTATGACTTCTGGTTGCGCATGGTTGATAATCTTTTGGCTGAAACAATCGAATATAAAAATTTAGGAAATCCTGAAAAAGCAGCCAATAAAAATATCCGCGATTCGCAAATGGCTGCCAACCTCAAATGGTTGAAAGATGTAAAATATCCGGACAAGAAAATTATCATTTGGGCAGCCAATTATCATATCGCCAAATACAAAGGAATAGCCAAGAAAAGCGAAAATAATTTAGAAACAATGGGAAGCTTTTTTACGCAAGATAGCTTGGCAAATAAAGACACATATATACTTGGTTTTACTTCTTTTCAGGGCGAAGCAGGACGAATCGGGCAGAAAAATTATGATGTAAGAAAAGCTAAATCAAATGGTTTTTCCAACTGGATTTATTCATCAAAACAATATCCTTTTGCCTTTACAGATTTTACTTCTTACAACCAATCGCATTCAACAAAAGAAACGTTTCTCTTGAGCGGCTTTGGTCATTCAGAATTTAAAAACAACTGGACTGATTTATTCAATGGTATTTTCTATATACAGGATATGTACACCTGTGATAAAAGTTATCAATAAATTGGTTTGTTTATCCGGTAAATAGATACTTCGTTGCCATTATCGGTAGCTTTTATTTGTCGGTAAAACAACGGTTTATCTTAATAAAAAAAGCCGGAAATGAATTCCGGCTTTTTTTATTTTATCGGGTAACTAAATGAAGATTATAATATCAATATTTTAGCAACGCATTACACAAACAAATACACATGAAATACAACGCTTGCCGTAAGCCATTTTTGTTTTTATTTCTGTTACTGACAACATTCTATACGATGGCACAATCTGTAATTATTCCGCTGCAAACAACACATCACGCAATTGTATTGCAGACCGATAATGACAATCGCCTGCGAATGATTTATTCAGGTAAATCGCTGCGCGATACAAGTGAATATGCACAGGCTGCCATGGCTTATCATTTATCAGACGATAACGCCGGTATTTATAATGCAGCTTATACGCCGGCCGGCACCTGGAATATGTCAGTTCCCGCTATTGAAGTGCGTCATGCCGATGGCAATATGTCTTTGGAATTAAAGTATATAAGTCATCATACCGAGCAAACAAAAGATGGCGCTGCACTAACGCGTGTTGTATTGAAAGATCCGGTTTACCCGCTTACCGTAACGCTTTGCTATAAAGTATGGAATGATGATGATGTAATACAACAATGGACAGAAATAGAACATTCTGAAAAAGGAGCGGTGGTATTGAAAAAATTCGCGTCAGCCAATTTATATTTTGCAGAAAAAGATTGTTATCTCACCACATTCGGCGGCGAATATGCAAAAGAAATGCAGCCATCAGAAACCAAGCTTGTACAAGGCGTTCGTAGTGTGGAAAGCGTGCTTGGCACAAGAGCTATGCTTTTGCAATCGCCCGATTTTATTCTTTCTTATGGCAAGCCGGCTTCTGAAAATGAAGGCAGCGTCATGTTAGGTCAGCTTTCGTGGAGCGGCAATTTTAAACTGGAATGGGAAGTGGATTCTCACGGAGGTTTGCGGTTAATCACAGGTATCAATCCATACAATTCAGATTATACATTGCAGCCCAATACGGTATTTGCTACGCCGCCTTTTACCTATACTTTTTCTGACAGCGGAACCGGCGATGCAAGCCGCCAGCTACATCGCTGGGTTCGTAAGCACAGCTTAACAAATGGCAACGGTGAACGATTAACTTTACTAAATAACTGGGAAGCCACTTATTTTGATTTTGATGAAAATAAGCTCACTGCCTTGTTCGCTGATGCCAAGAGTTTAGGCGTTGATATGTTCTTGTTAGATGATGGCTGGTTTGGTAATAATCATCCACGCAATGCTGATACAGCCGGCTTAGGCGACTGGCAGGAAAATGTAAAAAAATTGCCGCACGGTTTGGGCTATCTTGTAAAAGGTGCAGAGCAGCAAGGCGTTAAATTTGGTGTCTGGATAGAGCCTGAAATGGTAAACCCAAAAAGCGATTTGTATCATACACATTTAGATTGGGTAATCAAACAGCCGCAACGTCCCAAGATTTATTATCGCAACCAGCTGGTGCTCGATTTGAGTAATCCGGCGGTGCAGGATTTTGTCTATGGAATTGTAGATTCTCTTTTCATAAAAAATCCGTCGCTGGCTTTTATAAAATGGGATTGTAACGCTGTTATCTTCAACGCATATTCTGCTTATTTAGAAAAGAAAAAAGTACCGCAAACACATTTGTATATTGAGTATGTAAAAGGCTTGTACAATGTGTTGAAACGCATACGCAGCAAGTATCCTGGCGTTCCTATGATGTTGTGTTCCGGCGGAGGCGGAAGAAGCGATTATGAATTGCTGAAATACTTTACTGAATTCTGGCCAAGCGATGATACCGAACCTGTAGAACGCATTTACCAGCAATACGATTATTCTTATTTCTTTCCTTCCATTGCTACCGATTGTCATGTAACCAACTGGGGCAAACAACCTATCAAATTCCGGGTTGATGTTGCCAGTATGGGCAAGCTGGGTTTTGATATTGTTTACAGTAAACTGAGCGATAAAGACAAGCAATTTTGCACAGAAGCCGTAAGTAATTATAACAGGTTTAAAGATGTGGTTTGGCACGGCGATATGTACCGGTTGATGAGTCCGCATGAAGGCGATATTGCATCTGTTATGTATGTGTCGGAAGATAAAAACAAAGCAGTCATGTTTACCTATATAAGTAATGACCGGGTTGGGGTTTCTACAAGGTTACCCATTTTATTGAAAGGATTGGATGCCAGTAAAAAGTACACAGTTACAGAAACAAACCTGTATCCCGGCTCCAATTCTTCTTTACCAAACGGACAAACTTTTAGCGGAGATTACCTGATGAAAATCGGTTATAATCCAAATGTAAATAGCCGGAGAATGAGCGTGGTTTTGGAAATCGATTCAGTGAAATAAAATAGCAATTTTTATAGATAAATAAAATTTTTTAATAAAATTAAACGATTAAATAAATTGATTATCAAGCGTTTGAGAATTAATAATAAAAAGTTTAAAAAATCTTTTTTGGAAGCCGGGTTACTATTTTCAGGTTGCGGTATTAACTGTAAACAAACACAAATAATCTTTAAAATGAAAAAACTTCTTGTTGTTTTAGCAATCGGCGCTTTTGCAGCCTGTAACACTGGTACTTCAACTGATAATACAACTGATTCTTTAAAAGATGCGGTTGATTCTACGAAAGATGCAAAAGTTGATATGGTTGATTCTACAAAAGATGCAGTTGATTCTTCTCTTAAAGCTGCAAAAGATTCAATTAAATCTGATGCAAAAGCTGCAAAAGATTCTATAAAAGGCAAATAATTTATATAGTGTTTCTTTCCTGCTTGCGGGAAGATAACAGATACGTTTTTCATATGGCAAGCAATCGTTAGAGGCCGTCCCTATTCTTGGGGAGGGCTTTTTTTTGTTCATGATTGATGATACATTTGGTTTTAGATAATCAAATGAAACTAAAATTACCTGCTATATCGTGTTTGCAACCTGTCAGGTAAAATTGCAATTCCTTCAGATGTCCGGATGATTAACAAACAAATCAAAACATATAACCTTGACAATTTAGAATAACGAATGCGCATGATTCATTCGTAACAAAATTTTAAACAGGTAATATTACCTGGTATCAATCTTACATTTTATCTCTTTCCTGTTATCTTTATTTTTTAAGCAGGCACAAATCAACAAACATAGAATGCGTATAAGAATTCTTTTCTTTCTTTTTATTTGTTTATGTATATCAAAAAGCTATTCGCAAAATTTGTTGCAGAAATACAATCCGCAGCTATTTACAAAGCCACTTTCTTATACAACAATTCGAACACAACAAAAAATAACTATTGATGGAAACTTGTCAGAAAAAGATTGGCAAAATGTGCCCTGGTCATCTTCATTTACCGATATCGAAGGCGATATAAAACCAAAGCCTGCTTACAACACACAAATGAAAATGTTGTGGGATGATACATGCCTGTATGTAGCTGCGCAACTGCAGGAACCGCAACTTAACGCCACCTTGTTACAACACGATACAATTGTTTTTTATAATAATGATTTCGAGATTTTTATTGATCCTGATAACGACACGCATCAATACTTTGAAATCGAAGTCAATGCACTCAATACCATCTTCGATTTGTTTATGACAAAGCCATATCGCAACGGTGCAGACGCTTTAATTGGTTATGATGTGCAAGGTTTGCAGTCGGCTATTAAATTAAAAGGAATGTTGAATAAAAGCAGCGATACAGATTCAGGATGGACTGTTGAAATGATGATTCCATTCCGGGCATTAAATTTTGGTTTCCGAACAAGCTTTACACCAACCGTTGGCAGCTTTTACCGTATCAACTTTTCGAGAGTTGAATGGGATTGGGATGTTGTAAACGGCAGCTATGTAAAACGGAAAGATGCCAATGGTAAAAACCTGCCGGAACACAATTGGGTTTGGTCTCAGCAAGGCGTTATCAATATGCATTATCCGGAACGTTGGGGCTATTTATTTTTTGGTGATAACAGAGATACAAATTATGAAATACCAGCAACGGAAGAAGTGAAAAATTACTTGTGGCTGGTATATTATAAGCAAAGAGATTTCTTTGAAAAGAACAGGAAATATGCAACTGAACTTTCTCAATTGCAAGTTTCATCTACAATACAAATCAACCAGGAAAATTATAGTTTGTCGCTAACTTCTATAAGCACAAAATTCATTGCTGAAATCAATGATACGAACAATAAAATTCATATCACAATTGATGAAGAGGGAAAAGTAAAACAGCAATAAAGTTGAATGATAAAAATAGTATTCAGGAAGCAAATTCTTTTGTCATTTCCGTTACTGTTTTTTCAACAGGATAAAAGCTGAGTAAGCGTTCTATTACTTTCTCAACAACAGCATCCGGACAGCTTGCGCCACTGGTAATTAATATTTTTACCGGTTCTGTTTCCGGCAGATAATGATGTACAAGTTTCTCTTCTTTTGTGCGCCAGTGACAATTAATAATTTCCTCTTTTGAAATTAATTTAATGGCATCATCAATAAAATAAGTCGGTAGTTTTTGCTCACACAATTCAACAAGATGAGATGTATTGCTGCTGTTATAACCACCAACAACAATGGCAATATCGGCAGGCGTTTCAAGCATTCCGTTTACGGCTGTTTGATTGTCATTGGTAGCATAACAAAGTGTATCTCGCGCATCTGCAAAATGTTCCTGCACCTTGTTACCTTCCAAACCATAATGTGTAATCATTATGCTTCGTAAATAATCTGAAATAGCCTGTGTGTCTGTGGCTAATTGCGTGGTTTGATTAACTACACCAATACGCTGTAAATCTTTATTTGCGTTAAAGTCCGGCGAATATCTTCCCTCAAATTCAGTGTAAAAATCGACTGCATTTTTCTCCCCGGTTATATATTTGGCAAGCTCGATTGTCTCATACATATCGTTTACGATAACCGTTGGTGTATTGGAAGAAGCATGAGAAAAAGTAGCGCGTGTTTCTTCATGTTTCGGCTTGCCGTGAACCACAATGCTGTAACCTTTTTCAGCAATCTGTTCGCTTCTGTTCCACACTTTTCTTACAAACGGACAAGTGGTATCATATTGTTCTGTATGTATGCCTTTTTTACGCAGCAATTCCTGTATTTGCAAAGTTGTACCAAAGGCAGGAATCAATACAACATCATCGGCTGTAAGGTCATCAAACGGCACAATCTGGTTGCCGTATGTATCTTGTAAAAACAAGATTCCGTTTTTCTTTAAATCTGCATTTACCTGCGGATTATGGATCATTTCGCTCAATAAAAAAATGCGTTTGCCTTTGTTTTCGGCGATTGTTTTGAAAGCAATATCAATTGCATTTTCAACACCATAACAGAAACCAAAATGACGGGCAAGATAAATGTGTACAGAACCAAACTGGAGCAGCGTTGGCGTAAAGTCTTTCTTCAACCTGTCAGCTTCTTTACGCTTATTTTTAATAGCGCTTATTAACGGGCTTCGATATATATTGGGAACTACAAATGTTTTCATGAAAAAGTGAAAAGTCAAAAGTGAAAAGTCAAAAGAATTATATCACTTGATATTCATAACTAATAATTATCATTACCAATTGCCCATGTGTTCTTTCACAATCCGTTCCGGATCCTGCACCTGATGCACACGCCAGTCAGGATCGTATTTTACAAACCAGCTAAGCCACAGAGTGCGTGACAACCGCATAAACACAGGCTGAAGTAACAGGAGCGATACAGCATTTATACCAAGCCACCAGAACAGGCGATTATCGTAAATAGAAATGCCTATAATTACCCACCACGCTATAAAAGTAGCAACCGAAAAAGCAACTGTAAGCGCATAACTTACATAGCTGGTTCCATAATAAAAGCCCACTTCTATTTCGGTTGGCTGACCGCAGGCCGGACATTTATCGTGCATCTTTATATATTCGCTGCTTTTTAGTGCATAAGCGTTATGGCTTTTAAAAAGATAACCTTCGCGGCAACGCGGACACTTATTGCCTAACACACTAACCAGGTAACCCGGCTTTTCTTTATTATCGCTCATAACCTTATTTTATACTGTAAAATTAACTAAAATGAAGCCACGATAATATTATTACTTAGCTTACTATTGATTCCATCTGCATACTGCGCGAACCTTTGATAAGTATGTATGCATTATGTAAATCTTGTTTCCGAAACCATTCACCGGCTTCTTTTGCATTCGCAAATTGAGAGTATGGATGATGAACCTGGCTGAAATAATTTCCCACTAAAACAACATTTGTAAAATGATGTTGTTCAATCAGGTTAACCAGTTGCTGATGTTCATCCAAACTATCTGCACCCAACTCAGCCATGCTTCCCAGCATCAACAGTTTGTTATCAGATTTTATATTGGCAAAGTTTTCAACAGCCGCTTTCATGCTTGATGGATTTGCATTGTAAGCATCCAATATAATTTTATTGCCGTCTTTTTCTATCAGCTGCGAACGGCTGTTGGATGGCGAATAATTTTCGATTGCTGCTTTTATCTTTTCTTCCGGCACCGTAAAGTATTTACCAACAGCCACCGCACACAAGATATTGGGCAGGTTATAATTGCCAACCAGTTGCGTTTTTACAGGCGATAAAGAAAAGCCTTTGGTAAATTCAGCTTCAACAAAAGAAGCGCCTTCGTTTGCAACGCCGGTTACTTCTCCGTTCTTTGTACCATACCAATAAATATCATGGATGTCGTGGCTCATTTGATGCAGGTAATCATAATCATCAAACGCAAGTACAGAGCCGTTTACAGCGCGAATATAATCATACAGTTCACCTTTGCCTTTGCGCACGCCTTCTATACTTCCAAAGCCTTCCAAATGGGCTTTGCCACAGTTTGTGATAATGCCATGCGTTGGCTGCGTATAAATACAGTAACCTGCAATTTCCTGCAAATGATTTGCGCCCATTTCTATTACCGCCATTTGCGCATCGGTCTTTATTTTTAAAAGCGTAAGCGGAATGCCAATATGATTGTTGAGGTTGCCTTGCGTGGTATAGGTAATATAATGTGAAGACAACACTGCGTGAACCAATTCTTTTGTAGTTGTTTTGCCATTGCTTCCTGTTATCGCGATGAAAGGAATTGAGAATTGTTCGCGATGATATTTGGCTAATTGCTGCAAGGTTTGCAATACATCATCAACCAATATGAATCTATCGTCTTCAGTTTCTGTTTTTTCATCAATCACAGCATAAGCCGCGCCTTGTGCAAGCGCTTGTAAAGCAAAGGCGTTGCCATTAAAATTGGCGCCTTTTAATGCAAAAAATAAATCGCCCTTTTGTAGTTGGCGCGTGTCTGTTTGCACAGACGGATATTGCTGATAAATCTGGTAAAGCTTTTGTATGGTTATCACAACGATTGATTAGAAATGCGCAAGGTAAGAAACGCCCTGAATTAAAAGGATTTAGCCGGTTTATGATAATAGTTATGGTATATACAATTTTTACTAAAAAAAAGGAGAAATAATTTATTTTTCGGAAATTTGTGTATCATTGCAACAGAAACAAAGCTGATTAGTTTTAATCATTTTTCTCCTCAGCTCGCCAAAGTTTCTTTTTAATCAAGCAATTTTATTTATTTTCTTTCATTAAATCCAGATTAATAATCCCAATTTTTCTGATTTCTTTTATTACATTTTATGTACGACATTTTGCAGTTAAACGACATGTTAGTGCCGGAGTTGCAGGACATAGCCGAGCAGCTTAACATATCCAACGCTAAAAAACTAAATAAGCAAGACCTGGTTTACAAAATCCTTGACAGCCAGGCTCTGGAAGCTACTGATAAACCTGCAGCCCCTGCTGAAAAACCTAAACGCAAACGCACCGTAAAAGCCGCCGCTCCTGTTGAAGCACAACCGGCAGAACGGGAAGCAAAGAATGAAGAAATTCCTTCGCAGGAAGAAGTTCCGGTTGCCGAAGTAAGCGCAGCAGAAGAACCGGTAAAACGCCGCAAACGCAAGCCTGTTGCAGCTCCTGTTAGCATTAGTAATGATTCTGATTCGAATTCGGACAATGAAAATGACGATGCCGCTACGACAATTGGTGACGATGATATGCCACAGATTTCGCCTGCTTTTCTGGCTTTACTTAATGGTACCGGCAACGATACTTTTGTGAGTGAAGATATGAGTGATGACGATTTTGAAGCAGAAGAACCGGAGCCGGAAGACGAAGAGGAGGAGGAAGAAGAAGTTGTAGTAAAACAACCGGTTGCCAGGCAATCTTCTAAAAAAGAACAGAATTTTAATATAGAATTTGATGGTGTAATAACCGGTGAAGGCGTTTTGGAAATGATGCCGGATGGCTATGGTTTCCTTCGTTCTTCCGATTATAATTATTTATCATCACCGGATGATGTTTATGTTTCTCCTTCGCAGATCAAATTATTTGGTTTAAAAACCGGCGACACCGTTACAGGTTCGGTTCGTCCGCCAAAAGAAGGGGAAAAATATTTCGCTTTATTAAAGGTTGAAAACATCAACGGCAAAAGTCCCGACGAAGTTAGAGACCGCGTTCCGTTCGATTATTTAACACCTTTGTTCCCTTACGAAAAGCTGAATCTTTTTACTACGCCAAGTAATTACAGCACACGTATTATAGATTTGTTTTCGCCTATTGGTAAAGGTCAGCGCGGCTTAATTGTAGCGCAACCGAAAGTTGGCAAAACGGTGCTTTTAAAAGAAGTCGCCAATGCAATAGCCGCTAATCATCCGGAATGTTATTTAATGGTTGTTTTAATTGATGAACGCCCGGAAGAAGTTACCGATATGGAGCGCAGCGTAAAAGCCGAAGTAATTGCTTCTACGTTTGACGAGCCGGCCGATAAGCATGTAAAAGTTTCTACCATTGCTTTGCAGAAAGCTAAGCGTTTGGTTGAGTGTGGCCACGATGTTGTAATACTATTAGATTCGATTACGCGTTTGGCAAGAGCACACAATACGGTGGCACCATCAAGCGGTAAAGTTTTAAGCGGTGGTGTGGAAGCTAATGCCATGCAAAAACCAAAACAGTTTTTTGGCGCGGCACGTAAAATAGAAAATGGCGGTTCGCTCACGATACTTGCAACCGCTTTAATTGATACCGGCAGCAAAATGGATGAAGTTATTTTTGAAGAGTTTAAAGGTACGGGTAACATGGAGCTACAGCTTGACCGCCGCCTTGCCAACCGCCGTATTTTCCCTGCTATTGATTTGGTATCTTCATCTACCCGCCGCGACGATTTATTGTTAGACAGAGATGTTCTGAAACGCATGAACATTCTTCGTTTGTATATTAACGATATGAATACAGAAGAAGCGATGAATGAGTTGTTGAAACGTATGCGCGGCACGAAAAGCAACGAAGAGTTTTTAGCCAGTATGAACGGATAAAATTTATATTATCAATACAACAAAACAGCCTTGTAAGAATATTCTTACAAGGCTGTTTTACTTCAAAATATTCCTTATACTTTTTTATTTTGATTATAACGTAACTGAAATATTTTTAAACCAGTTATGTCACAATTCATTTTGTAAAATAGCGATTTGGTGAACTGAACTTTGTAAAACGTTAATGACTTAAATGCACTAAACTTTTTTGCGTTTTGCTTTTATGTTATGAGGGAATATAAAAGGAATTTTTCACACAACTTATATTGATGGCAATCTTATCTCACGTTCTGTTCTTATCTCACGTTCTGTAACTTTTCTATTTTCGCCCGTTTATAATATTTCGTTGCTGCTGCGCCAGCATATCTCTTTGCCTTTGCTGTGCTTGTTGCGCCAGCATATCCTGGTTTCTCTTTTGTATCTGGTTTTCAGTATCACGGGTTCTTTTTAAGATTTCCTGGTTTCGCTTCGCTGTTTGGTTTACAGTATCCTGAAATCTTTTTTGTGTCTCTCTTTGTTGACGCGCAGCTTCATCTTGAAATCTTCTTTTCCGTTCTTCTTCATCTGAATTTTGAGGCTTTTGTTTTTTGGGAAATGAGAACGAAATTTTACCGGTTGAAGTATTCCCGAAATTTCTGCTCCCGGAGTAGCTGCCGGAACTTCTTTTTGTTTTCCTCGTAATAATAAGAAAAAGAAAAATTACGACACCTGTAATCAAAAAAATAATCGGGCTCATAACTTAAGTTTTATTTGTACTTATTAAAAAAATAATCGGGTTTTTTGTTGTCTGTTCAACTTATCTTATCTCTTCATCGTATCAACTCTGCTATCGCTGTTAGTTCCTTGCTCTGATTTTGTAACCGATCCGTTTTTGTCGCCGACAAACCAATCAAATGCTTCTTTCACATCACTGGCTTCCAGTTCTACTTTCCACTCATCTGATGTTTCAGAATACGTTGCAACCCACTGCCCGCGCAATGTGTTGGCAGAAACAGTTTTGGTTTGGCAGCATTTAGTTGTTGCTTCCTGAACCATCTTATAGCCGTATGGACTTCCGTCAGGTTTACATTTGCAAAGTGAAGGCTCATCTTTATTAGGATCGGTATCTACATCGTATTGCATACAGGCCTTTCGCACTGTTTCCCAATCTGTATAAGGCATAGAAACCGTTACAACTTCATTTTGCTGTGCTAAATAATTCTGTACTTTTTGTACTGCTTGTTGTTCCGTTAATTCCTTTTCTTTTTTAACTTCAACACTAATGTCGGGAGACTTAGCTGTATCTGTTAAATTACTTACATCAATACTTACATGACTTTTACATCCTGGAAGAGATAGCCATAATATCATCGCTATAATTATCGGGAAAGAGAGTTTATAAAGGGTTTTCATAAAAATTCATTTAAGAATTTGAACTAGAAGATTCATCTTCTTCGGTAGTATCAGAACTTGTTTCTTCGGTTGAACTGCTATCGCCTGAACCTGTATCATCACCGGAACCGCTATCTTCGGATGAACTTGCAGAATCTGTATTGTGTGGACTTGTATGCGGATTAAAGCCAAAAGTTCCGGCACAGTTGATTGGCGTTTCCGGCGCTGACGGAGAATAGATACAGGCAGACAAAGTATAATCAACATCATCTTCTGTAAACTGGCCGAAATGCACAACTGCTTTTACAGATTGCCCGGAATCAAGCCCGGTTTCCTGCTGAAAATCGAATGTCTGGTTACCGCTTCCGCCGGTAGCATTATCTAAGGTAAATTGTACATAAAAAGCACCGGATGCGAGAGATGATAAATTGCTTACATCTACACAAAAATCATATTCTACGCCGGGTACTGGAAAGGCTTCATTTGTTGTTCCGCCATCAGGACTAACATAAACTGTATCTGTAGTAGTAAGCTTTGTGTTATCTGTCTGCGGCGCATCGCTTCCACCATCTGCTGAATCCGGATCGGGACCAAAATAAAAAATAACTGGTTTCATATAGTTTGTTGTTTTTAAAATAATGAATGAAGATTTTGGAATGATTAACTGCCAATACCAAGACGCTGTAACATCGTATCAAATGAAGGTTTGTCAGCACCTTGTATATAAACGCTGATATCAGGGCTGCCAAAACCGGGAATGCTTTTCGGAAATTTGGTTTCATCAAGCGCAGAAGAACCATCACCGCAATATTGCCACAACGCAATATCGTCTAATGTCCAGGCTTCCAGTCCATGTCTTGTCATTTGTCTCGTATAAGCCGGGTTCCATACGGCATCGCAACCCATTTTATCGGTAATGCCTTTATCGCGCATAGCGCCTCGGCCATAAAGCATAACATTGCGACCTGTAACACTTTTTATACGCTCAGCACAGGCTGTGGTACAGTCTATAATTTTTTGAGCGCTGGCATCTCTGTTCGGGTTTCTTTTATGCTTGCCATCTGTTCCATCCTGTCCTAATTCCACATCTACGATAGGGATAATATCGCCATTGTCCCAGCCACCGGCATCATTAATAACATCTAAGTAATTATCAGCCTGGTCTGCGCCGTCCTGCCAGAAATTCAGAAACAGATAAGCGCCTCTAAACCATGTAGAACCATACCTATCACCGGCAACTGTTTTCAATAATGGCCAGTTTCTGGCAAACCAACCTTTATCGTTAGACCAGCCTTTTGTGCCTTGCGTGGCTTTCAGAATGGCACCATAAAACCTGGCATCATTTACCAATACATCCCAGGCTGGCGCGCCATGTAAGTCCTGCGAATACACATCTACAAAAAAATACCCGGTAGATGTTTTGGGAACTTCCGGTGCACTATCGGAAGATGTATTTTCTGAAGAATCGTCTGTATCCAATGAGGTATCAGCATCAATTGTACTTGTGTCAGTTGAAGAATCTTCGGATGAAGAAGAGCTATCTGTATCATCCGGATCGAGGCTAAAAAGAAATGTGTGTTTCATATACTTTAATTCAAGATGATAAATAAGATTATTGTTTTGTACGCATTTGTTTATATAGCTGAACCAATGTCTTCGGCATTAGAAAAAATAGACGAGCCGTTATACTTCGGTTCTTTTTGTATCACACCGTTTTTAAAGTCTGCCCAGGAGGATGGTTTTAGGATGGATATATACTTCGCAGGTATGCCGGGAAGGTTGTGCTGCATCTTTACCATTGACCAGAAATCACTGCCCGATTCATCCCAGGTTAAGCTTTGCTGACTTAATAATTTTCGGGTTCGTTCGCGGCATGTTTTTACATAAGCAATGCCGCTTGTTACCTGTATTTTGGCTTCATCGGCAGTAAGATTGCGTGTACAGGTTTGCCCGCTGCAAAAATTGCCATGCAGTTGAGAAGGTGTTGCAAAATGATCGTCATCGGGAGAATATAATTGAAACAATCCATTCTCAATAGAAGCGTTATTTACAATCTTTCCTGTAGAGCAAGGGTTGCCGCCGCTTTCGTGTTTTATCCATCGCAGCAAAACTTCAACCGGTAAATCTTCTGCAAATTGAGTTACCAATGCACGCCAGGATTCTACGCCGTAGGGACGTACAGGAGCCGTTATACCGGCATCGGATGAACCAGCATCAGATTGTGTGTTTGCAGACGTATCATCCGTGCTTTGATTTGTAGTATCGGTTGATCCGTCGCCGGTGTCTGTGTCGGATGTGCTTGTATCATTCTCATTGCCGGCATCAGAAGAAGTATCCTGCGTGTCGTCAGATGTATCTGATGTGTCTGTGTCTGATGTATTGGTTGTGTCTGTTGTGCTTTGATCCTCGCTCGCATCGCCTGAATCATTGGTATCCTGATCATTACTTGTATCACTCGAATCATCGCTTGTAGAAGAGTCATCTTCAGTGGAAGGATCGGGAGAATCGTCTTTTGACAAATCATGTTCTGATATAGGTTCGGAATCAGTTGATGATTCGGTATCTGTATCATCAGAAGAAGCATCACCGGAATCATCCGGATCGGGACTAAAGAAAAATGTGTGTTTCATACTGCAATTTTTAAAATGAAGGTGTATTGAAGTTCTTTGAAGAAAATATCTCTCTGGAAAAGTTGTAATCAATACAAATTTCTATCTGTATTAATTACAACTATTGTTGTTTTGTTGGATTACTTTTTATACATAACATATATACGATCTAAACCGCCGGATGTTGACCAATCGGTTTGATCCCAGAAGCCTAATTGCTCCATCATTCCCATTAGCGTAGAAAATGATACATTTTGTTCAGCACCAGAGCCAACCGGAGATGGGTTCATGGTTTCAACAGTTGTTCCGTCCGGCGTTCCATCGCCATTCATACCAATTACAGCAATGGCGTGTGCGCCTTTGCCGCCCACTGATGCACGAACAAACACAATAGGACCGCTGGCTTCTAACAATGAAGCAAATCCATCTACGCCATAACACATGGGATAGTCAAACGCAAGTCCTAAAATATCGCCAACAGGTTGCGTGTCTTCCGGCTTCAAACCGCAGCTAATATCGTATTGCGGACCGGCAGCCGTAACCATGTCTTTTATTTCCTGAACCGTGTAAGATGGACCTGATGAAGAATTGTCTTTATCACGCCAATATGTAAGCACCATCGCGCTTGACGCTGCCCAACATGTGCAATTATCCGGTTGTGCAACCAGGAATACATCGTAGTGAATATTCACCGGAGTTGCTGAGCCTGACGATGAATCGCCTGTTGTACTGCTGTCTGAAGTTGTATCTGACGATGAATCGCTTGTTGAAGAATCATCGGATGATGAAGATGTATCATCAGATGAGGAGGTATCACTGCTTGTGTCTGTTGAAGAATCATCCGTAGTATCAGTAGCCGTATCAGTTGTTGAAGAATCATCGGATGATGAACCGCCATCTGTTTCATCCGGATCGGGACTAAAGAAAAATAATTGTTTCATTTTGTTTTGTTTTTCTATGAAGAATAAAGCCCTGACTTTTTAATTGGTCAAGGCTTGAAATTAAGAGTTACCCGTTTCGTGGATCACCGGGAATCCAGGAAGAATAGATTTTATAAGCAACAATAAATGCATCGCTGTTAGTAGATATATCAAATGACCATCCCATCGGTTCTGAACCAAAACAATCAAACCTCAAATCAGCCGTTTGCTGTGGCAAAATGATCTGCGATTTTTTACCACCCAAATTTGAACTGATGCTTAATGTAGTACCCAGAACGTTTACATTTTTTACCTGGAAATGCATTACCTGGCCGCCCTGGTAAGTAACCGATTTATCGCCGTTCCATGAACCGGAATCTAACACGCGAAAGCCTTCTGAATCTTTATCTGTATCAGATGTAGTTGCCGTTGTGTCTGTAGAATTGGTAGAAGTATCGTCCGAAGAAGAACCTGATGAATCAGAGGAAGATGTATCATCAGTTGATGAATCGGAAGAAGATGTATCATCAGATGATGAATCAGAAGAAGAAGTATCATCGGATGAGGAACCGGAATCTGTTGTGGAAGAATCATCGGAAGTATCCGTACTTGTTGACGTATCGGAATCCGATGTATCAGTCGAAGTATCATCAGTTGATGTATCGGAGTCTGATGTATCCGTTGAAGTATCATCTGATGACGTATCATCGGTTGATGAACCACCATCTGTATCATCCGGATCGGGACTAAAATAAAATGCTTGTTTGAGGTAAATCATTGTAATGAAAATTGATTGTGTTTATGAATAAAAGATAATTGAATAAATGAGATTGTTACAGGCTGATTGAACTATGAATACGTATAAGTATCCAGCGGGTTCGGCAGTTTTGGAAACTGGTAGTTTACACAGCCAAGCACCCACATATCGAATTTCGGGTTCGGTCTTTTCGGCAACATTACGGTTGTTGTTGTGGCAGCATTTATATTGTACGTACTCTCAAAGTCTTCAAAGATTTCATTGTTCTGAATCTGAAGATGATAATTGCCTGCCTTCATAGAATCAAACGATACTTTACCTGTATTGTCTGTTAAAGCAGAAAAGCTGGAGCCATCATTTACATTGGTTAAGTCTATATCTAAAGAAGCGACTGCATTGTTAGAAGGATCGGTAAATGAAAATACAATGGAAAACGTAGCCGGTTGCTGCGGCTGCCCGATTGGAAAATGCCATTTGATAGGAATATGTCCCGGTAAAAATATCCTGCCTCTTATGGCTGATGCCAACGCCGGTTTTGCTGCTACGCTATCATCTGTATGCTCCAATGGCATGATAGTGCTGCGCCTTAATAAAGACGGATTTACTGTCGTCGTTGTCGGAGCATTTCGAAGCATAATAAACGGTACTGTTTTTTTATCTGTTCCCGTATCTGTAAGCCTGATTTTTGATACTTCTTTATGCTCGGGCTGAACCGTTTTCAGCATAGAAATATTTTTTAGCCTGGCTATTTCAGAAAAATTATAAGTAGCCGGTGCCGGGTTGCTTACTTCAGCCGGTGCACTTGCATCGGGCACCAGGTATTGCATAATTCTTCTTACAAAAATAAACTTGTCTATAAAGGCAGGTAATATGCCTGCATTTTCGTTGGCGCCATCCGAAACAATTATTGTGTTATCGGCTGCATTAAACTTCCAGTATGGCGAGTTTATCATCTCTTTCTTAAACCAGTTTCGCTGTACGGTTACAAACAAATATTCAAACTCTATTTTACTTACCGGCGCATCCGATGAGCTGCTGTAAGCGTTATATAAATCGTCGCCTAAAAAAGCTTTTGCATCGCTCTCCATAGTTGTAATCTCGCTACTATCCATGCTTATCTTTTTCCACCCGCTAAAATCGTATTTATAAATACTTTGCGGCAGGCAAAAGGTAGGCAGGTAATCAACATTCGAATTGACTGTTCTTTCCGTATCGAATGTGTTTTTTAAATTGATGATTTCATTATTAAAATTGCTTTTGAAAATGCTTCTTTCGTTTAACCCGGTTACCACTTTTAAAGCGTCTTCAATTTTGTTTTTATTGCCATTGATAATCCAGTCGTTCAGCAAAACGCTTTTCTGTAAATCTAACTGTTGCTTTTGTTGTAAAAATGTTTGGTTACTGGCGGTATCGCCCTGGCTTAAAGAAGCATTTACAGCAATGATCTGATCGTCTAATGCAGCCACTTTTGCCTGCAAGTCTTTATACTTTGCGTATTCTGGTGTAGCATCAAGATTTTCGCCGGTAAATAAGATGGCTCTCGCCGTATTGTAAGCCGCTTTGTCTTCATCAGAAATGGTTGTATCTACCAGGATGGCATTGTTTAAAACTTTTGAATACGCATCCTGTAACATTTCATCTGTATTCAACTGGAATATTTTGGAATCTCTGATAACAGCATTTGCTATCTGGGCAAACGCCATTTTATTTTCATCGTTTTGTCTTACTTCATCTCCGGATGAAGCATTCGGATTTAAAAAATTGAAATCGAAATTGGTAAAACTTACCGTTGTAGGCGCGAAGGCAAGAAAATACGGATCCGTTTTATCCGTATCTATATTTTCATATAGCTTTTGCAGTTTAGCAAAAATGATGGCATTCAGATACATTACATGTCTTTTAAAATATGAAAGAGTACAACCACGTAATTAATTGTTGAAGGTTGTATGCAAATAGCTTATTGGTTGCTTGCGCCTGTCTTATCCGGGCGATTCACAATGATTTAAAACCGTTGCTGGCTTAACGACCAGCAACGGTTTTTTATCTTATAAATAAGCTTCTAAATCCAGTTCTTGATATCTGGTAAAGGATCTGGAGATTTTGGTAACACATGACAATTGAAACCAATTATCTGCATACCATCTACATGAATACCTTGTCCATCTGCATGAGAATTAAAGCTCGTATTGCTGTCGGCATGAGAATAATTTGCACTTACACTAAAGGGTCCCCAGCCTGCAGAACCGCTTGCACTATTCGATTTAAAATCAGAATTATATTGTGAATTGGCTTCACCAAAATCCATCACTAAGTTTCTTACAAAAATGACTGAGGTTGGATAACCCGGTAAAATACCTTTTGGCGGCGTATTGCCATCGCTAAGTACTTCGCCGGTTGATTTTACCTGCGGATCTCCGGGGTCTAATTTCCAGGTTTTAGAAGTAAGAAATGGTGTTTTAAGCCAGGCTCTTACAATAGGCACCTGCGCTATTTCGAAACTCATTTTAAAGCTGGAGGCATTAAAACTTCTCGATGTGCTGCCATCACTGTGATGAAAACCGCCGGAAGCGCCAAAACCTAAAAAGCCTGCGCTTGCACTTACACCATAGCTTGTATAATCGCTGTGAGAATGGGTTGCAAAATCACTGGAGTTGAATGTAAATTGTGTCCAGCCGCCATTTACGAAATCGCCGGGAACTAAAGATGTAAAATAAAAGTCGGAACCCGAAGCAATGCCTGTAAGTCTCGCTTTATCGAGGTCGTCTTTATATTCTTGTTTCAAAAGGGCTAAGTCTTTCGACATAATCTGGTCTATGCGCGCTGCAATGGCTTCATAGTCGTTTTTATAACCATTATTTACCCAATCGAACATCGCTGCTTTTACTTTATCCCGTAAGGCATTTGCATTTAATGCCCAGTAGTGAATAGCTGCAGAATTATCGGCTGTTAAAGCATCTACACGATGAGAATTGTATTCCAATACGGCATCAATATAAGCCGACATTTTCAGGTTATACATAATAACGAGCGGGCTTGGTTCCAGCACTTCAGTTTCTTCGCCGGTTATAAGATCGGTTTTCTTTTTCTTTACCTGAAGCAGCTCTCTGAATTTGGCTACCTGTGCTTTTTCGGCATCAGATAATTCTGTATTGGCAACCTTACTAAACTTCAGAGCATATTCGTACACATCAGATAAAGTTCCTTCATTTTGCATGATGCTGAGCGGCGCAAGACCGGCACCTTTACTCGCACCATTAATTCCTGCATTAACATCAGGAATAAAATCTACCACGCGCGCCAGGTTCTCTGCCTGCATGTATAATTGTGCTGTGTCTGATGCTCTTAATTGTTGTCTTTGCGCATCGGTAAGCGGAATGGGATTTCCGCTGGCATCTTTTTCGGGATTTGGATTTTTTACAATCCCGGTTAAGCCCTGGCTTAGAAAAGCAAATTGTTCTTTTGGATAAGGTATGCCGGGCGAGCACCAGCTAAGAAAATTGTCGTTTGAAATAGGGGCAACCGTACCATCGCCTTGCGTGATGATCTGGTAGAGTTTACCTAAGATGCTTTGCATAAGATCGTTAGGTAAGATGTTTGCAATGTCTGGCATAATAGAATTTTTTTACCTACTCTTTGATCGGATTTTCGGTTTTCTCCGTTTGTTTATAAAGAAGTTTTTCATCGCGTATTGCTACACGATGATTTAGTATGGCAAATCAATTTTGCCATTTATACGTTCAGATTATAAAATGTTCAGAATTCTTATTTCAACAGATTCAAACCATATTTTTCAGCAACTAATAGTATGTATTTGTAAGCCAGAATATAATGATGCTATCCAATCGTTCCCGTTTATGTAGGTCTCTTTTTTGTCGCTTAAAAAGTGGAGTTGGAAACAAAGGAACAGTTTTTTTTATAATTATATAATAACTACACATTATTTTTTTGCTTCAATCGGCTCTTTATTAAAACTCTATAGTTGATATAATTTATGTAAGCTTTTCGTTGACTGATTTTACACAGATAAAAAAGTATTGTATTGATAGTAAATAATGAGTAAAAGAAAGAGGATGAATTTGCGGAGGAAAAATCTCGCTTATCGTTTTGTATGATTGCTTTTAGCGAATAATCAAACAATAAATCATCTTAGTTATTATAACTGTATTGTTTATTGAATTATGTATGAAAATTTCGATGTTGAAAGGATAGCTGTGACGGGATTAATCTTTATTAATCAATACATACTAATATCAAAAAATATTTTGAAATCAATATGTATTAATTGGCTTTTTATAAGCAGCAACAGTAACTGTTTATATACCCGGTATCGCGCTGAAAACAGTATCTGTTATCAGGTTCACTAAGCTGTCTCTAAACTGCTCCGCTTTAATCGTAGCTAAACCAGCTCTTTGCAAAGCTGCCATTTCTATCAGGTCTTTCTGTGCTGTAATAAGTAATTCAAAATCATCGGGAGTTAATTTTTTTTCTGCTAATAAACCCGTCCATCGTTCTAATTTTTCTTTCATGGATTCCAGCAGGTTTTTAGCATCTTCTTCAGCTTCTTTTGCATACGATTTATAAGAAGCTTTGGCAAGTGCGAGAATATTATTTTTAAGTTGCGTAAACAACTCTCCAAATTTTAAAGCCATAAAAAAGATATATTATTTGTTTAAAAAATTGGTGATACCGGCATCTGACGATTGTATCTTATGAGACTCCAAATCGGCAATCCTGTCGAAGCCTTCTGCTGCAATCGGTTTAAACTCATCAATTAAATCCTGGCTTTTTTTGCCGCTCTTTTTCCAGCTTGCGAAATAAGAACCTACAATTCCTTTCTGAGCCGTAGAATCCAGCATTTTATTCCACATTTTTATTGTAATATCATTCTTTGGGCGATGCCTTTCATACTCAATGGCTTTACGCATATTTAATACAACGGCTTCCACTTCTTTCTGATGCGAAGAGTAAGATTCGGTTGATTCATCTATCAAATTCAAAACATCAATTTTAAGAGAAGTGGCTTGCGAGTATGCCTGTTGATCGTAAGGAGCTATGTAATGATTACAACTAACGAGAAAAACGGCAAACAATAAAACGGTTATCCATTGCTTTGCTTCGGAAAGCTTTTTTTTCATAAAGGATGATTTTGATAATAGATAGTCGTGTTTATTCTTTCATCAGTTAACAAGCGGGTACAATTTCTTTTATCGTTGGCATTCGTTACTTGTAAATTAACTTGAAAAGAAACGAAACGGAAAGCTAAACCATTCGCCGGATTAATGCAAACAAAGACTCAATGACGGCTAAAAAAATCGCTTACCACTTTATTGAAATCGTCTTTATGTTCCATTAACGTTGCATGTCCGCTATGCGGCACAATCCATAAATCAGCTCCCGGAATAGACTGTGCAATCAGCATGGTATGTTTGGGTAAAATAATATCCCTGTCGCCGCCAATAACAAGTGTCGGACAATGAATCTGCTTTAGTTGATTTAATGAAATATTGGGTTCTACATTCATCATGTGAACAAGCTTGTAAGTATGCTTGTTTTCTTTGGTTTGTGGCTGTTGTTTTAGCTTTTCTTCTTCCTGTAAACCTTCTTCGTAAAAGCTTCCTAATGCTGTACTGTCCGGCCATAAATTAGCGCCTGTTACAGCCAGCTTTTTTACTTTATCCGGATGGCGAATTGCCAATAATAATCCATTAATGCCGCCATCGCTCCAGCCAATTACATAACAGGAATCAAGATGCAAAGAATCAAGCAAAGCATTCATATCATCTGCCATCATTTCATAAGTCAGCGTATCGCTTTCGTCAACTGATTTGCCTTGCGCGCGGCTATCAGGTAGTATTACTTTATAGTGTTTGGAGAAATAAGGAACCTGGTTCATAAAGCTGCTGCCGTTGCCACCGTTTCCGTGTATCATTAACAAGGGTTCGCCTTTGCCGTAAACTTCATAATACATGCGAAAGCCACGGATGCTGATGTATTTGCCAACCTTTTTATTATTTCCATATATCGTTGTATCCATACGAGATTGTGCATACATTGTAAATGCTGTGAGAAAACTAAGAATGATTATGATTACTGAGGCTTTCATAGCTTTAATTGTGAATGATGAATGATGAATTATGATTTATGAAAGAAAATGACCGATTTGTTATTTACCTTAGAATTATGAGCGAGGCATACAAAGCAAATAGGACTTACAATGCACTTACTAAATTTACAACTCATAATTCATCGCTCATCGTTCATCATTAACCTTAGTATTCCATATCGCGAAGCGAAGGCGCTTTTATCCACGTAACAATAACCACCAGCAACGTCATACAACCACCAAACACAACAGAAGGAACCAAGCCCATGGCTCTTGCCACAACGCCGCTTTCAAATTGACCTAATTCGTTACTGCTGTTGATGAACATTGAGTTTACACTCAATACGCGTCCACGCATATTATCCGGTGTTTTTAATTGCGCAATGGTTCCGCGAACCACTACGCTGATGCCGTCGAGCATACCACTTATCATCAATACTAAAAAAGACAACCAGAATAGTTTAGATAGCCCGAATATGATAATACAAATACCAAAACCCGCAACGGCATACATAAGCTTGCGGCCTTGCTTTCTTTTTAATGGAAATAAAGTAAGTAACACAACGATAATAATAGCACCAATATCAGAAGAGGCATTTAACAAACCAAAACCTTCCGGACCAATATGCAGAATGTCTTTTGCAAAAGCCGGAATCATCGCGACAGCGCCACCGAACAAGACAGCAAACAAATCAAGCGAGATAGCGCCCAGTAATTCTTTTGTTTTAAATACAAATGCCAATCCTTCGCGTACACTGTCCCATGTCCTTCGTTCACCGCGTTCATTAGCAGCCGGTTTTTTGCTAAGCAAAGACATAGACAGCAAAGCGAAAATAAGCATCGCAGAAACAACACCTAACGTGCCTGTTATACCGGCATGTGCTATTAATAAACCACCCACTGCATGACCGCTTACCGAAGCCGACATATAAGTTCCCTGGTTCCAGGTAGTTGCATTCTGCAGTAACTCGCGCGGAACAATATTGGCCACCAAAACACTGAATGTTGGTCCCGAAAACGAACGTACAATACCTGTGCAAAAGACAATGACATAAATGATCATTGCAATGCCATGATTTCCTATATATTGATGCGTGTATCCGGTAGATAAAAAGCAAAATAATATGCCTGCTAAAGCATACAAAGAAAGACAAATGAGCATCAGCTTTTTCTTCTCGCTGATGTCTATAAAATGTCCGGCATATAACGCCATACTTACAGCCGGTATTACTTCTGATAAACCTAATAAACCAATGGCAAAAGCACCTTCCGTCGGACTTTTATAAAGGCTGTAAATCCACCAGCCTAATACAGTTGTCAGCATACGTATGCCCATCGTAAATGTAAAGCGGCTCATCAGCAAATTGCGATATTCGGTAATCGCTATTGATGCAAAAGGATTTTGTTGTGTTTGTAACGTTTTATTCTCTGCTTCTTCCATTCAAATGTATTTATCAGTCAACTACTTCATTAAAGTGTTATATAAAGCTGCTCATCGAAGTCTGTTTCCAAAGCTTCTATAATGGAAACAAGGTGAGAATCATTACTTAAAAAATCGGCATTGTCGGCTTCCACAAAAATGGTTTTGATAGCGTGTTGCCTGATATAATTTGTATAAGTGTCCTGAATACTTTGCAAGTAACTGTCAGGTATTTTTTGTTCGTAACTGCGATTGCGTTTTTTTATATTTTTCTGCAAACGACTGATTGAACTGTGCAGGTAAATAATCATATCCGGAAATACCAGCTGCTGTTGCATAATATCAAACAGCTTTTGATAGAGTTTAAACTCTTCTTCCGGTAAATTGATCCTGGCAAACAACAGGCATTTGGTAAACAGATAATCTGAAACCGTAATGCTCTGAAATAAATCTGTCTTAAACAAATTATCCTTTAACTGTTTAAAGCGTTCTGCCAAAAAAAACAGCTCCAGCGGAAAAGCGTATTGCTCCGGATTTTCGTAAAATTTTGGCAGGAAAGGATTGTCGGCAAATTCTTCCAGAATTAATCTTGCATTCAGTTTTTTTGCCAGCAGATGAGCGAGCGTGGTTTTGCCGGCTCCAATATTTCCTTCGATTGTAATAAAGCGATGTTGCATGAAGTAAGATCAAAAGTAGGCAATTGTCGTGTGATGAATTGTACTTATCGGTCATCATTTTGCCGATAGCGGTCGTTATTGAAAGCTTAACAGTTGGTAACTTGTTCACTCTTTGTTGTTTCCGCCTTTAAAGCTAACTTTGCAGCCGCAAATAAAATGTACTGCGATTGCTGTTTATTTGCAATCGTTTATCTCTCAAATTTTTTGAAAAATCAAAAATAATATATGGCATACGATGTAGTAGTCCTTGGTAGCGGTCCGGGCGGTTATCCGGCGGCTATCCGTGCCTCTCAGCTTGGTTTTAAAGTAGCAATTATAGAAAAAGAAAGTCTTGGCGGCATTTGCCTCAACTGGGGTTGTATTCCTACCAAAGCGCTGATAAAAAGTGCCAACGTGTATGATTATGCAAAGCATAGCTCGGCGTATGGCATAAATGTCGAAAATGCATCGCCGGATTTTGGAGGCGTTATCAAACGCAGCCGTGGGGTGGCAGATAAAATGAACAAAGGCGTTGCCTTCCTGATGAAGAAAAATAAGATTGACGTCATTATGGGATATGGTACGCTAACCGGTAAAGGTAAAATACAGGTAAAAGGTACCGATGGGAAAGAGCAAACTGTAGAAGCCAAACATATTGTAATAGCAACCGGCGGCAGAAGCCGCGAATTGCCAAACCTGAAACAGGATGGTAAAAAAGTGGTTGGTTACCGCGAAGCGATGGTTTTGCCGGAGCAACCTAAAAGCATGATTGTTGTAGGCAGCGGCGCAATAGGCGTTGAGTTTGCTTATGTGTACAACTCAATGGGAACCAAAGTAACGATTGTTGAGTTTCTTCCGCGCGTTGTTCCGGTAGAAGATGAAGAGATTTCGAAAGAACTGGAAAAGCAATTTAAAAAACAAGGGATTGATATTATGACCAGCTCGACCGTTGAGTCGGTTGATACATCCGGGAATGGCGTAAAAGCGCAGGTGAAAAAGCTGGATGGCAGCACCGTAACATTAGAAGCTGATGTTGTTTTGAGTGCGGTTGGTGTTGTTGCCAATGTTGAAAATATTGGCCTGGAAACGGTTGGTGTAAAAGTAGAAAAAGGTAAAGTTGTGGTTGATAAATATCAGCAAACAAATGTACCTGGATTTTATGCAATCGGCGATTGTACGCCCAACCAGGCATTGGCTCATAAAGCCACAAAAGAAGGTATTAACGTTGCTGAATACATTGCTTTCTTAGAAAAGAAATCAGCTCACCAGCCGGAAGTAATGGATTATGCAAACATTCCGGGTTGTACGTATTGCACACCTGAAATTGCTTCTGTTGGTTTTACCGAGAAAGCCGCAAAAGATGCCGGTTACGAAGTAAAAGTGGGCAAATTCCCTTTCATTGCCAGCGGTAAAGCCACAGCTGCCGGCGCAACGGATGGTTTTGTAAAAGTGATTTACGATGCGAAATACGGTGAATTGCTTGGCGCACACATGATCGGTGCAAACGTTACCGAAATGATTGCCGAAATTTCTGTAGCGCGAAAATTAGAAACCACAGCGCACGAAATATTGAATGCCATTCATCCGCACCCGACGATGAGTGAAGCCGTAAAAGAAGCTACCGCCGTTGCATATGGTGAAGCGACGGATATTTAGGTGTTGAATTCTTATAAATCAGAGGTGCAAGAAACGATGCTTTTATCTTCTTTGCGCCTCTTTTGTTTTATTATATTTGTAATGATTAAATGTATTTTATGAATATTAGTAAAGCGTTCTGGTTATCATATGATTTAGGCTTGAAAGGCGATTATTCTGGTTTATACACATTTCTTGATTCTGTAAAAGCACGAGAGTGTGGAAATAATATTGCTTTTTTTGAGAAAGATTATGGTGATGATTTTATATCTGGTTTAAAGAGTGAACTCGAATCTTACTTAAAGATTGCCGAAACAGATAGAATTTATGCGATTTATCTTGATGCGTCAACTATGAAAATAAAAGGTAAGTTTTTATTTGGTGGAAGAAAAAGAGCGCCGTGGGAAGGTTATGCTGTTCAACAAACCCAAGGTGAAGAAGATTATTAATGTATGTCTTACGTAGTATTAACCGATAGCTGTTTCTGGCTTGGACTAACAGATACAGCAGACCAACATCATGATGCCGCCATTTCCATTGCAGAGTTAATCGAAGGTCAGCAAATAATCTTGCCTTGGTCTTGTTTATACGAAATCATATCTACGCGTCTTGTCCGTAATAGAGTTAGATTGCTTTATTTAGAAAGATTAATGAAAAAACCTTCTGTCGTTTTGTTCGATGACACTGGATATAGACAAATTGCATTGAATGAAGTGTTTATTTTAAATCGATTGGGATTTACGTATAGTCTTACTGATAGTGTAATCAGAGAAATTTTAAAAGATATAAATGTAAGAGTCAATTATCTTGTTACGTTTAATAATAAAGACTTTCAAGACATCTGTCAACAAAGACAAGTTGAAATTTTGTCTTTTAATCTACGATGTATGATCGCTGATAATAAACCATTTGCCGTTTATCTTTTTAAACAATAAATCAAAATGTCCGCTTGGCGTATCGCGGTCGCGGATTAAAGTGAATTTTCCTACTACAAAAAAATATTCCGGCGATAGCTGTTTTACTTCTTTCAAATCAAAAGAAAGCACGCCCATCGCGGTTTTATCAGGATAATTTCGTTTGTATCTTGCCATTGTACTATCCCGGCCGTACGTAATGCCTTTACTTCCGATAAACATTATAGAATCTGTCTTTGCATAGCCTTTCATAAAGTCATCAATATTGCCGCTATTCCAGGCAACAACTTGTGCAGTCAATACATCGCGAACTTTCTGTTCGTCAGAAATAATCTGCGCGTCCAGTTTCACAAAACCTGCAACCAGTAAAATAAATACAATCAGTAGTTTCCGGTTCATTTTTTATTTATAAAACTATAAAAAGATTCTTTTCCAAACAGGTATAAAGTAAACCAGAAACCATGTTGTCATTTTCAATTATGTTCGCAGTTGAGAAAATTGAAAAAACTTGCGTTTAAAATCACTTGAAATAAAGGGCTTTAAAAGCTTTGCCGATAAAACCGTTGTCTCTTTTGATGAAGGTATCACCGGAATTATCGGTCCAAACGGCTGCGGGAAAAGTAATATCATAGACAGTATTCGCTGGGTGATCGGCGAACAAAAAATATCAGCTTTACGCAGTGAAAATTTAGAAGCGCTTGTATTTAATGGCAGCAAAACCCGGAGCGCCAGCGGACTCGCCGAAGTGAGTTTGACATTTGAAAATAACAGGCAATTATTACCTACCGAATTTACCACCGTTACGGTTACCCGGCGCTTCTACAAAAATGGTGAAAGTGAATACCGTTTAAATGATGTGAACTGCCGGTTAAAAGACATTCATAACTTGTTTATGGATACCGGCATCAGCACAGATAGTTATGCTATTATTGAGTTGGGAATGGTAGATGATATTATTAAAGATAAAGAAAACAGTCGCCGCCGGATGCTGGAGCAAGCCGCCGGCATTACCATTTACAAAACAAGAAAGAAAGAAGCCAAAGCCAAGCTGGAAGCTACGGAACTTGATATCAATCGTATTGAAGATCTGTTATTTGAAATCAACAATCAGCTAAAAGCATTGGAAAGCCAGGCAAAAAAAGCTGAGAAATATTTCGAGATAAAAAAAGAATATAAAGAAGTTTCTATTGAGCTTGCCAAAGCTTCGCTGGAAGGATTTTCTGACACATATAAAGAACTGAATGAACGGCAGGAAGAAGAAACCGAAAAGCGCGAACAATTAGAAGCCGATATAATAACCGAAGAAGCTAACTTAGAAGAAAGCCGGAAAGAATTTACAGAACGGGAAGTCGCTTTGCAAACCTTACAGCAAGATTATAATCATTTGCTGCAGCAACTTCGTGCGAAAGAAAACGAACGGAGTTTAGCCAAACAAAAACTTCAATACCAGTTAGAAAAGGAAGCCGGTATCAAAGACTTTTTACAGGGCGCGCAAGGTCAGTTAAAAAACCTGACCGATTCTATCGCACATACGCAGCAACAAACGGAAGAAGAAAACGATGAGTTGTACGAATTTCAGCAGCGCGTTCATCTTGCCAAAATAGAAAGCGATGAAAAGCGAAATGTGTGGGATGAAAAAAGGAAAGAAACCGACGTATTACGCAACCAGTTTCAACAGTTGCAAAGAGACCAGTTTGCTGCCGAGAAAAAAGTAGCTGTCGCTGATAGCGGAATTGTAAATCTGCAGCGCAATCATACACAATTAACGGATGAGCAGCAAGGCAGAATGATGCAGTTGCAAAATCTGCAGAACGAACTGGAAGACAAGCAAGACGTGCTGACTGATAAGCGTGTTCTTTTACAAAATATGCAAGACGAGCAGGAACGGATTAAAGCGGCTATTGCTGATGCGCAATCAGAATTAGAAACCTTGCGCGCGCAACTGGCAAATGATAGTCGCATTCTGGATGCCAAACGCAATGAACATGATTTGCTGAAGAGTTTGGTTGATAGTATGGAAGGTTATCCGGAAAGCGTGAAATTTTTGCACAACAATAAAAACTGGAATTACAAAGCGCCGATTCTTTCCGACATTATTTATGTAGATGAAGAATACAGAACGGCAATTGAAAACCTGTTAGAACCTTACCTGAATTATTATATTGTAAATACACAGGAAGAAGCTTTACAAGCCATTCATCTGCTGGATCAGCACAAAAAGGGAAAGGCAAATTTTTTCATTCTTGATAAGCTGAACGATGTTCGTTTAAAAGATATTTCTCAACCCGAAAATACAGTTGCAGCCGCAGAGATTATTGAAGTGGATGAACCATATCAAAAGCTGGCTGACTATCTTTTAAGCCACGTTTTTATTACAGAAAATGAAGTTGCGGAAAATGATAATAACATTGTATTGCTTCACAAAAGCGGGAAAATTGTAATTGGTGAATACACATTATCCGGCGGCAGTGTTGGTTTGTTTGAAGGTAAGAAAATTGGTCGTGCGAAGAACCTTGAAAAGTTGCATGAAGACATTGTAATGCAAGATGCCGTTGTACAAGCATCGCAGAAAGAAGTAAAGTTTCTGCAGAACGAAATCGTTACGTTTCAGCAACAATTAAAGGACAACAACATTCGTATTTTACAGAATGAAATTAACCAGTTAACCAATGCTGTTTTTGTAAATAAAAATAAAATAGAAACCATTCATTCGGCACAACAGCAAACGCAACAACGGTTAAGCGATATTGATATTCGTTTGCAGGATGAGCAAGATGATATTGCTGATACACGAGAGCATTTGCTGGTTTTGAATGAGCGTTTACAAGATATTGCCGCTGCCTTACAAGATGCAGAACAAAACAACCGGAAAGCCGATGAAGAATACAGAACCGCTGCGGCGCATTATAACGAAATCAATCTGCAATTAACGCGTCAGCAAAGTAAAGTGCAGACGTTAAAACAAGAACTGGCTTATAAACAAAATCAATTAACCAATCTGCAGGCGCAAATTCAAAACAATACAAGGCAATTGGAAGATTCTGCTTTGCTGATTGCAGAGAGCAATATAATTATCCAGGATACGGAAGTTTTGCTGCAACAATTGCACGAAGATAAAGAAGCTTCGGAAGAAGGTGTAAATGCAGCGAACAAAGACTATTATAATCTGCGTAATACTTTGCAGGAACGCGAAAGTGGTTTACGGTTACAAATAAAAAGCCGCGAGCTTGCCGACCAGGTTGTCAATCAGATAAAAGATAAACTCAACGAATTAAAACTTCAGCTTGCCGGCATGAAAGAGCGCCTGCTGGTTGAATTTAAAATTGTATTGGATGAGATTATAGATGAGCCGCGCAATACAAATATTTCGCTGGAAGAATTGCAGGCATCAAGCGATAAAATGAAGAAGCGTTTGGAGAATATTGGCGAGATTAATCCAACCGCAATTGAAGCGTTTACCGAAATGAAAAAACGCTATGAATTTATTCTCGAACAAAAGAATGATTTGGTAACCGCGAAGACAAGTTTGCTGCAAACGATTGAAGAAGTGGAAGCCAGCGCCAACCAGCAATTTTTAGATACATTTAATAAAGTGCGCGACCATTTTCAACATGTATTTAAAGCTTTGTTTACAGAAGAAGATACGGCTGATTTGATATTGGAAAATCCGGATAATTTAGCTGAAACCAGTATCGATATTATTGCCAAGCCAAAAGGCAAACGTCCTTCTTCCATTTCGCAATTAAGCGGTGGTGAAAAGACATTAACCGCGACGGCATTGTTGTTTTCAATTTATTTAATTAAACCTGCGCCGTTTTGTATTTTAGATGAAGTAGATGCGCCACTGGATGATGCCAACGTTGGTAAATTTACCAATATGATTAAGCAGTTCAGCAATAATTCGCAGTTCATAATTGTTACGCATAACAAAACTACGATGAGTACAGTTGATGTGATTTATGGCGTAACTATGCAGGAACCTGGCGTAAGTAAACTGGTGCCGGTTGACTTTAGAAATCTGAATTGATGTGTGGAAGAATGTTGTGATATTGTTCGTGGTTATTTACCCGCTGTATGTATTGTTCTCGCGGCAACCGGATTATTTTGATGGCGAAATGAGTAAGGCAATTATACATCACCAATACGATTTGAAACAGCGGGACGAGAAAGTCATTGCGATTTATTCAATAGACCGGCATACGTATCAGGTTGATGCAGATTACCCGTTTCGAAAGTTTACAGAAGGAGAAAAAGTTGATGTGATTTATGAAGCCGCTGCGCCTGAAAACGCAAGCCTGTATTTTGTCTGGGGTTATTGGATACGATGGAAAGAATTATTGTCAATGATTGTTTTATTTGCGGCTATGTACCTGATAGCTGTTTCTGTAACCAGCCATCCAACGCCGGAAAGTTTATTGGAAGAATTAGAAGGAAGCAAGCCGCAACCAAGGAAACCCAGATACGATAACTAAATAAAAAAGCGCCCCGCCAAAGCGAAGCGCCTGTTCTTAACCCCTGCTGCAAAAGTTTGTAACTAAAAATCAATTCACATCCACAACGTACATACGACGAGGAACGATTGCTTAGGTTTAAAAGAAAATCAAATTTTTTTGATTTTGTATTGTATTAACTTTTTTGAAGAACAGATTAACTGAAGTTATAAACACAGAACCAGAGAAGAAGCCAGCATAAGTTTGTATTATTTATGGCAAGCATTTATTTAATGTTACGCCATTTTCTTCTTTGGTTTTAATGGTTAATAAAACAAATAGCAAACGTGAATTATCCTCATAATAATTTCAATCACACAAAGTTGCTTTACTCTATGTGATGTAAGGATGTATTGCCGGAGTTACAAAAGCTTATAATACAAAAGAAAAGAAATACTGTAAATATTTTTATGAATTCAGCTTATCTTCTTTGTCTTCAAAACCGTTCATTAACTCACGCTCTATTTCATCCATTTGCACAACGTCCCAGGCTTCACTTTCGGTTGGTGTAATGTTGAGATTGTCTGTCAAATCTTCGTCTTTCACAATCGTCATAATCTGAGGCTGCATTTGACAGATCACAAAAGATTTGTTGTTCGCATGAAAGTGTTGTTGCAAAGAAGCCAAATCTGTAATGGCTGAAGTTTCTGCATTAGAAACGTTTTGCATATTCACAATCACATTTCCCCAATCTTCGTGTATACGCAATGTGGCGGATTCCCAGAGCTGGGCTGCTATATTGGCATCAAAAACTTCATTTTCAGGTGTAATGACTGTAAATTTTTCCTTGGTATCAATTTTGAAACTCATATTGCTTTAAAGAATATTTTAACTGCTTTTAAATCACTGCAAAGTAACAGGGTTCAAAAATATTCGTTATACTTGTATCTAATTTTATAAATCATGGATAATAATTTTTCAGCTCAGGTTAAGGAGATTATTTCGTTCAGCCGGGAGGAAGCTTTGAGGCTGGGAAATGATTTCATTGGGACAGAACATTTGTTATTAGGACTGATTAGGGAAGGTGAAAACACAGCTATAAAAGTTTTAAAACAATTGAATGTTGATTTATACGAATTGCGTAAAGAAGTAGAGCTTGCGGTTAAAGATAAAACAGGTAAAAACATCGCAAACATAAACAGTTTGCCACTTACCAAGCAAGCCGAAAAAGTAATTCGTGTAACGGTTTTAGAGGCAAAAGCATTGAAGAGTCCGTTGGTAGAAACCGAACATTTAATGCTTTCTATTTTAAAGAACCGCGAGAACATAGCTACACAAATTTTAGGACAATTTGATGTAGATTATGATACATTCCGCAATGAAATCGGCGTCGTACGCAGCAGCGATCCCCGAAGCGAATACACAGAAAATGATGATGACGATTTTGAAGATGAAAAGAAGGGATTTTCAGGTCAGCAACGCGGAGGCAAACAAGCCAGCAATGCAAAAAGTAAAACACCGGTATTAGATAATTTTGGCAGAGATATTACCAAGTTAGCTGAATCTGGTTCTTTGGATCCGATTGTAGGTCGTGAGGAAGAAATTGAGCGTGTGTCCCAAATTCTTTCCCGTCGAAAGAAAAACAATCCCATTTTAATTGGTGAACCCGGCGTTGGTAAAACAGCCATCGTAGAAGGGTTAGCTCTTCGTATTGTTCAGCGCAAGGTAAGTCGTGTGTTGTTCGACAAAAGAGTAATTAGTTTAGACTTAGCTGCTTTGGTTGCAGGTACTAAATATCGCGGTCAGTTTGAAGAGCGCATGAAAGCCATCATGAATGAACTTGAAAAGAACCGCGATGTGATTCTTTTTATAGATGAAATTCATACAATTGTTGGCGCGGGTGGTGCAAGCGGCTCTTTGGATGCAAGCAACATATTTAAGCCAGCGTTAGCAAGAGGCGAACTGCAATGTATCGGGGCTTCTACATTAGATGAATATCGCCAGTACATTGAAAAAGATGGCGCATTAGACCGCCGTTTCCAAAAAGTTATGATTGATCCGCCTTCTGTGGATGAGACAATTATGATTTTGAACAATATCAAATCCAAATACGAAGATTATCATAATGTAGTGTATGATAATGAAGCTATCGAAGCTTGCGTAAAATTAAGCGATCGTTATATGACAGATCGTTTGCTGCCAGACAAAGCGATTGATGTATTGGATGAAGTTGGTGCCCGGGTTCACTTAAAGAATATTAATGTTCCTCAAAATATTCTTGATCTTGAAAAGAAGATTGAAGATATTAAAGTTGAAAAAAATAAGGTTGTAAAAAGCCAGCGTTTCGAAGAAGCGGCTGCTTTGCGTGATAGCGAAAAGCGTTTGGGTGAAGAACTTGAGAAAGCGAAAGGACAGTGGGAAGAAGAAAGCAAGCATAAACGTTACCCGATAGATGAAGAAGCTATTGCAGAAGTAGTTAGTATGATGACAGGCATTCCTGTTAAACGCATGGTGCAGGCAGAAACGGAAAAACTTCGCAAGATGCATGATGATATGGCTAACATGGTTGTTGGCCAAACAGATGCAATTTCTAAAGTGGTAAAAGCCATTCAGCGTAACCGTGTTGGATTGAAAGATCCAAAAAAGCCAATCGGAACCTTTATTTTCTTGGGTCCGACCGGTGTTGGTAAAACCGAGCTGGCGCGTGCTTTAGCCCGCTATATGTTCGACAGCGAAGATTCTCTCATTCGTATAGATATGAGTGAATACATGGAAAAATTTACGGTGTCCCGTTTAGTTGGTGCGCCTCCGGGTTATGTTGGTTATGAAGAAGGTGGACAATTAACAGAAAAGGTTCGTCGTAAACCATACAGCGTTATTTTGTTGGATGAAATTGAAAAAGCGCATCCCGACATTTATAATATCTTACTCCAGGTTTTGGATGATGGTATTTTAACTGATGGTTTGGGCAGAAAAATTGATTTCAAAAACACTTTAATTATTATGACTTCTAACATTGGTGTTCGCCAGTTGAAGGAGTTTGGTGATGGTGTTGGTTTTGCAACCGCAAGCCGTGTTTTGAACCAGGATGATAACAATAAAGCGGTTATAGAAAAAGCTTTAAAACGCACGTTCTCACCTGAGTTTTTGAACCGTATAGATGACATTGTAATCTTTAATTCACTAAGCAAAGAAAACATCTTCTCTATTATTGATATCTTAATGAAGAATGTTTTGAAGCGTTTGAATACATTGGGTTATGGTTTGGAACTTACAGAAGAAGCAAAAAGCTTTATAGCTGATAAAGGTTACGATGTTCAGTTTGGCGCACGCCCGTTGCACAGAGCCATTCAAAAATATCTGGAAGATCCGTTAGCAGAAGAAATTCTGAATCTGAATATTAAGAGCGGAGACGTATTGATAGCCGATTTAGACAAGGAAAATCAAAAAATAAAATTTGATTTCCGCATTAAAGAAGAAGCGGCAAAAGTATAATGTCAATTCTTATTATAAAGAAAGCCAGGCTGAAAAGTCTGGCTTTCCTTTTTGTTGACCTTTCTGTTTTGCTATTTAGATGAACCGGAATTTTTTTCAAGCTGGCCATTAATCGTTTTGAGTAAATCATTTACTTCAAACGGTTTATGAATAAATCCGTCAGCGTTATATTTTGAAACATCTTTTGCAATAGCCGGATTGGCAGAAAATAAAATGATAGGAATGTGTTTTGTTGATGTTCTTCTTTTCAATACTTTACAAATTTCTCTGCCATCATTTCCCGAAAGCAATACATCAAGCAGAATTAAATCCGGCTTATAAGTCTCGGCTTTTTCATATACTTCTTCCCATCTCGACAAGGTTACCACGTTAAATCCCTTTACCTTAAAAAGGAGTTGCATTACCACCAGGATGTCAAGATCGTCATCAAGAACTAAAATTTTTTTTGGATTCATTGTCTATAAATTATGAACCTGATTTTATCACATCATTATCCTTTCTTTAAAAACGCTAATCCTGTCTGATAGAAATCGCCTTTGCTTAAATTGAGAAAAACAGTACACAAGACCGGGAAGCTGTAATAAACTCCGATGCAATTGTTACAGCAAACCAACTTTTCCGATGGTTGAAGAACATTTTAAAAATGATACAGTTATGTTTGAGACACTGAGATTCCTATAGCAAAAATGCGGGCTAAAAACTAACATTCAAAACAAAAGGCAGATTAAAATTTATCGGTAAAAAAAATTAAAACAAAATTTTACGTTTTCAATTTTTTTTATTATTGATAAATATTAACTTTGCCGACTTATGTATTTTCAAGGCTCGCAACCTATCAGGCAGCAATCTTCGATTTTTACGCTTCGTTTTATCACCAGAAAATTAATATGATTTTTTGTAAACCTAGTTTGTATGGTTTGTAACATACCAACTTGGTTCGGAAAAACATACGGTTTTTGTTGACCAATAGATTGTAGAAAGATAGAATAAATGCCAACAGATTGCAACTGCTGAAAACACATTTGAGCTCATAAAAAAATTGTAACGTTAATATGGCAATTAAGAAAGACAATCGTCCAAGAGCCACCTTCTCCAAGATTACTATTGGTCTGGCAAGTCCGGATAGTATTCTCGAGCGAAGCTTCGGAGAAGTGCTAAAGCCTGAAACCATCAATTACCGCACGTACAAGCCGGAACGCGATGGTTTGTTTTGCGAAAGAATTTTTGGTCCGGTAAAAGATTATGAATGTGCCTGCGGCAAATACAAGCGCATTCGTTATAAAGGTATTGTTTGCGACCGTTGTGGCGTAGAAGTTACCGAAAAGAAAGTTCGCCGCGAAAGAATGGGACACATTAAGCTTGTGGTTCCTGTTGTTCACATCTGGTATTTTAAGAGTTTGCCAAATAAAATTGGCTACCTGTTGGGTATGAGCTCTAAAAAGCTTGAAAGCATTGTATATTATGAAAGATATGCAATCATTCAGTCTGGCGTCCGCGAAGACAAAGGTTTACAGCCGGGCGATTTGCTGACAGAAGAAGAATATCTCGACATTATAGATAATCTTCCAAAAGACAACCAGTTTTTGTCTGATGAAGATCCGCAGAAATTCATTGCAAAAATGGGTGCCGAAGCGGTTCACGATCTGTTGGCAAGAATTGATTTGGATGGTTTAAGCTTTACACTTCGTAATGCTGCTGCTAACGAAACTTCCCAGCAACGTAAAGCCGACGCGCTAAAGCGCCTGAGCGTTGTAGAATCTTTTCGCGATGCTTCTACCCGTATTACCAACGAACCACAATGGATGGTAATGCAATATATCCCGGTTATTCCACCGGAACTTCGTCCGTTAGTTCCTTTGGATGGCGGTCGTTTCGCTTCATCTGATCTGAATGATTTATATCGTCGTGTTATCATCCGTAACAATCGTTTAAAGCGTTTGTTAGAAATTAAAGCGCCGGAAGTTATCTTACGTAACGAAAAACGTATGCTTCAGGAAGCGGTTGATAGCTTGTTTGATAATAGCCGTAAATCTAACGCTGTAAAAGCAGAAGGTGGTCGTGCACTGAAATCTTTATCAGATGTATTGAAAGGTAAACAAGGTCGTTTCCGTCAGAACTTATTGGGTAAACGTGTTGACTATTCAGGTCGTTCGGTTATCGTGGTAGGTCCTGAACTTAAAATGCACGAATGCGGTTTGCCAAAAGATATGGCGGCTGAATTATTTAAACCGTTTATCATCCGTAAATTAATTGAAAGAGGTGTTGTAAAAACCGTGAAGTCTGCCAAGAAACTGGTAGATAAAAAAGAAGCGATTGTTTGGGACATCCTCGAAAATATATTGAAAGGTCACCCGATCATGCTGAATCGTGCACCAACGTTGCACCGTTTATCCATCCAGGCATTCCAGCCGAAACTGGTAGAAGGGAAAGCCATCCAGCTTCACCCGTTGGTTACGGCTGCCTTCAACGCCGACTTTGACGGTGACCAGATGGCGGTGCACGTGCCGTTGAGCAGTGCGGCTATTTTGGAAGCCCAGTTATTAATGCTTTCTTCTCACAACATTTTGAACCCGCAGAATGGCACGCCAATTACGCTGCCTTCGCAGGACATGGTATTGGGCTTATATTACATTACCAAAGGAAAAAAATCTATAGATGGTTTGGTTGTAAAAGGTGAGGGGAAAGCTTTTTATAGCCAGGATGAAGTTCTGATTGCGTATAACGAAGAGCAAATTGATCTGCACGCTCATATTAAGGTAAGAGCGAATGTTCGTGAAGCCGGTCAATTAAAAAGGAAATTAATTGACACAACGGTTGGACGTGTGTTGTTTAATCAGCATGTGCCGGCTGAAGTGGGTTATATTAATGCCTTGTTAACTAAGAAAAGTCTTCGTGAAATCATCGGTGACATCATCAAAATTACCGATGTTCCGAAGACGGCAAAATTCCTTGATGATATCAAACAGCTTGGTTTCCGCATGGCATTCCGTGGTGGTCTTTCGTTTAACGTAAATGATTTGATTATACCGGAAATCCGCGACCAGTTGCTGGACGGTGCAAAGGTTGAAGTAGAGGAAGTATGGGAAAGCTACAATATGGGCTTGATTACTAATAACGAGCGTTACAACCAGGTAATTGATATTTGGAGCCGTGTAGATACACGTCTTACAGAAACATTGATCCGCGAAATGGCAACTGATAAACAAGGATTCAACTCTGTTTATATGATGCTTGATTCCGGTGCACGTGGTAGTAAGCAACAGGTAAAACAGTTGGCTGGTATCAGAGGCTTGATGGCGAAACCACGTAAATCTGGTTCTACCGGTTCTGAAATCATTGAAAACCCAATTCTTTCTAACTTTAAAGGTGGATTGAATGTATTGGATTACTTTATCTCTACGCATGGTGCCCGTAAAGGTCTCGCGGATACTGCCTTAAAAACAGCAGATGCCGGTTACTTAACCCGTCGTCTGGTTGACGTTGCGCAGGATGTAGTTATTAATGAAGAAGATTGCGGAACGCTTCGTGGTATTGCAACAACTGCATTAAAAGATAACGAAGATATTATTGAGCCATTGGCAGACAGAATTATCGGCAGAACTTCATTGCATGATGTATTTAACCCACTTACTGATGATGTGGTGGTTGGTGCAGGCGAAGAAATTACAGTTGATGTTGCTCATACAATAGAAGAAGCGGGTATTGAAACGGTAGAAATCCGCTCGGTGCTTACCTGCGAAAGCAAACGTGGTGTGTGTGTAAAATGTTATGGCAAAAATCTGGCAACGGGTTATACAGCGCAACGTGGTGATGCCGTTGGTATCATTGCGGCTCAGTCAATTGGTGAGCCGGGTACACAGCTTACGCTTCGTACCTTCCACGTGGGCGGTATTGCGGGTTCATCTTCTATCGAATCTACTTTGCCGGCTAAATTCGATGGTACCATACAGTTTGATGGTTTGCGTACCGTAGAAACTGTAAACAATGAAGGCAACAAAGTACAGATTGTTATTGGTCGTACAGGTGAAGTCAGAATCATGGATTTAAAGAATGATCGTCTTCTTATTACTAACAACATTCCTTATGGCGCCACGCTGAACGTGAAAGACGGACAGCAGGTGAAAAAAGGTGAAGTGATTTGTACGTGGGATCCGTTCAACAATATTGTAGTTTCTGAAATGGCGGGTGAAATCAAGTTTGAACATATTCAGGATGGGTTCACTTTCCGTGAAGAAGCTGATGAACAAACCGGTCACCGCGATAAAGTAATTATCGAATCAAAAGATAAAACAAAGATTCCGGGCATCATCGTTGAAGGCGCTGAAATCCGCAATTATAACTTACCGGTTGGCAGCCGCCTGATTGTTGAAGATGGCGAAAAGGTAAAAGCCGGACAAGTAATTGTAAAAATTCCGCGTACGCTTCGCAAGTCTGGTGATATTACGGGTGGTTTGCCACGCGTAACCGAGTTGTTCGAGGCACGTAACCCCAGCAATCCGGCTATCGTTTGCGAAATTGATGGCGTGGTAGCATTTGGTAACGTAAAACGTGGTAACCGCGAAATCATCGTTGAAGCCAGGGATGGTGTTGTTAAGAAATACCTGGTTCCGTTAACCCGCCAGATTCTTGTTCAGGATGGCGACTTTGTAAAAGCGGGTACTGCGTTGTCTGATGGTCAGACAGCACCGGCAGATATTCTTTCTATCAAAGGTCCGTTTGCGGTTCAGGAATATGTGGTAAACGAAATTCAGGAAGTATACCGCTTACAAGGTGTAAAGATTAACGATAAGCACATTGAAGTAATCGTACGCCAGATGATGAAGAAAGTTGAAATTGTTGATGCCGGCGATACTCGTTTCTTAGAAGAAGACCTGGAAGACAGGTTTGATTTTAACGAAGAAAATGATCGCATATTCGACAAGAAAGTGGTTACCGAGCCGGGTGAAAGTGGCAAACTGAAAGCGGGTCAAATCGTCAGCGTTCGTGAATTAAGAGAAGAAAACTCTGTACTTCGCCGCTCCGACAGGAAACTCGTTGAGGTTCGCGATGCGCAACCGGCAACAGCACAACCTGTATTGTTAGGTATCACAAAAGCTTCTCTGGGTGTACAAAGCTGGATTTCAGCCGCATCGTTCCAGGAAACAACCAAAGTGTTGAGTTCTGCAGCTATTCAAGGTAAAACCGATGATATGCTGGGCTTGAAAGAAAACGTAATTACCGGTCATGCAATACCTGCGGGTACTGGCTTACGCGACTTTGATAACTTAATTGTTGGCAGCAAGGAAGAATATGAATTGCTTACAACCGCTAAGGAAGCCATGAGCTTTGATGATGAAGAGTAATCTTTCAATTCACTATAATAAAAAAGCCGGAAGCATAACAGCTTCCGGCTTTTTTATTATCTAAAAGTTTTACATATAACCTTCCTTACACACTATTATTACGTCAACACAATCTGTAACCAAGCTTATATAATTTCGTTCGTCTTCTTTTGTTTTACTAATTGATATATAGTTATCAGATGAGAAAACAAAACCAATGGAACAACAAAACAAGGCAGCCAAATAAAAGGGAAATACAATATGGCTATGTTCGGTTGTTCAAATGCAAATTGTTGAAAAGGTAACGGTGCCGACAAAACCGCATTAACAACAATGTTTATCAAAAGACACAGACAAACAAGATTCCACGCAATCAATCCTTTTTTTCCGATACTCTTTTTTACAAATCCAAAATAATAAATAACAGGCGCGGAAACACCGGACAGAACATCAAAGTTTCTGCCTTCAAACGTCATTATTTGCGGAACAACTTTATATAAAAACAATCCATATAAAACCAGTTCAACAGGTATCCGAACAATATGTAAAATCGTTAGTGTTTTAATATCAAACGAAGTAATGTATTGTCTTCCTTTTTGGGTAAAAAACAAAACAACAATTACAAGCAAAGGCGGCAAAATCAATAATAAAAATCTCGGCGGAAATGTATTGGCAACAGTATAAAAAAGATTGTAACCCGCTACGCCTTGCAGAGCTAACCAAATTAATAAAACAACAACAGTTGCGTTGGTAAAACGACTTGCTTTGTAAAAAAAGAATACAGTTAATAAAGTTGTGGCGATAAAAGTGAAACTGACAGATGCGGGTACTGAGTTCATGAAAGGTAAATTTATCTGGTTAATAACCTGGCTTCTGTAAAAGAAATAAAAGCAAACAGGAAGCCATTAGTTTTTTATTAAAAGAAGATTGCTTATGATGAAACGAAAGTAATTTTATTTCTTAGCTTAGATTCACCAAAGAAATAGTAAAACAAAAATACCATGCAAACAATCTTAAAACCGGAACCGGGACAATACAAACCGTTCTCCGGCGCTTACATTAGTTTGGTTGATGATAATATTGAAGTTGCGGCTTTGCAAACAGAGTTTGAAAAAATGAAATTATTTCTCTTGTCAATACCGGAAAATAAATGGGAATACAGGTATGCGGAAGATAAATGGACATTGAAAGAAATGCTCGTTCACATGATAGATACAGAACGCATTTTCAGTTACCGCGCACTTCGTATAGCAAGAAACGACAGCACACCGCTTCCGGGTTTTGAACAAAATGATTATGTGCCTTTCAGCAATGCCAATGGCAGACGGGTTGACGATATGCTGAAAGAATTTGAAGCCGTTAGATCAAGCACTTATTTATTGTTTTCAGGCTTTGATAATACCGCCTGGGATCGGTACACTTTGGTTGATAATCATCCGGTGAGTGTAAGAGCCATTTTGTATTTGGTAATCGGTCATGCAAAGCATCACCTGAAAGTTATAAGAGAAAAATATTTGTAGAAGAAATAAATGAGAGTTGAAAAGGGCTTACAAACAGATAAATAAATAACAAAAGAATCGTTCTTGCGATTGCAACGATGCTCAACCGGAGTTACTAACGCTCGTAATATCAATATAACCTCGATACATTAACTTGTAGTGTATTGTAAAGCTTATACTTTTCTCATCAACAAAACCAAAATCCGTGGAATATCATTCCTGTTGTCTTCGTCAAAATATTCTGTCAAACAAATCAACTCTAGCCCAAACTTTTTACCGGCGTTTATAAAGTCTGATATATTATGATTGAAACAAGGCACAACCTGCCTGCCTTCTTCTGTATCGAACCTTGCCTTTGTTCCGTTGTATTGCTTGAAAGGATGCAGCTCGCCAATATAAACATGTCCGTCTTTTTTCAAAACAGAAGACACATTTTCAAAAACAGGTTCTAAGTTTTCAATATGTTCCAGCACTAAGCTAAATGTAACCAAGTCGTAGGTTTCCACAGCAAAAATCCAGTCTTCTGTAATATCTGCCTGGATAAACTGAACCTGGCTATTCTGAATCTTAGCTTTTGCTTTCGCCAGCATTTCCTCCGATAAATCAACCGCTGTAATTTGCTTTGCCTGCGTAAGCAACCATTCTGTGTTTTTTCCTGTGCCACAGCCAATTTCAAGACAATGCGAGAAAGAAACAGACGCTACTGTTTGCCGCAAAGCAACAGCTTCCAGGTCTCTCGTCTTGTTACGATTACTGTCGTATTGCGATGCCCAGCTATTATATGCCTGTTTGGTATTCATATCATCTCTGGAAAGAAAAAAGAAGCGTTATGCCGGTTTGCCAAAGTTTTTGTTGTTCCAATCGAGCATACCGCCAACCAGGTTTTTTACATTGGTGTAGCCAAGCATTTCTAACACATGAGTTGCAATACCGCTGCGGTTTCCGCTACGGCAATAGATAATGATTTCATCTTCTTTATCCCAATCGTCCAGGTCTTCAATCTGTACGGCTTGTATTTTACCAACGGGAATATGCTTGCCGCCGATATTAAAGTCTGTGCGTTCGCTGTCTTCTCTTACATCTAAAAGATTCAGATGTTCGCCCGCATCCAGGCGTGCTTTTAATTCGTCTGTTGTTATTGTATTCATAGGTTACAGATTTTATTGGTTATCTCCCGTTGGCGGCGGTGCTGTTGTTGTATCAACTACAGGTTGCGTAGCACTCAGATACACGTCTATCACCTGCCCGGGATGAATTTTATTTTGTTTGTTATTGCCGTCGGCGTCTGTTGTTTTCTCTGTCGGGTTTTGTTTGTACACATACGCATCTTCCGGCGTTGTAATTCCGGGGTCAGGAACAATGGCGCCAAGACTAATATTGAGACTTTGCAGGTAACTGCGCGCATCCGACAGTGTCATACCCACAATATTCGGCACATTCATCAATACATTTCCAACGCCATCGCCCAACACAAGCGTAATGCTGCTTCCCATACTCACTTTTGTACCTGGTGCAAGCGGCTTGCCATTATATTGTTGTTCTAAAACCGAGTTACGCGCAATATCCGGACGGTAACTGGTATCACCCAAACGCAGGCTCAGGCTTTGCAAATACATCTGCGCACTTTGAAACGAGAAACCACGCAAATCGGGCATTTCTACCTGTGGTGCAATGGTTCTGTTTACCGTTAAGTAAATGGTGCGATTCTTTTTTACAATAGCGGCAGCATCGGGCGATTGCCTGATAATTGAAGCTTTAGCTGCCGTATCTATATACACCGAATCTACCACTTCTACTGCAAATCCCTGCGCTTTTAAAAGTTGTGTGGCGGCATCAATATTTTTTCCCGTAACCGAAGGAACCGTCACATTTTCGTTGTGATGCGTCATCCAGTCCAGCGAATTAAAGAACAGGAACACAATCAATACAACCAGCACAATGGCGATGATTAAATTTACAATGAATCCTTGTCTTTTTATGAATGTAAACAATGCATGAATAAATTAAGTGAATGAAAGGTGAGTTTATTTCTTTTGTGCCAGCGCCTGCTGAATGATTGCTGTATAAAACTCTTTCAGTGTTAAACCAGCGGCGCGCACCTGTTGCGGAACTACGCTGGCTTCACTTTGTCCGGGCACTGTATTTATTTCCAGCATGTAAGGTTCACCATCGGCTTCATTATAAATAAAGTCAATCCTGATTACACCACGACAATTAAAGATTGAATAGATTTTTTTTGCCGCTTCGCGAATCTTATTTGCCATTGTTTCGTCCACTTCGGCCGGTGTTACTTCTTTGCTTTTGCCTTTGTATTTCGCTTCAAAATCAAAAAATTCCTTTTCGGTAATAATTTCTGTCATTGGCAAAGGCATAATGTCATCGCCATTTTTATAAACACCAATGGTAATTTCCCGTCCCGCAATAAATTCTTCTATCAAAACCTGGCTGTCTTCTTTAAAAGCCTTTTCTAACGCTGCCGAAAGATCTTCTGCCTGATTTACTTTGCTCATGCCAATGCTGCTGCCACCATTATTTGGCTTTACAAAAACAGGCAAAGTGAGTTGTTGTAAAATAGCTTCGGAAGAAAGCTGCGCATGAGAGAAAAGATGCAGCGATTTTGCTACTTTAATATTACTGAAAGCCGCCACAGCAACTGTATAACGTTTATTGAACGTTAGCGAAGAAGTTGCTGCATCGCACGACGTATATGGCAAATGAAGCATATCAAAATAACCTTGCAGTTTGCCATCTTCGCCCGGTGTGCCGTGTATGCACATCATTACAGCGTCGAAATTTATTTTTTCACCGCTGTCAATCACCGAAAAATCGCTTCGGTCAACGGCGCTTTTCATACCTTTTTCGTTTTCGAAAATCCATCCCGCCGGGCTGATGTCTATTTTATACACATCAAACAAATCGGTATCTGTATTGTTCTGCATCGTTACGGCGCTTAAATAGCTAATTTCTGCTTCGCCGCTGTAGCCGCCTGTAACCAATGCAATTTTTTTCTTCATAACTAAAACAATGAACGCAAAGAAATAGAAAATGTTTGATAAGGCGGAGCGAAGAAGAAGTAATATGTAAACGGGAATCGGGAATATGAATAAGTTTTTGCGTGGCTCTGTTTACATCACACGCTGATGATGCCATTTATTTTTATGTTTCCGGCTTTTGAAACTCCGGTTGAACATCGTTGCGTCGCACTCTTGTACGCCTTGTAAATAATTGAGCTTTGTTATCAATCAATTCATAATAAAATCAGTTCATTTTCGGTTTTTCGAGGTTTCGTTAGTCTTCCGAAGGTATTGTTTGAACCTAAAAGAGTGTCCGTTGAGTATAAAAGAGTCTCGCGAGACTCTCAGAGAGTGTCGGTTGAACATAAAAGACTCTCGCGAGACTCTCCGGGAATATCACGAAACTCTAAAAGAATATCCGTTGTGCATAAAAGAGTGTCGCGACACTTTCTGAGAGTCTCTTTTGAACAAAAAAGAGTGTTGCGACACTCTAAAAGAATATAATGATAGCTTCTGAGGTTTAACGAAGACTCTTTAAAGTTCTTTTTACAGTATCAAATCAAATAAATCAATATTCGGTTTTACCTGATACTTGTTAGATACCTATCACATTTACTTCGGCGCCGCGGCTTTTGGCTGCGTTAATCATGTGTTCGGTGCCGCCGGCTCCGTCGCCGCCTTTGCCGTTCCAGACGGCTATCAAACTCATATTGCCGCCGCCGCAAACAAGAGAATCGTAAAGCATCCAGAGATTGTTGCGCTCCCAGATTGAATAATCTTCCTTTTTCTTTAGCCAGTTGGGCAATTCTTTGGTTTGCGAAAGCACGTGATGTTCTAATGTATTATACAATTTATAGAAACGATCTATCCAGTTGGAACCGGCAAATTGCACAGATTCGGCTACAAACTGTTCGGGCGGAATAGCTAAATACAATTCTGTTCTGATACCCAGTTCGTGGCAAACTTCGTGAAACAGAATATCGCCGCCGCAAGCGCCGCCGGCAATACCAATGATTTTATGGGTATGAATGTTTATTATTTCTGTTTTCACTGCCTGTTTTATTTTCTCCCTGATTTCTTCTTCGCGTGCCGGTGGAAAGCGCGGTTCTTTCCTGTCGGGACTATCTATCATGTGCCCGGTAAAAAGAAGATGATATACATTATTCTTTTTCTCGGTGTGCATATCTTCAAAAGCAGAGAGCGCCGCCGCTGTTGTTTCGGGAAGTATATTGAGATTTCTATACAGCTGTAATTGCCGGCGGCTGGCTTCAAAGTTTGTATCGGTTGTGGTTTCAATTACTTGCCGGTACATTTTTTCTGAACGCTTTGGATTGTTCAACACCAAAAATGTATAATCGGCTTTCGACATTTCGAGCCAGGCGTCCCTGGCATCTTCGGTTGTGGTTCGTTTTTCCTGCGCCGATAAAGAAGCTTTCACCAAAATAATTAATTGCGCGCGCCTGTCGGTGTATTCTTTCAGTTTAGCATCGGCTTCTTCTTTAGTATCGAACATAAACGCCCAAACATCGGGCGCCTGCTGCAATAAAGAAAGAATGATAGTTATCATTGCCAGCGCGTTTAACCCGGCATAACAACTGTTGAGGTCTTCGTTATAGGCTTTTTCGTAACCATCGTACGTATCATACAAATAAACCGATTGAAGTGCATTGGCAATATATTCGTTCCTGTTTCCACGTTTCCACGAACTTACCCAACGGCTTTTGTAGTTCCTGGCTTTGAGCGCCTGCACTTCGGCACGTTTGCTTTTGTCAAGCTGTGTATAGCTTTTTAAAATTCTTTTTACGCTGGCATCCGACAGAGCAATCAGTTCCATCGCTTCATCGTATTGCTGTTTGATAATATCATCTGCCAATCGTTGGTAAATGGTAGCCAGCCTGTCGTTTGCTTCTAAATCGTCATTTTTATAAGTTCTGATTTTCTCCCAGGTTTGCCGGGCGGCTTCAAATGATTTTAAATCGTATTGAACGTGACCAATGAGACGTAAGGCTGGAATTTCCCAGGGATAATAATCGGCTTCGGCTGCCAGTAATGCCAGTTTTCCCTCTTGTTTACACGAAGAAGCCACTTCTAATTCTTCACCGTAATCGGGCGGAACAACCAAAAAGGCTTCTGCGTTTTGCGGTTCGAGATTAGGAAGCATATAGAAAACAGGACTGTCTTTGCGGTCAGATTGTAAGGTATCTGTCAACCCTTGCGCGAGACTATCAACCGCAGTTCCGGGATTATCAACCGAGTAACTGAGATAACGGTCTGTTTTTAAATCAAACGGAATTTCATCTTTCGAACAACGGATAAGAAAGGTTCTTTTATCGCGCAGCGCATGGCGAATGCCCAATTCGTAAAACACATTGGCGTTATGAATAGAAACATCGGCAATAACTATATCGGCTGTTAAAAGTTTCCAGAACATATCTTCCCTGATATTACCGGCTTCTAAAATAGAAGCTGTGGTGCTGCCGATAATACCGGCTTGTTGCATAGCCGGTTGAATGAGTTCCTGCGAAACCTTATCGAAATCTACATCGTTTTTTATCCCAAACGGACGAACAATAAAAGCAGTAAGCGACATAGATGAATTTATTTTTTCTTCGTGTTTGCTACCAAAGTGGAAAGAAACAAATTTTTGTTATGAGTTTTTTTATTTCATAATGCCTTTGTGACAATTTGGTTATACAAAAGAACCAAAATGTGCCATAGAAACCTGTTTGGCTGCGGCTTTGCCAACCGTTTGTAAATCGTCAATGTGTTTTACAGAATCCATTTGCCGCACCTGGTCAGAATCTATATCGCCAAGTCCCATTGCCTGCAAGCCTTCTTCGCTTAAATCTGCGTTGTAACGTGCATACAGAAAATGTTGCTTGGTATCTACCGATAAATCATACACATTTCCGTTCGCGTCCATCGGAACCATATCTTTTAATTCTCTGTCTATAGGTGCGCCATACGTACAACGTCCGGCTGTGCGGCAATTAATATCCTGGTCGGTTTGTATGGCATACATTAAGTTGGACGGAAGGCTGGATAATGTATCGGCAAGATTATGATAGTCGCCGCCGGAAGCGGAAGATCCTGTGCCAATGGAAATAATGAGTAATTTATTCTCACCCACTTCCCAGTTTAGTTTGTAGGCAGGCTGCGTAGCCATGCGGTAAAGCAGAAATGCCGGGTTGTTGTACGGCGTTACACCACCATCTACAAATACAAATGTTTTGTTTGGATCGTGCTCGTCCCACTGCAAAGTTTCCGGTGGAAAATAAACCGGCGCGGCTGTGCTGGCGCGAACCAATTGAAAAAGCTTGATGTTGGCGTTACAATCAGCACGCAGCTTATCGTTATATTTTGCCAGCGGATTGTTGCTGATTGGCCACGGCGAATCGGTGCTGCGATTCATGGTACAAACCATGAGCAGGCATTTGAATTTGCCGTTATCAATGTGCATATCGGTATCTTCCCCAAAGGTTTCTTTCAGCATTTGCAGCAAATGACCAGAGCCATACAATGCTTTCCATTGCTTCAGAAGAAAGTTTTTATCAAACATATCCTTGCCTTTGTTCAGGTAAAAATCAAGCAATTGATCTACCGACATTCCCAGAGACAAACCTGCCGCAATGATAGCACCGGTGCTGGTTCCGCCAATATAATCGAAGTAATCGGAAAGCCGGAAATCATCGCCCCTGTTTAGTTTTTGTTTTAACTGGTTTTCTATTTCAGCCAGAATTTCGAGCGTAATAACCCCGCGAATGCCGCCGCCATCCAGAGATAATATCTTGCGTGGCTGAACTGTAGTAAAACGGCTTTCTAATGAACCCCATAAAGATGACATAGATTGTTTTTTATAAATGATTAATAATGAAGAATACGTCAAACGTGAACGATAACAAAAGTAAGGCTGTTCACGTCAAAGGGAAATGTATTTGAAAAGGAAAATCGGGGAGAGGACCTTTTAATTAGCTGATTTCTGTATAATCTATACTGGCTTCGCAATCTTTTGTAAACAAAAAAGGATTCCTGGCATCTCCAGCTGGCTTTTATAACAGGTAGTTTTTGTTTTTATATTGATGAATTTTCAGTTCTTCCTTACTATGATTTACAAGTATGAAGTAATTAATTTGCTGGGATTTGTTTTTTAAAACAACCTACAATTACGAATATAAAGCGCCTGCGATTTGCTGATGTTTTGGAATTGGTAATCGTCTTACGATGTAAAAAATATCGTCAATAAGTTTTTACTTTTCTTCTTACTGAATATGATATGTGTATGTATAAAAAGGAAATGCTTTGTGTGCAATTTTCACACGGTTACAATTCACGTATCGGGTTCAACAAACCAACTTTATTATCCTAATAATTCGGTTTTAACGGTGATGCTTTCCTTCATTATTTCTCTCGCGGTGTTTGCGATTCCGGCTGCATCGTAGCCACATTCCAAATGCAGTTCTTTTAGTGTTCCGTGTTCAATTATTTTATCGGGAATGCCTATTATTTTTACTTCGGCCGTGTAATTGTATTTTGCCATAAATTCCAGTACCGCACTGCCAAAACCACCGGCAATGGTTCCGTCTTCTACTGTAATTACTTTGGTATGTTTGGTAAATACGTCATGTAATAAATCTTCATCCAAAGGTTTTACAAAACGCATGTCGTAATGAGCTGCCTCAATGCCTTCTGTTCGTAATTCGCGAATGGCTGTTGCCGCAAAGTTGCCGGGATGACCAATTGAAAGAATGGCGAGATCCGTTCCGTCTTTCAGCTTTCTTCCCTTGCCGGTTTCTATTTTTTCAAAAGGCGTTTTCCAATTTTGCATCACGCCTTCACCACGCGGATAACGAATGACAAAAGGCAATTTGGTTTCGTCTAATTGCGCCGTGTACATCAGGTTACGAAGCTCCTGTTCGTTCATCGGCGCACTGATAATCATGTTCGGAATGCAACGGAAATAAGCTAAATCATAAGCGCCATGATGTGTAGGACCATCTTCACCAACCAACCCGGCTCTGTCGAGACAAAAAATAACGGGCAATTTTTGTATGGCTACATCGTGCACTACCTGGTCAAAAGCGCGCTGCATAAACGATGAATAAATATTGCAGAAAGGGCGAATGCCTTGTGTAGCCAAACCTGCACTTAACGTAACGGCGTGCTGCTCGCAAATGCCAACATCGAACGCTCTGTCCGGCATCTGATCCATCATCGGTTTCAGAGAACAGCCACTGGGCATAGCTGGTGTGATGCCCATAATTTTTTTATTTTTTTCGGCTAACTCTATAATGGTATAGCCAAAAACATCTTGGTATTTAGGTGGTTGCGGGGCATCGTATTTCTTCTTATAAATCTCGCCGGTTACTTTATCAAATAATCCCGGCGCATGCCATTTGGTTTGATCTTTTTCAGCTAACGCATATCCTTTTCCTTTTACGGTTACAATGTGCAACAGTTTAGGTCCGGGAATGTTTTTTAAATCGTGCAATGTATCAACCAGCTTGGTTATATTATGTCCGTCTATCGGCCCGAAATAACGGAATTTAAGAGCTTCAAATAAATTGCTGCGCTTGCTTACCATGCCTTTGATACCGGCTTCCAGCTTGCTTGCCATATCGCGTGTAAAGCGTTTGCCAACCGGCAGCTTTCCCATCAAATGCCATACATCGTCGCGAAACTTATTATAGGTATGAGATGTAGTAATATCAGTTAAATATTCTTTGAGCGCACCCACGTTCTGATCTATCCCGATGCCGTTATCATTCAATACAACAAGCATATCAGCATCGGCAACGCCTGCATGATTTAAGGCTTCGAAAGCCATGCCTGCCGTCATAGCGCCATCGCCGATAATAGCAACCGATTTCCGGTCTTCGCCTTTATACTTGGCTGCCATTGCCATACCCAACGCGGCAGAAATAGAAGTGGATGAATGACCAACGCCAAATGTATCGTATTCGCTTTCGGTACGTTTTGGAAAACCACTAATGCCTTTGTATTTGCGGTTCGTGGCAAATATGTTTTTACGACCGGTTACTATCTTATGTCCGTAAGCCTGGTGACCAACATCCCAAACCAACTGATCGTATGGCGTATTGTAAACGTAATGCAGAGCAACCGTAAGCTCGACCACACCCAGGCTTGCTGCAAAATGACCACCATGAACACTCACTACATCAACGATGTATTGTCTTAATTCATCGCTTAACTGATGAAGTTCAGCTTTGTCGAGTTTTTTGATATCGGATGGATTATTTATAGTTTGCAGAAGTGCTCCGGGCGTAATCTCCATGTACAGATATTTATGTAAAAATAAGTATTGATAAACAAACCGCCATCTTCATATACGACAATGCCCCGAAATCGGGGCAATTGTTTGTAATCTAATTTCTTTTAAGAAAGTTTAATTGATTTCAGAACGATGAACGGAGCGTCGCAAGTAAAGATCAACCGGAGATTCAAACGCCCGTCAACAAAAACTGTATTTCTGTATTTTATTTTTGGTAACTATATACAATTTTACACTAAATAAATTTTGTAGTGTACTGAACTACTAATATCTTTGTGCTTCAAAGCGCAATAGATGATTAACTTAGAATTTAAAAGCATCAGACAATTAGTAGCCGCTTTTCCTGATGAACAAACCTGCATCAGTCATTTAGAAACCTTACGCTGGAATGGTAATGTAGTATCGCCCTTTGATGAAAATTCCAAAGTCTATAAATGCGCTGGCAACAAGTACAGATGTAAGAATACCGGCAAGTATTTCAATGTAAGAACAGCCACCCTTTTTGATAATACGAAAATAGAATTACAGACATGGTTTATGGCTATCTACCTGTTAACAGGACATAAGAAAGGCATATCATCTGTACAGCTTAGTAAAGACCTTAATATTACCCAAAAATCTGCATGGTTCATGGCGCAACGTATTCGCGCCTGCTTCGGTATTGCTCCTGTTGAAAATGATGAAACAATGGGTGGTGGAGGCGAAACGGTTTGCGTTGACGAAACTTTTATAGGCGGCAAGAATAAGAACCCTCATAAGAGTAAGAAAGTAGAAGCATCACAGGGAAGAAGCTACAAAGATAAAACTCCCATTGCCGGTATCTTACAGCATGAAGTAAGCACTACAATTGTACGCGCCCATAAAGTAATCGCTGGCAGAACGGTATCAGAAAAAGTTATCGGCAAACACGCGTTAGTAAAGTGTTTAGTAATTCCTGATACCAAAGGCGAAACAATCAAACCAATCATTAAAGATTTAGTAATAGCAGGCACTACAATCGTAAGCGATGAATGGCACGCTTACAACGGTTTAGGCAAAGACTATAACCACCAAATAGTTGACCATAAGAACGGCGAATTTGTAAATATAGCCGGTTATACCACTAACCCGATTGAAGGCTTCTGGACAACCTTTAAACGCTCATACATCGGCATCTACCACTACATGAGCCGCAAGCATTTACAGAAGTATGCTAACGAAATGTCTTTTCGATACAATAGCAGACATATTAAAGATTGCAACCGCTTCAATCTTCTTTTATCTAACTTAACAAAACGTACCACTTATAAAAATCTGACAAATGGATAAGAAAATCTTCGTTCAAAATAAGGAAATATCCCTTTTACAAGTTGGTAAAGAAATGTATGTAAGTCTGACCGATATTTTAAAAGGAGAAGAAGGCACAGACCATATTAAAAACTGGATGCGTAATAGAAATACTGTTGAATATTTGGGATTATGGGAAGTTATAAATAACCCGAATTTCAAAGGTGTCGAATTCGACACCTTTCGTAAAGAAGCCGGTTTAAATAGTTTCACTTTAACTCCGAAAAAATGGATAGAAGCAACTAATGCTATTGGCATAGTTTCAAAGCCAGGCAACAGTGGCGGTACTTATGCACATAGAGATTTAGCATTAGAATTTTGTACTTGGCTAAGCCCACTGTTTAAATTGCTTGTATTAAAAGAATTCCAAAGACTTAAAGAAGAAGAAGCTAAAAATTCAAATTTACAATGGGATTTTAGACGTTACGTGAGTAAGGTTAATTACAAGATACAAACCGACACTATAAAAGCTGTATTAGTACCAATTAAAAATGTTTCAAAAGCACAAGAGCGTTTCATATACGCAGAAGAAGCAGACTTGATTTATTTAGCGATGTTTGATATTACGTCAAAGCAATGGCGGGAAAAATTTCCGCAACATGATGCAAATGGATTAAATATTAGAGATGTAGCTAATAGCCATCAGTTAATTGTTTTGGCAAATCTTGAAAGTGCTAATTCTCTATTAATAAATGCAGGGTACTTGGACGCAAAAGAAAGATTGATTGTATTAAGAAAGCAGTCAATAATGGAACTTAAATCTTTGCAAACCAGTAATCAGTTAGAACATGAATTGGTAATAAGTCCTAATAGCTTACTACATCCTAATAATCAAAAGAAACTTGATATTAATGGAAAAAAGCCATCTGACTTTAATCAGAAATTAAATCAGGCTCTAAAATTCAATCCAAAAGATAAACTTAAAGAAGATGAGAATAAAGAGATTCAAGATGATACTGATGATGAAAAGAAGAAAGACGACAAATAAACAGCTTTGAATTACAAACCTAAATCCTAAATTTGAACCGATAACATAATTTGTATCAGGACATAGTGTAGCTGCTCAAAATACCACGACATGAAACTTGTATTAATTCTTGTTTTTCTTCCGGTTTTATCTTTTTGCCAAAAAAAAGAAATGAAAATTGATAAGCTAAATAATGATACAATCTACTACACAAAACCTTTTTTAGTTTCAGGAAAGGTAGGATTAATGCCTAAACCATTTTTGCAGTTTACATTATTTACGAGTGGTAAAAACATTGCTATATCAATCTTAGGGCAGGATTACAGTAGATTATCATCATTACAACAAGGAGATAGTATCAGCTTTAAATTCAAATCTGGTGGATTCTATTCTATTATTTATCCAGAGACTACTTTTTCGGAATACATCTACCAGAATAGCATGTATGCTTTCAATCAATTATTACTAATTGACCAAGATGATATAGATAATTTAATAAAGGAGGAGATTGTGTTTGTGAGAGTAGGAACAAGCGAGAAAGGAGTTGATTTTGACTTATCCGAAAAAAATCAAAAAAACTTGCAAAATGCGTTAATATTATTTAAGGAAATGAATTGATTATTTACTTAACTTAGCAGCAATAAAAAAGCAATCGCTCCCAACGATTGCCCTTCGTAAAATTTCAGTTATTGCGATTCAAAAATAGTAAATTAATCGCAATGGAAAATTTATTTAGCCATAAATATGCTATCGTTTCAAGGAAGTATCTCTTTTTGCTGGAATGTTGTGCATGGGTGTTGGCGCTGACTGTTGTTTTGGGTTGCTGTTATTGTTTCCTGCCCAATATCCTAAACCGAATGATACAAAGGCACTAAATATTATCTTACTTATTTCAATCTCATACCAATGTTTTGAGCGCGGTAATTCATATTTAGCTAACTTAATTTGAAGCTCTTGTAATTCAGTTTGTTGACTTGAAGTTTGAATTTGCAAGATTTTAATAAGTTGATTTTGCTCACTTTCCAATATTTTATTTTGTTCATTCTGCTCAAATCCAATTTTTTCTCTTTCTCCTAATTGACTAATAATATATTTGGGATTATGAGTTACTTTTTTAAAGCCGGTGGCATTATTAGTTTCTTTTAGCAAATGTTTACTGTATAAGCGAGTAACTATATTTCCAACTTCATTTTCACCCTTAGCCCCCCAATGAATACCTTTGAGTTTCATTTCTAAATCAAGATTCTCCTCCTTAAATTCTCTTGGTTCAATTTTATCAAAAAAAGATAATATTATATATTCTTGCTCGGTTAGCACTTCGTTAGTTTCTGACCAAAGTACAGAAATCTATTTAAAACAGTGTAAAATTGTATATAGTTACCTTATTTTTCTGTTGAATCATCGCTTTGCGTGGAATCGGCTGACATAGGCGGATCTATATTTATATCAGCCGTTCCGGTTGCCGCCCGCATTTTTTTCATTGTTTCTGCCATCGAACCAAAATAACGGGTCAGCGTTGCAAGGCTGTTTTCTTTATCGTTGATTGTATGCAACTCCGCATGACCATTTACAACTCCGCCGCTGTAGTTTTCGGTGGTTGTTATTACATCTTTAAATGTTTGTTTGGCCGATGCCATTATTTCTGCGTTGGTAGAATCGGGCGGGATGGCGTTTAAAATGCTGGCGATATCTACATAAAAAGCAGTTGACGAACCTTTGGTTTTGCTTGTAACATCGGATGGCAGCGAAACTTTTCCTGAACCGGCGATGTATTGTTTCATCAAAGCAGAATCGGATGAGAAAACAATATTTTTTGAATCAGAATACATGGTAAAACCCTCCGGATTTTCATCAAGCATCGCAGGAACGTATTGACCGTTTTTCTGAACCATTAAACCTTGCTTGGCAAGTTGTGCCACAATCTTATCGTAACTGGCTTTGTCGCCAATGGCAGCATCAATTATCAACTGCGCTTTTGGTGCAGAATATTTATATCCCTGCGCTTCTTTTTGTTCCATTCCAACATTAGAAAAAATAACTGCAAAATCTCCTTTGAACGCTTTGACAATATCCTGCAAGGTATAACCCTGGTTTTGTAAAAACTGGTTAGCCGTTTGTGCAAACCCGGCAAATTCTAACAGAGAAAGAATGAGTTTCGGATCGAATGAAAACACCGCGAAACCATTTACGGCACCCGGATATTTATTCAGCAAATCCATATCAACTTTTGGCCCGGCATATTTCTTTAAAGTATCAGCCAGCATCTGGTTGGGATACGATTTCAAATCCATATCCACTTTGCCATTTTCAAAGTTGATAACACCAGATGTATATGTGTCTTTAAACAGGTCGGATGCTTTGCTCATACCAACCATCGGGATGGAAGCTAAAGCGCCGTTAGAGTTTGACCAGAACAACATATCAGCCTTATCGGTTGCTGCATCTTTAAATTGTTTCAGCGATGCCAGAGACGCATCTTCTTTCTGGTTAAACAACGTGGTGAGTTGTTGATGTGCGGCATCGGCTGTGCCAGTCTGTTCGCCGGTTTGCATGTTGTAACCAATTACATTATCAACCAGAACCACATCATCGTTCCAGCCGGCAATCATACCATTTTTCAGCATCGCATAACTGTAGCTGTTTTCTTTTTTTATTTGTGCCGATGGCATTTTCTTTTTCAGAAAATCTTCAAAAGCAGCTGTCTTGCCCATCGCCGCCACAAAGCCGGTGGTAACGGAAGAACCCGTCATCATGCTGCCGCTTTGATTTACAAAAAAGTACACATCTTTGGTAACATCAATGCCCGAATTGGCAATATCGTCTGCTGTTATCATCATTGAAGTGTCGGCACTCATAGCCGAACGTATGATAGAATCGAGACTTACTTTGCTATCGTCAAGTTTATCTTTTAATTTTTTTGGATTGATGCTCAACACAAGCGAAGCATCTTTCGGAATGTATTTCGTTTGTTCGGGAACGGATGATTTACAGGACGTAATAAATACGATGAATACTAATAGCCAGCCGGTTGCGGCATATTTTTTTTGCAACATGACGATTGATTTATGAGCGAAAATATTCATTTCCAGTATAGGTATAAACAGGATTTTATAAGATTGTGTGGATTTATTTGATTATTGCTAAAGTATCAAATGAATAAGTTGTGTAAGATGAGTTAGATTAATCGGGAAAATCGCATAAAATCCGATTAGCTTTTCTTTTCGGGTAAATATTTCCAATATCGTTTCGGCATGTGCTGAACATGAAGTTTTGTATTTTTTCTTGCCTTAATATTCACGCTGCTGAAATACTGTTGCCATAACGATTGATATAAAGGTTCCTGCTCATCGAAAACCAGTTGAATATTGGATGATGTTACTTCATCTGCAAAAGATAACGTGATATTTTCAACCGTTTCCAGATCATAATAAATACCGTAGCGGCGCTTGCCATCATAGATCAGCCAACGCTGGTCGGCATAACGATTTTTAAAGTGATCAACCAGCAATGGAATCACATTAAAATCGGGTTCTATTACGGCATAATATAATCCATCTTTGGTAAGTTGAAAACGGACAAACGCTTCCATTCTGTGTCGCTCGCGATGAACTTTTTTTGTTATCTGCGAAATCTTCAACACGGCTTCATTACTAAAATCTATGTCTACCGATTGCTTTTTTGCAAACAAATATTGAATGTATTGCAGTAAGTATTTTTCAATGTTTACAATCTCGCTCAGCCAGGTATGATACAAGCTTTCGGCAGCTTCTTTTGTAGTGTATTGCAATAAGCCTTTCCACACGCGCAACGCCTTGTTGTTATTCGTTTCTGCAACATGATCCTGCCCGAATACAGACGCATGATAAAGGCTTTGCTTTACCACTTTTGCCTCGCTGAATTTATATTCATACACTTCAAAAACGGCGGTTAAAAAACCGGCAAATGTGCCGTCATATACAACAAGCTGCATGATTAAAATATCTTCAGTTGTGGTGAAAAATTAGCTGCGTATTTACTGTTTTGTATTGCTACAATTTGTTTTTTTATTTGCATGGCAGAATAATCGCGCATAATAAAATCGGTGCTTTTGCAAGTAATAAAATACTTCGCTTTATTATAAGCAATTCCAATCTTTTTTAAATGTTCCCAACTCAGCGTAGCAAACTTCCTGGCGCCTGTAATTTTTCTGGCAGAAGCCACGCCGATGCCGGGCACGCGCATAATTAAAGCTTCATCGGCTTTGTTAATATCAACCGGAAACAAGTGAAGATTGCGTAACGCCCAGCCAAGTTTCGGGTCAATATCCAAATCGAGAAGCGGATTATCAACGTCAACAATTTCGCGTACATCAAACCCATAAAAACGCAATAACCAATCGGCTTGATACAACCTGTTTTCGCGTATCATCGGCACCGGCGTTCCGATGGCAGGCAAACGATTATCGTTGCTGACAGGAACATAACCGGAATAATACACGCGTTTTAAATTCATCTTTTTATAAAAGCCATTGGCAAGATGCAAAATCTGAAAATCGTTTTCAGGCGTAGCGCCAATAACCATTTGCGTGCTTTGCCCGGCGGGCGCAAAAATTGGTGTGTGTTTATAAAGCTGCTTGTCTTCTTTGTATTGAATGATTTCATTCTTTAAAAAACGCATTGGCTTTATCATGTCTTCGCGCTTTTTATCAGGCGCTAATAAGGCAAGACTTTGTTCCGTTGGCATTTCAACATTTACACTCAGACGGTCGGCATATAAACCGGCTTGTTTCATTAAATCATCGCTTGCGCCGGGAATGGCTTTCAGGTGAATATACCCGTTGAAATTATGCTCTGTGCGAAGTTGCTTTGCAATACGAACCAAGCGTTCCATTGTATAATCGGCATTCTTAAAAATGCCTGAGCTGAGAAAGAGACCTTCAATATAATTTCTGCGATAAAAATTAATGGTTAAATCAACCACTTCCTGCACGGTAAAAGCCGCGCGTTTTATATCGTTGCTTTTCCGGCTTACACAATACGCACAATCGAAAATGCAGTGATTGGTAAGCAATATTTTTAATAAGGAAACGCAACGTCCGTCTTCGGTATAAGCGTGACAAATGCCCATGCCGGTATCGCCCAAACCTTTATTTGTATTCTTTCTGTTGCTTCCACTCGAAGCGCAACTGACATCGTATTTCGCAGCATCTGATAATATCTGTAATTTCTCCGTTAAACGATCACTCACAACTTTTGTTTGAAGTGCAAAGTTACCTGATATGCTAAGTAAATTAGTAATTAGTTATACACAAAATTGCGCTGGAAATTGTAAAATCAGAATTTGTAAAATGGATTTCTTTTGTTTTGTTTTCCAGAAAAATCATCTCATAGAAATCAGTTGTTTTATTATCATTAATAGCCAGACTATTTGAAGAAAATAGAAAGAATAATCTTTCTGATGATATTGTATTTCCCAAAAATGATTTGTAAAGAAAGAAGTTATTAAGGATTAGGGTCAAGATACAAAATGCTTAGGAAGGATAACTTATAAAAGTTACAATTTTCGACTAATCGAAAAATATTCTTTTTGTTGGGCGTAAAAGTAGGTAAGCAGAAAACGCTGCGCAATACTCAAATTGAGTATATAAAAATGATTTGATGCATCCGGTTTACTTTTTCTAAATTAAACCAATCATGTGGCAGTAAACAATTAACGCTGTACTATCTATGCACGATGTTTTGGCAAGCATATTTCGTCGGTGTGTATCAATGGTATGCCGGCTTACCGAAAGCATATCTGCTATTTGCCGGGTTTGTTTTCCTTCGCTTAACAGCAATAATATTTTCTTTTCCTGCGTCGTAAAAGGCATTACCACTTCGAGTTCATTTTTTTGAAAGCAATATTTCCAGAGTTTGCTTTCGTCTGGTGTTGTAAAAACTAATGACGACGAAGGCTGTTTTTTCAGATGCGTAACATCGCGAACATAGCTTAAAAAGAGAAAAGGCTTTCCGTTGCTGTCTGTTTCCACAGGCACAATTTGCTGCACCATATGCAGATAATTTCCGTCTTTTACCCGGTATAGCGCATCAAAGCTGGCACTTATTTTATCTACCGGTATATGCGGATTCAAATTTAATTGCACCATAATGCATTGATTCATCAGTTGAATGGCATGAATATAAGCGGGATGAAAATTGGCTAACGAGAAATCAACTCCATTTTCGGCAGTGTATAACGACATATCATACTGCAATACATTTCTCTCATCAATCGCAATCAGAAAACGGTTAGAAACAACATCCCATAAGAAAACACAAACCGAGTTATGAAAAGAATATTGCTTGAGAGAATGCATTTGAGCGAACCACTTTTCCTGAAGCGACAAAGACGGATGCGAAAGCCGTATCTGTTCTTTCAGTTCTTCATAGAGCTTTTTTACTTTATGAATATTATGATAGGTAGAAGCATTGCTATACGGTTTGCCGGACATGTTTTTGGTTGCTCCCGTTTGAACGGGCGGCAAGTAAAAATACAGGGTAAACTCCTATCAATCCAATTCTTACAAAAAAATAAATTCATAACCTGAGAAAGAATCTGTTTCAGTGCGTTATCATTTATCCCGAAGTAAAACAATACGATTTTCTGAAGGCAAACAGCTACTTAACACAACATCTTCCAATTATTTCGCACCTTTGTTACTTCAATTAAGAAACCGTCGTTATACAAACCGGCGTATTTTATTTTATGCAATTGTATTGTAATTCTCTTACCGCATATAGCAGGCTCAAAACCCGCGAAGTAAAGATTGGTGATTTGTTATTGGGCAACTTTCATCCTATTCGCCTGCAAACCATGACCACAACCGATACAATGGATACAAAAGCTACCGTTGAGCAAAGTATCCGTTGTATTGAAGCCGGTTCTGAACTGGTGCGCATAACAGCGCCAAGTAAAAAAGAAGCTGAGAATTTACTCAATATAAAAAACGAATTGCGCAGCCGCGGTTATAACACGCCTTTAGTTGCCGACATTCATTTTACGCCAAACGCTGCCGAAATTGCGGCTCGTATTGTAGAAAAAGTTCGCATCAATCCGGGCAATTATATTGATAAGAAAAAATTTGAATTGATTGAATATACCGATGCTGATTATGCAGAAGAAATTGAACGCATTCAGCAACGTTTTACGCCGTTAATCAGTATTTGCAAACAATATGGAACGGCAATGCGTATTGGCACCAATCACGGTAGTTTAAGCGATAGAATCATGAGCCGTTACGGCGATACGCCAATGGGAATGGTTGAAAGTGCAATGGAGTTTCTTCGCATTGCGCGATACGAAAGTTATCACAACATCGTGCTAAGCATGAAGGCAAGCAATCCGCAGGTAATGGTTCAGGCATATCGTTTACTCATCCAACAAATGGAATCTGAATTTGGCGAATGTTACCCATTGCATTTGGGTGTTACCGAAGCCGGTGATGGCGAAGACGGCCGCGTAAAAAGTGCTGCCGGTATTGGTACTTTGTTAGAAGACGGCATTGGTGATACCATTCGCGTTAGCTTAACTGAAGACCCCGAATTTGAGATTCCGGTTTGTAAAGATTTGGTGAAACGATATGATGCTTCAAGAGACAAGGAAGAAGATTCGGAATTTAAGAGACAATATTTAAGAGACAAGATTCAAGATTTAAGCGACAAGAGTCAGGAAACAAATAATTATCAACTTAAATATTCACCCTTTACTTACAAACGCCGCGAAACATTTGCTGTTGATAATATTGGCGGCTCGCATGTTCCCGTAGTGATTGCCGATTTGAGTAAGATTGAAAACATCACACCAGCCCATTTGCAAAGCGTTGGTTATACGTATAATTATGTAACCGATAAATGGAATATCAGCGATGCCGCGGCTGATTATATTTTTACCGGTCACCAGTTGCTCAATTTTGCTTTGCCAGGCACATTAAAAGTCATTGTTTACCCGGCAACCTGGCTGGAAGCAGAAGATAAAACCAAGTATTTCCCGATATACCAGGATAGTGGTTTTGCAGATGCAAAATTGGTTAGCAATGACATTAATTTTGTTATGATTGATTGCTTTAGCGATGAAACAACAATCAACGATTTTACTTACTTAGATGCGATTGCTAACAAACCAAATGTTGTGCTTTGTGTAAGCAGCACGGCAAAACATGCGATGCTGAATGTGAGACGCATGTTTATGGAATTGCAGAACCGGAACATTCAAAACCCGGTTGTACTTATTTGCGATAGTTACTGGCAAACAGCCGATGAACATTTGATTCATTATGCAACCGAATGCGGCGCTTTATTGCTCGATGGTTTTGGCGATGGTATTTGTCTTGGTATGACGACTGAAAGTTACAAACAATCTCAAAACAGCAATGCCAACGGACGCAATTATGTAAACAATGCAACGGTTGAGCAATTCATCAACAATACAGCTTTCAACATCTTGCAGGCAACACGTACGCGCATTTCTAAAACCGAATATATTTCCTGTCCTTCCTGCGGCCGAACCTTATTTGATTTGCAGGAAACCACCGCAAAAATCCGCTCGGTTACCAACCACTTAAAAGGTGTAAAAATTGCGATCATGGGTTGTATTGTAAACGGACCCGGCGAGATGGCAGACGCTGATTTCGGGTATGTTGGCAGTGGTGTTGGAAAGATTACTTTGTATCGTGGTAAAGATGTGGTAAAACGCAATGTTGATAGTGCTATCGCTGTTGAAGAACTCATCAAATTGCTAAGAGAAAGTGATGCCTGGATTGAGCCGGTTGAGAAAGAGCAATATGCTTAATTATTGGTGTCATCATCAAAACAAAGTCTTGTATGATTTTTGAAAAAGTGAAGGAAGAAGCAATCAAACATCATTATAAATTCAGCTTCTACTCAAAATAAAATAACTGAAAGCAGAGATTAACAATCGCTGCTTTCTTTGTTTGTAAGGTCACTACATTTGCCTACGAATTGTTTGTATATGAAAATCAAAAACGCTTGCTTCTTATTGCTATGCTTTATTGTTATCAAATCATTCTCCCAAACCAAAACCACAGCATCAGATACAAAGATGAACGCTTACATCAGCAACCTGATGAGCAAGATGACTGTAGATGAAAAAATTGGTCAGTTAAACTTAGTAACGCCCGGCGGCGCGGTTACCGGTTCGGTTGTCAGCAGCGATGTAGATACCAAAATCCGCAGTGGTGCGGTAGGAGGTTTATTTGGAATAACCGGCGCCGCTACGGTTCGCAAAGCACAGGAAATTGCGGTTAATAATTCGCGCTTACACATTCCGCTTTTCTTTGGACTTGATGTTATTCATGGTCATCGCACCATCTTCCCGATACCACTTGGTTTGGCAGCCAGTTGGGACACAACATTGATTGAACAAAGCGCTGCCATTGCTGCCAAAGAAGCGACTGCTGAAGGTTTAAACTGGGCCTATTCGCCGATGGTTGATATTGCCCGCGATCCGCGTTGGGGGCGCGTTGCAGAAGGCAGCGGTGAAGATCCATATCTCGGAAGTAAGATAGCGGCTGCGATGGTGCGCGGTTACCAGGGAAAGAATTATGATAGTGTAAATAAACTAATGGCTTGTGTAAAGCATTTTGCTTTGTATGGCGCAGCCGAAGCAGGCAGAGATTACAATACGGTTGATATGAGCCGCATTAAAATGTATGAATATTATTTGCCACCGTATAAAGCTGCTATTGATGCCGGTGTTGGCAGTGTGATGAGTTCGTTTAATGAAATAGATGGTATTCCGGCTACAGCTAATAAATGGTTGCTTACTGATTTGCTTCGCAAACAATGGGGTTTCAAAGGTTTTGTAGTGTCGGATTATACGGCTGTAAGCGAGATGATAAATCATGGTTTGGGCGATTTGCAAACGGTATCTGCTTTGGCTTTACAAGCAGGACTCGATCAGGATATGGTGAGTGAAGGTTTTCTTTCAACCTTAAAAAAATCGTTACAGGAAAGCAAGGTTACACAACAACAAATTGATGCTGCCTGTCGCCGCATACTTGAAGCAAAATACAAAATGGGTTTGTTTGATAATCCTTATAAATATATGGATGAAAGCCGCTCCGCCAAAGATGTATTGACACCAGAAAACCGCGCAGCTGCAAGGAATATAGCTGCGCACAGTTGTGTGTTATTAAAGAACGCAAACAATGTTTTGCCACTCAAAAAAAGTGGTACGATTGCCTTGGTTGGACCATTGGCAGAAAGCCAGCGCAATATGCTGGGAACATGGTCGGTATCCGGCGATTATACAAAGTCGGTTGATATGGCTACCGGTTTGAAAAATGTTGGTGGAAACGGTGTAAATATTTTATACGCAAAAGGCGCTAATCTTTCTGATGATACAGCTTTTGCCAAACGTGTGAATGCGTTTGGAACTGAGATAGACATTGACAAACGCAGCCCGCAGGAAATGTTAGACGAAGCTGTAAATCTTGCAAAGAACACCGATGTAACAGTTGCTGTACTTGGTGAAGCTGCTGATATGACGGGCGAATCGAGCAGTATGACAGACATTTCTTTACAGCCAAGTCAACGTAAATTATTAGAAGCTTTAATCGCAACGGGAAAACCTGTTGTGCTTGTATTGATGAGTGGCAGACCCATGACATTAACCTGGGAAGATAAAAATGTGCCTGCTATTTTAGAAGCCTGGTTTCCCGGAACGGAAGCCGGCAATGCAGTGGCTGATGTTTTGTTTGGCAACTACAATCCTTCCGGAAAAATAACGATGAGCTTTCCGAGAAACGTTGGCCAGATTCCGATTTATTACAATCATAAAAATACCGGAAGACCTTTTCATGAAGGCGATTCACCCAAATTCAAATCTGATTATTTAGATGCATCTAACGATCCGTTATACCCGTTTGGTTATGGATTAAGTTATAGTCAATTTACTTATAGTGATGTGAACTTAGACAAAACAACAGTTAGCGGAAACGGAACATTAAAAGCTTCAGTAACTGTTACCAATACAAGTAATATCGCGGGCGAAGAAACGGTTCAATTATATATCAGTGATCTGGTGGCTTCAGTTACCAGAGCCGTTGAAGATTTAAAAGGATTTCAGAAAATTATGCTGAATGCAGGCGAAAGTAAACAGGTAACATTTACCATTACACCAAAAGACTTAAGCTTTTATAACAGCGACCTGAAATATAGCTGGGAACCAGGTGAATTTATCATTCGTATCGGCGGCAATTCAAGAGATGTAAAGAGCGCGACAGTAACATGGTATAAATAAAATAGCCACCGACATTAGCCACCGACTTAAGTCGGTGGCTATTTAAATGTATTGATTTACCGCTTTAACAGCGGTTTGCAAACGCATATTATAATCACCTTTTAATTCTATCCAAGGCACGTTTTGATTTATCAAAATATCTTTATAGATATGAAATAATTCAAGCCGGATTTTTTCATCAGGATATTCGCGAAGTTCATCTTTTACCCATTCAATATCTGTATTACAAAGCAAATACAAATCGTATTTGCGGTGTGCAATTTCATCCAAAATAAATTGATGGCATTTGCCAAATACATACTCGCACCAGACTTTCATTACATACATATCGGTATCAATAAAGAGAAGTGGTGAAAGGGGAGAGGTAAGATGTGAAATATTTGATTTTTCATTTTTTAAATCAGACATCAGACGTCTGACGTCTGATGTCATCTTCTCTTCTAATGCCAGTTGACCTTTGCCGATTTCTTCTAATGTTTCGAATGTATAATTGGTGCCGTTGGCAAGCAAAAATTCACGCGCAAATTCGGGACACCAAATGGTATTGAAATGCTGTGCCAGCAAGGTACACAGCGTACTCTTGCCTGTGCTTTCCGGCCCGATAACAACTACCTTTTTAATCTCTTGCATAAACAACTTCTTCGGCTTTGTGCTGCTTTGTCTTTTGCATCCAAGATAATAAACCGGCGACTGCCAATATCAACAATACAATGTATTGAAGACTTGTAAACGCATAACCTTTTATATAGTATAAAGGAATGGAAGCTATGTTGGTAGCTATCCACCAAATCCAGCTTTCTACTTTCTTTTTTGCCATCAGCCACATACCTGTGTAAGCTGTTGCTGATGCAAACGCATCTGCCAAAGGAATGGTATTGGAATAGAATACATTTTTCAAATAAATAAGTGCGACATAAATACCGATATAAAAGCCAAGAAAAAAGAGAAGCTGGTACAACCATTCTCTTTTATTACTGTATGTTATTTGCAAAATAATCTCCTGTTTTTCGTTGCGCTTGCTCCATAATATCCAGCCATAAATGCTCATGATGGTATAATATAAATTCACGCTGGCTTCCCCGTATAAACTGCCTTCTATACTGATAAAAATGAAGATAATGGTGTTGATTAAACCAACCGGGTATACGAGAATATTTTCTTTGCGCGAAAACCACACGCTGGCAATACCGGCTATCACACCAATAAATTCAAGCAAGCTGGTTTGCTGTAAATTTTCTATCAGTTGTTGTAAAAAGTTGTGCATAGTAACGGCATGAAGATACTATCACATATCTTTATTTTCTGCTAATAAAATTATGATGGTTACGAAAATAAAAGTCGGCCTGGTTGGATGGGGAATTTCGGCAAAAGTATTTCATGCGCCGTTCTTAAAAGGATCGCCGCATTATGAAGTAACTCATGTTTTGGAAAGACATAAACAAGAGTCCAAAGCAGTGTTTCCAAATGCGGAAGTGGTAAATAATTTTGATGATTTGCTGCAAAAAGATATTGACGTTATTGTTATTACAACGCCTAACGATACGCATTATCCATACACGTTACAAGCGTTGGAAAAAGGCATTCACGTAGTAGTAGAAAAACCATTTACCATACACAGCCGCGAAGCATGGCAACTGGCAAATCTGGCTGAGCAAAAAAAACTTGTATTGGCTGTTTATCATAACCGCCGATATGTATCGGATTATCTTACCATCAAAAAAATTCTTGATAAAAATATACTTGGCGATATACATACTTTCGAAGCGCATTACGACCGGTATCGCGCGGAAGAACGTCCCAATGCGTGGCGCGAAAAGCCAATTCCCGGCAGTGGTATTTTGTATGATTTGGGCGCGCATATTATAGATCAGACACTTACTTTATTTGGCTTGCCTAAATGGATAACGGCTGATATTCGTATGCAACGTCCTCATGCAAAAGCAACTGATTGGTTTGATGTGAGATTAGATTATGGCCTTCTGCAAGTCACCTTAAAAGCCGGAATGCTGGTGCGCGAGCCGGGACCGCGTTATTTAGTTCATGGCACAAAAGGTTCATTTATAAAAAGCGGCGAAGATCCGCAGGAAGCCAAGCTTCGCGCCGGAGAAATGCCAATAGAAGATTTAGGGAAAGAACCAAGCGATTTATATGGTTTGCTGCATACTGAAATAGATGGAAAAATTATCAGGGAAACAGTGCCTTCTGAACAGGGCGATTATGGTTTGTTTTATGATGATTTGTATAACGCAATCATTCATAAAATTTCTTTCCCAATAAAGCCTGAACAAGCTGCTAATGTGATTAAGCTGATCGAACTGGCAGAGGAAAGTAACAGAGCCAAACGCACGATTTCCTGTGAAGGATTGATAGCTACTTAAAACGATTATTTATTTTCTTTTTTCTGTTTGTCAACCAATCCCTGAATGTACGCTTCAAGAGTTATATTGCCACGATCCGTTGCATCTGATTTTTCATCTCCTTTTGATGTAATATCTTTTATGGTAGTGTCTGTCATGTCTGCCATAGACTTTGCAGCCTTCTCTGAAAACCCCATTGTTTGTAGTACAGATAACCATTGGTCTTTCGGCGTTTCTACTGCTTTTACAGGCTTTTGTAAGGCTTTAGAAAACGCAGCCGCCACATCAGCCGAAGAATATTTGGAAGGACCTTCCATGTAATGCAAGCCGGTTTTTTGTGCCGGTTCTGTAATAAGTTTAGCAGCCAACTGACCAATATCGTGCGGTGCAACCATGGGCAATTTTATATTGATCGGATATAAGGTATGAACCACGCCTTCTTTTTGTGCTGTTGCTAAAGATGCATCCCAGTTGCTCATATAATATGCAGCGCGAATAATGGTTGACGGAATTGATTTTTTAGCTAACGCCTGTTCCATATCATACAAAACACCTAAGTCGCCAAGTCCTTCGCCGGGCTGTGCGCCGTAGGTAGATTCGGCTACTATTTTTTCCAAACCGGAACCATCAATCGCTTGTAAAATCGAATCTAATGTTTTGTGTTCTTCCGTTACCGTATCGGTGGAAGGATTGGCAGGCGGATTTAATAAAAAGAGTCGCTTTCCTTTACGGAAAACATCGCGTAATGCTTCTGTATTATATACATCTGTAATGGCTACTTCGGCACCTTTTTCTTTCCAGTCTTTTTCCGTTTCAGGATTGTGAATGATTACAGTAACCTTTTCTTTTTGTTTTAATAATGTTTCTGCTAAAGCAGAACCAACATGACCATTTGCACCTAAAATAATATACATGTTTTTATGGTATTGCGTTTGAAAAGATAGTAAATCAGCGTCAACTATTATACCTTTTTTGATCAGTATATAAAACAAATCAGTTGCATGGTTATCATCAAAATAAAAAATCCTGCTCATAAAATATAAGCAGGATTTTAAGTAATGAAGAGAATGATTTATAACTTAAAACCAACAGTTAGCATTGCACTGCCGCGATTGTTTTTTATACGTAGCAAATGTGTTGGATTTATCTTGTAAGCGATACGGAAAATTGACATCTTTATTAATAACCTGCGCGTAGCCCAAATCTATAAAAAATGCCTTTGTTACGATAACCCAAACCACCACTGATTTTGTGTAATGTTCGATGATAGTTCTGCATCGCGATACGGATTGCCATAATAAGCACCACCTAATCTTACCGCAATTGTATTAAACTTTAACTCACCGCCCAGCCTGAAATTAAAAGCACTTTTATAATAGTCTTTAATAACGCTTTTTACGTTTGCATAATATGTGTCTTCGCTACCATCGGCTAATTGTCCATCGCTTCTGTATGACGACGAAGGATAAGTAACATATTCGGCATCTGCCGTAATAAAGCCTCTTTGTTGATGCACATCTTTGGCTTCACGGAAGACATAAGAGCCGCTGGCAATAAAACGCCAGGGCGTGAAAGTAATGTACTTGATACTGCCAAACGCCACCATCCGTAAAATCTGCACTTGTAGAACTGAGCACTTGGACGGGCGATTCTAAAGCTGTCGTCATATTGCTGCTTTCTTCATCGGTAAGCGTATAATAAGTTGGCGTGTGAAGAGCAAATCCGATCCTGACAAAAATCGGTTGGCTTAAACATCAATCCTAACTTAAGATTAATACCATAGCCATTTGTCTTTAGTTTATCGTTCCATTCCGAATAAGCAAAACCATTATCCGTATTGCCGGTGCCGTCTTCTTCTTTTATAAAATTGTTGCGGGTGTAAGTAACGATAGGAATGCCCAATGTAATTCCATAATAAAAATTTATCGTTGGTATTTGCCGCATAACTAAAAGCTACTTCGTAAATGCCGCCGGTTGTTCGCACTGTTCTTTGCTGGTTCAAGACGCCGCCTGTATCAATAATATACTCAGGCGCTCCTTTAACTGTGTTTTGACCGGAAGCAGAATCTGTAACTATATCTACCAGATACGTTTGATACGCCTGCGAACTCCCGAACGGAACCGGCGATTGCGTACTTAATAAATCGTTCTCACTGTACCCGTTTTTGGCAATTTCTTCCACAAATTGTTCGGAATAACTGCTGCTATTATTTTGACCTTTATAAGTAATCATGTTATTGAAATTAGCTGTTTGATTAACGGCAATACCAAAAGCTTCGCTTCGGTTACGGCTGTAACCGTTTTGTAGGCCAAATACAGCACCTGTAAGACCTAAATCAAACCCGGTTTTACTTGACGAAAAATTGGTTCCCCTAAAATCAGCTTTATTATTATTGAATTGAAAACCCGGACTAATTACCACTTCTGAAGTCTTGTATAAACCCAAGCCGGCCGGATTTACATACATAGCTGTTATATCTCCGCCCAAAGAACCCATAGCACCACCAATAGCCATACTGCGTGCCGAGCCATGTTGCTGAAAATGGCTGTATTTTAAAATGTCGTCAGGCGCCTGGGCGAAAGTTTTAAAGAGAATAAAAAACAAAAAGCACAGAAACAAAGGATTTCTTCATAGTTAGAAAGTATTCAAAAAACAGCCAGCCTGTTGCTGGCTGGCTGTGTATTTAAAAAGACGGGAAATGTAATTAATGACGAACCGGTCTGCTTACGCTGCCTCCACCGCTACTTGAACTGCCTGATGAAGAAGAAGGCGTATAAGTTCTGGTTGGTGCAGAATATGAGTTATTGCTGTTGTTATTATAACGCGATGTATTGTTGGTATTGCTATAACGTCCGTTTGCCGGTATTTGCCGGAACATAACGTCCACCATCGTTATTAGCTCTGCGGTAAACCGTTCGAATTGTTATAAACGTTATTGGTATAGCCACCTAATAACGGGCGGGATGTACGCGTTCTGTTAGAAGTAACAACTACATTTACCGGAGAATATCCATAATAACCATAACCACTGTTATGTCCGTAATAACCACCATAAGAAGGCGAGTAGCCATAACCAAAACCATAAGACGGATAATAACTGTTAAACCAGCTATAAGGCTGTATACTGGCAAACGGGCTGTAGTAATAACTTAACCCCCAACTATTTAACGCATACGGGTTAAAGCTATTAAAACCATAATAATTGTTATACGCATAATTCGGACTGTACCAGTAATCAGCGTCATCTAACGAACTCCACTGGTAGCGGTTTGCAATTTTCATGCGCAGATAATTATCGTCGCTGTTACCGGTATAGCTTTGATAAGAATCATTATCATCATCATAATCTGAGTTTCGATCCTGGCGACGGTCGTATTTGTCGTAACGTTTATCTTGCTTGGCAGCTAACTGCTCTTGCGTTTTTCCCGGCGAATAATATACATCGTCCGGAGTCTGGGTTTGTTTATATGCTGAAGAACAACCGGCAAAAACAACCAGCAGTGCAATCATTGGCAATACATTCTTATTCATAACCTCAATTTCTTTTAAGACACTAAATTACTACTTTTGCGCTGCCTAAAAAAATAGCAACTATAGAAGAATATAATGGTTTCACCGATAAAGCCGGAAAACATCCCTTTTATTCCTCTTTTTAAAAAAGCAATTAACAATATACAAAAGTAATGCTAAGCTGTAAACCTTGTTTGCAGCCGGTATTTAATGCAGATTATGAGTAAAGAAATTACGTCCCGCGCTACCGATTATTCCCAATGGTATAACGATCTGGTTTTGAAAGGACAACTTGCCGATTACAGTGCTGTTCGCGGCTGTATGGTGATAAAGCCTTATGGCTATACGTTATGGGAAAATATGCGCGATGTGCTGGACAAAATGTTTAAAGATACCGGTCATACCAATGCTTATTTTCCCCTGTTTGTGCCCAAAAGTTTGTTTGAGGCAGAAGAAAAAAATGCAGAAGGTTTTGCCAAAGAATGTGCTATTGTAACGCATTATCGCCTCAAAACAGATCCTGACAGGAAAGGCAAATTAATGGTTGATCCGGAAGCCAAGCTGGAGGAAGAACTCATTGTTCGCCCAACCAGCGAAGCCATTATCTGGAATACATATAAAACCTGGATTCAATCTTACCGTGATTTGCCGTTGCTGATTAATCAATGGGCAAACGTAGTTCGCTGGGAAATGCGTACACGCCTGTTTTTACGCACTGCCGAATTTCTTTGGCAGGAAGGTCATACCGCACACGCTACAAAAGAAGAAGCTGTTACAGAAGCGCGCCAGATGCTGGAAGTGTATGCCGATTTTGCCGAAAATTATATGGCGATGCCGGTAATAAAAGGTGTGAAAACCGAAAGCGAACGATTTGCCGGCGCAGAAGATACGTATTGTATAGAAGCGCTGATGCAGGATGGCAAGGCGTTACAGGCTGGCACATCTCATTTCTTAGGACAAAATTTTGCAAAAGCGTTTGATGTAAAATTCAGCGATAAAAACAATAAACTGGATTATGTGTGGGCAACAAGCTGGGGCGTAAGCACACGTTTGATCGGCGGTTTGGTAATGGTTCACAGCGATGACAGCGGCCTAATTCTGCCGCCAAAAATTGCGCCTTTGCAGGTTGTCATTGTTCCGATTTATAAAGGGGAAGAACAAAAAGCGGCGATTGATGCCAAAGTAAAAGAAGAATTAATTCCGGCTTTAAAGAAAGAAGGCATTTCGGTTAAATATGATGATAATGATAACAATCGCCCGGGCTGGAAGTTTGCCGATTATGAAATGAAAGGCGTTCCGGTTCGCATTGCTATCGGCGCCAGAGATTTGGAAAACGGAGTTGCCGAAGTGGCTCGCCGCGATACAAAGGAGAAGAAAAGTTATCCTTTGCCTGGTTTGGCCGGTTCAATCAAAACTTTGCTCCATACTATTCAGCAAAATATGTTTGAAAAAGCGAAAGCTTTTCGGGATGCGCACATTACAGAAGTGACTAGCTGGGACGAATTTGTTGATGTTCTGGATAACAAAACCGGTTTCGTGTACGCGCATTGGGATGGCACCGCAGACACAGAAGAAAAAATAAAAGAACTCACAAAAGCAACCATTCGTTGCATTCCACTACATAATAAGCCTGAAGAAGGAAAATGTATTTTGACAGGAAATCCATCGAAGGAAAGAGTCTTGTTTGCGAGAGCATACTAAAATATGTATTCATATATCAGCTCAATGCGTCGCTTTGTAAAAAGGCTTTGCATAATTTATTATGCAAAGCCTTTTTATTATAAATTAATTAGCAACTTCTTACATCAGGTTCATAGCCTTACTGAAATAAGTAACAGTGCCGGGCAATGCCAGCCAGAAAAATTTACGTGTGAAACCACCAATGTCGCACAACATAATAATCAGGATGGCTAACCAGATAAAACACAACAGCCAGTACTTTGATGAAGATGTTCTTGATTCCATGTCAGTCTTTAATTTTCAACAAAAATAAATCTCAATCGGTTAAGCGAAAAGATTATTTTGAATTTAAAATGTATTGATTACGCCTTATCGGTAAAAGTTGTTTTGTATAAATCCATAGCATCTCTTACAATCTGCAGCGCCCTGGCTTTATCGCCAAACTCTTCCACTTTTACACTTTTGTTTTCGAGTGTTTTATACTCTTCAAAAAAGTGCCGCATTTCGCTAAAGAAATGTTTGGGTAATTCTTCGATATTATTGTAATAATTAATTGACGGATCATGGGCTGCTACAGCGATAATTTTGTCGTCAGCTTCGCCGCCATCCATCATCTGCATCACACCAATTACTTTGGCTTCTACCAAACACATAGGCTGTATGCTGATGAGCGACAGCACAAGGATATCCAGCGGATCTTTGTCATCGCCATACGTGCGCGGAATAAAGCCATAGTTGGCCGGGTAATAAAAAGAAGAATAAATAACACGGTCTAATTTTAGTAAACCCGATGGCTTGTCTATCTCGTACTTGGCGCGCGAACCTTGCGGAATCTCGATAATCGCATTTACAACTTCAGGTGCGTTTTCACCATAACTTACTCCATGCCAGGGATGAATTACATTTGTCGGTATCACGTTTAAAAATAATTTTAGATGATTGTCAGATATTGCTTTTTCGATTTTAAGCGAGCAAAGGTAAGCATCTCGGCGAAACCGGAGGCTGATTTATAAATTACCATTCAAAGTATAAGACAAATCTACCAGCCAGCCGTTCCCGGTCTGAACAACTTTTACTTTGCGACCAATCTTATCAAATGAATTTTGATAGTTGATAACATGAACCGAATCGCTGATGGTATCTTCTTCCAAAATATTAATGGATGCACCTTGATATTGCACTTTATCGTCGTTGCTTTTATGCCTGTAATTGTTTTTTAGTTTTTCAAAATCTTTATCGTTTTCTTCATTACGAAGCATGTACGATTGTGCTTTTTCAAAATCTCCCTTCAGGCAGCCGTCAATAAATTCGCGCCCGGCATCAAACGCATTCTCGGCTTTCGGATATTCGTCTTTGCAGCTTTGTGTAAAGAACAAAAGACAAAACAGGAATGTGAAAAAGAAAGATTTCATGTTGTGAAAGTAAAGAAGAATTAATCTTCCTTTTTATTTGATAATAATCCGACTGCCGAAACACAAATGCCGCTCGTGTTACTGCCTTGCGGATTATACGTTTGAATAAAATCAACCCGAAAAACTTTTAATATATTTTCTATCGAAAAATAATATTCTGCGTATTGCCTGTTTTTATATAACAATGTATTGCCGCCCACCACAAAAAACCAGTTCCATTTTTTAAGCAACGGAATTTTATTGGTTAATAAACCGTTCAAATGATATTCTGCGTGCGCTTCTGTATAAAAATCAGCCGTATTGCTTAGCGCATAAAAACGAGCTTGTAAAAACGTGCTTAAATAATCAGTTACCAATACGCTGCGGTTGCCATAATAATGCTGGTAATCGGGCGTGAAAAGTTGTTTCTGATTGATAAAACCACCAGTCGTTATGTTATAACTGAAACGACCTGCCAGCTTCAAATCAATATCATCTTTTACATTAAATGTCCATTTGTTATAATTCACATCACTGCCAAATAAATGAGGCAAACCTTGCGTAAACGTGGCCGTGAATGTTGGATACGAAGAACCCATATTGACAATACGATTGGGAAATTCTATGTATTTGGCGCCCGGCTGCCAGCCTACGCTTACCGAAGCAACGGCTGCCTGGTGACGTGGAAAATTATGATCTGTTATTTCTGTAGGATAATTAGGACCAAACGCTCTGTCTTTAGTATAAGAAATAGCCCAGCCGGTTGTATTTTCCAACGGCATTCTGTCCTGGTATTCGCCATAAGCGGTTACCGAAATGCCACCGGGAATTTCTTTGGTAAATGAAACTCTGCCAAACGGAGCTTCATAAATTTTTATGTAATTGCTGGTAAACAACAACGTGCTGATTGCATTGCTGAAAGCGGTAATTGGCTGATTATTATTAACCTGGAAAACCCGTTTTCCACCCGATATATACCACGATGTCTGGTACTTTTTTCCATACGTATAAATGGCAGTCAGGTGTGAATTGAAATGATGATTATGAAAGCCGTAACGTATTGTCGGGCTTATAAAAAGCGACTGCCGGTTCTTTGTCCATCGCTTTGTTATATCGGGCGACAAAATAAGGTTTGCGCCTTCCACCGTGTTGTAAGAAATAGTATTGATTAACGCATCAACAAAATAATCTGTCTTTCGTTTGGTATCGGTAAATGTTTGTCCGAACACAACCAGCGGAATAAGTTTCGGCTTGTTCTTAATATGATCAATCGAATCTAAATAATGCGGATTTTGCCTGATGATTTCCAAGCTGTCTTTTCGTTTATAATCAGCAATTTCAATCGGCTGCAAAGGCAATGGGCGTGTGCTGTCCCAAAAAGAAACCGGCTGCTTTGTGGCACTGTCAGGATATTTGATAATAACGTTATTGAAGAAGTTTTTAGCAAATTCAGGATGCAGGTTAAAGTTGCTGTACACCTGCACAAAATTGCCATAACCCGAAAAGCCAAACAGGTTAAACGATGGATAAATCACTTGCTGTTTTACGAGCCAAACACTATCAACCTGCGTATAAATCTGGTCAATTTTCAACCTGTCTAAATACTGCATTTGCTCGTCTTTCTGAACGCTTAGTTCAACACTATAAATGCGCCAGCTATCTTCAATAATATTGATATAACCGGCAAATACAGGCTCAAATGTGCGTTTCGGAATCACGCGGATATGATTAACCAGCAAGCCGTTATCATAAAAAGTTCCGTCTAATTTATAATCATAAAAAGAAAGCGCGCCATCGGCAATCGGCGACACAAAACCACGCGGGTTCAGGTTATCGCCAATCTTAATATTGTTACTATAAAATGAAATAATCTGCGGGTAGCTCAATCCGTAACCATTTGTACTGCCACTCACCCGTGTTGATAATACTTCTACCTTTTCTTTATTCGGCGCTTCTACCGACCATTTGGCATTGGTTTCAGAAAGAAAAAGCGTTTGATTTTGCGCTGTATCCAATCCCGGTAATTCAACTTTTTGTCCTAATACGCGCTTGGGAAAACTTTCCAATTGCAGCCTGCCTTTTATATAAACATCACATTGCAAAGCTTTTATTTCATGCTCATAAGAAGGTCGTTTTTTTATTGCGTTCCTGATGATTTCGTACGCCGGATTTTTGCCGCCCGATTTTACAATTACATTATTTACATTGTATTGCTGCAAAGGCAAATTAAAGTTGATGGTTGCATTATTTGCCGTAACAGAAACTTCCAGTTCGCTCGACATATAACCAACGTGCTGCGCCACCAACGTATATTTTCCCGGTGCAACATCAATCGAATAATAACCATCCGCATTGGCAGAAACGCCTTGTGTTGTACCTTTCACAAGAACCGAAGAAAAGGGGAGAGTTTGTCCAAGTTCGCCTGTAATACGACCGCTTATTTTTTGTGCAAAAAGAGAGAAAGAAACCAAAAGGAGCAAGGTTACAGAAAAACAGTATTTATATCTTTTCATTCAATGCAATCAGGTTAATACAGCAAAAGTAGTTTTATGTTACCAGCTACAGTAACTCCGGTTCATCGTCTGTTGTGTCACTCACTTGTACGTTCTGAAAATAATGAAACAAATACAATCGAACACGGATAACACAGTTTTTTTTACACGGTTAAAAATGATTTTACACGATAAAAAATCTTAACAATCCGTGCTTTCAATCCATATCATCCGTGTTCAATCTTCACATCATCTTTTCCAAACCGCATAACTTCCTGTCAACGCCGCCATTCCAGAAACCAAACCGCCGATAACAGCTGTTGTAATCAGCAACGCAAAACCGGAACCACCAAAAGGCAATAGCAATGCCACTTTGCCCGACAGTAAATGTTCATTGGCTGCATCTAACAGCAAAGCTTGCAACAACCATAACAAAGCAATGGCTGTAAAGCCCGCCAGGAAAGACTTTCCGGGCGATTGTCTCAATATAAAAGCAACTAAAAAAGATGTTATGGCAAAGCTCCACCACCAAAAATAAAGCGGGAATGCAAAGCCAAGCAAAGCCGTTAACAGTATAGCGATGATGAATTTGTTAGTTGTCATGAAATGTAATTTTTCCTTTGTAATTACTGCCTGCAAAATCTTCTTTCTGTAATATCTGCAGTTTATAATATTGGTCTGTTATCCATTTGGTAACTCCGTTATCATAAAACTGGCTGCCCGGGTTTCCGCTTTGTCCGCCGGGATAAACGCCATACGCATTAATATCATCTGTAAGCTCTACAATCATGCGCCAGCTTGGTCCGTGCGATTTTTCTTTTATATACGCATTGATGATGTGCAAGCCGCCACCGGCATATACATCAGCTTTGCTAAACGCCGGAATTTTCAGCAAATGATTAAAGCCGCCCGAGCGGAATTTGCCCCATTCGAGTTTGTTCGTTTTTTGGGCTTCTTCCCACACCGGCATTGCTTTACGAAAAGCTTTTGCAATTACATCGGTAACGGTTTCTTTTTGCTTTGTTGTAATATCATCTGCAAACTCATACGCCGTGTCTTTTAAAAGTGCTTCCAGCATGGTACTTTCATTCATGGCAGGCATTGGCAATTGGCTTTGTGCAAATTCATCGCCGTACATACAAACTTCCAGACTATCCCACCAGGCTGTAAAAATGGATGGTCCAACTTCTCCTGGGTTGTTATATAAATTCCATTTGCGAAACGTATCCAAATAATTTTTTTCCGCATCATCCAGCTTTGCCCTTGTTATGTATTTTAATAAAACAGGTTTTGCCATTTCGGCAAATACATTGTAATTGTTTGTTTGTAAACGCATCATAGAATCTGTTGTAATGCGATTCATGTTTCGCAGTTTCCGGTTAATCAGAAAACCTCTGTACATTTCTAAGTTTCCGCCTGTATAATACGGATAAGAAGTATCGTACGCATATTGATTTGCGCTGCTTACAAAGCCACGAGCGGGATTGTGCAAAACGATATTTTCACTGTCCGGCACAATTCCCGCCCATTTAAAACGGTCGTCGTTACCTTCCATAACAAAATCGCCTTGCCGTTTCCATCTGGCAGCAAATGCACCTTGTTGTCTCATAGCAATATCGCCTTGCTTGGAGGCAAACACAAAGTTTTGTCCCGGGCATTCGTAAGAGTTAGTTGCCGCAACATAATCAGCAAAATTTTTGGCTTTGTCGAGCAGCAAAAATGTCTTTGCATCATTGCTTCCGGCATGGGCTGTCCAATGCATGGCATACGCTTTATTATCGTGCAGTTTATCATCGTACGTTTTGTCGTAGGTTACCGGACCCCACATCGTCATCGCGATATTTTCAACATGGTCCGGTTTGCCTTTTATCTTAATGATTTCCTTTCTGAAAGTGGTCGGCTGCCAGGTTCCGTTGTACCAATATTCCGTCATTGATGAGTCTTTAAACCGCACTTCATAATAATCTTTTACATCGCGGGAAGCATTGGTAACGCCCCACGCGCAATTATCGTTAAAACCAATAATTACAGAAGGTGCGCCGGGCAAACTGGCGCCATACACATTGCCGGATGTTGTGCTGATTTGTATCTCGAACCAAAGCGATGGCAGGTTTAAACCCAGGTGCGGGTCGTTACAAAGTATCGGGCGACCGCTTTCTGTTTTGCTTCCTGAAACAGCCCAATTGTTGCTGCCGTTATTTTTATTTGGTAAATATTTCTTATCAGGACGGCTGAATGTATCTTTCTTAAAATTGAAATAATCAGAATCGGCGTCGGCCGGCAATTTTACTTTAAAAGCTGGTTTTGCAAAAACAGTTCCTTTCGGAAAAATCGGGTCAAGAGAATCCTGCCCGTAAGGGAATAATTTTTCAAACTGTTTTTTGGTAAAATAATTTTTGGCATTGGTCATTTCAAAGTCTTGTTCATAACCGGTTAAATCGTACGCCATGTATTTTAAAAACAACGCCGTTTTCAGGTTTGTCCACGGCTCCGGTTTATAGTTGAGAATCTTATATTCAATCGGGTAATCATTTTCGTGCAAGCTATTAATATAGCTATTTACGCCTGCCGTATAAGCGTCCATCGCAGATTTAGTAAGTGTATCTGCTTCCATAACGGCAAGACTATTTTCAGCGGCATATACCATTCCAATACGTCGGAAATATCTGTCAATCTTTAAAAAATTTGTGCCCGCAGAAGAATCGCCCATAATCTCGCAAAGTCTGCCAGCGGCGGCATAAGTTTGAAACTCCATTTGCCACAAACGAAACTTCGCGTGTACATAACCTTCGGCGAAATATGCATCGCTTTCTTTTTCAGCAAACACATGCGGAACAAGGCGTTCATCTAAATACACTTCTGTTTTTCCCTGCAAGCCGTTTACATCAATATCCAAATTAAACAAAGCTTTTGCTGATTCTGCATTTTGCCAAAAGCCTTTGGATGGCGACAGAAAGAAACCCATTCTCGGCGTTTTACTTTTTCCGGCGGGCAACTGAATATCGAGAACAAAAATGAGAGCTATGGTAATGATGGCAGATATGATAAGCGGAACGATTCTCATTACAGCATTTGATTAAGGTTGTAAAGTAAATATATTTTAAGTGATTCTATTGCTTTCGCATCTTTGATAACGTAGATAAAGATGATATATGAATGTCATCTTCTGAATGTCATCTTCTTTACACTTACATTTATATTTTTACACCTAACTTATCGCTTTCATGCAGAAAGACAAACAAGTCTTTACCAGCCGCTCGCCATTACGTTATCCCGGTGGCAAAACACGCGGTATCTCTTTCATCACGCAATATTTTCCAACCAATATAACAGAGATGATATCGCCTTTTTTTGGCGGCGGTTCTATTGAATTGCACATGGCTGCAAAAGGTATAACAGTATTGGGTTTTGATGTTTTTCAGCCTCTTATTGAATTTTGGCAATGCCTGCAGGACGAGCCTGAATGGTTAGCCAAAGAAATTGAAAAATGGCACCCGATTATCAAAAGAAAGTTTCTATCATTTACAAAAAATCCAAAACTCAATTTCCTGAAAAGATTAAACGCGCCGCTGTGTATTATGTATTGAACCGGTCTTCTTTTTCCGGCGCTACTTTGTCCGGCGGCATGTCGCCTGAACATCCGCGTTTTACGCCTTCGGCTATTGAAAGAATCAGGACGTTTTACAATCCGAATTTTACAGTTCGGCAAGCTTCTTTTGAAGAATCTGTTTTACAATATCTTGATTTGTTTTGTTATCTCGATCCGCCTTATGTAATTAAAAGTTCTTTGTATGGAAAGAAAGGAAATGCGCATAAAGACTTTAACCACGAAGCTTTGGCTGCTATTTTATTACAAAGAAAAAACTGGATTTTGTCTTATAATGATTGTAAAGAAATCAGAGACTTATATAACGGATTCCGCATCATTACACCCGAATGGAAATACGGTATGTCGAATGATAAAGCTTCTAAAGAAGTATTGATATTGAGTGATGATATTTGATGATAATGTAAAACCTTAGTAAGAGGAAAAATGAAAGTTGAACAATCAAATCAAAATAAATTTATCATCTTTTCAGTTCTTTTTTTTCTCCAAAAAAATCTCCGCCATCATACAACGAACACTGCCGCCGCCAACGGTTTCAATGGTTGAAATAGAAACAGGAAGAAGATGCGTGTGCTTATAAAATTGTTGTTTCTGATTATCGGTTAATGAATTAAATGCTTGCTGGCTGAGTATTGTATAAAGCGTTTCATCTTCACTTGTTACCTGCAACATATTGCCTGCGTATTGATGCACCTGTTTCATTGTAATGTCTATGATTTCGTGCCCGGTTTCTGAAAGTGATGTCATTACTTGATTCCTTTCGTTTTCATCCCTGATAGAAGACAAACAAATCACGGCGTAACCTTCGCCCAAATGCATAATTACATTGGTGTGATACACATCGGTTCCGTTATCGTCTTTCGAATAAAACGTATTGATTGTATAGTGATGCGAATCGGCAAATTGCTGCAATAAACCTTTGTCTGTTCGCGGCGAAAGACAAGCATAAATAATTTTATTTTGATGGTCAATAATCATGCTGCCTGTTCCTTCTAAATAAAGCTTTTCAGCATCATAAGTCGTCCAGTCTTCTGTATTGGTTACAATAAAATTATCTTTCAAAGTTTGTATTAAATCGCTCCGTACTTCGATGCGGCGGTTGGCTGCGAACATAGGAAATGTTGCTACGGTTCCATCCTGTAACGTGCAAAACCAGTTGTTAGGAAACACCGCATCCGGCTTTATTGGATAAGGCGTGTCTTCAATAACAACAACATTAATTTTGTATGAGCGAAGCAAGGTTACAAAATCATCAAACTCTTGTACAGCTTGCTTTTGCACTTCGTGTTCGTTCATCGTAACACTTCCCTGGAACACATTGTTTGCTGCTGTTTCTGCATTAAAACCAAAACTTGCCGGGCGTATCATCAATATCGTGCTGGCTGTTTGTTTCATAGTTAAACAATCGGGTTTCTTAATAAAGGTAAACTCATGCAATGCGCGCCGCCACGTGCCCGCGAAAGCTCGTTGCTTGGCAAAATGATGATGGTATTTTTTACACCATCCGGCGTTAATTCTTTGCTTTCGAACTTCGCAAACAAATCATTTGTTTTGATGATGGTAAAACCATTTTCCTGAAAGGCTTTTAGTGTTTCTTCGTTACGGTCGTAAGCAATGGCAACGCCATCTTTTAAAGCTAATAAATTACAGGCGTCAGTCCATTGTTCGCGCTCATCATACGGAAAAATATTATTGCCGCTGTAAATGATTTTTACATCGTTCGGGGCAACACCGTAATCTTTAATGCTGACGTTGCGGAGCAAATCTTCCAAGCCTTTAAAAATAATATCCTGCCGGTAATCTGCTGCCGGATTATAAGCTTCATTCTTATCTTTATAAAATCGAAAAATCTCAACACCTTCAAAGGTTTCATCGCTGTAAGCCATATCGCTGTAATAAGAAAATTTGTGCTGGTTACGTTCATGTATCAGTTCTTCACTAAACCTTCCAAACAACACCCAAACATCTTTGCGAACGTGCGTAAAAACCGTATCAATATGCATGATGGCACGCTGACTCGGAATCTTAACAACCGAAATTTTTTCAATACCGGTTTTATTTTTAAACACAGCATGGATAATCTTATTAATTGCGCTTATGGTTGTTCGTTCACTGCAGCCAACTAATAAATGATTGGGCGCAATCATCATTATATCGCCGCCTTCCAGCGATGTTTTACGTTCGTTCTGATGCACATCATCAAGCAGAAAAAAATCGCTCGATTCATTAATCTCAATCACCTTTTCATCACCATTTGTAAACAACTCATGAAACACAATATAACGCATCAGCAACGACTCTCTTTCCCTCGCTTCTGTGGCAGCTTTACTTAGCAAAATATAGTCGTTAATAACAATGCTGATGTCTCTGGTAAATATTAAATTGGGCAGTGGCTGAAAGACAAACTGAACGTTGCGTGATTTACTGTTTGGTAATGTGCCTGTGATTAAAACTTTAGCGAGCTGATGTTCATCGGTAATGCTTCCCAACTGTTTTTCAATGGCGTAACTGCAGCCTTCAGTAGCACAAACCGCAGCGATAATGCGGTCGCGCACATGACTGTTTCTCAGAACTTTTGCCAGTAAAAATTCTACATCCAATACGTTTTCGCTGTTAAAATAATCAGCGTGCCCGGGTTTAAAACAATCCAATTGTTCATCGCCGTTTTGCACAGTTTCACAGGTAAGAATGTGTTTTATTTTTTCAGGATCTAAAAAGTATAGCAGCAGTTTTACATAATCATTATACTCTTTACGCATTTGCTTTAAATACACAGTATCATCGTACAACCAGTCTTTAAATTTACTGGGCACAATTTTGCCAATGCCACCATCCGGACTATGAATTAAAATGCGCTGCAACGTCCCGATTTCAGAACTCACTCCAATTGTATTTTTTACCGTCATGCAAATGATTAAGGTTACAAAAGAAGGGAAATTTTATACAGCAAAAAAGTTATGCAACTGCTTCATTACAATTAACTTTCATTTCTATCATTGGTATGAATTATGAAATGTGATATACCAAAATCGAAACAAAATGAATGTATCAGAAGAAAATATTTCTTTAGAGAACAGTAACATCACAGATGTTTATACGCAGGAAAATATCAATCATTATTATAACAACAAAAGCCATATTGATAACCGTTTACTGCAATTAGAAATAGAAATGAGTATTGAACAGATATTTGAACTTCATGATGCTGCCAACGTAACAGCAGGCGTATTGTTAAGTCTTGTTACCGGAAGAAAGAAATGGTTGATTTTGCCTTTGCTTGTTACCGTTGTGCAATCTGTACAAGCCTTGCAGGGCGTACGTTTGGGAACGTCATTGCTTCGCAAATATGGCTTTCGCACAAAAAATGAAATTGATAAAGAGAAATATGGTTTAAAAGTGTTGCGCGGCGATTTTCAATTGATGATTGATACGCCAAATGCAGTTTGGAACGCAGTGAATAAATAAGAAATTAAGATACAAGATTCAAGATACAAGAAATAAAAGCTGAATGAACAAATTATCCTTGTTTTCTCTTGAATCTTGATGCTTATATCTTGTCTCTTAAAATTTATGATCCGGCTTTACCATGGCCGGATATGTTTTTTGAAACGCGATAATTTCGGGAATGCTTACATTCTGAACATAACCACCATTCGGGTTGTTCTCAATATAATTCTGATGATAACCTTCGGCTTCCCAGAATTTAGTAAGCGGCATTACTTGTGCAGCAATCGGCGCTTTATAAGATGGCTGCAATTTTTTAATATAAGCTTCTATCTCCGCTTTCTCTTTTCCATTCCTATAAAAAGCAACAGAACGGTATTGCGTGCCTAAATCCGGTCCCTGACCATTAACCTGTGTCGGGTCTTGCCCGGCAAAATAAACTTTCAATAATTCGGAGTAAGAAATCTGTGCAGAATCATAATACACATTTACCGTTTCTGCGTGTCCTGTATTGCCGGTTTCCAGGCTTTCATACGTTGGATTTTTTGTGTTTCCACCCGCATAACCTGATATGGCTTCTTTTACACCTTTTACACTTTCAAAAAGTGCCTCTTCGTGCCAGAAACATCCAGCCGCAAATGTAGCCTGGCTATATTTAGAAAGACTTTGTGCAGACGGATGTTCCGTTTTTGCGGGAACTTTATTTTGTCCGCAGGCAACCGTTGACACAATAACAAATGATAAAATAAAAATGGTTAAATACGACTTCATATATAATTGAATTGAACACGTAAATTTACGAAAATGCAATCATCTTAGTTGTTAAGAAAATCTCCTTTTTGTATCACAAAACGTAGCGGCATGTTAGTTGTTTTTATTACATTTCACGTAAGTTTTATCTATGAAAATAATCCCGCCGGTTTTGTTTCTTTTCATGTTTTGTTTTGTGCAATGCAAATCGCAGCCGCATACTGATACAAGTTCCGTTTATATGTATAAAAAAGGCTCGGACGATGGCATTGGCAAATGGTATATGGGAAGAGAAATTGCTTATGTGATGGGCGCTTCCGGCGCTGCCTGGCTGGAACGTGACAAACGACAGAAAGAAGAAAATACGGAGTTAGCCATCAAAAATATGAAGCTAAAACCCAACGCTGTTGTAGCTGATATTGGCGCCGGTTCCGGCTATTATACATTTCGAATTGCGAAACTTGTTCCGCAAGGGAAAGTGTATGCCGTAGATATTCAGGATGAAATGCTGACACTTCTGAAACGCAGGAAAGAAGAACTAAAAACCGGTAATGTAGAAGTTATTAAAAGCAGCGACAGCACTTGTAATCTGCCCGATAACAGTATTGATTTGGCGATTATGGTTGATGTGTATCACGAACTGGAATATCCGCACGAGATGTTGCAATCTCTTTATAAAGCCTTGAAAAAAGACGGTAAATTATTGCTGATTGAATATCGGGGCGAAGACGCTTCCGTTCCCATAAAACCGTTACATAAAACAACGATTGCGCAGGATAATAAAGAGATGACAGCCAATGGTTTCGCTTTATTTTATGATGGAGAATTTTTGCCAATACAACATTTTTTAGAATACCGGAAGAAGTGAATGGTATTGATAAATGGTTACAATTCATTTACAAAGTACAAGGAACAATATCAAAAAGTAAGCATTTTCTTTTAATCAAATTTTAATCTAAACTAAGTCGAAATTAAGGTAGCATTATTTACGCACGTTCGATATTTGCCAAAGCGTATTAATAACCCCGGAATCCATCAAAAATCAATATCTTATGTACCTTTTGAGTTTAATTGACATAAGTAAAAATGAATTATTGTACTGATTAACTGCAAAACCTCGGGAGAGGTTTTCTTTTTTTATTCAACTTGATAAATGGCATAAAAAAAGCCATCAGATTTTGATGGCTTTAGTAAGTTCTTATCGTTCCTGTTTATTTTGTTTCTGTTACAATCGTTGTTTCTTTCGGATTTTTAAAAATAGCATACACTTCAATCATCAATCCAATTAAAATCAAAATCGGCGCGATGGTAATACGCGTTGTGCTATACACTACGCTCTTGTCAAACACATTCGGGTTTTCGTTTTTGCCGCCCATCATCAGCAACATTCCCAGAATAACAACAGCAGCACCAATGCCCATCCACAAATAATTATCCTTTGTAAAAAGCGATGATAAAGGTTGTCTGGCAACAATCACTTTTTTAGCGGTTGTAACTGTTGGAGTTTTAACGCCGGGCTGGTAATGTCTTTTTACTTGTGCCATAATAAATTTAAAATAGAGCGCGCAAAGTAATATTTATTGTGAAAAGTGAAAGGTGAAAAATTGCTCAAAACTGAAAGCTGATAGCTTTTAATACAAATCATCCAGTTTCATCTTCAGGTATTTTACTACGCTGCGGTGCGTGCTGATTAACGAAATACCAACACCCAATACAATCATCCCACCAAACAATAAGAAATTCAGTTGCAAATCTCTTATCGCTTTCAGTTGCGGTATCCAGTTTTCTGCCCATTGTATCAGCAGGAGCAAAAGAAAAATGGCAATGCCCGAACTAATTAAACCATTTATCAGCGCCCTCAGTTCCATGGGACGGGATATAAACTGCCGCGTTGCGCCTACCATCTGCATCGTCTTTATCAGGAAGCGGTTGCTGAACATCGCCAGGCGAATGGTATTATCAATACTTACAATTACAATAATACAAAGCAGCGCGCCAACCACCAGCAAAGCAATTCCAAAAGCTCTCGTTTTTTCGTTCAGGGTATTGACAAGCGATGTCGGAAATGTAATATCGCCAATCTGGTTGGGAAAGGCAGACGTAAGTTGTGTACTTATTTTCTTTAGACTGTCTTTATCAACATAATTGGCGGCCGCGTAAAAATCAATGCTTTCCGGCAACGGGTTATAGTCCAGAATTTTATCCCAATCTTCATTACCATCTTTGTTCCAGGCAGCTTTGGCTTTGTCTTTATTTATATATTGAACGTTCCTGGCAAAAGGTTGTTTGGCAACAAACTGCTGAATCTGGTTGATGGTATCTTTGTTCATTGTGCGCAGGTAAGCGCTGATGCGGATGTCTTCCTTAAATGAATTTCCCACCTGGCGGAAGTTCAGAAAAATCCATCCCATCAATCCTAAAATAAAAAGCACCAGCGATACGCCAATGATGCTGTACATATAACTTCCTTTGCTGCGTTTAGAAGAAGAGCCTTTGCCAAATTGCGCCATAATAAAGTTTGGTTTTGCGTGAAGCGGGCAACAAATTTAGGGGTTTCGCTTACATTTGCACCCATTGTTTAACGCAGCTTTAGCACGTTTCGTATATGTGCTTCGCACAAAGTTTTTTGCCACAAAGAAACAAAGACACAAAGATGGTTTCAAAGAAAACACCTGCGTTTGCAATTAAATAAACTTAGAGACTTAGTGCCTTCGTGGCAAACAAAGCCGCAAGGCAAAAACAAAATCATGGAATATAATTTCAGACAAATAGAGCAGAAGTGGCAACAGAAATGGCAGGAAGAAGGTGCTTATACAGTAAGCAACAACAGCCCGAAACCCAAATATTATGTATTGGATATGTTTCCGTATCCAAGCGGCGCCGGCTTACACGTCGGGCATCCGCTGGGTTATATTGCTTCTGATATTTTCGCGCGCTTCAAACGGTTGAAAGGCTTCAATGTATTGCACCCGATGGGTTACGATGCGTTTGGTTTGCCGGCCGAGCAATATGCCATCGAGCATGGTGTTCATCCGGCCGAATCAACCCAAAAAAATATCGCCAATTTCCGCAGCCAGTTAGATAAAATCGGGTTTTGTTTTGATTGGACGCGTGAAGTCAATACAAGCAATCCCAAATACTACAAATGGACGCAATGGATTTTCTTACAACTCTTCAAAAGCTGGTATAACAAAGCCACAGATAAAGCTGAACCGATTGAAACGTTGATCGCGAAGTTTCAATCTGGCGGCTCTGCTTCTGTCGAAAGTCGGCAGTCAACAGACGACTTTACAGCAAGCCAATGGAACAGCTTCACAGAAAAAGAGCAGCAGGATATTCTCATGCAATATCGCCTTTGTTATTGCGGTTACGGTGAAGTGAATTGGTGCGAAGCGTTAGGAACCGTATTGGCAAACGATGAAGTGGTAAATGGCGTAAGTGAGCGCGGCGGTTACCCGGTGGTAAAAAAGAAATTGCGCCAGTGGTACTTGCGCATCACCGATTATGCAGATCGTTTACTCAAAGGATTAGATACGGTTGATTTCAGCGATGCGATGAAAGAAATGCAAAGCAACTGGATTGGACGGAGCTATGGCGCTGAAATAGATTTTCCTTTTCGCAGCGATAAGTTTGCAACGGTTGAAGATAAACAAGGCAGAAAATTAAAAGTTTACACCACGCGACCCGATACTATTTTTGGTGTTGATTTTATGGTGGTGGCACCTGAACATGAGTTGATTGATTTGATGACGACTGATGAACAACGCGTTGCCGTTGACGAATATATTGCCTACGTAAAAAGCCGCAGCGAGCGCGAACGTATGGCGGAGAAAAAGATCAGCGGTGTGTTTACCGGTGGTTATGCTATCAATCAATTCAATAACCGTCACATCCCTATTTATATTTCCGAATATGTATTGGCAGGTTATGGCACCGGCGCTATTATGGCTGTGCCTTGCGGCGATGAGCGCGATTTTAAATTTGCCAAACATTTCAATATTCCCATCACCAATATTATCGGCGATCATTTTAATGGCGAAGAAGCCAATCCGACAAAAGACGCTTCATTAACCAACAGCGATTTTTTAACTGGTATGTTGATGCGTGATGCCATTGAAGTGGTGATGACTGATTTGGAAGGATTGGGAACCGGCAAACGTAAAGTGAATTATAAAATGCGTGATGCCGCTTTTAGTCGCCAGCGTTATTGGGGAGAGCCGTTCCCGATTCAGTGGAAAAACGGCATTGCCTGGCCGTTAGAAGAAAGCAGCTTGCCGTTAGAATTACCTTATGTAGAAAAGTATGGTCCCGGACCGGAAGGCGAAGGTCCTTTATCGAATATTCCTGACTGGACAGCGCGTGATTTGGAAACCAATACGATGCCCGGTTATGCAGGTTCTTCGTGGTATTTTTTGCGTTATATGGATCCGCATAATGAGGAAACATTTTGCAGTAAAATTGCAAGCGATTACTGGAACCAGGTGGATGTGTATATTGGCGGAACAGAACATGCCGTAGGTCATTTGTTGTACAGCCGCATGTGGACGAAAGCTTTGTACGATTTAGGTTATATTTCTTTTGATGAACCGTTTAAGCGATTGGTAAATCAGGGAATGATTGCTGGTATAAGTTTTTTTGCTGATGAAATCCGTTTCTTAAAAGAAGTTGATTCCGAAGACTGGGTTGTCAGACCAAATTTACCATATTATGTTTCAGATGGACAGGGGAAAAAATTTAGTCTTGACTCAAAAATAACTGTTGCTGGGACTGATTTAGAACCTAATCCTTCTACTTACAAACATACTGGCGAAATAAGATCTGTACGCTTTCGAGATGTTGGAGAATTTGTTGATGGTCGTTTAAGACTTTATAAGGAAAAATTTGAAGAATATACTAAGGAAGAATTTCAGTTTACAGCCGATATTTCTTATTTAGGTATATATTGGGAAAAGGATGAAAACGGAAAGGAATATTTGCAGCTTCGATCAGAGGTTGAAAAAATGTCCAAATCAAAATTCAATACAGTTAATCCGGATGATTTGGTAACACGTTATGGTGCTGATACTTTCCGCATGTACGAAATGTTTTTAGGTCCGGTAGAACAAAGCAAACCGTGGGATACAAAAGGCATTGAAGGCGTTCATCGCTTCTTAAAAAAATTATGGCGTTTGTTTTATGATGAACTGAAAGGCAAGGTTTGGAACGAAGAAAAAGCAACGCCTGCCGAATTAAAAATTCTTCACAAAGCCATCAAAAAAATTGAAGACGATACCGAGCGTTTTTCTTTCAATACAGCCGTAAGTGCGTTTATGGTTTGTGTAAATGAATTAAGCGATGCCAAATGCAATAAACGCGACGTGTTAGAGCCGTTGTTAATTCTGCTTACGCCTTATGCGCCACATGTAGCCGAAGAGTTGTGGAAACAGTTAGGCAATACAACTTCCATCTTAAATGCAGTGTATCCGACTTTCGAAGAAAAGTATCTGGTTGAGTCAAACAAAGAATATCCAATCAGCATCAATGGCAAGCTGCGCACAACCATGATTTTACCTTTAGATATAAGTGCAACCGAAGCTGAAACGCAGGTGTTGAGTAATGAAAAAGTAAAGACGTATACCAACGGCAGCAACATCAAAAAATTCATTTTTGTAAAGGGCAAAATGATAAATGTGGTTATTTAAAATCATAATATAAAAGAAGAAAGCCGCAACAACTTGTTGCGGCTTTCTTCTTTACTTTTCTTGCTTGATTTACAAAATGGTTTTGTATTAACTGATACTGCAATACAATAGTTATAGTTGAACAATAATTATGGTTCAAACAACGTATCAAGTAAGTTATCATCAACCAGGTTTGGTAATGTAACTACCAGGTTCGGGCTTCGTTTTAATTCACGTTCTATAGCAAAACGCGCTTCTTTATTACGTGCCCAGCTGCGGCGCGCAATGCCATTATTTACATCGTAAAACAACATACTTTGTAATTTCTTATCGGTTTCTTCCGAGCCGTCGAGCACCATTCCAAAGCCTCCGTTTATCACTTCGCCCCAGCCAACGCCGCCGCCGTTATGAATCGAAACCCAGGTCGCGCCGCGAAAGCTGTCGCCGATTACATTTTGAATTGCCATATCAGCCGTAAAGCGGCTGCCATCGTAAATATTACTTGTTTCCCGGAAAGGCGAATCGGTACCGCTCACATCATGATGATCGCGACCAAGTACAATTGGCGCTTTCAATTCTCCTTTGCGAACCGCTTCATTAAATCGTTGTGCAATCTTCGTTCTGCCTTCCGCATCAGCATATAAAATGCGGGCTTGCGAGCCAACCACCAGTTTGTTTTTTGCCGCTTCGCGAATCCAGGTAATATTGTCCTGCATTTGTTGTTGAATTTCTTCCGGCGCTTCCTGCTTTAGAGTTTCCATTACTTCTAAAGCTATATTATCAGTGCGTTGTAGATCAATGGCATCGCAGGAAGTGCATACCCAGCGAAACGGTCCGAAACCATAATCAAAACACATCGGTCCCAGAATATCCTGCACATAAGACGGATACTTAAAATCAATGCCGTTACCAGCCATAATATCAGCACCGGCGCGACTGCATTCTAACAAAAACGCATTGCCATAATCAAAGAAATAAGTGCCACGTTCGGCGTGTTTATTAATAGCAGCAGCGTGTCTTTGTAACGATTCCTGAACTTTTGTTTTGAACAGTTGCGGGTTGCCGGCAATCATTTGATTTGATTCTTCAAAAGTCAATCCCGCAGGATAATAACCGCCCGACCACGGATTATGAAGCGAGGTTTGGTCGGAGCCAATTTCAACAAAAATATTTTCTTCATAAAATCGCTCCCAAACATCTACGATATTGCCGAGATAAGCCAAGGAAACGGTTTCTTTAGCTTCTTTTGCTTTTTTTACACGCGCCACCAAATCATTTACATCTTGCCACAATTCCTCTACCCAACCTTGCTGGTAACGTTTGTTCGCCGCAGACGGATTTATTTCTGCACAAACCGTTATGCAACCTGCAATGGTACCGGCTTTTGGCTGTGCGCCACTCATGCCGCCAAGTCCTGCTGTTAAGAAAATTTTACCGGCTATACTATCACCTTTCGGCAGCTTTTTGCGAAAGGCATTCATCACCGTAATAGTCGTTCCGTGCACAATGCCTTGCGGACCAATATACATATAAGAACCTGCCGTCATTTGCCCGTATTGCGTTACACCAAGTGCATTGTATTTTTCCCAATCGTCTGGTTTGGAATAATTAGGAATCATCATGCCATTGGTTATCACAACACGCGGCGCTGATGTGGAAGAAGGAAATAAACCCATCGGGTGACCACTGTACATGTGCAAAGTTTGCTCATCCGTCATCATGGCTAAGTATTGCATGGTGATAAGATACTGCGCCCAGTTTTGAAACACGGCTCCATTGCCGCCATACGTTATCAGTTCGTGCGGATGCTGCGCTACAGCAGCATTGAGATTGTTTTGTATCATCAGCATGATGCACGCCGCATGTTTTGATTGTGCCGGATATTCCGTTACAGGCTTTGCATACATGCCATAAGCCGGGCGAAAACGATACATATAAATGCGTCCGTATGTAAGAAGTTCGTCCCAAAATTCAATAGCTAATTCTTGGTGCCATTTGGCAGGAAAGTAGCGAAGTGCATTGCGAACCGCCAGCTTTTTTTCTTCGGGCGAAAGAATGTCTTTGCGTTTTGGCGCATGACTTACACTTGTATCTAATGATTGTTTTGGTGGCAAATGAGATGGAATGCCTTGCAGAATTTCGTCCTGAAAAGTCATGGAATTAATTGTCTTTAAAGGTGGTAAAGTAAGGCAAATTTATAGAGATGAATGTGGCGATTTTGATTGTGAATTATTGCTGATTTTATTTGTTTTGATACGGCTGAAGCAGATTGTTTAATGGATGTTCAACCGGAGATTCAGACGCTGGATATCAAAAGAAAAAAGAAATGCCGAAGGCGTTTTGATTTGATGTATTTATTCTTCTATCGCTTTTGCAAAGTAAGTGTTGCCGCAGTTTGGGCATTTGGTTTCAGGCTTTGTTTGATCGGGCTTTTCCATTCCGCAAATCAAACAAACGTATGTATCAGATTGCTTTTGCTCCTGCAACATGTCTTTATCAAAGTCGGGAAGAATAGATAATCCTTCTTTTTTTTGTTCGTCCTCGATAAGCGTAAACGAGCCGTCGGCTTCAAAATAAAATCGCTTTACTTTTCCCAAATGTTTTAAGCCGCCGGTGCGCAGTTCTGCAAAAATTCTGTCGCGGGAAATACGGTTAGACGACATGTTCTCAATTACCAAATAACCATCTTTTACAATCGGGCGAAGATCGCCGATCAGTTGGCTTTCCAGCTTGTCATTGGTGCTGATTCTTTTTGAAATCAGTCGTTCGCCCAATACAATTACAGCCGCTATGATGATGCCTGGAACGATACCTCTGTCGGGCGATGCAACCGGAATACCAATTGCCGCTGCCATCAGTACCATAGAAGATAATTCGTTGCGACTTATTTGAGCAGCCATTCTTTTGCCCATCAGCCTGATGCCAACCACTAATATCGTGTAACAGATGAGGCAACGAAGGAGCAATTCAATAAAATAAATACCGGGCACATTTCCAATAAATATGCGGTAGAGATCTGATAAATGAATTTCGTAAGGTAACATACAAAGATGGTTTTATAATACAGCATTTACCCAATCTATTGAATGACAGATGTTGCATTCTGTATGCTTAGTATTGGTAACGGTTTGTGTATTGGCGCAACAACAGCAGGCTTTCAGATTCTTGTCAGGCATTTTGTGTAATTGCTGAATGTCGGCATCTGAGGAAGGCAAAACAGACAAGCCGGGCTTTTCTTTATCAGCTTCATAAATACTCATGCTTCCGGAAGCTTCCATATATACCCGCTTTACTTTGCCAAGCTGGTAAATGTTTTTGCTGCGTAGTTCTTTAAACAATTCGGGCCGGGAAATACGTGTATCCAGCATCGCCTGAACATCTATCAATCCATCTTTTACCAGCATCGTTGCTTCGCCAAAAGTTATCTTTTCAACTTTGGCACTTTTGGTTCCCCACCAGGTAAGTAAACGTTGTAACAGCAAGATGATAATCATCAGCCATAAACCCTGAAAAATGCCTCTGTCGGGAAGCTGCATGGGAGCAGAAACAACAGCACCCATTAATAACATAACCGATAATTCGGTAACGCTTATTTGTCCTGCCATACGCTTACCTAAGAAGCGCATAATTATAAGTAATGCTACATACATGATAAGTGTTCTGATAAACACTTCAAACATAAAACTGAGAGGAACATTTCCAAACAGAATACGTATCCAGTCCGTTAGCTTAATATCACCCTTTTCCATAGTTGCTTCAACGAATTATACGCTGTCAAAAAGCTTACCAGCAAAGAGCTTACAACAAAAATCACGTTCGCGCAAATGAAATGGCAGGAACGTGATTTTATTTTAAACTGAATTTCTGAAGAAATTGCGAAATACTTACTTGTTTTTCTTTGGTTTATTTATATTCATTCTAACACCAATACCAACGCCGTAATTGGTAATTCTTTGCTTAAAGAAAACCGATTGTTTTGTAAGAGAAGACAAACCGTATTGAAGATGCGGCTCGGCAAACAGTTGCCAGTTACCGAAATTTCTGGCAACACTAACGCTTGTATATAAAGAGATGCCGTTGTTCTTTTTAAACGTATTTTTTGCATCGGTAAAAGCTTTATAATCGGCAGTCGGTACTTCACCTTTATACCAGGAAAATATATTGGCAACAACCCCGGCCGATATGCCAAAATTCATCTTTTTGCCTTCCGTCTGATAAGCCAAAAGCAAAGGAATATTAATGCTGTTGTAAACGCCTTCCACTTTATTCCGGTTTATATTCAGCCGCGCAAAACGAGCTGTATCGGTTGAAAAGCCAACTGTATTTACGATTGCAAATTCATTTACCGATTCGTGTGTATAACTTACAGATTGATGAGTTTGTAAAAATTGTAAACCTGTCTTAATAGACAAATGCCTGCCAAGTGGTTTTTCTATCCGCGCATTGATGCTGTAACTATGCAAAGTTTCGCTTGCTTTCGGGTCGGCAGCTGCTAAGCTAAATCTTTCCTGATCGTTTTTTACATCATACAAATCCCGGTTGGCTGTATAACCGGCTATCATCAGTTCTACACGCAATGCGCGTTTTGTATCGGCTTTTTTTACTTGTATGGTTGACGCTTTCTTTTCTGTTGTTTTTGCGACAGCTACGCTGTCATTTTGTAAACGGTTGCTATCTGTTACTTGTATTGATTGTTTGTCCGTTGATTTTGTTTCAGGCAATGTATTATCAGCCATAAAAATTGTGTCAACATTCTGAGAAGATGGAACTGACTTTTCCGTTGTTACCTGGCTCGTATTGTTTTCTATTGTATGGCTTTGATTTTTTTCACTGCTTTGCAAATGGTTATGTAACGGATCGCTTTGATTTTCTTTAATTGATGATTTTGTTTTGCCGGGTATATCAGTTGCCTCAGCTTTTTTTTGCCCGAACAAATCTGATTGCGTTGTTGATGATGAAAGGTTGTTGTTACTATCAATAACATGATTATTTGTAACCTGGTTATCAGGCAGTTTTTTCTCTTCCGAATTTGTATTGTCCGGTGTTGTTGCAACGCTGTTTTTCTGCGTTGCAGAAGATTTTGCCGCTACATTGCTATGTGCTGAATTTGTTTGCACGGCAGAAGATGGATAATAAAACCAAACTGCTGTACTTACTAAAATAAGTGCGGCTGCTACACCAAGTGTCCACCACCAAATAAAAGCGCCGCGGCGCTTTTTTTCTTTCCCTTGTATGCGCGACCACATATCCGGCGGTACGGGCATTTCGTGGCTGGCAAATGATTTTTTAAACAGATCATCAAGTTCTTTATCTGTCATTGCGATATAACTGTTTTTTCAAAATTTTTAATTCCCTGCTGCAACATTTTTCTTGCCTTTACCAACTGGCTGCGGCTTGTGCTTGCCTGAATGTTTAACATTTTGGCAATTTCTTCGTGGTCATAACCTTCTATTACATACAGGTTAAAAACCACGCGGTAACCATCGGGCAAACTTTGCAGCATCTTCATCAGTTGCTCTGTTTGTAAAGACGAGATTGTATCCGGCTCAACCTGAATGCCACCTGCTGATGTTTCATTGACTTCGGCAAAATGTATCTTCTTTTTTTGCAACGCTTTCAACGCCGTATTTACCACAATACGGCGAAGCCAGCCTTCAAAAGAACCTTCCCATTTAAATTGATGAATATGGGCAAAGATTTTTATGAAAGCTTCCTGTAAAATGTCTTCTGCGTCATGATGATTGCACGTATTAGCGGTAACAAACGCTAAGCATTTTACCGGCATAATTTGAGAACAACATCTGCTGGCTGGCAGCGTTGTTTTGCATACAACCTCTGATGATGTTTTCTTCCGTCACCCTCGATACGCTTTTCTGTTGTGGTTTGTGAAAAAGAAAGAGGCTGCAAAGCAACGAAATGCTGCCTGAAAAAATACTGAGATTTTTTTTATGAATGATTGACGATAACGCTGACAGAAAAATTTAGTTCTGTTAAACAAACAATTGTTTATTTCTTATCAAAACTATCGCAATCAACTGCTTCCAAAAGAATATTGTTATCGAAGACAATATCTTTTTTATTCGTAAAAACAAGTCGTCCGTTCTGGTCTTTCATATTGCCGGAACCTTGTTGTAAAATATCTCCTTTCAGCAAAAAAGCAACCTGCCTTACAGAAGTCATTCCTTCTGATAAAAAAGTATAATTGGCTATTAACGTATCGTGGCGCAGAAAGCCGTTAAAAGTGCCTGTGTTTTTATCTTTTTCGTAAAGATTATATACAAGTTTTCCTGTTGCAAGTGTATCTTTTAAATTCAGCGTTAATAAAATCGTATCCTGGTTTTTTATATAAGCAAAACAGTTTTTTCCATTACTTGTTTGCACAGTTGTTACCGAATCAACAAAAGGTTTGGCAGTATCTGCAGATACTGTTTCAGACATATTGTTTGGCTGATTGTTTTGGCAACCGATTGCTGTCAATATAATACAAAATAAATAAAATAGTTTTCTCATATCATCATTTTACGTGTTAAGATTTTCCATACATCTCCAGCATTTTTTTCAAATCTTCGAGTGTATTGATTTCACCAGCCGGCTTATCTTTTCGCCACCTTAAAATTCGCGGAAAACGAAGCGCCACGCCACTTTTATGACGGTTGCTGGCAGCAATACCTTCAAAGGCAAGTTCAAAAACAAGCTCTGGTTTTACGGTGCGAACCGGTCCGAATTTTTCAATGGAATTTCGTTTTACAAACGCATCCACTTCGTTAAACTCTTTATCTGTTAAGCCGGAATAAGCTTTGGTAAAAGCGACTAATTTATCGCCGTCTTTTACTGCGAATGTATAATCTGTATATAAATTGCTTCTTCTGCCGGCACCTTTTTGCGCATAAATCATAACAGCGTCAATGGTAAGCGGTTCTATTTTCCATTTCCACCAATCGCCAACTTTTCTGCCAACTTTATAAGCCGAATCTTTATTCTTCAGCATCAAACCTTCGGCACCGGCATCGCGCGAACCTTCGCGGATTTTGGTTAATTCTTCCCACGAAGAATAATCAATCACATCAGACAATAGCATTGTAGGATGATTAATTTCCTTTACCACTTTTTCCAGTGCTTCTCTTCTTTCTCGCAATGGTTTATTACGCCAGTCTTCGCCGTTCATTTCTATTAAATCGTAAGCAAAAAAAGCAATCGGAGCTTCCTGCAATTGTTTCTTCGTAATATTTTTTCTGCCGATGCGGGTTTGCAACAAAGCGAATGGTAACGGCTTGCCGTCTTTCGCCGGAATAATTTCGCCGTCGAGCACAACGCCATCCGGTAATTTGTCTGTCAGAATTTGATATTCAGGAAATTTTTCTGTCATTAAATCTTCACCGCGACTCCAGATAAACAATTCATTGTTCCGTTTAATCATTTGCCCGCGAATGCCATCCCATTTCCATTCTGCCTGCCAATCTTCCGGGTTGCCTAAGTTTTCGGGAGCGCCATCTAACGCATACGCTAAATAAAAAGGATATGGTTTGGAATAATCAATGTTAGCCGCATGTTCACTCAATAAATCGGAGAAAGAAGTGGTGGAAGGATCCCAATTTCCGCTGATGCGGTGCGCAATAACAGAAGCATCCAGTTCTACCGATTTTGCCAGTGCGTTTACAATTACTTTTTGCGATACACCAATACGAAAACCGCCGGTGATGAGTTTATTAAATACAAAGCGTTCGCTTTGCGTCATGCTTTGCCAGGCGTTAATTACAAATTGTTTTTTTATACTTTCATCCTGCTTTTCAAGCTTTGCCAGTTCTTCTATGTAAAACGAAAGATTATGTTTTTGATTTGAATTCTCTTTTGCATCGGGCAACAATAAAGAAATGGTTTCTGCCAAATCGCCAACGGTATGATAACATTCGGCGAACAACCAGTCAGGCAAATGGGTTAATTCAACACACCAGCTTTGTAATAAACTGCCGCTTACCGCGCGCCGCGGACGCCTGCCACTGAAGATGGCAATCACCCAAACTTTATCTTTATCATCGGCTACCGCAAAATAATTAATGAGCGCCGCCAGTTTATCTAATGTTTTTGTAGAAGTGCCAATGATTTGCACCAAAGAAGCAAAAGCAGATAATCCGCCTTCATCTGCTAAAGGAGAGTTTGAAAGTTCGTTGGGTACAACATCAGTAGCGGCGTCTAATGTATGTTCTTCAACAATCAGTTCTTTATAATCTTCTTGTTCGTTCATTCAATTTCGTTTTGCGTTTCATTGCCTGTTTCTTCCGGAACGCTTTCGTAAGGAGCCGGTACGCTGCCTTCATCTTCATCGGTTCCATATTCGGTATGAATTTCTGTGGCTTCAATTCCATGTTCATTTAAATATCGGCTTAACGCGCTTTGAAAGCCATGTGTTGCGTACACTTTTTCTGCGCCTGTAGCATGAATAGCTTCCAATAAACCATCCCAATCAGCATGATCGCTTAACGAAAAACCAGCATCGGCATTGCGCCTGCGCATACTACCGCGAACCTGCATCCAGCCGCTGCAGACACCAACGGCAGAAGGCGAAAATTTCTTCATCCAGGACGTACCGTCTGCACTTGGCGGCGCAATAACAACACTGCCAATTAATTTGCTTTTTGGTGTTTCCGGCGTGATGCGTTCTACACGCGGAAAATGCCAGCCCGAATCTTCCAAAGCCTTTTGCATATTGGCAATCGCGCCATGTACATAAATCACGTCCGTTACTTCGCTTACCGGTTGCAATACACGCTGCCCTTTGCCCAGACTGTAAGCAATCAATACACTGCTGATTCCGTTCTTTTTGTTTTTCTGAATCCAGTTTTTAATATCACTATAAATTTCTTCCTGCGGTTTCCATTTGTAAATGGGTAAACCAAAAGTTGATTCAGTGATAAATACATTGCATTTTACCGGCTCGAAAGCGCCGCTGATACCATCGTCTTTTACTTTATAATCACCGCTTACAACCCAAACTTCACCTTTATATTCAATACGAATTTGCGATGAGCCGATGATATGCCCGGCAGGATGCAACGATACTTTTACACCATTCATATCTATCGTCTCGTTCCATTCAACGCTTTGATAGTAATGATCGCCCAAACGCGCCTGCAGCAACGGTTTGGTGTAATGATGACACAAATAATATTTGCTTCCGCTGCGTGCATGATCGCTGTGCGCATGTGTGATGACAGCACGATCTACGGGTTGCCACGGATCTATGTAGAAATTCCCGGTACGACAGTATAATCCTTTATCTGAAAATTCGATTAGCAATACAATAATTTTGATTGATAATTGCGAATATCTTGCCTGAAATGAAGTTGTGAGTAATCAGATTTCTGTTTAGCGATTTGGGTTTGGATTCTTGTGTTTTTGAATGAATTGTTGCTGTATATGGTCGCAATCATAGCAGGATGATTTTGCAAATGAAACCAACCACTTTATTTGGAAGCGGCTATTTTGTTTAGGTACATTATTTTACAATACTTTTTAAGTTTAATACAAGTAAATGTAACAATGTAGTAGCTGAAAATTCTTAAACTAAAATTTGTTTGGTGGTAAAATACAATTGCCACTAACTTAAACTTAGCGCAACGATACCGCCCAGTATTAACACACTTGCAAGAAGCCTTCTTTTACCATCGTCTTCATTAAACACTCTTGATCCCATAAATACGCCCAATAAAATACTTGTTTCTCTTGCCGGCGCCACAACCGTTAACGGTGCATATTTCAACGCCTCCAATACCAATATATACGCAGCCGGGCTTAATAAAGCAATGGCAAGGATGATCCATTTATGCACTTTTATTTCCCGTGTCAATTCATCTTTTTGCGGCAGCACGAAAGGCAAAAGCAAAACGGCGCTAAAAAGATTTGTAGCCAGTGTGAGTAGTAAAGGAGATACAGCATATTTTTTTATAGCAACCGCATCGTTAAAAGTATATAAAGCAATGAACAAGCCGGTAAGTACTCCGTACGTAATGCCTGTCATTATTTTGCTGTTGTTTTCCTTTTTAAAACTTAACCCGGTTATAAGTAACACACCTGAAATAATTAACAACAAGCCGATTGCTGAACTGAGCTTGAATTGTTCGTGCAGAAACACAATAGCAGCTATAAAAGAAACCAGCGGTGCTGATCCGCGGGCAAGCGGGTATACTACTGAAAGATCGGCGCTCCGGTAACCCTTTTGCAGTACGATAAAATACCCGAGATGCAGCACTGCACTGCTTACAGAAAGCCATAACAGTGGCTGTGAATAAATAATATAACCGGGCTTTGTTTGAAAGAATAAAAAAGGCAAATACAAAATATTGCTGGCGATATACTGAAGCCAGATGAAAGGAGTTTTACCTTTTGTTTTTTTCGCCAGCAGATTCCACGCGGCATGAAGAACAGCAGCAGTAAGTACCAGAACCAGAACGTATAAACTCATGTTCGTTTAACTATGTAATGCACTGCATAATGTGGTTTCAAAATAATTCATTTTAGAAGAGTTTAATTTTTGATTGCCGCCGACGTTTCACTGCTTGCTGTCTGTAACGGAGTAAGAATTTTATCAGCCGAAAGATATAATAAAAAGCGAATTGCTGGCGATTAACTTAAGTCAGCCGCTATGGCAACAAGCAAATGTTAGGCGCAGTTATGTCTTTCGTCTGTATGATATTGTTACATGATAATCTCGCAAACATCCTCCATTGCTCCAACCAATATTAAAAGGAGGAATTTTTTCTTTATCACTCGTAAAAAAGTTTAGCCCCTCTGCAATTTTTCCTTCCGCGTACATCGTATAAGGCCTTTGTATTGAAAATTGGTCACTGAACGCACTTTTAAGGCTATTATATTCTGACATCATTCTTCTTTCTCCTTTATTGTCAAATCCGTAAGAAGCATCAATAGTTATGTAGAATGCGGTGTCACTATTTATAGAATTATTACCACTCCAGATGTCAAATATTTTAAGAGTTGTCAGTAAGGGTTTGTTATGAAAATAATCATAGCTAATTGCTGTGTCCTCAAAATAAACCTTAGTATTCGACTGGATAACAAAACTGTCAATAGTGTTATTTTTAAAGTTAGCTTTTGCTGCTTTGACTATTGTTTCTTTGTTAGCCTGAAGTGGTAAATCAAGTAAATACTGTTTAACGTCATCAATATTCATTGTCTCTTGAGCAAAGCATTTGTGTTGTGTCAGAATAAGAAGCACTGATATGATTGCAAGATATTTCATGGGAATTGCGCCTAATTCCCAAATATACGAACTCATCAAAATCATTTCACAGTTACACTCACGAACAGCTGCACTTACAAAACAGCAAAATCAAACAGCAATAAAAAAGGAATATCGTAATTACAACATTCCTTCAACTCGTTAATTCAATATATTCTTATCTCAATCCGCTTTCGAAACCGAACCAGAACCGTTGATATGACTGTTAACAGAAGCGCCACCTTTATAACGAATATCACCGGAACCATTTACAGTCAGGTCTATTTGTTCAGTAGCATACACATTAGCATTGCCACTGCCATTGATCGTAATATGCGCATTCTCGCTGGTAAGACCAAAGCACTCAATATTGCCGGAACCAGCGACCGACACTTCAATATCACCTGCTTTTCCGCTAAACGAAACATCACCGCTGCCACTCGTATGGCTTTCTACAGAAGGCGCATCAATTTTGGCTTCCACATTGCCGGAGCCGCTTAATTCAAAGCTCATTTTGTCTGTATTGGTTAATGTGTTTTCGGTGGTTACATTACCGCTTCCGTCCGAAGAAACCGCATTGTAAACCGGCGCCGAAACATACACTTCCAGATGCTCTTTCGGATGCAGATTATAGCCCGGCTTTGTTTTTATTTTCAGTGTATTGCCATCAACATCCGTAAGAATGTATTGCAATAAATTCCTGTCGCCTTTTACTTGTACAGAAAAATTGGAAGACTGTTTTAAAACAACATCTATGGAACCGGAAGAAGCCACTTTTGTAAAGCCGTTTAATTGTCTTGCATCGGTAGATAAATTGCCGTCGCCATCTACCCGGTCGCCGGTAATAATATTGCATGAAAAAAGAAATGTAATAAGAGTGCTAAACAAGAATATTTTTTTCATAAAAGGTGGTTTTAGTAAAAATGATAGATGGAGATAATGTAAAAAAGAAAAGCTGGCAACGTTTACTGTTTTACTTTTTCATTCAATTTCTTTATCTTTTCATCTCTGCATAATACTGATGAAAATACGGAATGGTTTCGATGCCTTTGTAAAAATTAGCCAGGTCGAATTTTTCGTTCGGACTATGCAGGTTATCGCTGTCTAAACCAAAACCCATAAAGACAGTTTTACAGTTCAAAATACTTTCAAACAAAGAAGTAATAGGAATACTGCCGCCGCCGCGCACCGGAACCGGATGCTTGCCAAAACTTGTTTCAATTGCTTTGGCGGCCGCTTTGTATTCTACACTATCTATCGGTGTTAAATACGGATCTCCGCCATGATGTTCTTCGGCTTTGATGGTAACATACGGCGGCGCAATTTTGTACAAATGCTCTATCAGAAGCTTCGTCATTCTATGATGTTCCTGGTTGGGAACCAAACGGCAACTGATTTTTGCATGTGCTTTTGCAGGCAGTACCGTTTTGGCGCCTTCGCCCATATAACCACCCCAAATACCGTTCAGTTCTAAAGTTGGGCGAATGCCGGTTCTTTCATTGGTGGTAAAACATTTTTCGCCCCACAATTCTTTTACACCCAAATCTTGTTTGTATTCATTTTCATCATAAGGCGCTTTTGCCATTTCGGCACGTTCTTCCGGTGAAGATTCTACTACATCATCATAAAAATGAGGAATGGTGATATGATTGTTTTCGTCGTGAAGACTGGCAATCATTTGAGCTAATATGGTTATCGGGTTGGCAACTGCGCCACCATAAACACCGCTGTGCAAATCGCGGTTTGGACCCGTTATTTCCACTTCAATATAACTCAGCCCGCGAACGCCGGTATCAATACTTGGCGTATCTAAACTTATCATGGCTGTATCACTTATCAATACAACATCTGCCTTTAATTGTTCTTTGTGTTCCTGTAAAAAATTGCCTAAGTTAGACGAACCAATTTCTTCTTCACCTTCAATTAAAAATTTGATGTTAACGGGAAGCGTATTTGTTTTCATCAATATCTCGAAAGCTTTTACGTGCATGTAAAACTGGCCTTTATCATCGGCAGAGCCACGCGCGTATATCTTGCCATCTGTAATCACCGGCTCAAAAGGTCCGCTGTGCCAAAGATTTAACGGATCGGGCGGCTGCACATCATAATGTCCATATACGAGAACCGTTGGTTTTGCCGGATCAATTATTTTTTCTCCAAATACAGCCGGATGACCTCCGGTTGGAAAGATAGAAACATTGTCGGCGCCGGCTTCTGTCAAGCGTTGCTTCACGGCTTCGGCGCAGGTAATCATATCATCTTTATTTTCGCTGCGCGCACTGATGCTGGGAATACGCAACAGGGCTAACAATTCGTCTAAAAAACGTTCTTTATGTTGCGATAAATAGTCTTTCCAGGCTTGCATAATATATTATCGTTTAAGGTTGCAAAGTAAACGGAGATTTGGGTAGATGGGAAAGATTTTATGGATGAAGGAATACAAATGATATGGACTTTGTATGTGAATTAAAATAAGTTTTGCTCCTGATAAAACATGAATCTTCCTAAACATCATATCCAATCCGGTTCAGATTGTTCAATTGATAACAAAGCAATAAGAGTGATTTTTTATTTGAAATTGAAAAACAACAAATCCTTGATTGGAACTATATTGAGTTGAAATATAAAAGCTTGAACACATATAGATTTCTTAATAAACAAAGAAGCCTGCAAATCAATTTGCAGGCTTTTATATAAAAAATCAGGTTGATTAGAATTTTCCTTTTTTAGGCGTTACGGTCGGGCATTTGTAAGAAGTCAGGTTGAATGAAACGCCAACTTGTGCAATGGCATACGCATCTTTCTGCTGGCTGTTGCCGCGCTGACGACCTTTGATGCCAATACGATCGCCGGTTTCATAACTTCTGTCTGATAACAAATACGCCGGATTAATTTGTCCGTCAATGCCAACAACTGAAGTTGTACCGGCATAATAAAAAGGCTGATCGCCAACATACGTTGTGCTCACATCATCCAAATAATCGGTCGTGGTAAAGCGATAACCAACTTCGGCAAAAACATTTGTGCCTTCGCTGATTCCGAATTTAACACCAACCGATAACGGGAAACAAGCGGCAATGGTTCCGTAAGGTTTGCGGTCGGGATATTGTGTGCTGTTCTGACCTTCGGTGCCAAGCGGACGTAAAAAATATTTTGTGCCTTGTAAATATGCATACGGATCGTAAGAGAAAGCGCCGATACCAAGCGCTACATACGGCGTAAAATTATATCCTTCCACGCCCGGATTGTAATGGAAGAAATTGAACTGCCCGCTTAGCGAAGCTTCCCACACATTACTGTTGAAGCTGAGATTGCGGAGTTTTTGCGTTTCGTTGCTGCTATAAATATCTGAATAACCCAAAAAAGCATAATTCACAGCCAGCTTTACGCCAACATAATTGTTGAATTGTTTGATATAGAATGCGCCAGCCGAAAATTTCGGACGATTTAACGAAGCGCGTGTGTTGAGGTCGCCAAAATAATGGCCGGCTCCAATGGCTAAACCAAATTCGCCCTGGCGTTGCTCTCCATAATACATTTGAGCGTTAGCCAAAGAGGCGAATAATAGAATAAAAAGAGCTGAAAGAGTAGTCTTAATCATAAACGTGCAAAATAACAGATGTTTTATTAACGAAGTATTGTATAGTTTCTTGTGTAAACAGATTTTAATTTCTTTTATCAAGTCCCCAGGCAAGTTTCGAACGAAGCATAGAAAGAAAGCTGTTCTCGTTCAGACGAATAAGACTGATGGTAAAATTCTCTTTTTTTACGGCTAACTGAATGCTTTTATTTACAATTTCTTTACGGGCGTCGAGCGTGCAGATAAATTCTTCCATTCTGCCTTCTATTTCAAAAGAAACGATATTGTTGTCGGGCACAATAATAGGACGAATGTTGAGATTGTGCGGCGCCACCGGCGTAATACAAAAACTGCTGGAATCGGGAAATACAATCGGTCCGTTACAACTCATACTATAACCAGTAGAACCGGTTGGTGTAGAAACGACCAATCCATCCGCCCAATAACTGTTTAAAAATTCACCGTTCAGATATGTATGAATTTTAATCATCGGAGAGGTATCGCGCTTATGAATACCAAATTCATTCAACGCGTAAGGCGCATTATCAAACAAAGGGCTATCAGCGTCCAAATGAATCAGGATTCGCTTATCAATAATATAGGTTCCGTTTACCAGAGCATCCACTGCTAAAGTCAATTCTTCTTTACCAATACCAGCTAAAAAACCAAGCCGCCCGAAGTTGATACCCAGAATCGGGATGTTTTTATTACCGATAATCGTAACGGCATCAAGTATAGTTCCATCGCCACCCAAGCTGATAAGACAATCTGTATCTGCATCGAGGTTATTGGCAAAGACTTGTATATTTTGTATGGCTGACATGGCATCCCAATATCGTTGCGCCAGCGAAGCCGATACAATAATGGAAGCATTGTGTTTGTGAAGTTCGGTTATTAAAGCCAGTAATGGCACTTGCTGCCTGTCATCAAGCCCGCGACTATAAATTGCAACTTTCATGTATGTAGTTTTTGGCTGCCTGTTTTCACCTCTTTTCTTTTCCGGTTCTTTTGCAAGATACTTTTTCAAAGATAGTTTTATCCGGCATTAAAAATCTCCTTTTGAATGCAGGTATAAATTATGTTCGCCCATTTGATTAAAACTATATTCTAACCGGATAACAATATCATATATAGTAACGACATCCAAACCGAATCCGTATGTGCCGATAAATTGATTGCTGAGACGACTTTCTCTTTTATCATCATACACATAACCGGCATCGCCATACGCTTTTAAATAAAACCGTACCGGTATGATGTTGTGGTTCTTAATGTTCACCGGATTTTTAATGTTGTAAGAAAAAATCTGCCGACGCAATGTGGCTCTGTTTATAGTTGCCGCCACGCCGTCAATTACATAATATTCCAATCCCTGCAAGAAAAAATCGCCGTAGTAATTAACAATTTGCCGGTTAAAAAAAGGCTGCTTAAATGGCAAACTTAAAATGCCTGCCGATTGCAATTGCAACTGTGTTTTCTGATAAAGCGGAATGGTGTATTTGCTGTGATATGCCAATTGCCACAAATTCATAATGCCGCCAAGACCTTTTTTGGTGAACGATAAATCGCCCGTAAAACCTTTGGTTGGATACACAATATTATCCGCATCAGAATATTTTACGGTGTAATTAATAACCGGATAAGTGATATGCGTTCGGCTATAAGGAAAATAGTTTGGATTGAGTTGAAGAATGGTATCGTTCAATTGTTCATTCATCAAACGAAACGTAAAGCTGTGCCAAGTACGAATGGCAGGACGATATAAATACGAAGCTTCCACACGAAACTGCTGACGAACAAAATCAGTTCCTTTATAAAACAATTGCTTGTTCAATGTTGTTGTTCCGTAATTGATTTCGCGCTGCCGCGAAAAAGAAGCCGCAATACTAATACCCTGATGCAAATGCTTATCAATAAAAGGTAAATCATATCGCGCAGCCACCTGGTGATTGTAGCCTGTAATCAGCCACAGGTATGCATTATCGTTACGACCACTTACGTTATTTTGTATCAGCTTTAAGCCATAATTCACGCGGCTTAAACTGCGGTGTTGTTCTGTCCACCACTGGTTAAAATTCCGGTCAACCAGCCTGAAATAAGGAACCGGCAATAAATACCAACGTTCTTTTACGTCTGTTTTGATGATGATATGATTGCTGTCTGTATTTACAAAACCAACATTTACATCAATAAAAAGACTTGTATTGATAAGTTGCTGCCTGGCTAAAATTAATTTCTTCTGTAAATTTTCCGATGCGATACTATCGCCTGTTTTAAAAGGTAGTTCTCGAAGAATAATATTGTTTTTTGTTTTGTTATTACCGCTGATGAGAATACTATCAACAACAAAAGAACGATGATATTGATATGACCGATTTTGAACTGTATCCTGCGCACAAACCGATAAAGCAAAAAGAAATAATAAACCCGTCCAGAAAAATTTCATTCACATCAATTAACCTAAGCAAAGGGCGCAAAGATAACTGTTGAAATGTGCAAACAAAAACAGGCGTTTCTGAATCACAAAGTCGAAAAGAACACAAAGTAACAAAGGATTTATTTTGAGTAAATAAACCATCTCAGCGTCATTATCAAATCGCAATATGATTCAATGTCTGAAATATCTGATTTCATTTATCGGTGCTAAGATGGTTTATTCAGTTTTAAAATTACAACCTGATGTTTACCGCAATTACGCCATTAACACCAGCCATTGGAAAATAATAATTTTCGGTAACCGGGAAGCTGTCGTAATTATAAGAAAATGTATAACCATTTGGTTCATATTTCCGGTTGAAAACGTTATTGATTTGACCAATAATACTCCATTCTGTAAACACCACTTTTTTAAACGTATAAATTAAACGGGCATCTTCTGTAAAGTAATCGCGCAGACTTCTGGCTTTGTTTTGTGTGTTATCTAAATATTGACGCGATACATATTTACTTAACAAACCAATCTCGAAATTTTTAACCGGCAATATATTGACAGAGCCATTGGCAACAATGTTTGGAGAAAAAGAAATATCAGTTTTATTATGCTGAATTTCCTGCTGACCTGTCCAATTAAAATCAGCATCATATTCATCTACATATTCTGTAAACGATTTTATTTTATTACGGCTGAAAGTGCCGCCTGCATTGATGTTCAACCATTGATTTATTTTGGCACCAGCCTGCAATTCGATACCAGCGCGATAGCTGTTCGGAACATTTACGCGTGTATAAGAACCTACATCGTTTACCTTTCCGGTTAGCACCAACTGGTCTTTATACAACATATAATACAAGGTTGCGCCCCAGTTAAATATTTTGCCAGCCTGCGAAATGCCGCCTTCAAAATCGTGCAAAATTTCTTTCTTTGGTTGCGCTGTTACACCCGCTTCAAAGTCATCACGGTTTGGTTCTTTGCCAGCCATTGCATAACTGATGTATGCATTCCAGTTATTCTTCAAATAACTAAAACCAGCTTTCGGGTTAAAAAAGTTCATGTCTCTGTCAATGTATAATTTCGGGTTGTCTTCAAACCCATTCATTTTATACATTACACGGCGATATTGCACATCACCAAAAAAGCTAAATGCGTTATCAAATTGATGCAGCCATTTCAGGTACAGATTCGCATCTTGTTTGTACGCTGTAAGATGGTAATATTCCCAATCTTTTGGCGCGCCGCCATTTGCAGTCCATATCACATTGCCATAATGCAAACCATCATACTTTGAATAACTTCCGCCAAAAGTCAGCTCGTCGGTTCTTGTTTTTTGTTGCAAAGAAAAAGTAGCTCCGTAGAAATAATTATCTAACCAGCGATCTCTGATCAAATCCGTTTTTGCAATTGTATCGTTGCCAAAAACAACATCGGAAAGCCCGTAATTGCTGTATTTCTGGTCGTATTTGTATTCTTCGTAATAACCTTTTCCGCGTGTAAGAAAGGTAGCTATATTTAAAGAAAGATGCGGTGCGAGCGATTGATTAAAGAACAACTGGTAATTATCCTGCTGGTAATTGTCGGTTTGGTTTGGATAATTGTATAAATTGTATTTTCTCTTACTGCTGCTGAACAAATTCGCCGAATCGGAAGGCGTAAAAAAGTAAGTGCCGATATTGTTTTGATAAAAATTTTTCAGGTCGTCAGGCGTTCCAAACAACTTGGCTTCCGGCACGCCGTTCCAGGCTTGATATGTTTTTTCTTTGCCGGTAAAAATATTAAATCGCAACGATGTTTTGTTGTTAAAATAAGCCGTGGAAAAATACAACGATTGCAGGTTGCTGCTGGCTCTGTCTATAAAACCATCGCTGGTAATGCGGCTCAGCCTCGCATCAATAGTAAAGTGGTCATTCAACAAACCGCTTCCTACTTTTACGGTATTCTTCCAGGTATTGAAAGAACCATAACTGTTGTTGAATTCAGCGTAAGCCGTATCGTGTCTTTCATTTGTACTCAAATTAATTGTAGCACCAAAAGCGCCGGTTCCATTAGTTGATGTTCCTGCGCCGCGCTGTATTTGTATTGAGCTGACAGAAGACGCAAAATCAGGCAAATCAACAAAATAACTTTGCTGACTTTCCGCATCATTAAATGGAATTCCGTTGAGCGTTACATTAATGCGCGTAGCATCGGTTCCGCGAATGCGAATGCCGGTATAACCAACGCCATTTCCGGCATCGGAATTTACCACAACAGATGGTGTTTGGTTTAATAGAAACGGTAAATCCTGCGCCACATTATTCTTTTGAATATCGGCGCTGCTCAAATTGGTTTTAGTAAACGGCGCTCTGTCGGAAGCTCTGACAGACCTGACTTCCAGCGGTTCTAATGCATAATTATCATCTTGCAATACAAAGCTTAGTGTTATATCATTTGTTCTGGCTAAGACTTTTTGCGAAGCCATTATTTTACCAATATAATCTGCGGTTACAGAAATGCTGCTAGCAGATATGTTAGCAAAAGAAAATTCACCATTTACATTGGTAATGACTGTTGTTTTTTTGCCATTGGCGTTTGTGGTTACAGTTGCACCTTGCAACGGCATTTTGTCTTTGTTTGTTACGGTGCCTTTTACGGTTACTTGCGCGTGTACAACAACAGCGAGTAAAAGTGCTGTTATTGTTCCCAACATGTTCTTCATTCGTTTCTTTTTTGAATGTTTTGAAATGATGAGAACAGGAAATGTGGCTAACGGAGAGGAGAGTATAAAATATATCTGCCTTCCCTTCGCAGGCATTACCCTGTTCAGGTTCTACGGGTGTAATCTCAGCTTGCCATTTACGGCATAAGCACCCCGGGAAATAAAAAAATATGTTCTGCAAAAGAATTTGTAAAGAAAATAATCAAATACAATTTTTATGTTACCATCGTCCGAAACTCCGGTTGAGCTTTCGTTGTGTCACTCACTTCAACGTTCTGAACAATGATTAAGCTTCGTGTAACCGATTACCAAAACAAATACCTTTTGCGGCGGCAAAGTAAAGACAGAATTTTCATAAACTTGTAACCTTTTATCATCATCTTCGTTCCGTTAGTATTAATTTAGAAAAATGAAAAAACTGGTTGCAATCGTTATATTGATGTTGGCATTAAAGGCGCAAGCTCAGAACCTGGTTTACGATGCCAATGCGGAAGTAAGAAAAGTGGGCGCGTTCAATGGAATCAGTGCCGGCGGCGGCATTACTTTATATGTTTCGCAAGGCAAAGAACAAGCGATTGCCGTAAGCGCCGACGATGAAAAAAATGTAAGCAAAATAAAAACAGAAGTCAAAGATGGCGTGCTCAAAATTTATATTGATGCTGCCATGTGGAACAACTGGAGCTGGGGCAATAAAAAGATAAAAGCCTATGTAACCGTTACCGATTTAAACAAGCTGGAGTTGGCGGGCGGTTCTATCGGGAAAGTGGTAGATGAATTGTCTGTCAATACACTTGATTTAGAATGTCATGGCGGAAGTATTATAAACGGAAAAATAAAAGCTTCCCAATTATCGCTCGAGTTAACCGGCGGAAGTATTGCCACGCTGGAAGGCAGTTTTGCCAATGCAAATGTGGAAGCCAGCGGAGGAAGTATTGTAAAAGATTACGATGTGGCTGTTGATGTATGTAAAGTAGATGCTTCCGGCGGTTCGGTTATTAATCTTACCATCAACAAAGAGCTTACAGCCGATGCCAGTGGCGGAAGCACCATTAATTATAAAGGTTCAGGAATTATTAAGAGCGTAGATACCAGCGGCGGAAGCATGGTAAAGAAAAAAGAATAAATATTTCTTCGCCAATTGGTTGAACCTTTCTATATTTGCACCCCCAATCGGTAAAGACTGGTTGTTAAAAGCGATACATAAAAACTCATTATATCGCGAAGTAGAGCAGCGGTAGCTCGTCGGGCTCATAACCCGAAGGTCGGAGGTTCGAACCCTCCCTTCGCAACACTCGAAATCAAGCAGTTAGAGAGTAAAATCCTAACTGCTTTTTTTGTTAGGTACAACATTTGGTACAACAATATCCTCGCAGTTTAGCCGTACGAACATAAATTGAAGCACTTGTTTGGAACTTATCGTTCTTTGGAATATTCAAAACTTACGTATTCAGATGACTTGATTGAACTAAACGCAGTATAGAAAACCTGTAACAACGAGATATTCTGCTATTTAAAGGTTGTTGAAATAAAGTAATGAAATCTTTGCTACACCTTCCGTTTTAACTAAAGACTGAAACAGGTGCGGCTTGTAACATTTGTTTCCATTTCTTATCTAGAATATTGTAGCACCCTTGCAAACTAGCTTGATCGTTGGAATTTCTCGAAAGTCTATCAAAATTTATATATTCAAGATCGCTAGAAGGTATATTTTCTAACTTTTTTGGATCATTTGCAAAAACCCTAAATTCTTTTCTTCGTTCCTCAAATTGAATTAAAAAATTTCTTATAATGTCATTATTTGTTTTACCATAAAATTTATAAAACCAGTAATACACAGGAATTAATCCTGATGCAGATAATAATGGATCATTATCAATAAAAGAATCGTTCATATAGTCAAGTACTTGGTTTATTGTTTGGGTAGTACTTGAGAAATCTACTAATTCAGCTTGCACAGCATCCTCTGCTAATTTATCAAGATGAATCTTTTTGGTATCAACAAATTTTCCTCTAAATTCTATTAAAAGAAGTTTTGCCGCCACATTTGAATCTTGCCCTCTTTTAGTACTAAATTTGACTTTCTTTTCAAAAAAATCATGTTGTATTAATTGCTTTAAGAGTTTTGGTATTTGACCCTTCATAGCACTACGTAGTTCTGCCCCAGTCAATGGCTTACTTCGATTTAACCTGATAAATAGCTCATTAATCATTCCTTCGCTGTTAGTAATTATACTCCTCACAGAAAGATTGAAGTTTTCGAATCTACTGGCTATTTTTGGATATTTCGCTTTTATATCTTTGAAGCTTAAACCGCCAAGCTTCAGACTACTGTCATCAAGAAAAACAAATTTCTTATCCAGAGTGAAAGAATTTTCATAGAAGTCAAACATGGCTTCAAACCTTTGCTTTCCATCTACAACAGCATAAGGTTTACGTTTTTCGTTTAATTCTGAACTGAAGAAAGTAAAATCCGCTATATATATTTTCGGTATGTCGAAACCATTTAATATTGAGTCTATGAGATAAGATTTATCTTTTTCTGTCCATACTTTGCCCTTTCTTTGATAAGAAGGACTAAAATCGATACTGTCCTTTTGATCATACCACCAGCTCAATGTTTTTGGATCAAAATCTCGTAATGAAAATTTCATATTACATTTCAAATTTAAAAAATCGTTTTAGTTCCATTGCGAATCCCTCCAAATCGGGATATACAACTGAATCTGTAACACCAATCGATATTAGTGATATTAAGAGTGATTCTATCTTTGATTTGGGAATCACTAATTTAATTAAACAGTCTTGTGGGAAGTTATCTTCTGTATATATGCTTTCAATCGGCTTGATTTTTTTTCCTGCAATTGTAAAGACACCTCTTTGTGAAACTATTCTCGAGTTGTTGTGAGTTCCATAAATACAGACTGGATTATCTCTAATATTTCCAAACATCGTCCGAGGCTTAAAACTATTTATAAAAGCATCCTCGATGGACAATATGCCGGCATCAAATGAATAATCTTTCAAAGATTCTTTATTCCATAAAACAGGGTCTAGAACCCAAATTGCCGCATCCTCACTATAAACTCGTTTTTTACTTATAATTTTATAAGCAGCACTCGATAGGGCAAAATATAATGCAACAAAGGGACTTTCTGTCCAGTCAAGCAATCGTGTAGGAATTCGATAGTGTTGCATGAAAAAGAGAATTTCCCAATCATCTTGTTTATTGAATGGTTTTAATAAAAATGGGATGGATCTTTGATTGAATCGATCAATTATATTTTTTTCTAAATCAATTATCTTATCTGGTGCTGTCGTGTTTGGATGTCGATGGAGGGTTGGAGTTAAAGTGTAACTTTTTCTACCTGCACCACGAAACCATAAAATATTGTCGGACGATTTTATAAGTTGCTGTTCGATAAAATTAGAAAACAACTTTAAAGTCGAAATTGCTTCTATTTTCAGTAGTGTCGGCATTTGAAATCAATTAAAATCCAGTCGCTCCTTTATTGTGGGAGCTTTTAACAAAAAGAAAAATAATCTGTAATATACTGGAATATATCTAACGTGCAGTTTGTCTATTAGTAAAAATTGAGTAGAGCGCAATTTATCTTGTACAAACGAATTTACATTGCTTAAAAAACCCTTCACTTTTTAGCCCATTTATACAGTTTAAAATTGCTAGAAATCTTTATGGTTTCATCTTAATCAATTTATCCGTTCACGGGAAATTTTCAACCAAGGAAATCAACATAGAGTTTTATTTTACATCAACGGAAAAATAAATAGACTACAATTTTTTTCTACGCAAATCAACCATTACCTCGCAATTTTACCTCTCTAATTGCTGCTGTTTCTTCCAACCTAAATTCAAAAAACCGTTACTGATGTGACTTTTCCACCCATATATCCTGCCCGTTTATAGTGTTCTTATATAACAGCATTCAAAGGTAATGGTTCGTTTACCCCGCAAAGCAGTAAGATCGGGCATTCGCAATATAAACCATCTGGTGCCTGATGCGTATCGTGATCGCATATTACCGTGTATCGACAGACCGGCAGGGTGAGAGCGGTCTGGGTATAAGAGCGCAGGAAAAAGCCGTGCAGGATTTTGTAAGCATGAATAAGATGTCGCTGCTTTGTTCTTATGTGGAAATCGAAAGTGGCAGCAATAACAGCCGACCTGTCTTGGAACAAGCTCTTGTCATGTGCAAAATCAAAAGGGCAACCCTGGTGATTGCCAAACTGGATCGGTTGGGTCGCAATGTCGCCTTCATAGCAAGCCTGATGGAAAGCCGGGTGGAATTCATCGCCGTTGATATGCCACATGCCAATCACCTGATGGTACATATCATGGCTGCTTTTGCCGAGCATGAGCGTGATGAGATCAGCACTAGAACAAAGGAAGCCTTGCAGCAGGCGAAGCGGCGCGGTGTGAAACTAGGTGAAAACGGCAGCAAAGTCCTTTCGAAGAAAAACAAAGTAGCAGCCGATGAATTTGCCAGGGCTATGAAACCCATCATCACAAAACTGAAAAAGCAAGGATATAAGACGCTGCAAAAAATTAGCGACGAGTTAAACCGGCAAGGCAAGCTCACCTTTCAGGGAAAGGGTTATCGCTGGCATCCTTCGACTGTCTGCAAGATTCTGATGCGGTGCCGTAAAATAAAAAGGGAAGAAAATATAAAGCAAAAAATATAAATATTTTTCCCCATGAAGATTACAATGTTATTCCTGGCGGGCTTAATTGGGTTTGCCCAAACTATTTCCGCACAGAAACCAGAAGTGCTGACCAACAAAACAATTACGGATCTCTTCAAAGCCGGGCTGGACAATTCGATCATCATTTCTAAGATCGAGTCCTCCCCCTGCAAGTTCGATCTTTCGACAGCGGGGTTGCTGGCTCTGAAAAAAGACAACGTACCTTCTGACATTATCAAGGAGATGATGGCAAAGACGCAAGGTAAGGCAGAGGCTGCGGTGCCGCAGCCGGTGGAAGCAAAACCCACTCCTACTTCAACCAAAATCGATCTGCTGAACTATGTGTATGCCTCTGATGCAAAGCCTTTGGAAAAAGCCCTTGCCAACCGCAAAACTAAAAACATAGTGCTGGGTTATGGTGGTGTGAATACCCTGTTCGAAATTGACGGCACAGCATCATCGGTGCGCATACCTGCAGCCCAGGCAACCGGCTTTTTGATGAAAACAGGTACGGACAATGCTCCCGATATGATGCTCTATAAGCTGAAGACAAGCAAAGGAAAGCGGGCTGCCACGTTTGCCAAGTTCGGTACAGGCGGATCCAAAGGAAGCCAAGGCGGCATCCTCATCAACGTCAGCAAGAACAGTAACGGAACCTACCAGCTCAACCCAGCGCAGTCCTTAGAAAGGGGCGAATACTTCTTTATCAGCAAAGCGATTTCCAATATGGGCGGCATGAACGCCGAAGTTTATGCCTTTGGTGTGGATTAAAGCCTTTCTAGACCCTGAAAGCTAAAAGAGGTAGTCATTGTCAGGAGAGAGCCAATCTATTATCTATCAATGTTATTTTTATGAGATATGCAGTTGTCTTTTTCATTTTGTTGTCAGGTATTGCCTGTTCCAAACCAAGCGGCACTCCGGCGGTGCAAACACCACCGAAGGATACAACAGTAGTAGCACAGCCCCAAGATACGACGGCAGCACCGCCAAAGGATACGACAGCTACCAGCATCACTTTTAAAACAATGGTTGTGAATTCGGGATTGATCGTATTTCTGGATAGTAGTACGAGCCGCCGCACCTTTATCGATTACCAGGATGGTGCAGACAATGCCAAGCTGGATAACTATGTGAACACTTTTGAGGTTGCCCAGCTTTCCAGCTACAACGAAGGCGACATCAGCGTATCATCTGACCCTAATACACCCGGCGATCAGATCGTAACGTTCAGTACCTTTTCTACCCGGGATGCTTACAAGGAGACGGCACCGGTTAGCGACACGGCTAAATTTTTTAACCTGCGTGTGAGGCAGAGCAACGTTATCACGATCATCTTTCCCAATCAGACATCGGTAATCCGCTACCGCAACTTACCGCATGCCGTTACGGCTGCCGATGTAAAAGCAGTAAACAATCAAACCATTTATATCGAGCATCTATATTACCAGCAATAAGGCTTTCTCTAAAGAAATACTCCGGTCAAAATCATCGGAAACCTCCACTTGCAACGCCGCAGAGGAAATAAAAAGCAAACTTTTTGAACATTTAAAATAAAGCACTATGGCAAAAATCATCCTGGCACCAAACGAGACTTTTGAACATTTTCACAGCGAAGACAGCACAACCACCTTATTGGAAGGAAGCGCACATTACCGGTCGGGCGATATTGAACATTCGCTCCAGCGCGATGTACCCGTATTGACGCCTGCCAACCAATCGCATACTATCACCAATACGGGCGATAGTGAATGCATGTTTGGATGTGGACATTAGTTTTATCGGGGAGGCGGCTATTCTGGGTACAAAACTTAAACAGGGTAAAATTTCAAGACCACAGCAAAATCTGTGGTCTTTTGATTTAATGCTGACATGCCTCTTAACTCTGGCAATCGCATTCTTTATTCTTACTCTTTATAGTATTTTTCAGGTCAACGCAGGTTTATTTAATGTTGAACCCGCTAAGTGGTTGTCCATAAAAATTCTTGACACATCGACTTCCGCAACATTATTTGTAACTATTCTAGGTGCATTGCTTGTCCGCCATCAATTTGCGCTGGGTATTCTTCCCCGTATCAACTACACATCTGCATTCACCGCAAAGCAAGATACGCGAAACTTGAGTGTATCTTTTGAAACATGGCGCGTTGACATTCGCAACACAGGGCTTGGCGCCGCTATTATTAATCGCACATCCTATCTTATTAAGTTGGCTGGTGCCAATGAGCCTGCTACATCGCAATCATATAACGAGATTATAAAAGCCCTTTCCAAATCTAATCTGATTTTGGGCAGCGATTACTGGCTGGGAAATATCACCCCTGGCTTTTCATTGTCACCAAAAGATGAGTTCCTGCTGTTCGAAATCAAGACGGAGCACCGCGAAAAAGTAAAGCAACTTGATATGATGTTGTATTTTCAGGGTCAGTTAGGAGACAGGTATCGTAGGGAAATATTTCTTATTCCTCATTCCCAATGACTGGCTTCATCCATAGTGTTTATTGCTGCAAGCCATCCGAGAGCTAACTTCTACTTAACAAAATGGTAGAATTGCCCTGATCAAAATCCGAACAGACATCAGGTATCAATTCATAAATAAGGAGAGGGACAGATTCGGTATTCATTTTCGGTATAGGAGTAATAGCCGAGCCGATTGATCAAGAAACAGTCAAACAGCGACAAACCTTCGCTTTCAGCTGCATCCTGCATAGAAGTGATAAAGCGTTTATCCTGTCTGTCTGGAACCACCACGCCATACTTTTTATTTTGCGCCAGCAAAAGCGAATATGCGTTTTCCCGGGCTGCCAAAGCAATCAACTTCCTTGCATCACAGGGTGTTTCTGTTCTTGTTTTCAAAGGCAAGTCGATCACGCCACAGGCTCTGCGCCTTTCATCCAATAACAGCAGGGATGCGCTCTGCTTGCGATCCAGGCGATGGTGCGCCCAGCCATTGCGAAGCAGGTTAAAAGCGGCATCCAGGCTTGTAATGGTCAAATCAGAAAATGAAAATAACTTCTTATCGTCTGATGAGATAGTATAGGTCATAGTATCTCCGATGAGAAAGCGGAATTGATCAGGTTGGCGATGGAGTTGTCCGGTCATAAGCCGTGTCATCGCTGAAAGAATAGAAGCTGCGTGGTGTCACGATCAAATGATCCAGAAGTGTGATATCCAATAGTTCGCCCCCTTGCGTCAGCTTTCTGGTGAGTACCTTGTCAGCTCCGCTTGGAGCCGTATTTTCAGATGGATGGTTATGCGCAATGATAATGGACGAAACATTGGCTTTGAGCGCGGCAATGAAGACAAGCTTAGGATCCACGACCGTTCCCGATACGCCGCCCGTTGCCAGATGACAAATGCCAAGCACCCGGTTCGCCCGGTTCAGCAGCAGGAGATAAACTTGTTCGACAAACCCGATTTCGTTTTGATCCCATGCAGATACCAGGACGTCATAAGCGTCCGATGATTTCTGGATTTGTGGGCGCGTGGATACATCAGGACAGTTGCGGTAGACCAGTTCCACCTCCGCCAGTTCAAAAGAATTCTCCATCTCTATCTCCTAAAAACACGGATGATAACGAGGCTCAAATAAATGCGGAAATGAAATGAGAATTTGTTACAACAATAAAGATCATTAATGAGTGATAGAAAAAGCATATACAATGGTTCATTGTCAGCTGAATCAAAATATTATTTTTGATAATTTCAATATTACAATTCAGCTTGATCGCGGGAAAGCTTTTTATATTTACATCAAAATAGCTTGTATGCAGGTGATATGCCTGGAAGAGGCAGCCTTTTATTCTTTGGTAGAACAAGTGGTTGCGCGGCTGAACACCCAACGTGGCGAAGAAAAAGAACGTTGGATTTCAGACGAGCAGGCAATGACGTTGCTCAATGTCAAGTCCAAAACCACTTTGCAAAAGTTGCGGGACGAAGGAAAAATCCGCTTCTCCCAGCCGCAGAAGAAAATCATTCTTTATGACAGGGCATCTATTTCCGAATATCTGGAAAAGAATGCCCGCAATACATTTTAAAGATGGAAACAGAAGAAACACCACATCCGGATTATGTGACCGGATTCAATGAAGGCTATATAATCGCCCGTGACATGCCGGCGCTGGCGGAACAGTTGAGGAAAGCCGTTGGTGAGTCCGAACGAGGAAAAGGCTTTCAATCAGGACGCGAGCAATGGCATTTTGAAGAAAAAGAACACCGCCGTCCAGCCTGGCTCAACAAGGAACGTTTGACTGACAAAGATCATGAGCAGCCTGCCAAGGATATTGATAAAGAAGACCGTTAGTCCTCTTTGTCCGGTTCCGATGTATCTATTTCCTTATCCGTATCCGGGAGTTTTGGATTGTCCAGATCATTGAAATGCAGGTGTGCGTAATAGTTTGACGGTTTTACGGTTGCATCTTGCTTATTTTCCGCGAAAGACATTCCTGCCTTTTCTTTTGTTGCATCGAAATCCTTTTGCTGCCTTGCAAATTTTCCTCTCTCGCGCAACCTGGCAATGAAGCTATCACTTTCATCCAGCGTTTTTTCCTCTTTTCCTTCTTTAAATTCATTGCGCCACGCATCCGCCCGTTCGTAAATTTTACCTTGTATAGATGGCTGGCTTTTTTCAGCAATCTCTGCTGCCCTGCCTTTAGCCTGTTTCTCAAGGGTTGCGATCTTCGCTTGTAAACTTGATTTTGTTTCGTCTTTCGGTGTAAAGTCTTTTCCCGAATGAAGGGGGGCTGGTCGAGGTTTATTTTGAGGATCTTTGATGGCATCCAGTTGCGCTTCGACCTCCGCGATCCTTACATCATATTTGGCAAATAAATCTTTGACCTCAGTTTCTTCAGAAGAGAGAATTTCATCTTTATCTTCAGTCATACCCAAGAATTTGTTTACTAAGGTACGAGGTTGTGTTAATATGGTATTCAAAATTGGGGGTAAGGAAAGCAGCCATGATGTCAAAAAATGTGTATCTGTTTACCGAAGAACAAATTGAGGAGGGTAGACGCTTTGTGATGCATTGGGATGATTTTATGAGCGCTGCATCAACCTTACCGCAGTATGAAGACCGCACCCGTTCCCTCATCCAACTGCGTCTCGGTTATCTTCCGCCGACCGAAATGGTTTACCTGCCTTATGAGCCTTTTTTGCGTTCGATATTCTATGCGTATGATAACGGCCGTTTGGATGGTGATGTATTTCTTAAAGAAGCGGACGATATCATCTGTCAAATCCGCAACGACGATCTGAAAAAACACGGCTTTGCGCCGAATGGGGCGTTCACAGAAAGCGATTATCACTTCTACAAAACGCACTTGCCCCAGTTCCGGGATGCTGCCCGCCGGCGCCTCAGTCGTATCCTTGGCTATGAGCCGCCCATTGAACATTCTCTTTATGCTGAAACCCACCTACGGCAGCTCATGCAGGAAGACTATTATTATGACGACATGCCGCCCGATGACAAGGTGGATCACCGCTCCCATACAATCTATCATTACTGCTGGGAGTTGATTGATAATGGAATGGATGCTGCCAATGCTTCCCTGTTGATCCGTATCGATGAAGACGTGGTCTGGGACAAAAAATAATTTTAATTTATTTGTTATTTTAATTTTTTTACATTCACATTTCAAAACATACCCCTCCTTGCTGCCATTTGATTTAGATACCACCCTGATTGAATTCTCGGATCAAGACGGTTCTTCTGCCTGGACGATACGTGATGCGGTGGAAGGTGTGCAGATATTTGGAGGCATCGGCTCCGGCAAGACATCCGGCTCCGGCCGCATGCTGGCACTTAAATTCCTGGCAAATGGATTTGGCGGCTTAGTACTGACGGTAAAGCCGGATGAAAAAGAGATGTGGCAGGAGTACTGCCGCTTGGCAGGACGGGAACGCGACCTTGTTATCATTGAGCCAAAGGGAAAGGAAAGGTTCAATTTCCTGGATTACGAATCCCGGCATGGGGGACTGGATCACTCTATTACTGAAAATATAGTTCAGGTTTTGAAAACCGTGATCCAGGCAAGCGAGGAAAAGGACACCGGCAAAAATGATGATGCTTTTTGGGAGACCGCGCTCGACATGCTCATGTTCAATGTCATTGATCTATGCCTCTTGGCTTATGGTCGCGTATCGGTGCAGGATATGTATGACATTGTAGCGACCGCCCCAAAGAAGCGGGAAGCCGGAACAATTGATCCTGAAGGTAAAAAGGAAACTGCATTTACAAAAGCCTTCAAGGCGGCGCAGACTAAAATTGCTCCGCTCTATGACACATGGGAAGCTAAGTTCACACCTGAGCAACTTAACAAGATGGATCAGGACGGTATTTTCAACGAGATACTGTTCGAGGCTGTGCCGGATGCCCGGGTGATGAGCTTTATCGATCAGTTCTTTATTGAAACTTACCGCAACCTGAGCGAGAAGACGCGTTCTATCATCGAATTCTCTTTTTCCGGTTTCCTGTTCCGGCTGCTTAAAGACCCTGTTTACACCCTATTCTGTAGCAAGGCATCAACGATCAGCCCAGACGATTGCCTTCATGGAAAGATCATCCTCATTAACCTTCCTGTCAAGTTGTATCATAAAGTTGGGCGTGATTGCCAGATCATGTTCAAATATGTCTGGCAGCGGGCAATGGAACGTCGTAACGTTAGTAGTAATGGACGGCCCCTGTTTCTTTGGGCGGATGAAGCACAGAACTTCCTTCATGAACATGATCCGGATTATCAGGCGACCGCCCGCAGCAGCCGGATTGCAACCGTTTATATTTCCCAGAACCTGCCCAATTACCACGCGAACATGGGGGGAGGTAAGTCGGAGTTCAAAGTGAAAAGCTTTTTGGGAACCCTTGGCACGAAACTCTTTCATGCCAATGCTGACCTGGAAACGAATAGCTATGCTTCCAACCTGATCGGGGAAGCTTATGCAGTAGACCTCTCCAGGACGGTCACCACAGCCGATAAGAACTTCAGCGCATCAAAAGGCACTTCGTATAAACTGGAAAAGATGGTGAGGGCGGAAGAATTTGTGGGTATGCGCACGGGCGGGCCAAAAAATCAAAATCGGGTGGATGCCTATATGCACAAGCAGGGAACTCCCTTCCATACAGGATTCAACTACCACAAGATGAAATTCAACCAGGATTATCGAATTCAAACCAACCAAATATGACTACAAATCTCTATTACGCCACGGTGCTGCGGCGCAGAAATGTTATTTGGGAAGCAATCCTGACATTTTTCTATTACTTCTGTTCCTATCCACGCTTGCTGCTGGAAGTCTTTATCAAGCGCAATTTCGGGGAACGGTATTTTTCTTTTTCGTCCGCTATCATTATGACCATTATTTTAGCGATCATCCCCTTTCGGCTGTATCCAACGATGGCTCTTATGAACCGTGCCTATTCGGATGACATCGACTGGTGGATTTTTACAAAATATTTTTTGACATGGTACGGGTTTCTGGCAGCCTTCGTCTACGTTTGCCTGCAACGGCGCAAGGAAATAAAACGAACGCCATCGGTATTTGATTTTGCGCGGTTCAGCCTTTCCGCCGGTATCCCAACTGCCTTTTTCAAGAACTTGATGCGCTTCCGTGGCGAAACCAACATCCGGACGCGGGAAATCTGGATTGAGCCTGCCCTCTTTTTTTTAGCCGGATTTATCCTGATGATTTTTTCACAATGGATCGGCCTGGTGCTCATGCTAGCAAGCATTTTTTATTCCATCAGCCACATGGCGGCTTACCACGATGGCGACAATTTCGTGATGGATAAGATCGATAATATGATCCTGAACGGGGAAATGGAGTCATCTTTCATAGGCGACGAGACTGTCGAGAACGCCCGGGGCGTCCGCTTTTACATGCATAAGCCGACCACGGAAGAAGGGAGGCGCAGAGTAGCGGGCAGCTTCTTCGGGGACGAGGAGGATGACGTTTCTGAAGCTAAATGATAACCCTTAGCTGTGCTTAGGGAAGATGTCTGATACGTTTTGTTTAGGATACGTACCAAGTTCAGAAAAGATATACTTTTCCAGCCGGTATTGAACAGTCTGCGCATGACGTAAGCTCCAATGTCCTACTTGTTGCTTATGCCATTCCATTGCCATCTTTTCAAAAGTCTGATCCTTGGCGTAGATAGCCAGCTGCTTTTGCTCCAATCGTAGAAGTGAAGGATCTTGCCCTTCTCTTACCTTTTGCCTTGTCTGGGCTGCTTTATCTCGTGCCTCAGCGAGTGATACTTCTGGATAGACACCAAGCGATAGGAGCTTCTCTTTTGAGAATAACCGGTACTTCATGCGCCAGTACTTCGCACCATTGGGCATAACCTGTAGAAACAGTCCATCACCATCGAAAAGCTTATAAGGTTTGAGTTTTGGTTTGGCTGTGCGGCATTTCATATCATTTAAAGACATTGGTTAATTCCTTTCATCGTTATGGCCAAAGAAGTGGGGTACAAATCAATCGTGCAGAATCAATTACCCCGAAATGTACCCCTGATAGAGGGATAATATGGGTTAATCATAGGAATTCATTGCTAACGATGGTATAACATGAAAACGCACAAAAGCGATCTTTTTCATGCGAATAATAACGACAAATAATATCGATATAGGAATATAGTGGTGGCCCGAGCCGGATTACCATTTGTGAGCTTAACCTCTGTATTCTTAGGAAAATTTGTTTTCGACTTTGAATTGTACCCTAAGTTATATCCCAGTTGCAAGATAGATTACCCGCAAAACGGCGTAGTTCTTTTTGTCGGCGCACATCGAATCTTTCATAGCTTTCTAGATTAGAACTTTATTTAAAATCTCGCCGAAAAAGCATTCTATTTTCCACATCTTCCAATTCAATTACTACTTTATCATTGAATTCGAAATCAAATTCTCCATACAAATTCCTTTTCTCAATTGGAATTACAATATCATCCTCGCTAAACGTAACAATATATTGGAAATCATTGCTCTCAGTATATAATTGAAGGTGCTTTTTATAAATATAATTTAATACATTAACCATCGTTTTGTGTGACATGCCGTGAAATACACCATCATGTAATAAAAAATTTGGTAGCTTTCTTTTTGTAATAATTGCATTCAAAAATATCATCAAATCATAAGACAAAATCTTCAATCCCTCTTGTCCGACCGAACTTGATTTTGGGATATTTACTTCAATTTTGAAGGGAAGTGAGCCTTTTTTATTACTATGATTTAAAGCAACGTCAAAATAGCCAGTATTGTCGTTTTCATCTAAGGAGATTGTTGCATTCAAAATCTGGATGAATAACTGCCTTAGCTCATCTAATATCCTTTGTGCGTTTTGTATATCATCTGCAATATCTTTCCTGACTTGACTCACCACAATATCTTGATCTGATAAAATACGATTATACTCATCTACTTGATTCAATATTTGATTTTGTTTCTCATATGCAGTTTCTTCTTTTATCAAAGCTTCATAGGTTCTTTCCAAAGTATCGAGAGCTCCGCTATCTTGCAAAGCCCGTAACTCAAGGCTTCTTTCATTTTCTAATGATGCTAGCTCTTTAAAAATTACATCTAGATTTTTTTGTAATTCTCTTTCTCTATTTAAAAGAAATTTATTTCTGTTGAGGAGTATTTCAGATTTAAATTGCTGAACTTCATCTAATGATTTTTTTACTGCGTATCCAAAGTTGGATAAAACTTCATTGTATATTTTCTGTATTTGCCTCGTATCTATGTCTTGCGTCGATTGATATGCCTCTCTTAGATTTTTCATCTTTTGAGTGAAGGAGTGAAATTCTTTTGACTTGGAATTAATTTTCGTTGTCAAATCAGACAACCTTCTTTCAATTTCTTTATGTGTATCTTTAAAATCGAATGTTTTTGTTCTTTCCTTTAATGTTTGAATATTCGATTCTATTCGAAGTCGCTCTGAGCGATATTCTTTTACTGAAAGACCAGTTTCGATCTTTAATTTTTCTTCAAAAGTTTTTAGCGCTTCTGAATACCTTTTGTATTCTTTAGATATTTCGTTAAAGTCAATAATGTGCCTTGTAGGCAGACCTAATAAATAAAAATTGTAGCTTGCTTTGTCTGCTGCACTTGGTGTGAAGCTGAAAAAGTTAGAAGCATCTTTTCTTCCCTTACTTTGAATATCGTCTTTGATAAAGAACTGCATTAAAGTTCGAAAAATGTTACCTTCAAAATAAACATCATCACTTTCTCGTGGGAACAATAAGTTTAGAAAGACGTGTAATAGTTCACTTCGTTCATATTCTGTATCTTGGTCGATTCCAGTTTTGCCAAAATAGATTTTATTAGTGTCATCAAAATATCTAGTCGTGGAATAAGAAGTACTGTCGATAGTCAAGTCTAGTGTAACGCTATGGCCTTCACTACGCAGAAAATCATATTTTTCTTTATTAAATTCCTTTTCTGCACTATCACTTAAGAGCATAAAATTGATTAATCTTACAACGGAAGATTTACCAATTCCATTTATTCCCCTTGCGTCTTTGGAGTCGGAATATTTCCCGTAAATGATATTGATGCCCGACAAAAAAGTTATCGGACTTAAAAGAAGACCAGTATTAGAATAAAGTTTTTTCAACATCTGTTTTGAATAAAATAGGTTGCTCTTGAATCTCAGGTATTAATTTTAATTTATATCCTTGTTGTTCGATAATTCCAATGGAGAATAAAAAACATACAGCATATAAGAACAAATTAGGAGTTCTTCTTTGGTCTTTTTTAAGAAAATCAGACATTAGCGTTTCAACAAGCACAAACCTATTTCTGTTCGCTTTACTATTCAACATAGTAATAATATCCGAACCAAGAACCATTAAGTTTAGCTTTAAATCACTTTCTGGATGAGAACTTATCATAGCTTATGCTTTTCTAATTCGCTTTTAGTTTTTTCGCCTATTAAACATTGCTCAAAAAAATAGACTAAAATAGCTCTTATATAATGTTCAACTTCATAATCGTCACCACTTGAATATTTGTTAACCAGTAACTCGGTCAATACACTAAGTTTGTTTTTGAAGTTTTTGCTATCTATCTTATTAAACTCTCGCTTTACTTTTATTTTTAAAGTATTGATTTCTTCGTCATTATAACTTGATATAATCTCACCAATTTTAATTAAAGTTCCATCTAATAAATAATCTTCATACTCTTCTCTTGCTGCATTTCTATCATCAATCGAATAATTAAGTTCTATCTTCTCATTCACATCAATTTGGAGCTTATATTCTATTGTATCAGACTCTATGATGATGCCCTTTATAAGATCATCGAGTATTCCCTTTATCTGATCGAATATCATAAGCTCCTTTGGAACGCCCAAATAGCTTGCTAATTGCCTTTGTTTTTTTGTAGAAAACTTCTCTTCTATCATCTGCATTATTTGTTCCACTCCAAAAACCTGAATGTCATCTACGCTTATACCTTTACTTAAAGCTAATTTTGACAATCGTTCGGTAATACGGATCAGTTCTGGAGCAAGAGAGCTATTATAATGCATTTTCCAATTTGGGTATTGAGCTGCCCACTTTTTTAAAAAGTCATCAAAGTCATCTTCTATCTTTTTTAAGAACTTCTTTTCATCGTACTTATCCGGGCCGTATGCTGCTACAATTGTTCTATTGACTCTTATTAACCCCTCTGCTCCATCATCACTTCGTTCTCTAGTTGGCTGATAACCATCTGAAGTGTGCTGAATCAGATAAATTTGATTCATGGTAGCTTCAAATTCGAAGCCTCGTTTCACCCTAATCAATTGCTCAATACTAGCTTTTAAAGTTAAATTCATGTATCTGCTTTTGTTTGACAACTACGATGATAATTAAATCCAAGGTAACATTTGTGTCTGGCTGGATCTACTTAATATTAGTGATGGCTAACAAAGTTAGCAATTTCACAGTTTTTGATAATATGTAATTTTTAAGGTCAATTAAGAACGTCATTCAAAGCGTTATCTGTGTCTTCATTCGTAAAATTACTTTGATAACCCGCAGTAGTCGAAATATGGCTGTGCCGGTAAAGCTTCTGCAACACAGGCAACGGAATTTTATTCCCTGCAAGCTGAGCAAATGTGTGCCGCGCAATGTGCATACTAATGTTCTTTTTGATGCATAAATCTTTTACAATGACCTTCAAGTTTTCTTCAAGCCTTTTGCCAGCGAATGAGATTTTCCTTTGCACTTCATATGGAATTAATTCGTCCAATACTTTCAATTCGGGTAAAACAAAGTCATGCTTCTGTTCATCGCCTTCATACGTGTTTAAAATAGCGAGTGCCTTTTCGGGTATCTTGAGTGAACCTGCCTTTAAATTCTTATTCATAGCGTAGTGTAACCGGCCATCATGAAAGTCAGACCATTTCAAAGAAAGAACATCAGCAAGTCGCATCCCGGCAAAATAAAAGGAGAGAAGCCAGGTCTTGCGTGCATGATCCTGATAGCCGGTCAAGTCAGCATCTTCAAGTAGCTGAACCTCTTTACGGCTGAGGCCAATCTTAATTGAATCCGGAAACTTGATCACAACCTTATCCTTGCCAAACGGATAGTTCTTTTTATCAGTAATATGATTAGCAACGGCCTGGTTATAGATAGTTCGAATGACCAGAAGATGATTGATGATTGTACGCTCTTTTATATCACGCGTTGACTTTAGGTAAGCTCGATACTGATTGAGCAAATTGACGGTGATTTCAGAAAAAGTAATGTCACTTGTGTTGTGAGTTTTTAAGAACTCGCGAAACCGTTCAACCCTTCCCTCTTCCGTTTTGTGGCGGCCGTATTTGCCATTTTTTTGAAGGTTATCGACAAAAATCTTTGCTTGGTCAAAGAATGATTTTCCGGCTTTAGGTTTTATCTCTCTAAAGACTGCTTTAGGCGAAGTGTCCTTGTTGTTCGACTCAAGTTCTAAAAGAGTATTGTTTGCTTCCGCAAGCTTTTTAAGAATAAAATTGTTCAATCGCACAAAATTCGGATGTGACTTTTTAACGCGTTGACCTTTACCATCCCAATCCTTTTCGAAGATGGTGTGGCCAAGGTTTATAAAACTAGCTTTACGCTCTTTCGTTATACGGATTGTGAGAGGATAAGTGCCGTCTTTATTGACCTTCTTGCGTAATACGACTTTGATCGTTGCCATATTTTAAAGGTACAACATTTGGTACAACATTTTGCGATTCCTTTTATCTTTTTCTAAATCAATAAAATCATAAACGATTGAAAGACAAAAGAAATTAAACCATATTAATTCAAATGGATACAGTTTTATTAGGGCTCATAACCCGAAGGTCGGAGGTTCGAACCCTCCCTTCGCAACACTAAAGATCAAGCAGTTAAGATAATATTTCTTAGCTGCTTTTTTATTTGATATATCAAACAAATATTTTTGATTTATTCTGCACCTTTTGATAAAATCTTTACTCAATCCTAATCCATGTATATTCTCCGGCTTTCAGCGTAACAGGAACTGTAATTTCATAATTCCTGTTTAGTTTAAATAGTATTGATTTAGCTCCTTTAATACTTACAGAAGCTGTATTGGTTAGTCTTGTGTAATACAAAGGCACTGTAATGTTTCTGGTTATGGTTTGTTGTAACGGATTAAATATCATCATCACTCCTTTTACCGGCAAAGAAGCATTTACATGCAGCCATCCATCCCAATCTCTGCCGTCAGCCCGTCGTAAATGAATGATTGTCGAATTCAAAATATCGCGGTATTGTTTGTACCAGGCAATCACTTTTTGTACACTGTCTTTTGTAGCTTCGGTATCATACAATCTGGGGCCGCGATAACACGCTTGCACACCGGCTCCATAATACTGCATCATCAGTTGGTCATACTCTTTTAGATGCTCTGAAAGTGGCTCCAGCACTGCATCGGCGCCACCGCCCTGGTATTTGGTAAGCGGTACAAAACCCCAGCCCATCGAAGGCGTTTTCTCCCAGGTGCCATCAAAAATATTTTGCCGGTTTAATATCATTTGCTGCTCGCGCGAAAGCGAAAAATTCACTTCTTTATAACCCAATGCTATTTTGTTGGTTCCGTCTAAAAAATACCAGTCGGGTGCATTAATATAAATTCCGTTTTCATTACACCATCTGTATAATTCTTTTTGAATTTCCATTTGCCGCCATTGCGAATCGTCTTTGTTTTTATGACCGGGATGAGTAACAGAAGCACAAATATCGCCGGGATACGGACCATCATTCTCCCAGATATTAAAACCGGTTTGCGATAAAAACAATTTTATTTTATCCCGATAAGCCAATCCCCATTTGCTTCCAAAGCAAGGCGCGTTACCAAAGAAAGCACCGCCGGGTTTACCTGTTGCCGGGTTAATCACATCATCTTCATCGCTTATTCTTCGCGAACTAAATAAAGAGTAAGCGCCAATCAGAATCTTTTTACTGTGTGCATAACCGGCTATTTTTTTCCAGTGAGCGATGTTAGCGGCAGATGAATCTTCCATATTGCAATGGCTGCCAAAGCTTAATATCAGGGCTTCGTAACCTGTTGTTTTACATTGATCAATAGCTGTATATACTTCTTCATCATTTTTACTTACCAAGTGCATAAAAATCGGGTTTTGTGTTGTCCATGGCGCAATGGTTCTATACATACTTTGTATCATCATTCCTTTTCTTTCCCTGTCGTATGTATCTATCAGTAATTCATGTGTTCGTATAAAATTAATTGTATCGCCATGAGCCAGTTCTACACCCGGCGCATGTTCGGGATATACTTCTAACAAACAAGGTGTTTGATTGTTATAATTTACCTGCGATGTGTATGTTGTATCTTTCAGCCAATGCGTTGTTTGATCGCTGATGCTGTAACGCATAGCGTTGTTAAAAGCATAGTTGGTTTCTATATAAATGCCATGTTGTTTTGCCATTTGTTCTTCTGTTCCAACCACAGCACTTTCTTCTTCCACAACGCCTAACATTTCACTTACAATCCTGTTTATCTTAATGGTTTGATTTGATTGATTGCGTACCGACAGCCATTTTACAAGCAACGGCAAGCCATCGTACAATTCATAATGAACAATTACTTCAACACCTTTTATTTGCGGATTGCGCGCTTCAAAATAAAAGCTGATCATTTTGCCGGAAGCCTGCTTTGTGTTAGAAGCCCAGGTAGTGCGTTTCCAGTTTATGTAAGGTTGAACAGTCGAAATGGTATAGCTTTTATAAGTAAAATCGCTTTGCGATGTATCAAAAGACGTTATCCATTGTGGTAACAGGTAAGCGTTTTCCTTTTGACCGTACAAGCCGCCAACATTGTATTCTTTATTATCAATTGTAATTTTAGCTTCTGGTTTTATTGAACGAAGCAATTGCTGATTGTTGCTCATATTCTGGTAATCAACGCAGGCAAAAGGGGGCGATAATGAGAACACCCGTTTAAATAAACCATTGTAAAGAATAATGCCTTTTTTGTCTTGTGTAAAATAAAAGGAAGCTTTTTGTTTTACAGGCGTAAGGAGCCAGTCGGTATCGTTTTGTTTATCCGTGAAATCTGCAAATGGTTGCGGAGCTTCCTGTGCATATAAAGAAGCTGACATAAATAAAAGAAAGAGAAAAATAAAGGTGTATGTTATGCGCATAAGCAGAAACAGAATGTTTGTATATTATCAGAAGTCAACAATAGCTTTTATTACGTTTTCTTCGGGTAAATAAAGCTTGTCAAATTGTCCAATTACATCATCAAAAGGTAATCTGTGCGTAATATAACCTGATGTGTCTATTAAACCGGCGCGCATCAAAGTAATCACTTTTTTAAAATCTCTGGAACGTGCATTACGACTGGCTTTGAGCGTTATTTCCTTTCGATGAAAATCGGTTTCGCTGAATGTTACATCGCCGGGAAACAAGCCAACAAATACAATTGTTCCGCCGGCTGCCGCATATTGAAAACCTTGTTGCATAGATGCTTTATTGCCGGTCGCATCAAATACAACCGTGGGCAAATGTCCGAATAACTTTTCTAAGCTTTGCTCAACAGTTTCTGATAGTAACAGAGTATCAATGTCAGGAAATTTATGTTTTGCAAAATCAAGTCGGTTCTGATTTATATCCATCACAACGATTGGTAGACCATGCAACCTGGCAGAGGCAATAATCGCAAGACCAATGGGACCGGCGCCAACCACCAGTATCGTATCATCAAATTGAAGATCGGCTCTTTCCACCGCATGACAACCAATTGCAAAAGGTTCTATCATAGCAACCTGGTCAGCATTCATGCTGTTTGTTATATGAATGTTTGATGCGCCGCAAATAAACGCTTCCTGCAAAGCACCATCCTGGTGTACGCCAAGAACTGATATCTGGCTGCCACAATTTGTTTTGCCCCGTTTTACAGCCTGGTCGTTTAGCAGATTGTAATACGGTTCAACTGAGCAAAGATCGCCGGTTTTTATACCATTAACCTGGCTGCCGACAGCTATCACTTCCGCTGCAATTTCATGACCCAATATGCGCGGATACTGAAAGAAAGGCTGGTTGCCTTTATACGCATGAAGGTCGGTTCCGCAGATAGAAACTTTTTTTGTTTTGAGTAAAACTTCGCCGGCGCAAGGCGCAGCAGGCTGCAGTTTATTTACCCAAATAAATTTGCCGGGTTTTTCTAAAACAAGCGATTTCATGGCAGTTTCTTTTGTATGAATATAAATGTTTACAATGATTGCTCTGTTAGTTGTTTTGTAGTGTGTATTTTATTTTGATCTTTCTTTATAAGCAAAACAAAATGAAATTTAATTTGATAAAAACTTTAAAAAAAGATATAGTAAAATGTTATTGCAATACCGGTAATTTTTCAGCATCGCCATCTAATTCTAAAACAATCATGTATTCCGTTTTTCCTGCACGATTTGTTGGCAACATTACTTTGTATGTATCGCTGTTTTTTTCAATCGTGATGTTTTCGTTGTTGGTTGTATGTGCGTTTAGTATGTTTCTGCCGGGAAGATTTTTTAATATTATTTCAGAAGTATCTGTCTTAATTACATGCAGGTAAATTTTGTTTTGTTTTCGTGTTGCAGCATAAGCTGCCGTTGGTTCATAAGGACCGCCCAATGTGTTGTAAACCGCTTCGCCATTGAGCTTCAGCCAATCGCCTACTTCTTTTAATCTTGTTACCTGCCTGGCTTCAATTCTGCCATCGGGCATCGGTCCTACATTTAAAAGAAGATTGCCATTGCCACCTGCGGTTTGTGAAATAATGCGAAGACACTCCGGTAACGATTTCATTGTATCGTTTGGCTTCCACGACCATTGACTGCAAATGGTAAAACAGCTTTCCCAGGGTATTTCCATGTTCATTCGTCCTACGGTTTGTTCCGGTGTGTCATAATCACCCACCATTTTTTCCAGGTCTATTTTTTTATTAATCACACCGGCAATTTCTTTTCCTAAACGATTATTAATTATTACATTGGATTTTAGTTTTTTAAGATAAGCATACATGTCTTTTCCCATTTCTTCTGTCCACGGACTTTCCCAGGCTCCATCAAACCAAAGCATATATGGGTCGTATTTGGTAACCAATTCTTTCAACTGGTTTTTCATGTAAATGATGTAGCGGTTCATATCCGCTTTCGTATCAATGGTTTGGTTGCCGGAAGAATGAATCGGGTAATCGGGATGATGCCAGTCGAGCACAGAATAATAAATACAAAACTGAATGCCTTGTTTCTTACAGGCATCATGCAAGGCACCTACAATGTCTTTTTTATAAGGCGTATTCTTAATGCTATAATCAGTAAAAGCTGTTGGCCATAAACAAAAGCCGTCGTGGTGGCGAGCCGTTATAGTAAGATATTTCATACCCGCATCTTTGGCTGCTTTTACAATAGAATCTGCATTAAATAAAACAGGGTTAAATTCTTTATATAGATTATCATAATCTTCAACCGGCACCTGGTTTCCGCGGCTCCAGCCGATTTCAGTACCGCGCAAACTAACCGGTCCCCAATGAACGAACATGCCAAAACGCTTATCCATAAAGTCTTTGATGACTGAAGGATTTGTTTTCTGTGCATTGACGGATGAATTAATTACAAAAAGAAGCGTAAGAAAACAGATTGCTTTGTTTAACGCGATGATCTTCATTCGTGGTATTGTTGATTGCGATAGTAAGTGTTTAAAACCGGTTATCAATAATAGGATATACGCGGAGTTTTAGAATAATTTATTTTATTTTAATCACTTCTTTTTTTAATCTATTACCTTCTTTTTTTAACCTGTTTGCTTTCACGCCATGATTTTTATATTATATTTATTTGCCAAATCAGGAAACTAACATAACGGCTTATGGTAAAATTCATTTCTATGTGTTTTCCTTACTATTGACTTAACTAACATTCTTTCTATCGGCCACCAAAATTTTCATCATGCATATCAGATTATCAGCGGGCTTTTTATTGCTGTTTTTGTTTTCATTTATTACACAGTATAGTTTCGGCCAGGAAACTCATATCATTAAAGGAAAAGTTACAGATGTAGCTTCCGGAGCAGCATTGGCAAATGTTTCTGTTTCCGTAAAAGGAACAAACGTGCGTGCTATATCAGGCGAAGAAGGCGTGTATTCAATTTCGGCAAAAGATGGTGCTACATTGGTATTTACCTATGTTGGTTATGCAACTCAGGAAGTAAATGCGGGCACACAACTTACATTAGATGTAAAACTGGCAGCACAGCAACAACAGTTAGACAATGTTGTGGTGACGGCTTTAGGCATCAGGCGCGAAAGGCGGGCACTTGGTTATTCGGTTACGGAAGTTGCCGGTTCATCTCTTACAGAAGCGCGGGAAACCAATTTTGTAAATAACCTGGAAGGAAAAGTTGCAGGTGTAAATGTAAGCAACGTAGCTACGGGTCCCGGCGGTTCTGCGAATGTAGTAATACGCGGTATTTCTGATATTACCGGTGCCAACCAGCCGTTGTATGTGATAGATGGCATCCCGATGCAAAATAGCACGTACCGGCAAACGGATGTTGGCGGCGGTTATGGTGGTGCCGATGGCGGCGATGGAACCATCAATATCAATCCGGATGATGTAGAAAAAATATCTATTTTGAAAGGAGCTGCAGCAACTGCGTTGTATGGTTATCGCGGCAGCAAGGGCGTTATTTTAATCACTACCAAATCGGGCAGAAATGCGAAAGGAATTGGTGTTGAAATCAACTCAAATTATGTAGTTGAAAATGTAATAGATAATACCGACTGGCAATACACATACGGGCAAGGAAGTATAGGCAACAAACCTACCAACGGCAGTGAAGCTTTTGAAACCGGCTTGTTAAGCTGGGGAGCCAAATTAGATGGCTCATCCGTTTACCAGTTCGATGGTGTGCAACGGCCGTATTCTGCACAAAAGGGAAACATGGGTCGTTTTTATGAGAACGGCGGTGCGGCTACCAACTCATTATCACTTAGCAAAAATCTGGGTGATAACGGAAGCCTGCGTTTTTCTGCCAGCGATTTGGATAACAACAGCATCATTCCTAACGCAGGTTATTTTCAGCAATCGTTTTCGTTATCTGCCAATTATAATTTAGATAAGCATTTATCTGTTCAGTTAAAAGCACAATATTATAATGCTTATACGCACAATCGCCCGAGTGTTTCCGATGCGCCGGGAAGCGTAAATTTCGCAACGTTATTTTTGCCGCCCAATATCAATATAAAAGATTTGGCGCCGGGCTATAAAGCAGATGGTTCCGAAAACCAGTTTTTAGATGATGCGTACACAACAAATCCCTATTTCGCGGCTTACAAATTCATCAACAATTCCCGACGAAACCGCTTTATTGGTTCTGCCGATATAAAATATACGTTTGATAATGGTATCTACCTGCAACTGCGCGCCGGCGAAGATTATTTTGCAGACAGAAACACCATTGTAACACCAAACGGAACCGCTTATCAAACCGATGGCGCAATGCTGGAAGAAAATGTAAAATCAACCGAAGTAAATACAGATGCCATCATTGGTAAAGAATTTAAAGTAACAAAAGATTTTAGCTTATCAGCGTTGGCCGGCGTGAATGCAAGAAAAGCCGTTATTGACCAGATTGATGCATCGGGCAATAGTTTTGAAACGCCTTATTTATATACAATCGGTAACCTTGCCAGCCTTACTTCAACAGAAGGAAACCCGGTTATTATCAACAAATCAATTTACGCAACGGTGGATTTATCTTACAAAAACTTTTTGTACCTCACAGGCACAGGACGTAACGATTGGTATTCAACTTTAGCGCCGGGCAAAACAAACTATTTCTATCCTTCTGTAAGCGGTTCTTTTGTTTTCTCAGAAGTATTCCACATCAAAAAAATGGATATGGGCAAACTCAGAGTTGGTTATGCCAATGTAGGCGGCGAAGCCGATGCACCATATCAAACTTTGTTGCGCTATAATAATATCGGAAACTTAAATGGTTTTCCAATTGGTGCTATTGCAAACGGGAGTACAGTTCCAAACGACAAGATTCAGCCTTCGTCTGCCACAGAATTTGAAATCGGGACTGAGATTGATTTGTATAAAGGAAGGCTTCATTTTGACGCGGCTTATTACAACAAGAAAAACAGCAAGGAAATTATACCGGCAGTTACGTCAAGTGCTTCGGGTTACAATGCTGTTTTGTTGAATTCGGGTACCATACAAAACAAAGGCATTGAATTCTTAACATCAGGTACACCGGTGAAAACAAAAAACTTTAGCTGGACCGAAACGGTAAATGTTACCTATAATAACAATAAAGTTTTATCGCTTTCATCCGGCTCAACCAATTACCCGTTAGGATATTCGCGCGCCGGCGAAGACGAAGGTGTTGGCGTGGCTTATATTTCGCAGGCATTGGGCAAATCGGCTTACCAGATATTCGTTGCCGATCCGGTACGTGACGAGAAAGGAAAAATCATTCTCGACTCGTTAACAGGCGCGCCGCAGGCAGGAACTAACTATATTGATTTGGGTTCTGGTATTGATCCCTGGACGGCTGGTATTACAACGGAATTTCGGTACAGCCGCTTCAACCTGTCTTTTTTAATTGATGGCAAATGGGGCGGAAAAATATTTTCGGGAACTAATTACTATGCGTACCAGTTTGGTTTATCAAAAGAAACTTTGCCGGGAAGAGATTTGCGGTACGGAGCGAACCAGCTTTATCCGCAGGATTATTACAATCAAATCAGCAATACCAATCCTGCGATTTTTGTGTATGACGCCAGCTTTGTAAAGTTCAGGCAAATCATATTGGGTTATACGTTTCCGGCAAAAGCATTCAATAATAAAATACAGGGAATCACGCTAAGTTTTGTTGCCCGCAATGTATTTACCATCCTGAAACACACGCCGAATGTAGATCCTGAATCGAATTATTCAAACACAGCGCAAGGTATCGAGCAGGCGCAAGTGCCTTACACAAGAACATTTGGATTAAATCTGAACGCGAAATTTTAAGACAATTACCGAAAAATGTACAACATGAAATCAGCTTCCTTATATATATCAGTCAGCCTTCTCGCGCTACTGGTTTTTGCATCGTGTAAAAAAGATTTATTAGAAACCAATACCGATCCCAACTCGGTTTCGGTTGATGTGTTTGACCCAAATAATATGCTCTCTGCCACGCAGCTTTTTTATACCGGAAGTTCCGATAACGGTATTGAAGTTGAAGAAACCGAAATTCAGGGAGCCGGTTGTTTTATTCAGCATTTTGCTTCTACCTCAGGTTACTTTTTTGGTGATAAATACAGTTTTAGTCCGGGCGGCTTTGGTTCTTTTTTCGATCATGTTTATACCGATGCGGTAAAAGATGTGGTTGATTTATACACAACAACCAAAGACAAACCGCAATACAGCAATCTTCACCAGGTTTCGCGTATTATGAAGGCTTTGGTGTTTGAACGTATTACCGATGTATATGGCGATGTGCCTTACTTTGACGCCGGGCAAGCGTATCACGGATCGGTTTATTTTCCGAAATATGATAAGCAGCAGGATATTTATGCTGATTTGTTGAAAGAAGTATCGGAAGCGGTTGACAGTTTAAATGAAGATGGTGATTTGCCTGTTGGCGATATGTTTTATGCCCATACAGACGACCAGATTGGTGAATGGAAAAAGTTTGGTAATACGTTGCTGTTGCGCATGGCAATGCGGTTAACGAAAGTAGATCCGGAAACAGCAAAAACGTATGTTCAAAAAGTAGATGGGTTAACAATGGAAAGCAATGATGACAATGCAATTGTGTATCATGGCACAAATGATCCGCTTACCATAAATAGAATTTACCGCGGTATTGGCGAAGATGGCGATATACAACTGTCTTGTCAGATGAGTAAAACGTTCATTGATTTTTTAAAGAAAAATGACGATCCGCGGTTACCTGTTTTCTCTTATGTGTACCCGGAAGATTATTCGGCGGGCGATGACCCGGGTGGCGGATCTTCTGATCCGCAAGACCAGAATGGTTTGCCAAACGGTTACAATGCCGGCAACGCAGCCAACGGCATTCAGAATTATCCGGGTTATTTGGGAAGCCTGAATTTATATTCCCGTCCCAGCCCGATTATTTTTAACGCAACTGCACCTACACTTGTATTGACTTATGCAGAATCTGAATTTTTGTTAGCCGATGCGGCGGCACGTTGGAATTTGGGCGATGCTGAAGAACATTATCATAACGGTGTTATCGCGGCTATTACAGAGTTATCGGCTTATGGTGATGAAGGTGCTATTAGCGATGATGATGCTGAAGCCTATTGTGAAGCACATCCTTATGTAGCAGCAAAAGGGTTGGAAATGATTAATACACAATTTTGGGCAACGACTTTCTTTAATGAGTATGAAGCCTGGGCTAATTATCGCCGCACCGGTTATCCGGCGTTGGTTCCGGTTACGTATCCCGGCAGTCAGTCGCCCGGCGCAATACCGAGACGAATGGCATATTCTACCGTTGATAAACAGGTGAATACAGCAAATTATAATGCAGCTGTTGCAGACTTGCCCGGCGGTGATAAAATAACCAGCCGCATGTGGTGGGATGTAAAGTAAATAAAGCGCAGAAGAAAACATAAGAAAGCCTCATCGTTCGATGAGGCTTTCTTATTTCTCACAATTTCTGTTTTATCCTTCCAACTATTTACTTGTAAAGCCTAATGTTTTCAAGCCTTTTTGAATGTCAGTATTATTCATAAATAACTTCCAAATCAATCCGCTGCGATAATTTTCAATCATCACAACAATCGGTCCCTGGTCAATGGCTAAATGTGTTTTTGCGTACCAGTTGTGCGATTCGCTAAAGCCATCTGCAAAACCGTAAGGTCCCCATATTTTATCGCCCAAATCATAATAAAAATGCTTTAATGCCTGCATCGAATATTCGGGTGTGTATGGAAAAGAAGACAACGCCGCCGTTGGTTGTATTACGCCCAAATCAACTTCGGGACAATGCGCTACATAACCTTTATAACTATCACCGGCTGTTAATCCCCGGCAGTTTTTTCCGTAGCCTTTATAATGTTTAGGATTTTCTATACAATATGCACGATTAATCAACGTATGATTTTTTGTTTGCAGCGAATAATCAATTCCGTTATCGTCATGCAAACCATTTGGGTCTATTCCCATGTACGTATATTGTTCAAAAAACAGCGGTCCGCCTTTATCAAAATTGCCTAATGGAAGCGTGTAACCATAATACGATTTGCCATTCTTCCAGCTATCGCTTTTTACCCAGCTGTTTTCATACAATTCTTTTGATATCGGGTGTGTTGGCGATGAAGCTGCGATGATGTAAGTGATTAAAGCTTCATCATAACCAAACACAGGAAAGTTCATATCAAAATCATTATTCGGACTCCAATGCCAATACAAATGCTGGTTTGTTTGGTTGCTGTGCCAGTTCCAGTTGGCGGCATTCCACATTTGCTGCACCCGTTTTTGAAAATATCGTTCAGGCAAAGTTGTGCCGTTAAAGTATTCTTTGGCAGAGAGTAAACCCATCATCAGGTAAGACGTTTCAACAATATCGGCGCCATCATCTATGCGATCAAATGGAATGGTTTTGCCTGTTGTTCCATTCATAAAATGAGGATAAATACCATGATAACAATCGGCTTTAATTAAAAAGTCAACAATTTTTATCAAGCGTTTTAACGCGGTATCTTTTCCAATCCAGCCACGATTTGCGGCTACAACAGTTGCCAATATACCCATGCCGGTTCCGCCAATAGCGCAGGCTTCAGAACCAAATGTTGATTTGCTTAAATTGGGTTCATCATACGCTTCATTAATATAATCCCAGTAATACTCGGCTTTTACAGTATTGTCTCTTTCTCTTGCCAAACCGCTAACAGGATGTGCGTAATGCCAGAAATAGCGAAACGTTTGCCGCTGTATAATATCAAGCAAAGCGGAGTCTGAAATGTTTTTGATAATACCAACCGGCGCAATGGAATTGGGCAAGGAAGAATTATTTTTCTGAGAAAAAACAATACAAACTATAAATACAAAAAGGATAGTGAAAACCAGTTTTGTTTTCATCTTCAAACATTTATTTAATATGGCAATCAAAAAATAAAAGGCAATAACAGCAAACAATTTATAAGTAAAATATGAAAGCAATTTTTAAAAGCAGCAAGCAAAATTTCAAATTGTTCTCGTTGTTTACAAACTCAGTTCAATTGACGGATCCCAAAATTTTTTATCGAAATCTTGAACTGTATTGTTCTCTATAACAATGCCTTCTTTTTCCAATAATTCCTGCATAAGAGAAGGCGGATTAAAATGAGCTTTGCCACTTAAAATTCCCAATCGGTTTACCACGCGTTGCGCAGGCACGGGCGGAGAAATTGTGTGCGTTGCATTCATTGCCCAGCCAACCATTCGCGCGCTCAGTTTTGTTCCTAAGTAATTGGCGATGGCGCCATACGTTGAAACTCGGCCAACCGGAATTTGCCGCACCACTTCCCAGACATCTGTAAAGAAAGAAGAATCTTGCGAAGGCGTTTCCGGTGTTGATAGTCGGCTCTTTTTCATAAGCAATTCCGTTATTGATTGGATGAATTGTTTTTTCTTTCCTGTAATAAAAAACTGCGTCGTGGTTCGGGCACCGCTTTATAAGCGTATGGACAATTGCGGCAACCGTTTCCGCAGCAATAACCACGTTGCAATAAATAGTCTGCTGTAAATATTATCAAGCCATCGTTATTTGTATAAGGTTCATCATCGTCAAATGGCTTTTTCATATTCCCATTGTTTTAGTTCATCTTCTTTGTCGGCAGATAAATCTTTATCAATACCAAAACGAAGATAAAAAATGCGCTTGCTTCCGGCAATATCAAGTTTTTCGTAGTGTGTTTTGATAGATAATTCCGGTGAAATATTTTTTCCATCATACACATCATTATTATCATCCAGCAACGTGAGATTATAAAGTGCAATGATTTGTTTGGTGAAATAATATAAATCCGGGCTATCGGTTTTTAGATGAATACATCCATCTTTAGAAAGAATTTGCTGATATAACCGAAGAAAACGAGGATGCGTAAGTCGTCTCTTTTGTTTTGATACGCGAAGCTGCGGATCGGGAAACGTAATCCAGATTTCGCTGACTTCTGCTTCGGCAAAATATGTATTGATAAGTTCAATTTGCGTACGAAGGAAAGCGGCATTTGCCAGTTCTTTTTGTAACGCATCGGCGGCGCCTTTCCATAAACGGTTTCCTTTTACATCAACGCCAATATAGTTTTTATCAGCGTGCAATTCAGCCAAACCAACTGTGTATTCGCCTTTGCCGCAAGCCAATTCTAAAATAAGCGGATTGTTGTTTTTAAAAAATGCGTGCCAGCCAGCCTGCATATTCTGCGGGTATTCCAGCACATTCGGAAAGGTTTTTATTTCGGCAAAACGCTGCAATTTTTTCTGTGCCATAGTAGCCGGTAAAGATATTGGCTACAGCAGTTTTAGCTCGTTATCTTTATCAGATATTTTTTGCAAAACCAGTTGCGATTCATCCGGATTTTCAGGATTGTATTTCAACCAAACATAATAATCTATGTTTTCTTTCGATTTTTCATTTGCATGACTAAACTTGATTTTTATATTCTGCACCGGTGTCAGTTTCGTAATCACATCCTCGCGGTTTCTGTCAAACACTTCTTTTTGAATGCGATACGTTTTTTCGCTCAATACCATGCTGTCATATAAAGTTTCGGCTTCTTCAAATTCTGTAATTTCAATCGGCTGCGTTTCGGCGAGTTTTATTATTTTTTCGTTGTGTTGTTTCGATGTTTCAAGGTACGCATTGTAAAGCTTGGATTTATCTTCGTAAGACATTAATAACCTGTCCAATTCATTTTGAAGGTCTGCCATAATATATTTTGTTTTGAGGAATGGTGCAACAAATATGCCTGCACAGAAACCGCCTTTCTGTACAGCTTTTATAAACCAAAAACAATGTTACAAAACAGGAATTCTATTTTATAAAAATAAAAAGCGAATGGCGTTACATTTGCGAAGCTTGGTAAAAGATTAGATTACTTGTAAAATAAAATATGTCGCAAAATATTTATACTACTGATGTAGTGCTGGCAGGCGCAGGTATTATGAGCGCTACATTAGGTATCATGCTAAAAGAATTACAGCCTGATATTACGATTGATGTTTTTGAAAGATTGGATGTGGCGGCTGCCGAAAGCTCGGATGCCTGGAACAATGCCGGAACGGGACATTCGGCTTTTTGCGAACTAAATTATACACCTGAAAAAGACGATGGTTCTATTGATACATCCAAAGCTCTCAAGATTGCCGACTCGTTTGAAGTATCAAAACAATTGTGGACGTATTTAACCGAAAAAAATGTTTTAGATAAACCCGGATCGTTTATTCGCCGTGTGCCGCACATGAGTTTTGTGCATGGCGATAAAGACGTGGCATATTTAAAAAAAAGGCATGACGCATTAACTGAATTTCCTCTTTTTGAAGGCATGAAATATTCGGAAGATTTTGACGTGCTAAATGAATGGATGCCGCTGATGATGGAAGGTCGCGACAGGAATAAAGAAAAGCTTGCTGCTACGCGAATGGAAATTGGTACCGATGTAAATTTTGGCGCTCTTACCCGATGTCTCTTTAGTTACTTGCGCAACCAGCCGGGTGTTACTGCACATTTTAACCACGAAGTAAATACGCTAAAACAAAGCGATGATAATTTGTGGAAACTAAAAGTAAAAGATAAAGCAACCGGTAAAACCCGGCATATAAAAGCACGTTTCGTATTTCTGGGTGCCGGCGGCGGCGCATTACCGTTATTACTTAAATCGGGCATTCCCGAAGGAAAAGGTTTTGGCGGTTTCCCGGTAAGCGGGCAATGGCTGCGTTGTACCAACCAGGCAATTATTGCAGAGCATAGCGTAAAAGTGTACGGGCAAGCGCCGGTTGGCTCTCCGCCCATGTCGGTGCCGCATTTGGATACCCGGATTATCAAAGGAAAAAAAGAATTGCTGTTTGGTCCTTACGCCGGTTTTACTACCAAGTTTTTAAAACAAGGTTCTTTGTTAGATATGCTGCTTTCTTTTCGCATCAGCAATATCCGTCCTATGATTGCTGCCGGTTTAAACAATATTCCATTAACACGTTACTTAATACAACAAGTTCGGCAAAACGAAGAAGACAGGCTGGATGCATTGAAAGAATTTGTTCCTACTGCTAAACTCGGCGACTGGAAATTGGAAACTGCCGGTCAGCGTGTGCAAGTCATAAAAAAAGATGAGGAAGAAGGTGGCATTCTGGAATTTGGAACTGAAGTGGTAAGTGCGGCCGACGGCTCACTGGCTGCTTTGTTAGGCGCATCGCCGGGAGCTTCTACCGCAGTATCCATTATGATTACTGTATTGCAAAAGTGTTTTCCTAATCAAATGCAAACCAGCAACTGGCAAAACAAAATGAAGCAAATGATTCCTTCATTTGGAAAATCCCTGGCTACTGACAGCGAATTGTTACATCAGGTAAGAGAAAAATCAGCAAGCACCTTACAACTGCAATCATAAAAAATTTACTTAGAATTGGTGGCTACAAATTATAAAGAGAGATGTTAGGTAAGATATTATCCACAAAGAAGAGAAATTACTGACAATCAGCAGAAATTTTAGGTTCTAAATATTTATTTTGAACCTAAATATATTAATATTGCCATTTTAAGAATCAGGTGTTTTATAAAGGAAAGGAAGAATATCAAAGTGTAAGGAATCCGTAGATTGTTTCTGATTTAAAATTTGTATAATTACGCCAAATCGGTATCGGCTATTAACATCAAAACTATATTATTTCATCCAACTATATTGCTCATCCAGGCAACAACTACTTCTGTTTTTTATACAAAACAATTACTTAAATATGAAAAAAATGTTTACTAAAAATTCCCCTTTCTCTAAAGGAGCTTTATTAACTGGTTTTATGTCCGCGTGTGTTTTATTATCGAATGTAAGTTTCGGGCAAACGTATTATTCAAGGTTTCCGGATCCAACCGGAAAATATAAGGTTACGAATCCAACCGGTTGCGATGCGCCGCCTGTTCAAAATGCAATTGGAATGGCTGACGCAGATGAAAGCACGTATTCTTATTTTGCTGCCAACACAACGTCGTCTTACAATTGTCCGGTTAAATACTCATTTAATGTAAATCTAAATCTGCCTGCTGACAGTCCATATTTAAACCCAGGAAACCAAGCTGGTTTCAGAATAAAAATTCCAACCGGCATTAGCCCGGATAGTTTGGGTAAATATGTAACGGTAAGCACATATCTGCAAACTTCTCTCAGCACTACATTTCAGGAATACAAAACCGGTAATCAGTTATTAGGTATTAATACCGACCAAAATGGTGTTAACTGGTTTATTTATTTTGTTACTTCTAAACCGTTCAATATTTTGGAATTGGTTGTAGATCCAAAAATCATTCAGCTTGACAAAAAATTTGAATTTCAGGTGATGTTTGGTATTGCGGCTACCAGCATTGCATTACCTGCGCAGATTTCCGATTTCAGGGCTGCTGTTTCCGGCAAAAATGTAAACCTCTCATGGCAGTCGTTAACAGAAACAAATGTTGCTAATTACAGACTAGAAAGAAGCGACAATGGTGTTACTTATTCTACTGTTACCACATTACCTGCAAAAGGAAACAGCAACGTAGCCATTTCTTATGGATATACCGATAATGTTTCTGTAGATGGCAATTATTTGTATCGTATTGTAACTGTAAATCAAGATGGTTCTTCTAAAGCAACCCCTTCTGTTACCGCCATCATCAGCGGTCAGGGCAAGCTTTTACTATATCCATCTGTTGTACATGCAGGTCAGAATGTTACAGTAAAAACATCTGTAACCGGCTTAACAAACGTTTATTTGTTCGATGCACAAGGACGTTTGGTAAAACAACAACGTCTTACCTCCAACGGTCTGTTTACTATATACACCAGCGGTTTAAGCACAGGCATATATAATGTAAAAATTGTTTCTGCCAGTGGTGCTATCCTTAAATCGAAGATTGTGGTTAACTAATACTATTTATTCATCAATTCTATAAAAGAGCAGCTTCAAAAGAGCTGCTTTTTGTATAATACACTCCGGTATTCTTACTCTTCTTAAAAACGAAAACAGTATACTGGCATACAATTAGAAGTTCATCCAAAAAATATTTTATGGGAGATAAAGTAAATCTGTCAAATCAGGATGCAATAAAAAAGTTACAGGATTTGGCAAAAGATATCAGAGTTTGTATGTTTTGCACGTATGATAAATCGAACCGTTTGCAAACTGCGCCCATGTCTACAAATAAAGTTGATGAGGAAGGAATTTTTTGGTTTATCAGCGATAAAAACAGTAAACGAAATGAAGATATTGATGGCAACAATGTAACCGATTTAATCTTTGGCGATCCGGCAAAAGAAACTTATATTTCTGTGCATGGCAGCAGCCAGGTATTATTTGATAAAGAAATAATTAAAGAATTGTGGAACCCGATTGTAAAAACTTGGTTTCAGGGCGGTGTAGATGATCCGAACATCAGTGTTATTAAATTTACACCTGACGAAGCTTATTACTGGGATACAAAGCACGGAAAAATGATTTCTTTTCTAAAAATCGTTGCCGGCGCCATAAGTGGCAAAACAATGGACGATGGTATAGAAGGAAAATTAAGTTTATAATCGTATTTCTTACGACTTTCTTTACAAAAGCTGCTTTATATAAAGCAGCTTTTTCTTTTTAAAATAAAACTTACCGCAATACTTTTTTAGCTTCATAACTAAGCACTTCGCTCACAACTTCGTGCAGCGAACCTTTTTTATCGTGCATCAAATATTCTAATACAAATTTATTTAAGTCAAGGCCTGTGGCATTGCCAGGCAGTGTAGCCGTAATCTGGTTAATAACAAGCGTATTCTGCTCTTTCAGATTTTTAACCGCATTCCAGGCATCGGCACTTACATAAATCTGCTGGGTAATATTATAATCAAACTCTTCTTTAATACTTTGCGTAAGCAAAAACTGCATTTCCCTGGCACTCGCTCCCGGCTGGTTTAACCGGCTAATCAGGTTGTGAAGCGCGATTCTGTCAACCAGCAATATCAGGCGCTCATAAGCACTTAACTGCATTTGTAATGTCGCGTCAGAAAGGTTAACAGGTGTATTTTCTTTAGTGGTTTTCGATGTAAAAATGTAATAAGCAAGTGCTATAACAAGTGCAGCAACAACAATTAAAATAATATTAGAAGACAGTGTCATAAGCCGATAAAAATAAGTTTTGTAAATGTAAATAAAACGTCATCTTTTGCCGGATAGTATAGGTTAGTAACTGTGTGTCTTAGTTTTAAGTAATTTTGATATATGGAAATGATAGCAACAAGTCCGGTAACGTTAAGCGCAGGCGCTGTTGCCGAATTAAACAGATTAATGAATGAACCTGGTTTTGATAAATCCCAAAAGCTTCGTGTTGGTGTAAAAGGCGGCGGTTGCAGCGGGTTAAGTTATGTGCTGGGTTTCGATTATATACAGCCTGAGGATGTTGAATTTGATATTGAAAACATTCCTTGCATTATGAACAAAAATCATGAATTGTATTTGTACGGAATGCAAATACATTGGCAGGACGGATTGAACAGCCGCGGTTTTACTTTTAATAACCCGAATGCGTCGAGCACTTGCGGTTGCGGAACTTCATTCGCCGTATAAAATTATTTTTTTACTTTATTTGCGAAAGCAGTTGGTACATGCCAGCTGCTTTTTTATTTGAATTGATTTGATTTTTTTTAGATTAGTCTTCAATACAACTGATTTAAAACGAGAAGAAAATCATTCAATAATTTTTATACTTAAAATCTCTATTGTCCTAAAAATATTTTTACTTTCATTATCTAAATTTTATTTATGGAAGCGCAATTAACTGAAATCAGTGACCAGCAACGCAAAACCTGGAATACATTTTCGCCCGGCTGGAAAAAATGGGACACCTATAATATGAATTTCCTGCAACCAATGGGCGATGCGATTATTTCATTCTTAGACATTCAGGAAAATGATATTGTACTTGATATTGCCTCAGGAACCGGCGAGCCGGGATTAACCATCGCTGGTCTTGCTGCAAAAGGAAGCGTAACTGCACTTGATATTTCTGAAAAAATGTTAGAAACCGCAAAAGAAAAAGCCAATCAGCAAGGCATTAATAACTTCCAAATACAACAAGGTGATGCCTGTGAAATGTCTTTTAAAGAAGCAAGCTTTGATAAGATAAGTTGTCGTATGGGTTTCATGTTTTTTCCGGATATGCAATTAGCGGCCAACGAAATGTACAGAGTTTTAAAGCCAGGCGGTAAAATGGCGACAAGTGTTTGGTTTAATCAATCAAAAAATAGCTGGATAAGCAGCGTTATGAGTGTGATTAGTAAAAATATAACTATGCCAGCACCAACTCCAGGCGCACCGGGTATGTTTCGTTGCGCGCAGCCGGAAATGATGAAAACTATATTGCAAAAAGCCGGGTTTACGAACATAAAAGAACAGGAGATAAATGGCAAGGCTTACTACCAGGATTTTCAGGCATATTGGAAACAAATGAATGAAATAGCGGCACCTGTTGTAAACGCATTTAGTAAAGCTGATGAAGCAACAAAAGAAAAAGTAAAAGCCGAGCTGCAACAAGTTGTAAAACCTTTTATTACAGATGATGGTCTTTTGCTTGATTTTTGTGCTTTGGTAATAAGTGGTGATAAATAAAACAAAAGCCGGATTTGATATGTACAACAGAAACGATGTTTTACTGATAAATCAAACTTATAATTCCTTTCATAAGCGGGTAAATTTTCATTTTACTTTTCTTCTCAGAGTTAGGTAAACCATTAATTTTGTTTCTCTACTTATTTTGCCTGTAATACAAAACAATTCATACGATTATATTATAACTGGCGCCGGTTGCGCCGGTCTTAGCTTGCTATTGCAAATGCTGCAACATCCTTTTTTCAAGGATAAAAAAATACTGCTTATTGATGCTGACGATAAAAAGAAAAATGACAGAACCTGGTGTTTCTGGGAAATCTTGCCCGGCATTTTTGAAGAGATTGTTTACAAACAATGGGAACAAATAAATTTTTATAGTAATTCTTTTTCGGGCAGATGGGATATTACGCCATATCGTTATAAAATGATTCGCGGCCAGGATTTATATGAATATGCTTTCCGAAAAATTGCTTCGTATTCTAACATTATTTTCCGGCACGAAAAAGTACAAAAAGTTTATAGTGATAACAGCAAAGCGTATGTGCAAACTGAAGTTGCTACTTTTACTGCGGACTATGTGTTTAACAGCATTCTCTTTCAGCCCGAATTATTAAAAACAAAAAACAGCTTGTTACAACATTTTAAAGGCTGGATGATAGAAACACATAAGGAGGAATTTAACAGCAATATTGCTACCTTTATGGACTTTAGGTTGCATTTGCCCGAAGAAAATACATTTGTATATGTTTTGCCCGTAAATTCCCGTAAAGCCTTAATAGAATATACCGTTCTTTCGCCGTCTTTATTAAGCGACGAAAAATACACAGACGGGTTAAAAAAATATATTTCTGAATTCTTAAACATAACAAATTACGTAGTTACAGAAGAAGAGTTTGGTGTAATACCTATGAGTACATTTACTTTTGTATCGGGTAGCTCGCCGGTTGTTAATGTTGGAACCGCAGGCGGACAAACAAAAAGCAGTAGCGGCTATACGTTTCAGTTTATACAAAAACAATCCGCTGGTATTGTAAATAGCCTGATTGCGAATGAGCATCCGGGCAGACAAAATCGCTTTTTCGATAAAAGATTTAAAATGTATGATGATACCCTTCTCTCGGTTTTAGCCAGTAAAAAGCTAACAGCAGCACAAATTTTTAGTGACTTGTTCAAGCATAATAAACCGCAGCAGATTTTTAAATTCTTAGACAACGAAACAACAGTGGGAGAAGAATTAAAAATTATGAGCAGTGTGCCTTCACATATATTTATGCCGGCAGCTTTTATACAATTCTTCTCGTAATACTAACATTGATTTATTAAATGAAAAAAATTTTTTACCAGTTTTCTTTACTTTCTATTTTTTTTATGGCTACTGCGTTTGCTGTTTTATCGCTAAAACCGGTAGATTCTGAAGATGCGGTAACATTTGTAATTAAAAATCTGGGCATTAATACCAAAGGTGAATTTACCGGTCTGAAAGGTGCTATAAACTGGAATGAAGACAGTTGTGCCGAAAGTAAATTTACGGTAACTGTTGCTACGAATACCGTAAATACCGGCATTGATTCGCGCGATAATCATTTAAAAAAAGAAGAGTATTTTGACGTAGAAAAATATCCTGACATCAGGATTGTCAGTAACAGTATTACTAAAACGGACAATGGTTTTGTGATGAATAGTACCCTTACCATTAAAGATATATCCAAAACGGTTTCTTTCCCGTTTATGGCAACCAAAAAGCCTGATGGCAGTTATTTATTTAGCGGAAAATTCACCATCAATCGCAGAGATTTTGGCGTTGGCGGAAACAGTGTAACCATGAGTGATAATGTTGATATTATTCTGAGTGTAACGGCTAAATAAAATAAGACTTGGAGATATTTTTGGGATTGTAAGATTGGATTTATATAACATGATTATAAATAAAAAAGCATAAAAATTACAATTGTAATTTTTATGCTTTTTTATTTATTAAAGCTGTAAAAGATCAATACTAAACCGAAATAAATATGACTTATAAATCATCTAATATCAGGCAAAATCAAGAACAATGGTAAAAGTTGTGCCTTTGCCTGTTTCGCTTTCTACGTAAATACTGCCGCCATGATTCAGAACAATATTTTGTGTTTGCGTTAAGGCAAGACCAGAACCTTTTTTACTGGTAAAATGTGGTTCAAATAATCGTTCGATTTTTTCTTCGCTAATAGCTTCGCCATTACTTTGAATGGTTACAACACATTTATTATTTTCATTTGCTGTTGTTATTACTATTCTGCCTTCATTTGGCGAAACCGATTCAATTGCATTCGTTACCAGGTTTTCTAAAGCTGTTTTTATTTTTTCGACGTCTACATAAAGTTCGGGTAAATCAGAAGAAAATCTTTTTTCAATCTGTACATTTTTTTGTTCAGCAAAAAGCATTTGTTGCTCTAAAATTTCATCAAAAAGTAAGTTGACAGAAGCATGAGAAAAAGATAATTGGGCAAACTTAGTTGAGTCCAAAAGCTCGGTTATTAAATGGTTAATACGCATTGTATTGCGGTTAATCATTCCTATCAGTAATGAAATATCATCGTTATGCGGAATTTCAGCTGATAGCTGTTCTGAGGCCAAACTTATATTGGTAAGCGGATTGCGAATTTCGTGAGCAATGGCTCTTGCCATACGACCTGTTGCTGAAAATTTCTCAACATTCTTAAGTCGTATGGTTTCTTCATTTGCTTTACGCAACTCTTCGATCTTTTTTTCTAATTGCCTGCTATATTGACCATCATCTAATACAACTTGTTTTTTCTCTGCTTCTTTCTTCATCATAACCCAATATTGATGTTCACAACGGATTTAAGTTGACATATATACACATCACAACAACTTATGCGCCTTTATTGCCACCGCCTACTTTACTTACAATCCAGAATATAAGAGCCACAACGATAACAATACCAATAATGGCTGTCCAGGCACCTGCTTTAAAAATATCTCCGATGGCTTGGCAACTGCTGAAAGTAACGGCAATAGCTAATAACAGAATAAGAAAACTTTTGTTCATATTATTTAATTTACTGGTTTACGATATTACTTCTTTCAACACCCAAACACAAACAGAACCCGCTACAACTTCAAACACGCCACTTCCATCTTTATCAATTGTAATTTCTGCAGAATTTTTTTGCAAATAATCTATAAACACTTTCCCTGCCATTTTTTTGCCGATTTGCATGGTTTTAAAACCGTTTTCGCTGTTTGAAATCAAGACAGCACAGCCGGAATTTTTATTGTCATCATCACCTTCCCGAGTCCAGCCAATACAATTCGGATGGTCAAAATAATCGTGCTGCGTACCGTAGGCAAAACGATTTCTGGCTATCAACAACTTCTCAAGGTCTTCGCATTTATTAAGCCAAATCTCATATTCGTTTCCGTCTCTTCCATAATCTTTATAATGAGCACCATATAAGTCGGGATAAAAGATGCAGGGATAGCCAGATTCGCGCAATAAAATAAGCGCGTAGGCAATGCCTTTAAACCACTCTTCAACCGGCGCTTCCAAAGCCTGTAAAGGCTGTGTATCATGATTATCAACTACTGTTACAGCAAACGTTGGAACATCTGAAACCAAAGTATTCTCGAAGATGGTAGTTAAATCGTATTCTTTACCTTCTTTGGAAGCATTGTGCAGGTTGTGATGCAATGATGCATCGAACAAACTCATTTTTCCTTCTACCGCATCAAGATATTTTTTAAGAAGAGGCAAATCGCCGGGCGCCCAGTATTCACCAACGGCAAACATATCCGGCTTTACTTCGGCGCGCATATAATCTAACCATTCGTTATAAAATTTTGGCGAAATATGTTTTACGGCATCTAAACGTACGCCATCAAAACCAATGGTTTCGTGATACCATTTGCCAAAATGTTTTAATTCCTGACGTACATATTCATTTCTGAATTCAATATCACAAAACATAAGGTAATCATAATTGCCTTTTTCTTCATCCACCATTTCTTCCCAACCTTCATACTCGTTCATGATAAGATAAATGCCATTCTCGCCGGTCGAAGCATTATAATCTACGCCACTGAAACAATTGTGATCCCATTTAAAAGTAGAATGTTTTCCCTTGCGGGCCGGAAATGAAAATTTGGTGTACGCTTCCATTTCAAATTCATCGCTGATAGGACTGTTTCTATCCTCCGGATCTACTTTTACCACTTTAATTTTTTCCTTATCTTCTGCGCCGCCCATGTGGTTCACTACAATATCTGCGTAAACTTGTATTCCTTTGCTTTGTACTGTTTTTACAGCATCAATCAATTGTTGTTTGGTTCCGTATTTTGTTCTTACCGTATTTTTCTGGTTAAACTCACCAAGGTCGTATATATCATAAACATCATAACCAACAGATTTACTGCCGTCCACACCTTTTTCGGCCGGCGGCAACCATACTGCGTTAATGCCTAAAGAAGCTAAATAATCTGCCTGATCTTTTAACTCGTTCCATAAATTTCCATCATCCGGAATGTACCAATGAAAGAATTGCATCATCGTGCCGTTTGTCATTTTTATTCTTCTATTTTAGTAATCAATAAATTTTATTCTTATGTCAATCATCTACTTATGGAAAATGGGTTGGTGCTATCAATAAAACATTATGCCATAAGCAAATATCAGCTTTTGGTCTGTGCATAACTTGGTAACAATAAAACGTACAAAGAGTAAATCTTTTAAGGGAAAGAGAGTAAAAGATGTTTTTATAAAAAAATTTATCAGGCAGCTTCTAATATTTTCATCAGCACTTTTTCTTCTGCTGTTAAATCTGTTTTGTTATCATCTACTTCAATTTTATTAAGGTCGGATATATAATTTTTCAGGTTCTGACTTTCATATAAAGATATAATAAGCGGATGCACATAATATTTTCTGCAAACCGTTCTTGTATTTCCCAATTGCTTGGCAACAATATCCAGCGCTTCTACAATCTTCTTTTTTGTTTCGGTTTGCGTATCAAAAAAGCCAAGCTCATTAAACGCCAAAACCGCTTGTACAGTGCCAGCCCAAGTACGAAAATCTTTAGCTGTAAATTCTCCACCACTGATGTCTTTGATATAGTTGTTTATCATGCCTGAATCAATATTGCGATGGTTGCCAGCATCATCATAATACTGAAACAACTCTTTACCCGGAATATCACGGCATTGCTTTACAATGGTTGCCAGCTTGCGGCTCTTTATATTAATATCGTGTTCTACGCCTTTTTTACCACGAAAGGTAAAGCGGATTTTTGCGCCTTCTATTTTTACATGTTTGTCTTTTAAGGTCGTCATACCAAACGAGCCGTACAACTTTTCATACATATTATTGCCAACGCGAATGTTGGTTCGTTCCATTAAACTAACGGCAGCGGCTAACACTTTTTCTACCGGCAAACCTGGCAGAGATAAATCTTTCTCTAACCGCAAACGAATGGCTGGTAAGGTTTTTCCAAAATCGTGAAGACGATAAAATTTGGTTTGATTGCGAAGCGCATTCCATAACGGATGATAGCGATATTGCTTGCGTTGCAAAGCATCAATTCCAGTTGCCTGCAAATGACTGTTATCAACTTTGCTAATCCATACATGCTCCCAGGCCGGCGGAATGACAAGGCTTTTAATACGGTCTAATGTTTCTTTGTCTGTAATTTTATTCTGATGAAGAAGATAAGTAAATGACTTACCTTTTTTTACACGTTCAATACCTGCCGAACTATCGCTTACATAAATAAGGCTAACTGCTTTAGCCGCTTTTTCGGCATCGTGAAGAATGGCTTTTAATTTCTTTTCAGGCAAATGAAGAACCTGTTCTATATCCGTATCCATAATCAGAATCAAAACAATTTTAAAACCAGTTCAAAAAATAGTTTTTTGTTTAGATTGATTATTTCAAAAGTGATCTGTACCGGAATGCTTTTGAAATAAAGGTATAATGTGTACATTTCTGGGAAACCTGTTCTCTTTATAGAAATTATTGAAAAATGAGTATGATGATTTTTAAAAATGTTTCAGACTGAAAGCAGCGCAGAGCTTAGCTTTTGCCTCTTTCCTGAGGAAATAGTTCCACAAAAATTTAGTATAAATATTTTTTTTAAGACATTTCTAAATTTCTGATCAACTGGTATATCATTTGACTTTATAAACACAAACATTTTATATGCAACCTGGTGATACTGCTTTATCATTTTTACGCGACAAAATTGAAGACATTCGGATAGCGCTGTTTAAGGCTGAAATGAATTCGGTGCTTCCATTACCAAACAATATTATTAGCACTTTAAAAGTGGACGATGAAGGATTTATCTGGTTTTACACATCATGCAACGGAAAATATGCGCCTCAGGTTGACAAGGAGTTTTTTGCATACCTTGATTACTATCAAAAAGGGAGAGATTCGCGCTTACGAGTTAGTGGAAGAACATGCATTGTTGAGGGTTGTGGTGCGGATGCTGCTTCCGTAAATAGTAGTAACCTGTTGCTGCTGAAGATGAAAATTATGCAGGCAGAATATTTTGGTAATGATGCCGAAAAACAACAGTCGTGGATGAATAAAATTAAAACGACTTTTACAGAATTACTCTCAGCATCAGCAAGTAAAAAGTATCGTTTTTCATAACTGGAAATGTACAATAGGAATAGTGAACAGGCAGAGGCCAGGTTGCATATAATGTTTTAAATGAAATCAATATCATTCTATTTTAAAATCAATATCACTTTCTTTCTTTTTAGTTTTCTCATTTTTTTAAACGTTTTATCGGCGTAACATTTATGTGTTAGTTTGTAAGTTCTTCGGCAGCAGAATTATTAACTATCAAGTGAATTTTACTTTTAATTATACTATCATTTAAAATTCTAAGAAACAAAAAAGTGCTGCCTAAGCAACACTTTGCATTTTAGCGGAGACGGCGAGATTCGAACTCGCGATACAGTTTCCCGTATACACACTTTCCAGGCGTGCTCCTTCAACCACTCGGACACGTCTCCAAAATAAGAAGGGCTGCAAAGTAAATATTTCAAACGCAGCTATTGAAAATTTTTTCTGCATTTTTTGTTGTTATCTCTGTTACTTCTTCAACAGAAACGCCTTTTACGTCGGCTAATTTAGCCGCGATAAAAGTTAAATAACTGCTTTCGTTTCGTTTTCCGCGGTAAGGAACCGGCGGTAAATACGGTGCATCGGTTTCCAATACAATCTTATCTAACGAAATGTTTTTCAACGCTTCGGGCAACCCGCTTTTTTTATAAGTAATTACACCGCCAATGCCTAAGTAAAATCCAAGATTCACAATCTGCTTGGCTTCGTCTGTATTGCCGCTAAAGCAATGGAAAATACCGCGCAAACCCCGACTGGCAAAGGGTTTTACCAAATCAATTGTTGGTTGCATGGCATTACGCGTATGAATTACAATTGGGATGTTTTTATCCAGCGCCCATTGCATTTGTGTGGTAAAAGCATCTGCCTGTTGTTTTGTAAATTCCTTGCTCCAGTAATAATCCAGACCAATTTCTCCAATAGCAACAAAATATCTTTTAGCCAGCCATTCTTCAACAATTCTTACCTCATTTTTATAGTTGTTGTTTACAGAACAGGGATGCAATCCCATCATCGCCACGCACTGCGGAAAATCTGTTTCCATCTTCAACATGGCTTCATGTGTACGACTATCTATTGCCGGTAAATACATTTTTTCAACACCTGCTGTTTGACTTCTTTTCATCATTTCCATTCTGTCTGCATCAAAAGATTCCGAATATAAATGACAATGTGTATCTGTCAATCGGCTGTTTGTCTCTGTTAATTCCATTGTTTACGTATATTTAACTTATCTGATGCAGCAAAAGTAATTTAGATTTGCCGCTACCAAATATGACAATCGTTCAAAATAATATTTGACGATGAAATTTAAAAAGCAAAAATTCAAAAGGAAAGTCTGTTTTGTATTTCCATTTTTTTACTTTTTATTTTTGAATGGTTACTTAAAAACTACGTTATAGAATTGGAAGCCTGACTTAAAAAAATTAATTGGGAGATTATAAATGTCGAGTATTTTATTGATAGACGATGAACGTGCAATCCGCAAAACGTTAAGCGATATTCTTTCCTTTGAAGGTTATAAAATAAAAGAAGCCGCTGATGGAGAAGAAGGTCTGAAAATGTTTTCGGAGAAGAGTTATGATGTAGTGTTGTGCGATATTAAAATGCCTCGCATGGATGGTTTGGAATTTCTGGATAAAGCAACAAGCATCAATCCTGATGTGCCGATCGTTATGGTAAGCGGTCATGGAAATATAGAAACTGCCGTTGATGCTGTAAAAAGAGGAGCATTTGATTATATCAGCAAACCGCCGGATTTAAACCGGATGCTGATTACAATTCGCAATGCGATGGACAGAAATAAGCTGTCTAAGGAAACGCGTATTCTGCGTAAAAAGATAAGCCGCGTGCAGGAAATGATTGGCGAATCGGACGGCATCATGCGTATAAAAGATACCATTGATAAAGTAGCGCCGACCGACGCGCGCGTATTGATAACCGGCGAAAATGGTTCGGGTAAAGAACTGGTTGCCCGCTGGATACATCATAAAAGCAATCGCGCAGAAGGTCCGCTGGTTGAAGTGAATTGCGCAGCCATTCCCGGCGAATTAATTGAAAGCGAATTGTTTGGTCACGAAAAAGGTTCGTTTACGTCTGCTATCAAGCAACGTATTGGTAAGTTTGAACAGGCAAATGGCGGCACTTTGTTTTTGGATGAAGTTGGCGATATGAGCATTAATGCGCAGGCAAAAGTGTTACGCGCTTTGCAGGAAGGCAGAATTACCCGCGTTGGCGGCGATAAGGAAATTGAAGTTGATGTTCGTATTGTAACGGCTACCAATAAAGATTTGCTAAAAGAAGTAGAAGCCAAAAATTTCCGTCTCGATTTATATCATCGGTTGAGCGTTATTTTGATTCATGTGCCTTCGTTAAACGAAAGAAGAACAGATATTCCATTGCTGGTAAATAAGTTTTTGCAAGACATTGCAGAAGAATATAACCAACCGGTAAAAGAAATCAGCGATCGCGCATTGGATGCTTTAATTCATCATAACTGGACCGGCAATATCCGCGAGCTGAATAACGTAGTAGAACGGTTGATGATTCTTTCCGGTCAAACCATTATGCTGGAAGATATTACAACGTATGTTTTTTCTAAATAAATGTTGTTCATCAGTTGCCCGATACACTAAACAATACCGTTATTGTTATTGCCGGACCAACGGCTGTTGGTAAAACAAATTTAGCCATACAAGTTGCCCGGTATTTCAATACACAAATCATTTCTGCAGATTCACGCCAATGTTTTACAGAACTGAACATTGGTGTGGCAAAGCCAACGCCGGCGCAGCTTTCAGCGGTTTATCATTATTTTATTAATTCTCATTCCATTCACGACAATGTAAATGCGGCTGTGTTTGAACAGTACGCATTAGAAGCTGCAAATACTATTTTTCAAAGCAACAATATTGCTGTTCTTGTCGGCGGAACAGGATTGTATATCAAAGCGTTTTGCGAAGGTTTGGATGCCATTCCTGCTGCGCCTGTTGATGTTCGTGAAAACATTCTTCATCAATATAAAAAGAAAGGTATTGCCTTTCTGCAAAACGAATTACAACAAAAAGATCCGTTGTTTTGGAAGGGCGCCGAACAACAAAATCCGCAACGTTTAATGCGTGCTTTGGAAGTGTTATATGCAACCGGAAATTCTATCTTGTTTTATCAAAACAAAAATTCGGTGCAAAGACCTTTTAATATTATCAAAATTGGTCTTGGATTGCCGCGGAATATTCTTTATGAACGCATCAATCTTCGTGTAGATGATATGATAAAAGATGGTTTGTTAGATGAAGTAAAAAGTCTTCTTCCATATCAATCTTTAAATGCGTTACAAACCGTTGGCTATAAGGAATGGTTTGATTTTTTTAATGATAAAACATCTTTACAAAAAGCGGTTGATTTGATAAAACAAAACACAAGACATTACGCAAAGCGACAATTGACCTGGTTTAAACGCGATGATAATATAAAGTGGTTTTCGCCGGAAGAAAGCGATGGCATAATCAATTACATAAAAGAAGTAACTTCCTAACTTTCACCTTCACTTCTCACGTTAATCGCTCACTTCATCACAATACCACTTCCAAAAGGATATTGCTCGCAAACCGTTACAGGTAAAGTTCCCTGTGGTTTTATAATCGCCTGCAATACACCAAACGCTTGTTGCTGAAAGATCGCATCGTCTTCGTAACAAACTAATAAATTAGCCGCTCTGCACATATTTTTTACGGCGTAAGGATTTCCAAAAAGAAATGTAATTGTATTTGTTTGAATTCCTAATTCATTTAAAAAATCAGCCGCCGTTTTGCTCAAACCAAAATTGTTAGCCGGATATTTTGATAGTTGATGAACGCCTGCAATAACAGCGTCATATTTCTTCAAAGCAGCTATTATAGAATCTCTTTTTGTGCTGCTGTCTTTATAAGAAAAATAAAATACATCTGCGTTGTATTTGCTTTTTATCAAATCGGCAAAAGTGTTGTTTTGAGTGATTCCAAAACCAACAAAAGCGATTTTTTTATTGGTTGATAAAGCCAGCAAATCTTTATTCTGCAATTGTAATAAGGTGATTGCTTTTTGCGCAACTTGTTTACGCATATCAGCAACATCAGCGTTTAAATCTGTCGTGAGATTTGTTGAGTTTATTCGCTCCACATTGTGCAAACCCAAATTGTATTTTACCAATAAAACTTTCTTTACGCTACTATCAATCTGGCTCCAACGCAATTTCTTTTTATGAATGGCTTTTTCAATTTGATCAATACAATCTTTTACATCTCCGGGAAGGCACAACATATCGTTACCGGCAATCAGGCTTTGCACTGCTGCTTCGCCTTGCGGAAAATATTTGGCAACACCTTTCATCTCTAATGCGTCGGTAAAAGAAATGCCGTTGTAATGAAGCTCGTTGCGAAGCAAACCTGCTACATTTTTTTGCGATAAAGACGTTGGCAAATGCGGCGTGCTGTCAATTGCCGGAATGGAAAGATGCGCAATCATTACACTGCCAATACCGGCATCAAATATTTGTTTGAAAGGATATAATTCTAACGAATCTAATTGTGCAAGCGATTTATTAATTACCGGCAAATCCAGATGCGAATCAACCGCAACATCGCCGTGGCCGGGAAAATGTTTGGCGCAAGCCATAATATTTTCGCTTTGCATACCACGCATCATCTGTATACCAAATGATGCTACTTTGTATTTATCCTGACCCAGCGAACGGAAATTGATAACCGGATTGTTTGCATTGTTATTAATATCAACCACCGGCGCATAATCTACCTGAATGCCAATGCGCCTGCATTGTTTGCCAATGGCTTGCCCAATGTTATACACCAAAGAAGAATCGTTGATCGCGCCAATTGTCAGCTGGTCCGGAAATTTAGCAACGCTGTCGAGCCGCATTCCTAAACCGGTTTCGCCATCAATACAAAACAGAATTGGCGTGTTTGCTATATTTTGAAATTGGTTGATAAAGTTTGCCTGTTGCACAGGATTTCCCTGGAATAAACAAACCGAACCGATATTGTATTTTTTTATTTCTTCCTGCACTTTGGCATCGTAAAAGGTAACGCCGGTTGCCGTTTTTTCGCTTAAGCGAATTACCATCAATTGCGCAATACGCTGTTTCTTAGATAATTTTTTAAAAGTGCTGTCGACCCAATGATTTGTTTTATCTGAAGCTTGATAAAAGTTTTGTGCCTTTACAGAAACCGAAAACAGAAAAATAAAAAGAAAAGCTTGTAAAATTCTCATTTGCTGAAATTCGCTGCACAAAATAGCATTATTTATAAAGAAGAACTTTTGATATGAACCTAAGTTTATTTGCTAAAAAGATTTATAACAATGATTCTATAAAAGCGGAATATTTATAAAATCCGGAATAATATTTTACAGTTTTGTGACTTACCTTTGACGGGTTCACCTAAAAAGCAATTGCATCTATATGACGTGGAAACGGGTTTTTACCTCATCTATTGGTAGAAAAATAGTCATGGCGCTCACCGGAATTTTTCTTATTACTTTTCTTATTGTTCACATCAGCATCAATGCCTGTATTTTCAATACGTTGGTAGATCCGAAAGACAACGGTGTCGTTTTTAACCGGGCGGCTCATTTTATGGGTTCTACATTTTTAATCCGCGTAACAGAAATCGGATTATTCGTAATGTTTTTCATTCATATTATTCAGGGGTTAATGCTGGCTTATTACAACTCGCAAAAGCGCGATAAACAATACGCCATAACTTATGGAAACCGCGGCAGCCGCTGGTATAGCCGCAGCATGGGTTTGCTAGGCACGTTGATTCTGTTGTTTTTAATTGTCCATATTTCACAATTCTGGGTGCCGTCGCGTTTTGGCGATTTGCCCGAAGTATCCATTCAAAACGGAGATAAAGTGCACGATTTGTTTGGCCGAATGAAAGATGTATTTTCTCATTCCTGGGTTGTTATTTTATATGTGCTGGGATGTATTTCTTTAGGTTATCATTTAGCGCATGGTTTTCAAAGTTCGTTCCGTACCATGGGCGTTCACAACCGAAAATATCAGCGTATGCTGATTGTAATGGGAAACTGGTTTTCTGTAATTATAACCATCGGTTTTGCGTCTATGCCTATCACCATGTATTTCGGCATTGTAAAGTAGAGCGTGAATAGTGAGTGTGGTTTATTCCTTATCAAAATAAAAGCAAGACTTGTAAAGTCTGAAACAATATAAACCTTCGTTTTATATGTTGGATTCAAAAATACCGGCGGGAAAGTTAGAAGAGAAATGGGTTGATTATAAGGGACATTGCAAACTGGTAAATCCTACCAACAAGCGCAAGCTGGAAATCATCATTATCGGAACCGGTCTTGCCGGTGCCAGCGCCGCTGCATCGTTAGGCGAGTTGGGATATAGTGTAAAATGTTTTTGCTTCCAGGATTCTCCGCGCCGCGCGCATTCAATAGCTGCGCAGGGCGGAATTAACGCGGCAAAAAATTATCAGAACGATGGCGACAGCGTGTTCCGTTTATTTTACGATACAATAAAAGGTGGTGATTATCGCTCGCGCGAATCGAACGTTCATCGCCTGGCAGAAGTAAGTACAGCCATTATTGATCAGTGCGTAGCGCAAGGTGTTCCGTTTGCCCGCGAATATGGTGGCTTGCTTTCTAACCGTTCTTTTGGCGGAACGCAGGTGCAGCGTACCTTCTACGCAGCCGGACAAACCGGTCAACAATTACTAATTGGTGCTTACCAGGCTTTGGAAAGACAAGTGGCTCTGGGTAATGTAAAAATGTATAGCCGCCACGAAATGCTTGATATTGTAAAGATTGATGGCAAAGCACGCGGCATTATCGCTCGCAATTTAATTAGTGGTGAATTAGAAAGATATTTTGGTCATGCTGTATTGCTTTGCAGCGGTGGTTATGGCAATGTTTTTTACCTGAGTACCAACGCTATGGGAAGCAACGTAACAGCCGCCTGGAAAGCGCATAAACAAGGTGCTCTTTTTGCCAATCCTTGTTATACGCAAATTCACCCGACTTGTATTCCGGTAAGTGGTGAACATCAGAGCAAACTTACTTTGATGTCTGAATCGCTGCGCAATGACGGTCGTATCTGGGTTCCAAAAAAGAAGAATGATACGCGCAAAGCCAGTGAAATTCCCGAAGACGAAAGAGATTATTATTTGGAAAGAAGATATCCCGCGTTTGGTAATCTCGTTCCTCGCGACGTGGCTTCCCGCGCTGCAAAAGAAAGATGTGATGAAGGTTACGGCGTAGGCACCAGCAAGCAGGCTGTCTATCTTGATTTTGCAGAAGCTGTTTTGCGTTATGGCGCAATTGAGTGCCGTAAACATGGCATTGCGAATCCTACCAAAGAACAACAACGTCATTATGGTTTAGACGTAGTGAAGGAAAAATACGGTAACCTCTTCGATATGTACGAAAAAATCACCGGCGAAAATCCTTACGAAGTACCGATGCGCATTTACCCGGCAGTGCATTATACCATGGGCGGCGTTTGGGTAGATTATGAATTACAAACAACGGTTCCGGGTTTGTATTGCATGGGCGAAGCCAATTTCAGCGATCATGGTGCGAACCGTTTGGGTGCCAGTGCGCTGATGCAGGGTTTGGCGGATGGTTATTTTGTGATTCCTTACACCATTGGTAATTACCTGGCTGATGAAATCAGAACAGCCACAATTCCGGTAGATCATCCTGCTTTTGCCGAAGCTGAAAAGAATGTGAGCGATCGTTTAAATACTTTGATGAATATCAAAGGCAAACAAACGGTTGAAAGTATGCACAAACGCTTAGGCAAAATTATGTGGGAAAAATGCGGTATGGCACGCAATGAACAAGGTTTGAAGGAAGCGATCGAAGAAATTCGTGCTTTGAAAAAAGAATTCTGGAGCGATATAAAAATACCGGGTAGCATCAAAGGTGTAAACAACGAATTAGATAAAGCAGGTCGTGTAGCTGACTTTATTGAGCTTGGTGAACTGATGTGTATGGATGCCTTGAACCGTAACGAAAGTTGCGGCGGTCATTTCCGCGAAGAATACCAGACAGAAGATGGTGAAGCGCTGCGTGACGATGACAACTATATGTACGTAGCTGCCTGGGAATACAAAGGCGACAGCGATTGGGAACTTCATAAAGAAGATCTGGATTATGAAGTCATCAAACCAAGCCAGAGAAATTATAAATAGACAATTTGAAAATTTGGAAATGTGGTAATTTGAAAATTATCTTATTCAAATTTTTGATCAAATGAGAAATGACAGAGAAAATATCATTGTAATAAAATCGATTGAATTTTCCCTTTTATTGATAAAATACTGTGAGCAATTAGAGCAGGATAAAAAGTTTGTAATTGCACGGCAGCTTTTGCGCAGTGGAACAAGTATTGGTGCAAATATTCATGAAGCGCAAAACGCAGAAAGTAAAATAGACTTTATTCATAAAATGAAGATTGCAGCAAAAGAAGCAAGCGAAACTTCATACTGGTTGATTCTTTGTGAACGATCTGATTCTTATAAGTTTGAACCACTTTTGAAAAATGCGCTTGAAGAAATTATTAAAATACTTTCTAAAATTATCGCTTCGTCTAAAATGAGTAATAGTTGATTTTACAGCGTTTTCAAATTTTCAAATCATTTAATTTTCAAATTCCAGATGGAACATTACAATATGAATCTTACACTCAAGGTGTGGAGACAACAAGATAGCAATTCAGAAGGTGGTTTTGAAACGTACCAGGCAAAGAACATTTCCAGCGAAATGAGTTTTCTGGAAATGTTTGATGTGATGAATGAAGAACTGATTGCAGACGGTAAAGAACCCATTGCTTTCGACCACGATTGTCGCGAAGGCATCTGCGGTTCCTGCTCAATGTATGTAGATGGAAAACCACATGGTCCGTGGCAGCACAATACTGTTTGCCAGCTTCACATGCGTGCATACAAAGATGGCGATACCATTACCGTTGAACCATGGCGCGCTAAAGCATTTCCGGTTATCAAGGATTTAATGACCGACCGTTCTGCGTTCGACAGAATCATACAAGCGGGCGGTTATATTTCTGTCAATACAGGTAATGCCGTAGATGGAAATGCGCTTCCAATTGAAAAAGAAAAAGCCGACAGCGCTTTTGGTGCAGCTATGTGTATTGGTTGTGGAGCTTGTGTGGCAGCTTGTAAAAATAGTTCAGCCATGTTGTTTTTATCAGCCAAAGTTTCTCACCTGGCTTTATTACCACAGGGAAATCCGGAACGCAAAACACGAGTGATTGATATGGTAACGCAACACGATAAAGAAGGTTTTGGTGCCTGTACAAATATCGGCGCCTGCGAAGCCACTTGTCCGAAAGATATATCGCTGGCAAACATTGCACGATTGAATAAAGAATACTTTTCCGCTTCGTTGCTGGATGATAAATAAATGGTTTAACTAACAAAAAAGCGCAAATCAATATTGCATTGATTTGCGCTTTTTTTATGAATAGTGTTTTCTCAGATTCATAAAAACCATATCAGAATTTATTTATTAACTTGCATTCTCAATTCAAGGTTATGAAGTGGAGTACAGCGCCGGTAATTATCAGCGATACAGTTGTAAAACTGGCAAAAGCCGGGAAACTAAAATATGTTTTACAGGCAATCGAAGCAGAACGCCACAATCACACAACCGATACCGGCAAATCAGCCAATGGTCAGGTTGCTGTAGTGCGCGTTGGTGCTTATAAAAAATAGTCGTTTTATCTTTCAATGAATATTGCATTAGCTACCCTTTTTCTTCTTATCCTCCTTTATCCCGGTTTTATTTTCCGACGGTTTTATTACACCGAAGAATTTTCCAGAGAATACTTCAAACAAACCATTACCGACTTGTTGGTGGCTGCTATTTTACCAAGTGTATTGTTGCACATTTTGGGGTATTATCTTTTTGTTAGTCAGCGTTATAACATTGATATCGCTACCATTGGTACTTTATTAAGCGGCACCAGCGACGGTGCAAAAGTGACGGCTGCTTTTCAAAGCATTTATCAGAATGCCGGAAAAATAATCAGCTATTTTATTTGTATCAGTGTTTTAGCTGCTATTTTAGGTTTAGCTTTTAAATATATTGTTCGTAAAGGAAAATTAGATCGCAAGTTCAAATTATTCCGTTTTCAGAATGAATGGCATTACATCTTTAGTGGTGAAATTCTTGATTTTCCCGGCGTTCCCGGCGATGCTTCCGATATTTCTATTCGTTATATTGATGCTTTAGTAAAAAGCGACCAAGGAACTATTATTTATACCGGTATTCTGGCTGATTATGTTCTTTCGAAAGATGGTGGAATTGACAGAATTTATTTAACCAATGTAAAACGCCGCTACTTAAAAGATGATAAACTGAATCAACCCGTACAAGCCGAAGATACAGATGAACGATATTATTACTTGCCGGGACAATTCTTTATTATTCCATATTCGCAAATTGTAAATCTTCATATCACTTATTACAAAATAGAAGTGACCGACCAGGAACTGACTAATGAATTGCAGGGAATAGGAACCGATTAGCTTTGCTTACGTTGCGATAACCAAACAGCTATACCAACAAACAATAAAACAGGAACCGCAAGATACATAGGGTTACTATCGTGTTTATCAAGTGCTGCAATAGCATCAGAATTGTTCTTATCATCATTAATCGTTAGCGAGTAAGCTTCATGTTCGCGCAATTGGTTTAATTTGATAAAATAATCAGAAGCTTCTGCTGATGTTACATAATCTTTTAATGCTTCATAATCATATTCAATAGATATTCTTCTGTCGTAAACAATACAATCTGCTTTGAAAGTGAATGCCGCATTTTTTACATCGGCATGAAAAGGCTTTAAATTCCAGTTGTCAGGTAAAAGAATTTCTATTTCCTCATGATACTTGGCCGGAAATGTTATTGAGAAGGGAAGATTGCGATTTTTCTCTTTTGGTTTTTTAAGAATGCTGTTGATAATATAAGGTTCAAACGACTGTTCTAATTTTGATTTATCAATATTCCAGAAACTATCTATAGAATAATATTCAGTTGTTGTAAACGAACCATTTTCATCATCGCTAAAAGCAAGGCTATCTGCTGTTAATTTAGAATAATATGACTGGTAAAACTGCTGGTAACCTTTCTGTATTTCATACACGCTATTGCTGTTAAAATCTTCGCGCACATTATCGGCATTCGAGCCGGCATATGTAGTAATTACTTTCAGTTTAGCTTTGCCCGTCATATCCGGTACTGTAAAGATTTCTTTTACCTTTTCGCCTCCTTTTTCGTGATTGCCGATGGTGGTTAATGCTGTTGACGTATCAGACACAATCAATCCTGTTTTATAATCCGGATATGAAATATCTGCAAGCGTTCCACGCTGATAACTAATTGTTGGGTCAAACCAATGACAACCATCATCAAGTTTTACTCTTACCGTTGCATGATCAAAACAATTAGAAGAAGGCAGCCAGTTATTGATAGCTTGTGTATAATCTGTATTAATTAAAACCGGTGCAGCTTCTATACCCATATTTTGTAGCATCGTAACTAATAAATAAGATTTCTCTTTACAATCGCCGAAACGACGTGACATTACTTTTTCAGGTGATACCGGCAAATGAGAATGAATGCCCATCTCTAAACCCATATAGCGAATATCATCCTGTACAAAACGTAAGGCGGCTGTTGTTCTGCCTTCCGATGTCGGGTATTGCGTTTTTATCTGCTCTATTTTCTTCTTGAGTTCGCCCGATATTGTATTAGTTTTTGGAAATAAAGTGCTTGCCCATTTACTTACCTCACTCCAGCTTTGAAACTCACTTATCATTACACAAGGATAAGGGTCTAACCAACCCGGATAACCATCCTGCAAATGAAGTGGTTCTACATCATTCAGTTTCCACTCATAAGTTATTTGTCCGGCTTCGGTTTTTACCAATGGCTGTATAGTTTCTTTACTGTTTTTAATATTCATTGTTCTGCCTGACGGAACAATAAGTTTATAATAAATACTGTAGTAAGGTGCAGAAAATTTTGTATTATAAAAATCGGAGTATTTGTTTTGAAAAATTGGATTGAAGCCTTTTAAAGTATAGCTGTACTCTATAATGTCGTTCTTACGAACATCTTCTAAAAACAAAACTTCCTGTAATGTGCCGTTATAAATGTATCGGTTCAAATCTGTTTCCTGCTGTATGGTTTTTATATTAGCCGGTTGTAATTTATTAATGATTTGTCCGTCACGAATAATCTGGATGTTATGAATAACAAGCTGCTGGAAAGAAGGGTCGTATTCAATTGTAACTTGTGAATTATCCTGTACGCCGGATTCTGATAATACTTTGTAACTTCTCCTCACATAAACACTTTTATCAGCAAGCGAAACCTGGTTTTCATAATCATAATCAATACTCCCACCCTCCGCGTCTTTGTTTAAATTACTTTTGGCGTAATCAATTGTTTGCCTGCTTACCCAGGAAGGTTCTTTTCCAACAGTAAATTTTTTTTGAGCAAACAACAGATTAACAGAGCAAACGAGTACGATTAGGGAAGCGAATAAGGCTTTCATTGAAACAGTAGTTTTGGAAAGGCAAGATATTATTTTGTGTCAATATCTAAATTAAATTTTGCTTAGTAAAAGGTTGAATTTTATGCTTGATGCTTTATTCTAAAAGAACTCAATCACTAAACTTACTCTTTGTTTTCGGAACCAGTAACAAGCTTTTGCGAAGCGTTTGTTTCAAATGAATTTTTACAAGCTGCCCCATTGTTCTAGCTCTGTAATAAGCCAATTGATTAAAATGTTCAGCCAACTCATGTTTTAACTGGCTGATTTTTTCATCTTTCGAAATATCATCTTCCGTCATAATGTCGAGCAATTCTTTTACGCGATAGCGCGAAGACACCAAACGGAATGTCATCATTGTGCGTTCTTCTGCCTGGTATTGCTTAATGGAATTAATATCAAGATGCTTTTGCGCCAAGGCAACAAACAGGTTATTTTCTTTAAAAAACTGTGGCAAGTAAAGCGTCTTTTTACCTTCATAACTTTGTTGATCAAAGTCAATAGCACGAATGCGATATTGAACATCTTCAATATCAGGCGTCATGTTTACAATAAAATTATAACTGCGCATATCGCCGAGCAGGCGCACAAAACAACGCTCATTAAACTTCACAAATTCTTTGGCTAACCGAATGATATTGGTAGTTGGATTTGAGAGATATTGTTCCAGAAAAACATCGCCCGGAACGCCGGCAATATGCTCTTCAACCAACGTATTATTATTGGTAAAAAAGGTAATGCGATCGGGAGATAAAAGATGTTCTAATTCCAATCCGTAAATACGACTGGCATCCGCGAACTTGATATAATAATGATCGTAATTGTCATTCAATTTATTTACAATGCGGATGCGGAACGGCTGACTGTTGCCAAAGCCGCAAAAATCAACACGCTTTACATCTAAATGGTCGGTAAAGCTCAAGTCACCTTCCGTTTTTAAAATCGCATAGGTTTCAACCAAAGCATCACGCAAATATTCCCATTGGTGCATGTCGTAAGTAACTGTATCCCACAAACTATCTTTTCCGTTTTTGTCTTTCAGCGGAACCGAAAATGTAAAGCGTAACAAGTCTTGATAAGATACCGGCAATTTGGTTTCTCGCGCGTATTTCTGCAGGTATTGCCGCATATTTTCTTTTACCAGAAACATCGGTTTTTTGCGCGATGGTCTTATGGCAGCTTTGGTAATATCGTAGGCTTCAAACATGTATGCTATTTACCATTTTTCATTCAAAAGGTAAAACATTTTGGCAGTAATGATAGTAATAAAAAATCTCTTCGTTAATACGAAGAGATTTCAAAATGAGGATATGTATAACAAAGATAAATTTTATCAATCAACTGCAACCAAAAGTTCATCTTCTAATAACGTTAAGTTCACAGCGTCGTTACCCGCAATACCTTCAACAGAACCTTTGATATGAGCTGCATTCAGCATGATTTTTTCTAATTGTTTTTCTCTCGATTTCCAAAGTTTTTCCATCATATCACGCTCTTTCAGAATACTCATTTTAAGACTCACAAAGCCTTCGCGCATCGCTTTCCATTGCTCGCTAAATTCTGTGCTGGTAAGATAATCATACAACATATTCATTTTCTCACCTTTGTTTTCCTGGCTTTTACCTGCGGTAAATATTTTTACAATACCGGAACGAAGCACAGCCGCCAAACTTTTTACTTCGAGAAAAGAACAGATATAAACGCCGTCGCGTTCACCAAAACGGTCCATATCTTTAGGTAAAACCTGCGTAACAATAATCGCAACATCAGCGCCGTGAGAACGCATATCAGCTTTTAGTTTTTCAATCCAATCGTTGGTAAAGCTTAACGTGCGTTTACTTTCATAAATAATCTTTCCGCATTCCTGGCCGAAGTTGTTGCAAACGGTTTGAACACAATCGGCGCCGCGAACGCCTTTGCCAACCGGATCAATTTTATCAAATACAAATGAGCTGCGCAAAATTTCTTCGAGCAATAATTCCTGAACTTCGCCTTGCAACTGCATACTGCCTTGTTCGGCTTTCCGGCGCATTTCTTCAGCCAAACGTTTCTGGTCGTCGAGCTGCTTTTCTTTTTCAGCCAGTTTCAGTTGAAATTCAAGTTGCATTTGTGCAATACGCCGGTCTTCCATTTGCCTGATTTCAACCGACATTCTATCGCGTTCACTTACCAAACGCTGCTGAATTTCCAGCTCCAATTCCGCTTCTTTATTCCTGAGAGCTTGTTCTTTCTGCATATAATCAAGCTCTTTGCGGCGGGCTGTTTTTAATTTTTCTTCTGTATCGGTGCAAGATTCCTGCAAAATGCGAAGTTGATTTTCATAATCGTCGGCTATAGTTTTGCGAAGCGAATTTTCTAATTTTTCCTGCAGAAGTTTTTTTTCCTTTTCAATGCGTAGCAAAGCATCTTCTTCTACCTGTTGCAATTGTTTTTGCAAGCCATTTACTTTCAGTTTAAATTCTTCATCTTTTCGTTTTTGCCATTCTCTGGCTTTAATAGTCAGCTCGCGCTGCACTTCCTCGCGTATGGCATCGTTCGGTTCAAACGCATGACCACAGCCCGGACATTTCAGTTCTGTTGGCATAGTAATTCAGTTTCTGTACCCAATATTACGAAAGCTTTATTTACTAAAAGCGTTAGCAAAAGCACTTTCTTTTTCCACACAAAGACACAAAACCTGTGAATATCCTGTGAATTGATTTGTGCCGTTTCACTTTATGTATGAACAAACAATTGCATAACTTCTTAAAATTTATATTGATGATTTGAGAAAAAGCAGCAACGCGACGTATTTTTCGCTTCATAAAAATTGGCTTAACGAATAAATAATTTGATTGATTGATTCATCAGTCTATTTTTGCGGCGTGAAATTTTTACTTTACATACATCATCATGTGAACGCTTTATCGGCGTAAGCTTGGTGTTTGTGTAAAGTTTCATCATAACATTTAGGCTTACTGCACAGGTAAGCCTTTTTTATTTGTATTGATAAAACAAAAACAACAATGAACGCTGAGCAAAGCAAAACAACTTTAAAACTGGCGATACAAAAATCGGGTCGTTTGCACGACGATTCAATCCGGTTGCTGAAAGAGTGCGGAATTGAAATCAGCAACGGCGTAAATAAACTGAAAAGTGAAGCCTCTAACTTTCCGATTGAAGTGTTTTTTCTGCGCGATGATGATATTCCGCAATACGTAGAAGATGCGGTGGCTGATATTGGTTTTGTTGGCGAAAACGTAGTGTACGAAAAAGAAAAAGAAGTAGAAGTCAGGGAGAAGCTTGGCTTTGGTAAATGCCGGCTTTCTATTGCGATTGATAAGAATGATGTGTATAACGATGCCCGTTTTTTAGAAGGCAAACGCATTGCTACCAGCTACCCGATTTTGGTGCAGAATTTTTTAAAAGAAAAGAATATAACTGCCGAAATACATGAAATCAGTGGCAGCGTAGAAATAGCGCCGGGTATTGGTTTGGCTCACGCCATTTGCGACCTGGTAAGCAGCGGCTCAACCTTATTTATGAATGGATTAAAGGAAGCCGAAATCATTCTTAAATCGCAAGCTGTTTTAATAAAAACGAAGAATTTAAGCGCCGAAAAGGAAGCAATTTTAAACCGTTTGCTGTTTCGCATACAATCCGTAAAAAAAGCGCGTAACAATAAATACATTTTGCTGAATGCGCCAGATGATAAACTGGATGAAATTGTTGCTTTGTTGCCCGGTATGAAAAGTCCGACCGTTGTTCCATTGGCAGAACCCGGCTGGCATAGTGTTCACAGCGTATTAAATGAAAATGACTTTTGGGATATTATTGAACAGCTAAAAGAGAAAGGTGCACAAGGTATTTTGGTAATACCGATTGAGAAAATGATAATATAAAGTTTCAAGAAACAAGATATAAAGTTCGAGATACAAGAAGGCAAGACACAAGATTTTGAATAGATGGAACAAGTGATTGCGATTCTTTTTGTCTTCGTGTTTTTATAGTAAATGAACAATTATGCAAATTATTGATGCTCGAGATTTGGCAACCTTACCAGCCGGCGGATGGAACGTTTTATTGAAACGTCCTGCTTTAGACATTGCATCGTTAAACAATAAAGTCGCCGTTATTCTGGCTGAAATAAAAGCCAGAGGTGATGGTGCTATAAAGGAATTTACTCAAAAATTTGATGGTGTGTTATTAGATAATTTTATAGTAAAAGACGATGAAAAATCAGCCGCAGAAAAACAACTAAACAATGCTTTAAAAACAGCCATACAAACAGCCGCAAATAACATTGCAACGTTTCACCAAAAGCAACTTGCGCAACCGGAAATGATTGAAACGATGCCCGGCGTACAATGCTGGCGGAAATCGGTTGGTATTGAGAAAGTCGGCTTATATATTCCCGGCGGAACGGCACCGCTTTTTTCAACCATATTAATGCTTGGTATCCCGGCAAAAATAGCAGGTTGTAAAGAAATTGTTTTGTGTTCTCCGCCAAATAAAGATGGTGTGTTGCATCCGGCTATTTTATATGCCGCGCAGGTTGCTGGTATTACCAATGTATATAAAATTGGCGGCGTGCAGGCAATTGGTGCCATGGCTTACGGAACTGAAACCATATCTTCCGTTTATAAAATCTTTGGTCCGGGAAATCAATATGTAACATGTGCTAAGCAATTGATTCAGCAAGATGGAATTGCAATTGATATGCCGGCAGGTCCCAGCGAAGTTTGTGTGTTGGCAGATGAAACAGCAGAGGCTTCTTTTGTAGCGGCAGATTTATTATCGCAGGCAGAACATGGCGCAGACAGCCAGGTTGTATTGGTTACCACAAGTGAAGATTTAATCCAACAAGTTACTATTGAAATTGGTAAACAGCTTCAAAATTTAGAACGAAAAACCATTACCGTGCAAGCATTGGAGAATAGTCGTGTTGTATTGGTAAAAGATATGACCGATGCGGTTGATATGGTAAATGTTTATGCGCCTGAGCACCTCATTATTTCATGTAAAAACGAAGATGATATAGCTGAACAAATTATAAATGCGGGTTCTGTTTTTATTGGTCATTATTCGCCGGAAAGTGTGGGCGATTATGCAAGCGGAACAAACCACACATTGCCAACCAATGGTTTTGCAAAAGCGTATAGTGGTGTTAGCGTTGATAGTTTTGTAAAGAAGATTACTTACCAGAAATTATCAAAAGAAGGCTTGCAAAATATTGCGCAAACAGTTCAGCAAATGGCAATAACTGAAGGTTTGGATGCACATGCCAATGCGGTAGGAGTGAGGTTGGAAAAATTATGAATGATGAGTTATGAATTATGATTTATTAGCTTGGAGGGAAACTATATGTTTTGCTTTCACTATGAACGTTTTCAAAAAACCTAATCCAAATGGCTATTACCGCAGGTTTATATTTTAAGAATTAATTCCTGTTAATCAAATAAAAAGCGCAAAAAGCATCTCACTCTTTGCGCTTTTATTATAATTTATAATTACTAATTCATAATTCTTACGCCACCGCTTTCTTCACCAGGTCCGCCGCTTCGCTTAACAGAATTGCAGACTGTACTTTCAACCCGCTTTCATCTATTAATTTCTTTGCTTCTTCTGCATTGGTTCCTTGTAAACGAACAATGATTGGAATATTGATATTACCCAATTTATTATACGCATCAATAACACCCGCCGCCACACGATCGCAACGAACAATGCCGCCAAAAATATTAATCAGAATCGCTTTTACATTCGGGTCTTTCATAATAATGCGAAAACCCGCTTCTACGGTTTGTGCGTTTGCCGTACCGCCAACGTCTAAGAAGTTAGCAGGCTCACCACCAGCCAGTTTTATCATATCCATCGTCGCCATTGCCAAACCAGCGCCATTTACCATACAACCAACATTGCCATCGAGTTTTACGAAGTTCAGGTTGTATTGACCCGCTTCTACTTCTGTCGGGTCTTCTTCAGTTGTATCGCGCAGCGCAGCCACATCGTTATGACGCATTAACGCATTGTCATCAATACTCATTTTACAGTCAACCGCAATAATCTTTTCATCGCTGGTTTTAAACAGCGGATTAATCTCAAGCATCGCGCAATCTAAACCGATATATGCGTTGTATAAGTTGGTTACAAACTTTACGCAGTTCTTAAACGCTTCGCCGCTCAGGCCAAGATTAAAAGCAATTTTACGTGCCTGAAAACCTTGCAAACCGCCACCCGGGTAAACCCATTCTTTAAAAATTCTATCCGGTGTATTATGCGCAACTTCTTCAATGTCCATACCGCCTTCGGTACTGTACATAATCACATTCTGACCTTTAGAACGGTCTAATAAAATAGATAAATAAAATTCTTTTACCGGATTCGGACCGGAATAATATACATCCTGAGCCACCAATACTTTGCTTACTTTTTTACCGGCAGGTCCGGTTTGAATGGTTACCAATGTGCCACCCAATATATTCTTTGCGATATTCGAAATATCTTCTACACTTTTACCAACGGCAACGCCGCGTTGTTCTTTTCCTTCAATTTTTCCTTTGCCTCTGCCGCCCGCATGTATCTGCGCTTTTACAACGGCAAAACTGTTATTGGTTTCTCCTTTTATCTGGCGATACGCTTCTTCGGCAGCCATTACCGTTTCTACGGCAATACCTTCCTGAACGGGAACATTATATTTCTTGAGTAGTTCTTTTGCCTGGTATTCATGCAGATTCATAACTCTAAATTTTGCTGACGAAGATAAGAGAGATGGAGAAATAAAATGATAAACTATTCGCAGTGAAAGTGAGAAATGAAATGTTAGATATTACCTATTAAGCATTATAGAAGGCTCAAACAATTCCCTCACCGCTTTTGTTAATAAAGCATATAAATCAGGTTGATAAAAAACTTTCTACTTATAGCCTGTCCGCTTCTTTATATTTTTCTTGCCATCTTTGGGTACGCAGTTTGAGTGTTAGGTGACTAAACACATACTATGTCTGTAAAAAATAAAAAACAATTTGGTATCTGGATGGATTCTCATAATGCAACTGTAGTCGGAAGAGGAGATGCTGATGCCAGCGATTTCGTAGTGCTTGGTCATGTTAAGAATGAAGGCGCCGGAAGTAACTCCAACGAAAACAAAGCAAACAATTTAGAGAAGACATTGCAGCATAAGTTCTTTAAAGAAATTACTGCGCTGATGCAGAATGCCGAAGAAGTATATGTAACAGGAACCGGCAAAGAGCAGGAGCAGTTTATCAGTTATCTTTCTGAAACGCCGCAGTTCAAAAAAACATCTGCTAAAGAAAGCACTTCAAATAAAATGGATGATGCCAAACTGGTAACTTATATCACTGAATATTACAACTAACGATAGCAGGAAAAAGCGATTGCTTTTCTAATACGTAATAAGCAGTTTTTGCTGCAGCAAATGCAGGTAAAACAAAGGCTGATGAAATTTATTTCATCAGCCTTTGTTTTGAAATCTTGTTGTTTATATTCATCACGAATAGCGATATGCAGTAAATACATTTTATAGGAAAATAGGAATCATTTCCTTCTTTCTTATTGTGTTATTACAAAACCATTTGTTTGCTGTAATTTGAGCGCATTATTTTGTATTGCCTGCCGAAACACTTTAACAGATAAATAGTATGGATGCCTATGCCAACAGCAGTTTGCAGCAATTTAAAAGTCTTGTAGCCATTCGGTTTCAGTTGTACAATAGTTTGTTTACATCGTTGCCGTTTCATCGTATTGAAAGAACCGGTGTTTTGTTATCGTTGTTCCTTATTCATTGTGAAGATGGCTTTAAGAAGAATCAAAGTCCGACAGAAATTATTGATTCTTTTCTTTCACAATACACAACGTATAACGAGCAGGAAGCACTCGATTTGTTGTTTCGCTTTGTACAATATACGGAACGACAAGTTGTATTGTTTGATGCGCTGGAAGATGCCACGTTTACCGAAATTAACGACATGAACGGTGCCGGCACATTGAAACAGCTTCAGTCTATCACCAGCGGCGCAGATAAAGAAAAAGCGGTGGAAGAGAAGTTTAAAGACTTCCAGGTTCGTATTGTATTAACAGCGCATCCCACGCAGTTTTATCCCGGCGAAGTGCTGGGAATTATTTATGATTTATCTAAAGTTTTAAAGACAGAGAAAAGTCCTTCGCTCATCAATTCTTATTTACAGCAGCTTGGTAAAACACCTTTTTTGCGCAAGCAAAAACCAACACCTTACGATGAAGCCATGAGCTTGCTGTGGTATATGGAAAATGTATTTTACCCAGCCTCCGGCAAAATAGCCAGCTCGCTGAAAGAATTGTTTCCGCATTCGGTAAGTGAAGAAAATCCCGTCATTCGCATGGGTTTTTGGCCGGGTGGCGACCGGGATGGAAATCCGTTTGTAACGGCTGATATTACGTTAGACGTAGCTGGCGCATTACGCAGTGGCATCATTCGGTGTTATTATTTAGACATCCGCAAAATAAAGCGCAGGCTCACGTTTAAAGGTGTTGAAAATGTAATTGCCGATTTGGAAAAGAAGCTATATCAAAGCCTTATTTCGCCGGAAGAAAAGCATTTGCTGAACAAGCATGAAATGCTGGCAACACTTCGTAAACTAAAAACGGTTATCATCAACGAGCACAATGGTTTGTTCCTTCATGCTTTGGATGCGTTGATCAGTAAAATAGAAATTTTTGGTTTGTATTTCGCTTCGCTTGATGTTCGGCAAGATAGTTCGGTGCATGAAAAAGTGTTGCATACAATTTCCGAAAAGACAGATGCATTGCCCAAAAATTATAAAGATTTATCTGACGAAGAAAAGGCAAACGTATTGTTGAATATCTCGCAAACAGTTGATGCCGCTGTCTTGGAAGATGCTTTGGAACGTGATACGCTTGATGTGATTGATGCTATCAAAACAATACAAAAAACCAATGGCGAAGAAGCCTGTAACCGTTATATCATCAGCCACAGCACCAGCGCATTAAGCTTGCTGGAAGTGTATGGTTTATTTTTGTTAAGCGGCTGGAAAAAAGAGGAAATGTATATTGATATTGTTCCGCTTTTTGAAACCATTGATGATTTGCACGCGGCTGCCGGTGTAATGGAAGGCTTGTATCAAAATGAACAATACCGCGAACATCTGCGTATGAGAAATCATACGCAAACCATTATGCTTGGCTTTTCTGACGGCACAAAAGACGGCGGTTATTTAATGGCGAATTTTAGTATTTACAAAGCCAAAGAATTGCTAAGCAGCATCAGCCGCAAGTACGATATTAATGTTGTGTTCTTTGATGGTCGTGGCGGTCCGCCGGCGCGTGGCGGTGGCAAAACGCATCGCTTTTATGCTTCGATGGGAAATAATATTTCAAACAAAGAAATACAATTGACGGTACAAGGACAAACCGTAAGTTCCAACTTCGGAACGGTTGATACCGCGCAATTCAACATCGAGCAATTGATTCATGCCGGTATATCAAATGATATTTTATCGAACAAGAAAGGCACGATGACAGAAGAGGAAGAAGCTTTACTGCAGCGACTTTCAGAGATAGGTTTTGCATCTTACTCAGAATTAAAAAATCATCATTACTTTATAGATTATCTCACACATGTAAGCCCGTTGCGTTATTATGCCGAAACAAATATTGGAAGTCGTCCCTCAAAACGTGGCGGCGCTTCTAAGTTGTCTTTAAATGATTTACGTGCCATTCCTTACGTAGGCGCCTGGAGTCAAACCAAACAAAATGTTACCGGTTATTATGGAGTTGGAACGGCTTTAAAAACAATGGAAGAAGAAGGAAAATGGAAAGATGTACAGCATCTTTATAAAAACTCTTTGTTCTTTAAAACATTGCTTGATAACTGCGAAATGGCAATGAAAAAATGTTTCTTTCCACTAACGGCTTTCCTGGCTAAACATCCGAAATATGGTGAAATCTGGAAGATGACATTTGATGAATATGAACTGACATTGAAATACATTTTGCGTCTTTCCGGCAAAACCGATTTGATGGCTGATTACCCGGTTGAGCAATTGTCTATCCAGATGCGCGAACGTATTGTGTTGCCGCTGGCTGCCATTCAGCAATATTGCTTAAGTAAGATTCGGGAAAGCGAAGAAAAACATTTGCAATTGCCATTAAAAGATACGTATGAAAAGCTGATTATCCGGTGTTCATTTGGTATCATTAATGCCGCGAGAAATAGCGTGTAAAAAGTTACTTATATCAACCATAAAAAGCAGCTCATAACAAGCTGCTTTTTTGGTATTTTGTTACACTACTTAGAAATGATAGGTGGCAGCTAATATTCCTGACACTGTACTTTTGTTCAAGCCTCCGTCACTTTTATAATAGATTTCATCTTTTGCAGTTTCAAACCTGATTTCCGGTATAATTGTGAGGTTACCAACTTTAATATTGGGTGATAAGGTAATATCAAAAATACTTGTTGCCGGTGCTGCTACCACTTCTTTTTTATTGTCAAAATATTCTCCGCGAAGTGTAATGCCGAACTTGCTGGTTGGATCGTAGTTGAAATATAAAGCAGATCCCCACCAACTGTTCCCGTCGCCGCCATCAGCCTTCGCAGATTGAACAGTTCCATTATAACCGATACTAAACATATTGCTGACTGCTCCGGTTACAACCAGGTCAAACTGGCTTAAACTATAACTGCCGCCGTAGGTTCCCTGGTAGTTTACATAAGCTTTTAATTTGTCGTTTTTTGTAGCTGTGCTAAACTGTGCAATCCCGAATTTGCGTGAGCTGAGAGTCGTTGCCAAGTCAGTTGGATTGGCAATACCAACCATTAAAGCACTTTTGCCACCTAACCCGATATCAGCTTTTAAACCTGTATGCGTAAAAGGTCCGTAAGAAAACATATACGACATGCTGTAGTTCCTGTTAAGATAAGCATCAGCCAGTTCGTAGCCAATATGAGTAGCCCATTTACCCATTGTTAGTTTAAATTTATCGGAAATGGCGTAACTGAGATATAATTGCTTTACTGCTGCTAAAGAAATAAAACCATTTTTACTTGAAGAGATTTCGCCATCAGGATAATTAAATTCTTCGGCTCTTCTTCCAAAACCCAAATCAACAAAAGCACTGGCTTTTCCAAAACTATGCGAAGCCTGTAAACTCGCCATGCCTAATTCAAATGAATTTTGAGAATTTGTAAAACTTGTATAACTGTTTGTAAATCCGGTTGGCGGATTCGAAAAATTATAGCGATAATAAACATCTACTGATCCTGATATTTTTACACCGGCAATTTCAAGCGACGAATCGGCTGCTTTGGTGGTGGTACTATCTTGTGCGGTTGCGGCAAAAAACGATGACAAAAATGAAAAGAGGATACTAACTTTCTTCATAGGAAGTGGTTTTGATAAAAAGTTTAAAATGTAAAAAAGAGATTTTGTAAACTACCTGGTTGCAGTTTGAAATGATTACAACTGCACTTTATCATTACCACACAGCGGTTCGCCGTAAAAACATATCAAAAGCGAAAAAGAGGGGAATTTGGGGTATTATATTGTTCGGTACAAGTGACAACATCGTTATAATTACCGGGAAAAAGTAAAGAATACTTCCTCCCTGTAATTTTATTTATAACAATTATAAGTAAGGCAAAAAGAATTTACAATACGGTTTCGGCCGGACGTTCGTAAATGCCGTTGGTGCCGCTCACGATTAAAGTGCCTTGTGAGTATTTTTCGTTGTGCTGACTTTCGTCCAAACCAAGTTCTTCTTCCGCTTCGCTAACACGCATTGGTAAAATGAAGTTGATGAATTTGAAGATGAGGAAAGATACAATAAAGCTATAAGCAACAACTATAATCAATCCTTTAAGCTGGGTAAAAAAGAAAGCTGAATTGCCGTAAAACAATCCATCATTTCCGGCACTGTTCACGGCTTTCGTAGCAAATAAACCTGTCATAATCATACCAACTATACCGCCGATACCATGACAGGGAAATACATCCAGCGTATCGTCCAATACGGTTTTTTGTTTGTAATAAACAGCCAGATTTGAAATAATAGCCGCTACAGTACCTATAAAAATACTTTGCGGAATCGCTACAAAACCGGCTGCCGGCGTAATTGCTACCAAACCTACTACCGCACCTATACAGAAGCCAAGTACAGATGGTTTTTTGCCGCGCAATACATCAAAGAACATCCACGATAAACCGGCTGCACCAGCTGCTGTATTGGTAGTTGCAAAAGCAGAGATAGACAAAGTTGAGGCACCCAATGCAGAACCCGCATTAAAACCAAACCATCCAAACCATAACAAACCTGTACCTATTAATACATAAGGGATATTGGCTGGCGGCACTTCCTTGTGTTCAATATGAACTTTTCTGCGTTTTAAAACTAAAGCGCCGGCCAAAGCTGCACAACCCGCAGAAATATGAACTACCGTACCACCGGCAAAATCTAAAACTCCCATCTTATACAGAAAGCCCTGCGGATGCCAGGACCAATGTGCAAGTGGCGCATATACAAGAAGACTAAACAGACAAATGAATAAAATATACGATGTAAAACGGATACGCTCAGCTACGGCACCCACCACTAAGCCAGGTGTGATAATAGCAAACATTAACTGGAAAAGCGAAAACAATAATAACGGGATCGTCATTGCTGTACCGCCTTGTAAAACCGGCGCTCCGGAAAAAACATTTTTAAAGAAAAAAAATGTAGATGGATTGCCAATGAAACCACCAATTGTATCGCCAAAGCAGAGACTAAAACCCACTACAATCCATAATACGCTCACCACACCGGCCGCTACCACGCTTTTCATCATGGTAGACAATACATTTTTTCTGTGAACCATGCCACCATAAAAAAATGCAAGCCCGGGAGTCATCAGAAATACAAGTGCCGTTGCAACAAGAATCCAGGCTATATCAGCACTATTATATTCCACTCCATCTTTAGGGGCAACTGATGGAATAAAAAGGGCAATAACAGAAATAACTGCTAAAACCAAAAAAGGAGCAATTGATTTAATTGAGACCTTACTCATGTGTATTGATTTTGGTATAAAGAAAAAATAGATGTTTCAGTTAACGAGGGCAAAATATAAAATTATTATTAAAACTATTAATTTATTTAAATAATTTTTAATAATTTAAATTTTTTCAATCAATAGCGCAAATGAGTAAATATTTATATTTTTTATAATGAAACTGAAGCTGTGTTTTGATATTTTCGAACCTCGGTAAGATTCAGATTGTGATTAAACAGGAAGTAAAGGGTAAATCTTTTATACATTATTCTATATTGAACCCAAAAAACGTAACATTAATATTTAAAAACTTATTTCTTTATTAATAATTCATTTCTGAAAAGTAATAATCTACCTTATAAATGAAATTTATAAAAATATGTATCTGGTGAGTTAAAAATAATATTTTATATGATTCTTTTAATAAAAATTTAATTTTTTTTGATAAAAACGGGTGATACAATACATTTGTTTTTATTTTCGATTCATGTAAATATTTACAATACTAATTAAACACAAACTAACAATGGCAAAACTAGAGTACATCTGGTTGGATGGTTACAAGCCAACACAGAGTCTGAGAAGCAAAACAAAAATTGAAAAAGATTTTAGTGGTAAGCTGGAAGACTGTCCGGATTGGAGTTTTGATGGTTCATCAACTGAGCAGGCACCAGGTGGTTCATCTGACTGTGTTTTAAAACCGGTCTATATTTGTAAAGATCCGCTACGTAAAGACGCTTATTTGGTTATGTGCGAAGTGTTAAGTGCCGATGGAACAGCACACCCGTCAAACGGCCGGGCTACCATTGAAGATGATGATAATGATTTCTGGTTTGGTTTTGAACAGGAGTATTTTTTATGGAATTCCGAAACAAATAAACCATTAGGTTTTCCGGAAGGCGGATTTCCAGGTCCGCAAGGTCCTTACTATTGTTCCGTAGGTGCTAAAAATGCCTTTGGAAGAGACATCGTAGAAGAACATTTGGATGCTTGCATCGAAGCGGGTTTAAATGTAGAAGGTATCAATGCAGAAGTAGCAACCGGTCAATGGGAGTTTCAAATATTTGCCAAAGGCGCTAAAGATGCCGGCGATCAGATTTGGGTTGCGCGTTATTTGTTAGAGCGAATTGGTGAGAAATATAGTGTTTCTATAAACTGGCATTGCAAACCATTGGGTCAGCTTGACTGGAATGGTTCTGGTATGCACGCAAACTTCTCAAATTCAACTTTGCGTACCGCGGGAAGTAAAGAAGTTTACGATAAAATTTGTGAAGCTTTCCGCCCGGTAATCAAAGAGCATATTGCTGTGTATGGCGCCGATAATGATCAGCGTTTAACCGGTAAACACGAAACTGCTTCTATCAACGATTATTCGTATGGCATTTCAGACCGTGGTGCTTCTATCCGCATTCCGTTAGCGACCGTACAGCGTGGCTGGAAAGGTTATCTGGAAGATCGTCGTCCAAATTCTGCAGCCGATCCTTATAAAGTAGCGGCAAGAATTATTAAAACAGTTAATTCTGTAAAGTAGGGGATTCGTTATGTAGATATAATAAAAAAGGCTGTTTTAAAAACAGCCTTTTTTATTTACAAAACTTTGAATTGCATTTAAGTTATTGAAAAACAGCAATCACATTTGCGTCTTTGCTTTCCAGCTTAGAATATCCCATTAAAAATTCATCTGCTTTGCGGGCGCATTCCCTGCCTTCGCTAATTGCCCAAACCACTAACGATTGTCCTCTGCGCATATCGCCGCAGGCAAAAATTTTCGGAATATTCGTCTGAAACTCTTTTTCTCCGGCTTTTACGTTGCCACGTTCATCCAAAGCAATATCCAATTGCTCCAGCATCCCGGTTTTCTGCGGATGTAAAAATCCCATGGCAAGTAATGCCATATCGCATGGCATAATACGTTCACTGCCCGGTACTTCTGCTTGCTGCATAGGACGACCATCCGGCGAGACATTCCATTCTAATTCAACAATTTTTAATTCTTTTAAATTGCCATTTTCATCACCAATAAATTCTTTGGTAGCGATTGCCCAGTGGCGTTTGGCGCCTTCTTCATGTGAAGATGTATTTTTTAATAACATTGGGTAAGAAGGCCAAGGCATGTGTTGCGTTCTGTCGGATGGCGGCATCGGCATCAATTCGAATTGTGTAACAGATGCCGCTTCGTGGCGATTGGATGTGCCCACGCAATCGCTTCCGGTATCACCACCGCCAATTACAATAACATGTTTGCCTTTTGCCGTAATTTCTTCATCCAGAATATTGCTTTCAATTTGTTTATTTGCTAACGGAGCTTTATTGGCAACCCGTTTATTTTGTTGCTTCAAAAATTGCATAGCGTAATACACACCTTTCAACTCGCGTCCCGGAACCGGTAAATTGCGCGGCACCGTTGATCCGCCGGCTAATACAATTGCCTGGAATTCGCGAAGCAAATCATTCAGCTTTATATTCACGCCTACATTCGCGCCGCATTTAAATATAACGCCTTCTTCCTTCATCAAATCAACGCGACGATCAATAATTTTCTTTTCGAGTTTAAAATCAGGAATTCCATAACGAAGCAAACCGCCTGGCGCATCATCGCGTTCAAAAACCGTTACGTTATGACCGGCATAATTTAATTGTGCTGCCGCCGCCAAACCTGCCGGACCGGAACCAACCACAGCTACTTTTTTGCCTGTTCTAACGTTTGGTTTTCTGGGTTTTACAATGCCTTTGGCAAAAGCAATTTCAATGATATGCTTTTCAATTTCTTCGATTGTAATGGGCGGTTGATTGATGCCTAATACGCAGGAACTTTCGCAAGGCGCCGGGCAAATACGACCTGTAAATTCGGGAAAATTATTGGTGGAAGAAAGAATGTCATACGCTTCTTCCCAACTCTCGCGATATACAGCATCGTTAAACTCCGGAATGATATTGCCTAACGGGCAACCATTATGACAAAATGGAACGCCGCAATCCATACAGCGCGCGGCTTGCTGGTTCAATTTGTCCGGTGAAAACGGATTTACAAATTCATTATAATCACGCAAGCGTTCCAGCACCGGGCGTTTTGCCGGAAGTTCTCTGTCAAACTCTAAAAAACCGGTTGGTTTTCCCATAAGATTCTATATTGTAAGCAGTGAATAAGTAAAAAGTAAAAATTCAAAAGTAAAACTGTACAAATGAAACGAGAAGTTACGCCGCCGCCAGTTTTTTTCAAATTTTTCCTTTCCCCTTTTAATTTTTAATTTTCTATCCCTGAACAGCGATTTTTTTCTGTTCCATTACTTTTTTATAATCGGTCGGATACACTTTCACGAACTGAGATAACTGGTTCTCAAAATCGCTGAGCACAAAACGCGCAATCGTACTTCCGGTATATTGATAATGCTTTTCAATCATGGAACGCAGCAATTCTGTATCTTCTTCCGTTACGGGTTCCAGATTTATCATTTCCATATTGCACATACCGGCAAATTGTTGTGCCGTATCGTAAATATAAGCAATGCCACCACTCATACCTGCGGCAAAATTTCGCCCGGTTGCGCCAAGAATAATAACTCTGCCACCCGTCATATATTCACAACCATGATCGCCAACGCCTTCTACTACTACATTTGCACCTGAATTGCGCACGCAGAAACGCTCGCCGGCTTTACCACGAATAAACGCTTCGCCCGAAGTAGCACCATAAAAAGCTGTATTGCCGATTACAATATTCTCTTCCGGTTTAAAACTCGCCTTTTTGGATGGATAAACAATTAGTTTGGCGCCGCTTAATCCTTTGCCAAAATAATCATTTGCGCCGCCTTCCAACTCTAATGTAATTCCTTTTGTATTGAAAGCGCCAAAGCTTTGCCCGGCGGTTCCGGTTAATTTATAATGAATGGTTTCATCGGGCAAACCATCTGCTTTGTATAGCTTGGTAATTTCATTTGACAGAATGGTTCCTGTTGTACGATTTGTATTTTTAATTGGAAATGCTGCAAATACTTTTTCTCCGCTTTCCAAAGCTGGTTTAGCGGCTTCTAATAATTTCCAATCCAATACATTTTCCAAACCGTGATCCTGCGCTTCCGATTTGTATAACGTCATGCTATCAGAAAGCGGATCTTTATACAGCAAAGCAGATAAATCCAGTTTATTAAATTTCCAATGCTTTACGTTTTCTTTTACACGCAAAGAAGAAACTTGCCCCACCATTTCCTGAACGGTTTTGTAGCCAAGTTCAGCCATAATTTCACGGAATTCCTGTGTAATAAATTTAAACAGATTTACTACATGACCGGCATCGCCGGTAAAGCGTTTGCGCAATTCCGGATCTTGCGTTGCTACGCCAACCGGACACGTATTCAAATGGCATTTGCGCATCATAATACAACCTTCTACAATTAAGGCGGCTGTTGCAACGCCCCATTCTTCAGCACCTAACAAAGTGGCAACCGCAATATCACGACCGGTTTTCATTTGTCCATCTGCCTGAACCGTAATGCGGCTGCGCAATTTATTTTTTACCAAGGTCTGATGCGTTTCTGCCAAACCCAACTCCCAGGGCAAACCAGCGTGCTTGATAGAAGAAATTGGTGATGCGCCCGTTCCGCCATCAAAACCGGAAATCAAAACAACATCGGCTTTTGCTTTGGCAACGCCGGCGGCAATGGTTCCTACGCCGGCTTTGGAAACTAATTTTACATTAATGCGTGCTGCACGGTTTGCATTCTTCAAATCAAATATTAGTTGCGCTAAATCTTCAATCGAATATATATCGTGATGCGGCGGCGGAGAAATCAAACCAACGCCTGGCGTTGAATGTCTTGTTTTGCCAATCCAATCATCCACTTTATGTCCGGGCAATTGCCCGCCTTCGCCGGGCTTTGCGCCTTGCGCCATTTTGATTTGCAGTTCGTCGGCTTCACTTAAATAATAACTGGTTACACCAAAACGCGCAGAAGCCACTTGTTTGATAGACGAACGCCTGTAATCACCATTATCCATTCTTTGATATCGTTCTTCATCTTCGCCGCCTTCGCCGGTATTGCTTTTTCCACCCAAACGATTCATGGCAATGGCAAGCGTGGTATGCGCTTCCCACGAAATAGAACCGAAGCTCATAGCTCCGGTTGCAAAGCGTTTGTAAATATTTTCTGCCGGTTCTACTTCATCAATAGAAACAGACGGACGGGAAGGAATTAGTTCTAATAAACTGCGTAACGTAACTGCTTTTTCGCTTTGGTCATTTACGAGTTTTGAATATTTTTTGAAGATGGAATAATCATTCATCCGGGTTGAATACTGCAACAAATGAATGGTTTGCGGATTGAACAAATGAAACTCGCCTTTGCGTTTCCATTGATAAACGCCGCCTTCGGTAAGCAAGTGAGAATAATCTTCTTTCTGGCTGAACGCAAAGAAATGTTTTGCCAAAGCTTCTTTTGCCAGTTCATCTAAACCCAAACCTTCGATACGTGAAGTGGCACCGGAAAAATAGCGGCTTACTACTTCTTTATTTATACCAATGATTTCAAAAATCTGTGCGCCCTGGTAAGATTGAAAAGTAGAAATTCCCATTTTAGAGAACACTTTCAGCAAACCATCGCAAACAGATTTTATATAGTTCTTTTTCAGAACTTCTACATCGAAGTTCGTTCTTATTTTACCGTTCAACTTCATATCCCGTATGGTAGACAAGGCGAGGTATGGATTGATAGCCGTTGCGCCAAAACCAATTAAACAAGCAAAATGATGCGTTTCCCAAACATCGCCGGCTTCTACAACCAAACCAACTTGTCCGCGCAAACCTTTGCGGATTAAATGATGATGCACAGCAGAAACCGCCAATAAAGAAGGAATCGGGGCGTGATCGCTATCAATGGCGCGATCCGACAAAACCAACACTTCAAAACCATCGTTTACGGCATCAATCGCGTAGCGGCAAAGTCGTTCAATGCCAGCCTGCAAAGCGCCGGGCGTACCATTGGCACGAAAATAAGTTTGTAACGTTTTAGCCTGGAAAATGCCGGTATCAATACTTCTTAATTTTTCAAGCTCATGATTATTTAATATCGGATGTTTTAATGCAACGCAATGACAAGCCAGCGGATCTTCAGCTAACAGATTTCCATTGTTACCGACAAAGGTTGCCAGCGACATAACCATACGTTCGCGGATCGGATCAATCGGCGGATTGGTAACCTGTGCAAAGAGCTGTTTAAAATAGCTGCTCAGATGTTGCGGCTGATCGCTCAAAACAGCTAAAGGCACATCGGTTCCCATTGAACCAATCGGTTCTTTTCCATCAATTGCCATGGGTGAAATGATGGTTTCCAGATCTTCAGTTGTATAACCAAATGCTTTATGATATTTAAAAATCTGGTCGCTTTCCAAATGTGTAAAAGAAACTCTTGGCTCAGGCAGTTCTTCCAGCCTGATTTTATATTTATTCAACCATTCGCTGTAATTCTTTTGTGAGCAAATAGTTTTCTTCAATTCATCATCACTGATAATTCTGCCCGCTTCCATATCAACCACAAACATTTTTCCCGGCTGCAGGCGACCAAACTCTTTTACTGTTTCTGGTTTTACAGGAAGCACGCCACTTTCGGAAGCCATGATTACGCGGTCATCAGTCGTTACGCAATAGCGCGACGGGCGTAAACCATTTCTGTCTAAGGTAGCACCAATGATTTTTCCATTGGTAAATGAAATAGAAGCCGGACCATCCCAAGGCTCGGTTAAACAAGCGTGAAATTCATAAAACGCTTGTTTGGCTGCATCCATTTTGTCGTTGCCATCCCAGGCTTCAGGTATGAGCATCATCATTACATGAGGCAATGAGCGACCGCAAAGTGTAAGCAATTCAATCACGTTATCTAAACAAGCCGAATCTGATTGACCTGTAAAAATAATGGGTAACAGCATATCCATTTCTTCTTTGGAAAAGAAGGAGGAAATGAAGCTTTTTTCGGCGGTGCGAAGCCAGTTTAAATTGCCTTGTAACGTATTGATTTCACCATTGTGAGCGATGTAACGAAACGGCTGCGCCAGGTTCCAGGAAGGAAAAGTATTCGTGGCAAAACGTGAGTGTATCAAACCAAAAGCAGATACCACGCGCTTGTTACTTAAATCTGGAAAATAACCACGAACCTGGTCGCTGGTTAACTGACCTTTGTAAACAATGGTTTTATAAGACAGTGACGCAATATAAAAACCAGGCGTTCCTATACTGCGAACCGTACTATTAATTGTGTGCGTTGCATAATTGCGCAGCACAAATAATTTTCGTTCAAAAGAATCTGCATCTGTAATATGATCGGGGCAAGCGATAAAAACCTGTTCCATTTCGGGCTCTGCGCTCAAGGCAGTAAAACCAATACCATCGGGATTTACAGGCACACTTCTGTAAATCAGTATTTCCAATCCTAATTTATCGGCGGCGCGATTAAAAATATCACGACATTCTTCACGCAGCCTCACATCTTTCGGAAAGAAAATAACGCCCACACCATATCGCCCGTAAGAAGGTAAATGAACGCCCTGCTTAATACATTCATCAAAGAAAAATTCGTGCGGCATCTGCAGCATCAAACCGGCTCCATCACCTGTATTACTTTCGCAGCCACACGCGCCGCGATGTCCCATATTTTCCAGAACCGTAAGCGCATCCGAAATAATAGGATGAGATTTATTGCCCTTTATATTGGCAACGAACCCAATGCCACAGGCATCATGCTCAAACTCAGGGTTATACAAACCCTCATTCTTCTGCTGGTTAGCAACATTCATAATTAAGCAATTAAGACATTAATAAAAAAGGCAGGCAATGGCATAAAAATAAGGAAAAATCAAAAACGATTAAACACATGTTTTCAAAAACTTTCAGCCAATACAATTTTGGTAAGATAACACAATTGGAAGATTAGAAAAAAATAAAAGAATAGGAATTTTTTTTGAAAAAAGTAATTCATATTGATTCGTATTCTATTCTTATTTGATAATTTCAAAATAAAATTGATTTTGCTTTACAACTGATAAATTTGTTAATAATCCGGCGGAGCCATTATTTGCTAACAAATAATCAATATTGATTCATTGGCGCAGACGCAAAAAGACGATTTTCAAAATCGGGGAATCCAAAAGTCTTTCCACAAAGACAATTTCTTTGCAAAACCGGGCGTATATTAATCTTTATCTTTACCGCCATTTTTTTAGGATGAATAAAAAAAGAATTGCCATTTTCGGTTCTACAGGTTCCATAGGAAAGCAGGCTTTAGAGGTGATAGAATCGCACCCGGATTTATTTAGCGTTGAAGTTCTTACCGCGCATACCAGCCATGAATTGCTGATACAACAAGCCAAAAAATATAAACCCAATATTGTAGTTATCGGGGATGATAAAAAATATTTACAAGTAAAAGAAGCGCTGGCAAAAACGGATGTTAAGGTATTTGCCGGTGAGCAATCTTTAGACGATGTAGCTTCTATGGATTGCTACGATTTAATGCTGGCAGCTATTGTAGGTTACGCCGGTTTATCATCCACTTTAAAAGCCATTGATGCAGGCAAAACCATTGCGCTTGCCAATAAAGAAACTTTAGTTGTTGCCGGTGATATTGTAATGCACAAAGCGTTTGAAAAGAAAGTGCCGGTGATACCTGTTGACAGTGAACATTCTGCCATTTTTCAATGTTTGATTGGTGAAGGAAGAAATAAGATTGAGAAAGTGATTCTAACTGCAAGCGGCGGACCTTTTCGTGGTAAAAAACCAAACTTCCTGATGAATGTTAAACGCGATCATGCGCTGCAACATCCCAACTGGAGCATGGGTGCAAAAATTTCAATAGATTCTGCCACACTTATGAACAAAGGTTTGGAAATGATAGAAGCCAAATGGTTGTTTAATCTCGAACCGAGCCAGGTAGAAATCGTTGTGCATCCGCAAAGCATTATTCATAGTATGGTGCAGTTTGAAGATGGCAGCATCAAAGCGCAAATGGGTTTGCCCGATATGAAATTGCCCATACAATATGCGCTTTCATTTCCACGCCGTATTGAAAGTAAATTTCCGCGTTACGATTTTAGAAAGCCCGCCGAACTTACGTTTGAAGAACCGGATATAAAAACCTTCCGCAATCTGGGTTTGGCTACCGAAGCCATGCTGAAAGGCGGCAATATGCCTTGCATTTTAAATGCCGCGAACGAGATTGCCGTGTATGCGTTTCTTCGCAACCGCATTGGTTTTTTAGACATTCAGGAAGTGGTAGAACGTTCTATGGGTAAAGTTGATTTTATAGAACATCCAACGCTCGAAGAATATTTTTATACCGACGGAGAAACACGTCATTATGCAGCTTCCATGATCCAGATGTAATACAGTAAATGAGAAGAATTCACAAAAGATAAATATTCATTGCGTTCCTGATTTTTACTGTTATATTTTAAATTTTTCAACTAACTATTTCCTAAAAAATACAAGCGGTTACTTACGCTGATGAGAATACAGTATTATTGCATTTGCAACATTATTTATCACGGGTTGTAATTCATAGGTAATTTTTATGTTACCAGCTTTTGAAACTCCGGTTTATCGTTCCTTGCGACGCTCCGTTCAACTGCAGAATATGAATTGATCTTTTTGAAATAATGTTCTATATTTTTAAAATAATAAACAACGATATGTCACGGTTTGCCTCGCTGCAAACAGCATAGAATTTACCCGAACAAATGATTACATTATTAGCAATCAACTGGAGCATTGTCGGAACCAAAGTTCTCCAGTTCATTCTTTCTTTCTCTATTTTAGTTACGCTTCACGAGTTAGGACATTTTGTAACCGCACGCATGTTTAAATGCCGCGTCGAAAAATTTTATTTATTCTTCAATCCCTGGTTTTCTCTCTGGAAAAAAAAGGTTGGCGAAACCGAATATGGTCTCGGCTGGGTGCCGTTTGGAGGTTATGTAAAAATCTCCGGCATGATAGACGAAAGTATGGATAAAGAGCAAATGAAACTGCCGCCGCAGCCTTACGAATTTCGTGCAAAACCAGCCTGGCAGCGGCTCATTATTATGACCGGTGGCGTGATCGTAAATGTAATTCTGGCTATTATACTTTTCATTTTCATTACCAACAAATGGGGCGAAGAATATTTGCCTGCGCAGAATGTTACGTATGGTATTCATGCCGATTCGCTTGGCCGGCAAATGGGTTTAATGGACGGCGATAAAATTATTTCGGTTGATAATAAATCCAATGATGATTTTTATAAAATCGGTGTCAATATAGCTTTGGGAACTACCAAATCTATTCAGGTTGATAGAAACGGACAAAAGCTGAGTTTCAATGTCCCTGCGGATTTGGCAAAAAAATTAACAGCTACTAAGCTGCAGAATTTTATTGACGTTCGCTTTCCGGTAATTGTAGATTCGGTTGACAAAACGAAAGCTCATTTTTTAGAAAACAGTTTACAGAAAGGTGATACTTTACTTGCTATTGACGGCAAACGCTTTGCTTATTTTAACGAGTTTGACAGCCTGAAAAAACCATACAAAAACAAACCTGTTACACTTACTGCATTACGCAACGGAAGCGAAGTAAATGTAAAAGCCCAATTAAATGACAATGCTGAAGTTGGCTTTCGTCCTGTTGCCAATCTTTCGCAGCTTTTTACAACAATAAAACATAAGTATTCTTTCTTTGAATCTATTCCAATTGGTTTCAATAAATGCTGGGAAACATTAGGCAGATATATTTCCGGATTGCGGCAGATTTTCGCCGGTAAAGTAAAAGCCAGCGATAGTTTGGGAAGCGTGATGAGTATTGGCAATGCCTTCTCCGGCGACTTGGCCGATTGGCAAGGCTTCTGGACGTTAACCGCCGTTTTTTCTATCATTCTTGCCTTTATGAACATTTTGCCAATTCCCGCTTTAGATGGCGGTCATGCGCTGTTTACATTAGCCGAAATGATAACCGGCCGCAAGCCAAGCGATAAGTTTATGGAATACGCACAAATGGCGGGAATGATATTGTTGCTTGCATTGATGGCGTATGCAATGGGACTTGATGTGTGGCGTTTTTTCATTAAATAATATATTGTTTAGCAGCGTTTCGGAACTATAACAAAACAGCTATCCTTTTATTACTTTCGGGTGTGAATAAATGGATAGCTGTTTTTTCTTTTGTATTGATTTGCCAGGCAACAAAAGCGCAAAATTTCTCTGCCAAAACAAAATACATAATTGATAGTTTTTTACGGATAACTTATACTGATTCGTTGCCCGGCGCTACAGTCGGAATCATCAAAAACAATTCATTTGTATTTGCGAAAAGTTATGGTGTCAGAAATCTGAAAACAGGTGAAAAGATTACGTCTTCTACCGATTTCAATATTGCTTCATTAACCAAACAATTTACGGCGATTGCTATTCTTTTGTTAGAAGAACAACACAAGCTTTCTCTGACTGATAAACTCAGCCGCTTCTTTCCTGATATGAACAAAAAAGTTGCCGACAGCATTACCATTCAGCAGTTGCTTACACACAGTTCCGGCATCAGGGATCACTATGATTATATTGATACAAAAACGCTGAAACATGCGCATAATATAGACGTATATAATGCGGTTAAAAATGTTGATTCGTTATACTTCAAACCAGGAACGAAGTTTCAATATAGCAATACCGGCTATTGTTTATTAGCGTTGGTAATTGAGAAAGTAAGCGGTATATCTTATAACGATTACATGCAGCAAAATATCTTTCAACCTGCGGGTATGAAAGACACAAGAATATGGAATGAACAAGCCAGCATATTACAGCCTGCAACAGGTTATGATAAAGACAGTATAACAAATCGTTTTATGCCATCTGGTGCAAATGAACATATCTTTTTTTCTACCGAAGGTGATGGCGGTATTTATACTTCGCTTGCTGATTATATACATTGGTTGTCTGCTTTGCAAAAAGAAAATGTGTTTAGCAAAAAGATAGTTGATAAAGCGAGAACCATAGAACATTATATTGATGCAAAAAGCAAGCTGGGCTATGGTTTCGGCTGGTTTGTAGATGAAAGCGAAACCAATAAAAAAGTATATCACAGCGGTTCTAACGGTGGATTCAGAACATATAGTTTTACTATTCCGGCTGAGAATTTTATGATTGTTGTTTTTTCAAATCGCTCTGATATTGATATAGAAGAAACAGCACGTAAAATATATAGTTTGCTTTTTCCAGATAAGAAGCCATTTACAAAAATTGAAGTGTTGACTTCGTGAGTTTATGATAATTGTAATGAGTTTATTAAGATGGATCAATTAATAACAAGGCGTTGAACGGAGCGTCGCAAGGAACGATCAATCGGAGTTGCCGGCGATGGTAACATAAATACTTCTTTGCAATATCAGTGTATGATTTGTTGTAAAAGATTCTGCAATAAAAGCACAAGTAAAACGGCTGCTGAACGCACGTTCAGCAGCCGTTTTACAAACAAAATAAACTATAATTTTTTGATAGAAATATTCCGGAACCAAACTTCATTACCATGGTCTTGCAAAGCAATATGACCGGTTTTGAAAGTTCCGAAATCAGACCATTGTTTAAACTTGCTTCCGGCAACCATTTTCTTCCAGTTATCGTCCCACATCGTTGTAGAAAGTGTATGTGTTCCGTTCAAATAAAAATCGAGTTTGCCATTATCACTTTTTACTTCAGCCGTGTTCCATTCACCGGCAGGTTTTACTGTTTCTGGTGAGCTGGTAATCAAATCATACAAATCGCCTGCGCGATGTTTGATGATTTTCGCATCCGGATGACCATTGTTATCAAGCACCTGCATTTCAGGTCCTGTAAAATAGGTTTCCTTATATTTAGCAGTGTCTTCATGCACATAAAAAAGAATACCGCTGTTGCCGTTCTTCGAAATCTTCCAATCAAGCTTTAAATCGAAATTGCTGTATTCATCATTGGTAATCAAATCGCCGCCACCTTCTCCGGCCGGCTTTAAATGAATAGCGCTGCTGTCAATGCTCCAGTCGCTGCCGGGTTTGTCTTTTCCGTATGTATGCCATCCGGCTAACGTTTTGCCATCGAATAACAAAGTAGAATCTGTGCCGGCAGCCGTTGCTGTGGTATCTCCTTTTACATCAGAAGAATCTGTTGCTGTAGAGCCGGAATTGCTATTATTGCAGGAACACGCAATAACAAATAAACCGATTACAAGTGTATTATGAATTGACTTCATTCCTGATTATTTTGTTTTTAAAAGAAGTACATATTTTACCATTTGTTCTGCATCGGCTTCCGTTACCTGCGGATGTGGCGTCATAATTCCATTGTTGGTTTCTGAACCCCAGTTATGTGTTTCATTAGCTCCTACGCCGCTGATAATTCTGTGAGCTAAGTAAGTAACGGCTGTATCAACACCGGTATATTTATTTGCTACATCCTGGTAAGAAGGTCCTACCAGCTTCTCGCTTATTCTATGACAGGTTAAACAGTCAGAAGCGCCAACCAAAGCAAGCCCTTTCTGATAATCCGGATTACTGCTTATATCTTCTGAGCCGGTTGTTGTATTACCCGAAGCAGAACTATCAGAACCGCTGCCTGATGAATTGTTGTTTCCGCAGGCTGCCAGGATACTCACGGCGGCTATAACGGCAAGGCATTTTTTCATGTTGTGTTGTTTTTTAATTTATAATGTAAGGCAATTTATACACCAAGACTCCAGCCGTTAGCATACTCTCGTTTTACAAACTGGTTGGCATCATCGAAATTCGTGATTTTCATATTATCGCCATCCCAAAGTAATTTGATATAACGACCCGGATAATCATACTCATCGGTTTTGCCAGCCTGCAGTTTGCGCACATTATAACTGCGGATGGCTAAGTTGCCCATCAATACAGATTCGGTAAGCGGACCTGCCACATCAAAGCGTGAGCTAAGGCTGTTGGCTTGTTTACTTCCAAAGCCAGCCATGGCGGCTTCTACCCAGGCTGCATAATGCCCGTCGGCACCGCCTGGTACGCGCGCTATAGTTTGCGGAACTTGGGCGGAAGCTGTTTTTGAAGTTGGCAAAAGCTGCGGGTTTACGCCGTACGTGCCGCACATCATTTTACCTTTTGTGCCAACGAAAATAACACCGTTGCCGCCATCACCCATTTGTTCATTCGGTCCTAATTCTGCCGGGCGTTCCGGTTGTATGCCGCCATCCATCCAATGCAAAGTAATATTTGGCTTGTTGCCTTTTCCTTTGAATGTAAGAACAATATGAGAAGAAGTTGGACCTGCATCAGGATAATAACCTTGTGTCCAGTTAGAAACATAACGGGTTGCTACGCTACATTCTGCTGATATAGGATAACCCAATTCAAGTACCTGGAAAGGCGGCGCAATAATATGGCAACCCATATCACCTAAAGCACCGGTACCATACGCCCACCAGCCACGCCAGTTGAACGGAATCAGGTTTTCAATAAATTCTTTTTTCGGAGCCGTTCCCTGCCACAAATCCCAGTCGAGACCTTGCGGAACAGGCGCTGATTTATCCGGCCACGGAATGCCTTGCGGCCAAACCGGGCGATCCGTATAACACCAAACTTCGGTTACATCACCAATGGTTCCGGCTTTGTACCAGTCGAGCAACTGGCGCACACCATCACCCGATGCGCCCTGGTTACCCATTTGTGATACCACTTTATAACGCTTGGCAGCTTGTGTAAGCATACGAGCTTCGTAAATATCGTGCGTCATTGGTTTTTGCACGTACACATGTTTACCAAGTTGCATCGCTGCCATAGCTGCAACGGCATGTGTATGATCTGGCGTTGATACAGAAACCGCATCTATTGATTTGGCTTCCTTATCAAACATTTCCCTGAAATCTTTGTAGCGTTTTGCCTGTGGAAACTTAGCAACGCTACCTGCCGCCTGCCTGTCGTCTACATCACACAAATAAGCAATGTTGGCTTTGCCGCTGGCAAAAAAGTGATTGATATCATCGGCACCTTTACCGCCGGCTCCGATGGATGCAATGTTTAATTTATCGCTTGGCGCAATAAAACCAGTGCCGCCTAATACATGTCGCGGTAAAATATAAAGACCTGCAAATGCGGTAGCGCTGTTCTTTATAAAATGCCTGCGTGAATTGTCTGACACTTCTTTCTTTTGATTTTCTTCCATATATATTCGTTAGATGATGAACGTGGCAATATGCAGCGAAGCTGCTGTTTACAAAAAGAAGGATTTTTTGTAAAACAATTGTCATTTTCTTAAAAAAATTAAAAGACAATTTTGTCTGATAATGATAAGAAAATAACATAAGCGCTAATTCAACGCAAGCTTCTAATAGTCATTTGTTTATTTTATAGTCACATTTATAATTGAAATCATCTATTTGGTAAACAAAAACAATTTGAATTTTATTTGTAGCTGAATCAATAGTATGATTATTCTTATTCAATGTAAAGATAAAGTTGGATTGGTAGCCGCTATTTCAAATGAACTGAGCTATCGAAGCATAAATATTGTTTCGATGCGCGAGTTTGTAAATACATCTGACAACCGCTTTTTTGTTCGTATCGAAACGGCTGAAACGTCTGAAGTAAGTTCTTTAGAAATGGCTTTGAAAGAAGTGTTGCCAGGTGAAGCTTCTATACAAATCAACCCGTTGCCTGATAAAAAAATTATTGTTCTCGTTACCAAAGAACATCATTGTGTAAGTGATATTTTAATTCGCAATCATTTTAAAACGTTAGGCGCAACGGTGCAATGTGTTATCGGCAATCACAGCGTATTGCAATTGATTTGCGAAAAGTTTGATGTGCCGTTTCATTATATTTCACACGAAAATATTGACAAGACAGAATTTGAAAACAGGTTGCACGAAGTCATTCATCAATACAATCCTGATTACCTCGTTCTTGCTAAGTTCATGCGTATTTTATCACCTCATTTTATAGCAAGTTATCCGTTGCATATCATCAACATACATCATTCTTTTTTACCTGCATTTATTGGCGCTAATCCTTACAAACAAGCGTATGAACGTGGCGTAAAAATGATTGGCGCCACAGCGCATTTTGTAACGAACGATTTAGATGAAGGTCCCATCATCGCGCAGCAAATTATTCCCGTAAATCATTCTTATACGGCAGTTGATATGATGCGTTCCGGCCGCGAGATAGAAACGGCTGTTCTCGCAACAGCTTTACGACTTGTTATAGAAGACCGCGTGATGGTGTATCATAACAAAACTGTTGTGTTTGAATGATAGAATGTAAACAAACATGATCGTTCGATTTCTTCTTTTTAGAATCGCCTACATTTGGCGTCCCAATTTTTTTTTATGAGTAAACATGCTTACGTATTTCCCGGGCAAGGCAGCCAGTTTTCAGGAATGGGTAAAAATCTGTACGAAAACAATACAGCAAAAGAAATGTTTGAACAGGCAAATGATATATTAGGCTTTCGCATCAGCGATATTATGTTCGGCGGAACGGATGAAGATTTAAAGCAGACAAACGTTACGCAACCGGCTGTATTTCTGCATTCGGTAATTGCGTATGCGATGTTGCCGGATGCTAAGCCCGATATGGTTGCCGGTCATTCGCTGGGCGAATTTTCTGCGTTAGTGGCTAATAAAACTTTGTCTTTTGAAGATGCATTACAGTTGGTAAGTATTCGTGCTAAAGCCATGCAGAAAGCCTGCGAAATTCAGCCATCAACTATGGCAGCTGTATTGGCTATGGAAGACGGAAAAGTAGAAGCTATTTGCGCAGGCATTGAACACGAAACCGGCGAAATAGTAGTCGCTGCAAATTACAATTGTCCCGGTCAATTAGTAATCAGCGGTTCTGTAAAAGGCGTTACCGAAGCTTGTGAAAAATTAAAAGCTGCCGGTGCAAAACGTGCTTTGTTGTTGCCTGTTGGCGGCGCGTTTCATAGTCCGTTTATGGCGCCTGCTAAAGAAGAATTGGCGGCCGCTATTGAAGCCGCCAACTTTGCAGCGCCTGTTTGCCCGATCTATCAGAATGTAACGGCAAAGCCTTCAACAAATGCTGCAGAGATAAAGAAGAATTTAATTGACCAGTTAACCGGTGCCGTGCGCTGGACGCAGAGCGTGCAAGCTATGATTGCAGATGGCGCAACTATATTTACAGAAGTGGGGCCGGGCAAAGTGTTGCAAGGCTTAATTGCCAAGATTGATAAAACGGTTACTGTAAATCAAGGATAACTATTAAAAGAAAAGTTTCTTCAATAAATACAATGATTTTTATCAGCAAAAATGATTTGAACCATTTTGTTTCGTATGTTGGTGGCCACAAAACTTTCATACATGAAGAAACTTCTCCTCTCTGCCTCACTTTCTTTATTTAGTTTATTAGCCCTTAACGCACAAACAAAACGTATTTGTGCCAGCCAGGATGTTTACCTGCAGCAAATAGCGTCGAACCCGGCGTTTGCAAAAAAGCAGCAGGAAATAGAAGCGTTTACGCAACGTTTTATCCAGCATGGCGGCAGCCGTGGTTCAGAAGCCACGCAGCGCGGAACAACAGTTTACACGATACCTGTTGTTGTGCATGTTGTATGGAATACAGCGGTACAAAATATCAGCGATGCGCAGGTGCAAAGCCAGATAGATGTATTAAACAAGGATTATCAACTATTGAATGCAGATTCGGTAAAGAATCCGGCTGTGTTTAAACCATTGGAAGCTGATATTAAAGTTCAGTTTTGCTTAGCCAAACAAGATCCGGCCGGCAAAGCATCAACCGGTATTGTTCGTGTTCAAACTACCAAAACATCTTTCAGTACCAATGATGCTGTAAAGTACACAAGTAAAGGTGGAGATGATGCCTGGGATGCGTCTAAATATTTAAACCTTTGGGTTTGTAAAATAGGTCGCGACGTACTTGGCTATGCTCAGTTTCCGGGTGGCGCGCCCGCTACCGATGGCGTTGTAATTTTATATTCTTCGTTTGGTATTACCAGTGCTACACCTTATAACTTAGGAAGAACCGCAACACATGAAGTCGGACATTGGTTAAACCTTCGTCATATTTGGGGCGATGATGGCAGCAAATGTACCGGCAGCGACCAGGTTGATGATACTCCAAATCAAGCCAGCGAAAATTACGGCAAGCCGGCATTTCCGCATGTAACATGCAGCAACGGTCCTAACGGTGATATGTTTATGAACTATATGGATTATGTTGATGATGATGCGATGCACATGTTTACATTAGATCAGAAAGACAGGATGTGGGCTGTATTGCAGGCTGGTGGCGCCAGGGCTTCCTTAACTTCTTCGCAAGGTTGTTCTGCACCAGGAGGCGGCACTACCTGTACAGATACTTACGAACCAAACAACGCAAAGAATAATGCGAAAGCCATTGCTGTAAATACTGATATTACTGCCTTTATTGCCTCATCAACAGACAAAGACTTCTTTAGCTTTACTACGGTTGGCGGTGCTACTAACTTCACCATTTCGCTTACAAGCTTACCTAAGAATTATACACTAAAATTGTTTAACGCGGCCGGAAAGCAATTGGCGGTTTCTAACAAAACAGGAACTACCGACGAAAGCATTACATACAGCAATACAAAAACTGCGACTTATAAAATACAGGTAATTGGCGCAACCACTTCCGATTTCGATGCGACAGATTGTTATACGCTTAAAGTTGCAACAACGGCAGGTTTCTTAAAAGAAGCTTCTTCATTTGCTGCTAAACCAGTAAGCACAGTTGTAAAAGGCGGTGTTACTATTTATCCGCAACCGGCATCTTCCTATACCAATATTCGTTTTGGAAACGAGTGGAAAGGCATGGTTTCCGTTACTGTTGTTAATGGTCTGGGTCAGGTAATGAACATACAGCAGGTAAATACAGAAAGCGGTCTTTACAAACTCGATATATCTCATTTGCAAAATGGTATGTATTATGTAAAAATCGGCAACAGTAAAACCACTGTAACTAGCAAGATTGTGGTTCAGCATTAATTAATCATTTATAAATAAACTTTACAAATAAGGCTGCTTAGGCAGCTTTATTTTTTTGTAACAAATTACTTTATGTTACGAGCGACAACGCTCCACAGAATCGTTCCTTGCGACGCTCCGTTCAACAATAGAATAAGAATGAATCAATCAATACAATTTTTACATTCTGATGATAGAAAGACGCCGACCTTTGCAAAATCATGAAGATTACAATTGCAGCCGCAACACGGTTTGAAATTAAAGAAGATTTATTGCAAAGTCCGAAACATGATATTCAGTTCTTATACACAGGTGTTGGTATTTTACAATCGGCTGTAAGCCTTACACAGATTGCGTTTCAGCAAAAGCCTGATTTGATTATACAAGCTGGCATTGCCGGTTGTTTTCATTCAATAATTCCATTGGGCGGTGTTGTTGTGGTTGAAAAAGATATAGTTGCCGATATGGGCGTTTGGGAAAATAATGAATGGAAAGATGTGTTTGATATGAGCTTTCAACAGGCAGATAACAAACCGTTTATGAACAGAAGTTTGCCAAATGAAAAAATAGACGAATTAAATGTATTGCATCTGCCTGTTGTAACCGGTGTAACGGTAAATGAAATTACAACAAGCCTGCAGAAAAATGATGTTTTAAAAATAAAATACAACGCAGATATTGAGAGCATGGAAGGCGCTTCGCTGCATTATGTTTGCAGGTTATTTGACATTCCTTTTTTACAGGTAAGAGGCATTTCGAATTATGTGGGAGAACGAGATAAAAAACAATGGAAAATAAAAGAAGCTATCGAAAATATAAATGAAGCCGTATCAGATATGCTTATGTTTCTTTGATGTACGATGTTAGATGTGTGACGTACGATGTTGTGATTTGATAAATAACAATTAGAAATTAAATTGCTTACATTCTTCGTGTAATTCTGTGTTCTTTGTATCTCTGTGTTTCAAATTGTTTAATTGATAACAAGACGTACAAGTGAGTGACACAACGATGTTAAACCGGAGTATCGGACGATGGTTACCAAAAGAAAAAATGATAAAAATTTAGCGTGATGGAATTAAGTTTAGGATTTAGTCCCTGCCCGAACGATACGTTTATTTTTGATGCGCTGGTGAATAAGAAAATTGATACGCAGGGCATTGATTTTACCGTGCATTTGGAAGATGTGCAAACTTTAAATAATTGGGCAAGAGAATTTGTACTTGATGTTTCCAAAATCAGTTATGGTGTGTTGCCGCTGGTTTTAAACGAATATATTGTATTGAACAGCGGTGGCGCGTTGGGCATAGGCGTTGGTCCGTTGCTCATTGCAAAAAAAACAATACCGGAACTTGAACGCACCAATTTTACCGTGGCTATTCCCGGTAAAAATACAACCGCGCACATGCTGTTTACGCTCGCGTTTCCGCATATCGGGCGCAAACAGTTTTTGGTTTTTAACCAGATAGAAGATGCTGTATTGGATGGCATTGTAGATGCCGGTGTTATTATACATGAAAACCGGTTTACTTACATGCAACGTGGTCTTACAAAGTTGGTTGATTTAGGTAAATACTGGGAAGATCATACCGGCGTTGCCATTCCGTTAGGTGGTATTATTATGCGTCGCAGTTTGGGTGAAGAGTTAATAAAACAGGTAGATGATTTGATTAGGAAAAGTGTTGAATATGCGTTTGAACATCATCATGAACAACTGGCGCCTTATGTGAAAGAACATGCGCAGGAAATGAGCGAAGATGTAATGCGGCAACATATTGATTTATACGTAAACAAATATTCCCTGGCATTGGGAAGTGAAGGTAAAAAAGCCGTTGCAAAACTATTAGAAGTGTACGATATAGATAACCAGGTTGAAGTGGGTTATATGGAACTATTTGCATAAAAGCATGAGGTGTCAGGTAGGAGTTTATATATAAGACAAGCGATTTGTTTTTACTTAAAGCTCATACCTGAAATCTCACAAATTATTTCTTCTTCACCGCTGCACGATAAACAGTTAAGGCGCGTTGTCGCGCGGCTTGATGATCAACCATAGGTTTATAATCGGGACTTTTATATTCGGGAACCCACTTCTTTATATATTCATTTTTCTTATCAAATTTTTTTGCCTGCGCTTCAGGATTAAATACACGGAAATACGGTGCTGCATCGGCGCCTGTGCCTGCGCTCCACTGCCAGCCGCCGTTGTTGGCAGCGTAATCGAAGTCTAATAATTTCTGTGCAAAATAAGCTTCGCCCCAGCGCCAGTCTATAAGTAAATGTTTGCTGAGAAAAGAAGCTGTTATCATACGAACGCGGTTGTGCATATAGCCAATTGTATTGAGTTGCCGCATACCGGCGTCTACAATCGGGTAACCGGTTTTGCCTTCGCACCACAGTTTAAATTCATCTTCGTTATTGCGCCATTCAATCGTATCGAAAGCAGGTTTAAAAGCTCGTTCTTTTTTCACTAGGTCACTTTGCCATAATATCATCTGGTAGAAATCGCGCCAGATTAATTCTTTTAAAAAAACAGCATTTGTGCTCTTTGCCAGCTTGGCTAATTTGCGAATGCTAATAGTTCCGAAACGGAGATGAATGCTTAAGCGTGTTGTGCCTTCTTCAGCCGGAAAATCCCGTGTTTTATCGTAGCGTTTTATCACTGACTTATCAAAATCTTTCGAAGGAAATTCTTCTCCCGATGCTTCAAAACCCATGCTTTGTAAAGTTGGAAAAGCAACCGACTTTTGTTGGTGAAAATGTTTGAAATATTTTTCCGTTGGATAGCTCTTTAAATAAAAATCGTTCACGGTAGAAAGCCACAATTTACTGTATGGCGTAAACACAGTATAAGGTTGACCATTCTTTTTTTTGATTTCATTTTTTGCAAAAATTACCTGGTCTTTATACAGTTTTAATTCGCCATTTTGTTGGTGTAAAATGTTGTTGATTGTATTATCTCTGTCAATCGCATATTGCTCATAATCTTCATTGGCAAACACAGTTTTGATTGTATATTTCTGAATCAATTTTTCATATACTTCTTCCGGTGTTCCGTAATAGACTTCAAGACTGCTTTTGCGCTTTTTCAAATCAGCTTGCATGTCTTGTAAAGTGTTATAAATGAACTCTACACGACGGTCTTTTTTCTCTTCTAAATCATCCAGAATATTCTTATCAAAAATGAAGATTGGTACAACATCATCACCACTTTTTAACGCATAATATAAAGCCGCATTATCATCAAGACGAAGATCTCTGCGAAACCAGATTATACTAATCGTTTTCTTATTCATTTGCTTCTTTTTAGTAATGGCGTTATAAACTGTTCGTATAACGATTTTGATGTGGTGTTTGTGTACGTTTTATCGCCGCATTGCTTTGCATATTGTATGTAAAAACCAGCGTTGGTAAAAAACATTTCATCGGCTTCTGCAATGTCTTCAATAGTAAGTTCAGTCTCTTCACATTGTATTTCATTTGCCTGCATACAAGTCAACAAATATCGCCGTGTAACGCCTGCAATACAACCTTCTGTAAGCGCCGGCGTTCTTACGATGTTATCTTTTACAAGAAAGAGATTTGATGTGGTTGCTTCCGCAACCCGGTTATTGCAATTGATAATTAAAGCATCATCTAAATGGTTCTTTCGGCTCCATAAAGCTGCCATAGCGTAAGGTAAGTAATTGTTGCTTTTGATACCTGAAAACGCGTCTGCTGTTTTGCGTGCTTCTTTATAAATATCAACTATAAAACCTTGTGTGTTATAAGATGGAAATGATTCTATATTCCATGTTTGTATCAGGAAATTTGGTTGGTTGTTTTCAACATCATACAAGTTTCCATCACTGCGAAATATCATAAGCCTGATGCGCGATAAGTTTTGATGATTATTGATTTGTACTAGTTTTTGTATTTGTTGCAAGACATAATTTTCTGTAAAAAAATCGGGCTTATCAAACTGCATTTTTTGCAATGAAGAAAACAAACGTTCAAAATGAAAATCCTGCAAAACAATATTGCCATCAATCATGTTCATAGTTTCAAAAAAGCCGTCGCCGTAACGAAAAGAACGATTGTTGGCAGAAATAAGTAACTCATCAGGCGAATGAATTTTTCCGTTATAAATGAGGTATTGAGATGATTTTGTTTTCATGTTGCGATTACAAACTAACGGAACAAAATTGTCTTTTTATAGTAAACATTCATGTGCTGAAAATAAGTCGAATCCGAAGATTCTTTGGCTGATGACTGAACAAAATACGGCCAGTTTTTATGCAGCGGCACATAACAAGTATCACTCTTACAATCTTCAATCAGTTTATATCTCTGGTAACTTTCTTCGTTGTATTTCTTATCCGTTTCTGTAAACAAATCTTTACAAACCAGAACAAAATTTTTGTTAGAAAAAGCCGCTGTGAAGAAAAGAACGAACAAAGCAATTCTAACAGGTTTTTTATTTACAAAGCTTTTCAGCTTGCTGATGAATTCAATATTTTGAAATGAAAAATAACCAACGACAGCAACGCAAATATGAAAAAACACGAAGAAAAATAAAGTCGTAATTCGTGGAAATGGTATTGCTGATTCAAATAAATGCAAAGGCAAATAAACGACTATGCTTACAAGCAAAATGCAAATAAATAATATTAGCTTTTCTCTTTTTTGTAAAGCCCGAAAACTTGCTATCGCAATTGCTTTTTTTGATGAAAAAATCAGAAACAAAGCCAGCATATTTAATGGATTCAAAAGCCAAATTATTGCATAATAGCCAGCCGATCTTGCTGAATAAAACAAAGCCATAAAAAGCTGTGGATGATATGTGATATTATCCTCTTTAATTCTCTCCAGATTGCCTTTACTGAAAGCAATAAAAGCGGCAAGAATAATTACGTAATTATCAAACAGGAAAATACAATCGTTCTGGGATAATGTAACCGGTAAGAAAAGTAAAAACGCAAACAAAGTGTAATTATATAAACCGGTATCATCATTTCTACAGTTCCCGGCAATAAAAAACAGGAAACAATAGCAATGATTTTTGTTGATGGCTGTGGCTTTTTAATATCTTTTATAATAGCTCCAATATTAATTGCAAACAAGCCAATGGCAAGCTGGTAGCAGACTGTAGAAGACATCCAATATAAACCTTCAAACAAAGATCGCATGTTGGCAATGTGCAATACAACAAATAAAAGTGAAAGAAAAATGATTTGACTGACAGGAATTTTTTCGCCAAAAACAGAACGATAAAAAAAGTAAAAAGCTACAAAGAGAAAGAGAATCGTAATGACTGGCCACGCTTTAAAAATCCAGACATTGCCTTCAGGCAAAGTGTTGCAAAAACTCATGATAAGATGAGAAAAATACCGGGCAGAAACAGTTTGATAAAAATAAACAACAGCGCCCCATTTTCCATGCGTATTTACAACATTCGCATTCCAGTAATCGTCAATTGCAGGTTGATTAAAAAATGAAGTTGCAACAAACGGAAGCAACCATAAAACAGCTAACGCAATAAAGAGTTTTGCATAACCGGTTGTTTGTTTTGAAATCGGAGTGTCATACTTAGAATCTCTTATCATCGTTTACATATTCCGGTAACGGACTATCTTTATTTTACTATGAACATCAGCGAAGTTATTCAAACACTCGAAAGTTTTGCGCCATTATCTTACCAGGAAAGTTATGACAACGCCGGCTTGCTTACCGGCGATGCAGACCGGACTTGTACAGGCATTCTTTGTTCTCTCGATACAACGGAAGAAATAGTAAAAGAAGCGATAGAAAAAAAGTGCAACCTTATTGTTGCGCATCATCCTATTGTTTTTAGCGGGCTGAAAAAAATTACGGGAAGAACGTATGTTGAAAGAACCATCATCGCCGCCATTCAAAATGGCATTGCCATTTATGCCATTCATACCAATCTTGATAATGTTCATAACGGCGTAAGCAAACGAATGGCTGATTTATTAGGATTAGAAAATTGCAAAGTGCTCGATCCCAAAACCGGTTTGCTTCAAAAATTATATACGTATGTGCCGGTTGATGATGCCGAAAAAGTTCGTTTGGCTCTTTTTACTGCTGGTGCCGGAAACATTGGCAACTACAGCGAATGCAGTTTTAACGGAGAAGGTATAGGTACATATAAAGCGGGCGAAGGCACAAATCCTTATATTGGTGAAAAAGGAAAGCGAGCAGAAACCAAAGAGATAAAGATGGAAGTTGTATTTCCGGCTTATCTCCAGAATCATATTGTAAAAGCTTTGCTGCAGGCGCATCCTTACGAAGAAGTAGCTTATGATATTGTTTCCCTGGCAAATGAATTTCAGCAGGTAGGAAGCGGAATAATAGGTGAGTTACCGGACGCGATTTCTGAAACCGATTTTTTTCAAAAACTTTCGCGAACGTTTCATTTATCCGTTGTAAAGCATACAAAATTGTTGCATCGAAACGTTAAAAAAATCGCTCTCTGCGGTGGTTCGGGTTTTTTCTTGTTAAAAAAAGCAATCGCTGCTAAAGCCGATATTTATATTACGTCTGATGTAAAATACCACGAATTTTTCGACGCTGATAATAAAATTGTTCTGGCTGACATTGGCCACTGGGAAAGTGAGCAGTTTACAATTGATTTATTGTATGATATTTTACAGTCTGAATTTCGTAGCTTTGCCGTCCTCAAAACAGAAGTGACAACCAATCCGGTGTCTTACTTTGTAAGAGGTGAGAAGTGAAAATGAAGTATAAGTTCACATCTGACGTTTTACTTCTCATGTAAAATAATTCTAAAATCATAAATTCAAATATGCCTGCAGTTAAAGAATATTCAGTAGAAGAGAAATTGTCTTCCCTGATTAAATTGCAAAAAATCGATTCCAAACTCGATCAAATCCAGATTCTGAAAGGTGAACTTCCTATGGAAGTGAGCGATTTGGAAGATGAAATCCAGGGTTTGACAAGTCGTAAAAATCGTATTGAAGAAGAAATCAACGGTATTACCGATTTTATCGAACAAAAGAAAAGCGCGATTAAAGAAGCCGCTGATCTCGAAAAGAAATACGAAAAGCAAAGCGAAGCTGTAAAAAATAACCGCGAGTTTGAAGCAATCAATAAAGAAATTGAAATGCAGCAACTGGAAGGTAAACTGGCCGAAAAACACATTCGCGATGCCAACGAAGAATTGTCTGACAAAGCAAGACAATTGGAATATGCCAACAAGCAAATAGAAAATAAAGACACCTTGTTAAACAATAAAAAAGGTGACTTGCAGAAAATCATCACGGAAACAGAAAAAGAAGAAACGCATTACAATGACCTGGCTGCTGATGCACGCAAAGGAATGGATGAAAGACTTCTGTATTCTTACGATCGCATCCGCAAAAGCTACCGCAATGGTTTAGCTGTTGTGCCCGTAGATCGCGATGCCTGTGGCGGTTGCTACAACGCTATTCCACCGCAAAAACAAAGCGAAATCAAACAGCGTAAAAAAGTAATGGTTTGCGAAAACTGTGGCCGTATTCTGGTTGATGATGACTTGAACAATGCAATTGAAATCGCATAATAAATCATGTAAAGAATAAATAAAAGGGTGCGCATTTGCACCCTTTTATTTTTGTATTCGATGAGATGAAGAAAGCATTTGTTTGTGTTCTGTTTATTTTGTTTGGCAGCCAGGTTTTTGCAGCCGGAAATTACGTTTTTGATGCAACTTGCAGACAAGCTTATAATGATATTATCAGTCTGAAAATAAACAGCGGGCAACAGTTGGTAAATAAAGCTAAGCAACAAAATGCTGACAATCTGATTCCCGATTTATTACAAGGTTATATTGATTTCTTTGTGCTTTTTTTTAATGAAGATCCGGCAGAATATAAAGCCCGCAAGAATGGAATTGACGACAGGATAGATGACTTTAAAGACGGCAACGAAAACTCGCCGTATTACAACTATTGCATCTCGGTGGCGTACTTGCAAAAAGCAATGATTGCCATCAAATTTAACGAGCGTTTGTCTGCCTTTTTTGCTTTTAAAAAAGCGTTTTCTTATATAAAAGACAACCGCAAGGCGTATCCTGATTTTTTACCCAACAATATGATTTATGCGCCGATGCAAGTGATTGCCGGTGTTATTCCGGATGGTTATAAAGGCGTTGCCGGGTTGTTAGGAATCAAAGGTTCTGTGAACAATGGTATGGCGATGATGCGAAGCTTTATCAACAGCAACGATTCTAACGCGCGTTTCTTTTTTAACGAAGCCGCTTTCTATTATTGTTATCTTCTTTTCTACATAAAAAATGAACCGGCCGAAGCCTTTGCGTTTATCAAACAAAACAATCTTGATATTGTAAATAACCATTTGTTTGCCTATATGACGGCGAATCTTGCGCTCAACAGCAAGCAGGCAGAATATTCAAAGAATGTGATTCTCAATCGCAATCCATCACCTGATTATCTGGATATTCCGATATGGAATTACGAGCTAGCATTTATTAAATTAGATCATTTAGAACTCGCAGAAGCCGCAAAATATTTTGAAACGTTTCTTCAGAAATTTAAAGGCAGTTTTTATGTAAAAGATGCGTATCAGAAAGTAAGCTGGTGTTATTATTTACTTGGTAATATGACGGCTGCAGAAAAAGCCCGGCAGCAATTATTAAAGCGCGGCAATGCTATTTCGGATGCTGATAAGCAAGCTTATCGCGAAGCGAAAAATGGAACGTATCCGAATGCTTTCTTATTAAAAGCAAGACTTTTAAATGATGGTGGTTACAATATAGAAGCTTTGCAAATGCTGGTTGGTAAAACAACAAGCACATTCACAAAAGCCGAAGAGAAATTAGAATTTAATTATCGTGTAGGTCGCATTTATGACGATTTAGGAAGAGACACCGAAGCCATACAAGCTTACAATGCCACCATTGCGTTGGGCAAAAACAGCAAAGAATATTTTGCTTCCCGCGCGGCTTTGCAAACCGGGTTGATTTACGAAAAGCAAGGCAATAAAACCGAAGCCATCAAATATTACAAGACTTGTCTTGATATGGGTGATCACGATTATAAAGATTCCATTGATCAGAAAGCCAAAGCCGGCATCGCGCGATGCAAAGGAGAATGACTTTGATAATTATGAATTATGAATGATGAGTTATGAATTATCAATTAGAAATTATGAATGAAGAATACAAAATACAGTTTTGTATTACGGGCTTTTGTAACTCCGGTTGAACATCGTTGCGACGCTCCGTTCAATGTTCTGTTATCAATTAAACAATCCAATCAACAATTTCTATTATCAACTAACAACACTCAACTGCCATCTATCAACCATCAACTCATTACTATTATCATATATAAATCACAACTATTAGTTCAAACCTCTTATCACTAAGCTTTCTCACAAAACCAACGTACCTTTGACACCATTTTTTATTTAGATATTCAAATATGAAAGCGCAAAGTATACTCGACTTAATTGGCAATACACCTCACGTGCGTGTGAACAAATTATTTCCTCAAAATATAGAAGTCTGGACAAAATTAGAACGTGCCAATCCCGGTGGCAGTATCAAAGACCGCATTGCCTTGGCAATGGTTGAAGATGCCGAGAAAAAAGGTTTACTCAATAAAGACAGCACCATTATAGAACCTACATCTGGTAATACAGGTATTGGTCTTGCATTGGTGGCGGCTGTAAAAGGTTATAAACTCATTCTCGTAATGCCCGAAAGCATGAGCGTGGAAAGACGAAAATTAATGAGTGCTTACGGCGCTACTTTCGAACTAACGCCACGCGAAAAAGGTATGAAAGGCGCGATAGAAAAAGCGAAAGAACTTGTGGCTTCTACGCCCGGCGCGTGGATGCCGCAACAGTTTGATAATCCTGCCAATATTGATATACATATAAAAACAACAGCCGAAGAAATTCTAAAAGATTTTCCCGAAGGCTTTGATTATATGATAACCGGCGTAGGAACCGGCGGTCACATCACCGGCGTTGGTAAGGTTTTAAAACAGCATTTCCCCAACATTAAAATATATGCGGTAGAGCCGGAATTATCGCCTGTTATCAGCGGCGGCGCGCCGGGTCCGCACCCGATTCAGGGCATTGGCGCCGGCTTCATTCCCGGCAATTTAGATACCTCTGTTTTGAATGGCACCATTCAAATTAATAAAGACGAAGCCTTTGCTTATACCAAACGCGCTGCCATGGAAGAAGGCGTTTTTGGTGGCATTTCCAGTGGCGCAACCTTAGCCGCGCTGGCAAAAAAATTGCCCGATATTAAAGAAGGAAGCCGCGTATTATTATTTAATTACGATACCGGGGAACGATATTTAAGTATCGAAGGATTGTATTAAAATTTCAAAAAGAAAAAGTCAAAAGCCGGAACAAATAGGCGCTTCTTCTTTTTAATTTTTACTTTTTAATTTTTACTTTTCAATGGAAGCAAACGGAACAACAGAAAAAGTACATTGTTTAATTATAGGATCAGGACCCGCCGGTTATACGGCAGCCATTTATGCGGCCAGAGCCAATCTGAAACCGGTTTTATACCAAGGCATTCAGCCCGGCGGCCAACTTACCATAACAACAGAAGTTGAAAATTATCCCGGCTATCCCGAAGGCATTCAGGGACCGGATATGATGATCAATTTTGAAAAGCAGGCACAGCGCATGGGCGCTGACGTTCGCTATGGATTGGCTACCAAAGTTGACTTTAGCAATGGCACACATAAAGTAGAAATTGATGAAAATAAATGGATAGAAGCCGATTCGGTTATCATATCAACCGGCGCTTCTGCCAAATGGCTCAATATAGAAAGTGAACAGCGATTAAATGGTTACGGCGTAAGTGCCTGTGCCGTATGCGATGGATTTTTCTTTCGTGGTAAGGAAGTTGCTATTGTGGGCGCCGGTGATACAGCTTGCGAAGAAGCCATTTATTTATCTAAACTTGCAACCACCGTTCACATGATTGTTCGCAAAGATGAAAACGGAATGCGTGCCAGCAAAGTGATGCAGGAACGTGTGAAGAACACACTGAATATCAAAATTTACTGGAACAGCGAGACTGATGAAGTCTTGGGCGAAAAGAAAGTAGAAGCGGTTCGCCTTAAGAATATACAATCCGGCGAAACGCAAACCATTCCTATCAGCGCGTTCTTTGTTGCTATTGGTCATCATCCCAACAGCGATATTTTTAAAGGTATTCTGGACATGGATGATGCGGGTTATATTCAAACCATTGCGGGTACAGCAAAGACAAATGTAGAAGGCGTTTTTGCTGCCGGTGATGTGCAGGATAAAATTTATCGCCAGGCAATTACGGCTGCCGGCAGCGGTTGTATGGCGGCGCTCGATGCCGAGCGTTATCTTAGTGAAAAAGGGCTTGTATAAAGCCCTTTTTTTATGTCCAAACTTTTTGCTTGTTCATTCCTCATCCCTTGTTAGTATTGCAATACAATTTTTATGTTACCAGCATCTGGTACTCCGGTTGAACCCGGTTGCGACGCTCCGTTCAACTACAGAATATGAATTAAACAAGAACAAAATATCTTCTTATATTTATCATAATACCAACTAATCAATCGCCATCATGAAACGATTATTTCTTCTTTGTTTTATCATCATTTCCTTCATGCAATGCCGTTCTCAAACAGAAAATTTATCGCCCAAAACATTTTCCCGGATAGATAGTTTATTGCAACAGGCTGTTGACAGCGGCTGGCTGGTTGGCGCGGTAGGTTATATTCAGCAAAATGGTAAACCAGTGTATAACAAAGCCTTTGGTTACTCCGACAAAGCAAACAAGGTTGCAATGCGAACAGATAATATTTTTCGTATCGCTTCGCAAACCAAAGCCATTACCAGCGTTGCTGTTATGATGTTGTACGATGAAGGCAAGCTTTCTATCAGCGACCCGGTTTCAAAATACATTCCTGGCTTTGCCAATGCCAAAGTGGTTAGTTCATTCAATAAAGAAGACAGTTCTTACACAACTGTTCCTGCCAAAAGAGAAATTACCATTAAAGATTTATTGACACATACTTCCGGAATTGATTATGCTGGTATCGGCTCAGAAAAGATGCGCGCCATTTATGCTAAAGCTGGTTTGCATCCCAGTTTTGGCGACGATACTATGCACTTAGAAAATATGGTAAACCTCTTAGCCACTATGCCGCTTGTTCATCAGCCGGGCGAAAAATTTACCTACGGTTTAAATGTAGATGTGCTGGGCAGAATTGTTGAAATTATATCGAAAATGCCATTGGATAAATTCTTCAGCACGCGCATTTTTCAGCCGCTGGAAATGAAGGATACGTACTTCTATTTGCCTAAAGATAAATGGAGCCGTTTGGTAAAAGTTTATACGGTTGATAGCACCAGCAAAACAATTGAATGGAGTAAACCGATGAATGGATTTACGCCGGATTATCCGAAAGAAAACGGAATTTATTTTGCCGGCGGCGCAGGCTTAAGTTCAACCGTTTCTGATTATGCAAAGGTCTTGCAAATGCTGCTGAATAAAGGCGATTATAATGGTCATCATTTATTAAAACCTGCTACCGTTGCGTTAATGACAAGTAACGAAATTGATACCTTGCATGTAGGCGATCAGGATAAGTTTGGTCTTGGCTTTGAAATTACTACAACCGCTAATACAGCAAAGACGGGCATTTCGGAAGGAAGCTTTGCCTGGGGCGGTTATTTTGGAACTCTTTATTGGGCAGACCCGAAACGCAACCTGGTTGGAGAAATGTTTATTCAGCAATCACCATTACAGCATTGGTCTACAGGCGGCGATTTTAAAAAACTGGTGTACGCCAAATAAAATATTATGCTAACAATACAATTGCTGAACCTGCAGTTTTATGCGTATCACGGCGTTTACGAAGAAGAGCAAAAGATAGGTGCCGAATACGAAGTAAATATGTCTGTAATGCACGTAGAAAAAAAAGTTCCGGTATTGCATTTAAGCGAAACCATTAATTATGTGTCTGTGTATGAACTTATTAAAAAACACATGCAGACGCCAAGACAATTATTGGAAACCGTTGCTACAATATTGGCGCAGGATATATTTAAAAGCTTTGCCGAGGCGGAGGAATTGAGTATTACAATCGTAAAAAAACATCCGCCGATTGCGGCCTTCCAGGGTAGTGTAGCTGTAACCTATACATCAAAAAGAAGCGATAATATCTGATAATATGATTTGTATTGATAACAGGAAGAAATGGAATTATATGATGAAAACAATAGTGGCAGGTTTGCTTTGTTTGTTGGCAACTTTTCAGCTATATGCCCAGAGTGCGGATGAGGCTTTGCAAAAAGCAGATGCGTTGTACAAACAGTTTAAAGAAGCCGATGCTTTGGACGCTTATAAACAAGTATTGGCTGTTGACTCAAACAATATAAATGCACTTGTAAGGTGCGTTGAATTGAACAGCTCGCTTGGTAAAAAGCAGGTTGATAAATCAAGTCGGAACGATTATTATATGGCATCAAAAAGCTATGCTGATAAAGCATTGGCGGCAAGCCCGAACAGTGCAGATGCGTATTATTGTGAGTCTTTAGGGTTTGCAAATCTTTCTCAGACAGAAACGGAAAATAAAAAGGTTGTAGAAGATGTAAAGCAGATAAAAGTGTTTGCTGATAAGGGTTTGGCTATTGATCCGAATCATGCGCGGCTGAATTATATGGAAGGTAAATGGCACTTGGAAATGTTGTCTTTAAACTGGTTTAAGAAAGCAGCTTTAAAAACATTTTATGGTGAAGGACTTGCCAAGCCTGATATTGATTCTTCCATTTTTTATATGGAAAAGTGCCGCACAATAGAACCTTATTTTGTTCAGAATTATCTTGATCTTGCAAATGCTTATAAACTAAAAGGCAGACCTACACAGGAACTCGATGTATTGTCGAAAATGGTAAAATTACCAAACCGCATGGCTGACGATGCTGCTATGAAAGAAGAAGGAAAAAAGCGATTGCAGGCAGTGCAATGATAATGATGAGTTATGATTTATGAACGATGAATTGTTCAATTCTTTTCTGAACGTACAAGTGAGTGACACAACGATGTTCAATTGAAATACAAAAGCTGGAAACATAAACTGTATTCTGCTTCCTTCCTTCATAAATAATAATTCATAACTCATAATTCATAATTCATAATTTCTTTTCATAACCGTACAAAAGGTGTTCGATAATGAACACTTTTTGTATTGTATATCTCCACCAGGCTTGCTGGCAAAGCGTTTCGGCGTTGGCACAGGCATTGAAAAAATTATGTGGTGGCAATCATTTATTGTCAATTCATATTATCAGCATCATACCAATTTGCAGTTTATAAATCAGAACTATGATTCAAAATTTTTTTAAAATTGCTTTTCGCAACCTGCTTCGCAACAAAGGATTTTCTATTATCAATATATCGGGTCTTGCTATCGGGATGGCAAGCGCAATATTGATTTTATTATGGATTCAGAATGAAGTAAGCTATGATAAATGGTATGATAAAGCAGACCGGATTTATACCGCTAACAACCGCGATAAATTTAACGGTGAAGTGTGGGCCTGGAGCAACACGCCGAAAATATTAGGAACAACAGTTAAGCTTGATTATGCAAATGATGTTGAAGATGTGGCAAGATTAAATCAGACCAGCTTTCTCCTGACTGTTGGTGATAAACACCTGAATGCACAAGGCAGTTTTACTGATTCCGGCTTTCTGAAAATGTTTAGCTTTCCTATGCTGGAAGGCAATGCAGGCACTGCTTTACGCGAAGTGAACAATATTGTGCTCACGCAAAAATTAGCCAAAAAATTGTTTGGTAATGAGGCTGCAATTGGTAAAGTAATCAGGATAGACAGCAGCGATAATTTTACCGTAACGGCTGTATTGAAAGATTTACCTAACAATACGTCTTTCGACTTCGAATACCTGCTTCCCTGGTCTTATATGAAGAAGCTGAACCAGGACGATAATTACTGGGGAAATAACTCTGTCAGAACATACATTCTTTTGAAGCCAGGCGTTAGCCAGGCAGCGTTTGATACTAAGATTAAAAACATTACAATAGACCATACTAAAGACGGCGAAAAATCTACCACGCAAGTATTTACCCAACTGTTTAAAGAAAGATGGCTGTACAGTAAATCTGAGAACGGAAAGTATGTAAGCGGCCGCTTTGAGATGGTAAAATTGTTTGCTGTAATTGCTGCTTTTATCTTGCTGATTGCCTGTATTAACTTTATGAATTTAAGCACAGCGCGGAGCGAGAAACGGGCAAAAGAAGTTGGTATTCGCAAAGTGGTTGGTGCGCAGAAAGGCGGACTTGTGGCACAGTTTATCGGCGAAAGTATTTTGCTGGCTTTGTTTGCCGGAATCATTGCTATCATTATCGTTCAGCTAAGTCTTCCTGCCTTTAACCAGTTGGTTGGAAAACAATTGTATATCGAATATAGCAATCCTCTGTTCTGGTTGTTTTTTATCGGGTTTATCTTTTTTACCGGTTTTATTGCGGGCAGTTACCCGGCATTTTATTTATCGTCTTACAAACCGGTTACGGTATTGAAAGGCACTTTTAAAGTGGCTCATGCAGTAGTAACGCCGCGTAAGGTTTTGGTGGTTCTGCAGTTTACATTTGCCATTGCTTTAATTATCTGTACTATTATTGTTGAACACCAGATTCAGTATGCGCAAAGCCGGGATACCGGCTATAAAAAAGACCAGCTTCTTTATACTTTTATACAAGGCGATATTGATAAGCATTACGATGCCATTAAAAATGATTTGGTAAACAGCGGTGCTGTTTTGTCTGTTACAAAATCAATGAGCCCGATAACACAGCGTTACAGCGATAGCTGGGGTTTTAAATGGCCGGGCAGTACAGAAGCCGATGGCAAAACTGACTTTGTGAGAATGGGAACGGATGCTGATTTTGTAAAGACAATGGGTGTTACTTTAACGCAGGGCAGAGACATTGATATTACAAAATATCCGGCCGATTCTACCGCCATGTTGCTGAACGAAACAGCCGCGAAAATAATGCGGTTGAAATATCCGATCGGGCAAATTGTAAAGACAGATGATAAAGACTGGACGGTGGTTGGTGTATTGAAAGATTTTATTTACGAATCGCCTTACGATAAAGTACAGCAACTGGTTGTGCAAGGTCCCGCTGCGTGGTTTACAACCGTACACTACAAACTAAATCCTGCGAGGCCGGTAGCAGAAAACCTGAAGCGTATTGAACAGGTGTTTAAAAAGTACAATCCGCAATATCCGTTTGAATATAAGTTTGCTGATGAAGAATATGCGTTGAAGTTTCAGGAAGAGCAACGCACCGGAACCCTGGCTGCTTTGTTTGCCGGATTAACCATTTTTATTTCTTGTCTTGGCTTGTTTGGTCTGGCTACTTATATGGCCGAAAACCGCATTAAAGAAATTGGTGTTCGCAAAGTGTTGGGCGCAAGCGTTGCCAATATAACAACACTTTTATCGAAAGATTTTTTAACCCTTGTGATTATCTCTTTCGTTCTTGCCTCGCCGCTTGCCTGGTTGGCAATGAACAGGTGGCTGTCATCTTACACATACCGCATCAACATTGAATGGTGGGTGTTTGCAAGTGCTGGTTTACTGTCTGTAATTATCGCTTTAATAACGGTGAGTTATCAATCTATAAAAGCAGCTGTTGCCAATCCAATAAAGAGTTTGCGGACGGAATAAATCAAGAAGCGGATGAAACTGATTCTGTACATACATCGTTACATTTCTTTTACATAAAAAATTCAACTCATGCTGAAAAACTATTTCAAAACAGCATTAAGAAGTTTTGGTAAAAACAAGATTACGACACTCATCAATGTATCGGGACTTTCTATTGGTATCAGTGCGGCGCTTATCATTTATATGGTTATTCAATATGACTATAGTTTTGATAAGTATGAACCGGACAGAGATAGAATTTATCGTATTGTAACAGATGGCGATGGATGGAAAAACCAGGGCGTTCCGGCGCCTTTGCACGAAGCGGTTCAAAATAATACATCCGGTATACAAAACACCGCAGCCATCTTTCAATATAATGATTGGGCAGCGAAAGTCAGCATCCCGAAAGACAACAATCACCCGGCACAGCTGTTCAAGCAACAGGATAACATTGCTTTTGCCGACAGCAATTATTTTAGCGTATTTCCGCATCAATGGATAACCGGCAATGCAAAATCTGCCTTGCAAAATCCGTATAATCTTGTATTGAGCGAAGATCGCGCAAAACAGTATTTTCCAAACATTCCGGTTGATCAGTTGCCTGGTAAAACAGTTGTTTTCAGCGATTCTATAAGAACAACAATCACAGGTATTATTAAAGATCTGAACGCAAACAGCGACTTTGAATACAAAGCATTTATATCGCTATCTACCATATCAGCGAGTAACCTGAAACCGATTTATAACTGGGACCAATGGAACAATACCAATTCTATTTCTCAAACGATTGTAAAACTGTTGCCGGGTGTGCAGCCTGCGCAAATAAATAAACAGCTTGCCTCTATTTTTAAAGAACATAAATCAGAACCGGAAGATGCCAAAACAATACATCGTTTGCAACCGCTTAGCGATGTACATACCAATCTTGATTATGACGGAAAAGTAAACCCGTCAACTATAAAAAACCTGGTTTTACTGGCAACATTTCTTTTATTATTAGGCGCTATCAACTTTATCAATTTGTCCACGGCGCAAGCTGCGCAACGGGCAAAAGAAATCGGCATCCGCAAAACTTTGGGCAGCAGTAAAAGCCAGCTTATTTTTCAGTTCTTATCAGAAACATTTTTACTAACTATTTGTACGGCTGTTTTATCGCTTTTAATTACACCATTTGTAATGCGGGTCTTTTCTTATTTTATTCCCGCCGGACTGCAGTTTCAATACATATTCCGTGAGCCTTTGGTATTGCTTTTTTTATTTATACTCGTGCTTGTTGTTAGTGTATTAGCTGGTTTATACCCGGCATTTATACTTGCCCGGTTTAAGCCCGTTATGGTATTAAAAAACCAGATTGTTACCAATAACGGAACTACACGCGGCACATGGCTTCGCCAGTCGCTGATTGTATTCCAGTTTGTAATTGCACAGGTTTTTATCATCGGGATGATGGTAGTGGATAAACAAATTCATTATTCGATGGCAAAGGATATGGGCTTCCGCAAAGATGCCATTATCAACTTTTATGTGCCTTTTGATTTTTATAATCCAAACAATAAAAAGTTTTTATTAAAAGAACAACTGCAAGCTGTTCCTGAAATACAGGAAATAAGTCTTGGCAACCAGGCACCTGCTTTTAATGGCGGCATGAGCACAAGCATTTCTGTAAAAGAAAAAGGAAAAGATGTAAACATAGATGTAGATACCAGGAATGGCGATACTTCTTTCTTAAGCGTATATAATATAAAGCTTCTTGCCGGCAGAAATATAATGGCTTCTGATACAGCCAACGAATTACTTATCAACGAAACTTTAGCCCGAAAACTCGGCTACCGGCAACCTTCAAGTGCAGTTGGTCAATTTGTAAATTTCGGCAGTTCGCCGCTGCCGATTGTTGGTGTAATGCAAGACTTTAACCTGGCTTCTGTACGAACAGTTATTCATCCTGTTATTTACTATGCTGCGCCGAAGTTCGGTAACGTAATGCATGTGGCTTTACAGCCAAATCCTGCTACCTGGAACAGCGCGATTAACAAAATAAAATCTGCGTGGCAAAAAATATATCCCGATGTAGATTTCGATTATTCATTTTTAGATAAAAATATCGCAGATTTTTACCAGGAAGACCAGCAGCTTTCTTTGTTATTAACCTGGTCGTCAGCCGTCGCCATTTTTATAAGCTGTCTTGGTTTGTTAGGTCTTGTCATTTTTATAACCAATAGTCGCGTCAAAGAAATTGGTGTTCGCAAAGTATTAGGCGCCAGTGTAAGCCAGATTATTGCTTTGTTATCTACCGATTTTGCAAAGTTGCTTGCCGTCGCTTTTATAATTGCGATACCAATTGCGTGGTGGCTTACGCACGACTGGCTGCAAAACTTTGCTTATCATACTGAACTGAGTTGGTGGATTTTCCTGTTAAGCGGCGTAATTATGATAACGGCAGCCATGACAATCTTGTGTATCAGAGCCGGCAAAGCAGCGCTTGTAAATCCTGTAAAAAGCTTGCGAAGCGAGTAAATAAATGTTGATTGGTTAATGATCAATACAAAATACAGGTTTATGTTACGAGCGTTTGAAACTCCGATTAATCGTTCCTTGCGACGCTCCGTTCAACATTTGAATATAAATTAAACAACTCAGCTTTTACTTTTAAATTCATTTTCAATGCTTAAAAATTACTTTACGATTGCATGGCGCAACCTGTTGCGAAACAAGGCTTTTTCTGCAATTAATATTACGGGATTAGCAATTGGTATGGCGGCTGTTTTACTTATTGGTATCTGGGTGCAAAATGAGTTAAGCTTCGACCAGTTTCATGCAAATAAAAACAGCTTGTATAAGATTTATAACCGTAATGAAGCTTATGGAAATATTTATACGCAGGACGTTACCTCTGGTCTTGTTGGTAAAACGTTACAGAAAGATTTTCCTGAAGTAAAAAACACAGCCAGAATATATTGGAGTATCGAGCGACTTTTTAATTACGGCGATAAAAGTATAAAAGCAAAAGGTAACGATGTTGACAAGCCTTTTCTAACCATGTTTAGTTTTCCTTTATTAAAAGGTGATGCCAGCCATGCGCTGGACGATGTAAATAATATTGTATTAACCGAAAACCTCGCTAAAAGTTTGTTTGGTAATGATGATCCGATTGGAAAAGTTGTAAAGCTGGATAATCAAAGTAGTTTTAAAGTAACAGGTGTTCTTAAAAACCTGCCTTCCAATACAGAGTTTGATTTCACTTATTTGGTTTCTCTGCAGGCAAATGAAAACAATTATGGCAACAACTGGAGCAATAATACGTACCACACTTTTGTGCAGCTACAACCCGCTGTGTCTATTGAACAATTTAATAAAAAGATAGAAAAGGAAGTTATTAAATATGCGCCTGAAACCAAGGCTGATATCTTTCTGTATCCGGTTATAAAACAACATTTATACGCAAACTTCGAAAACGGAAAACCTGCCGGCGGGCGGATAGATACGGTTCGGTTACTGCTCCTTATTGGTGCACTTATTTTATTAATAGCCTGTATCAATTTCATGAATCTGAGCACGGCGCAAAGTCAGAAACGTGCTAAAGAAGTAGGCGTAAGAAAAGTAATGGGCGCCGGAAAATCTAAGCTTATCAGCCAATTTTTGTGCGAATCAATTCTTATTGCTTTTGTTGCAGGTATTCTTTCTTTATTCCTTGTTCAGCTATCATTACCTGCCTTTAATCAATTGATAAATGAATCGCTGTCTGTCAACTTTAAAAATCCATACTTATGGTTATATTTAACAGGCTTTATATTGCTTACCGGCTTGCTGGCAGGCAGTTACCCGGCTTTCTTTTTATCTGCATTTAAGCCGGTTACTGTTTTAAAAGGTTTAAAAATATCAGCCAATCGCACATTCAATCCTCGTAAAATATTGGTTGTTACACAGTTTACGGTAGCCATTATTTTAATCATAACAACGATTATTGTTTACCGCGAAATACAATTTGTTCAAACACGCGATACAGGTTACAACAGTACCAACCTGGTAGAAGTGCTGATTGAAGGTGATATCAAAAAGAATTATGAGATTATTAAATCAGAACTTGTCAGCAAAAACGTGGTAACATCAATATGTAAAAACAGCTTAGGTGTTACAGTTGATGCCGCTTTTTCAAGTGGATATTCCTGGCAAGGCTCTACAAAAGACGATGAAAATATTAACTTCTCAAGAGTGGGAGCAGATGGCGATTTTATAAAAACGACGGGACTTACTTTACTGGCTGGCCGCGATATTAATTTACAAACATATCCATACGATACCGCTTCTGTCATGATAAATGAAGCCGCCGTGAAGGCAATGCGTTTACCAAATCCCATTGGAAAAGCAATCAATATGGGAGGTACAACAAGAACTGTCGTTGGTGTGATAAAAGACTTTATTATCGGCTCGCCTTACGAAACGGTAAACCCAATGGTTGTGTTTGGAACCGATTACTGGACGTACAATATCATTCTGCGTTTCAACAATCAAAACAGTACCATCAGCAATCTGCAGAAAGCTGAACAAACATTTAAAAAATACAATCCTGACTATCCCTTTACCTATCATTTTGTTGATGAAGAATACAGTCAAAAATTCAACAGCGAAAACCAAACCGCTACAATGGCTGCTTTGTTTGCCGGTTTAACCATTTTTATTTCCTGTCTTGGCTTGTTTGGTTTGGCTGCTTACATGGCAGAAAACAGGTCAAAAGAAATTGGCATTCGCAAAGTATTAGGCGCCAGTATCGGAAGTATTGCAGCCATGTTATCAAAAGAATTTGTTTTGCTTGTTGGCATCTCTATATTAATTGCTACGCCAATTGGCTGGTACTGTATGAATCTGTGGTTGCAGAACTATACATACCGCATCAAAATAAGCTGGCAGATTTTTGCTGTTGCCGGTTTTACTGCAATTGCTATTGCTGTAATAACGGTAAGTTTTCAGGCTATTAAAGCGGCGATAGCCAATCCGGTAAACAGTTTGCGAAGCGAGTAAATAAATGTTGATTGGTTAATGATCAATACAAAATACAGGTTTATGTTACGAGCGTCAGATACTCCGGTTGATCGTTCCTTGCGACGCTCCGTTCAACGTTCCGAACATAAATTAAACAACTCAGCTTTTACTTTTAAAATCATCTTTTATGTTCAAAAATTACTTTAAAACTGCCTGGCGCAACCTGATGCGGCAAAAGGTTTTTTCCTTCATCAATATATCAGGACTTGCCTTGAGTTTGGCGGCTGTCTGGTTAATTGCACTTTTTGTTGCCGAAGAACTTAGTTATGATCGCTATCATAAGAATGCTGACAGAATTTACAGGCTTGCTTCGCACGGACAATGGGGCGAAGAAAAGTTTGACGTTACCGGTACATCGGGGCGTGTAGCTGAAGTGATAAAAAAAGATTTTCCCGAAGTTGAAGATGTCATTCGTATTGATGCGGAAGTCGGCGGTGTTGTTCGTTATGCCGATAAAAAAATAAAAGATGATAATATATTCTTTACAGATGCTTCGTTCTTTACTATGTTTACCTATAAGTTTCTCGCTGGTAATGCAACAGCTTTAGGTAAACCAAACACGATTGTACTAACCAAATCGCTCGCTGCCAAACTGTTTGCGAATCCAATAAATGCGTATAACAAAACAGTTTATCTTGATGAAAATCCAAGCCTTGTAACCGGCATTATAGAAGACGTGCCCGAAAATTCTCATTTTACATTTAATGCACTGCGGGCGATGCCTGAAAACTACCAGGACGATTGGGGAAGTCTGAGTATTTACACATATCTGTTGCTAAAAAAGAATGCACATATAAACCGGTTGCGTGCAAAAATGCCGGTTTTTGTAACCAAATATTTTACACAAATTGCAAATGATATTCATTATAAAATCGAACTACAGCCATTAACTTCCATTCATTTGCATTCAAATTTAAGCTACGAGTTAGGCGAAAACCGTGACATAAAATACATCTATATTTTATCCGTTGTAGGATTGCTTATTCTCATTATTGCCTTCATCAATTATATCAATATCACAACAGCCCGCGCTTCTGTTCGCCTGCGCGAAGTTGCGGTTAGAAAGATAATCGGATCAAGCCGCAATAATCTCATCAGTCTCTTTCTCACCGAGTCTGTTACTACAATTTTGGCGGCTTCTTTTATCAGTGTTTTGCTGGTAAGCCTAACGATGCCTCTGTTCAATAACGTTACCGGGAAGAACTTATCAATATGGCATTTTGGTGTTGCCAATACAATTATGTGCCTGCTTGTATTTTCATTAATTGCTGCCATTATCGGCGGATTTTATCCTGCGTTTTTCTTGTCCCGGTTTAAAACCATTCCTGCATTAAAAAATCAATTGGGCGACATAAAAGGACAAGATGTTTTTAGAAAGTCGCTGGTTGTGTTTCAGTTCGCAGTAACCGTTGTTATGATTGCCGCTTCGTTGGTCATTTACTTACAACTTAACTATGTTCTCAACAAAGATTTAGGGTTCAATAAAAACCAGATGCTAACCTTTCATATTGATTCAAGAGATGTGAGAGAAAAAGTGCCGGCTCTTCGCATGGCTTTATTACAAAATGCTTCGGTAAAAGCGGTTGCAACGGCAGGAAATCCAATCGGTAACAACAATATTGGTATGATGGATTACAGCGTAGAAAAGAATGGTGTGATAGATACGCACAGCAACTTAGCTTATGGTTTAACGATAGATGAAGACTTTATTCCTGCCATGCAAATCAAAATATTACAGGGACGAAACTTTTCGGCTGACATACAATCAGACAGCGATAATATAATGGTAAATGAAGCCTTCATTAAAAAGCAAGGTTGGACAACAGGTGTTGGAAAACGAATTTCGCGCGGCACAAATGCAGCCGGAAAAATTGCTTATGCAAACATCATTGGCGTTATACACGATTATCATATTTATTCTTTGCAACACAAGATAGAACCGATGATTATGCAGCTGCCTGAAAGAGCCAAAGACAAAGATAATATGTATGTGCGGCTGAACGAAAACAACATTTCTCAATCCTTAACTTTCATTGAAAAAACGTTCAGAAAATTCGATCCGTCTTCACCGTTTGAATATCACTTTCTTGATAAAAATTTCGCTGCGCAATACGGAGCCGAAGAAAAACAAGGACAGGTATTACTTGCCTTTGCCATTCTTACCATTTGTATTGCCTGCCTGGGTTTGTTTGGCTTAATCACGTTTACAGTTAGTCAGCGTGTAAAAGAAATCGGCATTCGCAAAGTATTGGGAGCTACTGTTGGCAATATGGTTTCTTTGTTAACGCAAAGCTTACTAAAAGTGGTATTGATTTCAATGCTGATAGCCATACCGGTTTCCTGGTTAATAATGAATCAATGGCTGCAGGATTTTGCCTACCGAATCAATCTCCAGTGGTGGATGTTTGCGCTCGCGGGAGTGATTGCATTATTCATCGCGATAATAACGCTGAGCTTCCAGGCAATTGAAGCCGCAATTGCCAATCCGGTAAACAGTTTACGAAGCGAATAAATAATTATGAATTATGAGTTATGAATGAAGAATACAAAATACAGGTTTATGTTACCAGCTTTTGTATTTCAATTTAACATCGTTGTGTCACTCACTTGTACGTTCGGAAATGAATTGAACAATTCATAAATCATAAAACACAAATCATAATTCATAATTCTCATTCACAACCGTACAAAAGGTGTTCGATATCGAACGCCTTTTTTTATATCATTTACTGAAAACCAGCGTAGCAAAGGCTTTCAAGATTGGTATGCACGTTGGAAACTATTAAGATAAGGTGTAAAAATACAATCACGCTGTAAAGAAAACGCAACTAACAAACAATCATCAACAGTCCGTTATGATAAAAAATTATTTCATCATCGCCTGGCGCAATCTCATCAAAAACAAAGTGTATTCTATTATTAATATACTGGGTTTGGCTGTCGGTATGTCGGTAGCTATGCTTATTGCTTTCTGGATTTGGGATGAAGTTACTTTCGATGAATATCATATCAATCATAAGCATCTTGCGCAGCTTATGACCACAGAATATGATTATGGAGAAGCGGAAACGGGAGATGCCGTTGCCATGCCGTTAGCGCAGGAACTGCGTACAAAATATGCGTCCGATTTTAAAGAAGTCAGCATGGCATCATGGAATTTCGGGCATATACTGGCGGCAGGCGACAAAAAAATAACAGGCAGCGGTATGTGGGTAGAGGCTAACTTTCCCGCTATGTTTTCTTTAAAAATGTTGAAAGGAAACCGGAATGTGTTAAACGATCCGTCTTCTGTTTTACTAAATGCGTCGCTGGCAAAATCATTGTTCGGCGATGCAGATCCAATCAACAAAACAATAAAACTTGATAACAAAGAAGATTATAAAGTGACGGGTGTATTTGAAGATTTGCCACGCAATACAACTTTGTATCAAACAAAATTATTTCTGCCCTGGAATAAATACATAACAACAGAAAACTGGTTAAAAGAGGCTGCTACACAATGGAACAATCATTCCTGGCAGGCATTCGCACAAGTTGCAGATAATGCAGAAATGGATAAGGTGTCTGAGAAGATTAAAAACGCTTCGATGATTCATAAAATTGCAGCAACCGAAGGCAAAGAATCGTTAGTGCTGCAACCTATGGATAGGTGGCATTTGTACAGCGAATTTAAAAATGGCAAAGTGTCGGGCGGACGCATACAATTTGTTTGGTTGTTTGCTATTATCGGCGTGTTTGTATTGTTGCTTGCCTGTATCAATTTTATGAATTTATCTACGGCTCGCAGCGAAAAACGGGCAAAAGAAGTTGGTATCCGCAAAACAGTTGGTTCGGTAAGAGGACAGTTGATTGCACAGTTTTTAAGCGAATCTGTTTTGGTTGCTTTTGTTTCATTTTTGTTGTCTCTTTTACTGGTTAGTTTATTAATACCATTCTTTAATAGTTTGGCTGATAAAAATATATCTTTGCCCTGGAACAGTTCTGTATTCTGGTTGCTGGCAATTGCATTTACGTTCATAACAGGCGTTATTTCCGGAAGCTATCCCGCCTTTTATTTATCTCATTTTGAACCTATCAAAGTTTTAAAAGGAACGTTTCGTGTAGGCAGGTTTGCTTCTTTGCCACGTAAGGTGTTGGTGGTTGTACAGTTTACGTTTTCCATTGCTTTAATTATCGGTACCATCATCGTTTTTAAACAAATACAATTTGCTAAAAACAGGCCGGTTGGTTACAGCCGCGATGGTCTGTTAACCATACCTATGACAACGCCTGATTTATACGGTCATTACGATGCTTTGCGAAGCGATTTAATAGCCACCAACGCGGTAGAAAATATGGCAGAATCTTCCAGTCCCACAACCGCCGTATATTCCAACCAGATTGGTTTTAACTGGGAGGGAAAAGACCCGAATTCAATACCTGCTTTCGGAACGATTGCCGTAACGCAGGACTTTGGTAAAACCATTGGCTGGCAAATAAAAGAAGGACGTGATTTTTCGAAAGATTTTGCTACCGATACATTGGGAATGATATTGAACGAAGCGGCTGTAAAGCAGGTTAATATGAAAGGCAATATCGTTGGTAAAATCATACAGTTCAACGATAAAAATTACAGCGTGGTTGGCGTGATAAAAGATATGATTATGGAATCGCCGTATAAGCCGGTAACACCAACGGTTTTTCTGTACGATCCTAACTGGGCAAATGTGGTTACGGTGCGTTTAAAAGCCGGTGTTCCTATGCAGGATGCACTTAACAAAACAGAAGCTGTATTCAGGAAGTATAATCCCGGTTCTCCTTTCGATTTTAGTTTTAATGATGAAAGTTATGCCGCTAAATTTTCTGATGAACAGCGTATTGGCAATCTCGCTTCTTTGTTCACTGTCCTGGCTATTTTCATTTCATGTCTTGGCTTGTTTGGTCTGGCTTCTTTTGTAGCAGAGCAGCGTAAAAAAGAGATTGGCGTTCGCAAAGTATTGGGTGCTTCTGTGTTCAATCTATGGCAAATGTTGTCTAAAGAATTTGCTTTGCTTGTTATTATTTCCTGCTGCATTTCTATTCCGCTTGCGTGGTATTACTTACATAACTGGTTAGAAAGTTATCAATACAAAACCGATATATCGTGGTGGGTATTTATCCTGTCATGTGCCGGTGCGTTGGCCATCACTTTAATCACCGTAAGTTTTCAGGCTATCAAAGCGGCGCTTGCCAATCCGGTTAAGAGTTTGCGAAGCGAGTAGCCTGTAAATAAGTTCATTTTTCAAATCTTTTCTATGCTGAAGAATTATATCAAAATAGCTTGGCGAAACATTGTTAAGCATCGGTTTCATTCATTTGTAAACATCATCGGTTTATCAACAGGAATTGCTTTTACTCTGCTGATTGGTGCTTATATGTGGAATGAAATACGTGTAAATAAAGATTTGAAAAATGCTGACAGGCAATACATCATTCAAAGTAAATGGAAAGATGTAAATGAAGGATATGAGCTATCTACTTTAGGGCCGTTAGCCAAAGCGTTGAGAGACAATTATCCGGGTCTTGGTTGCCAACTATTACCGGTATGATGCGATTACCACTAATATCTCCAAAGGCATTGATGGCTTTAGAGAGGGCATACAAATAGGCGATAGCACGCTGCTGAATATGTATGGTTTTAAAGTGATAGCCGGTGATATGAAAACGGCTTTAGATGCGCCCTATAAAATTATAATTACCGCTGATAAAGCGATCAAATATTTTGGTAAAACAGATGTCATTGGTCAAACGCTTACGGTGGAAAATTTCTCTGGTTCCAAACATGATTTTACTATAACGGCTGTATTAGAAACGCCGCCGCAAAATTCTGTCACACAGCTTGCAGATGATTATATCAACAGCTTCTTTATGTCAGATAACAATCTTGATTTCTTTGGCAGAAATATGAGCTGGTATAATCCACATATAGCTGGTTATATTGAATTGCAGAAAGGCGTTACACCGCAGCAGATTCAGAAACCGATGGAGCAGCTGGTAAAGAAAAATGCCTGGCCGCAAACGGCTGCTGATATGAAGCCTTACCTTGTTGCTTTGCCTGACTATTATCTAAATGCAAACAACGAATTGGTTAAAAAGATGCTGTATGCTTTATCAGCGATTGCTTTGTTTATCTTGCTTATGGCGATTGTCAATTTCATCAATATGTCGGTAAGTAAGTCGGCAACGCGAATGAAAGAGATTGGTATTCGCAAAGTGTTAGGCAGCTTAAAAAAACAATTGATTGCACAGTTTCTTATTGAATCTGTTCTTATTGTTTTACTGGCTACTTTTCTTGCTTTTATTTTATTTATAGCAACGAGAAATTCGTTTAGCAGCCTTGTTGGAAAACGCATTCCTTCACTTACCGGGTTTCCTCTTTACTTTATTGCTTTTCCTTTCTTGTTAGTGCTCTTTATTGGTTTGATAGCCGGTTTGTATCCGGCGTTTGTTTTGTCGGCGCTAAAGTCTGTTGATTCGCTTAAAGGCAAGCTGGCATCTATAAAAGAAAATGTGCTGATGCGCAAAGCGTTAATCACGTTTCAGTTTGCAACGGCTGCCGTTGTTTTGATTGGTGCATTTATTATTTCAAAACAAATCAATTTCTTTCTTAGTAAAAATCTTGGTTATGATAAAGAGTACATTGTATCGGCACAGTTACCAAGAGACTGGACGCCCGCCGGCGTGCAGAAAATGGAATCCATCCGAAACCAGTTTGCTGGTATGCCGCAGGTAAAGGGCGCTACCTTATCTTTTGAAATACCCGATGGAAATAACAGCGGGCAAACCAGTATTTACAGAACAGGAACTGATTCAACATCTGCTCTTTCTACACAAATTTTATCAACGGATGAAAACTACACAAATGTTTATAAAATTCCCATGAAAGCCGGTTCTTTCTTTGAAGGTCATGCCCGGGATTCAGGGAAAATTGTATTAAACGAATCGGCTGTTCATGCGTTGGGTTTTGCAAACACAACGAGTGCAATCGGGCAGATGGTAAAAATTCCGGGTGATCCGACGATGTTCGAAGTTAAAGGCGTTACCAACGATTTTCATTTTGGTTCTATGCAGCAGAAAGTATCTCCGCTTGCTTTTTTCAGCGTCGAGTACCAACCTATTTATCGCTTCTTGTCTTTTAAAATACAACCTGGTAATCTTGCTGATAATGTAAAAGCGATACAGCAAAAATGGTCTGCTTTATTGCCGGGCACTTCGTTCGAATATAAATTCATGGACGATACATTGGCTAATCTTTACAAAACAGAAATCCAGTTGCAGAAAGCGTCTTATACGGCAACTGTGCTGGCTTTAATCATTGTACTGCTTGGGGTACTTGGGTTAATCTCTTTAAGTATTCAGAAACGTACCAGGGAAATTGGCATTCGTAAAGTATTGGGTTCTTCTGTAACTGGTATCATGTACTTATTTATCAAAGAGTTTTTATGGATGATTATAGTTGGCAGCGCTGTAGCTTGTCCATTGGCTTACCTGCTTATCCATAACTGGTTACAAGGCTATGCATACAGAATTGATATCAATGCTGTTCCGTTCCTTATTTCTATTATTTGTTTGGGATTAATAACCATATTGCTGATTTGTTTGCAAACGATTAAAACGGCTGTTGCTAATCCGGTAAACAGCATACGAACGGAATAAATACAATCACTTGTCTGGTAAGTTAAGGGCTTCTAATTATTTATTATATAACAGATTATTTATGCTAATACATTATATCAAAATTGCGTTCCGGAATATGTGGAGACAGAAAGGATTTTCACTGGTAAATATCGGTGGTTTTGCCATTGGTATTGCTGCCTGTTTACTCATTGCGCTATATATAAAAAGCGAGATGAGTTACGACCAGGACAACCCAAATAAAGATCGCGTGTATCGCATCATTGGCGAAGCTAAGCAAAACGGTGTAATCCACAGTGGCATTAGCTTTCCGGCGCCTATGTCTAAAGCGTTGCTGAACGATTTTCCTGATATTGAGAAAACCGGACGTACAATGCCAAGTAAATTATTTGGCGGCGCTAACAACCAGGTACGCAGAACAGATCAGCCAAACGACACGTATGAAGAAGGCTTCTGTTTTGCCGATACTTCTATACTCGATATTTTGAATGTACACATGATTTATGGCAAGAGATCGCAGGCGCTTTCCGAGCCATTTTCTGTTGTGCTTTGCAAGAGCATGGCCGATAAATATTTTCCAAACGAAAACCCGGTTGGCAAGACTTTGATTTTTAATGACAATCCTAAAAAGCCAATTATTGTGGGTGGTGTTATGGAAGATTTTCCTGCTAATTCGCATCTCAAATACAGAGGCTTTATTTCATTGTCCGGCATCAACTTTTGGGATGGCGAACAAGATACATGGATGGCGAGTAATTATGGTATTTACCTGCAGTTGAAACCCAATGTAAATATCGAAGCATTCAATAAAAAAATAACAGACGACGTAGTAAATAAATACATGCTTCCTGCTTTAAAAGCTGCCGGCAGATCTAATATAGCAGAAAGCTTTAAAGACGCCAGGCTTTACCTGCAGCCGGTTACAGATATTCACTTGCGCTCTTACAATTTTGATGAAGACAATGTAAAGCATGGCGATATCAGGTTCATCTGGTTGTTTGCGGCCATCGCTGTTTTTATTTTATTATTAGCCTGCATAAATTTTCTCAATTTATCTACGGCGCGTTCTGCTAATCGTGCAAAAGAAGTTGGTCTTCGTAAAGTGATTGGCTCAAGCCGCAGCAATCTCATTAAGCAATTCCTTACCGAATCTATGCTATATAGCTTTTTGTCTTTCCTGATTGGATTGTTGGTTGCTATAATTGTTTTGCCCTTATTCAATAATGCGTCCGGCACACAGCTTTCCATGCCATGGAATCAATGGTGGCTGGTGCCTTTGCTTGTTGCTTCTGCGTTTGTAATCGGCTTATTAGCCGGCTTTTATCCTGCGTTTTATTTATCTTATTTCAAACCTATTGATACCTTAAAAGGCAAGCTGAGTTTAGGTAGCAAAAACGGTGGCGTGCGCAGTACATTGGTTGTATTTCAATTTACAATTTCTGTGATATTGCTTATCAGTACAGTAGTTGTTTACAAGCAAATGAATTATATACTCAATTCTAAAATCGGTTTCGATAAGGATCAGGTAATCATGATTCAGGGCACAGATGCATTGCGCGATCAAACACAATCTTTTAAGAACGAATTGCTGAAACTGCCGGTTGTAAAAAACGCAAGCGTAAGCGATTTCTTGCCGGTTGACGGAACAAAAAGAAATGGCAACTCATTTTGGATAGAAGGCAAGGAACAAACGGATGCTTCTATTCCGGGTCAGCATTGGGAAGTAGATGAAAATTATATTGCAACGTTTGGCATGAAGCTGATTATGGGCAGAAATTTTTCAAAGGAAATGCATACCGATTCTGCTACAACCGTCATTAACAAAGCGATGGCAGATAAACTTGGTTATAAAGATCCGGTTGGAAAAATGATAACGAATGGTGGCGAGCATTTGAGAATTATTGGTGTGGTTGATAATTTTTACTACGAAAATATTAAGCAGCAAGTATCGCCTTTATGTATGGTAATGGGAAACAGCAATACCATCATTTCTGTAAAAGTAGCTGCCTCTGATATGAAGGCTGCGCTGGCTTCTGTTAGTGCTGTATGGAAAAAGTTTTTGCCATATCAATCTCTGCGTTACGACTTTTTAGATCAAAGCTATGCAGCTATGTACGCGGATGTGCAACGCGTGCAATACATCTTTACCGGCTTTGCCATACTCGCCATCATCATTGCTTGTTTAGGCTTGTTTGCGTTAGCCGCTTTTATGGCAGAGCAACGCAGCAAAGAAGTGAGCATCCGCAAAGTGTTAGGCGCTTCTGTTGCCAATGTATTTGCTTTATTAACCAGCAATTTTCTTAAGCTGGTTTGTATTTCACTGCTCATTGCTATTCCTGCCGGCTGGTTCCTGATGAATGAGTGGCTGCAGGATTATTCGTACCGCATTTCGATTGGCTGGGATGTCTTTGCCATTGCAGCTTTCATCATTTTAATAATTGCGTTAACTACAATTTGTTTTCAGGCAATTAAAGCCGCGATTGCTAACCCGATAAAGAGTTTGCGAAGCGAGTAAGTTTTGGTGAATTGTTTTAAATTAATACAAATATTTTATGATAAAGAACTATCTGGTTATTGCTTTTCGAAACATGCGCAGGTATAAATTTATCTCGTTCATTAACTTGTTCGGTCTTACGGTTGGCATTACCTGTTGTTTGCTGATAAGCTTGTACATCACGAACGAATTGAGCTATGATAAATACAATACAAACGCAGCAGATATTTACCGGGTTGAACGAACTTTTAAAAATGCAGAAACGGGCGCTGTTTCATTAGAATTGGGCGCGGTTGCACCAACCATCGGACCTTTATTGCAAAACGATTTTAAAGACATCAAAGCCATTACCAGTGTATTGCCGACAGGCACAACAACTTTTCATTATAAAGACAAAATATTTAACGAACCTAATGTTTATTTTACCGATGAAAATTTCTTTACCGTCTTTGATGTAAACGTTACCAAAGGCAATAAAAGCAAGGGTTTGCAGGAACCTTATTCTATAATGCTTTCGCAGGGAGTGGCGAATAAATATTTTGGTGATAAAGACCCGATAGATAAAATGGTAAAGCTGGATCAGCAGATAAGCTGTAAAGTTACCGGGGTTTACAAATCGCTGCCTGCCAATGCGCATTTACATCCTGATGTGATGTTATCGTTTGCTACGTTAAAAGATTCGGCAATTTATGGCGAAGAAAATTTGCGGCACAACTGGGGCAACAATTCTTTTTACGATTACTTATTATTACCTGCACATTACGATGCCCGCAAATTAGAAGCGCAGTTTCCTGCTTTTTTAAATCGTCATGTGCCGCACGAAGACGATAAGTTTCAGCCTTCTGCATGGACTTCTTTATCATTACGAAAGCTGACAGACATTCACCTTTACTCTCATAAAGATTCGGAAGTTGAAGAAAACGGAGACATCAAACGCGTGTATATTTTTTCAGCCATTGCTTTATTCATTTTGTTAATCGCGTGCATCAACTATATGAATCTGTCAACGGCGCGTTCGGCGTTGCGGGCGCGGGAAATTGGTGTTCGTAAAGTTGTTGGTGCAGGCAAACCAGAATTGGTTGCTCAATTTTTAAGTGAATCTGTATTGGTTTGCGGCATCGCTACCATCATCTCTTTTTCTCTTACCTGGATTGCTCTTCCTTGGTTAAACAACATTTCTGGTCAATCGTTTACCATACAGAATTTATTAGCTCCATCAGTTACTCTTCCTTTACTGGCTGTGCCTTTTGTGGTTGGTATTTTATCCGGTATTTACCCGGCTGTTTATCTTTCTTCTTTTCAGCCGGTAAAAGTGTTGAAAGGCATTATTAAAACAGGCAAAAACAACTTGTCGTTCCGCAAAGTGTTAGTAGTTACACAGTTCTCTATTTCTATCATTTTAATTATCAGTACGGCTGTTGTTATCCGGCAATTGCAGTACATGCAAAACAAATCGTTAGGGTTTAATAAAGAACAGATTATTACGCTTGGCAATAACGGAGGATTAGACAATTCTTTTACTGCTTTCAAAGCTGCTTTACTGGCTAATTCCAACATACAAAATGTAGCCCGGTCGAGCCGTATTCCATCCGGACGTTTGTTAGACAGCCAGGGTTCGCAAATCAGTAACGGAAATTCGTTAGCGCCAACCAAAGCTGATATTAAATACGTTGTGGCCGATGAAAACTTTATCCCGGCTTACCAGGTTCGTATTGTTGCCGGAAGAAATTTTGCCAAGACAAACGGCACAGATACATCTTCATTTATTATAAACGAAGCGGCTGTAAAAGCACTCGGTTTGCGCACCAATGAAGAAGCCATCGGAAAGCCATTTATGTATGGTGACAGAAAGGGACAAATTGAAGGTGTTATCAACGACTTCAATTTCGAATCGCTTCACCAGCGAATCATTCCGCTTGTATTGTTCACTTCTAAAACTGCAAATGGTTACAATAGAATCTCTGTTAAAGTGTCGGGAAATGTTCAATCTGCCGTAGCGCATATCGAAAAAACGTGGAAGACATATTTACCCGAAATGCCATTCGATTATACATTTCTGGACGACCGTTTTGCGAAGCTGTATAAAGCAGAACATCAGCAGCAAACCATCTTTACCATCTTTGCGGGCATTGCTATTTTCATCGCTTGTCTTGGCTTGTTTGGCTTATCGGCTTTCACCATTACACAACGTGTAAAAGAAATTGGCATTCGCAAAGTATTAGGCGCCAGCACAGGCAGTATTGTACAGTTATTATCAAAAGAATTTTTATGGCTGGTTACAATTGCTTCGCTTGTTGCATTCCCGATTGCCTGGTATGCGATGCACAACTGGTTGCAGGATTTTGCTTATCGCACAGATATTTCCTGGTGGATATTTATTATCGCTGCTTGCGTAGCTATCATCATTGCCTTTGCAACAATCAGCTTGCAATCTATCAAAGCCGCATTAGCCAACCCGGTTAAGAGTTTGCGAAGCGAGTAATGAATTAAAAGTGATGAGTGATGAACGATGATTTATGATTTATGAATTATGAATTATGATTTATGATTTATGAGTTATGAATGAAGAATACAAAATACAGTTTTATGTTACCGGCTTTTGTATTTCAATTTAACATCGTTGCGTCGCACTCTTGTACGCCTTGTTATCAATTGAACAATTCACCGATTCATATTTTATCATTCATATCAACATTCAATTCATAACTCATAACTCATAATTCATAAATCCTCTTCACAACCGTACAAAAGGTGTTCGATATCGAACGCCTTTTTTTATACCTTTCTCTGAAATCCATACTGGCAAATAATTTCAGCCTTGGCATATCCGTTGGTGTTTTATTCTCAAATGAATTATCGTTAGTCAAAACGATGCTTATTATTTGCAATTTACTCTTCACAATTTATAAGTTAGTATGCTAAAGAATTACTTCATTACCGCATGGCGTTCATTAAGCCGGAACAAAGTATTTTCGATCATCAATGTGTTTGGTTTAGCCATCGGCATAGCTATCTTTCTTCTTATTTTCGAATACGTTTCTTTTGAGTGGAGCGCCAATCGTTTCAATACCAATTACAACCAGTTATATCGGGTAAATACAATGCACAAAGAAGGCGAACCGGACGGATTTCAACAGCCTGGTTTTGCGCCACTTTTTCAGCAACAGGTGAGCGGTATAAAAGCATTTGTGCGTTTAACCAACGGCATTGAAGCCGGCACCGTAACGGCACAAAACAATAACAAAAATGCGCAGCCGGTTTCTTTCCGCGAAGACAAAATCACGTATGTTGACGGCAACTTTTTTAATGTGTTTTCATTCAAGGTAAAGAGTGGTTCTTTGTCTTTACAGGAACCTAAAACCCTTGCTATCAGCGAATCTGCGGCGAAAAAATATTTTGGCAATACAAATATTGTTGGCAAAACCATGCTGGTAAATAACCAGTTTGGCAAAACAACATACACGGTAACGGCTGTATATGAAGACATGCCACAGGAATCGGATTTGCAAAGCGATATTCTACTTTCTTTTTCAACGCTTGCCAGCGCCGCCAACCGCAATGAAAACGACTGGGCTGATCCATCTACAACAGAATCTTCTTTTGTTACAATGTTTCTATTACTTGATAAAGGAGCGAATGCAAATAATGTAACTGCACAACTTACCAAAGTCTATCACAATATAAAGCCGCAACTGGCTACAGATGCCATTGCTTTACAACCGTTAAGCGAACTGCATTTAGCACCTTCCTTTAGTTATCCGTTTCAAACATTTGGCAGCTTATCATTGGTTGTATCGTTGTTAAGCGTATCTCTTTTAATTGTTTTAATTGCATGGATTAATTATATCAATCTTTCTACCGCGCAGGCTTTAAAAAGAAGTAAAGAAGTCGGCGTTCGTAAAGTATTAGGCGCCAGCCGCAGTCAGCTTGTCTGGCAATATCTTACCGAAACATTATTGCTTACTTTATGCAGCGCTGCCATTGCTGTCGTACTCGTTTTACTTCTTCAGCCAATGGCAAACCAGCTTACGGAAAAGCCGCTTTCGCTCATTATGTTCAGCCATGGAATTTTCCCGGTAATCGGAGTCTTAATTCTTATTGCCGGTTCTTTTTTATCAGGATATTATATTGCTTTCGTGTTAAGTTCTTTCAAGCCGGTAACCGCTTTAAAAGAATCAAAACAATCGTTTCAAAGCGGCTTTTCTTTACGCAAAGCACTGGTCGTTTTTCAGTTTACCATTTCTATAATTTTCATTATTGCAACCCTTGTTTTGTACAAGCAATTACAATACATGCAAACAGAAAAATTAGGAATGAACGTAAATCAGTTGCTCGTAATAAAAGGAACCTCTAACAGCAGCGATGAACAGGCAGAACGCAACGCCGCGTTTAAAAACGTATTAGCCACATTGCCCTGGGTACAGAAATATACAGCCACCAACAATATACCCGGCGGCGGTTATAATTTTTCTGCGGACGGCATTACATCTCTCAATCCGAAAAAAGATGATAATACCAAAGGTTATTCGATGCTGATTGTTGATAACAACTATTTCAATACGTATGATATTGATTTTGCACAAGGCGAAACCTTTACCCAAACCGAATCTGATAAAGGCTGGGCAAACAGTGGAAAAATTATTATTAACCAAAAAGCAGCTACGCAATTGGGCTTTGCGCCAAACGAAAATGTAGCTGGTAAAAAGATAAAATGGGGCGAGAAAATTTACGAAGTAAAAGGCGTGGTAAAAGACTATCATCATTTATCGCTTCGCCAGGCAATTGATCCTATGATTTTTCTGCCAAGCGTTTGTTTTGATTATTTTACCATACAAACCAGCGAAGCCAATATGAAAGGCAAACTGGCAACGCTGCAAACGCTTTCCAAACAATATTTTCCTGATGCGCCTTTCGATTATTTCTTTGAAGATGAAGCGTACGATAAGCAATATGCCAACGAACAAAAGTTAGGAAATGTATTTATTGCATCCGCTGTTATCGCGGTTTTAATTGCATGTCTTGGCTTGTTTGGATTGGCTGCTTTTGCGGCGCAGCAACGCGTGAAAGAAATCGGCATCCGAAAAGTATTAGGCGCATCTGTTGCCAACATCACAACCTTATTATCCAAAGATTTTTTACGGCTTATATTCATTGCTTTTATCATCGCTTCACCAATCGCATGGTTTGTAATGAACAAGTGGTTGCAGAACTTTGTATATCGCATTACTATCAGCTGGTGGATGTTTATTATAGCTGGCGCCGGCGCCGTTTTTATTGCATTATGTACCATTTCTTTCCAGGCTATCAAAGCCGCGGTAGCCAATCCTGTAAAGAGTTTACGAAGCGAGTAATGATTTATGATTTATGAATGAAGAATACAAAATACAGTTTTATGTTACCAGCTTTTGTATTTCAATTTAACATCGTTGTGTCACTCACTTGTACGTTCGGAAATGAATTGAACAAATCAACTTTAGTTTTCAATTTTAATTCGCTTATATGATTAAAAATTATTTTAAAATTGCTTTTCGCAACCTGTGGCGGCACAAAGCGTTTTCCTTTTTAAACATCCTGGGATTAGCGGTTGGTATGACAGCCTGTTTTCTTATTTTCCTGTACGTAAATTTCGAACTGAATTACGATTCTTTTCATACCAAAGCCAACCGGATTTATCGCGTAGTATCCGATATAAAAACGCCTACAGAAACCATTAATGCCAGCGGACCTTCCTGGGCGGTAGCACCGTTTGCGAAGAATGATTTTCCTGAAATCGAAGCGTTCGTTCGTACAACCGGAGACAATGTATTGATACGAAAAGGCGACATCAAATTCCAGGAAGAAAACTCGATATGGGCAGATTCTGCTTTATTTAAAGTGTTCGATTTTAAACTGCTGCAGGGCGATCCGAATACCGCTTTAAAAGAGCCTTTCAGCATCGTATTTTCTCAATCGGCAGCCAAGAAATATTTTGGCAATAAAAATCCGATCGGGCAAACTTTATTAATCACCGGCGATGGATTGCCCGCAAAAGTAACGGGTGTTATGAAAGACATTCCTGAGAACTCGCAGATTAAAGCTGATGTTATTTTATCAATGACGACCATCACACAAAAATTCAATCAAAACCTCGATAGTCAATGGGGAAATTATGGCGCATCGGCTTATTTTTTATTGAAAGAAAACACAAATGCAAAAGCATTAGAAAAGAAGTTTCCTGCCTTCCTCGAAAAGCATAACGGAGACGAAATGAAGAAGATACAAATGTACCCGACTATTTTCTTAGAACCTTTGCGGGACGTGTATTTGCGCTCGACCAGAGATGGAAATAAAATCGGGAATATCAATAGCGTTTACATCTTCTTAATCATTGGCATATTCATTTTACTAATTGCTTGTATAAACTTCATTAATCTCACAACAGCGCGAAGTGCGGAACGCGCCAAAGAAGTTGGAATCCGTAAAGTTGTTGGCGCGGAAAAACGTCAGCTTGTCCGGCAGTTTATTGGTGAATCAATTATACTTTGTTTAATTTCTTTTATCTTATCGGTTATCTTATCAGCCGCACTCATTCCCTTGTTTAACCAACTGGCAGGCAAAACAATCAGCACCGGATTCTTTGATAACTGGAGTTATATATTGATACTGTTTTTAGCCGCTATTATCATTGGTTTATTAGCGGGACTTTACCCGGCTTTGGTGTTGTCGTCTTACAAACCTGTTATTGTTTTAAAAGGTCGTTTTGTTACAGGAACGCGTGGTGCGTTGTTACGAAAAGGGTTAGTGGTTACACAGTTCACCATATCAATTGCGCTCATTATTTCAACGATTATTGTGTACACACAAATGAAATATATGCGCAGCCAGGATCTGGGTTTTAGTAAAGACCAGATGCTGATTATTGATACGCAAAACGATCCGGCTAAAACAACACTTAAACAAAGTCTCGCAAATATTCCCGGCATAAAAGCAACGGCTTTATCGGGCAGTGTGCCGGGCGGCGGAAACCCGGGCGCGTATTCAGAAATTGAAAACAAAAAAGGTGATTTGCAAATCGCCAATCTCGACTTGTATTTTGTTGATTTTGATTATCTCAATGTATATAAAATGAAGCTGGCTGCCGGTCGCGGCTTTTCGAGAGAGTTTGCAACCGATACAACGCAAGCCATGGTATTAAACGAAGCAGCGGTAAAAATGTTTGGTTATTCATCTCCGCAGGAAGCCATTGGCAAAAAGTTTAAACAATGGGGAAGAGAAGGAAAAATTATTGGCGTGGTGAAAAATTTTCATTTCCGTTCTCTGCAGCAAGACATTAAACCTTTAAGCATGAGGATAGAACCCGATGGCTGTAATCTGATTTCCATAAATGTATCATCGAACAATGTGCCTGCAACGCTGTCGACCATCGAAAAAAAATGGAAAAGTTTGGTTCCCAACCGGCCGTTTAGTTATTACTTTTTAGATGAGTTTTACGATCGCCAGTATCGTAGTGAAGTCAGGTTTGGAAACTTGTTTTTAAACTTTGCCATCCTTGCTATTTTTATTTCTTGTTTGGGTTTGTTGGGATTGGCTTCGTACAGTACCATTCAGCGAACAAAAGAAATTGGTGTTCGCAAAGTAATGGGCGCAACAGTTGTCAGTATTGTAAACCTGTTATCAAAAGATTTTCTCAAACTGGTTCTTATCGCTTTTGTTATCGCATCGCCTATTGCCTGGTTTGGTATGTATAAATGGCTGCAAAATTTTGCTTATCGTATCAACCTAAATGTATGGGCTTTTGTATTAGCCGGTTTACTGGCTGTTTTTATTGCTTTTGCTACGGTAAGTTTCCAGGCAATTAAAGCCGCCGTTACCAACCCGATAAAAAGTTTACGAACGGAGTGAGGAATTATGAATTATGATTGATGAATTATAATGAAGAATACAAAATACAGTTAACGATCATGCTATAATTACAATTCCATCTGTTTACGCAATACTATTAATACTTGTCGTATTCAGCCGTTAATATTGTCGTATTTGCACTGCGATAATACCTTATTTGCTTTCGATCTTTGTATTGTAAATACAATCAAAATAATTTGAATCAGGTTTATGAAAAAAGGATGTAAAGTATTTAGTTTCCTCAAACCGGTATTAGTAATTTTTGTGCTTTTTTTTACAGCATTTCAGTCGAACGGGCAACAGAGTAAACCTACCGACAGTGGCTACGCAACTGTTAATGGAAGTAAAGTGTATTACGAAGTGTATGGCAATGGAAGTCCTATCGTTTTACTGCATGGTGCTTTTATGACCATTGAAGGTAACTGGGGACAATTAATTCCTGAACTGTCAAAGACAAGAAAAGTAATCGCTATTGAACTGCAGGGACATGGGCACACACCGTTTTCAGATAGAAAGTTATCGCATGTTACTTTAGCAAGTGATGTGGCAGGAGTAATGGATTACCTGAAAATTGACAGTACTGATGTAGCAGGATATAGTATGGGCGGCTCTGTGGCTTACCAGTTCGCTATACAAAGTCCTAAGCGGTTAAGAAAATTAGTAATTATTTCTTCTACTTATAAAAGCAGTGGTTGGGTGCCCGAAATAAATAATACGTTTAAAAATATGAAGCCGGAATTGTTTGCGAACAGTCCTATGAAAGCGGCATACGATGCAGTGGCACCAGACAAAACAAAATGGACAAAGTTCTTAGAACAGATGTTTGCTTTTGCCGCTACACCATTCGACATGGGTGATAGCAATATTGCGAAAATCACTTCGCCTGTATTAATTATATCCGGCGACAATGATGGCTTGGATAAAATTGAGTTGATGAAAACATATAAATTGTTGGGCGGTGGTGTTAGTGCTGATCTGGAGCCAATGCCAAAATCTCAATTAGCCATTGTTCCTTCGCAAAGCCATGTCAGCCTAATGATGCAGACGAAAACAATATTAGGTTATATGGATGACTTTTTAAAGTAAACATAATCGTATCCGGTAATAAAACGATGTCTTGATAAATAACATCGAACTATAAATAAAAGAGAACAATTAAGCAACAATTTCAATTAACCATAAATTCAAAGTACATGAGAAAAATAATTGTTTTGTCAATGATTACATTAGATGGAATTATGCAAGCCCCTGGCGGACCTGATGAAGATACATCAGGTGGTTTTAAATATGGCGGTTGGACTGCACCTTATTCTGACGAAGTTCTGGGTAAGGTCATGGAAAAACAGATGAAACCTGCAGATCTTCTTTTGGGTAGAAAAACATTTGAGATTTTTGCCTCTTATTGGCCCGAACATGCAGACTCTTGGCCAGGCATCAATGACGTTACCAAATACGTTTTGTCCAAGACTATGAAAAAGTCAGATTGGAAAAACTCAGTATTCCTCGAAAGCCTGGCAGATATTGAAAAGCTTAGAAATTCAGAAGGTTCTGACATTAAAGTTTGGGGCAGCAGTAAGCTCATTCAATTGCTTCTTAAGAATGATTTAGTAGACGAACTCTGGCTACAAATTCACCCGTTGACTCTTGGTGAAGGAAAAAAGTTGTTTGATGATGGCGCAATTCCGGCAGCACTTACATTAACAGAGAATACTATTACACCAGGTGGCGTTATTATTGCCAGTTACAAGCGAGCCGGAGAAGTAAAAACAGGTACTATTGATGCTTAAAGCGAAATAGAATGAGAAAAAGTAATTGTTTCACTAAGGTGGATGAAGAATAAACAACGAATGCATCACACCGACTTTTTAAAGATGCTATTTTAAATAGCTAAATACAAAAAGGAAAGGAAAAAAGAATCTCCGTTCAACGTTCTGAAAATAATTAAACAATTTATCATTCATAATCCGTCATTCACAACCGTACAAAAGGTGTTCATTATCGAACACCTTTTTTTGTTATTGTCTCCTCAAAGGCTTGATAGTAAAAGCTTTCAGCGTTGGCATACAGGTTGAAATTGTTTTTTATATGTTACAAAACTACCTGAAAATCGCCTGGCGAAATTTGCAGAGAAATAAAGTATTTGCTGTTATCAATATAAGCGGACTTGCCATTGGCATAGCAGCCAGTTTGTTATTGTTTGTTATTGTAAAATATGAACTGAGTTACGAGAAGTTTCAGAAGAATTACAATAACATCTATCATGTAGTGACGCAGATAAAATTTTCCGATGGCATGAGTTACAATCCCGGTATTGCAACGCCTGCTTTGGAAGCTTTACGCACAGAGTTTCCCGATGTGAAGTTTGCCGGAATCAATTCTGCTAATGGAAGCCAGGTAATGATACCGGCTGCTACCGTTGAAAGCAGTAAGAAGTTTATTGAAAAGAACGGCTTCTTTTTTTGTGATCCGCAATTCTTTTCCGTCTTCAATAGTTATCAATGGCTGTCCGGTTCTCCTTCTGTGTTAAGCGATCCGAACAGCGTTGCGTTAAGTCGTATGATAGCTGCCAAATATTTCGGAAGCTGGCAAAATGCAATAGGCAAAACGATAAGGGTAGATAATATTTTTGACGCCAAAGTGAACGGCATTTTAGAAGATGGTCCAAAGAACACAGACCTTCCGCTTGATATTATAGTTTCGTATGCAACTTTAAAGAACAATGGTGAGCTATATGGTTATAACAACGATTGGGGAAACGTTGGCAGTAACAACCAGGTATTTGCCTTGCTGCCGTCACATGTAAGTGCGGCAACAATTGACAAACGTTTGCTGCAATTTAGTAAAGAACACTACCCGGGAAAGATCGCACGTAAATCGAACTTTCTGCAACCACTTAGCGTGATGCATTTTGATACACGGCTTGATTTGTTCAGTACGTCAGTGGTAAGCAAATCAACGTTGTGGACATTATCACTTATTGGCGTCGTGATTCTTATCATGGCTTGTATTAACTTCATCAATTTGTCAACGGCACAATCTGTACAACGCAGCAAAGAAGTTGGTATCCGCAAAGTATTAGGCAGTAACCGTTTGCATTTGTTTAAGCAAATGATGGGAGAAACAGCTTTGATTGTCAGCATTTCGGTGGCTTTCGCAATCGGGATTGTTTATTTATCGTTGCCTTATATTAAACACATAGCTTCCATAAATGAAGACCTGAGCATTTTTACACTTTCTACGCTGCTTATATTGGCTGGTCTGGCTGTTGTTGTCATTTTGCTGGCAGGTATTTATCCATCTTTCGTTCTGTCTTCTTTTAACCCGATTACGGCTTTAAAAAATAAAATGGTAAACCTGGGTAACGGAAGCATTTCATTACGCAGAAGTTTGGTTGTATTGCAGTTTGGTATTTCGCAGGTATTGATTATTGCAACCATCGTAGCCGTAAGCCAAATGAACTTTATAAACAATGCCGATTTGGGTTTTAATAAAGAAGCGGTACTTGTACTTAGCGGAAACACCGATAGCGTAAGCCTTACAAAGCTATCAGCCTTTAAACAACAATTGCTTGCTCTGCCCGGCGTTCAATCGGTTTCCTTAAACAGCGATATGCCTTCGTCGCCCAATCTCAGGGCAACCAATTTTGCTTATAATCATAAAGCCGATGAAGATTACCAGGTGTATGTAAAATTTGCTGATACAGATTACCTCAGAACCTATGGTGTTTCTTTATTAGCCGGTAAAAATTACGAACAAAAAGATACGCTGAATGAAGTGCTTATCAACCATACATTAGTTAGCAAACTGGGAATTAAAAATCCGGCTGATGCAGTTGGAAAATCTATCCGGTTAGGCGGTGGTAATAGCTGGCAAACAATTGCAGGTGTGTTAGAAGATTTTAAAACCACTTCTTTGCGTGATGAAATAAGACCTTTATTAATCGAACCCATGCAATCGCATTACAATAACATCGCTGTTAAACTAAGAACAAACAATCTGGCAGCGGCGCAAACGGCAGTGCAAAATGTATGGAACCGCACGTATCCCGAATATGCTTACAATGCAACTTTTTTTGATGATAGCATCAACCAGTTTTACGAGCAGGAACAACAGTTATCTTTATTATACAAAATATTTGCAGGCTTAGCCATCTTCATTTCCTGCCTTGGCTTATACGGTTTGGTTTCGTTTATGGCGGTACAAAAAACAAAAGAAGTCGGCATCCGTAAAGTATTGGGTGCCGGCATCAGTCATATTGTTTTTATTTTTTCAAAAGAGTTTACAATCCTTATCCTGATTGCGTTTGCCATAGCTGCGCCTGTTGCATGGTATATCAGCAGCAGTTGGCTTAGTCATTTTGCATACCGCATTAATATCGGTGCCTGGACTTTTGTATTTGCCATTTTGGCTTCGGTTATTATCGCCTGGATTACGGTTGGCTACAAAGCCATTAAAGCAGCCGTTGTAAACCCAGTAAAAAGTTTGCGAAGCGAATAATAATAATTATGAATTATGATTTATGAATGATGATTATGAATGGCGAATGATGAGTTGTTCAATTTATTTCCGAACGTACAAGTGTGATTCTTTTTTCTCTTTACTTAAAAGAGAAAAAACAACAAATCAATGATTGCAACAGACGATTCATCGGAGTTACAAAGCTGGTAACATAAACTGTATTTTGTATTCTTCATTCATAATTTCTCATTAATAATTTCCAATTCATAACTCATCATTCATAAATCATAATTTCCCTGTTGTATGCTTAGAAATTATTTTATAACAGCGTTTCGAAATTTATCAAGAAACAAGGTTTATGCGTTCATCAATATCGCCGGATTAAGTATTGGACTGGCTTGCGCTATGCTTATCATTTTATATGTAAAAGATGAAGTGAGTTACGACCGGTTTCATACCCATGTAGCTCATATTTATCGCGTGGTAACACAAAACGTAGATGCCAAAGGAAACAAAGGCGGCAAAGATGGAAACACAGGTTATTTTCAGGGACCCAAATTTACCGCTAATGTGCCCGGCATTCAATCGTTTGTGAGAATACAATCCGGAACCGAAGATTTTAAAAAAGGAACCGAAATAACCTCGCACGATTTGCTTTTTGTAGATACCAGTTTCTTCTCCGTGTTTTCTTTTCCGTTACAATACGGCGATGCCAGAAGCTGTTTATCAGATCCTTATTCTATTGTATTAAGTGAAAAAGAAGCGAAGAAACAATTTGGTAAAGCAGATGCTGTTGGTAAAACTATATTGATTAAAGAAGACAGCACTTTCAGACCTTATACAGTTACGGCTGTAGCGAAAAATACACCGCAAAATTCATCTATACAATTCGATGTTTTGCTGCCATTTAAGATGCCTGCTTCGGAAGCGCAAAATCCTGAAAACTGGTTTAATATATTCCTGAATACGTTTGTTGTATTATCGCCAAATGCCAATGTGCAGCAAGTAGAAAAAGGTATGCAGCGATTCTATGAGAAAGACTCAAAAGACGCCAAAAAAATAATGACTGAGAAGTATGGCGATCAGGGTTGGGGAAGCGATTACTTGTTGCAGTCTTATACAAACATGCACTTAAGCACCGAATTGCCTGCACAGAATGGTCTTGCCAATGCAAGCAATCCTATGTATTCATACATACTTTCCGGTATTGCCTTTTTTATATTGCTCATTGCCTGCATCAACTTCGTAAATTTAACCGTGGCGCGTTCTGTAAAACGAGCCAAAGAAATCGGGATTCGCAAAGTGATTGGTGGTGATAGAAAACAACTGATGTTTCAGTTTCTGGGCGAATCTTTTTTCCTGTGCTTCTTTGCGTTTGCATTTGCTGTATTGATTGTACAGTTTGTGCTTCCGCTTTTCAACGAATTATCTAATAAAGCTTTGTCGTTATCCTATTTGTTCGATGCTAAACTGGTAAGTGGTTATATTGTATTATTTCTCTTAACGGGTTTGCTGGCAGGCATATATCCGGCGTTGGTTTTATCAGGCTACAAACCGGTAGATACTTTATACAGCCGCTTCATGTTAGGCGGAAAAAATTACCTGCAAAAATCATTGATCGTACTGCAGTTTTCCCTGGCATCTTTTCTTATTATCGCCACATTTGTATTGTACAGTCAGTTTGATTTTTTAACGCATGAAAAGCTGGGTTATGACGATAGCAATCTGATTACTATAAACAAGAACTTGTTAAGCCGCAACGAAGCCAACCTTTTCCGAAGCGAATTGATGAAAGACCCGAACATCATTGGCGTATCGGCAAAAAACGGTGGTTCCTGGGGCACCGGCGCTAAAATCAGCAACGATTCTATCATGTCGTTTGCTTACGAAACGGTTGACGAAAATTATTTGCCGCTTCTGAATATTTCATTGGCGCAAGGCAGAAATTTTTCAAAAGCATATCCGTCCGATTCATCAAATTCTGTGATGGTAAATGAATCTTTTGTAAAAAAAGCCGGCTGGAAAAAGCCGTTGGGAGAGCAGGTAAATTTTTGGTATAACAATCAAAAATACACAGTTGTCGGCGTGGTAAAAGATTATCATTTTAAGGCGTTAAGCGAAGAAATAAAGCCACAACTTTTTACCATGAAAAAAGATAACTGGTATGGAAAAGCGTTCATCAAAATAAAAGCCGGTTCTGCCACGGCAAGTCTTCATCACTTACAAAAAGTATTTAAGCAATTGTTCCCGTTTAGTCCTTATACGTACACGTTTCAGGACGATGAAAACCGAAAGAGCTACGAAGCCGAAGCCAAATGGAAACAAATTATGCTGTTCAGCGCCACACTTACCATCTTTATTTCCTGCATTGGCTTGTTTGGTTTGTCGGTATTGTCAGCAGAAAAAAGAACAAAAGAAATCGGTATCCGCAAAGTCTTAGGCGCTTCTGTTAATGGCATTGTAACCATTTTGTCGAAAGACTTTTTTAAACTGATTTGCATCGCTTTACTTATTGCTGTTCCGGCTTCCTGGATAGCTGCGAATAAGTGGTTACAAAATTATCCGTATCGCATCACGCTTAGTGTGTGGTTGTTTGTATCAGCAGCTATTTTAGTTATTGTTATTGCTTTGGTTACAGTAAGTTTCCAGGCAATAAAAGCTGCCGTGGCAAATCCGGTGAATAGTCTGCGAAGTGAGTGATGATTTGTGATTTATGAGTTATGATTTGTGAATGAAGAATACAAAATACAGTTTTATGTTACCAGCATTTGTAACTCCGGTTGAGCATCGTTGCGACGCTCCGTTCAAGGTTCTGTTATCAATTGAACAATTCAATGTTCATCATTCATGATTTTTCATTGGCAGATCTTTTTCATAATACGCAAAGAGCATAAATTTTTGAATAATCTATTTTTTAAAAATCGCTGAAATCATTGCTGATAAAAGCTTTCAGCGCTGGCGAAATCTATAAAAAGAATTCGCAAACAAATTATAAACAATTCTGCCGTGATACATCATTACTTCAAAATTGCAATCAGAAATCTGCAAAAACACAAAGTGTTTTCCATCATCAATATCGCTGGTTTAACCATTGGTTTAAGCTGTTGTTTGCTTATGGCCATTTATGTTCAGAACGAAGTAAGCTACGACGATTTTCAGCACAAAGGAAACCGTATTGTTCGTCTTATTATGGACTACAGTTTTGACGGAGACGCGCCACAAAGAATTGCTGTTACCAGCACCAAAGTATTTCCTTCTTTCAAACGGAATTTTCCTGAAGTAGAAAGCGGTGTTCGTATGATTAAAAGAGACCGGTTTATTACTTCCCGTAACGAAATGATTGCCGAGCCGGTTATGTATGCCGATTCAACATTTTTCGATTTGTTTTCTTTTAAATTATTGGAAGGAAACGCCAAAGATGTATTGTCCGGATTAAACAAAATTGTTCTCACAAAATCAACGGCTAAAAAGTATTTTGGCAATACCGATCCGGTTGGTAAAACATTGCAGGTTGGCATTAACAAAGATGTGTATTATGTAACCGGTGTTATCGAAGATTGTCCTTCCAATTCGCAGATAAAATATTCTTGCTTAGCTTCTTTTTCTACGCTTGGCGAAACGCAGGAAGAAAGCTATTGGGGCGCTAATTATATTACCTATTTGTTGCTGAAAAATGAATCTGATATTCCAAAGCTGCAGGCAAAAATTCCGGGTTTTATGAAGAAAGAAATGAAGTTGACCGGCAACAATTACCTGACTTATAATCTGGAACCTTTACCAACCATTCATCTTCATTCGCCTTATTCCGGTTTTGAGCCAAATAACAGCATTACCTACATTTATATTATCTCTGCTGTGGCTTTGCTTATGTTGCTGATTGCCTGTTTTACTTATATCAATTTAAGTACAGCCCGTTCTATAGAAAGAGCAAAAGAAGTTGGCATTCGAAAAGTAGCCGGCGCATTGAACGGACAAGTGTTCGGGCAGTTCATTGGCGAGTCGGTTATTTTATCTTGTATTTCTTTATTCTTAAGTATTGCGCTTACCATTTTGTTGTTACCAGCTTTTAGTAAACTGGCAGAAAGAAACTTTACCGCCGCTGCTGTTTTTTCTCCGGTAACACTTTGGTTTTCGCTTCTTGTGCTCATTAGTATCAGCTTGCTGGCAGGGAGTTATCCGGCTGTTGTATTGTCGCGTTACCAGCCGGTAAAAGTGCTCAAAGGTTCTTTTAAAAATACCTCTTCCGGTTTATGGTTACGCAAGTCATTAATTGTTTTCCAGTTTGTGATTTCGGCTTTCTTAATCGTGTCGGCTTTTATCATTACCAATCAGCTTCATTTTATACAAAACACAAAGCTTGGGTTTAACAAAGATCACATTCTGGTATTGCCGATGGACGATAAAATTTACGCAAAACTCAATACCATAAAAACCGAGTTAAAAAGCAATCCGGATATCATCAGTTTGGCTTCCACGGTAAATGATCCGACTAATATTTATGGTGGTTATTTTATGAGTAATGATGTAATGGGCGCTGACAATGGAATTCGCATGAATGCAACACCGGTTGATGAAGATTATATTAAAACCGCAGGACTAACGCTGATAGCCGGCAGCGACTTTACGTTGCAGGATATAAAAGATGCCGGACATACCAATGATTCAGAGAATATTTATCATTATATACTTAACGAAACTGCGGCTAAAAACTTAGGCTGGACACCACCACAAGCCATTGGTAAAAAAGTGTATTTGGGAACGCAACGCCCTGGTTTTGTAAAAGGCATTGTAAAAGATTTTCATTCAGTTTCAATGCACGAAGCTATCAATCCCGTGGCTTTATTTAATGAAAACTGGGGAAGTAAATTACTGGTAAAAGCATCTGGTAAAAACATGCCGCAAACCATTGCTTTTCTGCAAAAAGAATGGAAGACGTTAGTGCCGCATCGTCCGTTCGATTATCATTTTTTAGATGAAGATTATAATGCGCTTTACAGCGCCGATATGCGCCTTGGCAATGTGATGAATATATTTACTGCTATCGCTGTGGTTCTGGCTTGTATCGGCTTGTTTGGTTTATCTGCTTATAGCATTCAGCAGCGTACAAAAGAAATCGGTATTCGCAAAGTATTGGGTGCTGATGTGTCAACCATCGTTATATTGTTATCAAAAGAATTTATCCAGCTTGTTATACTTTCTTTATTCATTGCTTTTCCGCTTGCGTGGTGGGTAATGAAAAAATGGCTGCAGGATTTTGCTTATCGTATTGATCTTAGCTGGTGGTTGTTTGCTGTAGCCGGTATATCAGCCTTGCTCATTGCTTTTCTCACGGTTAGCATCCGTTCTGTTGCAACGGCAATAAGCAATCCGGTAAAGAGTTTGCGAAGCGAATAATTTTACTGTTACTCTTCAATTTTACTGTTACTCTTCAGATTAATCCATCAATACAAATGATTCGGCCTTTAAAACCGGAGCATTTGTATTAGGAAGACAAATGATTTTTTAACTCAGTTCTTCCGGTTTACGATATAGCAACGCTCTGAATTTCTTCTCTGTATTTTCTATTTTATTTTTATTAAATAAAACCGCTGCCTGCCCGGATTTCGATACGCCGTTAATACCGGCAAGACCTTGAATCGTCCATTTAAAATTCTGTTTGTTTCGCTTATACCAGTTATCTCTGAATAACTTAACAGGCGGAAAAATATAATAGTGACTGTCTTTAATAAGATAATAGCTGCACGATACATCAGTTACTTTTTCTGCCCAGGTAGAAATGTGCTCTAAGACACCTGATGTGGCAGGATCTATCACATAAAAAACGGGTTCGTTATTTTCCATAACAGGAATCGCAGCCGCTACGTGATAGTTCCATAAATTCATCAAGCTGCCTTCCTGTCTTTTTAGATAAGCGCCGCCAAATACCCAGCCTTTATAATTGGGAATTCCCCATTCGGTTAATAAAATACAAATCGCATTTGCGCGGTCTTCGCAATCATTATTCGCATCGCTCCAGCGAAAGAGTTTGTTATTTTTAAAAAAGCCAAATATTTTTTCGGCTTCCTCTTTTGTTATTGTTTTTGTATTGAGCACAATGTCAGATAACATGGGCTCATATATAGCTTTCGGTGTGTTCATTTGTATAGATAATCTGTGCGCTGGCTTGTGCAAGAATATAGCCAGAATGCTTTGTGGACAAGGAAGACACAGATTTTGATTCATGTACGGCAGGATTGTCATTTTGTATGTTTCAATGTGTCAGTTTTTATTTTAAGAAGATGTTGAATGATTGCCCGAATCGAAAACAAAGCGCACAATCCTGGTTCTTTTTTCTTTAGTTAAAAAGAAAAAGCAACAAATCTTCAGGTTCAATAATGATGAATTGAAATATAAAAACCGCGTAACATAAACATTCCTTTACCAAACCCGCTGTGATGTAAAGTGATGTGGCAGTTTTTTTGAAACCTTTTGTTCATCAATAACATATTATGAAACTTACTGGAAATACCATTTTGATTACAGGCGGCACGTCGGGCATCGGGCTTGCGCTTGCGAGGCAATTGAATATGATGAACAATAAGATTATTATTTGCGGCAGGAGAGAAGACAGATTGCTTGAAATTAAGCGGCAGAATGAAGGGATTGTAACGAAAGTTTGCGATGTAACAGATGCGCAGCAACGTGTTGATTTGACAGAATGGATTTTTCAAAATTATCCGGATATAAATGTGCTGATTAATAATGCCGGTGTGCAGCTTCATGCAGATTTAACAACAACCGGCGACCTGGCAAACATCCGCCGCGAAACGGAAACAAATTTTATTGCGCCGATTCATTTTACGCAAATGTTTACGGCGCGGTTACTGGTAAAAGATGAAGCGGCAATTATAAATATTACATCCGGATTGGCGTTTGTGCCATTGGCTGCGGCGGCTGTGTTTTGCGCTACCAAAGCGGCTTTGCACTCGCTTACATTATCGCTTCGTTACCAATTAAAAGGCACGAATATAAAGGTGTTTGAAATAGCGCCGCCGATGGTTGATACCGAGCTTGGTTATGAACATAGAGAAGATAAAAATGAGTCGCATGGCGGCATGGAAACCAGGGAGTTTGTAAATCTTGTAATAGATGCTTTGGAACGCGATGACTATGAAACGGCAATTGGTTCTGCTGCCAATTTACAGGCGAATCCAAAAGAAATGTTTGCAGTGATGAATAAATAGTAAAGAAACAAGAAACAAGATACAAGGGCCAAGATTCAAGGAATAAGCTACGAAGTTTTCTAAGATAAGTTTAAAAGGATGACAAGAATTGGTTTGCTTTCGGATACACACAATTATTTGGATGAAGCAGTGTTTAAACACTTTAAAGATTGCGATGAAATATGGCACGCCGGTGATTTTGGAACGATAGAGATAGCGAATAAATTACGTGACTTTAAACCCTTACAAGGCGTGTATGGAAATATTGATGGTTATGATGTGCGAAGCGAATTTCCTGAACAGCTTGTCTTGTTTTGTGAGGACGTAAAAGTGTTTATGAAGCACATTGGTGGTTATCCAGGAAAGTATGCGCCCGGCGTAAAAGATGCTATTATGACTCATCAGCCGCAACTGTTTATTACCGGTCATTCGCATATATTAAAAGTGATGTACGATGAAAAGCTGCATTGCCTGCACATGAATCCCGGCGCTGCCGGAATGCACGGCTGGCACCAGGTAAGAACCTTATTGCGTTTTGTAATTGACAAAAAAGAAATTAAGAAGTGTGAAGTTATTGAGCTGGGAAAGCGAGGTGTAGAAAAGAAAAGCTAAATCAGTTTACAATAAGGATTTGTTTTGTGTGGAATCTGCTTTCAACATAAAGGCTGTTTTGTAATATAAATTAGCAATAAAACAGCTTCGTTTTTTTATCTTCAGATTCCGCACAAAACCTTCATAAACAAGTAATTTTTCAAGTGCTTGATGAAGATATTTGCGGAATGATGACCTGCGTACTTTTAAATTGATTTGTTACTTCATAACTATTCGCTTCTCATTGATTAAGCAGGAATATATTTTACTTAGAAAAATTCTTCATTTCGCCAACTTCAATAAAGGATGGATGTTGCGCATCGTGCCACATCGTTATCGTTTCTTTTTTATAATCGCTATCCAGCGCAGAAGTGATATTCATAAACTGTTGCGGATTTCTGTCAACCAATGGAAACCAACTGCTTTGTATTTGAATCATGATGTGATGACCTTTTAAAAATGTATGCGCTATATCATTCAATTGTAATTTTACTTGTGTTGGTTTGTTTGGTGTAAAAGGTTCCGGTTTTTTCCAACTGTTCCTGAATTTTCCGCGTAATATTTCTGCACGAACCAATTGCTGCGTGGCATTGCTGTCGGGCAATACATCAATCACTTTTACAACAAAGTCAGCATCCGTATTGCTTAGCGTTACATATAGATTTGCGGTGATCGGTCCAAGCAATGTCATATCATTTTGCAATACATCGCTTTGATAATACACAACATCACTTCGTTTAGAAGCAAACGATTGGTCAGCCGCCATATATTCATTTATCCGGTCATCGCTGCGTTTATCAATATAAGGAACCGGGTTTGAAGGATCGGAAACATACACATCTTTACCTTCTGTTTTTTCTTTTTGCAATAACAATTTATGATCTTTATTCAACCACCAGTTTGATTTGACAAGCTCTTTTGGCGGCCAGGTGGCAAATGTTTTCCATTCATTACTTCCGGTTACAAAAATGGTGGCTTCACCTGCCTTGAATTTGCCTTTTTCTTTCAGATAATAATTGAAAAAGTCAAACTCTGTCTGCTGAAATTTTTCATTCAAATCCTGCCCGAAATTGTATCCCGAAAAACGGTTCCAGTTATTGGCTTCCCATGCGCCATGCGTCCACGGCGCCATCACTAAATAATTATTATTGGTTTTGTTTTGTTGCTCAATCGCCTGGTATGTGTTGAGTGCACCAAACATATCTTCGGCATCAAACCAGCCACCAACCACAAGTGTTGCCGGCTTTATATTTTGTAAATGTGTACGAATATTTCTCGCCTGCCAGTATTCATCTTTTGTATTGTGTTCAAGATATTCATTCCAGATTTTTGCTTTGTCATGAAAATACAAATCGTTGAAATTATGCAGCGCACCTGTTTTCAAATAAAAATCATACACATCAGTAATTTCTAACGTTGAATCTACGGGCGGATCTTGTTGTCTCGGAGCCGTTCTTGGTGCATCAAAAAAGTTTTCAAAACTGAAATTATCCATCAGGAAAAAAGCACCGCGATGGTACGCATCATCACCTTCAAATTCATCAGTAACAGGCGCTTGTGGCGAAGCTGCTTTCAAAGCTGGATGCGCATTTGGCAAAGATGCGGTTGCATAAAAACCGGGATATGAAATGCCATATATACCGGCTTTGCCATTGTTATGACTAATGTTTTTTAGCAGCCAGTCAATCGTATCATACGTGTCGCTGCTTTCATCTGTTTGCGTGCTGTCTTTTTTGTTAGTAATCGCCGGAGTCATTTCACGAAAATGCCCTTCACTCAAGTGCCTGCCACGAACATCCTGGTTTACAAAAATGTATTTTTCATGTATGAAAAGACGATTTGGCCCGATACGTTTTTTATAGTTGTTTTCTCCATAAGGCGCTACCGAATACGGCGTTCTGTTGATAAGAAACGGGTACGATTGCGTTGTGTCTTTCGGGATATAAATACTGGTGAATAATTTCACGCCATCGCGCATAGCAATATAATATTCTTTCTTTGTGTAATTGTCTTTTATATAAGCAGAATCGGTTGTTGCCGGTTGAGAAAATGCTGGCATCGTAAACAGGAGGCAGCAATAAGAGAGGATGAATTTCATGTTATTATAAATGCTGTTTTATAGAAAGAAAATCAATAGAAATTTACTTCTTATTGTTTTTAATTTGATTGCCTAAATAATCCAAAGCTTTTTTCAAAACAGGATCGTTACCTGTCATAAAATCGTTCACGGTTGCTGTTACTTCAATATCAGGTTTTATACCATAACCAACAAACTCCCGGCCATCCGGATATGTATCTTGCTTGGTGCAAACACGCGCATTTCCACCACCCGGCATAGCAAATAAAAACGGCTGACCGGTGCTGCCAAAAGAACGTTCGCCAATCTTAATAAAATGCTTTTGATTGTCGGCTGCAATTAAAAAATCTTCGGCTGCCGAAGCGGTGTTGCTGCTTATTAAAACTGCGGTTGGCACTACCAATCTTTTCGCGTCCAGATGAATGGTATCAGGTGCGTAATCAAATGAATAATACATGCTATCATGATAGTAAAGCCAGGCTTTTTTATTCCACGCATTATTGATTGTATCTTTCGGTTCTACATATTTACCCCAGGCTTTAAATGCAGATAAGTTCTGTCTTGTAAAATATCGCGAATGCTGAAAAATGGTATCATTTGTAAGATACTGCAATATCGAAGTGCCAATGTTTGTACTACCGCCGCCATTCTTTCGCAGGTCTATAATTAAGGCTTTGGCTTTGTATAATTGTGGCAATGCATTTTCGAAAAGTGTATCTATTTTTTCATCACCAAAAGAGTTCAGAGCTACATAAGCAATATCGTCTTTATACCATTTTGTTTCTAATAAAGAATCGTTATGTAAAGGCGGATAAAAGCTTGTATCAGCTGTTCTTGTATGTGTTAGTTTAAGCGAGATAATTTTACCACCGGGCTGTTTTATTTTTATATTGTATGATGCGCCTGTTATGCCTTGTAAAAGGTTGGCAATGCCCCAGTCTTTTAATACATAATCAGTAGAACTCGAGATGTAAGGTTCTACGCTATCAGTTAAATATCTTTCCGTTGACAAACCATTTACTTCAATCACTTCGCTGCCAATCGGCATTTCTTTACGTTTCGATTGTAACGTTGCCGTAACGATGGCTTTTCCTTCTATATTTTCCAGGCCAAACCAATAATCGCCAAACATTTTTGTTAGTATCAGCTTATCAACTTCCGGCGGAAACCAAACATTAGTATGACCATCGTGAAGCAAAGCGCAAAACTTTTGCAACAGCCTGTAATATTCATAATCGTTCGCGCTTTTTTCAACCAATGGAATCATGGCTTTGTAAGTGCTGTCCCACATAGCGCGGTCAACTTTATTCAGGTAAACAAAATTGTAATTCACTTCCTGCCAGAACTTTGAAAGTCCGTACACTTTATCTGCCGGTGAAATGCTGTTTGAAATTTGCGCAAATAGCTTTCCTGTGCAACACAAACAAGCTATCAAAATCAGTTGTTTCATTGTTGATTTATTGAAGTGTAAATAAAAATATCTGGTTTAAAATGGCTCCTTTTAAAAAGGACTTTTTACAGATTTTGTACCCGGCGGCAAAACAAATAAACTATCATCCAGTTTTGTTGATGTTACAGAGGTAGCTATCATTTCTGCATAAATATCTTTTTTATCCAAAATCATTTTTAAAGGCATTGCATGTGTTAATGAAACAACGGTATTCCAGTTGCCATAAGCATGTTGTTTATACAAGTCAGCGTTAAGCTGTAGCGAATCGCTGTAATAATATTTTTCTGTGCCGCTGTTTGTTGTCAGAATCAATACATCGCAGGGATAATGAAGAATTGTGCCTACATTTTTTACAATTTCCGTTGTTAAAACCGTGTCTTTATTTTCAGCGCCATCGTTCCATAAAACCGTTTCGTAATTACTGACTTTGGTATATAATTTATTTTCTTCTCTTACATATAACTGCCATTGAAATACCGTTCCGTTCATAACGGTTCTCTCGCGCCCGTTGCTTATATAATACTCTTCTGTATCACCCATCATACTTGTTAGTTGTTCGGTTGTAAGGTTTGCATTTTTACTTTTATAACTGTTTGCATATACAATTTTACCTTCAAAATTCTGGGCATGTGCATAGAAAACAAAAAAAGTCATAACTAAGCTGCCAACGATTCTTTTCATCACTTTTATTTGTGGTGTAATATAAGTGATAAATGATTTGCTAAGCCTGATTTACCAGCCGTATTATTGACTTGTTACAATAACGGTTGCACCGAAAACAATTTGATTCCTAAATAAGATTCGTGTATCGTTGTATTATAATTTCATAATAAAATATAGTGATAAAAAAAGGCTTTCTTTCTGTACTAACTGTCCTGACTTTTATAATGGCTCATGCGCAATTAGCCGCGCCAATCGGTTATGGTTCCTCTAACAGCAATTTCAGCCAGTACATGTCGCGAACGCATGTAAGAACAGGAGACAACGACGCTTCCGGCAAACCTGCGCCTATAAATGCATTTAATAATTTGCCTAATACAAAAGGCGAACGTTTTTTATTTAATACCTGGGTAAAAGGCGATAGCATGATTGATGCGCAGGGAAATAAAGTAGAATCGGGCGCTATGTTGTTTAATGTAGATAAAATGACCGGTAATTTAATTGTTACCCAAAACAAAATTGATATTATGTCGGTAGCACCTATCGGTATTCAATCTTTTGTATTGTCAGACTTAAATAAATCGTATCCGTTTCATCATGTAAAAGCAATTGATTCGCTGCGGTTTTATTTGCAACTTGCCGGAAACAGCAATAGCAAATATGCACTTTACAAACAGTTTAAAACCAGTTTTAAAGCGGCAGATTATTTTAGTTCCGGTATCATTGAATCTGGTAACAGGTATGATGAATATTTAGACCAAAGCATTTATTTTATTGTGATGCCGGGCGGCAAAACTTCAAAACAGGTAACACTAAAACCGAAATCAGTAAAAGAAGTTTTGAATGATGAAGAAAGCAGGATGAATCAATATTTTGACCAGCATAAAAATGAAGATCGTGATGAAGCTTTTTTAGCCGGGTTAATCACTTTTCTCAACCAATAGCTTTTCTTAAAAAGATGTTCAATCTCTGTCGTAATTTATTTGTGACAGAGATTTTTATTTACAATCATCTTTTCTTTTCAATAAATATAATTTGAAAGAATAAAGGAAACCGAAAGTGATGTTTCTAAATAATAATTCTTTACTTTAACAGAATTATTAAATGAAAAACTTGTTGTATGCCAGTAAAACAAAACCAGGCTTCGCGCAGAAAATTTTTACAGCAAATCGGCGCTACCAGTTTGCTTGCCGCCGTATCGCCGTTAAGCAGTATGGCAGCTAAAGAAAAAGCAGAACAAAGAACTTTATTTTATGAAAAAAAAATATCTTCTGCTAATGCTGTACGCGTTGCTGTGATTGGGTTTGGCATACAAGGTCATTCCGATTTAGGCACTGCGTTAAAAGTGCCGGGCGTAGAGCTGGCGGGCGTTTGCGATTTATATACAGGTCGTCTTCAGAATGCAAAAGAGATGTATGGGAATGATATTTTTACAACCCGTAATTACCAGGACATTTTAGACAAAAAAGATGTTGATGCCGTCATTATTGCGACAACCGATTGCTGGCATGCGCGAATTACCAAAGAAGCTTTGCTAAAAGGAAAAGCGGTGTATTGCGAAAAGCCGATGGTATATAAAATAAGTGAAGGCGCAGGTGTAATTGAGACGCATAAAAAATCGGGCAAAGTTATGCAGGTTGGCAGCCAGCGTGTAAGCAGTATTGCGCTTGCAAAAGCAAAAGAATTATTAGCCGCAGGCGAAATTGGTAAACTCAATATGGTGAATGCGGTGTACGACAGGCAAGGGTCTATTGGCGCCTGGGAATATACCATACCAAAAGATGCTTCGCCGGAAACAACAGACTGGGAAAAGTTTATAGAAGTAACCGAAAAAATGCCATACGATTCAAAGAAATTTTTCTGGTGGCGGGCGTTTAAAGAAGTCGGTACAGGCGTTGCCGGCGACTTGTTTATTCATTTGCTGAGCGGAACACATTTTATGACGAATTCGAAAGGTCCCGAAAAAATATTCAGCAGCGGGCAAATGTCTTACTGGAAAGATGGACGCAATATGCCCGATGTAATGACAGGTATTATGCAATATCCCGATTCGCCCGAACACCCGGCTTTTCAGTTAACGCTGCAGGTTAATTTTATTAGTGGAACCGGCGGTGAAGAAGTGATTCGTTTGATTGGTTCGGAAGGTGTAATTGATGTGAAAGGAAACAATCTTCTTATCACGCATAGTTTAATGCCCGAAGCCCCGGGTTTTGGCGGTTACGATTCTGTTTTTACATTCTCCAAACAGATGCAGGATGAGATGCAAAAAGAGTATGATGCCAAGTGGACAGAAGCGCAAAAGAAGCGACCTAAAAAAGACGATATCAACTTTAAAGCGCCAGAAGGATACAGTGATCATTTAGATCATTTAACCAACTTTTTCGATTCCGTTCGAATGGGAAAACCTGTGGTAGAAGATTCGGTATTTGGACTTCGCGCCGCCGCGCCGGCACTGGCTTGTAACGAAAGTTACTTTCAAAAGAAAATCATCAATTGGGATCCGGTGAATATGAAGCTTGTGTAAATTCTAAACATAAAAAACGCTGCACATTCTACTAAAATGTGCAGCGTTTTTATGTTCACTATTGTTTACTCGAATCATTAGCTGAACTCTTTTTATCAAAACTATCTTCTGCTTTTTTAACCAGTGAAGAAAGCGGACCTTCCATGTGTTCCTGCGGGTCTGTGGTGTTCAGCGTTTCCGGATCGGGTTTCACAGCTGCATCTTCATTACCCGGATTCTGTTTGTTCTCTTCATATTTTTCTTTAGTCATAACAATACATTTAGATAAGTGAAAGAACAAATCATTTGCCACTATTTGTTACCTCGTTTTCTTTAACACCTTTTGCATTGTAAAAGATAAATACAACCTGTTGGCGGAGTTAATTTGAATAGTCAGCAACAATAAATGCTGTGCAGTTGTCTACATGAGTGACTAAACTTACGAATGCAACATGCACAACATCAAAACAAATTTCGATAAAATTATTGTGGTGATAAAAGATATTTTAAGTGATGAAATAAATGAGAAGGGCAATTATTTACGGCGTGGCACCGTGCCAAAATTTTCTGATATTGAAGTGATCGCATTAAGCCTTACAGCAGAATGTTTAAGCATTGACAGTGAGAATTATTTGTTTTCCAAATTGAACAAAGAATATGCGAACGAGTTTGAAAATTTGATTAGCCGCAGACAATATAATGACCGGAGAAAACTGTTGTTTGAAAAAACGGAAGATGTGCGAAACCTGCTATCAGAGCGGCTTAACAGACTATCAGATGTATTTGCAATTGATTCCATGCCACTTGAAATTTGTAAATTATCAAGAGAACAAAGAAATAAAATGGGTAAAGAATCCCTGTGCCACCGCCCGGACAAGGGCTACTGTGCATCACAGAAAAAATATTTCTACGGCTATAAATTGCACAGCGTTTGTTCAGCGGCAGGTGTTATACAATCATTGGATTTAACTAAGGCAAGTGTGCATGATGTACATTACTTGCATGACGTAAAAGAGTTGTTCAGCAATTGCATCCTAACGGGTGATAAAGGATATATTGGAAGAGAGCATCAGATAAATTTATTTGAGGCGGCAGGCATTCAGTTGGAAGTGCCTTTAAGAGCCAATCAAGGGGGACAAAAACCTGTCATGTGGATCTTGAAAAAAGTAAGG
>CBDATZ010000039.1:0-170278 GCA_965199845.1 Ilyomonas sp.
CAGCAAATGAATAGTGTGATCAAGCCTTTCAACATATTATTTTACATGAATTTTTAAGAAATCGTTTTGCTGTGAAGTCATAAAGACACGAAGTTTATTTTCCTTTATATTGTCTTTGCGCTTTTATGGCAATCTTATTATAAACCCGCATAAATAATTAAAGCAATACCAACTATAAAGAAGAGAAACATAGCTATAATTAATTGCCTGGTTGTTGGAGTAAACGGCGAAAATTCTTTCCAGATAAATACGCCCCAGGCAGCGGCAACCAGCGTGGCTCCCTGCCCCAGACCATACGAAATAGCAGGACCCGCTTTGCCCGATGCAAGCAAGTTAAAAGAGTTGCCGATTCCCCAGATAATGCCACCTAAAATACCAATGAAATGCGTACTGAAATTGCCCTTAAAATAATCTTTATAACTCACCGGCAAACCACTAACCGGCTTTCGCATTATAATGCTATTGAACAAAAAATTAGAGGCCAAAATTCCGGTTGAAAAAACAACAACCGCTGTATAAGACGTCATCTTTCCAACGGCGGGCGATTCAAAATTATTGATGTCCATGGAAGCAGCAATAAAGCGATAAAAGAAAGACATCAATACACCGGCAACCACTGAAAGAAGAATTCCTTTTGTAGTAACGGCATTGCTGATTCCTTTCTTTTTATAAGCGATTGCGTTTAAAATAATAGCCACAAAAACAAATAAAACACCGGCAAATAAAAAAGCCACGTCGCCTTTCTGCCTAGCATAATAATTTATAAAAACGCCCAATACGAGAGCGATGCCAATGCCAACCGGAAAGGCAACGGCAAGACCTGCAATGCTTATGGCAGCACCTAATAAAATATTCGCAGCATTGAAAATAATACCACCTGTAAATGCACTGATAATATTGCTTCTGTCTGCTTGCTGCAAATCTGTCAAAAAGCTTCTGCCTTCATTTCCGTAACTACCTAACGTAAAAGCGAAGAGTAAAGAAAAGAGCAAAATTCCAATCACATAATCCCAGTAAAACAATTCGAAGCGCCAGGTTTTAACAGCCAGCTTTTGCGTATTTGCCCACGAACCCCAGCATAACATTGTAACGATGCAAAACAATACCGCAGTGCTATAATTTTCTATGATAAACATAAGAACAGCTTATTGTAATTGTGTAAATTTTTGCATAAACGATTCTACCTCATGACGGTTCGGTGCTGATGATTGCGCGCCTAACCTGGTAACAGAAAGGGCAGCTGCCCAAATAGCAAAATGAATGGCTTCTGTTATCTGTTTTTCTTCCGCCAAAGCAACCGCCAGTGCACCATTAAATACATCACCGGCAGCTGTTGTATCTACAGCTTTTACGCGCGGTGCTGTTACTATCCTATGATTGTTTTTATCTGACCACAGCACACCCGATTCGCCGGTTGTAATAATAACATACGTTACACCTTTCTCTATAAAAAAATCAAGCATTTTTTTAAGCGATTCTAATCCATCAATCGGAATCCCGCTTAGCATAGATGCTTCTTTTTGGTTGGGTGTGATGATAAATAATTTTTTATAAATCTCATCCGGCAAAGCCATAGCAGGCGCGGGGTTCAATATAATTTTTTTATGACTGTCCGAAGCCATTTGTACAACATGTGTAACGGTTTGTAAAGGTATTTCCAGCTGAACCAAAACAATATCAGCTTCTTCAATTGCGCTTTTCGCTTTGTTAATATCATCAACATCTAAAGCTGCATTCGCGCCCGATGCTACAGCAATACAATTTTCGCCTTCTTCATCAACGGTTATCAGTGCAATGCCGGAGGCATTTATCTCATCTGTAAAAACATATTTGGTGTTGATGTTTTCTTTTATCAATCCCTCTTTAGCTTCTTTACCAAATACATCATTACCAATCTTTGCGATGAACGTAACGTGTCCATCCAAACGCGCGGCTGCTACTGCCTGATTAGCGCCTTTGCCACCGGCATTCATAAAAAAATTTCCACCCAATACCGTTTCGCCGGGCAAAGGCAAATGTTTTGTTTTGATGACCATATCGGTGTTAGAACTTCCGGCAATAACAATCTTTGGTTTCATCTTTTTTGATGATTGTATTAAGTAATAGGTAATAAGATGAGTATGATTTATAAGTTTTGTTTCTTCAATTCGTTTACGGCAAAATCGGCGGCTCTTGCAGTTAATGCCATATATGTTAACGATGGATTCTGACAAGCTGTAGAAGCCATACAAGAACCATCGGTAACGAATACATTTTTGGCCGACCAGATTTGGTTATTTCCATTCAGCATCGAAGTCTTTGGATCTTTGCCCATGCGGGCGGTTCCCATTTCGTGAATGCCTTGTCCCGGCGCCTGGTTGCTGTCATACGCATCAATGTTGGTAAAACCAGCTTTTTCAAGCATTTCAGAGCTGGTTGCCAGCGCATCTTTCAACATGGTTAATTCATTGTCTTTATACTCGCAACTGATATGAAGCAAAGGCATTCCCCACTCATCTTTTTTATCTTTATCTAACCATATTTTATTATCTTCATAAGGCAAACATTCGCCCATGGCATTCATCCAGATTCCCCATTGTCCGGCCTGCGTTAATCCTTCTTTATAATCAGCGCCGATAGAGCCGTTATCTACGCCTGTGCTTCGGTAACCACCTGCAGCAATGGCATAGCCGCGAATAAAATCAGTACGCTTATCATTGTTTACATTTCTGAAACGCGGTATGTAAACGCCGGTTGGTTTTCTGCCATAATAATATACATCCTGCAAGCCTTCAAAACCGCCTTCGATATGACCGCGATAATTATGATCCATCAGGTAATGACCTAATACATTACTATCATTTCCAAAGCCATTCGGGAAACGTGATGAAGTAGAATTTAATAACAGCAAAGTCGTATTTAATGTGCCTGCATTTACAAAAATGATTTTGGCAAAATACTCAGTTGTTTTTTTTGTATTGGTATCAATAACACGAACGCCTTTTGCTTTTTGCGTAGCTTCATCATAAATGATAGAATGCACAACAGTGAAGGGTTGCAGCGTTAAGTTGCCGGTTGCTTTTGCAGCCGGCAGTGTTGCTGAATTGCTGCTGAAATAAGCGCCGAACGGACAACCCCTGGCACACATATTCCTGTATTGGCAAGCGGTTCTTCCCGGCAATTCTTTGGTGATATTCGCCGTACGTGAAGTTATTAACTGCCTGCCCGGAAAGTTATCTGAAATACTTTTTTGTAAATGTTTTTCAATCGCATTCAGTTCCATTGGCGGCATAAATTCGCCATCGGGCAAATGCGGAATGCCATCTTTATTACCACTGATTCCAACAAACTTTTCTACATAACTGTACCACGGCGCAATGTCTTTATATCGTATTGGCCAATCAACGCCAATACCTTGTTTTGCATTGGCTTCAAAGTCAAGATCGCTCCAGCGTTGCGTCCATCTTCCCCATATCAAACTCTTACCGCCAACCTGATAACCTTTTATCCAATCGAAAGGTTTCTCCTGTACGTACGGATGTGTTTTATCTTTTACAAAAAAATGTTCTGTCGCTTCGGTAAAGGCATAACAACGCGCCGCAACCGGGTTATCGTCAAGCAACTGTTTCGGCAATACATTGTTGCGATATTTGAACTGCCATAAATCGATTGTAGCTGTCGGGTAATCTTTGATATGTTCTACATTTCTGCCACGCTCCAACACCAATGTTTTCAAGCCTTTCTCACACAATTCTTTGGCAGCCCAGCCACCGCTGATGCCACTGCCAACTACAATGGCATCAAAGGTATTTTGGGCAATACCTTTCGTGTTGAGATTAATTTGTTTGGTGCTATCGTTAGTGAAACCCATAATTTGTTTTTTGTTTGCCACAGAGGCATGAAGAGCACAGAGAAACACGGAGGAGATAAAACAACGCTGTGTTACTCCGTGGCGTTGTGTCTCCGTGGTTCAACTCCAGCCGAATGTCTTTTCAACATATTCTCGGCTGATTTTAAAGTCTTTCTTTACTTCGTTTTTGGGTGGCGAATCAAAGGCAAGTTCTATCGCTGCTTTACCATTATAATTTAACTTTTTCAAAGCGTTTGCAATGGCTTTAAAATCGGTTGTTCCGCTACCAACGGTTTCTGTCCATTTACCGCTCCTATCCTGGTCGCGAATGTGCATGAACACCATGCGATGCCCGTACGTATTGATAAACCAAACCGGGTCAACTTTACTGCGAACGAGCCAGTTTAAATCAGGACCTAATTTTATATCCGGCACTTTGGTAACGTTACTTTTAAAATCAACCATATTATACGCCATCTCATACGTATGATTGTGCAGGTTTGGCTGCACATCGTACTTACTGCAAATCGTCATTACTTTCTTCAGAGTTTCGGCTTGTACTTCCAGCTCATCTTCTGTCTTTTGTCGCTCCGCATCGCCAACAGAAATACCAATCATCGTGGCACCGATTTGATGCAAGCGGCTTACCGTTAATTCCACATCTTCCAGTATTGCTGTTTGCTGATTTTTATCCCACATATCATTGTAATATGATGTGCCGATAACAGGTATGTTATGCTTACCAATCAAATCAGTAAAACGCTGAACCGCATCATTGTGATGAAGCAACGATTCCATGATTTCAATGCCATCCAAGCCCGCATATTTCATATCACTGAAAATGGTATCGAGTATCGGCGTACAATCCCAGTTGGGCGGATAACGGCTGGCATACGCCCACAGATGACCAGCCAGGAATATTTTGGTGGAACGTTGATTTGCAAAGGCATCAATACCACTTACTAAAGCAGCGCCCGCCAAACAACCGGCTTGCTTAATAAAATGGCGACGTGAACTCCCAACCCCTAAAGAGATGTTTAATGATGATTGAGTTTGCATTGCAATTATATTTTTTTATTCATCGGTTTGTATTTTATGATGAATAAATATTGTTTTTATACTTGCCCCTTCGGGGCTATTCTGTTTGTAGAAAAAATAAATTTATAGTGTTTGTTTGTGCTCCTACGGAGCATTTTCAATCGTTTTGTACATCACTTCCTGCTACTGCTACAAACAGGTTCTGCCTACGGCACATAAATTCATTCATTACTTTGCAACCGTTTGCGCTTTATCAGGCAACGCAAAGGCTACATAACTATCGCCTGATTTAGTTCCTAATTTTCCACCACCGCAGGCTATCACCACATATTGTTTTCCATTCACTTCATACGTTGCCGGTGTAGAAAAAGCCGCTGCAGGCAATTTGGTTTGCCACAGCAATTTGCCGGTACGTTTATTATAGGCTCTGAACATACCGTCTTTGGTGGCACCCACGATTAACAAACCACCTTTGGTAATAATCGGTCCGCCGTAATTTTCGCAGCCTGTATTGGCTGGCGCATTAGGAAATTGGTTTTCGCCAAACGGCTGTTTCCAAACGTATTCGCCGCTGTTTAAATCAATTGCATTGAGAACGCCCCACGGTGCCGACAAACCGGGCAAACCGCTTTTTGTGTAAAATTTATTATAGCCCGAAATTTCGTAAGGCAAAGCCCTGAAAGAATCAATCGCGGTTAATTTAGACACATACTTCCGGCTTTTCTCGCTTTTTAAATTCAACACATAAGAAGCGATGGCTTCTTTATCTGATTCAGGAAGATAAAGGAACGCAGGCATCATTCTTCTGCCTACATTAATGAAAGAGATGAACTGATCTTTATCCAGTTTTTTATTGATATCAACAATAGAAGGATAATTGCCGCCGCCTTTTCTGTCCGGTCCATGGCAAGCCATACAATTGGCTTTATATAAACGAGGACCCGCTTGTTCAAACGTTTCCTGATGTTCGGCTGGATCAATATCAAACATCTGAAGAATCCACGCCATTTGATTATCGTTGGTATATAACACGCCGGTTTCCGGGTCAACCGCAGGTCCGCCATATTCGGCGCCACCATCAAAGCCGGGAAAAATGATGGTTCCTGTTTTTGATTGCGGTGTAAACATTCTGCCGGTATGAACAACGCCTAATAATTTTTTTACCGAATCATATTCGTTCTTTGGCAGATTGAGATTGACATCGTTTTGTGTTAGCACTTGTCTTACAAATGGCGCCGGTTTTTGCGGAATAGGTTGTGTTGGCCAGAGCTTTTCTCCAATCAAATCAGTTACTGTATCCATAGGTGTTTCTACAACCGGAAATAAAGGATTTCCGTTATCACGATCAAACACATACACAAAACCTGTTTTTGTAGTTTGCGCTACTGCGTCAATCTTTTTGCCATCATGATTTACAGTTAATAACACCGGCGCTGATGACGGATCGTAATCCCACGTATCATGATGCAGGTATTGAAAATGCCATTTTTCTTTTCCGGTTGCAGCATCAAGCGCCAGCATACAATCGGCAAATAAGTTGGAACCTTTTCTTTTTCCACCATAAAAATCCATAGAAGCCGAACCAATCGGAATGTAAGCAATACCGCGTTTTTGATCTATCGTCATTCCCATCCAGTTGTTGGCGCCGCCGGTATATTTATACGCGGTCTTATCTTCCCATGTTTCATAGCCAGCTTCGCCGGGATGCGGTATGGTATGAAACTGCCACGCAATCTTTCCTGTCTTTGCATTATAAGCGCGAATATCGCCGGGCGCGGCATCCATGCCTTCGCTTACTCTTGTGCCTGCAATCAACAAATCTTTATAAACAGACGGCGGCGAGGTTTCGGTTACAAACAAATCTTTTACGCCATCCATTTGAAGCCCATCATGCAAATCGACTTTTCCGTTGCTGCCAAAGCTGGTTGTTATCTTGCCTGTATTAGCATTAATACAAGTGAGATACGTACCTGCTGCGTAAAAAATTCTCTTATCTTCTTTTCCATCGCTCCAATACGTGACACCGCGATTGTTGTTTAAGTTGAAGTGACCGTTTTTATCTTCCGTAACAGTATCGTATGGCGAGTACACCCATTTTTGTTTGCCGGTTGCTGCATCTACTGCAAACACTTTTAGCATCGGCGATGTGAAGTACATAACACCACCAACAATAATCGGATTGCATTGTATCTGCGAATGCGCAGCGGTATCCATATCGCCGGTATGAAATTCCCACGCAACCTGCAACTGGCTTACATTACTTGTATCAATCTGGGTTAACGAAGAGTATTTATTTCCGTCTGAATTGCCGGTTGCTTTTTCCCAGCTATTATAGTTTGTTTGCTCCTTATCATTATTGCAGGCGAACCAAATGAAAACAGAAAACAGTGCTGCGCTGATGAAGCCGATTTTTTTCATATCAACAATCAAGATGTTTGATTAAATATATAAATTAATAACCCGGATTTTGTTTTAATGATGGATTTGCCGTAAGAACCGTATTTGGTATGGGAAATAGCTCATTATGCTTATCACTTTCTGCATCTTTTTCCCACCAGGCATCTTCAAATTTTCCGAAGCGAATCAGGTCTTCGCGGCGAAACATTTCGTAAGCAAACTCGCGACCACGCTCGTTCAGCAGTTCATCCATCGTTAAGGTAGATGTCGTGTATTTTGCTTTCGGATCGTTTTCGGCAAAGCTTCTTGCCCTAACGCTGTTTACAAGATTTACTGCATCTGCTTTGTTGATATTTAACCGCATTTCACACTCGGCTTTCATCATCAAAATATCTGCATAACGAAACACCACCATATCATTATTCATATCAACAATACCATTGCTGCCATAGTTAAGACCATCTTCAATTTCGTACTTTACATTCATCACACCTTCTTTATCATCGGCATTTTGTAAGTCTTCAATATGAGGATTGATAATTAGCGGATCAATGTCCGGAGGATCCGTGCTATAGTCGGTTTCCCAGGAAGGCACCGGCTGTTCATCGCCGTTTTCGTCCGCATAAGTTTGTGGTCCGTATAGCCATTGATTGATGCGTTTATCATTTTTTGAAAACAAGTTGAAGAAAGATTCCTGTGTGCTTATTTTACGCCAGCCGTAATCGGCGCCATGTTTATATGCAGCTATATTTTCATGGATGTTTTGTTCAATAAAATTGAATTGCTGCGCATTGTTCGCATCGAACGGAACGACATAAATATTTTCATTGCTGCTTTCGTTATGAACTCGAAACGGATCGTTCCAGTTTTCATCCAAAGAATACATGCCTGAGTTGATAACAGAATCGCAGGCAACAATACAATCCTGGTAATGATCTTCACCCGTGATTGCCTGTGCATTCAAATACAATTTGGCAAGCAATGTATAAGCGGCTGTTTTTGTAAAATGACCGTACCAGTTATCATCGCCTTTTTCACTTAAATCAGGAATGCTTTCTTTTATTTCATTTTCAATAAAAGAAAAAGCTTGCGCAGGCGTGCTGTTGGTTGGATTTGGCGCACCTACCGAATCAACAACCGGAATATTACCAAACTCGCTCAGCGCCCAATAATAATGTAACGCACGAACCATGCGTATTTCAGCAATCATTTGCTCTTTACTTACCGGCAGGTTAAACGAGCTTACATCTATGTTTCTGATGTTCGTAATGAAATTGCTGCTGTAACCGATTGCCTGGTATAAATCCTGCCATTCTGTAAGTATCCAGGGATCTTGTGCGCTCCAGGTATGTTTGTGAAAGCGTATCCATTGTCCGCCCTGATCAACATAACCATATAAAACAGGTACGCAGGCTTCATCCGTAACAAATTCAACATCCTGAAAATGTACCTGGTAAATATGTGTTTGCAGATAACTGTAAGGCAATATATAAGCGGCTGTAATCTGGTCTGCGCTTTTGTAAAAACTGTTTGCTGTGGTAGAACCATATAATTTTTCATCAAGCTTTTTACTGCAACTTGTAGCGCATATAACTATGGCTGAAGCGAGAATGATTGTTATATTATAAAAACTCTTTTTCATACAGAATAAATGATAGAATTAAAAGTTGATATCAACGCCAAAAGTGAAAATTCTTGTGCTTGGATAATAGCTGTAATTCGATTCCAGCCCGGGACCGTTATCAGTTTCCTGCGATAAATCGGGCGGATAATAATTGATCTGCAATTCAGGATCAACACCCGAAAATCCTGTTACCGTAAACAGGTTAGAAGCTGTTGCATAGAGATGTACGTTTTGAATGTAAGCAGATTTTTTAATCGGTATTGTGTACCCGATGTTCAGGTTTTCAATTTTTGCGTAGGCTCCGTTTTCAATATAATAACTTGAAAATATCTGCGCATCGTTAAGGGTTGTTTTTAAGGCCGATGTAAACAAATTATTTCTTGAATAAAAGTTCAGATTTTCATGAAACATTCGTTTTGCATTCACGGCTTTGAAACCCGCAGCGCCTTTCATTAAGATAGAAACATCAAACCTTCCGATTGAAAAATTATTGGTTAAACCGAATGTATATTTTGGAATGCTGTTGCCAAGATATTGATAATCGTCCGGCGAGAGTTCATCGCTCGTAATTGATTCTTTATTCTTTGATAAAAATCGCCATTTGCCATCTTCCAGCTTATCAAACACAGGCCCGTAAAATACAGCCACTGGTTGACCTGGTGCCAATCTTTGAATGTAGACACCTTCTGCTACTCTTGTTATATCAACTGCGCCGCCATGAAACTGGTCGCTTGAAACAGAAAGGATTTCGTTTTTGTTATACGCGCCGGTAGCAATTACGCTCCACGAAAAATGTTTGGCAGATATAAGCTTTGCGTTTAGCAACAGTTCTATGCCTTTGTTATCCATGGTTCCGGCATTGGCAAACGTGCTGGTTTGAATTTGTGAAGGAAGCTGCGCCGGATAGTTGCCGATCAGATTTTTAATGCGCCTGTCATACACATCCAGAGAACCATTTAACCATCCGCTTTTAAATAAAGTAAAATCTACACCGATGTTGGTTTCATACTTTGTTTCCCACTTTAATAACGGATTTGCATTGATGTTTGGTCCATAACCAGTAATCCAGTTCCCCCCTTCGGGCGTTCCCAAATAACCACTTTGAGCGGCACCGTAAACAGGTCCGATAGTCGCCAAAGACTGGTACGGATTTAATGCATTCTGATTGCCCGTAACACCATATCCGGCACGCAGTTTCAAAAATTTTACAGCATTTGAAGCCGCAAGAAAATTCTCTTTGCTTAAAATCCATCCTGCAGAAACGCCGGGAAAGCTGCCCCATTTATTATCTACTCCTAACACAGAAGCGCCTTCTCTTCTGATGCTTACATTCAATAAATATTTTTGTTTGTAATCATAAATGACTCTGCCAAAATAAGCAAGTATGGTTCTTTCATCTGCATAACTTCCCAAATTATTAAGCAGCCCGCTTCGATTAATAGATGGATTCAGCGTGGTTAATGCGATACCTGCACCGAGGTTGTTATAGCCGTAAGCATTGGTAATAAAATTATTGTTACCTGCGCTAAATCCTTCATTAAAAATATCCTGGTAAGAATAACCTGCTACTACATTTACATGATGATCGCCGAACGATTTATCAAAGTTTAATGTGGTTTCAAGTATGTTATTCGTTGTGTTACTTTCAGAACGTGAAGCGGTTCCGTTTGTTCCATTTATTAACTGAAAATAATCATCAATATCAGAGAAAGATCCGTTCAGATAATTCTGCTTGGTTAATGAATACGTAACATTGGCTGTTAAGGAAGGAAGGATATGATAACCCGCATTCACGGTTCCTAAAAACCGGTTTTCTTTATTGTTATAACTGTTTTGATAAATGTTGGCAACCGGGTTCCACATTAAGTGAAAACCTGTCGGATCATCATTCTGAAAAAAACTGCCATCATCATTATAAATTTTATAGGTAGGATTCTGATCTAACGAATGTGCGATGGCTCCATAATTCGCGAAGCTTTTTGTATCGAATGAATTCACGATAATCAAACCAAAATCCAACTTGTCTTTAAGTGCTTTTGTATTTAAACGAAACGTTCCGTTTACAAATTCTCTTTTCGATCTGATGTCAATGCCCTGGATATTGCGGTAATTGATAGAGCCGTAATAAGTTGTTTTTTCAGTGCCGCCACTTAACGAAAGATTATGCGAGTGCGTAACAGGTGTTCTGGTAACGGCATCAAACCAGTTTGTGTTACCGCCCTGATTATCAATGATAACATCATTGCCTCCGTCCTGTAATTGAGCGCCTAAAGACTTGTATTGATCTGCACTTAAAACATCATATTTTTTATAAATGGTTGATGTGGTTACATAACCACTATAATTCACTTTTACGGCTCCGGCTTTTCCTCGTTTTGTAGTAACGATAATAACGCCGGCCGTAGCACGGGAACCATAAATGGATGCAGCTGATCCATCTTTCAATACATCAATGGAAGCAATATCATTCGGGGCAATGGTTTGTAAATCGCCGCCCGGCACCCCATCAATTACAACCAACGGACCTGCATTATAACCTGTTGCAGTAGCTGGTCCGCGTAAAGAAAAATCGGCGCCAGCATTTGGATCGCTTCTGTTTGTATTGCTCAATGAAAGTCCAGCCACTTTTCCGGAAATTAATGTGATCGGGTCGTTTATCTGTCCGCTATTAAAATCTTTGGCTGTAACGGTTGCAATAGAACCAGTAACGGTTTCACGCTTTTGTGTGCCATAACCAATCACCACTACCTGGTCGAGTACATTGTTGCTGGCAGTTAATTTTACAAGCAACGAATTGCTGCCGCTTTTTATGGTAAAAGAGCCAACTACATTGTCCTGATAGCCAATATACGTTGATGTGAACGAATACGTGCTGCCGACTTTTAACCGTTGAAATGTGAATATACCTCGATCGGAAGTTAAGGTCGTAAATCTTTCGTTGCCGGATGTGCTGGCTGCCAATACGGTAACGCCGGACAAAGGATCGCCGTTTTCATTTAATACCGTTCCGGTAAGCGATGCCGTACCTTCCTGCGCCAATGCCGGAAGCTGAATTAATATCAGCAACAACATTTGCAGCCACTTTAATTTACAGTTGTTTTGCGTGTAAAGCCATTTCATAAAGCGTAGATTTTATTTGTCTATAGATTGTGTATTGTTAGTTTCTGTTTTCGAAATAATAAAGCTGTTATCTTTTTCTTCAAGTGACAATCCATTCATTTGTGTTATCACTTTTAAAATGTTCCGAACAGAATCTTTTTTAGCAATCACACCGGTAAAACTGATGTCCTTTAAATCAGAGTCGGCAAACTGAATGTTTACGTTGTAATAGCTGTGAAGTTTTTGCAAAACAGCTGTCATAGAACTTCCTGTAAATATAATGTTGTCATCAGTTTCAGATTGCGTATGCAATGCTGATGTTGAGCGGGCAGCAGTCGTTTTTTTATTATCAATCAAACTGACTTTAGCAATCGCATTCTTATCATAATAACTCATTTGCTGACCTGGCAGCAGGTAAACATTTGTCCAGTTTTTTATTGTGCTGTCAGTTGCTTTTATTACCACTTTTCCATGCAGCAATTGCACGGTAATGTTGTTCTCTTGTTGCTTTATTATAAAACCTGTTCCCAAAGCTGTGGTAGAAAAAGAAGCGGCATAAACAGTAAACGGCTTTTGTTTGTTTTTAGCAACTTCAAACCGGGCTTCGCCATGCAAAAAAATATCACGTTTCACTTTTGCAAAAGGTGTATCGAACCAAACTTTTGATTGCGGCGAAAGAGCTATCTCGGAATGATCCGGTAAAATAATACGACGTGTTTGATTTGTATAGTTGTATTCGGTATCAATGATTGTTACAGGTTTTGTTTTTACTTTATTATAAGCGGTTGGGGTTACAGCAAGTTCTTTTTTATTAAGATAAAGAAAACCGGCAACCATACAACCTATTATACAAGCCGCAGCAGCGCTGCGTTTCAGAAGCAAAACATTGTTTATCCTTTTGATTTTTTTATCTATCTGTTGCCAGATTTCCCGGTAGGTTTCTTTGGGTAAAGTTTCGTCGAAAAATGTTTGCTGCCATTCCGTTTCGCCTAAATATTTATTTGCGATGTCAGGATGCGTTTTTAGCCAGGCAGCTACCTGTTCGGCTTCTTCGGCAGTACATTGTTTAGTAAAAAAACGTGTTATCTGTTCTTCTGATATCATTCTGCAAGCGTACGAAAACAAGAATACGCATCAGAACAAAAAGTTCCTTTTCTAAATAAAAAATTTTACAGGTGACAGGTAAGAATCAGGAACAGCAAGCTAATGGTAACCTGCGTTCTCAATTGTTTTAATGCTTTGGTAAGATTGTTATCAACGGCTTTTACAGAAATGGAAAGCAGTTCGGCTACTTCTTTATAAGAATAACCTTGCAGACGATTTAATTCAAAAACTTTCCGGCGAATGTCCGGCATGGCTGATAAAGCAGTTGTGATTTGTGAAAGCACCGAGTAAGCAACCGAAGGATTGTTATATAAAGAATCGCCTGTTTTCGCAATCAATTCTCTCTGCAAATGAGCCGTCTTGTTTTGTTTGCGCAGATAATCTATAAAAACTGTTTTTGCAATATGAAACAAATGCTGATCGAGCAAATAATCAGGCGATAATGAACTGCGGTACTGCCATAGTTTGAGAAATGTTGTTTGCATTAAATCCTGCGCATCTTCCGAATTTGTTTTCTTTTTAAAGTAAGAATATACTTTATCGCAATACTGTAAATAAACCTGTTCAAAGGCGGCTGAATCGCCTTTTTTTAATGCATCAATCATAGCAGAATTGTTATGGCAAAATCTTATTAATGAAAGCAGTTTGTAAAACAAATCTAATAATAACGTTTGAATCAATAATAATTAAAAAGAAAATTAAATACGGCGTTGATTTGCTCCCTTATTAACACAGTAAAAGGCTGCTTTTATTTTTTATTCAAAAAAGTGAATTGCTTTTCATAAGGCTGCAAAAAGAAAAAATCCCTTCTTAAAAGAAGGGATTTTGAAGACATAATGTCTTTACTTGTTTGTCAGAATATAAACTTGTATTTACCGGCTACAAGCCATTTATTATTGCATTTGCGGCGTCTCGGCAGAAGATTGTGTTGTTTTGCGCTTATTGCCACCTAAGTCCATTTTGCCAAAACGATAAGAGAAGTTTAAACGGAATGTTTGCGGATTGTTCAGGCGATAATAATCCTGGTAGAAGAAATCGCTTTGCGAAATCTGCTCATTATAACGCGTTTTAAAAATATCATTCACACTGAGTGTAATGGAAGCTTTTTGCTGTTTCAGGAAGCTTTTTCTAATCGCTAAATCAACGCCCCAAAATGGTTTGATATAACCTTGTGAAGAGCTTTGTGCCTGCTGTCCCGGAGGTCCTTGCTGGTTTTGATTTTGCGTTACCGGAAGATTGGCTTTGCTTTGATAATCGGCTGATAACTGGATAACAAAATTCTTTGGAATTTTAAAGTTGTTATTCCATTTACCAAACCAGCTTAAAATAGCATCCTGCGATGTTGTACCTAAATTACTTGTATTGATTTTCGACTGGTATAAATTGAGGTTTGTTGTCATATCCCACCACTTGGCAATATTGTTTACCGATGTTATTTCGGCTCCATAATTATAACTTGACGCAGCATTTACATACGTGTTTATCAAATACAGTTTTGAAGAATTATAGGAAGAATCGAGGTAACGGGTAATTAAATTATCGGTGTGTTTATAATATGCGGAAATCAACAAGTTGTTACCACCTTTAAAAGTCTTTGAATATGAAAATTCAAATGAATTGGTGAACTCAGGAACTAAGTTTGGATTTCCTCTGGTGATGTTAGATAAATCAGTTGAATCGGTGTAAGGAATCAACTGGAAAAAGTTCGGACGATTCACGCGTCTTGAATAATTCAACTGCAGTTCCTGGTCTTTTTTCAGCTTCTGACTTAAGAAAACAGAAGGAAATAAACTAAGCGGGTATTTGTTTGAAAACTGCTCGCCGGTATTGGTTATATCGCCTTTGTAACTGCTGCTTTCGGCACGCAAACCAACCTGGTAACCAAACTTTTTAATGCTGCTCGAAAAGCTCGCGTAAGCAGCATATACTTCATCGCTGTTTTTATAGTTGTTGGTAGCGGCTGCGTTCTTTACAAATCCGCCAAGAGAATCTGCATTGTAGTTGTTTGTATTGTTGGTCAGATTATGAAACTGCGCACGCAAACCAGCTTCCAGCTTGCTGTTTTTTGATAACGGATTTACATAATCAGTTTGCAATGTTAAGAACCTGATCTTTCCATCACTCAATTGCTGCTGCAGTAAATTACTTGTATTGATGTTATCATCCGAAAAATAATTTGTATTATAGATGGAATTAGAAGTATGTGTTCCGGAAAAAAAGTTACCATCTGCTGTAAGCTGCTCACCATCTTTTTTAAAGTTATGAACCATGCCGCCCTGCAAGCCATACGCATTAAAAGTTCTGGAGCCGGTTGTATAACGGTTGTTATAACTCATCATATTTTTATCGGTATCCAAGCTATCGCTTGTAATGGTTGAGTTCTGGTTGAATGCGCCATGAACGCGAACACCGGAAAGAGAAAGCGTGGTTTTATTTGTGATATAATAATCCAAACCAAGGCGACCAAACTCAAACGTACCTTTCGATTTATCTAAGTTATTCTGGTACACATGCGAAGCATCGTTTCCATACGTATAACGATCTGTTGTGCCGGTTGCGCGGCTTACATTATGATTGACCATTGCCGAAGCCGTAAAGTTTATTTTGTTTTTGCGGATATTGAAATTGCCACCGCCGTTAATACCGCCGCGACTGTCTACACCCGCCATGATAGTTCCGTTATAACCCGATTTTTTATTCTTTTTCAATACGATGTTTAAGATGCCCGCATTGCCACCACTTGCATCATACTTGGCAGACGGATTGGTTATCACTTCCACACTTTGAATAGCATCGGCTGGAATCTGGTCTAAGGTTAACGTTGTTGGACGACCATCAATATATATTTGTGGTGTTGCGTTCCGCATCTTCACATTACCATCAATATCTACTTGTACCGAAGGCACGTTACGCATAACATCTACAGCCGTTCCGCCTTCCGTTACAATGTTTTTTTCTACGTTAAATGTCTTTTTATCAATATCCATTTTCATGGTCGGAGCAGAAGAAGAAACAACCGTTACGCCCTGTAATTGCGCCGCATCGCCCATAAGCTGTATTTTTCCTAAGTCTTTGTCAAACGACGGCATTCCGCCGGAAGAAGGCGCTTTTGAAGGATCAGTAAATTGTATTGCCTGCTGATAATCTTTAAAACCAGCCGATGAAATTTTTATTTTAATACTCATGGCCGGTAACTCTTCCAAACTAAATTCACCATTACTTCCGGAGGTTACACCTTTTACCAAAAGGTCTCGTGACTTCTTTGTGGCGGTATCTGTTTTGGTTTGCAGAATCAACACCGAAGCGCCTGCAATCGGTTTGCCGGTACTGTCCGTCAGCTTACCAAATACATGACCTGCATTTGGCATTCTGCCGCCCATATTACCGCCCGGAGTAAATTGTGCAGAAGCGCTTACATAAAAAACTAATAAGGTAAAAAAAAGCATTAGCTTTTGCATACATAAAAATTATGGAGGCAAAAGTATCGGGTGAGGAAACGCCGATTTGTAAAATGCGACAAGACCTGAAAATGTAGCTACGAAAAGGATTATTTACCGGTTAATTGTTCACAGGTTTCCTTTGCCAGATAGCGTGATCGTGCTCTAAGATTATTATTGCCAAACAGACTTCATTTCGTAAACTTCTAATGAATGTATAGCCGGTCCGTACTTTTCAGAATCAAATTCAAGACTGCTGCTATTACTAACCGGCAATAACTTTTTGGTGATATATCGTTCGCCTTTATTCAGAAATATTTCAAGCACTGTTTTATCAATCAACATTTCAATTTCATTTTCACCGGCTTTACATTCCTGCGACGACAAGTTCAGAATTTCATTACCGCCATAGCGCAAATTCATTGTATTGCCGGAAGCTAAGCTGAACTTCATTTTAATATGTAACGCACCTTGCTTTATTTTATTCAGTTCACTGTTGGCTTGTTGTAGAGATATGTTCTGCCACGTATGTGCTGTTGCGTGAAGCATATCAATTTCCTGTATTGGATTGGCTGTTAATCTGAGTCCATCACTGGTATTTTTTATAGTAAATTCGGTAGGAAACAACATCATTTGTGTAAACGGCATTCCTTCATGTTTAATTCTTCCCCAGGCTATTTGCAGTCTTCTGTTATCAGGCATATTCTCGAAACTTTCTGCCGCGTATAAAGCATCTTCGCCGTTTGCTAATTTGCCTTCTGCATAATGCAACATGTCAGTTTCGGGCGTAAAAATTTTACCATCAAAATGTCCGATATAATAATTGCTTGAACCACCGTGAAGCACCCATTTTTTTTCACTCTTATTTCCATCAACCGGAAGCTCAAAAAAATCCGGACATTCAAATAAACCTTTGATATGACTTTGCCTTTCCCAATGTTTCATATCAGCAGAATTAAAGAACGACAAGCCATCTTTTTCAAACAAAACCATTATCCATTGCTTAGTTGGTTCGTACCAGAATACTTTAGGATCTCGAGTATCTGTTGTGTTCAATTCCCAGTTGGTATCAAGAATAGGATTGCCATTATAACGCGTAAATGTTTTGCCGCCGTCTGTGCTGTAAGCTATACACTGCACCTGTTTGAAAGAGGTACGATCGTAAGCCGTATAAAATAATACAAGCGCATTTTTGCCCCAGCCACCAACATTATTTTTATCTATTACGGCGGTGCCCGACCAGGGAGAACCCAAGCTATCAAGCATCATTGCCGGTTCTAATTCCTGCCAGTGAAGCAGGTCTTTACTTGTTGCATGTCCCCAATACATAAAGCCTGTATTCCATCGTTGTCCAAAGGGAAATGCCTGCCAGAACAAATGATATTGACCATTGTAATAAATCGGTCCGTTAATATCGTTATTCCAGCCACGTTTTACGGTAAAATGAAACTGCGGGCGATTGCTTTCTTTATACAAACTATCAGAGCCGTTAATCTGATCGTTCTGGTAGATTTGTTGTAAAGAAGCCTGCGTTGCATGACTTGATACCTGTATTGTTTTTCCTGTAAACTCAGATACATCAATATATATCCAGTAAGAGACAGTGTCTTCTGCAAGCTGAACGGGAAATTCTCTTTTCATTTTTCCGTTTTCTTTTAACTCAATCATTTTCATTCTTGCCTGGTTGCCTACCGGTATATTCAGATAATGCTTTGTTATTTTCATGCTGATTTCCTGTTGCGCAAAAACAGGTAACACACATATCATTAATATTAAAAACAAGCTGCTTTTGATGAGATAAACAGTCATTTTTTTATTACAAATCGGATTGGCTTTATACAGCATAATTTTTCTTTTTGATTCTTTATGAAATGATTGCTTTTATAAAGAGAACCTGCAATAGATATAGCCGGTTCTTTTACTTGTTTACTTATTATTTTGTATTGATAAACGTTTGGTTTTATACGTCTATTTTTCACTTACTTGTTACAAATGAAATGACTTGATAATTATTGGGAAGAAGCCATAACAGCCAGCGATAAAGCTGCCATATCACCAATATTTTCCTTCAAACCAACAGGAATAATTTTACAATCTTTATATGAATCGGATATGGCTTCCTGCGCGATTACTTCATTCATATAAGGAATCAATAAATCATGCGCCCGACCAAAAATGCTTCCCAGCAAAATGACTTGTGGGTTTAAAATATCAATGAGTAATGAAAGACCTCGGCCCAGATAAAAGCCACAGATTTTATATATTTCTTTAGCCAGTTCATCGCCGGCGTACGCCGCTTCTGCAACCATCTTAGCCGTAAGATTTGGCAAGTCATCAAGACTATTGCAAAACGATACTTTTTCTCCAACCTGAATCTTTTCTCTTACCTTAATTTGCGCAATCTGGGCAAGCCCGCCGCCGCTGCACCAGCCTTCAAAAGAACCGGCTTTACCAAACCCAACCGGTCCCATTTCCGATAACCGCAAATGACCGACTTCGCCAGCCAAATCGTTCGTTCCCGAGTAGAGCTTATTATTTAAAATCAACCCCGCTCCCATGCCTGTTCCAAAGGTTAAGAAGATCAAATTTTCATACCCTTTACCAGCTCCGTATTTCCATTCGGCAACGGCGCAGGCATTGGCATCATTCTGCAAAAATGTTTTAATACCAAAACGTTTTTCGGCAATCTCAACAATAGGAATATTCAACCAACCCGGCAGGTTTGGCGGCGCAACGATAATTCCTTTTTTACTGTTTAAAGGACCACCGCAACTAATGCCAATACCTTCAATATTTGTAAGAGAAATTTGCTGTTCGTACAATAGATTTTCCGCTTCTGAAAACAACAGTTCAATCATTTCATAAGGAGGCTTGTCAGTTGGTAAAACTTTCTTGGTATGTATATCAATTGTATCATCGTTTTGCTTGCCCAATACAATCGCGCATTTCGTTCCACCGATATCAAATCCTAACAACATAACATTTTTTTTGGTTGATAAATCACTTATTAAAGTTGTTTGATTTATTCTTATAATGAACGTGGCGTTCCACCGTTACGCCAATGTTTTTCAATGTCTTCCAGCGATTTTCCTTTTGTTTCAGGAATAAAATACCAGCCCCATATCAAACCGATAACACAAACAATTGAGTACAACCAAAACGTAGATGCAATACCGATTCCGTTAACTAATTTGAGAAATGTAAATGCTATAATGGCATTGAATCCCCAATGTGCCAACGATCCGATACTCATTCCAACGCCACGCACAGATAAAGGGAAAACCTCTGAAATAAGTAGCCATCCTAATGGCGCTAAACTGATGGCAATAAACACGATATAAAGCACAATACTTAGCACAGCTAAATAAGGAAGGCTTGCGCCCAGTGCGTCTTTAAAATAAAAACATAAACCAAGAAGGGCAAGAGAAGGAATCATTCCAAACATGCCGATTTTATAAAGCTTTCTTCTGCCGACTCTGTCCAACAACAATACAGATACAAAGCAGGCAAGTACATTCATTCCGCCAATAATAATAGCCGGTAAAATAGATTGGGTATTGCTTACAATGCCTGCCATGTGAAAGATAACAGGTGAATAATAAATGATTGTATTGACACCGGAAAATTGTTGAAAAAAGAAGATGCCAATTGTTATGATCAAAGCATAGCGAAGCCAGGGTTTTAATATTTCTTTTGAAGAAACTTTTTGTTGTTTCGACAACGCATCTTCCTCTCTGAGTCCTTGTAAAGTTTCATCAATCATATCCGGATCTTCGATGGTTTCGAGCACCGCTTTACCTTGTTCCCAACGACCTTTGCTAATCAGCCAACGTGGCGTTTCGGGCAGAAATAACATGCCGACTAATAAGATCACCGCAGGTATAAAACCAACCGCAAACATCCATCTCCATGATTCTAAATTGTTATCATCCGATATCCAGTAATCTGCTACATAAGATACCAATATACCAATCGTAATCATTAGTTGGTTAAGTGTCACCAAAGCGCCCCGCCGCCTGGATGGCGACACTTCTGCAATGTACATCGGCACTACAAAAGAAGTAATACCAATAGCAAAACCAATCAGGATGCGCATAACAATAAGCATGTTTATACTTGATGCATACGTACATCCAATGGCACCAATTGAGAAGATAACGGCATTAATGATAATCATTTTTTTCCTGCCTAAATAATCAGATAATTTTCCGCTTACAATGGCTCCGATAATAGCGCCTACCAACACAGTTGTGGTAATCCATTCAATGTTAGAATCGGTCAGATGCCAGTATTCTTTTAGAAACGGAAGCGCACCGGAAATAACGCCGGTATCAAACCCAAACAGCAACCCGCCGGTAGCTGCTACAGCTGCCATTAGCAATACTTTTGGCTTTAGTTTACTAGTACCCGAAATCGGCTTGTTTGACAAATTTTTATCTTTTGCTACAATCGTTGTCATGTTGTGTATATGTTTTATTTGGCTTAATTACAATGAATGAGAAACAAATAATAATTACCCATTTAGCTCTTAATCAAAAAGAACAGAATGATATGATCTCAGGCATAACAACAGAAAATGCTTTCGATAAAATACATTCTTGTACAACATGATTTCAACTCATGTTTACATACCTTTTCAAAAAAGAATTTTACCAATTGTATAACCGCTATTTATCGCTATAACAGATCGGTTATTGAACTTGTTTACGCAGTTTTATCAATATAAAATTGTTGCCTGTTCTTTATTATTGTGTTGACGTTTGCACCTCTTTATAATGAGCATGAATACCAGATAGCAATCGTTTTATTAAATGCTTTTATCAAATAGAGAATCAGCTTTATTGTCTTCCTTTTGCGCCAGAAAATCCATACCAGTAAGTAACAACTGAAGCGTCTATTGTTCCGTTTTGCCAGCCCAGCATTTCCAATGTATAATTGAAGCTTTTAGTAAATGGTACGACATCTAAATTTCGTGTTCTGGTAAACGTATTGTCGCCATAAGAATCCACAAAATCCGCTCTTGTTGCATTGGCAAATGGTGTTTGATACAGAACAACCGGCGCCCACGATGTATTAAAATAATCTTCTGTTCCGGTACCAAACTCGGATGGAAATTTTTCTCCGTCAATCCACAACTTCTGGTCGCCTTCGCCATACCAGTAATGCATGTGGTTATTAACAGAAAAGGTTTCGCCGGCAAAAACGCCTTTCCCTTCTATTTTGTTTAAGCTCCATTCACCTACCGCAGCGGTATCAGATTTTGTAATGGCAATATTATTTTCTTCCTTCCAGTCGGCATGAAAATACATGGTGTTGCTATCCCATTTATAGGAAGACGTTGTAGCTGACAGACTTACTTTGATGTCTTTTTTACCTCCATTCTGAATGCTGATGGAAGCTGACTTTTGATAAGGCATTACCCAACGGCTAATCATTTCTTTATCACCGGTTACAGTTCTATACCAGCTTTGTATTTCTTTGCCGCCAATACCACTGCCGGAGAAGAGATCTAACGGACAAGAAACCGTTTCATTACCATCAAATGTTATTTTCAATATGGTAGAATGTAAAGCGTTTGAATAAGCACTTGTATCGTTGATAGTCAGCTTTATTTTAAGTGATGTAATGGCTGAAGAACCGGCTGGCAATTTTAGCTGCATTGACTTACCGGCTTCAATATCGCCTTCGATTTTTGATTTGGTTCCTTTGGTATCATTCACCGGATGAAGTAATGTTTCGCTGGTTTTATCGGCCAGATCTTTTATACTTTTAAAATCTGTCGAAGCAAACGTATTCACCTTTGTGCCAGCCGCATATTTGCGATAATTGATTTGATAATAACGAGGTTGTTTTATTACTGAATCTGCATCTTCCCAGGTTATCTTACAATGCTTTGCAAATGGCATTGGCAGGTAAAGATTACTACCGCCTTTTTCTTTAGGTTCATAACTTGAATGTGCCAGCAAAAGCCCTTTACCGACAGGCAATACCATCTTCATTAAATCGTAAGCGGGTATCGTTATATCAGGTTGTGTTTGGTTATCAAAATAAACCCGCAAAGTTCCATCCCGTTTAAATGTGGTAAGCCAAAATCGAATAATAGCACCGGGTCCATCGGCATCTATCATTACGTATTCTTTATGACCGTTTGTTTGTTCTGTACGAATGAATTGAGACGCGTCAGCATTGGCAAACCATCCCGGTTTATCAGGCGAAACAGATTTCCTGTCGTAGCTGCTTGCCTGTAATTCCTGGTAATACGGATCTGGCCATTTCGTAACAGCCGAAGGATCGGTTAAGTCTTTTAATAACGACGCTGCTGTAACTACTTTTTGCGCTAACGATGCTTGTATAGTTGTAACTACAAAACAGAATAAAATAAAAGGTTTTATCCGCTTGATGATAGACAGAGAGGCAGAGACTTTTTGTTCTTTATACATAAGTTCAAAGATTTATTTTGATAAATCCAACGAAGAGCGATTACATAAAAATCTGTTATTGTTGTTTCGCGAAATCGAACATGCGCAAAGATTCTGCTTTTACATTACCGCCTTCGGCAAACAATGAAAATTTCGTAGCATCTGTTTGTGGAAATAGATATGTAGTGATTACTTTTTCACCATCGTTAGCAAATACTTCCAGAGAAGATTTATCAAGCAAAACCTGCAATTTTATTTTACCATTTACAGTCTTTACAGTAACCTTTAACGGATGAACTTCTTCGCCATTTACAGGTGCTAAGGTTAGCTCATTTGTTTCTGTATTATAAGTGATTGTTGTCGCGCTGGCTTTATCTTTTGATTGAGTTAATTTGAATCCAAAACTCTTTGCTGAACCGATAGCAAATGTGGCATCAATCCAATTTGCATTTGCATTGAATGAACCGGCAGAATTCAATGGCAGTTCTTCGTTATTTATGGTTAGATTTTTCTTTTCTGTTTTGTTTCCTGATAGTTTAGAGAGATTTTCGGTAATAACAGTTGAAGGCTGTTGAATCAATCTCAAACCTTCACTTGTAGTTCGCAAACTTAAATCTCTCGGGATAGAAAATTGCCCGCGCCACGGATAAGTTGGCTGTTTTAAAGGAACCATCCAGCCCACTAAAATCTCTTTGCCCTGCGGATGATTGTTATAAGGAATGGCGGCATAAAATGTATTGCCTTCATCAACCGTTAAATAAGAGGTTCCTTCATTTTCATTAGCAAATGTTTTACCATCAAAATTGCCAATGAAATACTGCATAAACGGTCCTTCATGTGGTCCCCAACTGGAAACAAAAAGTACCCATTTCCTCTTATTGTTATTGCCGTCTACAGGCAACTGAATTAAGGAAGGACATTCCCAGGCACGTTCATGAAAGCCTTCTTTATTATTGCCAAATTCACTTAACAATGTCCATTCTTTTAAGTTGGGTGAACTGTAAAAGCGAACTGCATGTTCCTGTGGCATCGCTACTACCATCACCCATTTTTTAAGTTGCTCATTCCATCTTACGTTCGGGTCTCTGAAGTCTAACTTTTGTAAATCCAGCACCGGATTTTTATCATAGTTTGTATAAGTCATTCCGTCATCATTGCTATAGGCAACATGTTGTGTTTCCAGCTTTCTGTTTGGCTGATGAACTGTATAAATAGCAACCAAACAACTACCATTTTTACAAAAGCCGCTGGTGTTGTTTTTATCTTCTACCACGCAGCCTGAAAAGCGCCAGTTTGTGTCTTTGTCAATCGTTTCAGGAATAGCGACAGGCAGATGTTTCCAGGTTATCAAATCCTTGCTGGTAGCGTGTCCCCAACTCATGTGCCCCCATCTATTTTCAAATGGATTCTGCTGATTGTATAACTGGTATTCGCCGTTATAGTAAATCAATCCGTTTGGATCATTTGTCCAGTTTTTAGCGGGTGTAAAATGATATACCGGTCGCCATTGCGGCGTTGGTGTCGTATCGGTTTGCGCAAACAATAAGGCAGATAGAAAAAAGGTAGTAGCGCAAAGCAATAATCGTTTTTTCATTGTGTGTTGTTAAGTCGTTTTCAAAATAACCTTATGTTGTTCTTGGCTTTATATTCTCTTGCGAAAAGAATAATTATTTTATCTCTGTTTTTATTAATCTGCATTTTAAAAGGAAGGTAGAAACCTTCCTTCAAGATTTAATAATCACTAACTGCTTGTCAAAAAATTAATAACCGGGATTCTGCTTATATAAACCATTTGTAAACGTAATTTCAGACTGCGGAATTGGTAAATATTCATCTCTGCCTGCCGTAAAATGTGCGGTTGATAAAAAGGTTCGCCTTGTTTTTTCAACATCTATATATGCATTCAAAGTTTGTTCGGCTATGCCCCATCTTACCAAGTCAAAAAAGCGTTCTCCTTCGGTAGCAAACTCTAAACGTCTTTCCCAGCGTAAAGCCTGGCGGGCATAATCCTGTGTCCATCCTGTAGAAGGATATTCTTTTACATTATACTTGGTCGGTAATGTACCATCAGCTTTCTTTAGTCGTCCGGTACTCGCTGCTGCTCTTACCCTGATTTGATTGATTAGTGGCAATGCTAAATCTTGCTGCCCCAATTCAATATAAGCTTCTGCCTGCATTAACAAAATATCATCATATCTTATCACATCAATGTTCTTGGCAGTACCCATAAATGGTCCGAGCTTATAGTAAGATGCGCTGGTGGCTAATTGCTGCGCGCGCATACTGTGAAAGTTACCATATACACCCGGATCGCGAACCCAACTATTGCTGTATGGCACATCAGGATTGTACTTATACGGATGACCATCTATACCAACCGTATGGTCGAGACGAACATCAAAAGTTTGTGTGTTTATATCTGCAATGGTATTATTGAAACTTGTGAAGTTGGGCAATCCATTCGCATCTGTTGTAAATGCATTTACCAGGTTTTGGCTGGGTGCATGAAAACCGCAACAGCCATATTGCGGCGCTCCGCTTGGATACGTTACGCCTTCTTCAAAATCAAGCCGACTGCTGGTTGTACCATCATTGATAGTAAATTGGATGGCAAAAACAGATTCAGGACCATTTTCGGTTTCAGCTAAAAAGTTATCGGCAATGTCGGCACTCAATGAATATTTTCCTGATGCAATCACATCCTGTAAAAGGGTAACCACTTCCTGTAAGCGGGTTGGATTGATACCTGTTACATGATGTTTTTCGTCTTGCTCGTAAGCCTGGTATAATTTAGTTTTAGCTAAATAAGCTTCAGCCGCATATTTATTGGCTCGCGCCAGTTCCGGTTGTGTTTCAGGCAGATTATCAACAGCATATTGAAAATCGGCAGCGATTTTACTCCAGGAGTCATCATTGCTTAAATCATTTGATGTTTTAAGAATGTCTTCTGTTGTTGCTGTTTCATCAAAAATGGGAATATTCTTATACAATATTTTCATGAAGAAATAGCTGTGTGCTCGTAGAAAATGCAACTCGCCTAAGCGGGTTTGCTTGTTTGGAAAGTCAGCATCAGAAAGTGCACTTACAGCACGTATAGCCGCATTCGCACGAGAGATTGATTTAAACAAGTTCGTCCAGCTACGAGGCACATAGATGCCCATTGTTGGCGTAACGGTATTGTAGTGTTCCATCTGGTCAACTTCAACCTGGTCACCGGTTCCACCGCCGCCTTTGTAAGCATCATCAGAACGGACGCTGCCATAAGCCCATTTACTAAAAATCGGCCCAATCGGGTCGCCGTTTCCGATAGACGCATAAGCAGCTGTAACCAAACCTTCAGCAGCTATGGGTGAAGTTAAATCGGAAGCTGATAATACACCGGCAGGCGTATAATCCAAAGCTTTTTTACAGGAACCTAAAACAAGTATTCCTGATGCGATAAACGCAGTTATAATTAGTTTTTTCATTTTCAATTTGTTTTAATCTCGTTAGAATGAAGCGTTAAGACCAATTGTATAAGTTTTTGGTATTGGCACCGGGTTAATATCAATTCTTTCCGGATCAGGACTTTCATAGCTTTTGCTTTTAAACCAGAACAGGTTTTCTGCCATGGCAAAGAATCGTATTGTTGAAAACACAGACTTTGGTTTCAGGCTATATCCTAACTGAATGTTACGCATCTTGAAATATGACGTACTTACCTGGAAATAATCAGACGTGCGTCCTTCATTGTTATTGTCTGTTAATGTTAAAGCTGGTGTATGCGTATCTGTATGTTGTGGTGTCCAGCCATTAAATACGCCGGGTCCTACATTTTCGCGGCTTCTCATCAGGTTGTTAAAAATGCTGTACACATCATATCCCGTTCTGCCCGCTACACCTGAACCAAATATTGACAAATCAAAAGCTTTATAACTTAGATCAATACGTAAACCGTATTCTAATTTAGGAAGTGTGCTTCCAATCCAGGTTCTGTCGAGGTCATCAATCTTACCATCACCATTAATATCCACGTAACGAATTCTGCCCGGTCCTGCGCCGATTTGTGTGGGCGCTTTATCTACTTCTTCCTGAGACTGGAAAAGACCATCTGTTTTATAACCGAAAATGTCAAATTGTGAATGACCAATAATTGTATTGATTAGATTGCCTGCATAAGCGGGCCGTACGGCTTCAGGTAACTCTGTAATTCTATCCCGGAAATGGGCAAAATTTGCCTTTACATCATACGTAAAATTTCCTGTTTTTTGTCCCTGGTAACCCAATACTAACTCCCAACCTTTGTTTGTTTTTGTTGCGCCGTTTACAGGTTTTGATTGTCCTTCTCCCAAAGCAGAAGCTACAGGTGGTGTAATTAAAATACCGGTTGTTTTACGGGAGAAATAATCGAATGATCCATAAATCGTATTTTTAAGAAGAGTAAAATCCAAACCTGCATTAATTTCTTCTGTGCTTTCCCATTTCAAATCCGGATTGCCTGCCTGTGTTTGAACAAAACCGGAAGGCAGTGTGCCTGTATTTACACCCGTTAAAGAATAAGCCGTACCTACATTCTGATAAGGTCCCCAAAAGTCTGGAACAAGTTGATTTGAATTGGTTCCGTATCTTGATTCATAGAGCGCAAAACGGGAAATATCACCAATCTGCTGATTGCCCACACGACCTACACCAAGCCTGAGTTTCAGTTCAGAAAAAACTTTACTGTTCTGCATAAAATTCTCTTTATCTATCTTCCAGCCGACAGAAGCAGCCGGGAAAATACCATATTGATTATTTGAGCCGAAACGTGATGAACCATCGCGACGAACCGTAACGGCAGCTAGGTATTTATCAGAAAAATTATAATCAATACGGGCGAACTGAGAGAACAACCGGTTGCCGGTTGTGCTGCCAGAGACGGCTGTATTACCTGTAGCTGCATTCAACGTAAAGTAATCTTCTGTTTGTACAGAAAAGCCCTGCTTTGTGGTTGATTGAAAGTCAAGATCTGTTTTGATATATTCTGTTCCTACCAGAAAATTGAACTTACTCTTGTCATCCAAATTCAGATTATAACGCAGCGTATTGGAAAAAGTAAGACTTAAGAAATGATTTTGGTCATACAGCAAACTGTTGGTTGTGCGGCTTAATGCACCTTCTGAAAAAGTTGGAGCAATGACTTTGTTGAGATAACGCGCATCATCGGCACCCAGATTTGATCTGAAGAATAAATTTTTGATGGGCTGTACTTCAACGAAAATATTTCCAAAAGTGCTCAAGCGGTTGGCATTATTCCAGCGCGCCAGGTATTGCATGTGCAACGGGTTATTTCTATCAGAATAGCCGGCACCTAACTCTCCGGCAAACGTTGTCCCGTCTTTTTGGTAAACCGGAATTGTCGGAGCTAACGTAACAGCCAAACCTGTTGTAGAAGCTCCGCCCAAATCGTTTGTGGTTAGGGTTTCATTTGAATTGGCTATGTTTAAATTCACGCCAATATTTACTTTACCATTAAAAGCACGGGTTATCGCGTTAATGCTACCGCTCATGCGCTCATAACCGGTATATCGTAACATACCTGTGTTTTTAAGATATCCCAAGCTTATTGCCAAAGACGAGTTCTTGCTGCCAACAGAAGCAGCCAATGTATTGTTTGAAACAATACCCGTTTTATACATTACATCCTGCCAGTCTGTATTACCCGCCGGTGTATTCGGGTCGCCGCCAACAAAAGGCTGAACCGTAACGCCATTTAAAACAGGATTATCAAAATCGTGGTTCCAATCGAAATTGTAAATTTCGCCATAACCGGCTGCCGGATCCTGCCTGTCGTTTACAGAAGCCTGCCACAAAGCTCTTCCTCTGTCAACAGAATTCAGCATCTTAAACCGCATTGATTTTTCTGATTGGGCAGACAGGCTGCTATTCACCTGGAAATCGACTTTGTTGTTTGTATTACCACCATTTTTAGTGGTTACGATAATAACGCCGTTAGACGCACGTGAACCATAAATAGAGGAAGCAGAAGCATCTTTTAAAACCTGAACCGAAGCAATGGTAGCCGGGTTCAGATTTTGAAATACTTCAGGTCGTGTAGTTGGAATACCATCTATAACGTACAAAGGATCGTTGTTGCCTAACGTGTTAGCGCCGCGTATCAATATGCGGCTGGTAGCACCGTTTGGAGAACCGTCTTTTTCAATATACAAACCGGCAACTCTGCCTTGTAAAGCCTGCGCTGTATTTCCGGAGGTGTTATTCCTTACAGCCGGCGTTAATTCTACAACAGCAACCGCGCCGGTTAAATCCTGTTTTCTTTGCGATGTATAACCCACTACCACTACTTGTGTCAGGCTGGCATTGCCTTCTTCCATCGTTACATTGAGGTCTTGTGAAGCGTCTGTAATTTTTATATTCAGATCGTTCATGCCTACATAAGATAAAGTAAGTGTTTCGCCGACAGCAGCGGCAATAGAAAATTTGCCATTTGCATCGGTGATAACGGTTAGTGTATTGTTCTTTACCGATACACCAACCAAAGGCTGACCTGTTGTTTTACTTGTTACCGTTCCGGTAATTTTTTTTTGTTGTGCAAATACTGATGTCACAAGCAGCAGCGTCAGTATAGTAATGATGAATCTCATAAATTTTGAGTTTGATTCTTATAATATTCTGTTCAATGAAAAAATATTTCTGCGATTATTGATATAAGCTTACTTATATAATTCGGGCAAATCATTGCTTCGCCTGCATTGAATTCTATGGTGGACCTCGTTTCGCTTTACGCGAATGAGTGCATACAGAAATGCGAGTCATGAATCCGGTATCCAAATCAGCTTGCTCGTAATAAACAGAGGCAATCGTAAAAACATTTAATTTATATAACATAGCAATCGTTTACTTTTTTGAAAGGATATCTTTCGATATGAATTGTAGCTTGCAATCAACCTATAAATGCAGCAATCAATCTTCTTATGTCTTCCTGCATTGAAACTTTATTATCCTGTATTATCAACACTAATATGCAATCGAATTTGATGGCGCAATTCGCTCGGCATAAGATTGTAACAGAACCGCGTGCGAACCTCGCTGATACCAAAAGGCAACGCTTCTGTAATCATCCGTGGCTTCCTGTTGCTTAGATGGATCATAAAAAGTTCCCGGTTTTACATACTCGTTTTGAATCATTACGCTCAACTCTTTTTTGAAGACGACCGGATTTGCCAGGTACCAGCGATACATCCTGTTTTCACCGGCAGAATCTTCAATATATCCGCTGTACATGTAAGTATATTTGTGCTCAAACATCCAGCAGGCGCCATACTCATCTTCCGTCCCGGGTGTATGTTTTACAGCCGTTCCATCTATCATAAAATCGGTGTCGCCTTCGCCCCAATATTTCTTGCTTTTTGTTGTTACCTGAAGAAAATTTCCGAAGTAATGTCCATTGCCTTTTATATTCAGCAATTCATGTTTTCCTTTTGTAGGATTGGTTCTTGCCCAATAACAATGAAAGCGCATATCGTTACTTTTAAAAGAACTGTCTTTTAAATAATCAATATCATAAGCAACCAGTTTTTTATAGGCAGAATCTCCATCGTTCGCTAACACAACGCGAGCGCCATTAGCAAACGGCATTGGTATGTAAGACATATAACATAAGTGATTGATCTGCATGATGGCAGATTCGTAATCAATGGTTCTTCCGCTAATGGCACCAAAGAAGTCAGATAATGGCACATTCACACTTGGTTCTTTGCTGCCATCCCAATATATCTTTAGCACAAGACCATTATAAAAATGCCCGTTACTATTATCGGTGATATAGAAATAACTAATTAAACCGGCGCCTTTCAAATTGGCTAACTCTATTTCTTTTCCCGGTTCTATATCCACATCTTTATACTGAATTGCATTAGCTGTTATACCATTTTTATGTTTGTATAAATCACTTAAAAACTGGCATTGTGTGACTGTTGTATTGAAGAAAAGCAATACAGATAAAGCAAGAAGAGATTTACTTTGAATAACATAAGAAAATATAGCGCAAGTAAAGTTCTGTACGACACAAAAAGTTTTGTTCATAAAGCAAGTTTTATTAGATAATATAGCAACCGTAACAGGTGTGAGATGTGTTAGCTCATAGCGTTTTTCTTTTTTTATAATGCTTTCTTATTGCGATACAGCCTGTTTATTATTCGCCTTTCGCAGTCTGTTTATCGTCTTCGATTTCTGATATTTTTATTGATTTGAAATCAACATTTCCGTGCTTGGCGTACATCCACAGATTTGTTCCTTTATGTTCAATAACACGATTTACAATACATCTTTTGTTATCAATACATACATCAATAATATCGCCTTTCATAACAATGTCAACTTGTATCGAATGATCCAATCCACTTACACCTGTGATGGATGTATTACCGAGACTTACCTTAGCGTCATTAGCAGAAAAGAGAAGCTTGTAACCGTTAGAACCTTTATCATCTGACCGCAGAATAAGACCGTAATCTTCATTGGAACTTTTGGGATTTATCTGAAGCGTTATTCTGCAATTAGCCGGAATATTTTCATAATGTACAGCGCCAACACCATTAGGTGAATTGATACTAAAATTTTCGTCGTTTGCTTTTGTTACCAATGAATCATGCGTCATGTGCAAAGGCACTTGCCGTGTAGATTTCGGTAACATCTCACTTGGAAATCTGGTGCTTAATGTTCCATCTTTTTCCTGAACCACTTCGCGAAAAACAGTGTTGCCGCCAAACACTTCCCTGTTATCATCTTTATCATCTAACCGCGATGGAATCCAGGCGGCGGCTATTCTCCTGTTGGCGCCGAACTGAGCCGTTTTTACAACGTTTGCCCAGTCTTCATTCAAAGCCTGGTAGGGAGGTTGTTGCCAGGGACCATAAGCACTTTTAGACTTTACATAAAATGTATTGCCGTTGTCGCCATATATCAAATAATACCAGCCATTCCAGAGAAAATAATCCGGACATTCCGGTGTTGAATTTTGACCGGTTAAAACAGGCTTTCCAACTTGCCAATTCTTTAAATCTTTGGAAGTTAAATGCACCAAAGCACCATCAAAATCTTGTAAGAAAGAACTGTCTTTATTGCTTGATACAAACAGGTGAAATGTACCGGACGAATCAACAAAGACTTTAGGATCGCGAAAGTTTCTTTTACTATAACCTGGTGCTGATGTATAAAACGGATTGGGCTTTTGTTTTACAAAGTGAATACCATCATCACTAATGGCATAACTCAGTTGTTCATTCACCTTTCCATCGTTAATAAGACGCGTTGCATAGAAAGCATAAAACTTATTGTTGGTATAAACAACAGAACCCGTACAAATTGATTTTTCCCATTCTTCATCAATACCTAAAACAATAGGATGATTCGTCCATGTCTTCAAGTCTTTTGTCGTGCTTAATACCCATTGATGCCCGCCCAACCCATTCAGCGCATGGTGATGAGCAGAATCAATCAGCCAGTATAAATAATAAGTGCCATCATGATAAAAAGGAATACAATCGCCAACAAAAAGGTTATTACCAACCGGTCTGAAGTACTGCATGGCATTGGTAGGTTGAACAGACGGATTATAACGAACACTCAATTGTGATTTCGAAGAAAAACAGAAAAAGATAAACAATAAAAGACCAATTATTTTTTTCATAACTATGGCATTCGCTATTGAAAAACTAATGTATTTAACAAGCTCAATCGTTTGAGCAAAAGCTTATAACAAATTACTTCTCGCCACATGATTTCCCGATAAAAAGCTTTGATTCTAAGCTTATTTGCTCTACATGTTTTATATCGCGCATAACTTCAAACAATAAGTTGGCGGCTCGTTTACCAATTTCTTCTAATGGTTGCCGGTAATACGTAATCGGGCAACTAAACAAAGCAAAAGCTTCTGATTCGTCAAACGAAAAAACAGCTACTTCTTCAGGTACTTTTACTTTTAATTGTACCAAATTTTTTAAACCCCGGATAGATAAAGTATCGGTTGCAAAAAAGATAGCATCGCAAGTTTTTTTGTCAGAGGTAAGTTCAACAATAGCTTGTCGCATGTCTTCTTCAAAAAAATTTTTCCTGATTTGCCTGTGCAATATTTTATCTGACCTCAGCTTATAATCTTTTAACGCCGTTAAATATCCCCTGTCACGTTCGAGAAGATGAAAAAATGTGGTTTCATAGTTTACAAAAGCAATATTTTTTCGTCCGTGTTTAATTAAATATTCAGTCGCTTGATAAGCTACTTTGTAGTTATCCGTACCTATAAAATTCGTCTTTACTTTTGGATAAATCCGGTCAATAAGAACAAACGGTATTTCTCTTTTTTTCAAATATGCAATCTCAGTTTCTGCTTTTTCTGCGGCGATAATAATCAGGCCATCAACCTGCCTGTTTATAAATACATCAATCAGTTCCCGCAATGTTGCTAAATCTTCATGTGAATTTCCGATAATGACCGTGTAACCGTTTTCTTTTGCTACCGATTCAATTATTCTTGTGGTATCTGTTGTATAACGATAATAAATCTCCCCAACTATAAATCCGATTGTATGGCTCTTTTTTGTTTTTAAACTTTTGGCAATCTGGTTGGGAACATAACTAAGATTTTCGGCCGTTTTTATAACTTTTTTGGCAATCACATCGCTCACCCGTTTTTCCTTCGCATGTCCATTCAAAACATAAGATACAAGTGATGCAGAAACCCCAACTTCCTTCGCAATGTCTTTTAGCGAAATATTTCTTTTCATTTACAGCAATCAATATGATTTGGAAAATGCTAAATATTGCTCAATCGTTAAAGCAAATCTAACAACTTTTTTTAATTAACAAAAAAAACTTATAAAATAATTTATTGTAAAAAAATATTAGTGATTAATATATTTTATGGCAGGAATATCTTTTGCATGAAATGAATGTTATAATGCAGCCCAATCATCGTTTACCAATGTGCAAAAGAAAATGGTATAACATTATTTTGAAGCCATAAACAAACTACATCGTCCCTTTAATTTAAAACTCTTGATGTTAAACTTTGTGTGACGATTATAATATTCTTCTAAGCATTTGATATGATAAAACTAATAACCCGGGTTTTGGTCTTTTACAGGATCTAAGGCTTTATTATAGTTGAGTTCTGTATTGGGAATTGGCCATAACATAGCTACATCCTGCACGGTTTTACCTTTGGAATTTAAAATATAATCCTTTAGAATACTTAAACGTTTAAGCTCCATCCAGCGTTTACCTTCCAGCAATGTTTCATATCCTCTTTCTTTTACAACCAAGCTTAAAAACGTAGATTTATTATAGTCTGATATTTTAAAATCAACCGGCGATGCAGCAGTTGAAGCAAATCCATATGCACGACGATGTATCTTGTTTAATGCTTCTATGGCATCCTCAGTTGGTCCGTTATTTATTTCATTAGCCGCTTCGGCATAAATCATCAATATATCAGGATATCCATACCAAGGATAATCGTTGCCGCCATATCCGTTAGTAATAGCCTGCTTATCCTGAAACTTTTTGATTAAATACGTGCTGTCGCCACGACCAAACTGGTAAGGATAAGCGCCATACTGCCTGCGCAAATCTTTAACATCCCATGTTTTGAAGGCATTAATTTTTGTAGGATCGGTATAAAAAGAAAAGAAACCTGAACCGTTTGCATAAGGCGTATTTGGATGAGCTTCGTATAAAGTCATACCATTTCCCTGGGCTGTCTGGCGTGTAAATTTAAAATAAAAAATTTCTTCTTTGGTACTTACCAATTCAGGACCAAAGACATTTAAAAAATCATCCGGCTGTTGCACATCTACAAGAGAAAATAATCCGGATTGCATCACTTCATTTGCCTTATCCATTGCGGACTGATTGTTTTTTACTTGCAGATAAACATCTGCCAGCACTGCTTTTGCCGCCCATTTTGTTGGGCGTCCAACCTGGGTTTGATTATCAGGAAGATGGGCTTCTGCATACTGCAAATCGCTTTCAATAAATAAGTAAACCGAATCGGCAGAAGTTCGTTTCAAATCAGGTTGCAACATATTTGCCTCGGTTCGCAACGGCAAACCACCCCAGTTTCTCACAAGCTGAAAATAGATGATCGCTCGCATAAATTTGGCTTCGCCAATATATCTTGCTTTTGTAGAATCGTCCATCACTGCAGAAGCCGGAATATTCTTTACAACAAGGTTTGCGTTGCGAATTGATAAATAAAAAGTCTTCCAAACATTCTCGGTACGAGACCGGTTTGTCGCATCTAATTGCGTATAGTTATTCAATGGCAGCCAGCTGTTATTTGGAATCAAAAAATCGGCAAGGCAATCTGAAATAATTTCATAATACAGATAGGCGGTATCGGGATGCAAAGGCCCATAAATGGCAGCCGTTGCGGCATCGGCATCTTGTATTGTCTGGTAAAAATTATCTACATCAATAGCGTGCGGTTTTTCTTCTAACAGTTTATTGCATGATACAGCCGCAACAAGCATCAATACAACACCAAGACGCAATATTTTTTGATTGATTTTATTATGTAGCATTTGTAAAAAAATTAAGTCGTATTAAAAGCTGACCATTTATTTTACTAAATGAATCTTATGATTTATAAACCAATTCTGATTCCGGCTGTTATGGTTTTAGCCGTTGGATAACCGAAGAAATCAATACCGAGATTAATAGAATTGCTCGACATAAGAGAACTGATTTCCGGGTCAAACCATGAGTATTTTGTCCAGGTAACGAGGTTTTGCCCGCTGATATATACCTGCGCAGTTTTCAGCCATGTCAGGCTACTTTTGTTTACAGGCAAGTTGTAAGCTAATTGTATATTTTTCAACCGCAGGTAAGAACCATCTTCCACATACCTGTTTGAAATTTTAGCATTTATATTACCGATTAGAGCCGGATATTTTGCGTGTGTATTTTCGGGCGTCCAGTGGTTTACATATTGTTCTTCCAACAGGTTTAATCCTTGTGTAAGGTCTACTTGCTGCTCGCTGCTGACATTATAAATATCATTTCCCTTAGTGCCCTGGAAATAGACATTCAGTTCAAGTCCTTTCCAAAAAAATGTATTTGTAAAACTGTAACCGTATTTTGGGTTTGGATTGCCAATATAGGTTTCATCCGTCGCAGTAATTACGCCATCTTTATTTAAATCTTTATAAGCAATATTACCTTTATCATCGTAGCCATCTTCAACATATCCATAAAAGATTCCCAATGGCTGCCCTTCTCTCACAATATTTGCAAATCCTCTTAAATAACCGGCAGTTACAATAAGTCCGTTTATGTCCTGACCGTTATACAACTTAACAACTTTGTTTTTGTTAAACGAAATGTTAGCCGCTACATTCCACCGGAAAGAAGATACAGGCGGAATGACTTCTGCATCTATAGCCAACTCGAAGCCTTTATTCTGCATGTCTCCTATATTCTGTACAATATACAAGTATCCCATAGAAGAAGGAAGTTGCACGGTATTCAGCAAATCTTTTGTATTTTTTATATAATAATCGGCGGTTAGCCTGATGCGGTTTTTAAACAGTGAAGCATCGAATCCGAAATTGGTTTGATAGGTTGTTTCCCACTTCAAATTGCTGGCTAACCGGGTTCCCGGTGCGTACGTGGTGTACAGCGAGTTGCCAAATACAGTTTTGCCTGAAGATAAAAGATTGAATGTTGAATAAGGCGAAATTGCCTGACTTCCTGTTGCACCGAAGCTTGCCCGTATTTTAAGGTCGGAAAGAAAAGAAATACGTTTCATAAAGTTCTCCTGCGAAATTCTCCACCCAAGTGCTGCGGAAGGAAAATATCCCCATTTATTGCCTTCGCTGTAGAGAGAAGCACCATCGGCTCTGAAGCTTGCAGTAAGCAGGTATTTTTGTTTAAACACGTAAACCGCTCTTCCCAAGTAAGATACCAGAACAGATTTTGAATAAGAAGAACCCGGCGTATTGATAATAGCAGCGGCTCCTAAATCATCCGTTCCCTGCTCATCACTTACAAAGCCGCTACCCGAGGCACTTACACTTGTATTGATAAAATTTTGCCAGGTAACGCCGCCAACTATATTCAGATGATTGTTTCCAAATTTTTTATCGTACGTAATGGTATTCTCGTTTAACAAACTGGTATATTGAGCCGTGCCAACCGAGGCAACACCTGTTGAGCGTACAAAGTTTCTGGATGTATAACTATCACTCCGGCTATCGGCGTTTTCTATACCGCCGGAAAGGCGAATGGTAAAACCGGAAACCGGTTTATAAACAATGGCGGCATTTGACAGAACTCTGTTTTCCCTGCCCACATTAGTTTGGTAATTAATATAATTTAAGGGATTAATCATTGCATTGGCGATAAACGGATATTGAAGAATGGGATTGGTTAATGTTCCATTCGCATTATAAGGAGATAAGGAAGAAGGCACCTCAATCAATCCGCTAAATATACCGGCGCCTCTGCCACTGGTATTAATATTTTGATTGTTTTTATCGCTGCTAACGATACGACTTATATTGAATGTATATTCTACACTGAATTTATTGCTGATCTGATGGTTAAGATTTCCCCGAAACGTGTACCGGTTGTAATAACTGTTTCTTACAATACCATCGTCCTTCAAAATGCCGGCACCCAAAGAAAACTGCGTTTTTTCATTACCGCCGCTTATCGTAAGCGTATGCGTTTGCATAGGCGCTTTATGCATCACTACGTTTTGCCAGTCTGTGCCACTTCCCTGTGCTTCTAATTGTTGTATTTGCTCATCTGTAAAATAAGGTGACAAGCCAACATTTTTTGCATACTCATTATAGAATTCACCATATTGTACAGGCGTCATTACTTGTAATTTTTTGCGTAGAGTTTGCACCGAATAACTGCCTTCATAATTTACATGTGTAATACCATTTTTTCCTTTTTTAGTGGTGATTATAACAACACCATTTGCACCGCGGGAGCCATAGATAGCAGTAGCCGAAGCATCTTTTAAAATATCAATCGTTTCAATATCAGCATTCGTTAGCATGGATGGATTACCGGCGATCGGAAATCCATCTACAACATATAATGGTTCGCTGCTTCCCTGTATTGAATTGGTGCCTCGTATCCGTAAACTAACTGCAGAATTTGGCGCGCCGGAGTTTTGAATCACCTGAACGCCTGCTGCCCTGCCTAAAAGACTTTGCATTATATTGGTGGAAGGATAAGCCGTTATGTCTTTATTTTTCACTTGCGATAAAGAACCTGTCAGGTCTCTTTTCGTTTGTGTTCCGTAACCAATGACTACGGTTTCGGCAAGTGAATTTATGGTTGTGTGTAATGTTATATCAGGTAACACCAAATCATTATTTTCTACATTGATAGTTCCTTTATAAGTGGTGTATCCGATATAGCTGACAGCAATAGTATAAGCACCTGGCTGAAGATTTTTTAAAGCAAAAAAACCAGTTTCGTTTGAGATTGCGCTACGGCTTACCGGTTCTAATATTACACTGGCGCCGTTAACAGAATTGCCATTTTCATCCATTACTTTACCTGTTATATTCTGATGTTGCGGTAAAGGCGGCGACAAAGTGTTCTCTATATTTACCGTATCTTTTATCCGTATCAAAATGGTGTTGTACCTGATGATATATGTAAAAGGCTGGTTGTTAAAACACGCATCTAACACTTGCTCTAACGTTGCGTTGTTTAAATTCAGACTTACCGGCTTGGCTTTTTTTAATAACAAAGGATCGTAAAAAAAATCATACGCGGTTTGCTTATGAATATAATCAAACACTTTTTCTAAAGTAGTATTGCTTTGTTTTATGGTAATTTTTTGAGCAGTAGTACTCAGATAAGCAAACAATGTCAACGTCAAAATCATACATATCGCTAACCTCATAATCATCAATTATTTGGTAAATAAATTGGATGTAATTTTTAAGAGCGTTTAGCGAAGAAAAAGCAGTTTTATTTTTACCTGAATTTAATAAAAAGTTTTTTTATTATAAAGAATACATTGCGAAGGTAAAGAACTTTAAATGTAAGTTTCTCTTACTTTACAGCCGGTTGCAATTAAATTTTTGTAAACTAAAACCAATCCTTTTTTGTTTCTCAAATATTATATCCCTTACTGAATAAGATAAAGAAGCACTATTAAAAAGCCTTTACTTTCTATAAGTGAAAGGTGTTGCGTTAGTTTGTTTTTTAAAGAGATGATTGAAGTGCGTAAGCTCTTCAAATCCAGAACTGTAGCTGGTTTGAGAGATGTTCCAGTCTGTATGTTTTAATAAAAGCAAAATTGATACAATACAATCTCGTTTTGTTTGCCTGCATCAAACCACGACTTGTAAAATTCAAACAATTGATAGTTCATTAAAATAAATGCACCTGTTCATATTGAAGGAAAATCAAAACAAAACACCAGGTTTTTTGAACACGAAATGATGTATAACGATTTGCTGAACTGATAACGATTCAGCAGGTTGTTTTGTTTACAATACCTTATCAATACAAGACTCATTGTAATGCAAAAATTTATTGTTGTCTTTTTACTTAAAATTGCATTTATTTAGCCGCCGGTAAAACAACATTGCAAACGCCATTTCTTTCATAAAATATAAAGCATCATGAACGTATTGTTAGGAGACAAAGAATATTTTAAAGGCATTAGCCAGGTAAAATACGAAGGACCGCAAAGCGATAACCCGCTTGCCTTTCGCTGGTACGACGAAAACAAAATCGTTGCCGGCAAAACACTTAAAGATCATTTTCGTTTTGCCTGCGCGTACTGGCATTCTTTTGTGAATGATGGCTCTGATCCATTTGGTCCCGGCACGCATATTTTTGAATGGAATAAAAAAGAAGATGCCGTAGAACGTGCAAAAGATAAGATGGATGCAGCTTTTGAATTCATCACCAAAATGAATATTCCTTTTTATTGCTTTCATGATGTGGATGTGGTTGACTACAGTAACAATGTTAAAGAGAATGATCGTCGCCTGCAGGCAATGGTAGCTTATGCCAAACAAAAGCAACAGGAAAGCGGTGTGAAATTGTTATGGGGAACTGCTAATGTATTTTCGCACCGCCGTTATATGAACGGCGCATCTACCAATCCCGATTTTCATGTCTTGTCTCACGCGGCTGCACAAGTAAAAGGCGCTATTGATGCTACTATAGAACTGGGCGGCGTAGGTTATGTATTTTGGGGCGGTCGCGAAGGATATATGACGCTCTTAAATACTAACATGAAGCGCGAAAAAGAACACTTCGCCCGCTTTCTTCATACCGCAAAAGATTATGCAAGAAAGAATGGTTTTAAAGGAACGTTTCTTATCGAGCCAAAGCCAATGGAACCAACCAAACATCAATACGATTATGATTGTGAAACGGTAATTGGTTTTCTTCGTCAATATGACTTATTAAATGATTTCAAAATCAACATTGAAGTGAACCATGCAACCCTTGCTGGCCATACTTTTCAGCATGAATTGCAGGTATCGGCAGATGCCGGTGTTCTTGGCTCATTAGATGCCAACAGAGGCGACTATCAGAATGGCTGGGATACCGACCAGTTTCCTAATAATCTCAACGAACTTACCGAAGCCATGCTTGTCTTTTTGGAAGCCGGCGGTTTGCAGGGCGGCGGCATTAATTTCGATGCTAAAATCAGGCGTTCTTCTACCGATCCGGCAGATTTGTTTTACGCGCATGTTGGCGGCATGGATACGTTTGCACGGGCGCTCATTACAGCCGATGCCATTCTCAATAAATCAGATTATAAACAATTCCGGCAGGAACGGTATGCGTCTTACGATAACGGCAAGGGAAAAGACTTCGAAGCCGGTAAATTGTCTCTTGAAGATTTACATGCTTATGCCATCGAAAAGGGCGAACCGGAAACCAGAAGCGGTAAGCAGGAATACTTGGAAAATATTATCAACCGCTTTATATAAATTTATAGAACACGGATTTATATTGAATTCATTTAAAATAATGAATATCCGTGCATGAAATCTGTGTTATACGTGTTCTATAAATCATTTCATATCTTATAATTTCCTTCCTTTTCCAACTTGCAGAGAAGGGCAGGAATGAGGTTAAAAAATTATGCTATTACTCGGTATAGACGTTGGAACTTCTTCTATAAAAGTATCTGTTGTAGATGGCGCTACGCAACAAACCATTGCGTCGGCACAATATCCGCAAACAGAAAGAGAAATCATTTCTCTGAAGCCCGGCTGGGCGGAACAATCACCCGAACAATGGTGGCACGATGTGAAAGAAGCCATCAAAAAAGCAAACAGTTCCGGTCGTTATAAACCGGCTGATATTGGTGCCATTGGCATTTCATATCAAATGCACGGGCTTGTTTTGTTAGACAAAGAAGGAGTTGTTTTGCGCAACAGTATCATCTGGTGCGATAGCCGCGCAGTGCCTTACGGAGACGCCGCTTTTAAGAGCTTAGGCATTAATTATTGCTTGCCCGATTTACTCAATTCACCCGGAAATTTTACAGCAGCCAAACTTGCCTGGGTGAAAGAACAAGAGCCACACATTTTTGAAAAGATTGATAAAGTAATGCTGCCCGGCGATTTTATTGCGCAGCGATTAACCGGAACTATTACCACAACACCTTCTGCCCTGTCGGAAGGCATCTTCTGGAACTTTTCTACAAACCATATAGCTGAAGAAGTTCTCTCCTTTTTTGGCTTCGATAAAAGCATCATTCCCGATATAAAAAATGTATTTACAGAGCACGGGAAATTAAGTGTTGATATGGCAAATGAATTATCGTTGAAGGCTGGTATTCCGGTTACTTATAAAGCCGGTGATCAGCCAAACAACGCACTTTCGTTAAATGTGCTCGAGCCTGGCGAAGTAGCAGCAACAGCAGGTACATCGGGTGTTATTTATGGTATCAGCAATGCATTGACTTATGATCCGCAATCGCGCGTAAACAGCTTTGCGCACGTTAATCATAACAGCGAAAACACAAGAGTTGGCGTGTTACTTTGTATTAACGGAACAGGCATTTTAAACAAATGGGTGAAGAATATTAGCAACATTAATTCTTATCCCGAAATGAATGAAGTGGCAGCTTCTGTATTGCCCGGTAGCGAAGGTTTATTTATACTGCCTTTTGGCAATGGCGCCGAGCGAATACTGAACAATAAAATGATTGGCGCACACTTCCATAATATTGATTTCAATAAACATTCGCAAGCACATATTTATCGCGCTGCGCAGGAAGGAATTGCCTTTGCTTTTCGTTATGGTCTGGATATTATGCGTGAAAACGGAATGACGCCATCTTTAATTCGTGCCGGTAAAGCCAATATGTTTTTGAGTTCTGTCTTCAGCGAATCGTTTGTAAATGCAACCGGCGTTCCGGTTGAATTATACGATTGCGATGGAAGTGTCGGCGCTGCATTAGGCGCAGGTATTGGTGTTGGCTATTTTACCAATGCGGCAGATGCATTTACAAATCAGAAATCGCTGAATACAATTGAACCAACACAAATTGATTTGTATAATAGCTTGTATGAAGAATGGAAAGCCTTACTGGAAAAACAATTGAGTGTGTAAGCAACATCTTTTACAGGATTAGGAAATGCACCAGAATCATGCAGTTGCTGCAAAAAACTGATATTAAAATTGCTATGTTTGAAATTAGTTTACTACAGATTCTTCCGGCAAAGTAAACTATGCTTTTACAGTGAATTTATCTTTTGCAAAATCAAACGGTAACGTTCGTAAACCGCATTCTCTTACTCAGTTCATTACCCAATATTACTATCCAAAAAGCAAGTATGAAATAACCAATTTGTTTACAACTGTTTTCTGATAACTGTATAGTAAAATGAAAAGGTATTGTGATACCATTCATAGCAATGCTTAGAGAAAGCAGAACCACACTTATAAGCGAAAATGCTACTATCCATATTTTCAACAATTTGTTTTTTCCTGAAGAGACTGCCGGTTGCTGCGCAAACAGAGACGCTTCAACGCGTTGCATTACCTTGCTGGTAAAATCGGCCGGCACATCTTCCATCGCCCAACGGTTTAATAAATCTTTCAGCTTTTTATCTTCCTGCATACACGTTACATTAAATTTGTTATTTCTGTTTTCAGCAAGTTATACAATTCATCATACAAATGCTTTCTGCCGCGGTGTAGCAACACTTTAATGTTTGTTGTTGTCAGGCCTGTCAGCTCTGCAATTTCGCTAACCGATAATTCATTAAGATAATACATCGCAATACAAATTCGCTCTTCATCGCGCAATGCAAGCATAGCAAGCTGTATATACTTTTTCTGATCGCCGCCAAGCTGTTCTATCAAAGCATAAACAAACGTTTCTTCTTCACCTGTCGTCTCTTCATCTTTAAAAACAAATACCGGTTTGTTTCCTTTCTTTTTATTCAGCGCCGTATTTACAACAATACGATACAGCCAGGTAGAAAAACGGCTTTCCTGTTTAAAAGATGCCAGCGCAGTAAAAGCTTTTACAAAAGCATCCTGCGCGGCTTCTTCAGCATCTTCTTTATTGAGAAGAATCGTCAGCGCCAGCGTAAAAACCTTACGACTATACTTGTTTACAAGAAGACTATAAACAGCGCGATTGCCTGCTAACACGTTATGTATAATCTCCTCGTCGGTTTGATGATTCACATTGTATCAGACAACATCTTTGTTGTTCTGGTTACAAAATAATTATAATAAATTCTGTAACCATTTTTTTCGTGCAGTTGTCAAAAAGAGAAACAAAATTATGAACACCAATTCTGTAAGTTCTGTCTTCTTTGTACTCTTGGTTGTACTTGTATTACTTACCATCTTTGGCATTGCCTATCTCTATATAACATCAAAAAGTAAAGAGCGCATAGCATTAATTGAAAGAGGAATGGATCCTAATTTAGCAAACAGCGACTTCCTGGTGCGGGTTGCCATAATAGCCGGCGGAGCCGCATTGGGATTGATAGCCGGCGATTTGATGCCGGGTAAATACGGCCCGCTGGTAGCCATATTGTTTGCCGGTATTGCGCTGGTAATTTATAATATATTGATGAAAAATAAGGCACGACGCAAAGTGTAGCCTTACTATACAAACAGAACTTTGTTTATGTTTATGCCTGTATCTATATAAACTAAAAATGTATTCATGAGCCGTCTTCCATTTAAAACAAAAGGCACGTATAATATTACCGGCAAGTTGTGGATTGAATATGAAAGCGAGCGTTGTTTTGGTCCCGGCAGAATGGAATTGCTCAAACGCATTGCTGCTACCGGTTCTATGAATAAAGCCGCAAAAGAAATGGGCATGAGTTATAAGAAAGCCTGGGCGATGGTAAGTCTTTTAAACGAGCAAATGAACGAACTGATGGTGATAACCCAAAGTGGCGGAGAAAGCGGCGGCGGATCTGTAATAACGCCTGCCGCAAAAGAGTTAATGAATTACCACGAATCTATGCAGGAACGATTTAAAGCGTTTTTAAAAAATGAGGAAGCGATAAGAACGTCTTATCAATAGTCGTAAAATTATATTATCATTTTATTATGAACGCAAATAAAACTTGCATCATAAACAAGTAGCGGCGGTTGTCTGCAAAATCTTTTATTTAAAAGTTAAAGAAACCACAGCATTCACAAATACTATGGTTTCTTTATTAACCACTGAAAAGCAATCTGTACTTTTATACAAACAGGAATAGAGAATCATAATGAACGAAGCAACACTTTCTCATATTGATGCAGCCGGCAACGCAGCCATGGTTGATGTAAGTGATAAACAAATCACAAAACGTATTGCCATTGCGCAAAGTATCGTTGTATTGGGTGATGATATAATGCAACATTTGACTGGCAATGATATTCAAACCAAAAAAGGACCGGTGTTTCAAACGGCAATTATTGCAGGCACAATGGCAGCTAAGAAAACATGGGATTTAATTCCGCTTTGCCATCCGCTGGCATTAGAAAATTGTAAAATAAAAATTACGGTAAATGAAGAAAACGAAGTTGTGATACAATGCACGGCAACCATCACTTCTAAAACAGGCGTTGAAATGGAAGCTCTTACCGGCGCATCTGTTGCAGCACTTACTATATATGATATGTGCAAAGCCATGAGTCATGCTATCATAATTAAAGAAACAAAACTCATTTCTAAAACCGGAGGTAAAAGTGATTTCATCAATGGCTGATCATCAGAAACATACGGCTCTTGTTCGCCCGGCTTCGGGTGAATGGAGCAGAAATGAATTGTCTGTTTTGGGAACCGATTGTGGCAGTATCAGGCAGTTAGCTTATGCAATTATGCAATCATTATCTTCCTTTAAAATCGGGTATGCTGATGCCGATCATAAAAGCGCAGAAGCAGAACAGCAAAGCGTTTTAGCCATCAGCAGCTGCGCATATGCAGAATACACAAACAAAATTTCTTTTACCCGTTTCGATATCAATACACAACCGAATACATTTCAAAAAAGAGCTTTGTTTAACGATTGTGATTTGGTATTGATTAATGGAAATCATTTTACTTCAGCCAAACAAATCATCGTAATTGATGAGAAGAAACCGTTAGAAAAAAAGCTTGAGAAACTTACCCATGTGCAACTGATTTTATTAAAAGATTCTTCCTCACAAATACCGGCTTATATCGCCAGTCATTTACAAAATAATCAAACCATTCCGGTTCTGCCTTTCACCGATATAGAAGCCATTATACATTTTATAAAACAACCGCTTCAGCAAAACATTCCTCTTATCAATGGTCTTGTGTTATCCGGCGGCAAAAGCACTCGTATGGGAATGGATAAGGGCAACATTCATTATCATGATAAATCACAGCGGGAACATGTATATCAACTGCTGGCAAACTTCTGCAATGAAACCTTTGTTTCCTGCACTCATGAACAAATAAAATCTCTTACTCAATCACTGCCGATCATCGAAGATACGTTCTTAGGTTTAGGTCCGTTAAGTGGTATCCTGTCTGCGTTTCAGAGAAATCCAAATACAGCCTGGCTTTCTGTTGCTTGCGATTTACCTTACTTACATCAAAGCACAATTGATTATCTTATCAATCATAGAAATCCGTCTAAAATGGCAACTGCTTTTTGGGATTCCGAAGGTAAATTTCCTGAGCCGCTTGTTACCCTTTGGGAGCCGCGTGCTTACCCGGTTTTGTTACAGTTTTTGAGCCAGGGTTATAGTTGTCCGCGCAAAGTACTCCTCAATTCTGACACTGAAATTGTAAAAGCACCGGACGCATCTGCCTTTAAAAATGTAAATACTACGGAAGAATATAACGAAGCCATAAAAGTGTTGCATAACAAGCACAATTATTGTTAGTTTTATAGTAATATCTTTTCTGCAATTAGTAAGAATCATATTTATATCAATTAATCGATAAACACATTCCTCATTATACAAACTTGTACTGTATTATGAAAGAAAAAGAACCACACTTTCCTAACGAATCACGGCGAAGCTTTCTTAAAAAATCAGGAGTTGCCGCAGCCATTGCCTTAACACCTGTTGCAGCTATTAACGCGGCTACAAATCAGTGGGACGAAAAGATTGCTACCGCGATGGAAAACGTGCCATTAAGCGTAGAAATCAATGGCAGCGCACATTCTCTCGATATAGATCCCCGTACAACACTACTTGATTTGCTTCGCGAAAACCTGCACATGACCGGCACCAAAAAAGGTTGCGATTATGGTCAGTGCGGCGCTTGTACGGTGCATGTAAACGGCGAACGTGTGTTGTCTTGTCTTACGCTTGCCGCCACAGCAGACGGCAGTAAAGTAACTACAATTGAAGGTTTGGCAAATGGAGAAGAACTGCACCCGATGCAAACCGCATTTATCAAACACGATGGCTTTCAATGTGGATATTGCACGCCGGGACAAATCATGAGTGCCGTGGCTTGTATCCGCGAAGGTCATGCCGGCAGCCGCGATGAAATCCGTGAATTTATGAGTGGAAACATTTGTCGTTGCGGTGCTTATCCAAACATTGTAGATGCCATTGAAGAAGTAAAAAGCAGTGGTGTAAAAGTGTAGCCTTTTTTGCCACTAAAGCACAAAGGCATTCGGCTTCATTTTTTAAAGGAATAATTTGGATTTGATGGATTTGAATTTCTTTTATAAAAGAACCAATCAAAAAAATAAATATGGCTGCCTGTCGTAAGAAAATGAAGAAATAAAGTTTTTCAAAAGAAAACAATCGCTTCGTGCCTTAGTGACTTTGTGGCTACATCATCACACAATAAAACACAACAGATGAAACTGTTTCAATACGTTCGTCCGTCAGAACAAAAAGCAGCGCTCACAGCCATTGCTTCTGTACCAACTGCAAAGTTTATTGGCGGCGGCACAAACCTGTTAGACTTAATGAAACATGATATTGTTTTGCCTGATAAACTTGTTGATGTTACAAGATTATCGTTAAAAACAATTACAAAAGAAGGTACGAAAACCCGTATTGGTGCGCTCACAAAAAATACAACTGTAGCAGAAGATAAAAGCATTTTGCAAAATCATCCATTGCTTTCTATGGCTCTCAATGCCGGTGCGTCTGCGCAAATCAGGAACATGGCAACTGTTGGCGGAAATTTATTACAACGCACGCGTTGCCCTTATTTTTATGATATAGTGATGCCTTGCAATAAACGCGAGCCGGGCAGTGGCTGCGGTGCTTTGGAAGGATACAATCGAATGCACGCCATTTTTGGTGCCAGCGATAAATGTATTGCCGTAAATCCAAGCGACATGAATGTAGCGCTTCGCGCTCTGGATGCAACGGTTATTGTAAGTAGTCCGAAAGGAGAACGCTCCATACCGATTGCTGATTTTCACCGACTTCCCGGCGATACGCCTGAAAAGGATACAACATTAGAAAAGAACGAATTGATTACATCGGTAACCATTCCTGATAATCTATATAACAAGAACGCGTATTATTTAAAAGTGCGCGACAGAAATTCATACGCATTTGCGCTGGTATCTGTAGCGGCGGCTTTAGATATGGATGGCAAAACCATTAAGAGCGCGCGATTGGCAATGGGCGGCGTGGCTCATAAGCCGTGGCGATTAACGGAAACAGAAGAATATTTAAAAGGCAAAACCGCTTCGGAAGAAACCTTTAAAACGGCGGCCGGCGTAGCAATGAAAGGTGCCAAAGCTTACGAATACAATCAATACAAATTAAAGCTCGCACCCAATACCATTTTGCAGGCATTAAGTGTGGCGTCTGGTTTAAAGAATGCATAAGAATAAGTGATTGAAATGAGTGTATCAGATAAACATATTGGCGAACCTGTAAATCGTGTAGATGGCAAACTAAAAGTAACCGGCGCTGCCAAATACGCGGCTGAATACGATATACCCAACTTAGCTTACGGCGTGCTGGCAACGGGTTCCATTGCCAAAGGCAAAATAAAAAGCATTGATACAAAAGCAGCCGAAGCGGCAACGGGTGTAATTGCTGTTATTACGCATGTAAATGCGCCGAAACCGCCGGGTTTTACAGAAGATAAAACCAGCGATAAGCGCGTGGCAGGTCAGGCTTACCGGGTGTTTTATGATGATATGGTTTACTACAATGGTCAGCCGGTAGCATTGGCAATTGCCGATACGTTTGAACGCGCCACTTATGCGGCTTCGCTCATCAAAGTGCAATACGAAAAACATGCGCCGCAGACAAACATGAAGAAAAATTTAGCCAAAGCGCAGGTTCCGGAAAAAGCGGATAAGCCTGAATATAGTCGTGGTGATATAGATGCTTTTGCTAACGCAGATATTAAAATTCAACAGGAATATGAAACTTCTTTGCAAGTGCATAACCCGATGGAGCCGCACGGAGCAATCGCGGTTTGGAAAGGTGACGATAAAATAACGGTATATAACAAAACACAATCGTCTCCTTTGGCTCAACAGGACATTATGAAAGCCTGGAACCTGCAAAAAGAAAATGTACATATCATATCCAAATTTGTGGGCGGTGCTTTTGGTGGCGCCTCGCGTGTATGGCCGGCAGAAATGGCAGCAACCATCGGTGCAAAACAAATCAGGCGACCCTTAAAAGTGGTGTTTAAAAGAGACCAGTTATTTAATATGGTTGGCTATCGTCCGATGTCTTTACAAAAAATTAGTTTAGGTGCTGCAAAAGACGGAAAGCTAACCGCTATCAGGCACGAAGCGTATGGCTCAACGTCCTCTTATGAGCAATTTACAGAACGCATGATTGATGCTACCAAAGCTTTGTATGATTGTGAAAATGTAAGCACTTCTTATAAAGTGGTTCCGCTTGATGTAAGCACACCAACATGGACGCGCGGTCCCGGCGAATCGAGCGGCATGTTTGCATTTGAATCGGCTATTGATGAAATGGCTTATGCTTTACAAATGGATCCTCTGGAGTTTCGGAAAAAAAATTATGCTTCTGCCGATCCGGAAAAGAAATTGCCCTGGAGCAGTAAGTTTTTGAATGACTGTTACGAGCAAGGTGCCAGGCAGTTTGGCTGGGAAAAACGGAATCCGCAGCCCAATTCTACAACAGATGGCAACTGGCTGGTTGGTATGGGAATGTGTACCGGTATTTATGGCGCACGAAGAAGCCCGACTTCTGCCAAAGCAATTTTGAAAGATGATGGCAGTTTAACAATACAAAGCGCAACGGCGGATGTAGGTCCGGGAACGGCAACTATCATGTCACAAATTGCGGCTGATAACAGTGGTGTTGCTTTAGAAAAGATAACATTTGAATTGGGCGATTCGTATTATCCGCCGGCGGTTGGCCAGTTTGGTTCGATGACCACAACTTCCGTTGGTGCAGCAGTATATGATGTATGTGCCGCGTTAAAACAAAAACTGGTTGAACTGGCAAAAATCAAACAACCTACATTACAAAATATTTCGGTTGCTGATTTCCTGTTTTCGGATGGAAATATCAGTACCAAAGACAATTCATTTTCTCTTTCTTTTGTTGATTTATTAAAAGCACAAAATCTGCCTTCTCTTGAAGTAAAAGTTGATTCAAAAGGCGGCGATGAAGCCGAAAAATACAGCAGTTATTCTTACAACGCGACCTTTGTGGAAGTGAGAGTTCATGCCATAACAAAACAAATAAAAGTTCACCGCGTTGTGTCGGCTATTGATGCAGGTAAAATCATGAACGAAAAAACCGGGCGAAGCCAGGTTTATAGCGGTATTACGTGGGGTATTGGTCAAGCCGTGAGCGAAGAAAGCGTGATTGATGATCGTTATGGAAGATGGATGATTAAAGACTTAGCCGATTATCATGTTCCGGTTCATGCTGATATTCCTGAGATTGAAGTTATCTTTATTGATAAGTCGGATGATGTCATTACGCCGATTGGTGCAAAAGGCTTGGGTGAAATTCCGATTGTTGGTTTTGCAGCCGCCGTTGCGAATGCAGTTTTTCACGCTACCGGAAAAAGAATAAGGAGTTTACCAATTACACCAGATAAATTGATTTGAGGATTGCAGGTAGGTATTATGCAGTAAGTAATAAGTAGTAAGTATTATGTAGTAAGTCGTCAGAGTAGATTGATGATACAATTTGTTCTTTTGCAAATGCAAATGCGAGGACTTTATCATGAATAATTTGATAGCAGATTTTACTTAAAACTTCTTATAAGATTTCATTTTGAACAAAACAGTAACGGCAATTGCGAATGATGATTATGACTTATCACTTACTCTGTGTAACTCCGTGTTCTTTGTGTCTCTGTGGTTCAAAAATTTAGTTCAAAAGCATAATTAATAATAAGGCGTACAAGTGAGTGACACAACGATGTTCAATTGAAATACAAAAGCCGGTAACATAATGGCTGTTTGTATTTAAAAACAGGATTTAAAATGCCGAAAGCGGATGGCTTGAAGCTGATAACTAACTTAATTGATTAACCATGGGAACAACTACAGATAAAGTAATTGGCGAACCAATGAACCGCGTGGACGGCAAATTAAAAGTAACCGGCGCGGCTACGTATTCGGCAGAATATAAATTTGCCGATACGGTTTATGCTGTGTTAGTAAGCAGCTCTATTGCAAAAGGAAGCATCGCTTCTATTGATAGCAAAGCCGCTTCAAATGCGCCTGGTGTTTTGCAGGTTGTTTCTCATTTAAATTGTATAAAAGTGCCTGGCTACCAGGGACAAAGCGGCGAGCCGGGACAACCTCAACCTGTCGGTCGTCCGTTACGTGTTTTTTACGATGAGAAAGTATATTTCAATGGTCAGCCGGTAGCAATGGTGGTAGCCACAACTTTGCAAAGAGCGCAATACGGCGCTTCGCTGGTAAAAATAACCTATAAAGACAAGCAGGAACCCGGAACGGATTTCAGTAAGAATATGGATAAGGGCATTGTGCCCGAACAAGCTAAGCAAAACAAAAAAGCGCCTGTTGCAGATTATGATCGTGGCACGCCGGATGGTTATTCTTCAGCGCCCGTAAAGATTGAAGCCGAATATATTCAGCCATCCGATTTTCATAGCCCGATGGAATTGCAAAGCATTACAGCCATTTGGGAAACAGAAGATAGATTGCTGCTGTACGATAAAGTGCAGGGAACACAGGTAACACAACAAAATTTTGCAAAAGAATGGAAACTGCCGCCGGAAAATATCAAAGTGATTTCCACATTTGTAGGTGGCGCTTTTGGCAATGGTTTGCGCAATTGGCCGCACGAAACAGCCGCTATCATCGCTGCCAAAATGGTAAAAAAACCAGTAAAACTGATGCTATCGCGCGAGCAAATGTTTGGCTTGGTTGGTTATCGTCCGCATACGTGGCAGAAGATTAATATGGGCGCTACAGTTGATGGAAAACTGGTTGGCATTACACATAGCGCGGTGGGACAAACCTCTTCTTATGAACAATTTACCGAAGGCACATTGCAGCAAACCCGCACGTTATATAACTTTCCTAATGTAAGTACACGCTATCGTTTACTTCCGCTCAATGTAAGCACGCCTGCGCCTATGCGCGGACCCGGAGAATCAACCGGCGCCTGGGCATTAGAATGTGCTATGGATGAAATGGCTCATGCGTTACAGCTTGATCCGATTGAATTCCGATTGCGGAACTATCCAGAGAAAGATCCGGATAATGATAAACCCTGGAGCACAAATTATGTGAGAGAATGTTATAAAACCGGCGCGGAAGCGATTGGCTGGAGTAAGCGCAAGCAACAGCCGGGTTCGCTTCAGGAAGGTGACTGGCTGATTGGTTATGGAATGGCCGTTGGAATTTTTGGTGCCAACAGGCAATCGGCTAAAGTGCGTGGCAAATTGTATGCAGATGGTACCTTGCTGATGCAATGCGCTGTTACAGATATTGGTCCTGGTACAGGCACAGCAATGACACAAATTGCCATGGACAATATAGGTTTGTCGGCCGAAAAAATTACTTTTCAATGGGGCAATTCTGATTTCCCGGAAATGGGCAACCAGGGCGGTTCTTCTACCGTCAATAGTGTTGGACCTGCAGTAGTGGCTGCCTGTACTACCATCAAACAAAGATTAGTTGATATGGCCGGAAAAAAGAAACCTGAATTTGCTGATAAAAAAGCAGACGACCTGGTATTTGAGGATGGAAAATTATTTACCAAAGACAAATCCGTAAGTGTTTCTTTTGAAGATATTTTAAAAGATGGCGGCGTTAAAGACATAGATATTATTGAAGGTTCCAAGCCGGGCGAAGAGCGTCAGAAATATTCGATGTATTCCTTTGCAGCGCATTTTGCTGAAGTGCAGGTACATTCTGTAACAGGACAGATTAAAGTTCGGAAAATGGCTTCCTGCACAGATGCCGGAACCATCATCAATAAAAAAACCGCAGGCAACCAAATGATTGGTGGCGCAACAGGCGGTATTGGAATGGCTTTGGAAGAAGACGCAACAATGGATCACCGTTATGGCAGGTATATGAGCAAAGACTTTGCAAATTATCATGTACCCGTTAATGCAGATGTTCCGCAAGTCGAACCTCATTTTATTGATAAACCCGATATGCTGGTTGACCCGGTTGGTTCAAAAGGAATTGGCGAAATTGCCATTATTGCCGTAGCTCCGGCTATTGCAAATGCAATCTTTAATGCAACCGGAAAGAGAATCAGGGAGTTGCCAATTACGCCGGATAAATTGATTTGAGGGAAGTATTATGTATTAGGTAGTAAGTAATAAGTAGGATTGATTAAGTTGGAAAGGCTTATTTAAACAATTGTTTTTCTGATAGCTTTGTGCCTTCGTGGCAAAACAAAACAGGATTCATTTTTGCAGAATAAAACATCATGATTATAAAATTGTTTGGCATTACAAAGGAAATTATTGGAAACAATAAACTTTCGGTTGATGCCTTTGAAAATATAAAAACAGTTGGCGATTTAAAGCAATGGCTATCGCAACAATACCCGGCTTTGCAGGAATTGAAATCGTTTGCGGTTGCCGTTGACAGCGAATATGCGGATGATACAAAGTATATTCAGAAAAACAGCGAGGTTGCGTTAATACCACCGGTAAGCGGAGGTTGATATATGTTGATAAAACTGGTAGAACATATTAACCTGAATGAAGCTTACGAATATTTACAATCGCCATCATCCGGCGCTGTAAATGTATTTATCGGCACGGTTCGAAATCACTCAAAAGGCAAAGAAGTAACGAAGCTTGTGTTTGAAGCCTACGAAACCATGGCGGTTAAAGAATTGGAGAAAGTTGCTTTGGTAGCTACACAAAAATGGGCTCTGGATAAAGTGGTAATTATACATGCAACCGGCGAAAAACATCCGGGTGAAGCTGTAGTAATAACAGGCGTTTCTTCGGCGCATCGCAAAGCTTCTTTTGAAGCCTGCGAATTTTTAATTGATGAGCTAAAGAAAACAGTGCCGATTTGGAAGCATGAACATTATATTGATGGTAGCGAATGGATAAATGCGCATCCATAGCCGGCGGATTTATCCGGTTGATTTGAATGAAAATGGAACAAAATGCAGAATGTGCTGATAGATAAATACGGGCGGCAATTGGATTACCTGCGGTTATCGGTGACCGACCGCTGTAACCTGCGTTGCTATTATTGTATGCCCGAAGAAGGAATGCGGTTTGCACAGCGAAACGACTTGCTGAGCTGGGATGAAATGTATTTACTGACTTCTGTTTTTACAAGCTTAGGCGTTTCAAAAATCAGGATTACGGGCGGCGAACCGTTTGTTCGAAACGGCATTATGCCTTTCCTGCAAAACATTAGTTTGTTGAATGGTTTGAATGAAATTAATATTACTACAAATGCAACGCTGACTTATAGATACATTCAGGAATTAAAAGCTATTGGAGTCCAAAAATTGAACATTAGTCTTGATTCGTTAAATAAGCAACGATTCTATGAAATTACGAGACGTGATGTGTTTGATACCGTGTACAAAACCATATTTGCTTTGTTGCGTGAAGGTTTTGAAATTAAGCTGAATTGCGTCTTGTCCGCTTCTAAAAATGTGGAAGATATTTTACCTTTTATCGAGTTAACAAAACATCATAATTTGTCGGTTCGTTTTTTAGAAGAAATGCCTTTTAACGGCAGCGAAACCTTTGAAGCCGTTAACTGGAATTATAAAGATATTTATCAGCATATCAGCTGCTATTACGATGAAATCATAACGTTACAAAACTCGCCCAATTCAACTTCATTAAATTATGCAGTGCCGGGCTATAAAGGCAGTTTTGGAATCATACCTTCTTTCAGCCGTACGTTTTGCGGAACCTGTAACCGCATTCGTCTTTCCGCAACCGGCGAATTACGAACCTGTTTGTATGGTGCGCCGGCAGCCAATTTAAGAGATGAATTGCGAAGCGGAGCAAACGAAATTGAACTGGCAGAAATCATTATCAATGCGGTGCAAGGCAGAGAACGCGACGGCTTTGCGGCAGAACAAAACAATACAAAATCAATACACGATTCCATGTCGGTTTTAGGTGGCTGATTTACAAAAAACTAAGCCGCAAAAATTAGAAATTACACAAAGTTTTTGAATAGTTTCTCTTCGTTCCTTATTGCAAAATGTTTCTCTTATGATTTCTGTTGATGAAGCTTATAAACTCATAAATTCTTATAAAAAAGAATTCGGTACAGAACAAATCAACCTTCTTCAATCAATAAACAGAACGCTTGCAACAGACATCAAAGCAGACAGAGACTTTCCTCCTTTTGATCGTGTAACGATGGATGGCATTGCCATCAACAGTCAAGCTTTTACAGAAGGAAATCGCAGGTTTACTATCGAAAAAATAAGTGCTGCCGGTTCGCCTGTTCAATCATTGGAAAATAAAGAATTTTGTATTGAAGTGATGACCGGCGCTATGTTGCCAATCAATACAGATGTTGTAATTCCTTATGAACAATGCGATATAAAAGATGGCATTGCAGAAGTAACGGTTAATGATATCAAAGTCTTTCAAAACGTTCACCGGCAAGGGACAGACGAAAAACAGGGAACCATTTTATTAAATAAAAATAAGCGCATTACACCGGCACATATCAGCGTGATGGCAACGGTTGGTATTCACCAGGTTGAAGTTTACAAGTTGCCTTCTATTGCGGTTTGTTCTACCGGCGATGAACTGGTTGCTGTTGAAGAAACGCCGTTGCCACATCAAATCAGGCAATCGAATGTTTATTTTTTAGCGGCTGATTTACAAAAAGAAAACATCAATACAAATCTTTATCATTTGCCCGATGATAAAGACAAAATAAAACAGCATCTCGAAACAATTTTGCAAACGCACGATGCTATTTTATTGTCGGGCGCTGTGTCAAAAGGCAAGTTCGATTTTCTGCCCGTAGCGCTGGAAGAATTGGGTATGAAAACGGTATTTCATCGTATTGCGCAACGACCGGGAAAACCTTTTTTGTTTGGCGCAATCGGGGAGAAATTGGTGTTTGGTTTTTCGGGAAACCCGGTATCAACTTTTGTTTGTTATCATTTATATTGCAAACATTGGTTAAAAGAAAGTTTACATCAATCAACAAAAAAAATAACAGCCAAACTATCTGGTGATGTTACAATGCAGTCACCGCTTACAAATCATGTTTTGATAAAGCTGAAATATGAAGCCGGTAATTGTAAAGCAGAACCGATTTTCTTTTCTACGTCGGGCGATATTCCATCATTAATACAGGCAGATGGAATCATTACATTGCCCGCAGAAAAAAATGAATATAAAAAGGGCGAAGTTTTTGAAGTAACTCTTTGCAGATAAGATATATTTTATAAGATGATGAAAGAAATTTTTGACATCATAAAAGCTTACGATATTGCCAGGAAGGATGATAAACAAACTGCTCTGGCAACGGTTGTAAAAGTGGAAGGTTCATCGTACAGAAGACCGGGCGCGAGAATGCTGGTTACCGATGACGGACAACTTACGGGCGCTATCAGCGGCGGTTGCTTAGAAGGCGATGCTTTGCGCAGAGCGTTGCTTGTGATGCAGCAACAAAAACCAATGCTGGTAACATACGATACAACCGATGAAGATGATGCAAAATTAGGCATTCAATTAGGGTGTAATGGTATTGTACATATATTGATTGAACCGATAAAAAACGAAGCCAATAATGCTATTGATTTATTAAAAACAATTGCAGCTAAAAGGCAGGATGTTATTATCACAACTGTATTTTCTTTAGAAGATAAAAAGTGGGAAAAAGCCGGTACGTATGCTTTACTTACCGAAGACAATATATACAACAAAAACCTGTCTGAGGAACTTATCAATGATATGCGGGAAGCCTTGCATAATAAGTGTTCAATCAGTAAAGAATACGAAACAATAAATGCTTTGATTGAATATCTGCCACCAGCTATTTCACTCGTTGTTTTCGGTGCGGGTAACGATGCCGTTCCGCTTGTGCAAATGGCGTCTGTATTGGGCTGGCACATTACCATTGTTGACGGAAGAAGTCATTATGCAACTGCGGCGCGCTTTCCGCGGGCGCAAAAAGTTTTGGTTGCAAAACCGGCTGATGTAATAGCTCAGCTCTGTTTTGATGAGAATACAGTTTTTGATGAGAATACAGTTGTTGTATTGATGACGCACAATTACAACTACGATGTCTCCATGTTGCAGAATTTATTGCCTTTACGCCTGCCATATATCGGAACGTTAGGACCGAAAACAAAGCTGCAAAAAATGTTAGGCGAATTAGAAGAACAAAACTTCTTCTTTAGTAACGAACAATTGCAGAGTTTATACGGACCAACCGGTTTAGATATTGGTGCCGAAACTGCAGAAGAAATTGCATTGTCTGTGTTATCAGAAATGAAAATGGTAATGAGCAAAAGAAACGGCAAATCATTACGAAAAAAAGAAACCACAATTCATGCAGACGACTGATTGTGGTATCATCATTTTAGCTGCCGGAAGTTCATCGCGACTTGGTAAAGCGAAGCAATTATTGCGGTATAAAAACAAAACTTTTTTGCAGCATTCTATTGATGAAGCGTTAGCCGTAAACACAAACCAGGTTGTGGTGGTAACAGGCGCAAATAAGAATGAAATTATTTCTCAAATACAAACATCAGCAGTACAAGTTATTCATAACAATAACTGGCAGGAAGGAATGGCAAGCTCGATACAGTCGGGGCTTTCAGCACTTTTGTCTGCAAACAAAAAACTCATGTCTGCGATTGTTATGCTTTGCGATCAGCCTTTTGTTTCAACCAGCTTATTGAATGACATCATACAAAAAAAACAAACGTCCGGAAAAGGAATCGTGGCTTGCGTTTACAAAGAAACCTTAGGCGTTCCGGCTTTGTTTGATGCTAAATATTTTGAACAATTATTTTCATTAAAAAGTGCAGACGGCGCCAAGAAAATCATCATGACGAACGCAGATGATGTGGCAACAATTCCGTTTCCATTAGGCGCTGTTGATATTGATACGGCGCAGGATTATGAACAATTCATAAAAGATTTATCATAACAGAAAACTTGTTATGTACAAAAAATTGATGAACATTTACATTAATAATATCAGCAATGAAACACATTTATTTTCTTCTTTTATTTTGTTTTACATCATTCATCTTGCAAGCGCAGCAACTCAGAATTGCAGTTGCAGCCAACGCGCAGTTTGTATCACAAAAACTGAAAGAAGCTTTCAAACAAGAAACCGGTATTGATGCTGATGTAACCGTTGGTTCGTCGGGTAAATTAACTGCGCAAATAGAGCAGGGCGCACCGTTTGATGTGTTTATGTCTGCTGATATGAAGTATCCGCAAGAGCTTACAGATAAAGGTTTTACAACAGCAAAACCAGCTGTGTACGCGTTTGGTACATTGGTAATGTGGTCATTACAAAAGAGAGATTTATCAAAAGGTTTAGCCACGGTTTTAAATAATGATATTGTAAAGATTGCAGTTGCCAATCCAAAGCTTGCGCCTTACGGAGAAGCAACCATAGCGGCTTTTACCAGGCAGAATTTATTGCAAAAAGCAGAACCAAAAATTGTGTATGGTGAAAGTATTTCGCAGGTAAATCAATACTTGTTAAGCGGCGCTGTAGATATGGCTTTTACAGCAAAATCGGTTGTGTTAGATACGGCAATGGTTAGCAAAGGAAGTTGGGTTGAAGTAAACAAATCTTTATACAAGCCAATTGAGCAAGGCGTTGTGATGATTAAGAATTCGGCTAACGCAGAGGCAGCGAAAAAATTTTATAAGTTCTTATTCAGTAAAAAAGCAAAAATCATTTTTACTAAATATGGTTACCGGTAAAATAAAAACAGAAACGTATGAATCAAATTAACGCAGCTATCAAATCAATCATTACAGAAGACAATGTTTCTCTTGTTGTTGCGCAGGGCGCAGGCATCGAATTTTTTTCGTTGGTGATTGATAACACTGATACAGCCGATTATTTACAGGAAGGCAAACCGGTTGAAATTGTGTTTAAAGAAAGTGCGGTTTCCATTGCTAAAAACGCAACCGGCTTGTTTAGTATTCGCAACCGGATTTCCTGTACAATTTCCGGCATACAAACAGGAAATGTTTTAACAACAGTTTCTTTAGATTGTAAAGGACATTTATTCAAGTCGGTTATTACTACGAACGCAGCTAAAGAATTAGACTTGCAAACCGGTGAATCAGTAGAAGCTTTGATTAAAACAACTGATATTTCTTTACTGCAGCCTGAATCATAATCATTCATAATTAACTAACATGCTTGTTGACTGGCAACCGTTCTGGCTTACATTACAACTGGCATTTACCACAACGGCTATTTTATTTTGTATTGGCATTCCGCTGGCAGCATTTTTAGCGTTTACACAATTTCGTTTTAAAGCGGTTGCCGAAGCTATTATCAGCCTGCCGCTGGTGTTGCCGCCTTCTGTACTTGGCTTCTATTTATTGCTCGCTTTTAGTCCAACCGGTTTTATTGGTCATTGGCTGCAAACCTGGTTTAGCATTCGTTTATTGTTTTCATTTCCCGGTCTGGTTGTGGCGTCTGTTATTTATAGTTTGCCTTTTATGGTACAACCCATACAAGCCGGTTTACAATCGTTGCCTCTAAACTTAAAACAAGCTTCTTATACATTCGGAAAGTCGCGCCGGCAAACACTTTTATACGTATTGTTACCCAATATAAAACCAGCTTTATTATCTGGCATTGTCTTATCGTTTGCTCATACAATCGGTGAGTTTGGATTGGTATTGATGATTGGCGGAAATATTCAGGGACAAACCCGAACCGCATCTATTGCCATTTATGATGAAGTGGAAGCGCTGAATTTTTCGACCGCGCATGTGTATGCAGCTACGTTGCTCGTTATTTCGTTTATTATCTTGCTGATTGTTTATTCTACCAACAAAAAATTGCGTGGCAATATAACAGGCTTATGATTGACATCAATATCAGCAAAGAACTTCAGTTTGCAGAAGGAAAGAAACAATTGTTTGTTGATGTTCATTTACAACCAAATGCGATTACAGCTTTGTATGGCAACAGCGGCGCAGGCAAAACAACTTTGCTTAAAATAATTGCGGGACTTATCAAGCCGGAGATGGGAATTGTTATCGTAAATAATGAAGTTTGGTTCGATACAAAACAGAATATCAATCTCTCACCACAACAGCGAAGCATTGGTTTTGTGTTCCAGGATTATGCTTTGTTTCCCAACATGACCGTATTGGAAAACCTGCATTATGCCGCCGGTAAAAAGAAAGATGAAAATTTGATTCATCATCTTATTGAAATGGTTTCGCTGCGAGCATTTCTCAATACAAAACCAGCGCAATTATCAGGCGGACAACAACAGCGTGTTGCTTTAATTCGCGCGTTGGTTCGCAAGCCGCAATTGTTGTTATTAGACGAACCTTTGGCTGCGTTAGATAGTAAGATGCGGCAAAGCTTACATGCGGCGTTACAACAGTTGCAAAAAGAACTTCAGTTTACAGCTTTATTAGTTAGCCACGATATTGGCGAAGTGTATTCGTTAGCCAAACACGTCATTCATTTAGAAGAAGGAAATGTTGTTTTTAAAGGAACGCCGCATCAACTTTTTGGTGCTTCTGGTTTAAGCAGTAAGCTCCAGTTACCTGCCGAAGTTTGGAATATTATTCCGAACGGCGCCATTTATATTGTTGAATTACTGGCTGGAATGAATGTGGTAAAAATAACAGCAGACGCTGATGAAATTATTGATGTAAAAACTGGTGATACCGTTTTGATTTATGCCAAAGCTTTTCATGTAGGAATGAAAAAGATGAAGTGATAAAAACATGTATCATTCTTTATCTTATAATTTCAAAAAAACAGATTGATCTATTAACAACAAACGCAATTCATTTTCCCATTACTTAAAAAAAATGAACAAATCAAGATGATAACATGCGATGCCAAAACGATTGACAACAATCAGATAAAAATGTCATTTTACACTAATTTTCATCTTCATATAAAATAAAAAAGAGCCTCTGCAAATGCAGAGGCTCTCGTATAATGAATCTGGTTTACGATTAATAATCCATTCCCATTCCGCCACCTGGCATACCGGCAGGAGCCGCAGCACCTTTAGGTTCCGGTTTGTCGGCGATAACCGCTTCGGTAGTTAATAACATACCGGCGATTGAAGCCGCATTTTCTAAAGCAATACGGGTTACTTTGGTAGGATCAATAACACCGGCAGCAAATAAGTTTTCATAAACTTCTGTGCGGGCATTGAAACCAAAATCGCCTGTACCATCTTTAATTTTCTGAACAATAATGCTTCCTTCCAAACCACAGTTAGCCACAATCTGGCGAAGTGGTTCTTCGATAGCACGTTTTACGATAGTTACGCCTGTAGCTTCGTCTTCGTTCAAAGTTTTTATATTGTCAAGATTTTGTGTAGCACGGATGTAAGCTACGCCGCCACCCGGAACAATACCTTCTTCAACCGCAGCGCGGGTTGCATGTAAAGCATCATCTACACGGTCTTTCTTTTCTTTCATTTCTACTTCTGTAGCCGCACCAATATAAAGAACCGCAACACCACCAGCTAATTTAGCTAAGCGTTCCTGTAGTTTTTCTTTATCGTAATCGGATGTAGTTGTGCCAATCTGAGATTTGATTTGATTAACACGAGCCTGAATATCTTCTTCAACACCTTTACCGCCAACAATGGTTGTATTGTCTTTGTTGATGGTAACAGCATCAGCTTTACCCAGATATGCTTCTGTTGCATTTTCTAATTTATAACCTTGCTCTTCGCTGATAACGAGACCACCGGTTAAAGTAGCAATATCCTGCAGCATTTCTTTTCTGCGATCACCAAAACCAGGCGCTTTTACAGCCGCTACTTTTAAAGTACCACGCAGTTTATTTACTACCAATGTAGCTAATGCTTCACCTTCTAAATCTTCAGCAATAATTAAAAGAGGACGACCACTTTGCGCAGATTTTTCGAGAATCGGAAGAATGTCTTTCATGGTAGAAATCTTCTTATCATAAATCAGGATAGAAGGATTCTGAAGATCAGCTTCCATCTTTTCGCTGTTGGTTACGAAGTAAGGAGAAATATAACCACGGTCAAACTGCATACCTTCAACCACATCAACTGATGTGTCGGTACCTTTTGCTTCTTCAACTGTAATAACGCCTTCTTTACCTACTTTACCAAACGCTTCCGCAATCAGCTTACCAATTGTTTCGTCGTTGTTAGCAGAGATAGAAGCCACCTGCTCAATTCTGTCGCTGTCGCTTCCTACTGTCTGAGATTGCGCCTGCAAGCTTTTTATAACTTCGATAACCGCTTTGTCAATACCGCGTTTTAAATCCATCGGGTTAGCACCGGCAGCTACGTTCTTTAAACCTTCGCTGATGATAGATTGCGCCAGAACTGTTGCGGTTGTTGTACCATCACCGGCAATATCAGCTGTTTTAGAAGCTACTTCTTTTACCATCTGGGCGCCCATGTTTTCAATCGCGTCTTCCAGTTCTATTTCTTTGGCAACGGTAACACCATCTTTTGTAATAGAAGGCGCACCGAATTTCTTTTCTATTACCACATTACGACCTTTAGGTCCCAATGTTACTTTAACGGCGTTGGCAAGTATGTCAACACCTTTTTTCATTTTATTTCTTGCATCGATATCGAAGAAGAGTTGTTTAGACATAATATTTGAAATCCCTATCCCCGGAAGGAGACTTGAAGAACCTGCGGGACGGGCAGGCTTTATTTTTTAAATCTGTTAAATTAAGAACTCTTGCCTTACTTCCCTTTAAGGAATGGAGGCATCTTTTATACAATGGCTAAGATGTCGCTTTCTCTCATGATAAGATAATCAGCACCTTCAATCTGAATTTCGGTACCGGCATATTTGCCATACAATACGTTATCACCGGTTTTTACAGTTACCGGCTCGTCTTTTTTACCCGCACCGGCAGCAACTACGATACCACGCTGTGGTTTTTCTTTTGCCGTATCCGGAATAATTAAACCTGATGATGTTTTTTCTTCTGCAGCGGCAGGTTTAATGATTACTCTATCGTGGAGCGGAGTAACCTTCAATGTGTCAGCCATATTTGTTGTTTTAAATTGATTTTATAGATGTTCCCTGTTTGCAATTAGCTTGCCATGCGGCTGATAAAAGCCAAAATTTCAGATGAATGGCAGCAAAAGGGAGCGCAAAGAAATAGTATTTTGCAATGTGTGACAAAATTTCACGTGATAAATAATTGCTATCAATTGTGACAATGTTGAAAAAATCAAACTAATCAGGAAATCGGTTTGGATAAAAGACGAACATATAAAGCACAGTAAGAATAATCGTATGGCAGACTATTTAGAGACTTCAACACTTGCGCAATGCAAAGTAAATAATCATCCTTTATTTATTCATCATAATGATTGATTTACAAAAAAATAACGGGCTGTTATCAAACTGCTTTCCTTTGCAGAAAGTGAAACGCCTATCTTCGCGCCCGCAAAATTGAATACTGGCATCATGATAAGCAGAAGAAATATTCGCGTGAAAGTTATGCAAATGATATATGCAACCGAATCGCTGGAAGAGACAGGCACCCATATCAACCCGGTAAAAAAATTGCGCGAGCAAATTGATCAGACACAGGAGTTATTTGTCTACATGCTTTATTTTATTTTAGAAGTGGCTGCGTATGCCGAAGTAGATGCCCGCAACCGAGCTTCGAAAAATTTAGTAACGGCTGAAGACAGAAATGTAAATACGAAACTTGCCGGTAACGAATTGCTTTGGAAAATAAAAGAAAACCCGGCTTATATAAGTGTTACCGATGAATTTAAGCCCGCTTCGTTAGACGATGAAAGTGTAGTTCGCAAAGTATATAATACCTTATCGGCAACAGATGTTTATAAGAATTATATCAGCGTGCAAGGCAGAGATAAAAATACGGAAAAAGACATTTTGCAATACATTTTTACCGATTTGATGTTGCCCGATGAAGACTTTGTTTCTTTTATTGAAGAAAACTTTAGCAACTGGCAGGATGATGCTGATATGCTTCGTCAACTGATGATGAGTTTGCTTTCCAAAACAAACAGCTTTGATTTGCGAGCTTTAATGACGGAAGAAAAATGGAAGTTTGCTTCCGAGTTGCTTACCACAACCATAAACAAAAAAGATTTTGCAACAGACCTCATTAAACCGAAACTTAAAAACTGGGATGCTGACCGAATTGCGCAATTAGATATGATATTAATGAGAATGGGCGTTTGTGAATTACTCTATTTTGAAACCATTCCTACTAAAGTTACTATTAACGAATATATTGATATTGCTAAAGAATACAGTACGGAACAAAGTGGTCATTTCGTCAACGGCATTTTAGATACCATTCACAAAGAACTGCTGAACGATAACAAAATTCATAAAATCAATTTTAAACAAAAGGCTAACGGTTAAGCCGGTAAATTGCAAATTAAACAGACCTACATGAAACGCCTTATCATTCTTTCATCAATTATCGCTTTCAGTATTATATCAGCGTCTTCCTGCCAAAGCAACGGTGCAAGCGGAACGCGCAATGCAGACAGCGCCAAAATAATGGCTGATGAAGCTAATTATACAACCGCTTCTTTTGTTGATTCTGTGCAAGACTTTGGTAAAGTGCCGCAGGGCGAGCAGGTAAAAATTTTATTTCATGTAAAAAATACAGGAACAAAACCTTTACTGATAGCAGAAGCCAAACCAAGCTGCGGCTGTACGGTTGCCGACTTTACCAAAAGCGCCATTGCGCCGGGCAAAGAAGGAGAAATTACCGGAACGTTTGACAGCAATCATGGTATGCCGGGAGAAATTCATAAAACAATTACGGTTGTAACCAATACATCGCCGGTACATAACAGGCTTGTTTTTACCGGAACGGTAATACCGAAAGATTCAACAAAAGCAAAATAATTTTACACAACAAACAAACACTATATGATTCATAATTTATCTTCTGTATTATTAGCCACAAGCGCCAGTGGTCAGCCTGCAGGCGGCGGCGGAACGTTCCAGTTCATTATGCTGGGCGCCATTATGCTTGTATTCTGGCTTTTTATGATTCGCCCGCAGGCAAAAAAAGCTAAAGAACAAAAGAAGTTTTTGGAAAACTTAGGCAAAGGCGATCGTATTGTAACCATCGCCGGAATTCATGGTACCATTAACAGAGTAAACGACGATAATACGTTGCAGTTAGAAGTAAGTCCGGGCATGTATATGAAGATCGAAAAATCTGCCATCAGCAGCGAATGGACGGCCGCTTTAAACAAACCGGCAACAACAGCAGTTGCTGAAAAGAAATAAAAAATGCTGTTTGTTTTTATATTAGTAACCAGAAGTAAAAACTTCTGGTTTTTTATGTAAATAAAACGAATGAAACAACCGTTACGAATTGGATTAACCGGCGGCATCGGCAGCGGAAAAAGCACAGTTGCCAAAGTGTTTGAAGTGCTGAACATCCCGGTTTTGTATGCCGATGATATTGCCAAAGAATTAATGAATCGTGATCCGGTTTTACGTCAGCATCTTATTGCCGCTTTTGGCGAGAAAGTATATATAAATGACAAGCTCGACAGAACGTATTTATCATCTGTCGTATTCAATGATAAAATTCAGTTAGAACGATTGAATGCCATTGTTCACCCGGCAACAATAGCCGAAGCAGACAGATGGTTTACAGAGCAAACTTCACCGTATGTTATAAAAGAAGCTGCTTTGCTTTTCGAGTCGGGTTCTTCTGCCGGTTTAGATTATATTATCGGCGTTTCCGCGCCGCAGCCTGTGCGCATTCTTCGCACCATGAAACGTGACAATATAACGCGTGAACAAGTATTACAACGCATCAACAAACAAGTTGACGAAAGTATTAAAATGAAGCTGTGCGATTTTGTTTTGCTAAATGATGAACAACACATGCTGTTACCACAAATTATGAAGCTTCATGAACAGTTTTTAAAATTATAAATTAGTAATTATGAATTATGAATTGATAAAAGTTTCCGGCTAATTTATAGTTCATAATTACTTAATCATTTTATAACACCATCTCTTCAATTTTCCTTCAAAATCAAAAGGCGTTGTGGCTTTGGTAATGTCTTTTATTGCGCTTGCTTTTATGTCATCCGTGTCTAAAACAAAAGTGCTGTGATTTGTGCTGAAATAAACGACGCCGCCATTTACCGTTGCTTTTAAAACATCATTTAATAATGCAGCATGATCGCGTTGAATATCCAAAAAATCTTTCATGCGCTTGCTGTTACTAAAAGTTGGCGGATCCATTATCACCAAATCAAAACTATCGGGTTGTAACGTTTTTAAATACTGCTTTACATCTGCATGAATAAAAGGATGGTTATTCTTAGAAAACTGGTTGGCACTAAAATTATCTTCTGCCCAGCTTAAGTACGTCTTCGATAAATCAACCGATGTAACAGAAATGGCGCCGCCCGCTGCTGCGTAAACGGAGAACGATCCGGTGTAACAAAACAAATTTAAAACACGTTTACCAGCCGCTTCTTCTTTTACCATTCCACGCGTAATACGATGGTCTAAAAACAAACCGGTATCAACATAATTGGTAAGGTTAACCAAGAACTGCAAGCCAGCTTCTTCTACTGTAAAAAACTCTTTTTGCAAGCCAATTTTTTCATATTGATTTTGGCTTCTGTGGCTCATTCTTCTTCTTTCCCTGGTAAATATATTTTCAACATCAATACAAAGAATAGAACTGATAATTTGCAAACAATCATTCATCCAGTCATCATGTTCTTCTTCACTCATTCCATGACGTCGCAGGTATTCGGCAACGTAAATTTTATCGCCGTATAATTCAATTGAAAAAGGAAACTCAGGCAAGTCATGATCGTACACACGATAACAGCTAACCTGCTGCCGCCGCGCCAGTTTGCTTTTATGTTTGTAGACTTTCAGCAAACGATTTTCAAACATTTGCAACTTAATGTTTTCCTGCATAACGATTTAGTTTATCCTTCATCGCAAAGAACACAATTTTTATTTGCTCCTGATTGATTGTTACCTGAACATTCATTCTTTTCACTTGTTTCGTTACCCAAACATTTCCTCTACTTTTTTGTAACGATAATCAAAAATCTTATTTACCTGCTGCTGTACAAACAGTTTGTTTGCTACTCTTCCCAAACCATAAAACGGCACTTTATAATGCAATACATCTGTCATCTCAACGCCTTCCTTTGTTCCTTTGAAATGATGCTGATGATGCCAGAAAGAATACGGACCAAAACGTTGTTCATCAATAAAATAAACCTTATCCTGCACGTGCATGATTTCCGTCATCCAATACAAAGGAATACCAAACAACGGACGAACTGTATATTCAATAATTTGTCCTTCGTACATTTTTTCGCTGAATGTATCGCCGATGATTTTGAACTTCATATAAGACGGCGTTATCTTTTGCAGATTTTGCGGGCTGCTAAAGAAATTCCAGGCTTCTTCAAGAGAAAGCTTCAATAACTGAACACGTTGTAAACGATGTACTTTACTCATAACTAAACAGCATAAAAAAGCTGCATGATGATTGAACTTAACCAGTCATGCAGCTCATGATTTATAATAGACTAACTTAAAAATTTATTCAGGCTTTCCAACTCTTCTTCCCAGCCTTTTTCGCGCGGCTGAACAGATTCGTTTTCATCTTCATTTGTCTGCGTTACAGCAATACGGCTTCCATTTCCTTCACCCGAAAACTCGATAGTCAATTCAAAATGATTATTACTTAAATTATCTGAACCAGTCATTTGCCAATCCCAGCTATACACCAGTTTTTCTGCAGGTTTCACTTCTTTATATTGACCGGTTATAACAATTGTTTTTTGATTATCACGTCCGGCAAATTCATACTTAATAGCGCCGCCTTCTCTTACATCATTTTCAATGTTTACTAATTTATTTCCGGCCGGCTGCCACCATTGTTTTAATTTGTCAGAATTAATCCAGGCATCATACAAATTAGCTACGTCTGTAGCAAACTGTTTTTCTACATGAATGCTTTGTGCTGTGCTTTCCATAGTTATACTTTTAGATCGTTATCAATTTGTTTACTTACCTAAAATGTATGCCATAAAATTTATTGATTTACATGTAAGAAGTTTGAAAAATTACTTTATATATTTTTCAAGAAAGAAAGACAATATTGAATAATGTTGATTTCCCAACATTTTCATAAATCAATTACAGCAGCAGAAAATCTTCTGATTTCGTAAATGAAAATTCAATGCAGAATCGAACCTTTGCAGGTTCCGAAATTAAGAAGACTGTTTTACCTGAAATGAAGAAATTTAGCATCGTTATTACCATCATAACTGTGGTTACTTTTTTTGTTATGTGCAACAAGCCCGATGTATTGCCCGATAATCAATACGACAATCGTTTAAGCGGTGGCTTAGCAACTATTTTCGATGAAACCTCGCAAGCTTTTACACATAGCATTAACGGATTGGCAGGCCGAGATGGTTTTGTGCACGAACTGGGCGACAAAGCTTTTGAACAAACATTCGTTTCGGCACCTGCTCCCATTTTCGGCGGGTTGGGATATATTTATAACAATGTATCTTGTATTTCCTGTCATCATAACGATGGCAAAGGCACGCCCACAGCGGGTTTACAAAATTCTTCGTTACTTATCCGCGTTAGCATTCCCGGCACTGATGAGCATGGTGCGCCGTTAAGTGTTCCCGGTTATGGCTTCCAGGTGCAGGATAAAGCATTAATTGGCATTACGCCGGAAGCGCAGGTAAACATTCAATACACCAATGTTCCGGTTACCTATCCGGATGGTACAACGGTTATACTTCGCAAACCCACTTACACGCTCTTAAACCCGTATTATGCGCTGCCGGCGAGCTATTATATTTCACCACGCTTAGCGCCGCCCGTATTTGGTATAGGTTTGCTTGATAATATTCCGGAAAGCACCATTTTATCTTTTGCCGATGAAAATGATGCCGACGGCGATGGTATAAGCGGAAGACCAAATTATATTTTCGATACCGCGCTTAACATCAGGCGCATCGGGCGTTTCGGGTTAAAAGCAAATACCATTTCATTGCAAAACCAGGTTGCTTTGGCTTATCAGCAGGATATGGGTATTACCAATTCTCTTTTTTATGATGAAAACAGTAAAACCCAAAGCCAGGATAAACAAGGTGATATTACCACGATAGAATTGCCCGACAGCACGCTAAGCTCCGTTATCTTTTATGTAAAAACTTTAGCTGTACCAGCGCGTCGCAACGTGAACGATGCAACAAATAAACAAGGCGAAGTTATTTTCAATCAAATCAATTGTTCAGGTTGTCATAAAGAAACTATGTACACAGGTTATGTAACGGATGTACCGGCTCTTAGCAGCCAGCGCATTCATCCTTATACCGATATGCTGTTGCATGATATGGGCGATGGTTTAGCGGATGGTCGTCCTGATTTTTTAGCTACCGGCAGCGAATGGCGTACCACGCCGCTCTGGGGTTTGGGATTGCTGCAGAAAGTTCAGGGCGTAGCTTTTTATCTTCACGATGGTCGCGCGCAAAGTCTTGAAGAAGCCATTCTCTGGCATAGCGGCGAAGCAGAAAAGAGCAAAACTGCATTTATGAATCTGAACAAAACAGACCGCGATGCTTTGCTTTCTTTTTTAAAATCTTTATAAGATTTTTGTTGATGCCTTTTTATAAATGCCTGGTTTCATTTTTCATTATTTTTCGATTCCTGCTATTGCGATAGCGAATATTTAGCACATAATTTTTTATTTTTTAATTGCAACGTGTGTAAATAAAAGAAGAGCGGCATCTTTTTCCCTTGTGTTAAAACGTGCGTAGTTCACCTACCTTCGTACTATTGTTTTCGCATCATTCGTTTTTATTCCGGTAATTCGCAACCGACTATGAAAAAAGTAGTAAAGAAAAACAGAGCCGTTAAGTTTATATGGATTACATTTTTTACAGGTATAGCCGCTGTTATAGCACTCATTCTGTGTGCCAACTGGGGCGTGTTTGGTAAAATGCCTTCTATCGAAGAATTGCAAAATCCATCGGCTTCTCTTGCCAGCCAGGTGTATGCAGCCGACGGAACTTTGATGGGAAAATATTATCTCGAAGACCGTGTAAATGTTGATTATAAAGACATTAGTAAAGATGTTATCAATGCTTTGGTTGCCACCGAAGATGAACGTTTTTACGAACACAGCGGTATTGATGCGCGCGCTTTAGGAAGAGCCATTTCTTCGTTAGGAAGCGAAGGCGGCGCAAGCACCATTACAATGCAAACTGCCAAGAATTTATTTACCGATTATAGCCACAACCCGATAAAGCGCACCATCCAAAAAATTAAGGAAGGCATTATTGCCATTAAGTTAGAAAGAAATTTTACCAAGGCTGAAATCATCACTCTTTATCTGAATACCGTTCCGTTTGGTGATAACGTTTATGGCATTCGCAATGCAGCCAAAACATTCTTCAGCAAAGAACCCGACCGTTTAAATATTGGTGAATCTGCTGTATTGATTGGCATGTTGAAAGCCAGCAGTACGTATAATCCGCGTATCAATCCTAAACGAGCCAGAGAGCGCAGAAACATAGTGCTCGACCAGATGGTGAGAAACAAATACATTACCGAAGCACAGGCAAATGAAATTAAACCAACACCCATTCCGTTAGATTACGATAAGCTTGACGAAACAGCTGGCTTAGCGCCGTATTTCCGGATGGTTTTGGGTGAAGAAATGAAGAGATGGTGCAAAACGCATAAGAAAGTAAACGGCGATTCGTATGATTTGTACCGTGATGGATTGAAAATTTATACAACCATTAATCCGCGTATGCAGTTAGATGCAGAAGAAGCCGTTATTCAGCATATTTCGCAGATGCAAAAAATATTAAGTTCGCAAAGCGATATAAAAAAAGGCACTGTCTGGAAAGGTCATGAGAATGTATTGCAGGCAGCTATGCAGGTAAGCGACCGTTGGAAGAACATGAAGAAAGAAGGTGCATCGGACGATGATATAAAAAAATCGTTTGCTGTAAAAGTACCAATGAAAGTATTTGCCTGGAATAAAGAACGAAGCAAAGACACGGTGATGACGCCAATGGATTCTATTAAATATCACAGGCAAATGCTGCAGGCCGGTTTTATGGCAATGGACCCGTTAAGCGGCGAAGTAAAAGCCTGGGTGGGCGGTATTGATTTCAAAACATTCAAATACGATCACGTAAATATCAATACAAAAAGGCAGGTTGGTTCTACTATCAAACCCTTATTGTATAGTTTAGCTATTGAAGATGCAGGTTTTACGCCAAATACACCGGTTGAAGACGTTCAGCAAAGCTTTGGCAGCCTTGGAGAAGTGCCGGCAACCACAACTTCCTGTACAGGCAGAACGATGCCGATGGCAATGGCTTTAGCCTGGTCGAGAAACTGCGCCACAGCTTACATTATGAAGCAACTTGGCAATGGTAACGAAGGTGCAAAACGCTTTATAGAATTTTTGAGGAATTGTAATGTTACCACGAAAATGGATCCGTATCCATCCATCGCTTTAGGCTCTGAAGAAATTTCTTTATACGAAATGATGCAGGCATACAGCATGTTTCCCGGCAGAGGTTTTAATGTAAAACCGATGTACATTACACGTATTGAAGATAAGAATGGAAACGTATTGCAAACCAATCTTCCGCAACGCAAAGAAGTAATTAACGAAGTAACCGCTTATTACATTATCAGTATGATGGAAGGCGTATTGAAATTTGGTACGGGACAACGCATCTGGCGTTATGGCGTACAAGGTGATATTGCAGGCAAAACAGGTACGACTAACGATAACAGTGATGCCTGGTTTATGGGTTATACACCTCAATTGTTATGCGGAACTTGGACGGGTTGCGATGATCGTTTTATTCGTTTTAATAGTACCGCTCTTGGTCAGGGTTCGTCGGTTGCGTTGCCGATCTGGGCTTATTTTTATAAGAAAGTTTCGTCTGATAAAAACTTGGCGATTGATACAAAAAGCATGTTTACTAAACCTGATGTGATGCAGAATGATGTAATTTATGATTGGGTAAACGATATGCCGCAACAGCTTGGCGCCGAAGGTGAAGATGCTGGTAATGGCTCGGAAGAAGATTATGGTGGAACTGATCAACAGGAACAACCGCCACCACCTTCTCAAAACGATTATGACATTCAACCCGAAAGTAAAATACCGGTTGATACGTCTAAAAAGAAGAATATTGACAATCAGCCGCCAAAAGCCGTTATGCCGCCGAAGCGACCGTAAAATAAAAGCGTGTAAGAATTCTTACACGCTTTTATTTTTTGTAATCTTTTACTTGAAAAAACTTGTTGAATTGCTTTATTACAGTAATTATTTTTTGCCGGTTACTATTCGGACAACATTTTTCAATTTCCTCCGGCTCATTAAAATAAAGAACATTTGCCGATTGTTTTGTAAGAATTGAAATAATGGATTATGTGAATCTTTGTTATACAGAACTACCAATAAAAACTAAAATAGTAAATACCTCAAAAAAATAATTGTGACTATAGTAGTAGTAATAATTGCTAATAGAGAATATTGAGTAGTTCTTTCAATACTCTTCCCCCATTTAGAAATTTCCCGCATAGGCTTTTTAGTTATTTCCGATTCAAATCTGCTTTTTTCCATCATTTTATATTCGATAAAAAGAAGAATAATCAAATTAGTGATTGGTATTAATATAGCAAAAAGAGAAAGAGTTTTTTCTAACTTTGATAGAGCAAAGTAACCTGCAATTAAAATATTATTGAAAGTAAATAGCTTGTCGTGAATACGGTCAAAATGCTTAAGCAAATTTTTTAATCCTTCTTCTTCAGTCTTTTTAAATCTTTGTTCTATCTCAGATAATTCTTTATCTGTCATTAGTTCATGCTCTCTCATAAAAACATCTTCATGTTAGGTTGGTTAAGTACGCGCAACAAGCCAAACGAGTTTTATAATTTGGTTGAAAAAATAAAAATAATACTTCTTTTCCACCCGAATGTTTTTAAAAACCTTACACCTCTTTCCATTATATTTGCCGCCTCAAAATAAAAGCAGTGCCAACAAAGTTTTCCAAAGAAACATATATGTACTGGTACGAGCTGATGCAGCTCATCCGCCAGTTTGAATTGAAAGCCGAAGAAATGTATAAGATGGCGGGAAAAATCCGTGGGTTTTTTCATGCTTATGTTGGTCAGGAAGCCATTGCCGCCGGTTGTATGACAGCAACGCGCCAGGAAGACCCGTTTATCACCGGTTATCGCGATCATGGTTTGGCGCTTGCCAAAGGCGTTAGTGCCGATGCTTGTATGGCTGAATTGTACGGTAAAGCTACCGGCGTTGCCAAAGGAAAAGGTGGCAGTATGCACTTCTTTAGCGCCGAACATTTTTTCTTTGGCGGTCATGGTATTGTAGGTGCGCAAATTGGCGCTGGCGCGGGTATTGCGTTTGCCGAAAAATACAAAGGAACTGATAATGTAGTGCTTTGCTATTTTGGTGATGGTGCGGCTCGCCAGGGAATTTTGCACGAAACGTTCAATTTGGCAATGGTTTGGAAAATCCCGGTGATTTTTATTTGCGAGAATAATCATTACGCAATGGGAACTTCGGTTGAACGTACTTCAAACGTATTGGATATCTACAAGCTGGCAGATTCTTACGAAATGCCGGGCGATAAAGTAGATGGTATGCATCCCGAAGCGGTTCACGAAGCTGTTGAGCGTGCGGTAAAAAGAGCGCGAGAAGGTGGCGGACCAACGCTGTTAGAAATGAAAACGTATCGTTACAAAGGTCACTCCATCAGCGATCCGCAGAAATACAGAACGAAAGAAGAAGTAGAAGAATATCGGGGTAAAGACCCGCTGACATTTGTATTGAATACAATTAAAGAAAATAATTTTGCTTCTGATGAGGAAATAAAAGCTATTGATGATCGTATTAGTGATATTGTAGAGCAAAGCGTAAAGTTTGCGGAAGAAAGTGCCTGGCCGGATGAAAGCGAAGTTTATGGAGATGTTTATAAAGATGAGAATTATCCGTTCATCAAAGATTAGTCTGGCTAATCTGAAATCATAAATCTAAATTCAAAAAATCATACATCAGTTTATGGCTGTTGAAACAAAAGTGAGTAATGTAAATGTGCGGCAGGAACCACTGCAAAACAATGCGCAAAGTGCCTGGAAAAAATATGCAAAACCTGCAGCCATTGTGCTGGCGATTTTAATTATAGGCTTCGGTGCCTGGTTTGCGTATGATGCCTGGGTGATTCAACCGAAAGAAGAAAAAGCACAGGATGCTATCTTTAAAGCACAGCAATATTTTGCACAGGATTCTGTTGCTAAAGCATTAAACGGCGATGGCGTAAACAGAGGTTTTATATCCATCATCAACAATTACAGCGGAACAAAATCGGCAAATCTTGCTAAGTATTATGCAGGTGTCTGTAATTTAAAATTGGGCAAATTTGCAGATGCTGTAAAATATTTAAGCGATTTTTCAACGGATTCAAAACCGGTACAAATGATGGCGTATGGCTGTCTGGGTGATGCTTACAGCGAAGAGAATAAAAAGAATGAAGCTGTTGACGCTTACAAAAAAGCAGCAACGACATTTGTGGATGATAAAGACAATTCAGCCGAATACTTATTTCGTGCCGCTTTGCTAAGCGAAGTGTTAGGCAAAAACAAAGAAGCGATTGATATGTACAAGCAATTGAAAGATAAATATCCCGGCACCATGCGTGGCTCGCAGGTTGATAAATATATTTACCGTTTAAGTATTGAACCCAACGATTTGACTGTAAACTAATGGCTACAGGAGGTAATACCGAATTGAATAAAGGCATTCCGCAATTGCAGGATGCCTTTATTGTTATTATAAAAACAGAGTGGAACGCGCACATCGCAGACAAACTGGAAGAAGGCGTTATAAAAATTTTAAAGGAACAAAGTACAAGATACAAGACGCTTGTTGTTCCGGGCGCGGTTGAAATTCCTTTTGCCGTAAAAGCCTATGCTAACAGCAATCAGCCAAAAGCCGACGCGTTCATTACTTTGGGTGCCGTTATTAAAGGTGATACACCACATTTCGATTATGTTTGTAAAGCCGTAACAGAAGGTATTGTGTGGCTGCATATGAACTTAGATGCGCCAACTATTTTTAGTGTACTTACTGTAAATACAGAAGAACAAGCTTTAGAACGTATTGGCGGTATTCATGGACACAAAGGCGAAGAAGCAGCTATTACAGCTATTAAAATGATAGCTTTACAAAATGAATTAAAAAGTAAAATGTAAACATTAAAAACACGGTATTGTTTTCTTCACACTTTACTTTTTCTACTTTTGAATTTTTACTTTTTGAATTTCTCTTTTTTCCATGAACGTTAGCATTTTTATTCCCTGCTTTATCGATCAACTATATCCTTCGGTTGCTTTTAACATGGTAAAAGTGCTGGAGAAAGCGGGCTGCAAAGTCAATTACAATACAAATCAAACCTGTTGCGGACAACCAGCTTATAACGCCGGCTATCGCGATGAATCGAAAGAAGTTTGCCGCAAATTTTTAAAAGATTTTGAAGGCACCGATTATATTGTTACGCCCAGTGCAAGCTGCGCCGGTTTTGTAAAAAATTATTATCAAACCATGTTTCCCGGTTCTGATAAAGTAAAAGATGTTGGCAATCGTTTATACGAATTTTCTTCTTTTTTAATTCATGTTTTGAAGATTGAAAACCTGGGCGCAAAATTTCCCGCCAAAGCAACTTATCACGATAGCTGCGCGGCGTTACGCGAATGCGGCATCAAGCAAGAACCCCGTACGTTGTTACGTCATGTAGAAGGTCTGGAAATAGAAGAAATGAATGATGTGGAAACCTGTTGTGGTTTTGGCGGAACCTTTGCCGTAAAATTCGAACCTATCAGCGTGGCGATGGGTGACCAAAAAGTAACCAATGCTTCTGCAACCGGCGCACAATATATTATCAGCACCGATATGAGTTGCCTGATGCATATTGACGGCTGCGTTAAAAATAAAAAAGCCGGTTTGCAGGTTTTACATTTAGCCGATGTACTGGCAAAATTTGATTAATTTTAGTATATAAGTTATCATCTTTATCACTCAGTTTCTTTATACTTACTACTTAATACTACTTATTACCTATTACTTCATACTTATTACCTGATACAACTAAATGAATACAAAGCGTATATGTTTGTGGAGCAGCCCGCGAAATTTGTCAACCGCTATTATGTATTCATTTGCGCAACGCCCTGATACCATTGCATTTGATGAGCCGCTGTATGCTCATTATTTACGTGTAACCGGAATTGATCATCCCGGCAAGGAAGAAACCTTATTATCGCAGGAAAATGATGGCAATAAAGTAATAAAAAAATTGATTTTAGGCGACCATCAAAAGCCGGTTGCTTTTTTCAAACAAATGACACATCATTTGGTTGATTTGCCTCTTGACTTTTTACAGAAAACAGCGAACATTATTTACATCAGAAATCCCAAACAAATTATTGCGTCTTATGCGCAGGTTCGGCCAGATGTCACGCAACAAGACATTGGCATTAAAATGCAGTGGGAATTATATCAAACTTTATCTGGTTCAAATCAAACTTTTGTTGTACTTGATTCCGGTGAATTGTTACAAAATCCGGAAAACGTATTGACTGATTTATGCGCGGCTTTAGACATTCCGTTTTATAACGAAATGCTCCGTTGGCCGGCTGGCCCCAAACCGGAAGACGGCGTTTGGGCAAAGTACTGGTACAGCAATGTTCATCAATCAACACATTTTGAAAAACAACAAACCAGCAACCGCGAACTGCCCGATTATTTGCAACCGTTATATGCAGAAAGCAAACATTATTACGACTTGCTTTCTCAACATTCTATTAAGGCTTAAGTAAACGATATGCAGCAGAAATTTAATCCGCTTAACAAAGACATTTTCATTTTCGTAAAAGACAAAGTTTATCCGCGGCAAGAAGCCAAAGTATCTGTGTTTGATAGTTCCGTGCAAGGCGGCGATGCTGTGTGGGAAGGACTTCGCGTTTACAACGGAAAAATCTTTCATCTAAGCGATCATCTTAACCGTTTGATGGCTTCTGCCAAAACGCTCCTATTTGCCAATATTCCCACCAAAAAATTTGTTATCAATGCAATCAAGCAAACGCTGGCAGCAAATAAAATGCACGATGGTGTTCATATCCGGTTAACCTTAACGCGCGGCGAAAAAATTACGTCGGGAATGGATCCAAGATTAAACCAGTCTGACTGTACGTTGATTGTTCTTGCCGAGCATAAACCGCCGGTTTATGATAATACAGTTGGCGTAAAACTGATTACGGCACACACTCGTCGCAACTCTCCTATGCATCTCGATTCTAAGATTCATCATAATAATTTGCTGAATAATATTCTGGCTAAAATAGAAGCCAATTATTGCGGTGCCGATGATGCTATTATGCTCGATAATTTAGGCTTCGTATCGGAAACCAATGCCTGTAATATCTTCATGGTAAAAAATAATGTATTGCTCACACCAACTGCAGATGCGTGTCTTACCGGTATTACAAGACAAACCGTTATTGATTTAGCCAAACATATAAAGATTGAAGTTATCGAACGCAATCTTTCTATCTCTGAATTTTATAACGCTGATGAAGTATTTACGACCGGAACCATGGGCGAATTAACGCCGGTTGTAGAAATTGATGGACGCGCCATTGAAAATAAAACCGGCAGCGCCATACAGGAACAATTGTATGTGGCTTTTAAACAGCAAATTGAAAAATTTGCAGAATCGCTGGATTGAATCATTCAGATAATAATTTTTCAGTCAAATCAAAATTCATAAATCAAAAATCAGTTATGGCTTTCTGGCTTGTCAAATCAGAACCTCATAAATACAGTTGGGATCAATTGATAAAAGATAAAAAAACTTCGTGGGATGGCGTGCGCAATTATGCGGCGCGCAATAACTTGAAAGCAATGAAAAAAGGCGACCAGGTTTTGTATTATCACAGCAATGAAGGTCTTGATATTGTTGGCATTGCCGAAGTTATAAAAGAAGCATATCAGGACCCGACAACCGATGATACCAATTGGGTTGTGGTTGATATAAAACCGGTAAAAAAAATAAAGAAACCGGTAAGCTTATCGCAAATAAAAGCTGACAAACGCCTGGCTGATATGGCACTTGTTAAGCTGTCGCGTTTATCGGTTCAGCCGGTAACAACAGAAGAATGGATGACAGTAATGGAACTTGGAGATATGAACTGATTTAAAACAAATCCTGCTCATCAACAGAGGCAGGCTTATATTTTTTAAGTCTTCCCCGCATGATAAATAAAAGCACTACCAGAATATAAGTAGGAACATTAAATGCCCAATCGTAACCGGAAAAGAAGATGGCAGCCAGAATATAAAAAACAATAGAAATAGAAAATGCTATCGCAAACCACCGGCTACTCAACAACAAATATTTTTTTTCTTTGTCGTTTCCTTCAACCGTAAGATGAATTTTTTTCTGAAATACATATTGACTTACTATATACTGCGTAATGGTTACAGCTGTAATGTTACACATATAAATTATTAAAGGCAACATAAAACCAGGACGAATGTGTTCGGTAATACCCGAGGCTGAAAAAGGAAAGCAAATGATAAAAAATAAAAACGCAAGATTTCTTACCAGCAATCCTTTATTATATCTCTGCAGATAACGAAACATTTGCAAATGCTTCATCCACATGCTGCCAATAAATATAAAGCTGATGATGAACGCAAAGAATTGTATGATTGTCGGTCTGAATTTAAGCCAAATTTCCGACGCAGAAGCATCTTTGGGAATCTCAGGAAACTTTATCTCTATGATAAGAAGCGTAATAGCAATAGCAAACACAGCATCGCTGAACAATATCAGCCGTTCCAGTTCAAATTCTTTGTGCAGTTCTTTTTTCTCTTCAGTCATTTTGGGTTTTATAATAACAGCTAAAATAAGGAAGCGAGAAAGATTATAAGAAAACATTTTGTTTCAGCATTTTCATACATACAATTCATTACAATTCTTCTTGTAATACAGCTTCGGGATGTATTATCTTTATATTTATGTACGATTTGCCCCACTTTAAAGCTGACAACGAAAATGATGTGTACGCTTTTATGCACGCACATCCTTTTATAACATTATGTGGTTGCGACAAAAACCAATCGCCCGTAGCCACTCATATTCCCGTGTTGCTGGAGGAAAGAGATGAAAAATTATTTTTCCGGGCTCACGTTATGCGCGGTCAAATTCATACCGAAGCGTTTGCCCAAAACCCGAATGTTTTAGCCATTTTCAGTGGTGCTCACACATACGTCAGCGCAAGCTGGTATAAGCAAAAGAATATTGGCAGCACGTGGAATTACCAAGCTGTACATGCACATGGAAAATTGCGCTTTTTAGATGATGAAGCTTTGCATCATTTATTAGTAAAACTTACAGAGAAATACGAAGGCAAAAACTCTCCTTCCTTAGTAAAAGATATGAAGCCCGGCTATGTATCTGCTATGATGAAACATATCATAGCTTTTGAAGTTGAGATTACAAAGATTGAACACGTATTTAAATTAAGCCAGAACCGCGACGAAGAAAGTTATCACAATATCATCCGGCATTTATTTTCTGCAGATGAAGCAGACGCAAACCAGATTGCCTCAATTATGACGGAAAGAAAGAATTTATAATCCCAGAAGTTTTATCACTTTTTTTCTTTCCAGCCAATACTTTTGCAACCCGTAATATAAGCAGTATGAAAGTAATGAAATTTGGAGGCACCAGCGTTGGCAAACCCGAGCGTATGCAACAGGTAACACAATTGATTACAGAAGACAGTGAGCCGAAAATTGTTGTGTTAAGTGCGCTTAGCGGCACTACCAATGCATTGGTATCAATCAGCGATGCCATTGCTGCCGGCAACCGGCAGAAAGCCCGGCAATTGATTGAAGAGTTAGAACAACATTACGAGCATTTTGCTTCGCTGCTTGTTGAAAAAGAAGAAGCATTTACCAAAGCCAGAAATATTATCAAAGAACATTTTGAGTTCTTACATATCATACTTCGTATTTCTTTCAGCGATGCTTTGTATAAAGATATTCTTGCGCAAGGCGAATTATTGAGCACCAAATTATTTAGTGTTTATTTAGATGAACAAAAGATAGATCACCTTCTCTTGCCTGCGCTTGAATTTATGAGCATTGATGCCAATGAAGAACCTGAACTTCCTGCTATTGAACACAAACTCAATAAACTGCTGGCAGAACACAGCGACAAAAGCATATTTATTACGCAAGGTTATATCTGTCGCAACGTACGTGGCGAAGTAGACAACTTAAAACGTGGTGGCAGCGATTATACAGCGTCACTTATTGCGGCAGCTATTCGCGCCAGCGTCTGCGAAATATGGACGGATATTGATGGTATGCATAATAACGATCCGCGCATGGTAAATAAAACCGTTGCGGTAGAACATTTAAGTTTTGATGAAGCCGCCGAACTGGCTTATTTCGGTGCGAAGATTTTACACCCAACCTGTATTTGGCCGGCGCAATATGCAAATGTTCCTGTGAAATTATTAAACACTATGCAGCCGGAAGCCAAAGGCACTACAATTTCAGAAACAGCTGATAGTGTTGGCGTAAAAGCGGCGGCTGCCAAAGATGGTATTATTGCCATCAATATTAAGAGCAGCCGCATGTTGCTGGCGTATGGTTTTTTACGGAAAGTGTTTGAAGTGTTTGAAAAATACCGAACACCCATAGATATGATTACCACGTCTGAAGTTGCTGTATCTGTAACCATAGATAATCATATTCATTTACAGGAAATCATACAGGAACTGGAACCTTTTGGAACCGTAGAAACAGATACGGAGCAAAGTATTGTTTCTATTGTAGGAAATGAAATAGCAGAAACGCCTGATGTATTGAAGAAAGTGTTTGATGCGTTACATACCATCCCGGTTCGTATGGTGAGTTATGGCGGAAGTCGTCATAACATTTCTCTTTTAATTCACAGTAAATACAAAAAAGAAGCTTTACAACTGATTAATTCCGGCGTGTTTGGTTTATAAATCTAAATTTTCTATTGCACTGCCCGATTGAAGTTTAGGAAACTGTAAAGTAAAGCGGTTGAGATTGTCATAAATTACATAACTGATGCTGCCGTTATGCAAAGCAATAATGCGCTGAATGATGTTTAACCCAAGACCGAAACCTTTCTTTTGAGTTGAATTGGACGCCCTGAAAAAAGGAACAAACAATCGTTCCTGTTCTTCGGTTGTCAGCAAACTTCCGTTGTTATCAAAATGAAGGTAAATATGTGTAGAAGTTGAATCTATTGTTATGGCTACTGATTTATCGGCGCTGTACAGCCAGGCATTTTTAATCAGATTTCTAAAGGCAGAGCGTACAAGAGAATCGTTACCTTGAATGGAAAGAAATAATTCGCTTTCAGGCACCTGCGCAAATTCTAACGACACATTTACATTCGGCAGCATTCGCTTTACCATTGCCATTGTATCATATAATAATTCATCCAGTCGTATTACCGGCCAGGCGGGTGACGTCTGATCTTTCTCATACCGCGATAATAAGAGCAACGAATTTGTCAGCTCTACCATTTCCTGCTGGTCATCTTTTAAAGACTCCAATGTCCGGCGGGCTTCTTCAATCGTTAAGTTTTTGCGCAATGCCAGCTCGGTTTGTGCCAGCATAGTTGCGAGTGGCGTACGCAATTCGTGAGAGGCATGATGAACAAAACTTTTCTGAATTTCGAAGGCTCTTTCTAACCTGTCGAGCATACCATTAAAATGCGTGGCAATCTGTGCTTCTTCATAATTAAAACGACCCGATTTTATTTCAATCCGCTCCTGCAAATTCTTTTCAGATATGCCTTGCATTTGTAATCCCAATCGTATCAATGGTTTTGTAACCAAGTTTACAAAAATGATAGCTGAAAATATAATAAGCACAACACCGGCTATAGCCACAGTGGTAAGTATATGTGTTAAATTATTTACACGCTGCCAACCAAATTTATCATAACCGGATAACAATATATAGCTCTCCGAAGGTGCTGAAATGTGCACTACTAAAAAGTCTAAATCAGACTGGTGATAATGATAAGTCTTTTCTTTTTGTACTCTGTTTAAAAGCTCCCGGGGTAATGTTTTTGCTTGTGTTTTTGCAAATGAATGTTGAATATTACCTGTTGGATCTGCTATTAATACCTGTAGCCGGGTAACAATGTTAGGATGATATTCATTTACTTTTTTCTGGATAGAATCGGGCAGGGAAATATGATAAAACTCACTGTAAGAATAATAGGCCTGCGACCAAAGGCGATGACTAAAATCTCTTTCCCTCGACTTCTCGAACATGTAATTAATAATAAAAACAGTAAAGATCATCAGCAGTGAAAACAGCAAGCTGAAGAAAACCGTTAACCTGAACCGAAGCTTCATCTATATCATCGTTTCTTTTACATAATAGCCAAAGCCTGGTTTTGTATGAATTAGTTTTGTTGAATAGGGCTTATCTAATTTATTGCGCAGAAAACTAATGTATACTTCAATTGTATTGGTGCCGGTATCGAAGTTGAGATCCCAAACTTTTTCAAGAATATCCTGTTTGGAAACCACTTTGCCCCTGTTGCGGGATAAGAGCAGCAATAAAGCAAATTCCTTGGCAGTGAGGTTTATATTTTTGCCTTCGCGCGATACCATCTTATTCTCGATATCAATTTCCAGATCGGCAATTACAATCTTTTCGGTAGGCGCAAAGCTATTTTCAGCACGTTTCAGAAATACTTTTATCCGGGCAGATAATTCTTCAAACTGGAAAGGTTTTACAATATAATCATCTGCGCCCAGGTTAAAAGCATCAATTTTATCATTCAGTTCACCAAGGGCAGTGAGCATAATAATAGGCACTTTACCATTCGATTCTCTAAACTCTTTGCAAAGAGCCAAACCATTTTTATAAGGCAGGTTTATGTCTAACAGAACCAGCGAATAATCGTGCTGTTTAAACATTTTTTCGGCTACATTACCATCATAGGCGACGTCGGTATCAAACCCCTGGCGGTTTAATTCTTCTTGAATAACCTGGCTGAGTTTAGGCTCATCTTCTGCTAACAAAATTTTGTACGAATTTTCCATACTTCAGATTTTGGATACACTTAAATTGGATAGAGATATTATATTTTGAAAATGATTACTGCTGTTTGTTATACTATTTTCCTTCCTGCTGTTTGTTTTACTTTGATATTATTGAATTCCTGGCTGATATTGTTTTACGCTGCTTATCTAATGGAAAACTCTTAATTAAGCGACAAGATACATCTTCTTATTTTAAAATAATAAAAATTGTTAAATCCTGTGCAAAACTTGATTTTGGATTTTGAAAAATTATATTTCGTAAATACGGTAACCAGCAAAAGAAGGTTTTATAGAGAAATTATTTTTCTACAAATCCGTACTATTGCCTACATTTAAAAGATAAATTAAGCGACATGATTAAATTAACGGCCATTGGCAATCTGGGTAAAGATTGTACAGTAAACACAGTAAACAACAAAACAGTAATTAATTTCAGCGTAGCTCATACCGAAAAGTTTAAAGACAATATGGGTGTGCAAAAAGATAAAACAATATGGGTTGAATGTGCCTATTGGACAGACCGTACAGCCATTGCGCCTTACCTGAAAAAAGGAACGCAGGTTTATGTAGAAGGTACGCCGGATATTCGCAGTTACACAACAAACGATGGTAAAACCGGAAGTTCTTTAACGCTGCGTGTACAAAGCGTGCAACTGATTGGTGGCAAGAATAACGAAGGCGGAATGCAGAATAATGAAGCGCCGCAAAATTCGTCTTACGGTTACAATAACAATTACAATACACAACCCACAGCACAATCGTCTCAGCAGCAACCGCAGGAAATTACTGAACCAATGGATGATTTGCCATTCTAATAAAAAGAAATTTTATACTGAAAAAGCAGCCATTGGGCTGCTTTTTTTATACCGATATTACAGATTGATTGATGATAGCAAATACTTTATCACTCGGTTGTTTTGGCGTAATATAAATACCTGTAAACTTACTGAATGCCGGAATGATAGCGCCTTCTTTGCTGAAATGATAACAGGGAAAACTCATGGCTTGCCTGCCAACTCCTCTGATAACAACACCCGGATGTATATGACCGCTAAAGATATACGGATGATCTGTTCCGGTACAATTTACAGTAGTCGCATCGTGCGAAAAAATGAATTGTTCAATACAAAGTTGCTGTTCAACTACCTCAATATTTGCCTCTGCATACCATTCGTTTTTCAGAATGTCATGATTGCCTTTTATCAATATAAATTTCAGGTGAGATAAATCATTTCGCCACTTTACAAACAACTGCATTTCCTTGTTTTCCTTGCTGTGAAAAAGGTCGCCAACAATTATTAATTGCGTTGGCTTATAATATTGAATCTCGCTAAAAAGTCGCTGTAAATCTTCTTTATAAACAGCTTGTGGTACAGCAATTCCCATCTTTCTGAAATGTCCTGTTTTTCCCAAATGCAAATCAGAGACAATTAGCGATTGTTGCTCTTCCCAGAAAATGCAACGTTGCGGAGAAAGCCAAAAGGTATTGTTGTGTATTTTGTAGTAAACAGGACTCGTCATAATCTGCCTCTTTGCGAAGATAATGTGCAGATATTTTACAGCCGTTAAATGAATGATTTTGTAAGGTTATTATCAAAGTTTTTTACAATAGCTAAACCAATACATGCCGTTATACAAAGGTGTAACAAAGCATGGCAAGCAATATAAAATCCAGTAAAAAACTTAAAAGTGTGTAACCGTTTCCTTCGTTCATTTTCTAACTTTTTTTAAGAGAAAATCAAACACAAGGCCAATTTGTTAAAGATGTGTTGTTTGATTAAAAAAATGAGCAAATAAAAAAAAGCCCTGGCTTTTATACCAGGGCTTTTAGTAAAAAATCTATTAAAAAGAAGCTTAGTCTTTCCCTTCTTCTTTCTTTAATTTTTCTTTGATTTCTGCCAGCGCGCTTAAATCACCCAAAGTTGTTTTTTCAACCTTACTCTGTATGTTCTTAACCGCTTTCTTCGCATTATCAGCTTCAATTCTTTCTTCTTTACGTTGTGCTTCTTTTTCCTGCGCTTTCGCCTGTTCCCAAATACGGGAATGACTTAACACAATACGCTTTTCATTACGGTCAAATTCAATTACCATAAATTCAGCAGTTTCATCAGCGGCAACGCTTTTACCATCTTCTTTCAGCAAATGCCTGTTAGGCGCAAATCCTTCCAATCCGTAAGGCAACTGAACAACAGCACCTTTATCGTCTTTACGAACTACAGTTCCTTCGTGTACACTGTTTACAGCAAATGTATCTTCAAGTGCATTCCAAGGATCTTCTTCCAATTGTTTATGACCCAACTGGAGTTTACGGTTTTCTTTATCAATGGATAAGATGATAACGTCTATTTCAGCACCCACTTTTGTATATTCGGATGGATGATTAAAGCGTTTCAACCAGCTTAAATCAGAAATATGAATCATTCCACCAATACCGGGTTCCAGTTCAACAAACACGCCGTAAGGAGTAATGTTTTTCACCGTTCCTTTGTGCTTGCTGTTTTCAGGGAAACGGGTTTCGATTGTGCTCCACGGATCTTCCGTCAATTGCTTGATAGAAAGACTCATCTTGCGTAAATCTTTATCTAACGTTACAACTTTAGCTTCGTATTCATCACCTAATTTGAAGAATTCTTTTGCATTGATTGGCGTATTCGCCCAGGTAATTTCACTTACGTGAACCAGACCTTCAACACCCGGCATGATTTCTAAGAAAGCACCGTAATCTTCGATATTAACCACTTTGCCTTTTACCGTTGCACCTTCGTGAATGGTTTCAGGCAATACATCCCAGGGATGCGGAGTTAATTGTTTCAGACCGAGAGAAATACGTTTCTTATCATCATCAAAATCAAGCACAACCACGTTTAATTTCTGATCGAGCTTTAATACTTCGGCAGGATGAGAAATACGTCCCCATGAAATATCTGTGATATATAACAAACCATCTAAGCCGCCAAGATCCATGAAAGCACCGAAGTCTGTGATGTTTTTAACCACACCTTCCAATACCTGTCCTTTTTCGAGCTTAGAAATGATTTGCGCACGTTGCGCTTCAATATCGCTTTCAATAAGTGCTTTGTGAGATACAACGGCATTCTTAATGGCTTCGTTAACCTTAACCACTTTAAATTCCATTGTTTTACCAACAAACTGATCGTAATCAGTTACCGGTTTCACATCAATCTGAGAACCTGGCAGGAAGGTTTCCATACCAAATACATCTACGATTAAGCCACCTTTTGTTTTGCTGGTAACTACGCCGGTAACCACTTCGCCTGTTTTGTGAACTTCCACAATGCGTTCCCAAGCACGGAAGATGCGGGCAGATTTGCGGCTCAGGTGAAGATGTCCCTGGCGGTCCTCTTTTTCCACCACCATAACTTCTACCACATCGCCAACATTTACGCCTTGTGTGTCGCGAAATTCGTTCAGCGAAATCAGTCCGTCGCTTTTAAAACCGATGTTTACCACGGCATCTGTTTTGGTCATTGCCACTACAGTACCGTTTACAATTTCACCATCTTCAATCTGAACAAAAGTATCTTCATACACTTTGTCGTACTTGTTCTGGTCTTCTTTGCTGTATTGAGCCACATTGCGCTTGTCAATGCTCCAGTCAAAATCATCATGCGCAGCCAGGGTTTCCTTAACCGGCTCTTCGATTTTTACATCCGAAGTGTCGGGCTTGTTTTCACCAACAGGTTCAGCCGGTTGTTCTGTTTCTGTTTGTGCAGCAGGCTCATTTGTTGTCGCTGTAGCCTCTGTTTGCGGTTGTTCTGCCGCATTTGTTGGCTCCTGCTGTTCAGCGTTTGGGTTAACAATATTGTTATCGTCCATAATAAATCCCGCTTATTTTATACGGGAGTGCAAAGTTACATTGAATCTGAATGATTATGAAGTGTTTTTTATATAAGTAATTATTAAAAGAGACAATGTTTAAGAGACAAGATTCAAGGGACAAGAAATACAAGATACAAGGATGCGAGGTGCAGGCAACTTTATCCAATTTTTGAGCAACTTAAAAGACACTTTCAAATTTCATTTATCAAATATCTTTGTATTGATGAAACACATTTGGTTTGAAGACAGAGGAAGAGAATCTTACAAAGAAACCTGGGATTATCAGGAAGATTTGTTGCAGCAAAATATAAAACGAAAAGCTGCGGGCTTGCCTACAGAACAGCGACTGATTTTTGTAGAACATCCGCCGGTGTACACATTGGGAAAAAGCGGCAAACCGCAAAATATGCTGCTTAACGAGCAACAGCAACGCGATAAAGGCATTGAATATTTTCAAAGCAATCGCGGCGGCGATATTACATTTCACGGACCGGGACAATTGGTTGGCTACCCAATATTCGACCTGGAAACTTTTAAAACCGACCTTGGCTGGTACTTGCGAAGTTTAGAGGAAATTATCATTCTTACAATGGCTGCTTACGGTTTGCATGGCGACAGAAGCAAAGGCGAAACCGGCGTTTGGATTGAACCGCACGAAAAGGGAAAAGAACGAAAAATTTGCGCAATGGGTATTCGTTGCAGCCGCTGGATTACTATGCATGGTTTTGCCCTGAATATAAACACCAATCTGGATTATTTTAATGATATTATCCCGTGCGGTATTGTTGATAAAAAAGTAACATCCATACAACAAGAACTGGGTAATGAAGTGAATATGCCCGAAGTAAAAGATTTGGTAAAAAAAAACTTTGAAAAAGTGTTCGATATTGCATTGGTGAATTCGGTTTTGGAGGAAGTGTAATGTTATTTTATTTGATGTTTCATTGATTAATATTGTATGCGATTGCTTCTTTGTTATCTTTCCTATTGTTTCTTTCTGCTGTGTATTTCCTGTAAAAGTACGCGGCAAACTCCTCTGCAATCTGTAGCTGGAAAAGAACCTTTGTATCAGGCTGATCCAACTATTTTTTATAGTGATAATCATTATTATTTATATGGCACAAATGGTGGCAATGCAGACTCTGGCTATAAAGTTTTTATATCAACCGATTTGCAAAATTGGAAGAGCAAAAAAGAAGATAATGGTTATGCACTCCTCGTAAACAATTATACATTCGGAACAAAAGGTTTTTGGGCACCGCAGGTATTTTCTTATCAACATAAATACTACATCGCTTACACTGCCAACGAGCATATTGCTATAGCACAAAGTTCTTCTCCGGTTGGTTTGTTTATACAACAAAAAATTGCACCGTTAGATACATCAACAAAACAAATTGATCCGTTTGTATTTTTTGATGATGACGGAAAAATCTATCTCTATCATGTGCGCCTGCAAAATGGTAACCGCATATTTGTTGAAGAATTAAACAGTGATTTATCGGTTAAATCAAACACGCTGAAAGAGTGCATCAGCGCAGCGGAGAACGGACAAAACTGGGAAAATACAGAAAGCGCAAAATGGACGGTTACAGAAGGCCCGACTGTTATAAAAAACAACAATATTTATTATTTATTTTATTCTGCCAACGACTTTAGAAATCCTGATTATGCTGTTGGTTATGCAACAGCTCAATCACCTTACGGACCCTGGAAAAAATATGCAAACAATCCTGTTATCAACCGCCAATTATTAGGTATAAACGGAACAGGGCATGGCGATATTTGTACCGATAAAAATGGAAACATGTACTATGTTTTTCATACTCATTTATCAAACGAAAAAGTATCTCCAAGAAAGACTGCCATTATAAAGCTGATGTTTGCGGCAGACGGTTCAGTTGTAGCTGATAAAAGCACGTTTCATTATATAGAAACGATAAAATAATCTTTACTGATTACAGATAATCATAAAACGATTTTTTTCAGATGAAACAAACACTTGCCAATATAAGTCTGGTTGTAAATGATTATGATGAAGCGATTGATTTTTACACAAACAAACTTCATTTTACTTTATTGGAAGATACAGTTTTAAGTGAAACAAAAAGATGGATTCGCGTTGCGCCTGCGGGTTCTGATGGCTGTTGTTTATTATTAGCCAAAGCATCAAATGAAGAACAAAAAAGCAGGATTGGAAATCAAACCGGCGGGCGCGTGTTTTTATTTCTGCATACAGATAATTTTGAAAGAGATTACCAGAATTTATTACAAAACAATATTGAAATTGTTCGCACACCATCCGTTGAATCTTATGGAATCGTTGCTGTTTTTAAAGACTTATATGGCAACCTTTGGGATTTGGTTGAACCATCTAAATAAGTTCGTTTGCATGTCTTTCTTATCAATTGAATTTTAAAGTAAACAACTTCATATTTCGATCTTCAACAAATCAATATCGAATTTTCATCTGCTCAAAATTCGCGTAAAACGCTTCACATCTGCCAGCGGTTCTATGGGTAAATTATTTACTAAATGCTGCGCAAACTGATTAGCAAGATAAGGCGCTAACGAACATCCTTTTGTTCCCATTCCATTTAAAATACCAACTGAAGAATAAACCGGGTGTAAACCAACAAACGGTCTTCGCTCAACGTTCGCCGGTCGTTCCGAAGCCAGATGATCAACAATTGTAAAAGGCAGCTTTAGCCAGTATTTCAATTGTTCTTCCGTGCGCTTTTTAAAGAGTTCGGAAGGCTGCAAATCTGTATAATCCCACAAATAATTCGAGCCAATCCAAAACAAATTTTTTTCTTTCCACGGCACAATGTTGATGCCTTGTTTATAAATGTTTGTTTGTGGCAAACCGGGTATTTCGGCAAGTAATGCTTCGCCTTTATTAAAAGCAAAAGGCAAACGTTCAAAGTATGGGTTTGCTGCATCTGCAGTTCCTTCACAAAAGATAATTTTCTCAGCAATTATATCTTTATAAATTACCTGCTCTTTCTGTACTTTACAATCGCGCCAGTCAAATTCTTCTTCAAGTAAATTGTTATTTTTTTGCAGCTGTTTTCTCCATAACAAAAGCAAATTTTGTATATCTGTCAGATAACACGGATCAATTTCTCCGATGCCATAATTAAAACGAAAATAATCTTCCGGCTTGCCAGTTTCATTACTCGTTTTCAGAAGTTGCGGCTCTTCTTTTGCGCGACTTATAAAAGCTTCTTTCATTTGCATTGTTGCAAAAAAATCAAGCACATTACACGGCTCAATCAACAATGTATTCAGTTCTTTTCCTAACTCATGATAAGCATTCCACGCAAAAGGAAGCAGCTCATCTATCAGCCAGGTTTTTACAATGCGTCTTCCTGTAACCGGATTTATAATGCCACTGGCAACTTTACTTGCGGTGTAAGGTTGTGCCTTATCAATCACCAAAACTTTCTTGCCGGCTTTCTGTAAATAATAACTTAAAAAAGTTCCGCAAATGCCTTGACCGACAACGATATAATGATACATTGTTTATGGTTTACAAAGTAAAATAATGCTTATGCTGTCGGTTGCATTTTTTTGTTGATACAACTTAGCTTTCACTATAACCGGATGCGAAAATTGTTGCGGAACGGCAATCGGAAATTCGAGTACAGAACTATCTTTTTCACTAACAGTAAAATATTGAGATGGAAACAGATTTGCAAACAATCCATCTACATTTTGTTTGTTCTTTTCATCCTGCAAGGCAAGTGAAACGTAACCTGTCCATTCATTATTCAGATTGGTTTTAATCGTAAATGTAATTGCCGTTTGTTCACCGGCTATTAATCGTTTCGGCGTATGCAATATAATCGTTGTTTTATCCGTGGACTTTGTAACGGTCGTGTCCGAAGCCTGCACGTTTTGTAATAAAAATAAAAAGCAAATGACACTATACATAGCTGCAAAGAAAAATTAAAATACAGGCAATATAAGTTGATAATACATCTTTGCCGCAAAGAAGTGCATGATAATAAACAGAATCATATCTATAAAAAATCTTCATCTGTCTATTAAATCAAATCATTTATCAGCAGGAGTAAAAAATAAAATTTTTTATTTTAATAAATCTTCTATTTTTGACATGTTTTTTAAGGGTTTAGGGTTGAAAAAATTTCCTGTTTCTACAGGAAATTTATTTTTTATACAAGTCCTGAACTGATTGATTTCTACTCTCCTACTCTTTTTTCCTAAACAAACAAATTATCTGCTGGTATATTAATTGATTTTAAAGAATGCGCGTTACAAAGCATGCTTTAGCAAGCCATTATATTATGAAGAAAAATAATGAACCGGTTCAAAAATCTTTCAAACAACAATCCCCTGTTCCATTCACACAATATCCGCGAAGCGCAGGTGTATTATTACATATCACATCTTTACCTTCGCCTTTTGGCGTCGGCGATTTTGGTCCACAAGCATATACGTTCGCTGATTTTTTAACACGCAGTCAGCAATCAATCTGGCAAATACTTCCCATCAATTCAAGCTCATCATCACAAGGTTTTTCACCTTACAGTTCAAACGGCAGTTTTGCCGGAAATACGATATTGATAAGTCCTGAATTGTTGGTAAAAGACGGTTTGCTTAGCAAGGAAGATATTCAGAAATATACAGTGAAAGGCAATAAGAAAACAGATTACGATAAAGCACAAAAAGCGAAATCTTTTTTGTTAGATAAAGCCTTTCAAAAATTTGCCTCAACGTCTTCTTTACATCAACCGTTTCAAAATTTTTGCAGGCAGGAAATGTATTGGCTGGATGATTTTGCTTTGTATATCGTTTTAAAAAAAGAGAATGAAAACAAATCATGGAACGAGTGGGATGAAAAGTTTAAAAACCGCGATGACAAAGCGTTACAGATGTTAATCGAGAAGCATAAAGAAGATATAGAAAAGGCAAAATGGCAACAATGGATTTTCGATAAACAATGGCGCGCATTAAAAGAATATTGTAACAGCATCAATATAAAATTGTTTGGTGATATTCCATTTTACGTGGCTTACGATTCTGCAGATGTTTGGGTAAATAAAGCGCTTTTTAACCTCGATAAAAATGGCAATATGCTTACCGAAGGTGGTGCGCCGCCCGATGATTTTAATGCAGAAGGTCAGCGCTGGGGAATGCCTGTTTACTGCTGGGATGTGCTAAAAAAAAACAAATACGATTGGTGGCTAAACCGCATGAAGAAAAACGCTTCGTTATTTGATTTGGTGCGTCTCGATCACTTCCGGGGATTTTCAGCTTATTGGGAAATGGATGTAAAAGCGGCATCGGCAAAAGAAGGAAGATGGATGCCTGCGCCCGGCAAAGACTTTTTTACCTTGTTACAAAAACAACTTCACGAGTTGCCTTTTGTGGCAGAAGATTTAGGTTCTATAGATAATCCTGTTTTACAATTGCGCGATGAATTTAAACTTCCGGGTATGATTATCCAGGAAGTGGGTTTTGGAGAAGATATGCCGAGAAGCAAATCTATCTTGCATCATCATACTGTAAATTCAGTTGTTTACACAGGTAATCACGATAACGATACAATACTTGGCTGGTATAAAAGTTTATCGCTCAAATTAAAAAAGAATGTTTCTGATTATACAAACAAAAATATAACGAAGAAAAACGTTTGTGATATTATGATTCGTCTTGTTTATTCATCGGTTGCCAAACTTGCCATTTTACCTATGCAGGACATTTTACAACTTGATTCAGATACCAGAATGAATAGTGTTCCCGATGGCGGCAAAAGCTGGTCGTGGCGGGTATCGCAGAAATCAATGAATAAAAAGATAGAAAAATATTTAAGCGCATTAGCTTATTTATACGACCGGATGCCTGCAAAATAAAAGGAGAAAAACTTATGTTTTTCCCCTTTCTTTCCTGATTGATTTATCATTTATAAACTCGGCGCATTAAAGGTATCTCCCTGCGTAATGTCGCCCGTATCATACCCTTTTTTAAACCATCGCATACGCTGTGCAGATGTGCCATGTGTAAAAGCATCGGGAACAACATAACCTTGCGATTCTTTTTGCAACCTGTCATCACCAATCGCGTTGGCAGCGTTTAAAGCTTCTTCAATATCACCTTCCTGAATTACACTTTTTGATTTGTCGCCTGCCGCTTGTTGCTGTTGCTCATAATGCGCCCAAACACCTGCAAAAAAATCTGCCTGTAATTCCAGTCTTACAGATAATTCATTCATTTCTTTTTCACTTACACGCCCGCGTTGCGCATCTATTTTATCAGTAATTCCGAGCAGATGTTGAACATGATGTCCCACTTCGTGAGCAACCACATAGGCAGATGCAAAATCGCCGGAGGCACCAAACCGGTTTTCCAAATCATTAAAGAAAGACACATCCAGATAAACTTTCGAATCGCCCGGACAATAAAAAGGTCCGGTGGCTTCACTGGCAGAACCACAAGCGCTTTGTGTTGATTGGTTAAATAATACCAGCGTCGGGTCTGTATAAGTGCGGTTCATTTTACTAAAAAGCTGTCCCCAAACATCTTCCGTGTCTGCTAAAATGGTTCTTACAAACTGTGTGGTTTCATCATTTGCCGGTGCAGATTGTTCTGTAGATTGTTGCTGTACAGGTGCATTATTTAAAACTGTGTTTGGATTTCCACCCAGCAAATACACAATCAAAGCAATTACCATGGTACCAATTCCGCCGCCAACAGCCAAACCGCCACCACTCATACCACGCCTGTCTTCAACGTTATCACTTTCGCGCCTGCCTTGCCAAAGCATAATTTTTAAGTTTAAGATTAGTTAATGCTAAAATGCGAAATTAGTCTTCCGGTTTTACATTTGTTGCATCATCATCAACAAACTCTTCCTGTTCACGCGGATGATTGTCGTATTCGTTCAGTTTTGTATATTCAGCATCGCCGGTTGGTGCTTCATCACTTAATATAGAATTATCTTCCGTTCCTTCCCTTACAGGATTATCACCATTGGTTACTTTATCATCAGCATCATAACTATGATCGTCTTTTGCGGCTTCTTTATTTTTTGGATCTGTATTCACTTTACTTTTTTTAGTGTATTTGATGATGAAAAAACCATACCAGAGAAATGAATATTAATGATCAATCGTGAATAGTTGTTTCGTACAGAAACAATAAGACTAAAAACATTATTCGGGATTACAAACAAAACAGTAAAGACGCTATAACAATTCTAAAAAAATCATAGCTAATAACTAACATCTGGTAGCTTTACAATACACATTATAAAGAACGTAACAGAAGCCTTCTTACATTTGCGATAACCTTTGTTGTCTGTATGAGTATTAAATCTTCGCTGGCAAAACCGTTTGCCAATTATGTCTATAATAAGATTCAGAAAGGTATGGCTACTGCGGTGCAGGATCAGGAAACGATTTTGCAGCAGCTGGTAAAAAGCGCAAAAGAAACACTATTTGGTAAAGACCATCGCTTTGATAGTATAAAAACGTACAGCGATTTTAAAAACCAGGTTCCGCTTCGCGATTATGAACAACTAAAGCCGTACATCGAAAAAATTAAAGAAGGAAAACATAATGTATTGTGGCGCGGCAAGCCTGTTTATTTTGCGAAAACCAGCGGCACTACAAGTGGCGTGAAATATATTCCCATTTCAAAAGATTCGATAGACAATCATATCGACAGTGCGCGTAATGCGCTGCTTTGTTACATCGCACAAAAAGGCAATGCTGATTTTACAAATGGCAAGATGATTTTCCTGAGTGGCTCGCCGGTTTTAGATCGCATCGCAGATATTCCAACCGGGCGTTTAAGTGGTATTGTCAATCATCATATACCACGTTACCTGCGCAACAACCAGTTGCCTTCTTATGAAACCAATTGTATTGATGATTGGAAATGAAACTGGACAAGATTGTTGAAGAAACCATCAACCAGGATATGACGCTCATCAGCGGCATTCCGCCGTGGATGCAGATGTACTTTGACAGGTTGAAAGACATTAGCAAAAAAGACATTAAAGATTTGTTTCCCAACTTTTCGGTAATGGTTTACGGCGGCGTAAATTTCGAACCGTATAAAGCTAAACTGTTCAATACAATTGGTAAGAAAATAGATTCGATAGAAACGTTTCCGGCGTCGGAAGGTTTCTTTGCTTTTCAGGATACGATTGAACATCAGGGTTTATTACTCAATACAAATTCAGGAATTTTTTATGAGTTTGTTCCTGCCGATGAAATCGGGAAAGAAAATCCAAGCCGGTTATATTTAAAAGATGTGCAGGTAGGAGAAAATTATGCCTTGATTATTAATAACAATGCCGGCTTGTGGGGTTATGACATTGGCGATACCATAAAATTTGTAAGTACAAATCCATATCGTTTCATGGTAACCGGCAGAACCAAACATTTTATTTCTGCTTTTGGAGAACATGTGATTGGTGAAGAAGTTGAGCAGGCATTGATGAAAGCGGCGAGCGAAGAAAACCTTCATATTGTTGAGTTTACCGTAGCGCCGATGGTTCAGCAGGAAAAAGGTAAAAGTTATCATGAATGGTTTATAGAATTTGCCAACGCACCTTCCAATATACAAACATTTGCCGAAAAAATAGACGATAATCTGCGGAAAAAGAATGTTTATTATGACGATTTGATTGCAGGTAACATTCTCCAGAATCTTCAAATAAGAACAGTAGAAAAAAACGGCTTTATCAATTACATGAAATCAATCGGTAAACTGGGCGGACAAAATAAGTTGCCGCGTTTAAGCAACGATAGAAAAATTGCAGATGAATTGAAGAGCTACATATCAAAATAGTGTTTGCTACAAAGTCATTTGTACGTTGATGATTATCTTGTATATGATGTTTTCATAACAAAATAAAATAACAAAGCCCGCCTTAAAAAAGGTGGGCTTATAGCAAGCAATCAAAGAAATCGTTAGAGGCCAATTAATCGCGTAATGCCTCGCGGGCAATCACGATTTTCTGTATCTCAGAAGTGCCTTCGCCTATTGTACACAGTTTGGCATCTCTGTAATATTTTTCAACCGGAAAATCTTTTGTATAACCATAGCCGCCAAAAATCTGCACCGCATCATTTGCTACTTTCACAGCAACTTCGCTGGCATAATATTTTGCCATCGCAGCTTGTTTTGTCATTGGCTGATGAATCATTTTTAAATGACAGGCATTTTGTATTAATAAATCTGCCGCTTCAATTTCGGTTGCCATATCAGCCAGCTTAAAACTAATTCCCTGGAAAGAAGCAATCGGTTTATCAAACTGGTGACGTTCTTTCGCATATTTTTTCGCTGCTTCAAAAGCGCCTTTTGCAATACCGAGAGAAAGCGCAGCAATGGAAATTCTACCGCCATCTAATACTTTCATCGCCTGGTAAAACCCTTCTCCAACCTCTCCTAATCTATTCTCATCTGATATATAACAATTGTCAAAAATCATTTCGGCGGTTTCGCTGGCGCGCATACCTAATTTATTTTCCTTTTTTCCGCCATAAAAACCTTCGATGCCACGCTCAACAACAAACGCAGTGGCGTTATTCTTTGCGCGCGGCTCGCCGGTTCTGCAAATCACAACAGCTACATCGCCGGTTTTTCCATGCGTAATCCAGTTTTTTGTGCCATTCAATATCCAGCCATCGCCGTTTTGTACAGCGGTGCATTTCATATTGCCGGAATCACTGCCGGTGTTGGGTTCTGTTAATCCCCAGGCACCAATATGTTCTGCAGTTGCGAGTTTTGGCAAATAGCGAGATTTTTGATCTTCGCTGCCAAACAAAAGAATATGATTTGTGCAAAGCGAATTATGAGCGGCTACACTTAAACCAATTGAACCGCATACTTTGGAAATTTCTTCAATAATTTCTTTGTATTCAAAATAACCCAGACCAGCGCCGCCATATTTCTCCGGCACCAGCACGCCCATCATTCCCAGTTTTCCCAATTCTTTAAATACTTCTACCGGAAATATTTGCGCTTCATCCCATTCCATCACGTGCGGACGAATGTATTGTTCTGCAAAATCTCTGGCAGTTTCTTTCACCTGCATTGTAATTTCATCTACTAAAAAATCCATACTAACGAATGTTAGTTTGCAAATGTAGACGAAGTTTTGGATGTGAAAAAATTATTTGTAAACTTTCAATTTACAGAAAGATGTGGCGCTACTTGCTGATACATTGCTTCGTTAATAAATACAATTTTCTTTATGTCTTCAACAGAAGAAAAGTTGCCATGTTGTTTTCGATAAATCACAATGGCTTCGGCAACATCGGGCAGAATTGATGGATTGCTTTTAAATTCGTTCACTGAAGCTGTATTGATATTTATTTTTTTAGACGAATTCGAAGTTGCGGCTGCCTTTGTTTTGCCGGACGAAAGAGTCAGATAAGGCAGAATAATTTGATATGCAGAATCTGATAATCCATACGTTTTCTTTACTTGTTCTATGGATGTAAAGCCACCGATTTTATCGCGATACTTTACAATACGATTACTTAATGCGTCACCAATTGCAGGCAAATTTTTCCATTGTTCAACCGTAGCTGTATTGATGTCAATAATTTGAGGTTTTGCTTTGTGATAAGCGATTTCATTTTTATTTTGTTCACCATTTGTTACGTAACTATTTGATGTTCGAGAAGAATTGATTTGTATAAAAGGTACCAGCTTATCAGCTTCTATCTTTTGCAATCCGTAAATTTTCCGAATGTCTTCCGGTTTGCGAAACTGTCCGCCTTTGTTACGATAATTCATAATGGTATGAACAATTTTGGGCGACAATCCAAGCTTTGCAAAACCAGCTTCATCAATTGTATTCGGGTCAAAGACAAATAATTCTTTTGCTGTACCAAGTTCAGCGTTATCGTTAGTCCTCACGCCAGTCAATGTTGTATTACTATCCGTTTTACCAGAAAGTTTGGCTAACTCATCATCTAAATTTCTGATAACCGGCTGTTCGGCAGAAGGATTATAAAACAGAAGAAACAAACAATAGAAAACGAATACAACAAGTAGAGAAATAACAACTTTTCTTTCTTTTTTTGAAAAGACAAACCAGTCTTTCCACGATGGTTTAGCGCGCATGAAATATCTTTAGAGATTAGGTATGAAGAACGAAGCCGTCATAGGCTAAAGATATATGTTTTGGTAAACTTTCGTTTACAATTTTATGTTTCCCTAACTGGTGGCTGATATGTGTAAAATACGCCTGAGGAATTTGCAGTTCATCAACCAAAGCCAGGGCTTCTTGCAAGGTAAAATGCGATATATGATTTTCTCTTCGCAACGCATTTACAACCATAATTTTCGATCCTCTAATCAGGCTCTTGTTATAATCATCAATTTTGTTTGCATCGGTGATATATGTAAAGTCGCCAAAGCGATACCCAAACACCGGCATTTTATGATGCCATACGGCAACAGGCACAATAGAAATATCGCCAATAGTAAAAGGCTTTTGCGAAATTGTTATCAGGTTAATATTTGGAATGCCAGGATATTTATGCTCGGCAAAAACATAGGTAAACTCTTTCTTTAATGCCTCGCTTGTTATATCATTTGCATACACATCAATCGCCTGACCGGAAAAAAAGTTATAAGGTCGCACATCGTCCAGCCCGGCAATATGATCTTTGTGCGGATGTGTAAATAAAACAGCATCTAATTCTGTATTGTTAATACGAAGCATCTGCTGTCTGAAATCCGGCGTGGTATCTACCACAATGGTAGTGGTTGGCGATTGAATTAATATGCTGCTGCGCAGCCTTTTGTCGTTTTCATCAGCTGATGTGCACACTTCACAATTACAACCAATCATGGGAACACCGGTGCTGGTGCCGGTTCCTAAAAACGTTATGATAAGAGGTGTTTGCAAAAACGGAAGATAAACAGATTCAGCTAAACGTTACGCTTTCTGGTTGGCTGATTTTAGTAATTCGTCATATAACTTTTGAGATTCTAAAGTCAGCTTATCAAAATCAACCGGCAATTGCGGAATTAATTCTGTTAGTGTATTGATGCGTCCTTCCGTATCTAAAAATTTATTCAAGACAATCACACGCCGGCTTTCCAGCAAACACCATCCGCTTTGAAAAGTGCCGCGTTCATAACGTAGCGTATAACCGGCTTCGTGAACAATTGCAGCCAATTTATCTAAATTATTCTGTGTCGCCTTCATAGCGCAAATGTAGTTTTTACAGGTCAAAGACTTCATTTATCCATTCAAACATAACTTTTACACTTATTAAAAAACCGGATTCTTTACCTTCGCTCAAATGCGATTTTTGTATGTCTGAAACAGTTGTTTCTATTCATAATGTGAATATATCTCAGGGAAGCAATTTGGTGCTTGAAAATGTAACGTTTACAGTCTCGCGCGGCGAGTTTGTATATCTTGTTGGCAAAACCGGCTCGGGCAAAAGCAGCCTTTTAAAAACGTTGTATGGCGAACTTCCCTTAACCAATGGCAGCGGCAACGTAGTTGGTTTTGATTTGAGTACGATGACCTGGAAAAAACTTCCCTTTTTGCGTCGTAACCTCGGTGTTGTGTTCCAGGATTTTCAGTTGCTGACGGATAGAAATGTGTATGAAAATCTCCGCTTTGTATTGCGCGCTACCGGCTGGACAGATAACCGCCTGATGGAAGAAAAAATAAATGATGTATTGGATAAAGTCGGCTTAAAAAGTAAAGGATTTAAAATGCCTTTCGAGATGAGCGGCGGCGAACAGCAACGTGTAGATATTGCCCGCGCTTTATTAAATTCTCCCAAGCTGATTTTAGCCGATGAACCAACCGGAAACCTGGATCCCGAAACCAGCGATGAAATTATGCAGTTGCTGATAAATATTTGCCGTGATTATGGTGCGTCTATCATTATGGCAACACACGATTTTATGGTGATACATAAATATCCATCGCGTATTTTAACTACCGAACATGGAAAAGTATTAGACAGCGCCAATATTGTCATTGCCTGATATTCGATTGCCTGACTAAACATCTACAACCATTCAAAAATTTTGAACTCTCTAATTTCAACTCATGCTGAAAGATAAAATTTGTATTGTAACCGGTGCTGCGCGCGGCATTGGCGAAGCCATCGCTATTAAGCTTGCCGAAAATGGTGCTCACGTAGCGTTTACGTATGTTAGCGAAAGCAGCGCCGAAAAAGCGGCTGCCTTAGAAAGTAAACTAACAGCAATGGGCGTAAAAGCAAAAGCGTATCAAAGTAATGCGGGCGATTTTGCTGCCTGCGAAAGCTTTGTAAACAGCGTTCAAAAAGAATGGGGAACGATAGATGTTTGTGTAAATAATGCAGGCATCAGCAAAGACAATTTGTTGCTTCGTTTATCGCCCGACCAATGGGATGATGTTATGGGCATTAACCTGAAAAGTGTATTCAACATGACGAAGCAAGTCATTCGTCCGATGATGAAAGCGAAGTCTGGAAGCATCATCAATATGAGTTCAATTATCGGTATTCGCGGCAACGCCGGGCAAGCCAGTTATGCTGCCAGCAAAGCCGGAATTATCGGTTTTACCAAAAGCGTCGCGCTGGAATTGGGAAGCCGTAATATTCGCTGTAACGCAATTGCACCGGGCTTTATAGAAACGGATATGACGCATTATTTAAAAGAAGGCAGCGCCGCCGAAGACTTCATGAAAAAGATTCCTTTGGGTCGTTTTGGCACCGGGGAAGAAGTGGCCAATGCTACTTTATTTTTAGCTTCTGATATGAGTAAATATATTACCGGTCAGGTGCTAAGTGTTTGCGGCGGTTTAAACATTTAAGACAATTACTTGACGCTTTCCATTATCATAGTTAATTACAACGTAAAATATTTTTTAGAGCAATGTCTTTGTTCTGTAAAAGCGGCTATTGAAAATATTGAGGCCGAAGTTATTGTGATTGATAATTGTTCTCCGGATGGCAGCATTGCTTATTTGCGACAACAATTTACTTGGGTAATATTTATTGAGAACAATACTAATGATGGATTCGCCAGGGCAAATAATAAAGCGTTGAAACAAGCTTCCGGCCAATACATTTTATTCTTAAATCCCGACACGATTCTGGCAGAAGATACACTCGAACAGTGTATCTTTTTCTTTACAAAAAATCCGGCTGCCGGCGCTGTTGGCGTGCGCATGATTGATGGCTCCGGCCATTTTTTACCGGAAAGTAAACGGGCTTTTCCTTCTCCCATTGTTTCGTTTTATAAGTTGGTTGGATTGTCTTCTTTGTACCCATCATCCAAACGTTTTGGAAGATATGCGTTAGGTTATTTATCAGAGAAAGAGGTTCATGAAATAGATGTGTTAGCGGGTGCTTTTATGATGATTCGTAAAGAAATATTGGATAAAACAGGCGGATTTGATGAGCAATTTTTTATGTATGCGGAAGATATTGATTTGAGCTATCGCATACAGAAAACCTGTTATAAAAATTATTATTTAGGAAATATTTCTATCGTTCATTTTAAAGGCGAAAGCACAAAGCGGGGTAGTCTGAATTATGTAAAAGTGTTTTACAACGCCATGAGTTTGTTTGTAAAAAAACATTATCGCGGTGCAGGCGCCTGGCTGTTGCGACAAGCCTTGCAAACGGGTATTGTAGCAAGAAAATTTGTTTCTGTTATCGGTTTGTCTTTTCATAAAAATAAACCAATGCAGCTAATAACTTTTGAAGAAATTTTTTTATTGGGAGATGATGCAAACACAAACGACGCAGAGCAGATTGTCAGGAAATATTACCCGAAACTTCCTGTTGTAAAAAGCAATTATTTTCCTGGTAGAAATTCATCTTTTACAAAGGCGTTGGTTATATTCTGCACCGGCGAATTGTCTTATAAAAAAAGTATAGAATTTATGCAAAAACAAAAAGCAGCGTCTTATAAATGGTTTGGCAAAAACAGTAAAAGCATTGTGGGAAGTGATAGTAAAAATAACAGCGGCGAAGCGTTGATCTAACATATATTTAAAGTTTAATCTGGCTTTTCTTTTTTCTGAATGCCAAACATCTAACAAAACAATATCCTCATATTTACTATTGCTGTATCAATAAAAAAATGCCCGCAGTTGCAGGCATTCATAATTCATCATTCATAAATCATCATCTCTAATCCCATTCTTTCAACGGTTTATCATCATCTTCATGAAGAGCTTTATAGGCACTTTTTGAAACAACAATACTCAATTGATATAATAGAAAAAGAGGCGTAAATACAATCATCTGGCTAATCCAATCCGGACTTGGTGTAATAACCGCAGCTACAATTAAAATAACAACAATTGCATACTTGCGCGATTGTTTTAAAAACATTGGCGTTATTAAACCAATACGCGTTAACACCGAAGCCAGCACCGGAAGTTCAAAGGCGAGTCCGCAACCTAATATAATGTTGGTAAGATTGTCTAAGTAATCGGTTAATGTCGGGCGCGTTTGCAACATTCCTTTGGTACCTAATGTAAATGTGCCTAAAAAGTTGAAGGTAAACGGACCTAATATAAAATAACCAAAAGCAGCACCTAAGAAAAAAAAGAACGAAACCCAGAAAATAATAAAGCGCGTGTTCTTTAATTCTTTTGGTTTTAAAGCCGGTTTTACAAACAGCCAAAACTCAAAAAAGATGTATGGAAAAGCGGCCAGCAAACCGCCAGTTAAGGCGATGGTAATGCTGCTTAAAAACTGCCCGCCATACGTTGTGGTTTGCATTTCAATATTCATGGCTTTTAAACAAAGTGCATCACCAGCATGAATAAAATGACTAAAATTACACAAAGCAGAATAAGAAACGAAATCGGGATTAACCGGACCAAAAACGATAAAATCAAATACCCAGTCGCGGTAAACAAAGATGACACCTGCTAAAACAAGAATTGCAATTACGGAACGAATGATGTGCCAGCGCAGCGCTTCGAGGTGATCTATAAAAGACATCTCGGCAGTTTCCGGGTTTCCGCCGCGATTAAAAAGTGATGTAGCCATTACAGTAAATACGAAATTATTGCGGACAAAGGTAGGGTTGGCGATAACATCTTATCGCAGCACTTTCATTTTTATCATTTCTATACGTGTATTGCTTACGTTAAGCACATCGAATTCGTAATCGTCTATTATAATGCGCTCTTTAAACTTCGGAATACTTTTATATTCATCAATGATATAACCCGAAATGGTTTCCGAGCTGTTTTCGGGAAATTCAAAACCATATTTTTCGTTCAGATAATCCAACTCTAATCGTCCGGAAAAAATATATTCGTTCTCGCTTAATTGCTTTTCTACAAATTCTTCCGTGTCGTATTCATCTTTAATATCACCGAAAATTTCTTCCAGCACATCTTCCATAGTTACAATACCGGCAGTTCCGCCAAACTCATCTACCACCCACGCAATGCTTTTGCGCTCTTTGGAAAATTTGGTGATTAAATCTGTGGCGCTCATGCTTTCGGGAACCGCAGGAATACTGAGTAAAATTGATTTGATATCGGCTGGCTTTTTAAACAAATCAAGCTGGTGAATATAGCCTGAAATATTATCTACATTGCCATCATACACTACCATTTTACTAAGCCGCGTTTCTAAAAATTTTTCTTTTGCCACTTCAATAGAAGCATTAATATTAACGGCTTCTATTTCGGTACGAGGCACTAAACAACGACGTATTTTTATATTCGGTAAAGACAAAGCATTTTCAAATAATTCTTTATTTAATTCGGGATGCTCTTCGTCCTGCTCATTGTTTTGCTGATAATAATTTTCTATATCAATTTTGGTAAATGGCTCGCTGTCTTCCTTCAATCTTACATTAAACAAAAACCGCAAAAGACCTGCGGCTAAAGAAAGAAACAAACTGACAACCGGGTGCAAAATGCCATAAAAAAACTTCGATAACGGCGCGAAGAAAGATAATAGCGCATCGCTCTTAACGCGGAACAACGTTTTGGTAAGAAATTCGGTAAAGAAAACAATAACAACAACAGCAACCAGCGCATCGGCAACCAGGAAAAGATAATCGTTTTGCAGACTGGTGAAGAAGGGAATTTTCCAAAGTGTTATGGTGAGTAACTGGATGAGAACAAGAACAAACAGAACCAGAAAGAAAACAATTCCGGCTAAACAAGCACCCAAAAAATCGCTTGGTTTTTCGAAGAAATCCGATAAGATAACGCCACTTCGTTTTCCCTGCTTTTTTCTTAATTCAACACCCAAACGATTGGCACTGATAAAAGCTGTTTCGATACCAACAAAAAATATGATGAACAATAAAGTGATTCCTAAAAATATATAAAGACTCGCTTGCGTCATATTGGATAAAGATAAGTAACTATAATTTTTATAAAGACAAAGTTAAACACATTGTATTGACAAATTGTTTACGACCAAATCTCATTAAAATCTATGGTTGCCTCATAGTCTTCTAACTGAAATGTGTAGGTAAAATGGTGCTCTTTTTTGCGAAGTTTGTATTCATTGTTTTCAAGTTCATACACTTCTGCCATTTCTTCTTCAGGCACAATAATCAGGTAATACGGAATGCCTTGCTGCCCGTAAGCGTAATACTTTGTATGGCGATCTATTAATTCGGTTGAAGGTGATAAAATTTCAACTACCAGAGCCGGAGCAAAATTTAAATACGCTTTTTTTATTTCTTTACAAACAATCAAAACATCGGGCTGAAATACAGTTCTATCACCAATTTTATAATCTAACGGTTGATACACTTTGCATTTGGGTTTGTTCCTGCAACTCTTTACAGCCTTAGTAAATTCATAAGCTATATTATTACCGATGTATTGATATTTAGGCAATGGCGCCGGACTCATGGAATAAGGAATTCCTTCAATCAATTCCCATTTTCCTTCCCATTGCTGGTAATCTTCAAATGTATATTGAGGTAATACTTTTATAGCTGCCGACATTTTACCTTTATTTTTTTACTCTATAAAAGTAAACAATATTCATTTGTTGTAAACAGGCTGCATCATTTTTGCAAATCAAAATCATCAGACAAACACCATTATGAAGTATAAATTATTAGGAACATCCGGCTTAAAAGTTTCAGAACTATGTTTGGGTACAATGGGTTTCGGAACCGAAGGCGGCTGGGGCGCCGATAAAGAAACCAGCTTTCGTATTATGGAAGCGTTTGCCAATGCAGGTGGCAATTTTTTAGATACTGCCAACTTTTATAAAAGCGGGACATCAGAAAAAATTATCGGAGAATTTATCAGCGATAAAGACCGCGATTATTTTGTGATCGCTACCAAGTATTCTTTGTTTGATAACAAACTAAACCCGAATGCAAATGGCAACAACCGCAAAAATTTAATGCGTAGTGTAGAAGCCAGTTTAAAGCGATTGAACACCGATTTTATTGATGTCTTATATCTGCATATCTGGGATTTTCTTACGCCGGTTGAAGAAGTATTACACGGATTAGATGATTTGATTTCGCAAGGCAAGATAAACTATGCTGCCATTAGCGATACACCGGCGTGGATAGTTGCGAAAGCCAATACCATGGCGGATTTGATGGGTTGGCATAAATTTATTGCTTTACAAATTGAATACAGTTTATTACAACGTGCGCCGGAAAGAGATTTGATACCCATGGCAAAACATTTTGGTATAACAGTTACTCCCTGGGCGCCGCTTGCCGGTGGTGCTTTAACCGGGAAATATTTGCGTGGCGAAAAGGGACGTTTAAAAGAAAGCAGTAATCGTTTGAATGAACGCAGCCAGGCAATCGTAAAAGAAGTATTAGCAATTGCAGATGAAATGGGTTGCGAAGCCGCACAGATTGCCCTCGCGTGGACCATGCAGCAAAATTTCGAATCCATTCCGATTGCGGGCGCCACTAAACTAAGCCAGTTAGAAAGTAATCTTAAAACGTTAGACGTAAAACTAACCTCAGAAATGTTTGAAAGACTCAACAAAGTGAGCGCAATTGAACTTGGTTTTCCGCACGATTTTTTTAATGAAGATGCCGTAAAGCTGAATACGTTCGGCGGTTTTTACGATGCTATTGAAAAAAGATAAACTATACCGTTATGATTACGTTAGCAGAATTTGAACAAAGCCTGAAAGACAAAAAACCTCCCCAAGGCATGCCTGTTTATTTACAATCTCTTTGGTACGATGCGATTGGTGATTGGGATAAAGCGCACCATTTGGTTGATAATTTATCCGGCGCAATAGCTGCGTCTGTTCATGCTTATTTACACCGTGTGGAAGGCGATAACTGGAATGCGAATTATTGGTACAACAGAGCTGGTAAAAAAATGCCGGATTTGAGTTTACAAGAAGAATGGAAAGAATTGGTGGCAGAGTTTATAGAACACGGGTAACATGGATTTCATGCACGGATAAAATACAGAGATTTAACTGTTTAATAATTTATCGTTATAAGGTAAAAAAACTCAATTATCCGTGCATGAAATCCATGTTATCCGTGTTCCATTTCCGCAAATTGCATCATCTGTAAAATAAAATCCGGGTTAGGACAATTACTCAGGTATTTTTCTCTTTTGTTGTAAGCACAAACACCGGGATAATCGCCCCAGTTTCCTTCCATATCTTTTATTATCTGGAAGTGCAAATGTGGCGGCCAATTTCCATTCTCAAAAGGCTCTCCGAAATTGCCGATTGGCTCGCCAATGCTGATGTATTTTCCTTCTTCTAAATTGGTAAGATTGCTTGCGCTAAGATGCCCGTATAAAGTATAAAATACAGTTCCGTTTAATTGATGAAGTAAAATAACAGTTGCGCCATAATCGCCAAAAGCATCATTAAAAGCAAAGCTGTGCACCACACCGCCAAGCGGTGCAAATACAGTCGTAGCAGGCTTTCCCCAAATATCAATACCTAAATGCAATCGTCTTGGCTCAGAATATTTATCTGTTGAATTAAAAACATTGCTGCGTGTATAAATCGCACGATGTTCGGCATAACCGCCAATGCCATACGTTGCGTTATTGGTTTCTAATTTTGTGTTGATGTATTGCGTAAATTGATTTGTATCCAATACAATTTCTTCAGAAAGTTCTGTATTTTTTACAGTAAAATCCATCAGCAGCAACTTATCTTTTTCTGAAGCAAACGGAACGATGAAATGAAAAGAATTTGCGTTCTGTTGCAGCTTTGTTTCCAATGTTAGAGATTGTAAAATCACATAGTGAAGATAACAGAAAAACAATCGTCTTATTGTAAGAGAAATGATAAATGGAAATTTCACAAACCGGATTCTTTTTATTTGAATAAATTGCAAATGCTATGATAGAACAGCAAGAATATAAAGAACCTGATTTTGAAAAAGCAGAACTTGATTTGCTGAAAGATGGATTAAAGCGAACGCATGAAGAACGTTTTAAAATGATGACTCTCTTAATGAAGAGAAATATCATGTTTAAAAAAGCAAAAATTACTCATAAACCTTTATCCGCAACAACAAAAAAAGATGTATAAATCATGGATATATATGATGAAGAGTTTATTTTATTTTGGTCAGTATTAAACAAACATCAAGTAAAATATATAATGATTGGAGGTGTTGCAACAAATCTTCATGGATATAATCGTTCTACAGAAGATATTGATATATGGCTTTCTGATACACTAAGTAACAGCGCCAGTTTAGACAGGCATTAAAAGTATATTCGTCAATTGATTATTTTATGATTGACGACATGCAAATCGTTCCGGGCCGGACGTATTTCAATCTAAATAACGGAACGCGCTTAGACTTAGTGATTGAGATGAAAGGATTAGAGAACTACACTTTTGATGAATGTTTTGAAGCAGCTACAATTGCGGAAATAGCAAATGTTCAGGTTCCGTTTCTACATATCAATCATCTCATTCAAAACAAAAAAGTTGTGAACCGGCCAAAAGACCAGGTTGACGTAATCTATCTTGAAAAAATAAAACAACTGTTACAGGAACAAGAGAATAAAAACAAAAATCAGTTATAAATTTCTTCAATTTTGTCTTTGTATTTTTCCATTATCACCTTTCGTTTCAGGCTCATCTTCGGTGTCATTTCACCAGTCTCAATTCCCCATTCCTGCGGCAACAATTCAAAGCGTTTTACTTGTTCTACCTGGTTAAAAAACGGGTTGTATTTATCACGAATTGATTTATATAAATCGTGTACTTTGGGTTCTTTAATTAAAGCTTCATGGCTGGCAGCCGCAATGCCATTGTCTTTTGCCCATTTCTTCAAAGCCGGGAAGGAAGGAACAATCAAAGCGCCAACAAATTTTTTACCCGCACCAACAACCATTACCTGCTCAACAAACATGCTTTCTTTCAGCTTATTTTCTATTGGCTGAGGCGCTACATATTTTCCGCCACTGGTTTTAAACAATTCCTTTTTGCGGTCGGTAATTTTTAAAAATCTGCCTTCATCTATAATACCAATATCACCGGTATGCAACCAGCCGTCAATCACGGTTTCAGCCGTTAAATCGGGGCGTTTGTAATAACCTTTCATCACGCTTTCGCCACGCACACAAATCTCGCCGTCTTCTTCCAGTTTCAATTCAACACCTTGAATTATCGGACCAACAGTTCCATATTTACTATCGCCCGTTGCTTTACGGTTTACGGCAATTACAGGACTATTTTCCGTAGGTCCGTAACCTTCGTAAACCGGAATTCCGGCACCATTAAAAATACGTAACAACTTCTCCTGGCAAGCGGCGCCGCCGGTAACAATAAAACTGATATTTCCGCCAAGTGCTTCGCGCCATTTACTAAACACCAGTTTGTTTGCAAGCTTCAATCGAATATTATAAAGTGCGCCACCATTTTTACGGTTGTCGTATTTTGTTGCAATACGCACAGCCCAGAAAAACAAACTGCGTTTAACGCCGCCAAGCAACGCCCCGGTTGTCATGATTTTCTCAAATACTTTTTCGAGCAAACGTGGCACGGTTGTAAAACCATCGGGTTTTATTTCTTTTAAATTATCGCCAATCGTTTCAAGACTTTCTGCATAATAAATGCTGATGCCGCTGAACAGATAAATATAGCTGACGCACTTTTCGAAAATATGATTGAGCGGAAGAAAGCTAAGCACTTTATTACCGGGCGCATCTTCGAACGGAAAACTTTCTTTTGAAAAAATGGCATTGCTTACAATATTCTTATGCGTAAGCATCACGCCTTTGGGCGTTCCGGTTGTGCCGGATGTATAAATAATAGTTGCTAAATGCTCTTCGGGAATTGTTTTCTTATTCTCTTCTACTTTTTGCAGCATCGCATCGTTGCTTAAAGAAAATATTTCTGACCAATGTTTTACACCTTCTATTTTTTCGAAACTGTAAACTTCTTTCAGCGATGGAATTTTGTCTTTAATAGCCGCTATTTTATGATACAAATCTTCACTGCTTACAAACATGTATTTTACTGCCGCATCATTCAGAATAAACTCGATTTCAAGCGGGTTGGTTGTCGGGTAAAGCGGAACCAATACAGCGCCGGTTTGCTGTACCGCCAAATCGGTCATTAGCCATTCCGGACGATTGTTGCTGATGATGGCAATCTTATCAGCCGCTTCAGGTGTAAATTCAGAAGCGCCAACGCCCAATTGCAGTAAAGCAGCACTGAACTTCGTAACAATATCTTTTACATCCTGCGTCGTATATTTTTTCCAGTCTCCGTTTTCCTTTCCGCTTAGCATCGTTATGCCCGGAAATTTCTGTAATTGCAAGTCAACCGCGTCAAAAAGTCGTGTAGGTTTCATCATAAGAACAAAGCAATTCTGCTATATAAATAGCAACAAATATAATTGTTACAAATTGTTTTAAAACAAAGTAAGCTTGCAAGAGAGAAACATTACAAATTGCATCAATACATAAGAGATTTGGCTATCCAGGCTAAATTATATTGTTTCCATAACTGTTTATTTCTCCGACAATATAAGAATCCGCAAAACAAAATTTTTACAATCTGGATTGTTGTTTTGCGAACAAATTCGTCATCCTTCTAAACAAATTTCCTGTAAGAACCCAAATCTTACAAATGAACCCCGCTTGCCTAACTCCACTATAGCAGGCTAAAATTTATTTTTATGAAAGAACAAAAACAAAAAGAAAATCAGATTCCATTTACAAAAAGTGAATGGAAAGGCAAAGAAGTTGATCATCGTACCGATCGGGTTATTGTAAAGCTGAGAGTAAACCCGCGAAAGCCGGATGAACAGGATATTAAACGAAAAACCGAAAGCATTTTAAAGGCGGACAAAAGTTTAAAACTGCTCCGCACTTCTACTAATACAGGCAGACTTTTATTTGAAGTTCCGGCTGGAACTGATGTAGTTCAGCTCGCTGAAAAATTATCGAAACTGCCAGACGTAAAGTTTGCTGAACCCGATTTAATAGGTGAGATAAGATTTATACCAAATGATACGCGCTTTTCGGAACAATGGGCTTTGCCTATGATTGATGCAGAAGGCGCCTGGGATCTTGAAAGAGGTACAGCCAGTGTATTGATCGGCATAACAGATACCGGTATTTCGGCTGACGATGCCGGCGCACTTACACACCCTGACCTGGACGATAATACGCGTTATATTTTAGGACATGACTATGTAAATGATGATGACCTTCCTAAAGACGATCACGGGCATGGCACGCATGTATGCGGAACCGCAGCCGCAGAAAGCAATAACGCCAGCGGTGTTACCGGTTTAAACTGGAATTCGCAGGTTTATATTTGTAAGATTGCAGATTCGGGAGGTTTTAGCGCCCAATCAGATATGGCAGATGCTATTGAAGAGATTGTTGACTATGCGGTGGCTCACAACTTACATGCTATCATAAGCATGAGTTTACGCTGGACATCTGCCACAGATACGTTGCGCGATGCCTGTCAGTATGCGCACGATCAAGGTATGTTGTTATCTATTGCAACAGGTAACGACCATGGTGCAGTTGGTTTTCCGGCCAGTTTATCTACAACCATCAACGGTATTATTGCCGTTGGAGCCACTGATTCCGGTGATGCTGTTGCCGACTTTTCAAACAAAGGTCCTGAAGTTACCGTTGTTGCGCCGGGCGTAGGCATTTTATCTACGTTTCCTACGTATGATGTTAGTGGCAGTTCTGCGCATGATTTCGTTTCCTGGGATGGCACTTCTATGGCAACGCCACATGTTGCCGGGCTTGCTTCATTGGTTTGGAGCCATGTGCCGCAACTTACAAATGAGCAGGTTAAAGATGTGATTGTAAATACAGCCGTTAAATTGGGCGCAGGTGATTTTGATGACGCCTGGGGACATGGTCGTATTAATGCATCTGATGCCGTAGCAAAAGCCGGCTGGACTATTACACCAACACAAATCAATCTTCAATTTATAGATATTCCCGAAGGAGAAACACAGCTTCGCGCCATCAGGTTAGATGTAAACAGCTTTCATGCAACCTCTTTCGAAATGTCAATCTTGCCCGGCGCTCCGTTTACGATGTATAATTATACAAGCCCGACAACCATTGGCAAAACAACAGATTACGATACACCAAGAGAAGTTTATTTGTGGGTTAAATATACCGGCACAACGGCGGGCGACATAGCCAATACAACCGCGCAGGTAAGATGTATAACCACAAACGAAACATTTGATGTGAACATAACTGCCAACACCATTGCAAGACCAACCTGCGCTATGATTTTGGTGTTAGACAAGTCAGGAAGTATGTTAGAACAGTCGGGTATCGGCACTCTTACAAGAGAACAGGTGCTGCGCTTCTCGGCAAACATTTTTATGAGTTATGTACGCCAGAATAACGGTGTGGGTATTGTAACTTTTGATCAGGATGCTTATGACTTATTAAATCCGGTAGCCGGACCCTTTGGTGCGCCCGACGATCCGTTTGATACGGCCAGGTCAACCGCTGTTTCTGCTTTAGGAGGTTATGCAGCAAATCCATTGGGCTTAACCGCCATTGGGGATGGTATTGAAAGAGCACACAACAATTTATCATCTGTTTCCGGCTACGATAAAAAAGCCATTATTGTTTTTACAGATGGTTTTGAAACAGCGTCAAAATATATTGCAGACGTTAGTTCTTTAATTAACGAACAAGTATTTGCCGTAGGCTTAGGAACTGCCGACCAGTTGCAACCGGCTTCACTAAACAATATTTGCAATGGTCATAATGGTTATTTGCTGCTTACCGATCAGTTAGACAATGATGATATTTTTAAACTGGCAAAATACTTTTTACAGATACAAGCCGGTGTAAATAATGAACAGGTTGTAGTTGATCCGAACGGATATGTTTTGCCCGGACGTATTGAACGCATACCATTTGATTTGAACGAAACAGATATTTCGGCTGATGCTATCGTTATGACTCCGATTCAGGGTTTGGTAGAAGTAGCCATTGAAACACCGGATGGCAATATCATCCAGCCTTCTAATCTTACTTCTTTCCCTACGGTTGATAAAGTTAACGGCGCGCAATTGTGTTATTACAAAATGACGTTACCTGTTAGCGATGGCGCTTCTATAAATGCGCAAACCGGAAGATGGAATATTTTACTGCGAACAAACGATAAATATTACAGGAAATATTCTTCAAATCAATATGATAACAACGGTTATACAGGCACTAACGCGCACGGAGTAAAATACACGGCATTGGTTCATGCATATTCTAATTTACGTATGAAAGGCAATCTCTCACAAACTTCGTACGAACCGGGCGGAGATATACATGTGCGTTGTTTAATAAGCGAATATGGTGTGCCATTACAAAAAAGATCAAGCGTATCTGCATCCATACAATTTCCCGATGGTTCTTCCGGTAACGTTGTATTATCAAAAACAGGTACCGGCGTTTATGAAACAACCATACAGGCAAATTTGCCGGGCATTTATAAGTTTGTAATACATGCCAAAGGGTTAACATCGCGCAACACAGCGTTTACGCGCGAACAGGTATTGACTTGCGGCGTTTGGAAAGGCGGTAACAATCCTGTACCAAGCTCAACGAACGATCCAAGTAAAAACAATACGGAAGAAGCGATTTGTAAATTACTTCATTGTATAAGCCGTAATGTAAACAGCGATATACAGGAAAGATGGGCAAAAGAAGGCATTAATCTCAGCCAGTTAAGCAAATGCTATTGCAATGGTGATTGTTAGAAAAGATAAAATGTTATGATGTATCAATACAACAAAGCATCCGTAAAAATGGATGCTTTGTTGTATTATAACGGATTCAATATTCTTCTGGTAGTGGTATAAAATAAGACATAATGACAAACTTCAAATCCAATTTTTGATTCTCACATATCTTCAGCTTACAATATAAAATCTTATCTCTTGAAACTTTGCCTCTTGAATCTTGTTTCTTGTCTCTTGAAACTTTATTTATTCATTTCTTTTATATGATATTCCTGGATCAATGGCGGGTTTTCCGGTGTCAACGTAAACTGAACCGCGATGTTCTTCTTTTCACCTTCAATAATAAATGAACCACGTAATTGATTTAGCGGAACAACATTATCAATCTTACTAATCTTGCCGGCGTTTGCAAAAGCAGTTGCAGCTTCTTTCTTTAAAGAATCAACCGGGTAATCCATAAAAAAATTGATTGCAAACAAATGACTTTTTTCGGCGTTATTCCAGTCGGGCAATATCTTCATCAGTTCATCTCTTTTTTGCTGCAAAATATTGGATGGCGGCAACTGGCGCGGCTGTAATTGCGCAAGCGTAATCAAGGTATCAAGCACCTGTAAATTAACAACACTCATACCTGCATAAGTAACGTTGGCAAACGACACAACGCCGATTCCATAATCAGGCAAAATCTTCCATTCGCTGCCGAAACCGGGCAAGCCGCCGGTATGTGCAACGTACACTTTGTTATCGCAATCTTTCATCCATCGCAAGCCATAACAATACGCAGTTACAGCACCACATTCTCTGCCATCCGGAAATAAAAAATGAGGCATCAGCATGTTCATCGTCCAGGGCTGTTCCATCTCGCGTATCGAACTTCTTTTTACCGGGCCAATCTCTTCATCATTTGATGGCGGCGTGGCGCTTTGGTGCAAGGCAATATACCTACTGAAATCTTCTATTGAAGTAATCAATCCACCCATTGCACCGTAAGAACCATCATGCAAAAGCGGTTGCTCAACCCAATCGTTATTCAGCCAGCGGTAACCATGCGCTAACTTATCGGCAGGAGCTTTTGTGTATTCCCAAATTGTATGGTTCATACCAAGCGGCTGCAAAATGTTATCGGTAATATATTGCTCATAAGATTTGCCTGAAACTTTCGAAATGATATGACCTAACAAGGCAAACGCGAGGTTGCTATATTCGTAAGACATGCCCGGCGCATTGGAAAACGAAACGCCTTTTTTGATAAGCTCGAGTAGTTGCGCATCGGTATCTTCCAATTGCCTGTCACCCCAGGGATTGTCTTCCGGAAAACCAGCCGAATGTGTCAGCAAATGTCGAATGGTTATTGGCGCAGCATCAGCCGTTATATATTGCAATCCTTTCATTTCAGGAACGTATTTATAAGCCGGATCATCAAGCTGTAATTTGCCTTCATCGCGCAGCTTTACAATTGCCATTGTTGTAAAACTTTTGGTCATCGAAGCAATACGAAACAAAGAGGTTGGCGTAGCTTTTATCTTCTTTTCTACATCGGTAAAACCAACTGCGCCGGAATGAACCAGTTTGCCATCGACAACCAACCCGAACGCCAAACCGGGACTATGATTTTTAATAGCAAAATCATGAAAAATGCTATCTATGACAGGATAAGCTGCTTCTATTTTTTGCAGGCGATTTTCATCTGTAAAAACAGGCGGTTTATAGGAAAGTTGTTGCTGACCATATAACTGATATGCGCATTGACAAACGATGAATGCGAATAAAAAACAGAACACCTGATGCGGATAATAATACCGACTTTTCTTCATAAGCTTTGGCTGTTTGTTACTTGTGCTAACACTAAATTAAGGGCTTATCTTTTATTACACATCATTGTAACCGATTTAAGCAATTTTACTTTTTATGATTTATAAAAAAAAATCCTCACTGTTGTTTTGCGAAGCCAAAAATTTGTACAATATTTTTTTCATTACAGGCAACGAACGATAAAAAGTAAGCCTCTCATGCAATCATTGCACACGATTATGAAAACTTCTATAACCTTTTTCATTGGCATCTTATCTGTTATTTTAGTTTGCCTTTCTTCCTGTTTTGGTATTTATTCAAGACCCGATCCCGTTATTTATATTGAACAAAAGCGATGGGCCTGGAAACCTATTTATTCGTTAGATACATCGTACCGCATGATTAGTTATACCGACGCCAGACCGGTTGAACATGCCGGAAAAATTTATGTAAAAGATAATCTCATTTATCAATGCGAAGTCGGTTCGGGTATTCATATTACTGACGATACAAACCCGGCTTCGGCAAAGCGAATCGGATTTATAAAAGTGCCGGGGTGTGAAGAAATTTCTATCAAAGGAAATATTCTTTATACCAATAATTATTACGACTTAATATCCATAGACCTTTCAAGCCCGACTCATCCGCAAATTACAAGCAGAACAAAAGACGCGTTCTTCTCAGGTTCGGGACAACCGCATACCTGGGAGCAGCCGGCAGATACGGGCTATTATCAATGTCCCAATATTTATTCCGATTCTGTAATTGTAAAATGGGTAAAAGATTCTGTAGTTGCTTACTGTATCAAATAAAAAAAATGAAAACTTATATAACAATCCTGTCTCTGCTTGTGGTATGCTTATGTGGTTGTTCAAAAGACAGCAATACATCTAATGCAAACAGCGCCAACAGCGTTGGAACCGGCGGTTCGCTGGCGAAGTTTATTATCGTTGGCAACTATCTTTACATTGCTGATGTAACGGCTGTAAAAGTGTATGATATTTCAAACAACGGCGCGCCGGCAGAGAAAGAACCGGTGCCTGCAGCCTGGGGAATTGAAACGATTTTTTCTTATGATAACAACCTCTTTCTCGGCGCTTCAAATGGCATGTATGTTTATTCGTTAGCCGACCCGTCGAAACCTGCTTTAATAGGTCAGGCACAGCATTTCAGAAGTTGCGACCCGGTAGTTGCCAACGATTCTTTTGCCTTTGTTACGTTACGTGGTAACGAACGTTGCGGACCTGCAGTTGATGGCTTGTACACATATAATATTCAGGATGTTACCAACCCGGTTTTACTTTATACATTAGAGATGTCAACACCATCAGGTCTTGCATTAAACGGAAAGCTTGTTTATGTATGCCGGCAAGATAACGGAATGAGTATTGTTGATGTTACAAATGCTTCAAACCCGATGATAAAGAAAACGCTTACCGATGCTGTCTTTGAAGACGTTATCGTGTATGATAAACTGCTGATTTGTTATGTATCAACCGGGCTTCGTTTATATGATATTTCAACGCCCGAAAATCCGGTTTATATCAATACGGTTTTAAATGAATGATTTGATTTTTTCTGAAAAATCTTGTGCTTTTTTCTTTATCAAATTCAGCAGTTTTTTGTCAAGCTTATAACCATACCAGCGTTGCATATTGCAGGTTTTGTGATTTGCAAATTAAAAATTCAAAAGAGAGTATTGACTTATTAACAAGCCTCGTTTTTACTTTTGAATTTTTAATTTTTACTTGTTTTCAATCGAGGTTCAGCGTACTGATTTTTATAAAGCATCAATCTTAGCATACATCGTTTTAAAACAATTCCACGGCGTATTATCACCACCTTTCTCGTCTTTTTTATTTGCATAAAATCCATTTAAAAAAGACCCGGCATCGCTCCAAACGGTTTGCATCATTCCCCGAAAATGTGGCTTCATTTCTTTGGTTGATTGCTGTTTGAAGCTAATCATATCATCTGTTTGAAGTAAAGCCAAATCAGGTTTTCTCCAGGGACAAGTAACGATGTCTAATCCTTTCATGGCAAAGTAAACCGGCGTTTTATCGGCACGTTCATAATGCCAGTCGCAAATGGTTACATCTTTTGGAATCATATCAATAGCGCGATAGGTATTGTTATAACTGGCTTCCCATTCACCCAAACCTGTTGTTTTGCCATCAATTAATCTATCGCCCCAAATCCAGAGTTTACGATTTTTTATTGCCAAATGGTCGCGGATGGTTCGTACTTCATCAGCAAACAATTGCGCTTTATCGCGACCGCCGCAACGCGGGCAATTATCTTCTCCAATATAAAATACTTCGTCCATACCAGCATGAAACGCGTTGGTTTGAAACGCATCGCAAATTTCATCTACCACATCAAACACAACTTTATGAACGTCGGGATGTAAAGGACAATAACTTTTACAATACAAATTATCGGCATTCGGCCACACATAATTAGCCGGCATTTTCACCCATGGCGTTTCATCAAACTGCGGATATGCGGTTAATAATTTTTCGGTTTTATTTGCCCAGCTTTGATGACCTAATAAATTGATTTGCGGGATGAGTTGAATGTTTGCTTTCTGGCAGGCTTTTACAAATTTATTCACGTCTTCTTTTGATAACGCATCGCTGTCGCTTAATTCAGGATGCGTTTTGTATTGATAGTTATAATCAATACGAAGAATGAGCGTGTTTACTTTTCGAGGCGCCAGTTCTTCATTTATAAACTTTACAAACGCATCTACATCTTTATGCTCTGGCGAGCCAATACAAAAGCCACGAACAGGCAGCAAGCTATCAAGTTTGTTTTGCGCATGAATAAAAATGACAAGAAAAAACGACAAGATAAGCAACGTGATTTTCATTGGATATATTTTGGTAAATATAACTCTACCAAACAGCAATATTTTAGATTGATGTTTGTAAAAATTAGCTTATTGCATTACAATTTTCACCGGATGAATGTAACAGGAAGATTTGCTGCCTGAGCAATATGCTTGCAAGCCAGTTTGATTAAAGATATACTGTTTAATCGAATTGTTATTGGTGGATACCTTCCGCAAGCTGCTATGACAGCAGTATTCGTTAGCTCACATTTTTTATTATATCTTGAACATCCTTTACAGCTTTTTGCTGTTGACTGAGATAACTTAATCGAATTGCAATTAGTGGTAATGATGCAAAAAAAAGTCGCAAAAAAATATTTTTAATTGTTATTGAATCAAACTCAAAACTTGAAAGTCCAAAGAAGAACATAAGAAAAACCAATATCGAAAATAAAAGTCCGGCACTATTAAGTTTTGGCTTTAAAGCAATACTTACTTTGCCATTGTCAGAACATATTTCCCCAACAATTACACTATAAAACAAACCCGACCAGACAGAATACCGCCAAATACGAAAGTGTGTGTCGTAACATTCTCCACTAAAGTTTATTTGATCGAGCTGAAAATAAGTTTTCAAATGATTAAGCAAATTGTCGTTACGCTTATAATAAATTTTATGGTCAATTAACTTTATTATTTGTTTACTTGAGTCCATTTAAAATGTGTGCTAACAGGAAAATTTATCAATAAAAATTTGAGCAACATTATCATCATTGCATGGCAAAGTAATCTTAAATAACAAATAATGCTTGCTTTAATCAATGATAGCAAAGCCATTTACATTTCAGCCAATTCCAACTGGCTGTATTGATTTTCGATCTCTTCTAATACGGCATTTATATTTGATAAAGACGAAAGAGTTACAAGCTGTTGCCTGTATTCTTTTATATTGGGATAACCTTTTAAATAATTGGCGTAATGCCGGCGCATTTCGAGAACGCCCAACACCTCTCCTTTCCACTCAACAGATTTATGAAGATGTTGTTTGATGACTTCAACACGCTGTTGTATGTTAGGCGGCGAGAGCAATTCGCCGGTCTGTAAATAATGTTTTACTTCATTAAAAATCCACGGGTAACCAATGGCGGCGCGACCAATCATAATGCCGTCGACGCCATAACGGTTTTTATATTCCAGCGCTTTTTGCGGGCTGTCAATATCTCCGTTACCAAAGATGGGAATGCAAATGCGCGGATTGTTTTTAACGGCTGCAATCAGTTGCCAGTCAGCGTGGCCTTTATACATCTGCGCGCGCGTGCGACCGTGAATGGCAAGCGCCTGTATGCCGGTATCCTGCAAACGTTCGGCTACTTCTTCAATGTTCTTTGAATCATCGTCCCAGCCAAGACGTGTTTTTACCGTTACCGGTTTGCTTGTGCTTTGCACAACAGCTTTGGTAAGACGAACCATCAAATCAATATCTTTTAAAACAGCAGCACCAGCGCCTTTGCAAACCACTTTTTTTACCGGGCAACCAAAGTTAATATCAACCAAATCGGGATTAACAGCTTCTACAATACGCGCGCTCATTGCCATTGCATCTTCATCACCGCCAAAAATCTGGATGCCGACAGGACGTTCTTCGTCATAAATATCAAGCTTCTGCCGGCTTTTGATAGCATCACGAATTAAGCCTTCGCTGCTGATAAATTCGGTGTACATCAAATCGGCTCCGTTTTTCTTACAAACGGCACGAAACGGCGGATCGCTCACATCTTCCATCGGCGCGAGGAATAAAGAAAAATCGGGCAATTTTATATTTCCAATGTTCATTGTATTTTAATTATGTAGTAGGATTACATTTCTTCTTCCTTCAATCTTGATTCTTGTATCTTCCTCCTCGTATCTTGATTCATGTATCTTCTTCCTTCAATCTTATATTCTTACCACTTATATTCTTGTTACTTGCATCTTGTTTCTTCTCGTTTATCTTCGCAAAGTTACATGTTGAATTATGAATAGAACATACAGCCGCACTTCGCGCGGCATCAGCCCTTTTGGACAATTAGGTATTTTAATTGGTTTGATAGGCGCCGGGCTTGTTTTGGCAAGTCTTGTTTCGGTTATCATTATCAAAATAATGCTGAACGTACCCTTAAATCAATTAGCCGCAGCTGTACTCGACCCGAAAAATATACAGGTTGCGCGTTTTGTACAATTTGCCAGCACGTTTTTTTTGTTTGCATTACCGGCTTTTGCTTTTGCAGCACTTGTTAACCGGAAGCCAATACAATATTTAGGTTTTTCTACTCACGCTAATACGCGCCAGTTTTATATTGTTTTATTACTTGTGATAGCAGCTTTATTTGCACAAAGCATCTTTTCGCAGCTAAACGAAATGATACCGATTTCTAAAAACTTAGAACAATACTTTAAACAATTAGAAGACGATTATGCCAAAGAAGTTTTGAGTATGGCGCAAATGAAATCGTTCGGCGATTATATTTATGCGCTTCTTATTCTTGCTTTTTTGCCGGCTTTGTTTGAAGAAATGTTTTTTCGCGGTGCTTTGCAGCAGGCGTTTACAGGGCTTTTCCGCAATGCGTTCTGGGGCATTTTAATTACCAGTATTTTCTTTAGCGCAGCGCATTTTTCTTTTTACGGATTTCTCACGCGTATGTTTCTGGGAATGTTATTAGGCTACATTTTTTATTACGGAAAAAATATCTGGCTTAATATAACAGCTCATTTTTTAAACAATGCCGTTGTGGTTACCGCCTTATATATGTTGAGCCGTTCCGGCAAGCTAACAGAGAAAAATCTGGAAGATGATAACTACCCGGTTTTTGTGGGTTTGCTCGCTATTGTTGCTGTATTTGCTTTGTTCACATTTTTTAAACGAGAATGTTTGAAAACAGTTTTGGTTACTCGCGATGGCGTAACGGAAGAGTTTCAGTTAGATGATAACAAAGAAACGGACGAAACTGTATAAAGATTTCACTACGGTTTTTTTGCAAATTCCTTCATCTTATCATTTACATAATACAATACATCTTCATTCGCCGGATGCTCGCGAAGCCACTCGTAAGAAGGTGTGTATTGATGCATAAAACTTACCAGCGAATCGCCTTTTAAACCCGTAATCTGAGAAATATTTTGCGGAGAAAACCGGTAATCAATATAAGTCTGTTTTTCTAAATAATTAAATGTTGAGTAAGCTTTATTCCTGTCTTTGGTACGCTTGCGGGCAAATGCATCTAAGTTAATACCAACGCCCGCGCCCATATTATCTGCCTTGCTTACCTTTTTCATTTTCGGTATGCCGCCCATATCGCTTACAAACTCATCACGACGACGAACACTATCTAACTGGTAACGCGTATAACCTTGCGTACTTACCGTGACGCCCGGCAATACTTCATTTATACGAATGAGGCTGATATGAAACGTATCCGGTATTCCCGCAATTGTTTTCAACGTATCAAATTCGTAATTAAAAGCATTGATAAAAATAACATCGTTACGCGAGGCTGTGATGCTGAAAAATCCATTTTGATCCGGCGTTATCATCTTATTGGTTGTTGCATTTGTAATGATGGCATTTACAATCGGCACGCCGGTTATGCTATCGCGCACATAACCTTTTACCATCCGTTTTTGAGCCATCGCTGAAACAGAAACCATAAGCACCACAACTAATAAAATATATCTCTTCAGGTAAGTCATGCCGCTAAAATATCAAGAATAATGCCTTCCACAAATAGAAATTTTCTTTATAAATTGATTTGCCGATAATGTTATAAATCAGTACGTCTGCTTCAAATCATTTTATACAGATGAAGTTTTCATTTTTGATTTATAACTGTTTCATTCATTCTTATATCATTTCACATCATCCAGATTGCGAATCAGGAATTCTGCAGTTGTATTATAAAAGTTTCCGTAACCGACCCAATCTTTGGCGCCGGAAGGCAAAGAAGTATTGGCAAAAGTTGCTTTGGAAGATGTGTATAATGTTGTATTGCCTGACGCATCGGTAAGTGTTTGATTGCCGCTAAAGCTGGCAGCGCCGGATGCGGTTGCGTTCTTTATTTTAACCAGCGTAAATTCAATATCTGAAAGACGATTATTGAAATCAGCAATTGATATTTCTTTGGGAATAATCGTTTGACCGGTTGCTATAGCTGCCGATTTGGTAACACCATACGCATCTATTTCTAATGACCCATTGTACTTTTTTAAACTTGTTCCGCTTAGGTCTAATATAATCGAGTCGCCTGCTTTATAATTAATTGTGCCACCTAAATAAACAGAAATGCCATAATCACCGTTTTGCAAAATCACCAAACCGGAAGTTACATTTCCGTTTGCTGCATCCGATATAACAATACCACCCATTTTATAATCGCCCAATACAACATCGCTTCCCTTATACAAAGACCGGATTTCCTGTATCGTTTTTACAGTTGTGTTTGATGATATGGATCCTTCGCAACGCGCGCCGGTAAACTGAACATCAGATGTATCGCGGATGATAACCTGCGGCGTAATTTTGCCGTTATAAGGACTTTTGTAATAAGCATATACAGCTGTAAGCGTGCCGTTGCCGTTGGGCACATTTGCATTGGCAAAATAAGAAAAGCCGCTGGTTCTGATAATCATCGTATCGTTCGAGCTGCAACCTTTTACAATGATGTTGGCATCGGTATTAGCGGTTGCGCTCGCATACGCAAACGTCTTAGCCGTGTCGGACGCTTTTACTTCAAAATTTTGAAACTGCACCAACGTGTACATGTATTTATCCGGGTTGCTTTTCAAATCTGAAATGCTAACAACAGCGGGCGTTACCGGCACATTAATTTCTCCTTTCACCAAATACAGATCTTTTAACCGGCTGGCAATGCCGGAGACCGCGCCGCCATTATCCGGCGTTCCGCCAAGATAAAGCAAACCCGAATTTTCACTCATAAACAAACCTTTCAGTTTTACATACACTTTGCGACCAATGGGGAATGATGCATACAAATTGTAATCATCAATACTTACAGCGATGCCGCCGGTAGAATCCTGTAAAATAATCTGTTTGTAAAAATTTCCGCTGGAGTCATTTGCAATCACAACACCGCCAATTATCATATCGGTAATGATAGAATCAACCTGACCGGAAACATGCATGGCTTTTAAAGCTTGTATTGTAGTGGTTGCATTTATATCGGGCGGAATGTATGCCGGTGGCGCATCGAATTTTCTATTACACGATATAATAACGATAACAAACGCTGCTGCAAAACAGACAGCGCAAATAATCATTTGGGATGATTTATTTTTCATAGTAAATTGGTTGAAAAGATGGATTAGCGTATTGAAAGATGGGTTTGATTGATTTAAAAACGAAGCTGCAGGCTAATGAAATAATTCAAGCCGTAAGCATAATAATATTTGGGTGGAAACTTCTGTAAATTCTCTTCGGCAGAAGCAGAAAAATCGTAACGCAATTGCTCGTAACCACCCGTTACAATATCTTTTTTATTGGTAAGATTATTTACGCCGGTATTGATAGTTAAATACACCGGACGCCTGGCTGCACCCATATACGTATGCGGTATTCTCCACGAATAACCACCGAAAAAATCTATGGTGTATTGCGCATCCAAACGGGTTTGATCTAATACATCACGAGCTTTATCGCTGTTCGGATTTAGCACGCCATCGGTTGCTGCATACGTACGGCGCAATGGATTAAAGTCAAGCCACATCTGGTCGAAATAATTTCCCGTCAGGCTCAGAAACCAAAACTTAGGTGAGCGATATGTAAAGCCTAAACTATAAGCTTCCTGCGGTGTTCCCGAAACGCGAAAGTTCTTGGAATAAACGGTAGCTTCCGCAATGGTTTCAGCGGTGTTATCAATCGTTACAACAGCGTGCTGGCGACTGTTGTAATAATAACGACCAATTGAAGCTGCTGCATTTGCTGTAAGATTATTTGTAAGCTTTACTTCGGCACCAAACTCGCCGCCAAAATATAACCGGTTTATATTGCTTAGCGCGTAGTTTACGAAATCCTGGTACTCATCATAATAAAAGGTAAGTACATTAAAACCATGTTGCATCGAAGTATAATAACCCGATGCCCTGAACTTGATTTTCGGCGCATTTAAAACATAACCGCCTTCAATGGTTTGTATGGTTTCGCTCCGCAAATTGTTTTGAACAAAATCGCGCGTGCGCGGCGATATATACGAGTTGTCGTAATAAGGCGCGCGTGTAATAGCAGCACCGTTTACATACAAATAATTTCGCCCGTTCAGCTTATAGGTAATGCCGCTTTTGGCAGAAAAATTATCAAAAATATTTATGGTTGATTTACCAAAAGAATTGTCGGGAAATAAACCGTTACGAACGTTGCCGGTACGCCAGAATTTTGTTTGAGAAACTTCAGCTGCGGCATAAAAATCAATCTTTTTAAACGTGAAAACCAATTGCAGCCATTCCTGTGGTTTGTTGATACTGATGTTGTAATCATAACCATACTTGTCGCCTTTATAAATAATTCGGTTTGGATGATTCAAATCGTTTTGATAAGCCGCGTTGTTATCAGGAAAAGCGCGTTGTGCAAACTGATTTAAATTTACCCAAAACTGACCGCCTAATAAATCTCCGGCTCTTTGATAATAATTATTTCTTGTTAACTGGTAACTGATGCCACCGGTAAAATTGATATGATCATTTACGCGCGTATTCAACACAATATTGGCTGCAAACCGTTTTACATTTGTAACTCTTTCACCCAAAATATAAAAAGAACGATTGCCGGTTTTCGTGTTGCCTACAATGCCATTTGCATCTTCAATGGCAGAAACATTTTCGCGGTTTATATTGTATAAATTCTCCCAGTTAATTTGTCTTGTTGCTTCATTCGTACTCAACAATGTTCTGATTTGTTGCGCCATCGCCGCGTTATCATTGGCTTCGTAATAACTCGGCAGATAACGATAATAATCGGGTCTTGGATCAGCCGCATTATACCAGTCAATGCCCGACAAAGAACGCTCACCAAACGAATAAGCAGCAGAAGTAACCACATTGGTTTTATTGGAAACGCGATATTCATGCGTAACCATAAAAACAGGTTGATTTGTCTTTGCCACATTTGCATTACGTTTCTTTCCATCCTGGTAACCCCAGGAAGGATTGTAATAATGCGTGCCGGCCAAATCCATAATTTCCTGTGTTGCGGCGCCTTGTCTGCCATTTTCTGTTGGCGAACCAAAAGCAATGAATGAGAGCAATTGCTTTTGTCCTAACTTTTTATCAATAGCCGCAAACCAGCTATAACCGTTGTAGTAAGTGCCGGGAACATAACCTTCGTTTGCAAAGCGACCACTTGCCGATGCGGTAAAAGCCCAGCCTTTTTTGGTAAGTCCGGAACTAAGGGTTATTGAAATTCTGTGCGTATAATTACGATTCGACAACGCATAGCCAAAGCTGGTTTGCTTTCTTTGCTTGCTGGCGCGAACATCTATATTAGTTGACGTGCTGATGTCGCCAAAACCAAATGTATTATAACGCGCGCCAAAGTTTACATCGCGGTTTCGGAATACATCGTTCAAGCCGCCCCACAAACCCCACGGCGTAAAACCATTGTCTAAATTATCCATCTGGATGCCGTTGATATAAACGCTTGAAAAATCCAGATCGTAACCGCGCAATCTATATCGCGCCGGGCTCCAGTTAAAAGAAGCGGCGTTGTAAAACGGATCTCTGCCGGCAGTTAATTGCGAAGAAATATTCTGGCTGCCTGCATCACTAAAATCGTTATCGTCTAACGAAATGGTTGGTATATTATCCAATACATTTTCTTTCAAATCTTCAACATTGGCAGAATCAGGTCTTGCAGTTGTGTCGGTAGCATTGGGTTTAAAATACTTTTGAGCTTGTGCACTTAGCAACAATACAATATACAAGCAGGTTAGGAGTGGTTTTTTCATCCGGTTTTTTTGGTTGATATAGGAAGCAAATTAAAAATACTAAACTGGTTTTTTGAAATATATTTTAGCTATTTTGATTTTTTGTTGTAGGGTACACATTTTTTTTACTATTCTCGTTATAAGAAAGTGATTGCGCCATATACCTGTAGTTGCTTAAAACCAAAAGTAAAACGGAAGCAACATAACTCGATATCGCAAGAAACTAAACATAGTAAAATTGGTAAGCCCTGTTAACAATATCACGCAGCTTTTAAGTTGGATATTCAAATAACTAATCAATATGTATATTTACAACCGTTATACTAAGTCAAACTGCTTAAAAAACAATCATAATAAAAATTACAGGCAACCATATCCGTTATGCTTTTTAACTCAATTAGCTTTGCAATTTTTTTACCTATCGTTTTTCTTTTATATTGGTTTGTATTTAATAAAAGTCTGAAATCTCAAAATCTTTTTTTATTAGCCGCCAGTTACTTTTTTTATTCTTGTTGGGATTGGCGTTTTTTATTTCTCCTCGCTTTTTCTACTTTTTTAGATTATTTTACAGGATTGCGCATGGCTGCCTCACAAAATGAGAGTGGCAAAAAATTTTGGTTTTGGTTAAGTGTTATTATAAACCTAGGCTTTCTTGGTATTTTTAAATACTATAATTTTTTTGCACAATCTTTTGCAGATACCGTATCGCATATCGGGTTTTATATAAGTCCCTGGGCAATTAAAGTTATATTACCGGTTGGTATTTCTTTTTATACTTTTCATGGCTTATCTTATGTAATTGATATTTATAATAACAGAATTAAGCCTGAAAAAAAATTCGTGGAATATGCATTGTTTGTAAGCTTTTTTCCATTGCTTGTAGCAGGACCTATTGAAAGAGCAACACATTTGTTACCTCAAGTTAAGCAACAACGTCAATTCTCTTATACAAAAGCTGTTGACGGCCTCAGACAGATTTTATGGGGATTGTTTAAAAAAATGGCAATTGCTGATAATTGCGCTCAATATGCCAATATTATTTTTGATCATTCATCGCAATACTCGGGAGCGACACTTTTACTTGGCGCCTTATTTTTTACGTTCCAGATTTATTGCGACTTTTCCGGCTATTCAGATATAGCTTTAGGTACAGCAAGGCTTTTTGGATTTGAGTTGCTTAGAAATTTTGCATTCCCTTATTTTTCGAGAGACATTGCAGAATTCTGGCGACGCTGGCATATTTCGCTTTCTACCTGGTTCAGAGATTATTTATATATTCCTTTGGGTGGCAGTAAAGGCGGCACGTGGATGAAAATCAGAAATACATTTATCATTTTTATAGTAAGTGGTTTTTGGCACGGCGCCAGCTGGACTTTTGTTGCCTGGGGCGCGTTAAATGCCCTTTATTTCTTGCCTCTTTTACTTACAAGTAAAAACAGAAGCCATATTGATATTGTTGCGCAAGGAAAATATTTGCCCTCTGTAAAAGAAGCAATGAATATGTTACTGACATTTGGATTAACTGTTATTGCGTGGATTTTTTTCAGGTCGAAAACTATTAGCGGAGCCGGTGCTTTTGTATATAATATGCTAACTGGCCTGTTCCACGTTTCTTCTTACAAACAAGCATCAGAATTTATTTCCAGTAATGATATAAAGCCGATTTTATTTCTGTTCGTTGGCTTTTTTATTCTGATCGAATGGTTAGGCAGAGAACAGCAATATGCAATTGCAAACCTGGGCTTGAAGTGGAAACGACCATTGCGCTATGCAATTTATTATGCGCTTATTGTTGCCATTTTTTGGTTTACTAACAGCAAAGAACAATTTATCTATTTTCAATTTTAAATTGTTTTATGAGAAGATTTCTGTATCGTGTGCTCTGGTTTATCATACCTATATCAGTATTCTTTATTTCCGGTTTATTTTCACCTACTACACCACGTGCTTCCACATCTTTAATGATGGCTTCTGTATCTAAAGATTCGTTACTGGAGCATACAAAATCGCCACGATTAATTCTGATTGGAGGTTCAAATCTAAGTTTTGGTTTTAACGGACAAATGATAAAAGATTCTTTGCAGATTAATCCTATAAATACTGGCATCCACGCTTCAATTGGCTTACAGTACATGATGAAAAGTGCGCTCTCACATATAAAAGAAGGAGATACAGTTATATTGATACCTGAATATGATCATTTTTACCGGGATTATAATTATGCTTCTGATGCTTTACTGCATGTTGTATTTGATGTAGATATTTCACGAATCAGGTTTCTAAGCTTTGGTCAGATTATAAGTTTACTTCCTTATTTACCGGCTTATACAATAAGCAAATTAAATCCCAAGGAATATTATGATGTAAAAGAAGATATGATTTATGGTGTTCATTCATTTGACAAATACGGAGATGCCGTTAATCACTGGCAATTGAAACGCATAGATTTTTTACCTGATGGCAGAATCCCTGATCTCTACAATCCTATTGTAATGCAAAACGTAAAGGATTTTCAATCAGATATAGTAAAGAAAAAGGCAGTTTTTTTTGTTTCTTTTCCTTGTTATCAAGATAGCTCTTATAAACATCGAACAGATCAAATCAAGAAAATTCAGCAAGAGTATATCCACAATAATTTTAAGGTTCTTGGTACTCCAGAAAGGTATAAGTTAACAGACTCGTTATTTTATAATTCACCTTACCATTTAATTAAACCCGGCGTTGATTACAGGACGCGATTATTTATAGAAGATTTCAAAGCAGCGCGTACTCGTTATAAATAATTGCTACAAAGTATCAACCCAATAAAATAAAGAAATGAAACTCGTAAACCTAAAATTGTAAGTTCAAAAATTCAACATTTACGCTACTCTATTAATTAAACACATTCGCATTTAATCATACAATTACAAATGCTATTCAAGTTTGCAACTCCTTTACTTTTAATAACCCGGTTAATATTTTTAGGGTCAACTTGCGTTTGCTTGTGCTTTCATTTATCTGCGCAAAAGCAGCCATACAAAATTGCAATCGGCGCATTTTACAACCTGGAAAATTTTTATGATACGGTAGATAACCCGATGGTAAACGATAATGATTTTTTACCAACCGGACCGAAGAATTATAACAGTAAAATCTATTGGGATAAAGTGAGTCATTTGGCTACCGTGCTTTCGCAAATCGGAACAGATATAAATCCTGATGGACCTGCGTTTATTGGCGTGGCGGAAATTGAAAACGATACGGTTTTGAATGATTTGGTTCATCATACGATCCTTGCAAATCGCAACTATAAGATTGTTCATTACGATTCCAGAGACATTCGCGGCGTTGATGTTGCCTTTTTATACAATCCCAAATACTTCACCGTTCTCAACAGCAAAAAGCTTTTTGTAAGATTGCCAATCGGCGCAAAAGAAGCCATTTTCACACGCGATATATTGTGGGTAAAAGGCATTCTGGATGGCGATACGGTTCATGTGTTGGTTAACCATTGGCCAAGCCGTGTTGGCGGTGAAGAGCGCAGTATGCCGGGACGTTTTGCTGCGGCGCAGGTAGATAAAAATATGATTGATTCTATCAATTATTACCAGCCGAACGCAAAGATTATTGTGATGGGCGATTTGAATGATGATCCTGTCAGCCCAAGCCTGACGCAGGTTTTAAAAGCCAAAGGCAAAATAGAAGAAGTGAAAAAAGATGACTTGTATAATCCCTGGGTGGCGTTATATAAAAAAGGGATTGGAACATTGGCTTACAATGATGCCTGGGGTTTATTCGACCAGATTATAATTAATTATAACTGGATTCCTAAAGATCAGCCGGGTTATTTCTTTTACCAGCAGCATATTTTTAATAAAGAATATCTGGTAGAAAATTCGGGCAGATACAAAGGTTATCCCATGCGAACCTGGGATGGAAATACATACCGCGGCGGTTACAGCGATCACTTTCCTACTTATCTTATTTTTCTGAAAAAGGTAAAATAAATCTATTAATTACTATACCAACACAAGCAATTGTTTTCACTTGCTTTTTATTGATTTATCTTTTGTGAAACGGATATTTATACACGCGAAATTGTTATCGGAACCAATTGTAAACCTCGCTCCGGCTCGTAACAATACAATCACAAAAATGTCAAATGTTCTCAATAAAAATTCTTTTTTTGAAAAATACAAGTACATACATGTATTTTTGCCGCAGAAATATTTTGATCGAATCTGTGACAACTCAACGTATTAAATTGAGTTAACAAGATAAGATTCGTTATTCATAAAATATAATTATGAAGATTGCATTAATTGGTGCGTCAGGTTTGGTGGGAACGGCGGTTTTAGATGAAGCCATTGCGCGTGGTCATGAAGTAACCGCCATCGTTCGCAACGCAGAAAAAATTACAAAGAAAAACGAAAAGCTTACTGTAGTTGAAGCTGATGCTACTGACGAAGCAAAAGCGGCTGATATACTAAAAGATCATGATGCAGTTGTAAGCGCGTATAACGCCAGTTGGACAAATCCCAATTTATATAACGACTTTTTAAAAGGTTCCATTCATATTCAGCAGGCGGTGAAAGATTCGGGTGTAAAGCGTTTTTTGGTTGTGTTAGGCGCCGGTAGTTTATACATTCAACCCGGCGTTCAATTGGTTGATACAGCTGCGTTTCCGCAAGAATGGAAACCCGGCGCAACCGCAGCCAGAGATTATTTAACCGAACTGAAAGAAGAAACAGAACTGGACTGGACAGCTTTAAGTCCGGCAATCGAATTTCATGCGGGTGTACCACACGAGCGCAAAGGCACGTACAGAACCGGAACCGACGAACCTGTATTTGATGCAGCCGGCAAAAGCACAATTTCTGCAGAAGACCTTGCAGTAGCAATTATAGATGAACTGGAGAATCCGAAATTTATTAAGAAACGATTTACAGCAGCTTATTAATAACCAAAATAAAACAGAGAAAATGAAAAGAACTTTCGCATTACTAACGCTTATTGTACTTAGCACGGTTTCTTTTGCGCAAACAGTCTGGAAGAACGACAAAGCTCATTCTAAACTTACCTTTACCATTACGCATTTAGGCGTTTCGGATGTATTGGGTTTATTTAAAAACTTTGATGTTACGGCGACTTCTTCAAAAGATGATTTCAGCGATGCCGTTTTTGAATTAACCGCGCAAACAGCTTCGGTAAACACAGAAGTTGATATGAGAGATAATCACTTGAAAAGTGCAGATTTCTTTAATGTTGAAAAGTATCCGACCATGACTTTTAAAAGCACTTCTATTAAGAAAGCGGCTGGCAAAGACAAATACGTATTAACCGGCAATTTGACAATTCTTGATATAACAAAACCGGTATCAATGAATTTGTGGTACAGAGGAACAGTTACCAACCCGATGAGTAAAAAACCAGACGCTGGTTTTCAGCTTACCGGAACCATTAAACGTTCTGATTTTAATTTGGGTGGAAAATATCCGCCGCCAATGTTAAGCGATGAAGTTGAGATAAAAGCCGATGGTGAATTTGGACATGAATAAACAAAAAGATTTAGTTACAGGAAAAGGGCTGGTGATTATTCATCAGCCTTTTTCTATGGCATGAAGCGCTTGTACCACGCGGCTTACAGGCAAACCCATAACATTATAAAAATCGCCGGTTACCGATTTTATTCCCACCACGCCAATCCATTCCTGAATGGCATAAGCGCCCGCTTTATCGTAAGGTTTGTATTTATCAATATACCATTCTATTTGTTCTGAAGAAAGCGGGTGAAACTGTACGGAAGTAACCTCGGCAAAAGCGATTTCTTTTTCCTTGTGTAAAATAACAACGCCGGTAATCACTTCGTGATGCCGGTTGGAAAGACGTTGCAAAATTGCAATCGCCTCTGTTCTGTCTTTAGGTTTACCAATAATTGTATTGTCAATCACAACAACGGTATCGGCGGCCAAAATAATTTTATCAGAATCTGTCAGCGATTCCTTTACGGCTATGGCTTTGTCGCGGGCAATATGTATGGGAACATCAGCCATTGCCATATCTGGCGGAAATATTTCTTCCGTATGTTTTACGATAGCTTCAAACGGCACTTCTGCCCATTCGAGTAATTGTTTTCTTCGTGGCGATTGCGAAGCAAGGATAATAGGTTGCATAAAAAATCAGGAATAAATTTTAATAAATATCATTGATAAAATTCCGGTCAGCATTACCATTTTGGTGCGGCTGCTAAGTTTGTGATAATCTTCTGCTGTTTGCGCCGTAAACAGGTTACGGAAAATGTTGATTAACGGAGCAATAATAAATATCAGACTATACAAAGCGCTAAACCACCATTTAAACTGAAGTACATAAAATTGAAGACTTATCAGTAACGCAAGCAATACCACCAACCAAACAGCTATAAATATTTTAGAAGCATTTACGCCCCAGACAATCGGCATAGTTGTGCAGCCATAACGCCGGTCGCCTTCCATATCTTCAATATCTTTTATCACCTCACGTATCAAAGAAATAATAAAAGCAAAACCGGCATATAAAAATGTGTACCGCGTTATTTTAGTGCGGCTGACGCCAAGTGGTGACAAGAGGTTTCGGGTTTCGCACCAGGTAATTACCATAACCGTCCACGCGGTTAACAGCGATATTAAAACATTGCCGATTAAAAGTTTTTTCTTTAACGATATGGAATAGGCAAAGAGCAAAAGAACACAAGCGAAATTGGCAGCGCTTAATAAAAGTATGCGCGTCGTAATATCCAAGTACAAACCAATGGCAACACCAATGGCACTCAATATAAGATGATACACAATTGCCCAGCGGCGCGAGATAATTTTGCCTACAATAACTTTATCAGGTTTGTTTATAAGGTCGATATTTAAATCGAAATAATCGTTGATGATATAACCGGCGGCGGCAATTAAAACAGAAGCCAGAATAAGTAATCCTAACGTGGTGCCGCGTACAATAGGATTGATCGAAACGGAATCGTAAACCGGCAAAATGACACAATATGAAAATAAGAATTGCGTGATGGCAATGAACACCAGATTCGGCCATCGTATCAGGGTTAGAAATGCGCGTATCTTATTCAAATTGTTTGCTTGTTTTACTGAGACTTGATATGTGTATCAGGAAGCCATTTGTTATGAAGTGCCATTACTTTTTCTATTACATCTCTTGCACAACCTTCGCCGCCTTTTTTGGGAGAAATATACTGGCAAATATCTTTAATTTCATGCGCGGCATCGGACGGACAACAAGCTAACGAAACACTTTGCATCACCTGATAATCGGGTATATCATCACCCATAAATAAAACTTCTTCTCGGTTAATGCCGTTTGCCGTCATGTAATCTTCTAAGCATTTCTTTTTATCGCTGATGCGCATAAATACATCTTTCACACCCAACAAATGCAACCTTTCTTTTACTTCTTCCGAATTGCCGCCTGAAATGATGATAATGCGGTAATTTTTTTTGATTGCCAATTGTAAAGCGTACCCGTCTTTTATATTCATTCTGCGCGCCATAACGCCGTTTGGAAGTATAATGAGATTGCCGTCTGTGAGAACGCCATCCACATCAAATACAAAAGTCGTAATATTTTTAAGGAGCGAAAAAATGCCTTCGCGTCCCGATGAGTTTTGAAGCGATTCGTTATTTGTAAATTTCACCCTGATACAAATTGATGTCAGTAAAACTTGGCTATATTAAATTACGTTATATCCGCAGATCTATTGATTATCGCGCCATTCATAAACCCAGGCGCTTTGTATCATTTCTAAATGACCTTCGGTGCTTTGCTCGCGCGTACCTTCAAAATTGGGTATCTGTAAAATCCATTCTAACAAATCGGTAAATCGTAAGCGATAAATTCTTCCTTCATTAAAATCATTCCCGAAACGTTCGTACAATTTCATCGCTATATCTTCATGATCGTTCCAGGTAATGGGAGGCTCGTAGTGAGTCATAACAGGCTACTATTTAAAATTATTCTCCTAAAAATTGTGATTGATCGGGCAAGGTGACTTCAATATCGCCATCGCCGTCTAACAATACGCACTGGCACCCAAGGCGCGAATTGATGCGCGGGCTGATAGCGCGATCTATAAAATCTTCTTCCTTATCGCTGATTTCTTCCAGAAAATCCATTCCGTTATTTACATATAGATGGCAAGTGCTGCAGGCGCAAACCGCACCGCAGTTGTGATGCAGGTCTATATCGTTGTCAAGGCAAACTTCCAGCAAGCTTTGATCAGGCTCAATGTCTGCAAGCGTTACAGAAGTTAATCCCTTTTGTTCAAAATTTATTTTAATCGTGTACATCCATTTTCTATTGAGGGCGCAAAATTATTTAAAAACAACGGTACTGCTGTGTAAATAAGTAGCTGACGGAGCAATATGAATTAATTGTTAACAATTATGGCGCGAGTTACCAAAAAGATATTACTTTTATTGCAGGTTTAAAATAACCTGTTTTTCGGTTGCTTGCTTATAACATCCCCGATGGTTCTCCACCGGGGTTTTTAAAAGTCGTTTTGATAAACTTCGCAAACAATGACTTCTATTTTAAATACCGTTTTATTTCCCGTTCTGTATCGCGCTTTTTGATGGTTTCTCTTTTGTCGTGAGTCTTTTTCCCTCTTCCCAAACCAATTTCCACTTTTACCAGGTTTTTATCATTAATAAAAACTTTTAAGGGAACAATTGTAAAGCCACGCTCTTTTGTATCGGCTTGCAAACGTTTTAGCTCGCGTGCTGTTAATAGTAATTTTCTGTCGTGAACCGCAATATGATTATTGGTTGTTCCCAACGCATATTCGGCAATATACATTCCACGCAGCCACAAGCCTTTGCCATCGAACAAACAAAAGCTGTCGTTAAAGCTTACTTTGCCTTCTCGTATTGATTTTACTTCTGTGCCAAGCAAGGCAATGCCTGCTGTGTACCTGTCATCAATCTGGTAATTAAAATATGCCTGCCTGTTATTGAGTTCTTTTGCTGCCATATTGCTATATTATGCAAGAGGGCAAAGGTGAGGATAAAAAGTATAACGTAAAAGGATTACAAGTAAAGTCTGAAATCTCACCAGATACGGAAATCTTTTATTGATGAATACCCTGGCTCATTTTAGAATTTCCTGTGGGCGTATTGTAAGGATCCGGCAATCTTGATTTATTGACATTAATATCAACCGTATATAGAAGAACGCTTTCTACAGGTTTATCGTTTACTTTGGCGGGTATAAACTGGTATAAATCTGAAGGTTTATTTTTTATATCAACTTTTTCGGTTAAATCTACTCCCGGGACCTTTATAAGAAACATTACATTCTGTAAGTTTTCCGGCTTCGTTTATCGTAAAAGCGTAAGTCATTTTAATGGCATATGTAAAGGTTAGGAATTGCGCAGGAACAGATTTGGGATCGTAGAGTAAATAAAACCCATAGTTGGCTCCGCCTATCTGGCACGGCGGAATTGCATTCGCTTCTCCGGAACCTGCATTAAGAAGTTTATAACCGGATTGCACATTTGTTGTATTATCTACATCGTTCTGCAGCAACACAGAATCTGTATAATTATATTTTTGAATAATATTTCCACTTTGATCCATTGCAATCCAGATACTATCTTTCCTGCCGTCTTTATATTGACCGGAAACAATTGTATGATTGCTGCTGTTCATCACTTCGTATTCACCTTCTTTTACATGCTTATCACTTTTTAAAACGTTATACTTTTCTGTTAGTGTAGAAGAAATGATCCGTTTTGCATTTTTTGTATCTTGTGTATGAGCTTGCAAAAACCCCAGAAAAAATATACTGAGCGTAACCAATTTTTGCATAAAAAATATTTAGGTGATGAAGATGAAATTTATGAACGCTATAATATTAAAAGGTTGCTCAATTTATGAGCAACCTTTTAATATTATATAACGACATTTATTTTTTATAGTACTTATCAATTAAATAACGATCAGCACTACCATTATTTACACTATACTGAATGGTAAACGTTTTCTGATCAGCACTAACTGTAAGATTCGGGCCACTTGTAAGAGACAAACCATTATCTGTGAAATCAGCTTTAAATTCTGTAGCATCAAATGCAACTTTAAAATTGCTTAATATACCACCGGTAGTATCGAAAGAGATAACATAATTGGGCTGTGTGTAGTAACCTGTTTTTACTTTAATACTTATGGGTGTAGCAGGTGCAAAGGCAGTTTGATCTCCTGTAAAGGACAAATCTGTACGTGGTGAACCAGCACCTGTAGCATTATCCCATCTTGAAAAATCCCAATTATAAATTCCCGCAATTTTATTACCGATAGTATGAAAATAAATCTTTTTAAAATTGCTGCTTACTGTATATCCAGACGCATCGGTTACTGTAATAGGCAACATATAGTTTTTTAAAGTATTGATTTTAGACGGATAAAAAACAATCTGAAAAACTGCTGATTTCTGACCTGCACTTATTGTTTCAGTTGTACTAACTAATTTATATACAGAATCAGGCATTGCCTCATAAGGAATAGAATCATTTGCGAAATTATCTAAAAGTGAATTGGCATCTACACCAATTGTAATAGATACATCTTTGTTAATAGATGCCCCACCACCCAGTATAACAGAAAATGTAGCGGTGTCTGCTTCATCTGTAGCCGGATAAAGCAAAGCTGCTCCACTGAAATAAGTCATACCAGAACCAATAGTTGTTCCGCCACCACCTGCTAGATATTCCATTGTAACAATGGTACTGGCATTAGGATCTATATTTGGAGTATCGCCTTTTAAACAGCCTGTTAATCCCGAGACTATTAAGGAAAAAAAGAAAATATTATAGATTGCTTTTTTCATTGTTGTTTTATTGTATTGCCCAGAAAATAAATGAACTGAAAGGAGAAATACTACGAGGCACATTGGCAGAGTTGTATGATCCTTCGGTAGTTGGATATAAAATGCGGGTTGGCAATTTATCCGGCTGCGTACTTTCTGATACAGGTGACGCAAAATTTAAATAGCCGGTTGCATCTGAGCTAACTACTCTTGGATAATGTGTGCGACGATATTCGTTCCAGGCTTCATGACCGGCAATAAAATTGAGTGCGATATATTTTTGTGTGATGATTGCCTCAATTTTTTGATCTGCAGAAGCTGCCAGATCATAGTTTACCAGATAACTTCCCTTATTATTTGCTCTGTAAGTTGCTTCATCATCTGCCGGGTCTATAACCAGCTCGCCACTTGCATTTTGATACAGGTAATTGAAAGAAGCATCAATACCAGCATTAAACAAGGCTTTGGCATCTCCCGTAGTTACAATACCTCTTACAACAGCTTCTGATTGTAAAAAATAACTTTCTGCTGCTGTGAATAAAGGATAACCGGCAGTTGGTCCTTTCAAAACACCCGTATTATCACCACCGGCTGTAGATGGCGTTCTGTCGGCGCCGGGATACCAGAAACTACCCGTTGGACTTGACTGTAAACTATTGTTTTCAATACCTAAGCGATTGGTACCTGTACTTGGCCATTTGTAATATATAGCGCTGCCTCTTTGTGGATCGTTTAATTTTGTACCATCATAATAACCAAATACATAAATATTTGGCATCCAGGCTTTGTTACCTGCACCACCGGTTGAAGTAAATGCCCAGGATTCCCATTGTGGATTCTGACGGTTTACGTCTAAAGTATACCCGGGATTAACTAAAGCATCATCTGATAAAAATCCGGCTTTATCAAATGTTGTATTTGGGAAACTAACTTTACCATTTGCCCGAACTAACAATCTTAATTTGATTGTATTTGCAAATTGTTTCCACATTTCCATATCCTTATCAAACAATACATCTGATGAACCTAAATCATTAACCGTAACACCAGTTATTGTATCAGCATTATTAATGGTTGCAATGGCTTTATCTAATTCAACAGCCAGGCTATCATAAATGTCTGCTGCATTATCATATTTAGCCGTTAAATATGCCTGACCTTTTAAAGCCTGGCTGTAAGGCACATCGTTGTAAGCATCAACTAACAACTGAAAATTATATGCCTTCATAATTCTGGCTACTGCATTAAAATAACTGTATTGTGGTAATTGACCATCTGTTTGATCAATGATAGTTTGATAATCTTCCAGATTATCATAGGTGGCAGACCAGCGACCTGAAAAATCGTTTGAAGAAAAGCTATACGTAATCGAGGTACCAAAACCTCCATATCCACCAGCATTTGCCATGTAACCTACTAATTGCGAACCGTAGGAATTATAGCCATTTACATTACTGGCTGTTCCGGTAAGTGCTTGTGGTAAAATTGATTCAGGCGTTGCAGTCGTTGCTGCATTCGGATTGGTATTAATATCCAGGTATTTTTTACAAGATGTACCAATGGTGATTAGCCCTATAAAAAATATTATTGAGAGTTTTTTCATTTTTGCAATTTTCTGTTTTACTCAGTTAATCTAAGAAAGGGCAGAAATAAATGTCACTCCTGCCCTTTCAGGTTTCATTTTAGAAGGTTACAGATAAAGTAGCTCCGTAATATCGTGAAGGCGGCGTTTGAGAAATGCCATTCAAACCAACACCATTGTTATCACTGCCACCGTCACTATATTCAGGATCGGTGTAATAGTTATCTTTAGCTAACCATACAAGTAAATTACGGCCTTGCACACTAACCGTTGCGCCTTTTATAAATTTGGTTCTGCTCAATAAAGAAACAGGTAAATCATAAGAAAGAACAACTTCTCTTAACTTCCAGAAGTTACCGGAAGTAATGTAGTTAGAGTTTACATCTCTGTTAATACCATCAGACCAGAAACCATTATTACCGTTACCATTAGCTATTACAACGTCTGTATTCGTGATATAAGAACCTGGTTTGCTTGGATCTGCAATAACTGAATTTGGAAATACAAAAGACTGACGATTATATAGAGCTGTTCTATAACCAGTTCCGGCCCAATCAAGTTCTGTACCTATACCATTGTAGATTTTATAACCTCCACGGTAATCAAACAAGAAAGACAAATGGAAACTTTTGAAAGAAATATTTGCATCTAAGCTCAGTTTGTTTTTCGGAGTAGCATTGCCTAAGATAGAAATAGTATCAGATTTCGTTGGAAGACCTGTCGTACCATCAACAATTACATGACCTGCCGCATCACGGTTGTAATCATACCCCATAATAACCGGGAAAGACTGACCAGCCACTGCAAAAGAAGTAGCTGTACCATAAGACGATAAACTTAAACGTGGCAAGGCAGCACTTAAGTAGTTTACACCATTTTGCAAATAAGTATAATTACCACCTACGGTAACTACCCAATTACGAGTGCTTATTGGTGTTACATGCGCTGTAACTTCTAATCCTTTGCTATACGTTTCGCCAGCATTAACCAATAAATTTGTAAATCCGGTGCTGTTAGAGATACTTGTATTTACCGTCTGGTCATTTGTTTTGCTGCTAAACCAAGTGATGTTAGAAGTAAATTTATCTTTGAATAAATTAATGTCTGCACCAACTTCAAAACCCTTTGTAATTTCTGGCTTCAAATTATCAGATACTAAACCATTGCCAACAGTATAACCTGCCAGAGACCCGTAAGGAAAACCATAAGCATTACTTCCAAAAGTTGGTAACAGGTAGTAAGCACCATAATCTGTACTATTACCCAAATTTACCTGACCAACTTTAGAGATACTACCTCTTATTTTTAAGAAGCTGATTACATTGCTTTGTTTTATTGCCTGGATAGCATCGCTTGCTACAAAAGACAAATCGGCAGACGGATAGAAGAAGGAACGGTTAGCTGCAGCTAATCTTGAATCCCAGTCGTTACGGGCAGTTGCATGTAGAAATAAATAACCTTTATAACCAACCTGCACACTTCCATACAAACCCATTAGGCGACTTTCATAGTTCGATTCTGAAGCAGATGGTGTACCGACGCCTGTACTTACGTTAAATAAGCCGGGAATTGTTAAACCGGTAGCACCGACTCCTACATATTTCGCCTGGTCTTGTTTCCATTGTCCGCCAGCAATTACATTCAGAGAAAAATCAGAAAATTTCTTATTATACTGAGCTAATAGATCACTCAACAATTCTGTCTGATAAGCACTTCCATCGCTTACTGAGGCTGTAATATCAGATTTTGAACTCGCTTCTGTACTTTCAGCGTAAGCTGTATAATTAAATGCACCTACTGTATTTTTGCCAGAATAATTCCTAGTAGAAATGCCTTGTCTGGCTATCAAATCCAGGCCCGTAACAGGTGTAAACTTTAATTCCACATTACCAATCAGGTAATCATTTCTTAGATTAGATCTATAATTATCTTTTGTGAAATATGGGTTTTGATACCATGGATTGTAATAACCATTCGGATTTGCAAACGGATCAGTTCTCCAGTTTTTATATCTTGTTATGTCAATGTTAGAAGGCATGTTCAGCATATTAGCATACATACTTCCTGTTTGGCTTGTAATATCAAAACGATTCTGGGTATAATCCGTACTATAAGTAAATAATATTTTACTCCCAACTTTCCTCGTACCATTAGCACGTAAAGTAGTACGGTTGTACTTGTCACCCGGCGTTGTGCCAGTTACATTTGCATACTGTCCGGACAAATAAAAGGTAGATTTTTCATCGCCGTTTTGAGCTGAAAAATCCGTCTGATTTGTAATCCCTCTTACCCAAAACTGGTTATGTCCATTATTATATTGATAACGAGCAGAATCCTGTGATTCATCTTCCAAAGGAGAACCAATCGGCCTCATAGTACCGTCAAAGGCAGGACCATAAGATTGATTTTCAAGCGGAGAATATACAGGATTACCTACGTCATCAATTCCATAAGCCGTACCGCCGGAACCAAAATTCTTTTGAATTTTAGGAAAGAAAGCAACGTCTTCCAATGTGGTTGTATTGCCAATTCGAACGGAAGTTAAACCTGCTTTGCCTTTTTTAGTTGTAATGATAAGCGCTCCGTTTGATGCCTGCGAACCATACAAAGCAGCCGCACCGGCACCATTTAGCACATTAATCTCATCAACATCTTCCGGATTTAAGTTTCCCAGGATTGATGTTGGAACAATTACATTATCTAACACAACCAAAGCTTGGTTGTTTCCGGTTAAAGATCGCTGACCACGTAAGACCAAACGGTAACTTGGATTTACCCCGCCGCCCGTAGCATTAATTTGTAATCCGGCAACTTTTCCCTGCAAACCGCCTGCAATATTTACAGCTTTACCAGCTGTTAATGCAGCTGCTTTTACTACTGTACTTGCTGTGCCTTGCTGCTTGCGTGTTGTTCTGACACCACCTGCGGTAACAATTACTTCATCAATGGTTGCAAACATACCTGTTAGATGAATAGTTAAGTGGCTGCTTTCGCCAACTACTTCTTCTTGTGACTTGAAGTTTAAAGCATTGATTGATAAAACGGCGCCTCTTTTCGCATCAATTTCATAATAACCACTGTCATTACTGGTGGTACCATTTGTTGTTCCCTTTACAACAATACTGGCACTGGAAACAGGTGAGCCGTCTTCACTTACGACTCTTCCGGAGACTTTTTTTGTTTGTGCAAAAGCCATGGAGCCCAACAGCAAAATAGCTGTTAGCATGAATAGAAGTTTTCTCATGTACAATTAACTGTTTGATAAATAAAAAAAATATATAAATATGGTTAGATTAGCCTGTCAGTTAATTCTATAATATGGCGGCAAAATAAATAGAAAATTTAAAAAAATTAATATATTATTTTTTTTAATTTATAATAATTATTCGTAATATTCTATTTAAGAAGAAAACTACTTTACAATCATTTGCATTAAAGGATAATTTTGTATTGAACAAAATCAGTCTGATGTAAATAATTAATATTATAATTTTTTACATTCAAAACGTAATTTGTTCAAATTCAGACATTTCTGATTCGTTTTTGCATTTGAAACAGAAAATTAAATTGACATATTCATTTTACTGCTTTCATTTGTTGTTTTAAGAACAATTGATTTTTATTTCTTAGATTGAGATAAATTATAATGATTGTATCTCTAAAAAATTTTGAAAATTCTTGCTTCTATGAAAACTTTACTTACCATATTTTGCTGCTTCTTGCTCTTAACTGCCTTTAGTCAATCTCTAACTTTTAACCAATATGAATTTCTTAAAATTGCCAACAGATCAAACGGTATTGCTATAAACAATTTTGACAATCAATATAATGATATATCCGGATCATCTTATTTTGCTGATAATTGGCTTACCGGGCAAGCAATTATGTCGACAGGTAAAATTTATAATAATCTCCGGCTAAAGATTAACTTATATCAAAACAAAATTTATCTTAACCAAAATGATACGATATATGATATTTCGGATGTGCAACAACTAAAACAAATTGTATTGTTTCCTTCAGGTGATACAACTCAGAAAGCTGTATTTTCCAGTTCTCTTCTTCTTGATGGAAAACATCAACTTTTACAAATATTAGATAGCGGTAAAGTAACTTTTGTGAAACAGGATAGCAGAGATTTAGATGAAGCGCAAACAGGTGTGAATACAGCGAAAGAAAAAATGTTTACTCAAAAAGTAAAATATTTTATTCTGAAAGACAATGGTAGCAGCGAAGTAAAGATGTCTAAGAAAAGTTTAGAAAAAGCTTTTTCCGAACAGGAATGGAATGCCATATTATCCTATTCAAATGAGAAAAAGTTGTCGTTAAATAATGAAAATGATGTGGCAAAAGCAATTCATTATCTCAATAATATATAGAAATGGTTATTTTATTTTTCTGTTTACAAACTCAACCAGCGAATCTGCTTTAATCGCTTTTCCAATAATAATACCGTTAGGATCTACCAAAAAGTTCATAGGAATACTATCGAATTTTAAAGTATTTACTGTTTTTCCCTGCCACATATTTGTATCAATCAACTGCGTCCAGTTCAAATTTTCCGATTTGATAATTGACTTTATAGATTGTAAATCATCGTCTAAAGCAACACTTACTATTTCTATTTTATTCTTAGAAGATTGATATAATAACTTTTTATAGTGATTATAAATCTGGCAGTTGCGACACCAACCTGACCAAAAATCTATCAGATAATATTTGTTATTTAAAGATGCTGTTGAAAAAGTAATGTTATTAATATCAGGCAAACTTATAAATGGCAGCTTATCTCCTACTTCAAATTCAGTTGAATAAATATCAATTAATCGTTCGCCTTCATCATATAAAGTCTTTACACTTTTACTTTCAGGAAATCGTTTTCTTGCTGAAGTAAGTAAAGCTTGCATCTCTGTAAAGTTTTCCTGATTAAATAAAATATAATTATAAACAGATAAAAAAGCGGCTGCATTTGTTACCGTATCTGCATATTTTTTATACCTGTTGTTTACTATTGTATTTAACGAATCGAACAAACGTTTAGATGAATTTTCCAGCGTTTTACCACTTTTATTTCCGGCTGATGTTTTTAAAATATTTGCCCAAACTGCGCTTGAATCTATTAATACCTTTTGGCCTTGCATAAAATTCATTAATGAAAGAGTTGCATCTGAACCTGATATCTGAACTCGCCCGTTTATATTATTTGCAGTTATGTAAATATCTTTCGCATCGGGAATGACGTAAAATTCCTTATGACTTTTAGATATTCTGATTTTATACTGACGATCCGTTTCGTGTAGGGATGTTTTAAAAAGAATTTCTTTTGCCCCGTTAGTAATATACTGCGAATCTAATATCAATTCCTTTTCTTTAAAATAAGGCACTTTTATTAAATATGCCATTAAACCTCTGGCTGAATTTGCTTTAAAATGAATAGTACAGTCCGGGCGGGAATTGCAACCGGAAAAGATAAACAAAAATAAAAAGTAGCGAATCATAATAAATACTTGTTGCTGTACGCAGGCACAAAATAAAAACTCCTGCCATGGCAGGAGTTTTTATTTTTTTCAGGAGTCGTTATGAATTTGAGATTATAAAGTAATAAGAAAGATGATTACTTAAATTACTTCTGTTAGACATTTTTATTCTTTTGGAATTTCCATTCGGAACAGTCAGCCGGATTAATTGTTTTTGTGTTCCTGTAAATATGGTTATTTATAAGTAATACAGCTTTTTACTTTCCCTCTAAATAACACATCTCACTACTGATATACAAAGTTTTTTAAACCTTCTTATTGACGAGTCCATTTTTCATAAATCTGGCGCGTATATCCGGTTTGATCTGACGCTCCGGATTGATATCCGTAATGCATCCAAAAAATCTTTTTATCTGGATCGTAAGTATTATTATAAATATCACTCGTGTAAGGCGGTCCGGGATAAGTACTAACTCCTGTTGGATTATCTATTGTCATAAAACCAGACTGAGGCGCAGCTGGTGTGCCGCCTGCTGCCTCATAGTTTATTAATTTGTTTGACGGATCTACATCAAAATCAAAATAATAACCTGCCAAATCAGAATGTTCAGCTTCACAACGAATTGCGCTTAATGTATAAATATGCTTTGTTTTGGCTATCGCTCTTGGTGAGCTAGGATGTACAAAGTAACCTTTCACAGCGTAATCGGCATCGTACTGGTTTTGTATTGTTATAATTAAAACCAGGTTTTGCTGCCCTTCCTGAATATAGCTTGTACTGCCGCTAACTGAAGAAATTTTTACACCAACAGCATAGACAAACTCACCAATATCATTATATAAACCCGTAATGTTTACCGGCATAGCAGCGGAACCGGAATCGCCACTGATATTTATTTCTGATGGTACCGTATAATATCCAACGGGTGCTTTTGGAATATCGGTTCCGTTAGCGTCATTATATGCAGTTACCAAAGATGAATCTTCAACAACAGATACTTTTGCCGAACCGGAGCCGCCAGATAAATATGCTTTTAACGCGTAGTTTATTTGACCGGCATCGGGCGCTGCATATACAGGCTGGCCATCAATAAAAGTTTCTCCGAAACCAACACCCTGCTTTGCCCCGGCTTTCGCCACATCAAGCCAATTCTCTTGCTTTTCGCAGCTTGTTATAATTAAAATGATACCTATAAAAAAGCTGGTTGCTTTTACAAATTTCATGATTACTAATTTTAATTGTTACTTATTTATCCCACCAAAGCGGAGCGTAAATGGAGTTTGTACCATCCGAACCTGTATATTGTGCAGCCGAAGTGGCTACATTAGATGGATTTAAGCTAAATTCAGTCTGACTATAAGAAATGCGTAGCGGTATAGCAGATTGACCAGAAGCTGGTGTTAGTTCTGGATAACCGGTTCTTCTCCAGTCAGCCCAAGCCATCCAGCCTTTCGGATAATGTGCAATCCATTCCTGCGTAGCAATTTTTTCATAATCATTTGCATCATTGGTTAGTGCTATTCCATCCTGAGCAACATAAGCATCATAATCTTCACCATTCAGTTCACCTCCCCCAAAAGCATCTGATATTGTTCCGGCATATACATCCCACTGTTTATAGCTTTCTTTTATGCCGGTTAGATATAAGTCTTCGATAGACTCTGTTGTCCAGCCAAGAAAAGCAGCTTCAGCTCTTGCCAAATAAATTTCTGCGCTTGATAATATTACTAGAGGAGCCGTTTCTGCCCCCCAATTAATTCCGTCAGCAAATATGCCGCTGCCACCAATTCTTGCCCAACCAGGTGTTGAGTTATTAAAATCGATTGCCGCATCACGTGTTAAACCGTAAGGAAAGCCTGTGGTTGTTGTAGCGTAAGCATATACACGATCATCGCTTGTATTTCCCATAAAATCTATTAATACATCACTTACAGCATAGTCTTTACGGCTGGTGATATTATAATAATTGTAAATCGGACTTGGAAAGTTGCCACCAGGATAATTTTCAGTTACATTATCACCTTCTTCCAGCACGCCGCCCGGTGCAGCTAAAGCCGCCAGGAACTGTTGTTTGCCTAAATCCGGATTTACTTTACTTAACCGCAAAGCCATTAAGGCTCTTGCAGAGTTAGCAAATTGTTGCCACTTTTTGATTTGTGTAGACGCTGATGTCGGGCTAAATAATATATCACCTTTAACTACATCATCATCCAAACCAGGAACCTGAAACTGATTTACAGCACCATCCATTTCCGCAAATAAACTATCATAAACCTCTTGTTGCGAAGTATAAGGAATAATACCATTGTTGGTAAATACACCTTTGTAAGGAATATCGCCGTAGGAGTCTGTCAAAAACCAAAATATGTATGCTTTTAATATACGGGCAATAGCTATTTGATTTTCGTTTGGTCCGTAGGCAGCTGCAGAAGTTGCTGTTTCAGAATTTGTATTGTAATCAATAATTACCTGCAAATCTTTTATTGCACCTGCGTAATATCCATCCCAGCTAGAATTGGTTTTCTGGTATCTTGAAACTTCCGTGTACTGTGTTTCTGAATAAAGCTGACTGTAAAGCGCGCCGGTTGTAGAAATGCCACCTGCATCAAAAGCATACGTCGCACCGAAATTTACCAATGTGTTTGTGAGCAATCCTGCCGGGTAAGGATCCTGCGCTGCGTTGGGATCACTGTTCAAACTACCGAAATCATCAATTTTAGAACATGATGAAACAGCGAGAAGTGAGATTGCAGAAAAGATGAATAAGAATATTTTTAAATGATTACAAATCATTATATAATTTTTAAAAATTAAATTTAACATTGAAACCTAAAGAACGCACTGGCGGCAATTGACCATCTTCACCATAAGCATTTGAGATTTCGGATGGATCAAAATTCTTTGATGCACTATAGATAAGCCATGGATTGCGGGCAACAACTGATAAAGTTATTCTTTTGATAGCCCCGTTAAACAAGTTAATTTTTTCGGTAGGAATTGTGTAGCCTAAACTTACTTCGCGAAGTTTTATGTAAGATAACTTATGAACGAACGGTTCCATTACACTTGTAAACTGGTGGAAATATGTGTATCCATCTACATACATATCTACCGGTGTTTTATTGTCTGTAGAACTTACACCTACTACATGTACACCACCACCATCAGATAAAGCATCTCTTACGTTTGAACCTCTGTCATTCTGCGAAGCTGTTTCTTCAAGTAAACCTGAATAGTATCCCCACATTTCTGTTAACGAATAAAAATGTCCGCCAAACTGGTAATCTAAACTTGCGTTTAAAGAAAAGTTTTTATATTGTAGTAAGCTTTGCAAACCACCTGTCAGTTTTGGCACAATGCTGCCCCATTCTTTATTTGGATCACCCTGAACATACAAACCTGTGGTTGGATCAATTACAGCAGCACCGGCATCATTTCTAACCATACCGCCGCCTATTAACTGACCCCAATCCTGGTTTAAAACCTGGTAGGCAGATGCCTGGTAAAATCCTCCGAAGCTTGCACCTACAAAAGAGGATGGTTGAATTCTGTCAGTTCCTTCTATAATTTTCGTAACCGGATTTTTGATCAGATAACCTAATGATTTGGTTACCGTCCAGGAAAAATTTTTATTGCTTACAATTTTTGCATCAAAAACAAATTCTAACCCTTGTTTCTTAACTGTTGCTGCATTAATGGTGCTGGCGGTGAAACCACTTTGTCCCGGCAACTGAATAGTAACCGGTTGGTCACCGATGGTTTCGTTATAATAGTTTGCAGTTAAACCAATACGACTCTTTAAAAAGCGAAGTTCAACACCAGCTTCATAACTGGTAATTAAAGCACCGGCTAAATCATTTGCCGGAATGGTATTGCTTGTACTTTGCAATACATTTCCATTGAATTTATTTGAGTTAATTGGATAGCTAAAATTAACAGCATAAATATCCAATGTAAGTGGTTTTTTACCCCAGCTTCCATAAACTTTTGCAAAAGACAACCACGGTAATGCACCTTTTGTAAACTCGCTTGGAATGAATGCGAAACCAGCTGATGGGTAAAATAATCCGTTATTACCAACAGGAAGTGTTGAGGCATAATCCTGGCGAAGTGCCCAGGAAGCGCTTATGAATTTCTTATATTCAAAATCACCACTTGCAAAGTAAGAATTGATTCTCTGACCTAACCTGCTGTTAGTTACAGTTGGATTTGATGCTGAATTAGCTAATGAATACAAATCGTTAATGATCAAGCCATTAACAGTAGCATTATCTAAATCTCTTCTTAAATAAGTAAAGATGTTACCACCCGCTAAAACATTTACACCAAAATCGTTATTAAAGAAACGATTGTTATAAGTTGCTATTAATTCATAATTGATTTCATTTTGATAGCGCTGACCTGTACCATAAGAAGCCTTCAAACCAGTTTGCGCGCCACTTGATTGTATGATAGAACGAGTAATGTTTTCGTAATAATAATCTGATTGATCTTTACGAATTGTTCCTCTTACATTAAAATGAGGACTAAATTTGAAGTTTAAATATACATCACCAAACAATCTGTCGCTTCTCTTATCAAGATTGATATTATCTTGGTAACTGTAGAAATTGTACCAATAATTGCCTGAATAGAAAGCAGCCGGATTGCCTGGATCGTAAGCCGCCGGGTTACTAGCCCAGTTCCAGCTGGCCAACGTTCCGGCTGGTGTTCTTAAATTTCTCAATTCTTTCATAATACCCATATCAAGGTCTCTGTGGTTCCACTGACCAAAGTTCCCTGCGCTTTGGTTGGCATAACCATCATCATATTCACCCAATAGTTTCTGAGTATTATAGTTAAGATCAACTCCGGCACTAATAACTTTATTAATATCAATACTTGTAGAAGTTGACAATATATTGCGAACGGAACTACTACTTGGTATTAATCCCTTAATATCAATATGAGAATAGGAAATTCGGGTACTGTAACCTTTTCCGGAACTATAAAAATTTAAACTTGTGTTTGCATTAACACCTGTACGCCAGAAGTCGCGGATATTATCTGGTTGCGGTGTAAGGCTTGCGGTTTTAAATGAATATTGTGAACCCGGAACCCAGGCATACCAAGGTATATATTCCTGACCTTGCATTTTAGGTCCCCAGCTTGCATCATCTGTATAGTCCGGATAAGCCTTACCATCCAATGCTTTCCATTCTTCAGGCATACCTTCTTCCCATGTAAACGGAATTAGGTTGGCTGAACCACCACCGGCAAATGAATTTTGTAATTTTGGCAACTTAGATACTTTATCAAAAGTAACACCCTGGTTTACATCAATGCTGGTTTGTCCTTTCGTTGCTTTTAAAGTTGTAATTACAATAGCTCCACTAATAGCTCTTGAACCAAAAAGCGCAGTTGCATTTGCACCTTTTAAAACGTTGATACTTTCAATTGTATTCGGGTCAATATCATAAGAGTCATTTATGATAGTACCATCTACAACGTAGATAGGATTCACATCACCTGATAATAAAGAACCACCTCTGATACGCGTAAAAGTTTGACTATTCAGTTTTGTACCCGATTGTGAGCGAAATTGAACACCTGCAACTTTTCCTGCTAAAGCATCATTAACGTTGGTTTGCGGAATCAGGTTTAATGATTCGCTGGTAACTACCTGAGCACTGAAAGGAGTGGTACGTTGCTCTCTTTTTACACCAAATGCAGTTGTTACCACAACTTCCGATAAACTGTTACCTACTCCGCTTAAAGTGACAGACAAATTGCTCTGATTACCTACCGTAACTTCTGTAGATCCATAATTAATTTCAGATATTACCAGAACATCTCCGGTATTAGCCAAAATAGAAAAAATACCTTCAGAAGAACCTGTGGTTCCTTTTCCGGTACCTTTTACTTGGACAGATACACCTGAAACAGGTTTGCCGGTACTATCTATTACTTTCCCCGTAATCGTTCGGGATTGCGCATGGGCTGCAAAAATAAACAGCATCAACACTGTTAACAGTGTTAAAGTTTTTCTCATGTACGTACTGTTTGATAATTAAAAAAAATTGTAAGAGTTATTGTTGTTTGGCCGTCTTCTCATGTAAATTAAGCAAACATAAAGTTAAATTACACAAAATACAAAAGCATTTTAGGTAAACTTAATTTTTGTTTAGGTAATAGCCGTAAAGAATTTTAAATCAATATAATAAGCAGGTCAATTTGATTTTATTCATCTTATCACTAAAAGCCCCTTGCTCCAAATTTGGAGCAAGGGGCTTTTAGTGATAAAATTAGAGGCAGTATTTAGTGTACCGTAATAAATTTTAAAATAAAGTTGAGTTGCTAATTCAATTTAAATAGATTACTAATTGTACATGCTATCGGGATCCAAGATACTCAAAATGCTCTGTGAAATTGGTTCTTAATGCTCCCCCTTGATTCATTATATAGCTTACATCTATACTATGGTCGGCTTCATTAAATTTATTTATTCCTGTAGGATCAATTTGCCCACCCCTACCACGACCTGGCGATGGATCACCATAATAATTAGTTACAGAAATAACTTTTTCAATAGTCGGATCAAAAGTAAATACCGGCGAAAACTCTCCATACACACTATTGCCAGGAATTAAATGATAATATCCGGTTCCATTAATAAACATTACAACACTGGTGGCGCTTGTTGTTTGCAATTCGATATCAAATGGATATACACCACCTTCAGAAGAATTAAAAGCAGGATTTAAATGATCAACAGCCACACCGGTAACTGTATATTTACCATCATATTTATTTTTTATAAGCAGAGCAATAACCCCAGTACTAAAATTACTGCTAATGGTATATCCTGATTCTTGCACGCTTGTAATTTTAAATCCTAACGCATAGCTTTTTCCTATTAAATCAGAAGGTTTAAATGTAATTTGTAAATAACCGGTATGCGATCCTTTTGGAATTGTTACAACAGGATTTATAACAGTGTAAATAGTTGATGACGGAACAGAATCATCTCGTTTATGTCTGTCATTAAAAGTATTTACAAGAGATGAATCTAATGCAACTGTTACATGAATATCCTGATCAGCCGCGTCAGAAGTAGCCAGATTAATTGGAACTAAGTCTATTGTTGTGTCGTTAGGCGAATTATCTACTGCATTAATTAAAAATAAAGTGGTATCAGTAGCTGTCAACTTTATTTCAATAGGTTTAATTGTAGCATCTAAATTATGCACTGATTGAATGGAGCCATTATTAAAATCTTTATCCTTTAAACATCCGGCTGATGATAAAAGAAAGATAACTGCTATAATAAAGAGGCCGTTTATACTTTTTTTCATATACCTTTTTAATTGTTTAATTTAAGATTTGGCTAAGGTTCCCAGAATAATTTTGATGTAAGCTGATCTTTAATTTTTTGCTGAGGAACGTTACTGCTATTCGTTGTATGTTCAGATTGTGGGTAAAGTAATCGCAGAGGTAATTTATCGGATATTCTGCTTGGATTTACAGAGATATATGAAGGATCTACATTTGTCAAAAAATCTAATCTTCTTATATCACTCCACGCTTCTAACGGATCAATTCCGGTAAGAGCACAATACTTTTGAAAAGCAATTATCTGCACGGCAGTTAAATCTACATCAGCCGTTTTGCTTAAATCGGTATACGGATTTTCAGTCATATACGTTACTGCATCTTCTTCATTAAGTCCCGACCATACAAAAGATTCTGTTACAGCAGCATTTAAGGCAGTCTGCGCATCGCCTGTTAACCATCCTCTTTGAATCGCTTCAGCCTGTAAGAAAAGACTTTCGAAAGAAGGGTAAATCCATTGATTTTGCGAAGCTCCGTCTGATGTATTAGGGCCAATCAGCGCAGGACCAAAATAAGAACTTCCGGCTCCCGGTGGAATATTACCAGGCTGATCACCATACGTATCACCTACAAAACTATTGCCTACAGGTGTAAAAAATGCCTGAATTCTTGGATCAGCAAGCGCTTGATAAAGACTGAGAATATACGCATTTGCGTTTGTAGAAGTGGTTGCTTTTGTACCTGTTGGTGTATAACCAAAATTGGCAAAGAAAGGCGATTGTTTATTTACATCATTTACATATCCCGGGTTTACATATATTGACTCACCCGCTTCTAAAAAGCCTCCGCCGTTAGCCTGAATTTTTGCAAGCTGAGACGATGGGTCGAAACCGGATATTTCAGATTGTCTTATTAATAATCTTAATTTTAAAGTATTAGCAAATTTTATCCATAAAGGCTGGTTTCCTTTATTTATAATATCTACCGTGCTAAAGTTTTTAGATTTTGGCGGAACCAAATGCATATATCCAATAGCCGTATCCAAACTGTTTTGCAAATTATCATAAATTGCTTTTGCATCATCATATACAGGATGCGGATATGTTAAATTCTGAAAAGCCTGGGAATAAGGCACACTTCCATAAACATCTACTAATTCCTGAAATAATTTAGCTGATAAAATCATGGAAGCGCCGGCTAAAACTGTATCTCCATCGGGAACTAAACTTTTCGTTTTTATCTGGTATAAATCAAACAAGGTATTATAATAATTTGCCCATAGAGCATCTCCAAAGCTAAAGTCAATATCATAACTTGTTTGTTCCTGATCGCGGGCAAAATCACCATTGGCAGCAAAGTAACCAACCCAGTTTTGTGCAAATCCAAAATCATTTGGTTCTCTGTCACCTACCTCTACGGCAGCTGCCGGAAATATCTGCTGCGGCGTTATATTATCATTGGTTGGCCTGTTAGGATCATCATTAACATCCAAAAAATCTTTCTTACAGCTCGCAACTAAAATACCTGTAACAGCAAGTAAAAGAAAGATATACTTATTATTAATCATTATAAATACTTTAATTTTTAATTTAGAATTGAACGGTCAGCGATCCTCCTAAAAGTCTGGATGCAGGTGCCTGGAACGAGCTACCTATACCAAATGTATTACCAGTGGTAGAATAATTAAATTCCGGATCGCCCCATTGATTCGATTTCGGTACGAATAAAAATAAATTCTTTCCGATTGCACTTATACTAACTCTTTTTACCAATTTGTCCGGACCTATCCAGCTCAGATTAGGAAGATTATAAGTAATATTAAGTTCTCTTAAACGTAACGCATCTGCACTACCATAATAATTGGTAGCAATTTGCGTGTTCGTCTTTCCGCTAGCCCAGAAATTATAATTACCATCTTGTACCTGAATATTTGTATTGTTTACATATTTACCATCGGACAAATACACTGAATTTGGAAATACAAATCGTTGACGCCCATATTCTGCGCTTCTGGCAGAAATACCTGCAAAATCCTCATCCGATCCTAAACCCGAAAAGAAATTATGCCCGCCTTTATAATCCCAGGTCATTGAGAACGAGAAATTTCCAATCGTTAAGGTAGGCGTAATTCCTAAAACCCATAACGGCAAAGAACGTCCTTTCGTTATTAGACCAGAAGCTACAGAAGGCATACCGGTATAAGGATCTACAATTACTTTTCCTGTTGCAGAATCACGATTGTAATCTGTCATTTGAAAAGCGAAGGCAGGCATTCCAACTACTGCAATATTGTTTATTGTAGGTGAGCTTACAGAATTTTGAATAAAATTTGAGCTACCTCCAATTATTACAGGTGTATTTCCTAACGTTGATGTTACTTTATTATTATTATATGTTGCATTGATGGCAAAGTCAAGTCGCGCTTTTCCAAGCTTAACCAACGGCGTTAAATTCAAATCAGTTTCTACACCATAATTATTAAAATCAGCCGCATTAGCCAATCCAAAAGGATAACCTGTAGCTGATGACTGAGAAATGGTAAGAACCTGGTTTGTATTTTTCTGAAAAAAGTAAGTGGCTTCTAAATTAATTCTGTTTTTAAGAAAACTCAATTCAATACCAATTTCTTTTGTGTTGACAAATTCCGGTTTTAAATCAGTACTTGGAATTGTATTATTAGCTGTAAATCCTGTTGTTGTACCGTATGGAAAACCTGCCGGCTGAGAATAAGTAGCTTTTAAGGAATAGGGAGCCAGATTAACATTTCCTGATTTGGAAATAGCAGCTCTTATTTTAGCATAAGTAAGAACGTTATTGTTTTTCAGGTTTGGAAAAGCATCAGATAAAACAAAAGAAGCATTAGCGGCAGGATAAAAGAAAGACCTGTTAGAAGCAAGTAATCGGCTATCCCAGTCATTTCTGCCGGTAAATTCGATATTTGCCCATCCTTTGTAACTAAAAGCCAGGCTTCCGTAGGCAGAAAGAAGAGTTGAAGTAACATTATAATTGTTACCTGATGTACCTGATGGACCACCTGTATAACCTGGTACAATAGCATCTCCACTACGTACAGCTACATTATATAAATAAGGAATTACAAGATTGTTTCCGCCCACAGCTACATCTTTGTTGCGGTTTTGACGAACCAAACCGCCGACAATATATTTAATTCCAAAATCTTTTACAATATCATGATCGCCACTTAGAAAGTAATCTAAATTGATACGGGAATTATAATTCTGGTCAGATAAAACAATGCCTGGTCTATTTGAATATTGGGTAGCATTTCTGTGAGCGACCGCGTATTCTGTTACCACAACAGGAGCATTTGTATTATCAGAACTTGCAAAAGCCAGGTTTGTACTTAACCTTGCAGAAGCCTTTAACCAGGGCGTTAATTCATAATTTACATCCAGGTTACCAATAATATCATCTTCTCTTCCTTTGGTTCTGATGTTGCCAATTAACCAATATGGATTAACAGCGTATTCGTTATAATAATTGGAGAATTGAGCAAACTTGCTGTTACGCCAGTCTTTATAATCGAGCAGAGGTATATTATTAGCCGTTTGCATTACAAGGAAAAAAAGTCCGCCATTATAAGCACTTGGAAATGAATTTTGAAAACCGGATTCGTTCACTACATCATAATTTTGCAATATATAGTTAAGTCCGTAATTCACTGAAAGTTTGCCGTACTTTTTACTACCATTAAACCGAAGGCTTGTTCTGTGCAGTTCATCATCAGGCACTAAACCTTTAATTTTAGCATCTTCCATACTTACATAAAAATCTTCACCTGCAATAGATACAGAATTTTGAAACGTAAGCCCGGTATTCCAGAATTTTATTTTATCTCTGTAATGAGAATTAGAATATGGCAGCATCTGTATAGATCCATCTTCTAAAGGCACGCCAACCGGTTTGATAGTTCCGTCGAATGCCGGACCGTATTGCTGATTTTCATAAGGCACATATCCGTAGTTACCATAGATATCAGTTACTTCACCTGCGCCGGTACCAAACGTCTTTTGCAACTTAGGAAAAAACGATACCTGTGTTGCCTGAACGCTCGAACTTACAGTTACAGTTGGCTTTTTGCCACCTCGCTTTGTGTTTATAATGATAACGCCGTTCACAGCATCAGGTCCATAAATAGCTGCAGAAGCTGCGCTTTTTAGAACAGTTAGAGATTGAACATCATCTGGCGGAATTGAGGAAAGATAACCCAAAGGCGTTGGTGCTCCATCAACAACTAACATAGGCTGGTTGTTTCCGGTTAAAGAACGAATACCTCTGATATTAATTTTTGCGTTCTCAAAAACACCACTATTAACGGTAGAAACATTTAAACCAGATACTTTACCATTTAAAGATTGCTGAATATTTACAGCTTTGGCTTGTGTAAGAGTTTTATTACTAATAGTTGTAGCGGCATAACCCAATTCTTTCGATTGCCTTTGAATACCCAAAGCTGTAGTTACCACAACTTGTAATAAACTGCCGGATGTAGGACTTAGCACAGCCGAAACCGTATTTGAACTACCAACAGTGATTTGCGAGACTGCAAAATTAACCGCGGTTATAACCAGCACATCTCCTGTATTTGCAGCAATAGAAAATGTTCCGTCAGCAATGGTATTCGTACCTCTTGTTGTACCTTTAATCAATACAGAGGCACCTTCAACAGGCTTGCCTGTATTGTCTAAAACGGTTCCTGTAATTGTTCGTGGTTGCGCGTGGGCAGCAAAAATACCCAGCATCAACACTGTTAGCAGCGTTAAAAATTTTCTCATTTGCATACATGTTTTTTATAGCGCGGTAAAAATTAGGGGGCAAGCAACAAAACGTTAAATACCCATTTGTCCTCTTCTTTTGACAAATCGTTAAGGAACTGTGCTGCACAATTTTTTTATTTTTTTTCTCTTTATGATGAGTGGTAAATCTTATCATTGCCATGTAAGAACTGTATTAAATAAATAATTTATGCAACTATTAGATGGTAAAGTCGCCTCGTCCCATATTAAATCCGACATTAAAAAAATGGTAGATGATATTAAAATCTCGGCAAACCGGACTCCGCATCTCGCGGCGATATTAGTAGGAAGCAATGGTGCCAGCGAAACATATGTAGCCAGTAAAGTAAAAAATTGTGCGGAAATCGGCTTCGGTTCTACCTTAATACGTTTGGATGAAACCATCAGTGAAAATGAATTGCTGGAAGAGATTGTAAAACTCAATAACAACGATTTAATAGATGGCATTCTCGTTCAGTTACCGCTGCCAAAGCACATCAGTGAGCAGAAAGTTATCGAAACCGTTTCTCCCGAAAAAGATGTTGATGGCTTTCATCCCATCAGCGCCGGCAAATTGGTTCAGGGTTTACCTACATTTATTTCGGCAACGCCGTATGGCATTATGTTGATGCTGGAATATTATAACATTCCAACCAAAGGTAAACATGCGGTGGTCATCGGAAGAAGCAATATTGTAGGCAGACCCATGAGTATTTTGCTCAGCAGCAATTTGCCTTATGGAAACTGCACGGTTACGCTTTGCCATTCACACACGCCTAACTTAGCAGAGATTTGCCGGTCGGCAGATATTATTGTAGCGGCGTTAGGCAAGTCCGAATTTGTAAAAGCTGATATGGTTAAAGAAGGCGCTGTGGTAATTGACGTGGGTATTACGCGTGTCGCAGACGCAACTACCAAAAGCGGGTTTCGATTAAAGGGCGATGTTGCCTTTGATGAAGTGGCTCCTAAAACATCTTACATAACGCCTGTGCCGGGCGGCGTTGGTTTAATGACAATTGCAGGCTTGTTAAAAAATACATTACAGGCTTTTAAGCAGCGGCATCAGCTATAGTATTTATATTTTTGCAAAATGGTTCTAACCCAACAAATGCTTCCGGTAATGGAGGCTTTTTATACCTTACAGGGCGAAGGTTTTCACCAGGGAAAGGCAGCTTACTTTATTCGTCTCGGCGGATGCGACGTTGGCTGCTTTTGGTGCGATGTAAAAGAAAGCTGGGATGCCAATATACATCCCCGGCTTGCGATTGAAGACATTGTTTCGCTGGCTTCGGCTAACGAAGGCAGGTTAGCAGTGATAACCGGCGGTGAACCTCTTCTTCATAACCTGGATGAATTGACTTATCAGCTTCATAAAGCAGGTTTTAAAACCAATATAGAAACGTCGGGTTCCAGTCCTTTAAGCGGAAACTGGAATTGGATTTGTCTTTCTCCGAAAAAATTTAAAGCGCCGCTGCCAGATGTGCTGGCGAAAGCAAACGAATTGAAAGTGGTGGTTTATAATAAGCACGATTTTATGTGGGCGGAAGAACATGCTACGCAAACATCGGCGGGTTGTAAGCTGTATTTGCAACCCGAATGGTCGAAATCGGGAGATATAACGCCGCTGATTGTAGATTACATCAAAGAAAATCCTAAATGGCAGTTAAGCCTGCAGATTCATAAGTATATTCATGTGCCGTAGAAAGCAGGTAAGATTAACAAGAAAGCAGTTTTATTTTAAAGAAAAAAGAATACAACTTTTCTTGATAATACATCTTCTGAAATGAAGTTGATTTGTTGCTGCGCGATGTTTTAATTTTCTGACATCGCGATATTGCGTTTGATTTATGTTATTGCATTATTCTTACCTGATTTCGATTATTTCTTTCCTTTTTATCTGTAAATTTCACTCGTTTTATTACGATTTTTACTCATTTTTCAATAGGTAACTCCTTTATTTCAAATATAGACATTCTACCTTGTTTTAATGCTTTTGCTGATTGCCCGATATGTATTCTTCCGTACAAGTGTGCGACGCAAGGGACGATAGACCGGAGTTACCGGCGCTCGTCCCATAAAATTTTCCCAATTACATACAATTTTTGACCGGATAATACATTTATTGTTTCCAAAACGTAATAATTAAACCACCTGTAACTACCAACGTGCCACCAATTAAAACAGGTACAGTCGGTGTTGTATGAAAAGCCAGATAATTACTTATTTGCCATACAATAAATAAAGTGGCTATATAAAGTCCAACTACCTGACCAAATTCTACAGGCGCCAAATTCAAACAAAAACCATAGCCAAATAATAGAAGGCCGCCAACTATCAAAAGACCTATTCTTACAGGTCCGTTGTAATCGTAAATACATTTTCTAATTATGGAATCTCCGCCAACTTCAAGCAGTGTTGCAACTAAAACAAAGATTGCAGGATGAATATTCTGAATATTTTTTATCATCGAAAAGTTTAAATAACACCAAACACCTTTTAATAAACTGGAAGCTATATTATCTGACTTATATGCAAATTATTGATAGCTCTTTTAGGAAAAGATTAGTAAGAAATATTTACAGTCATTCTTGCTGTAGCTTAATATGTAGTTACCAAAATGATTTTAAAATATCGCGTGTGATGTATTGTGAGCTTTTACAGGGTTTTTTACAAACCGCTATCATCTAATGCAAACATATTTTTGCGTGTTTCCCATTTGCCTTTTGTAAAATCCGGGAATTGAAGCGTTTTGTTGCCTTGTTTTAGCGATTCTGTTGACAAAGGTGTAATTACGCTCATCGTAACCGAATCGTAAACATCTATCGGGGTTTGTTTTTTCTGTTTTACGGCTTGTATAAACCCGTTAAAAACAAAGTAATCCATACCGCCATGACCCGCTCCTTCCGCTTCTTTTGAATATTTTTTCCATAATGGGTGATCGTATTTGTCAAGCCAGTCTTTTTCTTCATCCCACGCATCATCTTTCTTCGATTTGCCTTGTATATAAATGGATTTATTTACATCCATCCACAAACCTTCGGTTCCCTGCACACGAAAGCCCAGAGAATACGGGCGCGGAAGATGTGTATCGTGCGTTAACATAACCGTTTCGCCATTGGCACAGTTAATCATGGTTTGGGTAACGTCGCCATTCTTGTATTTTATCTTTGCCGCTTCACTGTTGGGATCAATTCCTTTTGCATAAGCCGCTAAACCACGCGCTTTGGAACTAAAAGAACACAAACTGGTAAAGCGGTTGCCCCGGTTGATGTTTGCATATTGCATAACCGGTCCCGCGCCGTGCGTTGGGTACAAATCGCCATCCTGATCTATATTAAACTGTGTGCGCCATTGTGCTTCGCTGAGCGCTTTGGGGCCAAATTCTACGCCGCCGCCATAATATTGTTTTCCATTGTTGAATAACACATCGCGGAGGTTATGCTGATAGCCGCCTTCAAGATGAATTAACTCGCCAAATAAACCCTGACGCACCATATTGAGAACCGCCATAACATCGCGGCGATAACAAACATTCTCAAGCGTCATATAAGGAATGCCGGTTTTTTCTGATGTGTTTACAATATCCCAATGATCGTCAACAGAAAGACCTGCGATTACTTCACAGCCCACATATTTGCCCGATTTCATGGCATCTATTGCCTGCGGATGATGAAACTGCCAGGGTGTAGCAATAATAACGGCATCAATATCTTTCCTATCGAGCAATTTTTTGTATGCGTCTAACCCGCCGGTATATTCCTGAACGCCGGTTATATTGTGTTTGGCCAAAAACTCGCGGCATATTTTAAGAGAACTTTCCTGCGTATCGCAAACCGCTTTTATTTCTACATCGCTGCGCAATACAGCTTCGCCAACATGGCTCATTCCTCGGGCGCCAACGCCAATATAACCCAAGCGAACTTTAGCATCAGCAAAAGAAAAGTTTGTTTTGGTGCCAATGGCTAATGCGGCAGTTGCCATAGCGGTATCTTTAAGAAAAGCTCTTCTTATCATAGTGTTATTTGATTGGAGTAAATAAGGCTTTGAAGATAAAGGTTTCTCTTCTTATATTTTTACAGCAAACGATTGCGGAAATATAAAACCGAAGTTGATATATCTATCTTTTATCAGCAATTCTGATACTTCCAGTTGCGGCTTTTGCCTTCTTCCAGCCATTCAAGCATGGTAACAATCCGTTTATTGCGCGTGGCTTCTGTTTTGGCTTCGGAAATCCAATCTACATATTCTTTTTGATGCGTATAAGCCATTTTATTAAATACTTCAGATGCTTTTGCGTTGCCTTTCAAAGCTTTCATCATAGCTTCCGGATAAACCAGATCTTTCTTTATACCGGGCTTTTTCTTTTCCACTTTTACATTGTCTTCGTTCAGCTTCATAGCTTCGCGTATATAGCCAATCATAACGTCATCTTCGGGCAAATCATCCACAGAAATAATTTTTCCCAAATGACCTTTGGCTTCCAAATTATTTCCGTCGAATATTTTTACATCTTTCATCAGTTGTCTTTTCATAAAATTGAAAGCACAATGCTGTTTAAAAGCCGCCATACCGCCAATGAGACCTTTATATTCGAAAAAAGGAGCGCCCCATTTGATGGTTTCAATTATTTCGGGCGATGCTTTGTGCACAAGCTGCCGCATGTGAATTAAAATGGGTTTCATTAAGTCGGGAGACTTATCAATATAAGCATCTACGCGGGCATCGTTAGCCATGATTTTTTAGTTTTAGGGTATAAAAGTAAGAAGCCGTTAAAATTGCACCAAAACCTTCGCCCGTTTGTATCTTTGCGTTATTATGTCATTGCAGCAAAACATCAGAACACTTAGTCTTTCCGACCTCGAAACGTATTTTCTTTCTATTCAGGATAAAAAATTCAGAGCCAAACAGGTGTATGACTGGATTTGGTTAAAAGGCGCTGGCGGTTTTGATGCAATGACGAATCTAAGCAAAGATCTTCGCATTAAACTGGCGGCGGATTTTAGCTTTCCTGCCTTACATGTTGACGTTATACAATACAGCGCGGACGGAACGGTAAAAAGTCGTTTCAAAACATTCGATGGTCATGCCGTGGAAGGTGTATTGATACCGACAGAAGAGCGTAAAACAGCGTGTGTGTCTTCACAAATCGGCTGTAGTTTAAGTTGTAAATTCTGTGCAACCGGTTATATGGAACGCAAGCGAAATCTTTCGTTCGATGAAATTTATGATGAGGTTGTTTTGCTGAACCAGCAATCTGAAAAAGTGTATGGCAAAAAGCTTTCGAACATTGTTTTTATGGGGATGGGCGAACCTTTGCTCAATTACAGCAATGTTTTAAAAGCCATTGAGCGTATTAGTGCGGAAGATGGTTTGGGAATGAGCCAGCGACGCATAACAGTTTCTACTGCAGGCGTTGCCAAGATGATTAAAAAGCTGGGTGAAGATAGAGTTCGTTTTAAACTGGCGCTTTCGTTACATGCTGCTACCGATGCAAAACGCAACGAGATTATGCCGATAAACGAAACAAATAATATTAAAGCCCTGATTGAAGCGCTGAACTATTTTTATACGCAAACCAAGAATGAAATCACGCTGGAATATATCCTGTTTAAGAACTTCAACGATTCATTAAAAGATGCGGATGAACTGATAAAGATTTATCGCCAGGTTCCGGCAGATTTAATCAACTTAATTGAATACAATCCTATTGATAACGCAAGATTTGCCAAACCCGACGAAGAAACCGTAGATGCTTTTATGCAACACTTGGAAAAGAACCGGGTAAATGTAAGATTGCGTCGCAGCCGTGGTAAAGATATTGATGCCGCGTGCGGACAATTGGCAAATAAAACAGCATCAGTTGTTAGCCATCAGGCTTCTGTTATAAGCGAATAAGATTATCGCCGGTATCGTAATAGATACGTCTTAATACAATCATTCATTACTGTTGCAAAACAGCAAATTTTAGTTATGAGCAAAAGTGCATTTGAGAAATTCATCAATCCAAAAGTCAGTGGCGCTAAAAAGAAAGAAGCCATTCGCCAGGAAAAGAAAAAAGTAAAAGCCGAAATACGCTCGAAGAGCGTTGTGGAGCGCAAACAAAACGAAGCCAAATACGGTTTGGTAACAAAGGAACACAAGGTAAATCAAGATACAGGATACAAGATACAAGATACAGAAAACAAGAATCAAGATTCAAGTTACAAGAAACAAGAAACAAGATTTAAGACAGAAGATATAAGAGACAAGAATCAGGATACAAGGTTCAATATACAAGACACAAGAGATAAAAAGACTTATACTAAACGTTCTTCTTTCACAAAAGATACTCCCAAAACAAAATATCTCAAAACCGAAAAACCAGGCGATGCTATTACGCCAAGAGTAACCAATGAAAAGAAATCTTTACAATTAGTTTCTGCTAAAGAGCAAATGCCGCTGAATAAATACGTGGCGCACGCTGGTTTTTGCGGTCGTCGTGAGGCGGCTGATCTGGTGAAAGCCGGACATGTGACTGTGAATGGAGATATTGTTTACGAACCTGGTTATAAAGTATCTGATAAAGATAAAATAACCGTTAAAGGAAAGCCGGCGCATTCGCAAAAAAACCTGGTTTATATTCTTATCAATAAGCCGAAAGATTATATTACAACAGCGAAAGACCCGGAAGGCAGAAAAACGGTATTTGAACTGGTTGCTCATGCTACCAAAGAACGTATTTACCCGGTTGGAAGATTAGACAGGAATACAACCGGCGTTTTATTGATGACAAACGACGGTGAACTGGCGCAAAAGCTTACGCATCCTTCGTTTGAAATCAAGAAAGTATATGAAGTAAAGCTGGATAAACCCTTGGTGAAAAAAGACTTTGATGCTATTCTTGCCGGTGTTACATTAGAAGATGGTTTTGTGCAGGCCGACTCGCTTGGTTATGCCGATGCGAAAGATAAAAGTACAATTGGTATTGAAATTCATAGCGGCAGAAACCGTATTGTAAGACGTTTGTTCGAGCATTTGGGTTATGATGTCAGAAACCTCGACAGAGTGATGTTTGCCAACCTTACCAAGAAGAATGTTGACCGCGGTAAATGGCGTATGCTGAACGAAAAAGAAGTGCGTTTGCTGAAGTATCTTAACCAGTCTTTTATTCGTACGAAGAAAGAAGACTAATCCTTTTTATTTACCTCAATTGTTGTTATAATGACGGCTGCCGCATTAGTAAAAGAGCAAATCATTTTTGAAAATGATGATTTGATCGCTATAAATAAACCTGCCGGAATGCTGAGTATTCCCGACAGGAAACAATCTGAAATGTCTTTAAAAGATATATTGATAAAAGAGTTTGGAAGCATTTACACAGTTCATCGTTTAGATAAAGCAACCAGCGGCGTTATTGTATTTGCGAAGAACGAAGAAACCCATAAACAGTTATCGCAATTGTTTGAAGGCAGAGAAGTTGCCAAGTTTTATAACGGGCTTGTTCACGGTGTTCCGTTTCCCGCCGAAGGAACCATCAGCGAACCGATTATGGAGCATTTTTCTAAGAATGGCAAGATGATGATTGGCGCTAAAGGCAAAGCGTCTGTAACCGATTATGAAACGCTGGAAAGCTTCGGTATTTATTCGTGGATGAAGTTTCGGATTCATACCGGGCGCACACACCAGATACGTGTTCACATGCAGCACGCAGGCAATTCTATTGTGTGTGATGAATTGTATGGCGATGGTCAGCCTGTTTATATATCGAAGCTGAAACGCAATTACAATTTGTCGAAAAAAGAAGATGAAGAATTGCCGATTTTGAAACGCCTGGCGTTACATTCTGCTTTATTGGAATTTACTTTTGATGAGAAAACTTTTTCTTTTGAAGCACCGCTGCCAAAGGATTTGAGAGCTTTATTGCAGCAGTTGAGAAAGCTGAAAGGGAAAGATTAATGCAATTTTGGATTTCTACTTGTGTGCCTTACTGCAAGAACACGAATTACATTGTCTTTATACCGGTAAGAAACTCTATAATGATGTAGTTCAAAAGCCCTGTATGTGCCGTCATTTTCAATCTTGTATTTATCTGGTCTGTAAATTTCAGGATTCGCAATTGCTTTTTCAACAGCATAAGCTATTTCGATTACAACTTTATTAGCTGATTGCGCAGATTCTTGACTAATGAATTCAAAAATGTCACGCATGTTTTTTTGTGACCTTTTTGTCCATTGCAAAGAATTGGCATTTACCATTTTTTTATCGCATTTATCATCGCCTCGTGAGATATAATTTCTCCACTTTTATATTCTGCTTCTGCTTCTTTTAGCTCCTGATTATATTGTTCAATACTCATTGGTTTGGTTTCTTCACTTATAGCAAAAGATCTTATCAAATCAAGTATTGATTTCTTTTGAGAAAAACTTAATTGAGTAATACAGCTTTGCAGTTCTTCATCAATATTCATCATAATAGATTTCATAGCTCGTATTTCTTACAAATCTAATAAAAAAACAAGTTTACTTTTAATGCAAAAAGCTGGAAAAGTAACCATACTCTTCCAGCTTTTTGCCTTTATAAATCGATTGATTTGCTAACCAACATGCAAACCACACTCTTTCTTTGAAGCTTCCCACCACCAGCGACCAGCACGCGGATCTTCACCTGGTTCTATGGCACGTGTACAAGGCGCACAACCAATGCTGACAAAACCCTGATCGTGAAGTTTGTTATACGGAACATGGTTTTGGTTGATGTAATTCAAAATATCATCGTAAGACCAATGTAATAACGGGTTGAATTTATACAATTGTTTTGCCTCGTTCCATTCTACCAAAGGCATATGGCTGCGGTTTTCAGATTGATCGCCGCGAATACCGGTAATCCAAACTTTACAACCTTGCAAAGCACGATTAAGAGGTTCTACTTTACGAATACCGCAGCATGAAATGCGGTTTGCAATTTCGTGATAAAAACCATTAATACCTTGGGTATTTACAAATTCCTGCACAGCTTCGGCTTGCGGAAAATACGTTTTTATATTGACGTTGTAACGATAGCCGGTACGTTCCAGTAAATCATACGTTTCGGGAAATAATCTTCCTGTATCTATCGTAAAAATTTCAATGTCTATTTTATTCCTTGCAATAATATCAGTCAGCACCTGGTCTTCCTGACCTAAAGAACTGGAAAACTTTACAGCGCCCGGAAACAAATGCGTGAAATAATTTAATGTATCTTCAATTGAGTGTTCAGAGGCAAATTCTTCCAGTATATTCAAATATTCCATGTCTTCTGTTCTTATTAAATATTCTACCAAATATGTAGACTAAATATCGTTTAAAAAACCTTGCCGGAAGCAAAGCTTAAAACAATATAAAATCAAATGTTAGTCCACATTTGGCTGCGGCGTATAGCGCAAATAAGGCTTCACAATTTTTACACCTTTTGGAAACTTCGCATGTGCATCTTCTGTCTTAACAGCCGGCGTAATAATAACATCTTCGCCAGCTTTCCAGTCGGCTGGTGTCGCCACGCTGTAATTAGCCGTAAGCTGTAAAGAATCAATCACACGCAAAACCTCAACAAAATTTCTCCCGGTAGAAGCCGGGTATGTAATGGTAAGTTTTACTTTTTTATCAGGCCCGATAACGAATAACGAACGAACTGTAAAATTCTCAGATGCGTTCGGATGAATCATGCCGTATAAATTAGCCACAGTACGATCTTCATCAGCAATAATGGGAAACTCAACTGAAACGTTTTGTGTTTCGTTAATATCGTTTATCCAGCCTTCGTGTCTATCCAAAGTATCAACACTTACGGCAAGCACTTTTACATTGCGTTTCGCAAACTCATCTTTTAACGCGGCTGTTCTTCCTAATTCGGTCGTACAAACCGGTGTGTAATCTGCCGGATGTGAAAATAAAACGCCCCAGCTATCGCCTAAATATTCGTAAAAATCTATTTCTCCAACGGATGACTTTGCTTTGAAATTCGGCGCAGTATCGCCTAAACGTAAACTCATAGTTGATTAATCGTTTTTAGTAATGAAAATCAATATAAAAGTGTAAAGATAATAATTCTCCACAAAATTAGTGGACTAATGATTTTTTTGGCATTTATCTGACAAATCAATGTTTCTTTCACTTTCATTTATCGAAGCTTTTTTATTCGTTTTTTCGATCAGCATAGTGAAATCTCCATTTGAAAAATTATAATCCGGCAAGAATTATTTATTTAAAATAATAGCTGCTACGAGCGTAAATACAAACCCGGTAATTGGATGAATTTCAAGTCAATTACAGCTTTACGAAATTGATTCTTGCTGGCTAATGCAATTCTTTTTCTTTAAAGGTTTTAATCAGTTTTAATAACACATTGGAGGACGTTCTTTTACAGATTTCTTTTTCAATTTCATCTAACTTGGTAAGCGTCTTGTCTTTTTCACGCGATTCATAATAATCTATCAGGGCGAGTCCATATTCTGCATATAAATTCCCTATTGGTATATCTTCATTAATCTGTTTTTCGAGAATGCCTTTTGCCAGTTCAATTTTATTGTTACTTAGATAGGCAAGCCCGATGCGGGGATTGATTTGATAATCCTGTCCTTCACCTTCATAAGTATCGTACTGCGCCTTGGCTTTTTCGTAGCTCTCAAGAGCTTTATTAAATTTTTTTTCGTGTACAAATACATCACCCGATGCCATGAAAACTCTATAACGTATCCAGGGTTCAACCATCGTATAAGAAAGCGCTTTCTTTATTGATTTAAAAGCATCGTCCAGATTATCTTTTTCGGTCTGCGCTTTTGCCAGCCATGCATAGCCTAAAGCCAGTAAACTATTTGCTTTAGGATCATCTTTTTTCTCCAGTTCTTCAGCCAACCGGATGCCGGCGCTGATTTCTTTTTCAGCTTTATCGAACGAAGATTCTTCAATATACGTCCAACCCAACGCGTCAATCCTGAAAAGAGATTCTTCATAAATCAGCTCCAAACGCTGTGTTGCCTGTATAGCCGCATTTACAAAATTTAACCGATCCTGATTATAAAAACGACTATCCATATAATGAATCAGCCAGGTTACCATTTCAACAAACAACCTATCATATTTTTCATCGGCTGCCAGCCAGTTTAAAACTTCATTAATGGCATTCCAGTCTTTCTTTAACGCTTTCATTTTATCCGACACCAATGAGTTCCAGTAGGGAACATTAATTTCATCTCGCTTTACGTTCTTAATCACCAACTGATGAAAGTATTGTATCCACGTATTTTTTACTTCTTCTTCAACAGCCGGTTCTGATTTTTGTTTTAAAAATGCATGAGTTTGTAACGGAATGGTATAACGCGCTTCTTCGTTTACAATATAAATATTTAAAGAGTCGCACTCCTGCGAAGCGTTATCAAAATCAATATTTAATTTCTCACAAGCCGCCCGCAACGCGGCTTCGTCAATATTTCTTACATTTGAAAATACGGAAAACAACGACAAAAACTTTTTTGAATCAGCAGATAACTGGCTCCATATCTTATTGTGAAGTTCTTCGAGAACAGATTGGTTGTTTTGTTTTTTGATCTGGTCAAAATTGATTAATCCCTGTTTTAACTGACCAGCCGCTAACTGCAGCGTACGCGGATTGCCTTTTGTATAAGCAAACAGTCCATTTAAACCAGGATTGTCTATAAGTTGCTGTTGCAATACATTGTTGCTGCCAGCTTCTTCGCGAACCAGTTGTATGGATTCTTCTTCATTCAATCCGTGCAAATCAATTACAGTAAAAGATTGGATATTTTCAAAGAGAGCCGCCGTTACAAGTACAACTTTCGTGTTTTCGGATATACGTTGTATCCACTGCAACAATTCATTTGGTTTTTCTATACTTTCAAAGTTGTCTATAATCAGTAATGTTTTGTTTTCCTGCAAAAACTTATAAACTTCCCATTCTTTTTTCCAGTTTTCATTTTCAGAAATCTTTGTAATTCTTTCTAAACTTAATTCTCTGCCGATGATATTAAAAATAGAATTGAGATAATTAGCGTCGTTTTTAAAATCGGCAGAACTTATCCATATCACATTTACAAAACTGACTCTCTGCAAACATTCGACAGACGATTGGTTAAGACAGGCATAACCGGTTTCGATAGCTAACCTTGTTTTACCCACACCGGCTTCTCCCTTAATAACAACCGGCAAAGCATCTTCTTTCAAATGCTTTATAATGTCTCTCAGTTCTTTAATTCTGCCAATAAATTTATTATTAGGTCTTGCCGGCAGATTTTTAGTAGTCGGAAGCATCAATTCATCAAGCACAATGCTTAACTGATCATATCTTTCAATAGGTATCGGAATGACATGGTCTTTAAGTTCCTGGTACAATTTATCGGCATGAGTGGTTATAATAAAGTGTTTATTCGTTAATCCTTTGTGCAAATCCTTTATCTTTTTCAAAATAGAATTTACGTAATCATCCGTAAGACTAAAGCCTATAAACAGAAAAGTTGAATTCATAAGTAAATTCATAAAGCCAATCCAGAACTCTTCCTTGGCATACAATTCTTTGTATTGACTTTCAAATAAAATGCAGCTCTGCGCCCGGTCTATATCGCCATGAAGTTTATAAATATATTCTTTATAATCTTTCAGTTTCCAGAGACTATAATCATCATCGTTATGAATAACGCGGGCTGATAATCCCCAGGCACCTTCGAAACATTTATCGTAATTGGTAGTGATAATTTTAGAAGTGAGCTGGATAATTTTTTTATGAAAGTCAAGATCAGTATCGTTTTTCAAACGGAGTTTATCCGTAATCACATCCCAGACTACATCTTTATAATCCTGCTCTAAAATGTTTAATACCTGCAAAGCGGTTAAAACCTTTTTCTCAATAAGTACTTTAAAGTGAGAAAATGTTTTGTCTGATTGTTTATCATCAATTTTATCGAGCATCTCATGAACAAGATGATCCCAGTCGGGAAGACCCAATTTTGAAGATGTGCCGGCGCCTGCAAAAACAACTAACGTATTGTTTTTTATAGCTTTCTTTAATTCGGGGTGAATGGTAAGCATAAAATGGTTGTATGAAAGGTTACATAAATAGAGTCAACAATGTAATCGTGTCAGCTTGGGATGCAATCCTATTTTAGCAGTCAATAACAATCTTGAAGGGTAACTATTTTTTCCAGCTTTACTTTTCTGACAGTGCAATGTAAAGAATTATAAAACATTTTACTTATGAATCATTTTTTCAAGTCGAAAACATTTACTTACTTTATTGTACAAATCAGCAAGCAAAAATTATCTGCAATCACATTTCTTTTCTGTAAAAAATCATCTTATGTCAAACAATATAAACCGTCGCGACTGGCTTCGTAAAAGTGCATTGTTAACCGGAGGCGCTGCTATCTTACCAAGCATCTGGCAATCGGTAAAATCGGCACCGGCAAACTCGTATATAACACCGGCCGCAACAACGTTTTTCCCCGACGCTTCGCAGCCAATGAAAGCTCGTTTGATCTTTAATGAAAATCCGTTTGGACCATCAGATAAAGTGAAACAAGTGATGATGGATAATATGGCGATCAGCCATCAATACGCGTTTAGTGATAATGATACGCTGAAGAAAATGATAGCCGATTATGAAGGTATTACGCCGGAGCATATTTTGTTAGGCGCGGGTTCTTCTCCCCTGCTGCTGGCGGCGGCCATTCATTTTAGCACCAACGGCAGAAGCATTATTACCTGCGATCCTACTTTTGATTCGTTGCCAAAATCAGCTGAAGATTTACACGGCAAATGGATAAAAGTGCCGCTGACACCAGACTATACATTTGACTTAGATGGCATCAGCCAGCGTATTGATAGCAATACAGGCTTAATTTATATTGTAAATCCAAACAACCCGACAGCAACAATTGTTGATGCGAATAAACTCAAAGCATTTTGTTCGGCAACATCTAAAAAAGTTCCGGTGTTTGTAGATGAAGCATATATAGATTATCTGCCCGACCCGCAGGCAACCACAACAATTGCCAATATAAAAGCCGGCGATAACATTATTGTTGCCCGCACTTTTTCTAAAATATATGGGCTTGCCGGAATGCGCATTGGTTATATTGTAGCACAACCGGAAACGATTAAAACATTGGCTAAATATAATGTAGAACTTACCGGCACACTTTCTATAAAAGCCGCTATTGCTGCTTACCAGGATAAAGATTTTATGAAATTGTCTCTCGATAAAACAATGGCATCGAAAACATACTTGTATGATGTTTTGAAGAAAGAAGGTTATAACTATCTTCCTTCGTCGGCCAACTTTGTTATGTTCCCGATAAAAATGGAAGGCAAACAATTTACCGATGAAATGCTGAAACGCGGTGCCGGCGTGCGTTTCTGGAAGTTTAATAATAAAGATTGGTGTCGTGTAAGCATTGGAAGAATG
>CBDATZ010000040.1:0-15566 GCA_965199845.1 Ilyomonas sp.
TATTTTTCATGTATTTGTGGTTTAAAAAAAGCTCATTCATTGCCCTGAACGCTGATGTGTGATTTCATTATCTCTTTACTGAAAAGAGACAATGAAACAAAGTTTTGCTTGCAAGGGACGATAAATAAAAGCTACGGACGATGTCACCAAAGAAAAAACATTTTCAACCTTAAACAGCCATGATATAACTGATAAATCCATCATCAGGTACTTACAGCTTGTAGCTAACAGCTTTTAAACCTAACTCAATCAATCTCATTTTCATTACCGTACAAAAAGTGTCCGCTTTCGTACACGGCATTTGAAGAACAAGCCTGAAAAGCAAGCCTGCAAAGCCTTTCGAACATTGGCACAACGGTTGGTTTTTTGGTGCAACCAATTAATACAACATACCATGGCATTGATAGACATTCAGCATTTATCGAAATGGGTTAGCATCGGCGGCAACCGCACATTCATCTTAAAAGATCTGAGCCTGGCAATTGCGGAAGGTGAGTTTGTCTCAATCATGGGTCCGTCAGGTTCCGGCAAGTCGAGCCTGCTTAACATCATCGGCATGCTTGATGAACCATCGGAAGGCAAGTATTTTTTTACTGGTCAGGATGTGTTTTCATTAAAAGAAAAGCAACGCTCGCAGTTGTATAAATCTCATATCGGGTTTGTGTTTCAGGCTTATCACCTGATAGATGAACTGACCGTATATGAGAATATTGAAACGCCGCTCATTTATCAAAATCTGAAATCGGCAGAGCGCAAAGCCATTGTTTCTGATATACTCGACCGCTTCCAGATTGTTGGTAAAAAAGATTTGTTTCCCACGCATTTATCGGGCGGACAGCAGCAATTAGTTGGCATTGCACGGGCACTTGTCGCCAGCCCGAAACTGATATTGGCAGACGAGCCAACCGGCAATCTCAACTCGAAGCAAGGTGAGGAAATTATGCAGTTGTTTAAGAAGCTGAACGAGGAAGATGGCGTTACCATCATACAGGTTACGCACAGCGAAAAGAACGCAACGTATGGCAACCGCATCATTCACCTGATGGACGGACGGATTGAGAAGATTGAAACCACGGAAACAGCCACATCATAACGAAGAACAATCAACCATTCACTCAACAAAGGGTTATGAAAAAAGGACTTTTGATTATCGCTGGCTTTCTTTTTTTACTGTTACGAAGCAAGGCGCAGGATTCAATAGCAAACGCACAAATGCTAACACTTCAGCAATGCGTGGAAGCAGCCATCAAAAATAATTTTGACGTCAGGCAAAGCGATTACACTGCACAGCGCGATAAGGCAAACTGGCAAGTATCGAAGGGCTCCATGCTTCCTTTTATAAGCGGTGAAATTGACCACGGCAGGCAGGGCGGACGCAACCTGAATATCTATACAAATTCGTATAACACGCAAAGCTCAACCTACGCCAATTACAATGTGAGCGGCTCGCTTAGCATATTTAATGGTTTAAGCATACAGAACACAATTAAACAATATCGCTTAGAGTATGAAGCCGGCAAACTTGACCTGCAGCAACAGAGAGATTATGTAACCATTAATGTCATTCTTGCTTACTTATCTGTATTGAATAACCAGGATCAGTTAACGCTTGCTAAACAGCAGGCTGACGTGAGTCGCAACCAGGTTTACAGGCTAAAGATTTTGAACAATGAAGGCGCCATTCCTCCCTCTGATTTTCATGATTTGAAAGGACAATTGGCTACTGACGAGTTGAATATTATTTCAACAAAAAATGCATTGGAAACTGCTAAGATCAGTCTTGCGCAATTGATGAACGTGCCTTACGAAGAAGACATTGTGCTGGAACGTTTATACGACAGTACAACGCAGCCAGAAATGTATAACGGCAAAGTAGCTGACATTTATACATCGGCAGAAAAAAACCTTGCCATTGTAAGAGCGGCACAATTTCATCACCTTAGTGCGCTGAAAGGATTGCAGGCAGCCAAAGGCTCGCAGTACCCGCGAATTGGTTTGTTTGGCGGCGCAGGAACATTGTATGCCAGCACGGCTAGTCTTCAGAATTATGCCGGAACCGTTGATGTAAAAAGCCCGAATTATGTGCTGATGAATGGCGTAAGAGATTCGGTTTTTTTTCCAACGGACAATTATACTTCCTCTAAAATTAATTATGGCAGCCAGTTAAAAAACAACTTTAATTCGCAGTTTGGTGTCGCGCTCAGCATCCCTATATTAAATGGTTTACAAACACGCAACCGCATAAAACAGGCCCGTATTAATGCAGACCAAACTGACTTTGCAGAAAGCACAACAAAGACGCAATTGAAGCAAGCCATTGAACAGGCTTACATAAATAATTCGACAGCATTTCAGCGATATCAAACGCTGGAACAACAAGTGAATGATTTCAGCGAATCGTTCCGCGAAGCGCAGATAAAATTTGATGCCGGCGTGCTTACTTCAGTTGAATTCCTGGTTATAAAAACCAATCTCGATCGCTCGCGCACCAACCTGATTTCTGCACGCTACGATTATATTTTGCGAAGCAAAATTTTAGATTATTATCAATCAAAACCCTTGTGGTAATTGGCTTTCCATGCAAAGATAAAAATTCGGAATACAGTTTTTCTCTTCAAAAAGCAACAGTTATATCATGGCTGTTAAGATTGTAAATGTTTTTTTTTGGTAATCATCGTCCGTCTTGTTTATTAATCGTCTCTTGCAAGCAAAAATTTGTTTCATTGTCTCTTTTTAGTAAAGAAATAATGAATCAGACATCAACCTTCCGTACAATAATTGAGCAAAGCTAAAAGCTGGCAGAATTTGAAACCCTGCCAGCTTTTAGCTTTGTATGCTTTGGTAAATGAGTTATAACAAACTTACAAATTACATTCTGAATTTTACATCGTAATGTTCTCAGCTTCTATTTACTCGCTTCATCCAATTGCTTCAATGCATCATCATCTAAAGACAGCGACACCGCATCAGTCAATGACTTTACCTGTTCCATACTCGTTGCACTTGCAATAGGCGCCGCAATGGTTGGCTGCGCCATTAGCCACGCTAATGAAACAGTGGCTGGCGTTGTATTGTAACGTTTGGAAACATCATCAAGCGCTGATAAAATTTTGAACCCGCGTTCATCCAGATATTTTTTTATACCGCCACCACGCTGGCTTTTATTCAAATCATTTTCGCTCCGGTACTTCCCTGTCAAAAAACCGCTGGCAAGTGAGTAATAAGGAATCACGCTTATGTTGTTATCAACACATAACTGTTGATAGTTTTCTTCAAAAGGTTGCCTGTCGTATAAGTTATATTCAGGTTGTAAAGTCTGGTAAGCTGGTAAGCTCCTTTCTTTACTTTCTTTCAATGATTCCCTGAATCTGTCAGCCGTCATATTCGAGCTGCCAATCCATCTCACTTTGCCCGATTGTATCAATTCATCATACGCTTCCAGCGCTTCAGACACAGGCAAGGTTTCATCATCGAAATGCGTTTGGTACAAGTCAATATAATCTGTTTGTAATCTCTTCAGCGAAGCTTCGGCTTCCTTCAGCACATAATCTTTGCGCAGCGTTTTTCCTTCTCCCATATCGCTGCCTACTTTGGTGGCAACTATCACATCACTTCTTTTTCCACTTTTCTTCATCCAGTTGCCTATAATAGTTTCACTTTCGCCACCTTTGTTGCCTGGCACCCAGCGGCTATACACATCTGCGGTATCAATGAAGCTGCAGCCCGCGCCTGTAAAGGCATCCAGCAATTTCAACGAAGTTGCTTCATCTATCGTCCAGCCAAAAACATTACCACCAAAGCAAAGCGGCATCACCTGTAAATCCGATTGTCCCAATTGTCTTTTTTCCATAAAAAATACTTATACTTCACCGAAAGAAAATTGCATTCCAAAAAATTAAACGAAGCAAGAAGTGACACTGACAGGAGAATTCTATTTCTTTACGCAATGGAAACGTATGCGCTGATTGTGGCTGGCGGCTTAGGCACGCGAATGGGAAACAGCACGCCAAAACAGTTTTTGCTTTTGCAAAACAAACCCTTGCTATGGCATAGCATACAGGCGTTTCATTCAGCGTTTTCTGGTATCAATATCATCGTTGTGCTACCCGAAAAGCATCTTCAGGAAGATATTCTGCATAATTTTCCATCAACCAAAATAAAATTTATAGCTGGCGGCGCTACCCGTTTTCATTCTGTAAAAAACGGGCTTGCTCATGTGGCTGATAACGCAGTTGTTTTTGTGCATGATGGTGTTCGTTGTTTACTTTCACTTGAGCTGATTATGCGATGTTATGATCAAACAATATCAAAAGGAAGCGCCATTCCGGTTGTAAAAGCCACAGACAGTTTGCGTATAGATAAAGATGATGCGCACTGCGTGATTGACCGCGATCATATCCGCATGGTTCAAACGCCGCAAACCTTTCAAAGCACCGATTTGAAAGCTGCTTTTGAACAACCGTACCAGGATTCATTTACTGACGAAGCGACTGTTTTGGAAGCCTTTGGCAAACAAGTTTATTTAACCGAAGGCGACTATGAGAACATAAAAATTACGCGACCTCTCGATTTGTTGATTGCTGATGCCATTCTTTCGCAACGATTGAAAACATAACCTCGACACCGATATGTTTTTACCCCGAAAAATAAAAAAAGCCATCGAACAAAACCGGCTTTACATGAAGATCAGGTACAGTGAATGGATGTATTCGCTTTGGCTTCTGTTTCGCCCTGATGTAAGAAAAGATATGGCTGCGAAAAGAAAATTCTATAAGTCTGTTATTCCTCCCGGCTGCAAACTCATTTTTGATATCGGAGCCAATGAAGGCGTAATGACAGAAATTTTCAGCAAATTATCACAGTGTGTTATCGCAATAGAACCCGCAAGGAGAAATGTAAATATTTTATCAGCAAGGTTTAATAAAAACAAGAATATCATTATTGTTCCCATAGCTGTAAGCGATAAAACCGGCGAGCAGCCGTGGTATGAAGATGAAAATGATTATGCTATGGGAACGTTAAGCAGCAAGTGGAATGATAGCAAGCAAAAGGCGCTAAAGTTAACAGCAGCAAACATTCCGACAAGTACGCTGAACGTTCTGATTACACAATATGGAATGCCTGATTTTATTAAAATTGATGTGGAAGGAAATGAATGGAAGGCATTGCAAGGATTGTCGCAACCCGTATTCTTATTATCTTTTGAAGCGATACTGCCGCAATTTCTTGAGGAAACTATTTTGTGCATTGAACACCTGCTTTCGCTGTATCCACCTGCTCTCTTTAATTATATAACCCGTAATGAACTGGCCTATCAATCTTACCAAAGCGCAGATGTTTTATTAAGCGATATAAAAGGCATTTACAAAACAGTAGACATCTTTTGCAAAATGTGATTTGCTTACTTCAGATGACGTAGCGGCCAAGGCAGGCGGTTGATTTTAATATGCGGATAATAAACGGTTTGTCCACCAAACTGACTATTAAAAAAATGGATGCCTTCATGGTCCGAACCTTCAAAACGAAAGGTTCTGTTGCTGTCAGCAAAATCCCTGATTACGGCGTCTGTTAAATAATAAAAAGCAGCGGCTTCTTTTCCTTTTCCGGTGCTGCCGCCAATCAACCAATACACAAAATTGTCATCAAACAAGAGAAGATAAAACGCACACACTTCGCCATCAGGAAATGAAAGAATATAGGTTCTTGTTTGGTCGGCTAACTTGCCATCCAACAAAGCAATCATTTTCGTAAAGCCGAAACGGGAAACAACTGAATCCTGGTTCTTATAATGTTGTTTATATAACGCAATTACTTTCTTTACCTGTTGTGATTTATTAATCGAAAAGTGGTACGAATTCGCCTTCTTCAGTTTACGTTTTGCACCTGTGCTATAATTCGAAAACAGGTGCTCATAAGAATGCTTAAGAGACAACAAGGTATTTCTTCTTTGCCTGCATAAAATGTGTTCAACACATAATGCGTCTGGAAAAAAATTATGCTCGTTAAAATCCAAATCAATTAAACGGTATTGTTGTGGAATGGCTGCAATAAACGCTAACAGCAAACGTTCGGAAATGCCTCTTCCAAACAAACCGCCGGCAATTACGAAATAAGGAGAATATACATAGGTCAGCAACCATTTTTTATTCCATGGCAGAGGCATTACTGCTTCATAATCGTTCAAAACCAAAGCATCCCAGCGACGACACATTTCATCGAGATACACAGACTTTGCATATACAAGCGGCAGGTCTGAAGACGAAATACAAGAATCCCATTTTTGCTTATCAACCAAATGATTTGGCAGATAACGAATGTGATATTCTGTATCTTTTTTTGTCATAAAAATAAAACCGAAGGCAATTCTATAAAGGCAGATTTCTATATAGTTTATTGGGCTGCAACTGACTTAAATCAAATGAAAAAGAAATGGTGTGCGCAAAGCGTTTGTCGGGATAAAACGATTTGTAATAATCACGGAAGACTTTGCTATAAAAAATTGGCAGATAAATATTAAAAGCCGACTTAATAATTGACAGCTTTATCCCGGCATCATACAAAAATCTGCCATCGCCGTTTTCATCATTCCAGGCATCGCTGTATGTGCCAATATCAACAAATAATTGTACCGGAAGCTTAAACGGGAGCACTTTCAATGGATTGATCTGATCAGGAATATCGCTTGCCAGGTTTACAGAAAGAAGCCAGTTATCCGTTTTGCCAACCGGATCATTTAACAGCGGCGTACTTACTTTAAAATAACCATCGCGCAGCATAATCTGCTGGCTCAATCCGCCATCAAATTCATACCTGCCTAAAAAGTAATCACTATATGTAAAATCCTCGCCGCCGTTAGAACCAGAAAGCGTTAATAAATAAGAATTATTTTCACCTTTTGACAAAAGCGTTTTCTGTTGCAGGTAAAAGAATTTTCCGGCGAAAAAACGGGCGCTTACCCCTTGCTCTTTCTTTGCAAAATTGAAGTAATAATTCCCCGTAAAGCCAGCCCGCAAAAAAGTGTTTCCCTGATCTATAGTGATGCCGGCATCGTATGGATACAGCTTGCGGTTATCACTAACCATTGCCTTAATTTGATTGACATAACGATGATTTGTTCCTTTTGTAGCCAGCGAAAATGTATCAGGTCCAACGACGACGTTTTTAAAATCAGCAAACCCTTGCTCACTAATTAAAAAACTTTTTGCGGTAAACGTCCAGCGCTGTGTGGAACGCAAATCTTTGTTGTATAACCTTAGCTTAGCTGATGGCACAATGCGCGTCATTCCAAAGTAAAGCTTGCTGTTGTCGTATTGCGTGAAAGAGTAGATATTATACTTGATAGCACTTGCAGAAATCTCAAGCCAGCTACGCTTTGTAAATGTGCTGAAACCCGCCCTGGCAGAGCCGTTCAGCTCGTTGCTGCCGGTTGCGTACAAAGGAGCCAGTAGAAAATTAAAGCGATGCAAGGGCAATCCATAATTGTGAATCATCCCTCCTATCATTACCTTATCGTAATAGTTATAACCAATGGCGGGAGCAATAGAAATGTAATTATACTTTGAAGTTTCCTTTTCGTTGAAAAGGAAAGCCGGTTTGATTTTTTTCTTCTCTTCCGGGTGAAGAGAACCAGTTGAATCAAGCTTTGCAAATTGATTTTTTAAAGAGGTTTGACTCGTTGTTTCGATACTCGCCCGAAAGTCTTCAGGATAAGGATGTTTGAACTTCCACTGACTGTAATATTCCTTCATGCAACTGTCAAACAACGGCGTGCCTAACTGCTCTTTTAACTGTTGCAACCACATGCTTGTTTTGGTGTAAGCAATCAATCCATAATTCGCTTCCGTGAAATAATCGGATGGCGTGCTGATAGGTTGATCTTTATGCAAGTGACTCATCGTTTCCAATATCAAAGTATCCAGGTTTGCAGGAAATTTTCTAGCGGGAAATGAGGTTGGTTTACTCACATGGTAGCGCGCATCTGTGTATCTGTTTTCATAGTACGTGTTGATGCCTTCATCCATCCATGGATATTGTCTTTCGTTGGTTGCCAGGATGCCGTATAACCAGTTATGTCCAATCTCGTGAGCAATGGTTCCATCAAGTTCTTTAGTGCTGTCGTTTAGTTCTATTAATGTAATGGTTGGGTATTCCATACCACCGGTATTTTTATGCGGATTTCCCGACACGGCGCTCGCTACATTGTAAGGATATTCGCCTAAAGCAGATGAATAAAAATGCACTGCATCTTTCAGATAATTGAGGCTGTTTTGCCAGTTTATTCTATCCCATGGATTGTAAAAAGTAAAAACATCTGCTGTATGAGATGACAATTGAATGGTATCGTGTTGAACCAAAAACAGTTTACTTGCAAAGAGTGCAAAATCATGGGCGTTTTTCAACGAATAACGAAGCGTTTTAATTGTGTTTAAAGAAGCCGGCATCACTTCCTCAAAAGGCTTTTTTTCGCTCACCGCTTTTTTGAGCAATTCATTTTTCCATAACAAATAATTAGATTGTTTTTCCGGCTTCCGGCCACCTGTTGTTTTTAAAAAATTCAGCTCATCTTCATTTTGCAAATCTCCGGAGGCGGCAACAATATAATTCTGTGGTAAGGAAATAGAAACGTCCCAGTTTCCAAATTCGCTATAAAATTCGCCCTGGTCAAGATATGGCATCGGGTGCCATCCTGTTTTATCATAAACAGCCGGTTTTGGAAACCATTGCGTAAGCTGGTAAGTCTGACCTTCGTAACCACCACGTGAGAAATTATAAGGCAGCTTTACATGAAAAGGTGTTGTTATAGTTATCGATTGGCCGGGCGCCAATGGCTGCGGCAACATCAGTTTTGCAATGTCGATATGATTGCTGTCGGGCAGTAATGTAGCAACCGTTTCATTCACCGAAAAACGAAGCCCGTTGATATATCCGCGCTGCGATTCATCAGAGAAATAAAATGCGGTATTGTTATTACGAAGCAATTGCCCGCTGAACGCCGTCTTATCGTTTTTGTAAGCATTCATCCAGAGATGAAAATAGATAAAGGTTAATGTGTCAGGCGAGTTGTTGGTGTAAACTATTTTCTCGTCAGCATCTAAGGTGTTGTCATTATCGTGTAATGCGACATGGATCGTATAATCGGCTTGTTGTTGCCAATAATTATTTTGCGCTTTCGCAATGAACTGACAACAAAAAACAAGTAAAAAAAAACACGAACATCTCATATAAAAATGACGCGCTTTTATTTTCCTTTTATAAACAGTTTCGTAATTCATTCTTCAATTAACCGTTAACAATTACCAGTAAACAAAATCATTTCCCTTTACCTGACAAGATAATCCGGATGGTGTATAGCATGATACGAAAATCAACGAGCAGCGATATGTTTTTTATGTACAATAAATCGTACTGCATGCGTTCCAGCATATCATCAACCGAAGAAGCATAACCAAACTGTATCATTCCCCAGGAAGTAAGCCCTGGCTTCACTTTCAGCAAATATCTGTAGTAAGGATTCCGGGTCATTATTTTATCAATGTAATATCTTCTTTCCGGTCGCGGACCTACAAGACTCATGTCGCCAATAAAGATATTCCAAAGCTGTGGAAGCTCATCCAGCCGCCATTTTCGCATCACTTTCCCCCAATCAGTTATACGTGGATCATCATCGGAAGATAGCTGCGGAATACCGCTATTTTCTGCATCCATATACATAGAGCGAAACTTATAAATGGTAAACGGCTTGCCTTTAAAGCCGATCCGCTCCTGCGTGTACATTATTGTACCTTGCGAAGAAAATTTCGTTCTCAATACTATATAAAGGAGCAGCGGACACAATACAATAAAAGCAATTATACTGCTGAATACATCGATGGCTCGCTTTACATTTTCCTGCCAGGCAGGCATCAGGTTGGTGTTGATGTCAATCAACGTTGCGCCCATCACATTTTTTGTCTTTACCGAGCCTGCGAGAATATCAAAATTATCAGGCGCTATCTTGATGGCAATATCTTTATCACTCAATCTTGCCAGCAGGTTTTGCTGCGATTTCAGTTCTGTTTTATCGAGCGCTACAATCACCTGCTCAATATGTTGCTTATCAATAATGGTTTCCACATCCTGCAGCGAGCCAAGCTTAGGTAAATATTGACTCAATCCGTTACTGCTAAAGTTATCAGCCGAAACAAAACCAATGGTGCAGATATTTGAAACCTGTTTTTTTTGCACAAGCGTTTTATAAATATCCGTTGCTTTATGGCTGTTGCCAATGAACAACGTTTTAATGGTAAACAAGCCCTTTGATAATTGATCTTTCACAATTGAGAGAAGAAAGAACCGGCCTGCATATGTAACGCTTGCCTGGCAAAAGAAATACACGAAGAAAACTTTGTAGTAATAGAGATAATCATCAGCGCCATCATTCAAAAAAATGAGGAAAAAAATAGCGCTGCAGCCAATCAAACTTTCGATGATTGTATTGGTAAGTTCGGTCAATCTTGACTTTGTGTATAGCGAATATTTATAAGTTCCCATCACTGTATAAAACAAAACCCAGAACAAGGGAAACGATAAGAATGATTTTATAAAAAAATGATTGTTGTAAGAGAAGAGCTGCTCTAACGAAAACTCCTGGTGAACCAACTGCTGGCGGTACAGGCACACGCATATCCAGATAAGGCACGACGTGATGCCGTCTGTAAATACATACCAGGCAATGGAAACAGGACGTTTAGAAAAGCGCATTGGCTTTGGTTCTTCTTACGCAGTAATTTTTGACTGACTAATTTTATCCAGAATCTGGTGGGCAACTTCCATTGCGGCATAGCCATCAATCTCACTTACAATTACCGGCTTATTATTCAACACAGAATCTACAAATGACAGCAGTTCGTCTTTAATGGCATTTGTTGGCTCAATAGCCGGGCTGGCTACGGCAATGGTTTTTATACCATGTGGCGTTTGAATATCAAATGAAAAAGAGGTGGTATCTTCTTCTTCTTTCAAGCGTATGATCTCTGTTTTTTTATCTAAAAAATCAATACCGATATAGGCATCTTTTTGAAACAGGCGCATCTTTCGCATCTTCTTCATGCTGATACGGCTGCTGGTGAGGTTGGCTACACAACCGTTATAAAATTCAATGCGAACATTGGCAATATCGGGCGTATCGGTAAGCACAGCCACACCACTTGCAGAAATTTGCCGCACGTCGCTTTTTACAATATTTAGAATGATGTCTATGTCGTGAATCATAAGGTCTAATATTACGCTCACTTCTGTGCCTCTTGCATCAAATTGCGCCAGCCTGTGCACTTCTATGAACATAGGCTTTAGCCGCAAATCTTTAACGGCAGCAAAGGCAGGATTGAAGCGCTCTACATGACCTACCTGCACTTTTACATCGGCTTCTCTTGCCATCTTCACTATCTCTTTGCCTTCGGCAATGGTATTCACCAATGGCTTTTCTACAAACACATGTTTACCGCGGCGTATTGCCATTTCGCAAAGGTCAAAATGATATTGGGTGGGTGCTACAATATCCGCTGCATCTATCTTTTCCATCAAAGCTTCAGGCGTAGTAAAGCGTTTGATGCCGTATTGATTTTTTACAGCTTCGGCGGTTTCATCATCAGGATCGTAAAAGCCAACGAGGTCAACCTCTTTTATTTCCTTCCAGTTATTGAGATGAAACTTGCCCAAATGCCCGGTGCCAAACACGCCCACTTTCAACATGAATTATTCTTTTAATGGTTACAAATATAAAGAAATGAACAGGTCTGGTTCACCGCTTCTGAATCATATAAAAATGTAGGTAGAAATGAAAGCCGCCCCACAAAAACTGTGAGGCGGCTTTTATAAGAAATAAATTCGTTTCTTAGTTAAATAGATAGCGGATACCAAACTGCATTTGCCAGCGGGAACCGATCGCATTGCTGTTTGAGAAACTATTGGTTACCGGTATCTGGTTGCTAGCATCCTGGTAAGTAAAGGAGAAGCTTGGCGTTTTACCATCGGCCGCCAGACCTTCATAACGAAGGAAGTTAGTCAACACAGGTGTTTTAACCAATCCCCACTGTTTGTAAATGAGGTTGCCAACATTTAATACATCCAATGAGAAACGCAGCGTATGTCTTTCCTTGCCTGTTTTTACATAAATGTCCTGTGTAATGTTCGCATCAACTCTTTTAAAATAAGGAAGCACAACTGCATTCGCTTTGGCTACTTCACCACGATGCTCAGATAAATATCTGTCCTGGTTAATGAAGTTATTTAACTGTCCCCAAATCTGAGAAGTTGTACGCTTGTCACTTGAAACATTAGTACCCAAACCACCTGAACCAGAGTTCACCAGATTGATTTCGCCGGCTGATTCAGGAATATAAATCAGGTCATTGCCTGTGTTACCATCATTATTTAAATCACCGTTATAAACATAAGAGGTAACGCCGGCAGGAGCAGCTTCGAAATAAAGACCAAAACTTGTAGCTAAATATTTAGCATATGTAATGCGGTAAGAAGCGAATGCAACTACGCGATGTGGCTGGTACCATCCGGCATAAGCCAGGTTATCAGTATTTGGATTGCCCTGAACGGCACGGCTGCTCCACAAACCACCCGCAGTGCTACCAAATTCGGAAGTATTCTTAGCTTGCGCGTATGTATAAGCAACGCTTAAGAATAAATCTTTGTAGGTTTTTTGAGCACGCGCTGTGATGCTGTAAGTATATCCTTTATTAGAGTTATCCATCACGATTACATTGGCAATATTTGGGTTGGTAACAGTAGTGTCACCAGTACCGGGATAAATCTTATTAGTGCCGTTTGTACCATATCGCACGCGGGAGATTGGCATATCTAATACAGTCGAACGTGCATCACTCTGATTGAGGTTGGCGTTTGCATAGTAAACAGCATTGATGTCTTTAGAATAAGAACCTTCTAAGGTTAGTATTAAATTATTTTTAAATCTTTTATCTACTGCCAAACTCGATTTAAGTACGGTTGGATATTTAAAGTTTTTATCAGTTACGTTTATTGCATAAGCTGTGTTTGCACCGCCTGTAGTTGAATAAGAATTTGGATCAGAGCTAAATACTTTGTTATTATAGATAGCCTGGCTAAACTGAACGCCATTGTTACTTGCCTGGTTGCTGATCCATACAAAAGGAGGCGGACCAGAAAATACACCAACACCACCACGAACCTGTAACGACTGATCGCCTAAAGCATCCCAGTTAAAACCGGCACGAGGTGAAAACAGAGGTCTGCTTTTTGGTTTTTTACCTACATCGTATTTAGCTCCGTTTGCAAATGTCAAGGCTGCGAAAGCAGGATTTTGGGCGAAGCTTCCGGTGTAGGCAGAGTAATCAATACGCAAGCCATAGGTAAGCGTAAATTGCTTGTTGATTCTCCATTTGTCTTGCCCAAACAAGCTAAGCTCATTTACGCCTGCTTTAGCATAAGGGAAAGAGCTATCTTTTAGAGCTGATGATTGCTTTGCAAAACGAGTTGCAACGGAATCATACAGCACGCTGTTGTAAAAAGCCTGAATGCTGCTAAACTGGTAAATACCTTCATAAGCAGGTGCAAATCCATTCAGATATTTTCTGAAATAATTTTGTGTACCCACTGTGATTTCATGACCACCTTTATAAAAAGTGGCGATGTCTGAAATTTGAAAAACATCCGTGTTCAACTTGTTATTATAAGTAAACGTTTCATACCCGAAGCTGGTGTAAACGTTACCATTGTTCAGGATATCAACCAACGGCATTCCAATGTTACCCTTCGATGCACGGAAGTCTCTCAACTGCGTATAACCAACCTGCAATTTGTTTACAGCCCGGTTACTAAATCTTGAATTTAACTCAGCAATAAAAATGTTGAAGTTGTTATTTATAACATATCCTGCATTCTGATAAGGCAATGCCAGGTTACCCGGTGCCTGACCGCCTACAAAACCGGTGAAGCCATTACGGCTCGTGCTGGGAAGCTGATCTGCACTGGATTTCAGGTAATTGTATTTTACACTAAGTGTATGTTTCGTACTGATGTTCCAATCAATTTTTGCCGTAATCTTATCGCTTTGCGTCTTCAGGCTATAATTCTGATAAGCGCCTGTCTGGTAACCAAAAGCAGAATCTAAAAAGGTAGACAATCTGTTCAATGTATCAGCATTTGCCTGAGACACACTACCCGGCGTTACCGGGTGGCTTGCATCGGAAGCTATATAGCTTGTGGCAGGCAGTTCCTGGCGCACTTGCTCACCGCTTACAAAAAAGAAAACTTTATTTTTTATGATTGGCCCGCCAAGTGCAAAACCTCTTAAATTAAAATCAATCGGAGTTTTTACAACCTTTGTGTTACCCACACGGTAACCTTGCGTGTTTTCACCTTTTAAATAAGTATAAATTGTTCCTTTAAACTGGTTGGTGCCACTACGGGTTACTGTATTTATGCCAGCGCCGGTAAAACCACCCTGGCGAACATCATAGGGCGAAAGGTTCACCTGGATTTGTTCAATCGCATCAAGGCTGATTGGCTGAGAACCAGTTTGACCACCTAATGTGCTTTGTAAACCAAACGAGTTATTAAAGTTGGCACCATCAACAGTTACATTATTATATTGTGCATTGCGCCCGCCAAAGTTTAAACCATTAGAAGTCGGTTCCAGTTTGGTGAAATCCTGTAAAGAACGGTTGATAGTAGGAAGCCTTTCTATCTGGTTGCGGCTTATAATTTCCTGGGCGCCCGTGCGGTTATTATTTATAATTCTGTTCTGTCTCGTAGTTGCCACAACTACATCGGCAAGCGTTTGTTGCGTATTGCTTAATGAAGCATCTGCCGAAAACACCTGACCCAGTAATAGAGTCACGTTTTCAAACTTTTTATCATCATAACCAACAAAGGAAATGATAATGGTGTAAGGTCCGCCAACACGCAGGTTTGGCAAATTAAAATGTCCGTCACTGCGGGAAGTTGTGGTGTACCTGGCGGCTGTGGGCTCGTTCACGGCAACAATAGTTGCGCCAGCCAGACCTTTGCCACTCGTATCGGAAACGATTCCCTGAATTTCAGATGTTGTTTCCTGCGAGAAAAGATTAGAAAATGAAAAAAATGAAATAAAAAAAACGAGAATGTGTAAAATTCTTGTCCGTATCATAAGCCGTAATTTAAACAAGGAGAATTGGATAGCGTTTTTCAAGCCGCAAAGGAACAGAATTATGGAAAACGGTCTTCTTTTCTGTGTTAATAAAATATTACCAAGTGTGTACAAGTCGCTCGCCCATTGGGTTTCAAAAGAAAGTATGAGACAACAGTTTATAATATCTTTTGACGATAAGATGATCCGCGCGCACATGATTAGCCATTAATGCCACTTACCTTTGCATTAATTACAGAAGCATGTTAGATACTATAGAAAGTGCGATAGAAGATATTAAGAACGGAAAACTTGTCATTGTGGTTGATGATGAGGATCGTGAAAATGAAGGTGATTTTGTGACCGCTGCGCGAAACGTAACGCCGGAGATTATTAACTTCATGAGCAAGGAAGGCAGAGGGTTAAT
>CBDATZ010000041.1:0-26324 GCA_965199845.1 Ilyomonas sp.
AATTGTATCGCTCAAGCCGGCATAAGCAGGTAGATAAAATACATAAGGTGTGTAACCAACTTTTAAAAAGGTAATAGCATTGCCTTCGTAACCGCGACCTAATGCATAACCAACCGGTACCTGATCTGAGGCTATTTGTGTGCCGTTATAAGTACCTGACAAGCTGGTCACTTTAGTCTTTACAAATGTGATCTGACCACTAGCGCTCCATGAAAAGTTCTTACTTTGTACAATACTTCCGTTCAATTGCAATTCTATTCCTTTATTCGTTAAGTCACCTACATTCGCCAGGATGGTTGATACAAAATAAGGAGGCACCGGAACAGAATAATTGAACAGCAGGTTTTTTGTTTTATCGCTATATACGTTTACGCTGCCGCTCAATCTGTTTTTAAACATAGCAAAATCAATCCCCACATTTTTTCCGCGTCTTTCTTCCCACTTTAAATCCGGATTGGCATTCTGGTTAGGAAGGTATGATTGTGGAAACTGATAGCTGGAACTAGTAGGATCAAAATAGCGTGTGCTACCGGCTAATGTCAACAATGTATTATAAGGATTAATGGCATCCTGGTTACCTACGACACCATAACCCGCATTGATTTTTAACTTATTCAGCCAGTTTACATTTTTTAGAAAATTCTCCTGACCTAAGCGCCACGCAATAGAAGCAGAAGGAAATTACCCCACCGGTTATTAGTACCAAATTTTGAAGATCCATCTCGTCTGAAGCTTACGGTTGCATAATATTTCTGATCATAATTATAAGTGGCTCTGCCTAAAAATGAGATCAATTTATACTCTTCTTTATAAGAAGAAATGGCATTAAATGCTGGGTTGCCACCGCCAAGAAAATCTGCATTTAAGTCTTCTACTAAAAAGTTCTGACCAGAAGCACTGAAATTGCTGTTGGTAAAATCGTTATATTCGTAAACACCGGTTAAAGACAAATTATGCTTACCATACTCACCTAAGTAATTGATGTGAATGTCGCCCTTTTTTGAGTTGATATTAGAAGCTGTCTGGCTGCCATTGTTGATGTTATCTACTACTTCAAAAGTAGGTTGGAAGAATTGTGTCTGCAGGTTGTTACGTGATAAAGACCCTAATACACCGATACGAAGATTTTTAATCAGTTCATAGTCTACTCTTCCCAGCATTTGAAATAAATATTCTCTTCCTTTGTTTGTTTGCAGCATCTGGCGTTCTACCGGGTTTTGCTCATGATAATCAGAGTAATGATAGTAAGTGCCGTCAGAATTATAGACCGGGTTAAGTAGGCGGCGCCACATTAATAAACTCGAAGATGTTATAGTCTGTATACTTTCTATCGTTCTCATTGGCAAACAAAGACATCGAAATGGTAAGTTTGTTGTTTAAGGCTTTCTGTTCTGCATTAAAACGCAAGCCTGTCTGTATTTTTCCTGTATTGATTACAACACCTTCCTGGTTAAGATAATTAAAGGAAGCACGATAAGTAAAACCATTGTTACCGCCGGTTAAGGCTATATTGTGGTTATGCGAATAAGCAGTTTTGGTAATAGCTCTCAGCCAGTCTGTATTGGCTCCTTTGTCAAGTGCGCTAATGGTCGCCTGAGAAGCACCAGCCAGTGCCGAACCCTGCCGCCATTCACCTGTATTGAGTAAATCAAGATTACCTGCTAATACATCTACTGCAACATAACCATTATAGTCAACTTGTGTTCTGCCGGCTGCGCCCTTTTTTGTATTGATGATAATAACGCCATTAGCACCACGGGCACCATAAATAGCCGTTGCCGATACATCTTTCAACAGATCATACGATGCAATATTACCACCGGAATACTCGATATCTGGTTGGGATCATCTAATGGAATACCATCCAATACAATCAACGGTGTTTGACCACCTGTAAGCGAGGTTTGTCCACGCAGCCGAATCACTATATTCTGGTTTGGATCGCCGCCCGGTTGTGTGATGACAAGACCAGCTACTTTACCTTGTATCTGCTGCATTGGGTTACTAATAACACCACTGCTGAAATCTTTGGAAGCAATGTTGGATACAGCGCCCGTTACGTCTTTCCTGCGGGCAGTACCATAACCTACAACTACGACATCGTTCAGCGACTGGACGTTCTCCTGCAAAACGATATCAAGAGTAGTTCTGCCATCGATTACAAACTCCTGGTCTGAATAACCGACATAGCTTACAATAAGCGATTTTATGTCAGCAGGAACCATAATCGAAAAGTTTCCGTTGGGATCGGTTGTTACATTGGCACTGGTGCCTTTGTCGGTAACCGTTACGGCAACCAACCTGTTTCCTTTACCGTCAGTTACTTTTCCGGAAACAACGGATTGTGCTACGGCAGCAAAAGAAGACAAGAGTACGGCAACGAGAAGGTAAATGCCTTTTTTTACTTCATATGTAAGCATAAACAATCATTTTTTGGTTTTTGATACGTAAACAAATATTGCAAGCGTTATATTGCAAACCAGTATGTACTGGTTCAAAATATTAGAGTGAATTTTTATTCTATAGAAATTTTTTCATGAATTTATTTTAAAGAAGAGTGGGGTTGAGTCAATGTATCATTGCGATAGCTGTCTGTTTTTGATTTTTACGATGTTATACTTGTTTGGAACAAATATTTTGACTAATAAAACAGAAAAAGGGATTTAGTAATACAATGTACCTCTTAATTTTATACTTGTATAAACCAGTACAATAAATAGAGTACATTATGAGAATTATCACTTTGGCTTATCTTCTTCTTTTATCTTTTTTAGCATTTACACAACCAACCAATTCCTTGCACATAAAAGGCTTACAAACTCTGGATGTGCTTAGAGATAAGTGGGAGATTAATCATATTTATGCTTCCAATCAACATGATTTATTTTTTGTCAGAGATATTGTGTGCAGCCAAAGACAGATTATTTCAATTTGAAATCTGGCGCAGGCAGGCAACAGGCACTGTATCCGAGTTATTGGGTAAGCAGGAATTAAAAAGAGATATCGGAGCGCGGCTCTTTAAATTTCGTGGTGATATGAATACAGAATTAGCTCATTATCACCAGCAGGGAAAAGAAATTCTCAATGCTTTTGTAGATGGTATAAATACTTATATAGATGAAGTAAACAAGCATCCTGAGCAATTACCTATTGAATTTTCACTTCTGCATATCAAACCTAAAAAGTGGACAGTAGAATCTGTGATTTCACGACACCAGGGAATCTTGGGGAATATAACTGAAGAATTAAATATAGGACGAGCCGTAGCAAAAGCTGGTGAGGAGAAAGTGAAAGACATTATGTGGTTTCATCCAAAGCAACCTGATTTGCATATTGATACAAGTATTGATAAAGAGCTGCTGTTTCAAAATATACTATAGTTGTACACAGCATATCGTAAGGATGTTGTCTTTTTGCCTGGCAGCAGAAATCTGTCGGATGTGCGCAACAGTCCTGAGCCCACTCCGGGCAATTACTCTGCTGATTTATATGATGACCCTTTTGAGCATGGAATACAAGGCAGTAATAACTGGATTATAAGCGGCAGCCGTACCAGCAACGGGCATACTTTATTAGCAAATGATCCGCACCGCAAAATTGCCATTCCCTCTCTGCGCTATATTGTACATCTATCAGCTCCCGGATGGAATGTAATGGGTGGCGGAGAACCGGAAATCCCTGGCGTTGCCATTGGTCATAATGAAGCCGGCGCATGGGGCATTACCATATCAGAAACTGACGGTGAGGATTTATATGTGTATAATTTAAACCCGGCTTAACCTACACCAGTACTGGTATAAAGGCAAGTGGGTTGCCATGAAAGAGATAAAAGAAAGTATACCGGTCAAAAACGAAAAATCTGTCGAGGTGATATTACATTACACAATCCACGGACCGGTTACCTATATAGATACATCACATCATATAGCCTACATTGTGCGCTCGGCTTCCTTGGAGCCTGGTGGCGCACCTTATCTTTCTGCTTTACGGATAGATCAGTCTTCATCTTGGACGATGTTCAGAGAGGTTTGTAGTTATAGTAATATTCCTGCGTTGAATATGGTGTGGGCGGATACAGCAGGTAACATCGGCTGGCAGACAGTGGGAATTATACCAGTCAGAAAAAACTTCAGCGGTATGGTACCGGTTACCGGTGATAGCCGCTTTGAATGGTCAGGTTATATTCCTATTAAAGAACGGCCGCATCAATACAATCCTGCCAAAGGATTCATTGCAACAGCCAATCAGGATTTAGTTCCAAATGATTACACCCACTGGAATGCTATTGGCTACACAAGGGCAGATGCATTCAGGGGAGATAGAATCAATACATTATTATCTGCCGATGCTCAAATGACCATTGATAAAGCCAAAGCTATGCAAACGGATTATTACTCCGTTCCTGCCAGCCTGTTGGTACCTATGCTTCAAGATATTTCGTCAGATAATAAAATGGTATAAAAAGCCAAAGAATTTCTTCTGCACTGGAATTTTGTGCTGAATAAAAACTCTGTTGCAGCTGCCATCTATGTGATGTGGGAACGAATGCTGATGCAGCAGGCAAACAAGCAACTGATACCGGAATCTATACAGCCTTACGTCTCCCTTCAAACTACTAAATTGATACAATGGCTGCAACATCCTGACGCACGATTTGGAATTGATTCGTTGCAAGGAAGGAATGCATTTTTAATACGAGCATTGGACACCGCCTTGCTTGCTTTACAACAAAAGTTAGGGAACTCAATTGCCAATTGGCAGTATGGGCAGGCAGCCTATAAGCACATCGCTTTTATCCATCCACTTAGTGAGCTTGCCGATGAGAAATGGCAAAAAAAACTTAACACAGAAGCACTGCCACGAGGTGGATACGGACATACTATCGGCTCTACCGGTGATGCTGACAATCAGGCGACAGGAGCTTCCTTTCGTATGATAACTGATACTGGCAACTGGGATAATACTCTTATGACAAATGCGCCCGGACAATCGGGTAACCCGGAAAGTCCTTTTTATAAAAACCTGTTTCCACTTTGGGCAAACGATGAGTATTTTACCGGTTACTTTACGAAAAAAAAGATACAAGCTGTGACGGTTGAAAAGTGGCGGTTGATACCTGTTGCAAAATAATAGTTTATGAGTTTGTTGTGTTGATTACCTAATGTGTTCCTGTGAATATATCCATCACATTTTGTGATACGTATTCGGTAGAGATAGTGAAGAACCCGGAGAATATGCTGAAAGCTTTCAGGAGGTGCTGAAGCTATCAAAGAAGTAGGATAGATTATCTTGCTTAGCCGAATCTTATTTTATTATTAGTTGCTTTAGTGTTTACTATTAAGCCCATTTCTATAATTAAGGTTATACCTCTTAAAGTTAAATAAGGATATCGTATTTAATCTTGGACATTACTCAATTTATTGTAGGCACAACCGTAAGCAATCAACAGACTATAGAAGTTTTATTCCGGAAATATTAACCACACCTTTCCTTGAATGACGCTTTGATAAATATTTTACTTTAGAAAGTGGAAATTCCTTGTACACAAATCACTTAATTCCGCTTTTTTTTGACAAAAAAGCCACTGTTAATCAATCATTTTACGGATCAACAATTAGCGGGAATAGGGTCTTCAAGCCTTTCAAGATTTCCGGTTAACGCCAAAAACTGTTCAAAATACTTAGCCGAGTTGGATATCTAAAATGCTGTAGTGATAAATCGATCAGTTTGTTTAGTATAACAAGGATTCAGAAACGGAGCAAGATTGATGGTTTGCAGTTTAGCAGGCGTGATAATGAACTGCTAAAACCGTTCGTTGCTAATGAAGCATTTCGTCGGGCTAACTAAACAGATACCTTCTATCTGCAAGAAACTTTAATTAATGCTGATTTTTCGTTTGTTGGGATCGAAGAAATGGTTGCCGGTAAATTCATACAGCAGGTAGATGAATGGCGATAAGGAACTGTTGTAGCCTGATAGTATGATAACTCTTTTGTCGGGTAGTATGTCGGCACCGGTGATTAATCCCTGTACATTGAGTACTGCTTTGTTTTGAGCTATATAAGTACCTGATGTTTTGGAAAGTTGATACAGATAGGTTTTATTGTCTGTCCAGTCTTTACTGAACAGGTATAGGCTGTCGTTGTAAGCAATTATAGCTTCACAATCAAAGTTAGTATTGTTGCTGGTTGCGGTACAAAGTTTGTCTGGTCGCTGTATGAAAAAAAAATGAATGGAAGAAGCCGTAACGGATACTTTGCACTTCGTTCTTCTTTCCTTGTAGATAGCGAGGTCGGTACAGTTACCACTGGCATTGTTACCAAAATCACCGATGTACAGATAATCATCGTTCTGCGCTATATCCTCCTAGCCTGTATTACTGACATTTGCAACACTTACTTTTCGGATAGTTTTCCGGTAGTGCTGTCTATCTGATAAAGGGCAGGCGCACCAACGCTATAATTGTGCGTCCATACTGTACTATTCCAATAGATAAGACCTGAAGTTTCATTTAGAGTGTTGTTCAGTTTTGTGTTGAGTGCAAGCTTTACAACAGTGCTATTGTATATATAGAATTTCGGCAGGCTTGATTGCCTAATTTTGCGAATCGTTAAGCCGTAAAAAGATTGATTAACATTGATTTTTGTTAAAGGACAGATGAATCAGGTGATCTCTCGATACGGAATTTCGATATAGATAAATAATTAAAGACAAATAACTGCCCTTACAGATCGACGTATATATTACAGCGCCATTAGAGGTGGCAAATTCTCAACGAAAGACGAACGGGTTATTGCCAATGATTTGAGTGTACTTTAATCAAATTAATAGGTATGTTAGCCAATTCGGCGATTAAAATAATTTAATCTGAGCTACCGAACTTTCACGTTCTTCTTATTCGTATTGTTGTATCGATATATAACAAAGAGAAGCTTGTGGAGCAGAGTCGTATTTATAGTAGTAGGGAATTCCAATATTTCTTCAAATCATCAAACCGTTCGTTAGTTCTCAAAGCAAATCCACCACATTTTACTGTCGTTGCGGTAAGTGACGACTATCTAAAAATCACTCATAAAGAACGTGCTGATGTCTTAGGCAATAATCTCTTTGAAGTATATCCTGGCAGTCAGGCAGATCCGTCTGAAAAAAACAGCGTTTACAGTAGTTTCATAAGAGCTATTAACACCAGGGAAACGGATGTGTTGCCAATTTTTAAGTATGAAATACTCGTTGCAGAAACAGGAAAACCGGAAACAATATACTGGTCGAATCTGAATGAACCTTTGCTCGACGATGATGGGAATGTCGCTTACATTGTTAATACCACTGCTAATGTAACAGAACAGGTAGAAAGCCGGGAAGCTCTGCAACAGATGAACGAAGAGCTGACTGCCATTAATGAAGAACTGTCAGCTGCCAATGAGGAACAAACTGCTGTTAACGAAGAACTGCTATTGGTACAAAAGGAACTGTTGAACCAGACCCATGCCAGGCAAAAAGCGATTGATCGTCTGGAGGCTAACGAAGAAAATATCCGGAATATGGTACGTCAGGCGCCTGTGGGTATGTGCATCGTGCAGGGTGATCCTTTATACGTAGTTGAAACCAATAACATTTTCCTGGAGATAACAGGCAAGCCGCGGGAAGAATTTTACAATACGCCTTACTGGGATGTGAATGCCGAAGCAAAAGCGTATTATGAGCCTATAACAGACAACGTACTAAAAACAGGAACCACTTATTTTGCCAATGAGCATGAAATATTACTGATCCGAAAAGGTAATCCTGAAATCGTGTTTGTGGATTTTGTTTATGAACCCATGAAAGACGAAACCGGAAACCCGTATGCCATCATTATTGTAGCCATTGATGTTACAGAAAAGGTATTATCACGTCGTAAAATTGAGCAGGCGGAAGCGAATATGCGCATAGCAACTGAATCAGCCGATCTGGGCACCTGGTCTTTGTATATCAACAGCGATGAATTTATTGCTTCAGCCCGCTCCAAAGAGATCTTTGGCTTATTGCCTGATGAGGTGCTGTCTCAACAGGTACAAATCGCGAAAATTCATCCTGATTACCGTAAGTATGCAGCAGACGCTATGCAAGCTTCCTTTGTTGGCGGAACGCCCTTGGATATTGAATATCCACTTGTACAAAATAACGAAGAAAAACTTCGGTGGGTGCGCGCAGTTGGTAAACTAATAGATGACCAGAAAGGGTCTGGAAAGTATATAACCGGTGTACTGGCAGATATATCTGAGCAGAAGCAGGACGAGCAGCGCAAGAACGACTTTATTGGTATGGTAAGCCATGAAATGAAAACACCGATAACAACAATCAGCACTTATTTGCAGTTGTTGCTTCTTAAGGCAAATGGAGAAGACAAATTAACTGTGTCTATGTTGCAAAAGTCAAACAAGCAAATCGCAAGGATCACCAACTTAATCAATGGCTTTCTCAATGTATCGCGCCTGGAATCCGGCAAAATACAAATTGACAAGCAGCGCTTTGACATGGCAGAACTTATTAAAGACTCTGAGGAAGAAACGATCTCCATGTATAACAGTCACCGGATAGTATTTGCACCAGTGGAAGAAATGTTTGTTGTAGCAGACCGAGATAAAATTAACCAGGTCATTAATAATCTCATTAGTAATGCCGTAAAGTACTCACCTGCAAATACAACGATTAACGTCGCATGTGTAACGACTCATGGTATGGCAAGAGTGAGCGTAACAGATCAGGGCATCGGCATAAAACCTGAAGATCAGGATAAACTCTTTGAACGCTATTACCGGGTAAATAACGATAACTCTGCTTCCGTGTCTGGTTTTGGTATTGGGCTTTACCTCTGTGCAGAGATTATTCAACGGCACGATGGTAAAATCTGGGTAGAAAGCGTAGTAGGCACAGGAAGCATTTTTTCTTTTACGCTCCCGGTTGTGGTATAAAGATGCGCTGGTTCCGCAGTATTCATTTTCTTCACTTTCTTGTCACCGGTTTATTGCTATATTATATAGTAACACAAATCCATCTTAATTTAAGGATTGATGTATTTACTTAACTTTAATTTTATACTTTGCCGGTGAATATTAACTACTATCTTGGCTGAATGAAGCATTTAATAAACGTCCCCGTTTATTATAATCGAAAATCTACCGAACTCACGATGTGGATAACAGGTATAGATGAAGAGGTACGTGCAATTGCCGGACTGATTGATGACACAACGGTCAACTTCATCCGAAACCCATTCGGATTTTTTGACTGTTTGGATTGTGATGATATTGATTCAGATTATATAACCGCAATAGCCATACAACTAAAGCGTATGTTTGACTAATCCATTTCCCTTTTTCAGTCTTTAGTCAAGCATCAGATAACTTCCAATCGTTTCTGTCAGGCGTTTCAATTCAAATGGCTTTTCAATCACGCCATCAGCCAGCCATTCTTCAAACTTTTTCAGATTATCAGGATTAGCCGAAAACAATATAACCGGGCAATGTATTAAGTGCTCTTCCTTTAGCATTTTACATATCTTTCTGCCATCTTCGCCGCCTAAGTTGACATCCATTAATATAACATCAGGCGCTGTTTTGAGCAAAGCCTTATGCAGGAATGTTGAATGGCTGAATATACTAACCAGATAGCCTTTATGTATAAACCAAAATTGTAGTGAAATAAGAATATCCTCGTCATCATCCACAATAAACAACGTCTTCTTCATTACGAGGTTTAATATACTTATACTAAACCATACCAGTCTTGCTATAACATTTCTATTTCAAGGAGTATAGATTGAAAATGAATGTATCAATTCAAATGTATTAACAAAGAAAATAACTGATTAGAAATTCCTTATACAGAGATCATCCAATTCTGCTTTCCTTTGACAAAAAAGCCTCTGTTAATTAATCATTTTACTGCGCAATGATTCGCGAAATAGGGTGATCAAGCCTACCGAGATTTCCTTGTACTTATACAAATCAAAGGCGATGTTTCAATAGCAACCATAAACGTTGTAATCAGGAAACAAATTTTACAATATGAAAAGAACTCTTCCGCTTTGCAGCAGGTGCGCCGCTAACAGATATTTATTTGCATTCGCATTTTGCTTTTAACTCTTACTTTGTTGTAACAAAACTTGTGTACATTTTTTTCAATATCGGTTGTATCATCCTGTTACTTGTCTATATCAACTTTGCAACCCTTACAACAGCTCGTTATGTAAAGGGAGTCAAAAGAAATTGAGCTGCGAAAGAAATCGGTGTATTAAAAGTACAACTGATTGGGCAGTTCATACTTGAAGCAGTTGTATTGTATTCACCTTTTCCTGTGAAGCAATTTGACGCTTACACTTCTTTATTCAATAACAAAAGAAGAAGGTAAAATACTAAGTTATCTACAGTGGTATTTATAAAAAGAAACAGAGTTTTCTATAGAGAAAACCCTGTTTCGATAACAGAAAGATGTAATTAAGCTGGTACTTTTCTTCCTTTTTCCCGTTCCCAAAACCGGTGCCGGGTAATAGCACTGATAAATTGCTGGGCTAATTTACCGGCATCACTGCCAATAATTACACCTTCGCGCATTACCGTATCATCGCTATTGTCTTCAGGCAACTTGCGGGCAAAATAAGTTTCTTCCAATACCTGCAGGGCTTCTGCATCAGCTGCAATGGCTTTGCAATGCTTAAAAGCTTCATTTAGGAAATGAATGGCATCCGGATCGTCGGCTACTGTGGCTACACTATTGGTTCCACCTGGCACGTACACAGCATCATACAGCACGGAAGCAGCTGTGAGATAGCTTTCAAACACAGGTATCTGAGTATCGTTTTTAGAAATTACATAGCCTAACCGTGGTGCAATCACTTTTACTATAGCACCGGCAGACTCCAATGCAGTTTTTACTGTCATTAAGGTTGCTTCATCAACCCCGTCTGCTGTCAGGAAAGCGACTTTACGTGTTTTGACAGAATCTTTAATCGTATTCGCCATGCTGAGTGCTTCGCTTTTAGCTATAGAACCTTCGTGCGGGAATGGCTGGTAATTTGGATTGTTTACTTCATCAGCAGGAACTCCCTGGTTCAGCGGTTCAGTGCTGTCTTTCGGTATGTGCAAACCCAAACCATAAGCCACTGCCGCTGCTAAGCCACCATCTACCTGGTATAACTGGCGCAACATACGCTCACGTATTTCTATAATATCAACCTTGCCTAACTCGAAAGTAAGCGCATCAATCATGTGATTTTTTTCAGGATCACTCTGGCTGTTGAAGAACAAACGCGCCTGGCTGTAATGATCGAAAAAACTGCGGCTTCGCTCACGCACTTTACTGGCTTCAATCTTTTCAGGATAACTTACAAAACCACCTTGCTTCATCATTGCCTGGTAAGGACAGCCGCCAGCCATTGAATTGGGATTATAGCTGACGCGACCTTTATTTACTGTATGCTGATGAAGGCCGTCGCGCTGGTTGTTATGAACCGGCGCAACAGAACGGTTAATGGGTATCTGGTGAAAATTAGGTCCACCCAAACGTAAAAGTTGTGTATCGGTATAAGAGAACAAACGTCCTTGCAGCAAAGGATCGTTAGAGAAATCAATCCCCGGCACTACATGACCTAAGTGGAAAGCCACCTGCTCCGTTTCGGCAAAATAATTATCTACATTTCGGTTGAGTGTCATTTTGCCAATCCTCCTTACCGGAACCAGTTCTTCAGGTATAAGTTTGGAAGAATCAAGCAAATCAAAGTCATACTTGAATTCATCTTCTTCGGGAACAATCTGAACTCCAAATTCCCATTCAGGAAAGTCACCGTTTTCAATAGCTTCCCACAAATCACGACGATGAAAGTCAGGGTCTTTACCCGATATAGCCTGCGCTTCGCTCCAGGCAACGGAATGCACACCTAACAGCGGTTTCCAATGAAATTTTACAAAGCAAGCCTTGCCTTGTTCATTCACAAAACGGAAGCTATGCACGCCAAAACCTTCCATCATGCGGAGACTGCGTGGCAAAGAACGATCGCTCATCAGCCACATAATCATGTGCATACTTTCGGGCATCAGCGAAATAAAATCCCAGAAGGTATCATGTGCAGAAGCTGCCTGCGGTATTTCGTTGTGTGGTTCCGGCTTCACAGCGTGAATTAAATCGGGAAACTTCGTAGCATCCTGTATAAAGAACACCGGCATATTATTTCCTACCAAATCGAAATTACCTTCGCTGGTATAAAACTTTACGGCAAAGCCACGTACATCGCGTGCTAAATCAGATGAGCCGCGCGAGCCGGCAACGGTCGAGAAACGAACAAATACAGGTGTTTCACGCGAGGTATCATTTAAGAATTCAGCTTTCGTAAACTCTCCCAACGGTTCGTACAATTTAAAGATGCCATGTGCGCCGACGCCACGCGCATGCACCACGCGTTCCGGGATGCGCTCGTGGTCGAAGTGCGTCATCTTCTCACGATAAATAAAATCTTCCAGCAGTGTTCCGCCGCGTGGCCCGGCTTTCAGTTGATTCTGGTCATCATTAACACGAAGTCCCTGGTTAGTAGTAAGAAATTGATTCATACCACTCTCAGTATCGGGTGTTAAATCATCCAGCTTTTTGTTAGTCGCTGTGTTCTCTTTTTGATTCTCTGGCATTGCAAAATGGTTTGTAATATGTAAGAAGTAAACTGGTTATCTTTCTATGTTCTTATACGTTCTGGTAGAAAATCTGATTGCGTAAATCGCCGGTTAAGAAAGCTGATCAGCTAACTGAGTTAACAGTTCGGATGTTTCTTTTTCTTCGGCAAGCGTTTGTTGAAGCAGACTGGCTACATCCGTATACCCTAACTTATTAGCAAGCTGGATAATTCCATTATAAGTAGCAATCTCATAATGCTCTACCTTTTGTGAAGCCATGATAATACCGGTATCACGCGCCGGTGTGCCGGTATCGGTATCTTCTACAATACCCTCGCCTTCTTTGGTAATGCCTTCCATGGCATCGCACTTCTTTGCCTGTTTTTTTTCATTCATCATGTCAAACACTTGATTCAGTCTTTGCACATGTCCTTTGGTTTGTTCCAGATGTTTCGCTATAGCATTGGCTAAATCTTCGCTGGCAGCGGCACTTTGCATCTTGGGTAAAGTTTTTACAAGATGGTTCTCAGCCCAGTAAATATCCTGAATAGAATCTAAAAATAAATCCTGCAAACCGTCATTCGCTTTTTCAGTTTCTGTTACTGAATCTTTTGAAAATGAATCTGTAGCATTGTCCACCAGATTTTTTTGTTTGGCAGATTTCTTAATACTTGTTGTCTTTGACATAATTACTTGTTGTTGATAAATTATAATTCAAAATTTCAATGGATGCGCCGGTGAGCGTTTCCCCTTATTTTATTTACGGGCAAGTAACTCATTTCTTTCGAATTGATTGAAAAAGAGAATAACTAAAAAAGTAAAGAGAACTTTTTAGTTGTTGCATTTAAAAATTCGATTTATGATTACTTCAAACCGGATAAATTATTTGACTAAAAGGTTGACTCAGTATAAAGCAACCTTTTGATTGAAAATATCGGCAGGCTTGATCACATTGTTCCGATATTCGTTGAGCAATGAAACGTTTGATTGATAGTGGCTTTTATCCAAGGGCAGCGGAATCGGGTGATTTCTGAAAACGAAATGTATAGTATATGAACTGTTTCCGAAAAGAACCGGAATGAGAAGACCATATTTATCTCATTTGAACTGGCAAACATCACAAAATATTCTACACTTTTGGAAACATGTAGAAAGCAAATTTCCGTTCTTTAGTTTATTGCACAAGCTGAAAAACTGATTTGATAAAGGATAAAATAACGCGGTTTGCAACGGGTAAGTAAATTTAATTGCAGCAAAGAAAATAGAATGGAAATACCTGTTAGTTCGTTAGATCTGGTATCTGTTATTGTACCTTTTTTGAATGGCAGCCAGTGGCTTACAGAAGCGCTGAATAGCGTAAGAAATCAAACATATCCCAATTGGGAACTCATTGTGATTGATGATGGTTCGTCTGCAGAGCACAGCGCGGTTGCCCGCGAATATTGCTGTCAATATCCAGGCAATATCATATATACAGAGCATCCGGGACATACGAATAAAGGTGTGTCGGTTTCAAGAAATGAAGCAGTTAAATTAGCCAGAGGAAAATACCTTGCTTTCTTGGATGCCGATGATGTATGGATGCCCGAAAAGCTGACAAACCAATTGACTATCTTTGAGAAATATCCTTCAGTGAAAGCTATCTTCAATGCTTTTATTGCCTGGTCTTCCTGGCAGGATAAAAATGCAGAAGATTACCTGCAACCAATTGGTGCACCCGCCAACAAAGTCTATGCGCCCGGAACTTTAAACAAACTGCTGTATCCGTTTTATGATGCTGCTTCTCCTGCGCCTTCAGGAATAATACTCACCGCAGAAGCATTCTATAAAATCGGCGGCTTTGAGTCAGCTTTTTCCGGAATCTATGAGTTGTATGAAGACCAGGCTTTTCTGAGCAAACTGTATCTGAACGAAACAATATTTATTTCTTAAACTAGAAATTCCGTATCCAGAGATCAATTAATTCCGCTGCCGGTTGATAAAGAAGTCACTGTTAATCAATTTTTTACTGCTTAACGATTAGAGAATAAGGTGATCAAGCCTGTCAAAATTTCCACCTTACCAAGAAAGCGTGCCGATTCTTCCACTTCAGGGTAGTCGCGCTTTAGCGTAGCTGCCAGTGGCAGATGCGTTATCGTCCAGTCCGTAGCTTTGTCCTTTTCCTGTATATACGAGGCGATTCGGTAAACGCGTCCTGCCTTATTGTGGTAGCGGTCATAGCCCATCTCGTCGGTAATGTAAAAAATTCGGTCATGACAAAGGGGATGCAATAATGAAAATGATAGCTCAATCCTTGTATAAAAGCATGCGTCGTGATGAAGAAATATATAAGAGAGCAACAATTAGAAAAGTTTTTTACAAAAAGAATTTATAGAAAATACAATAAAGGGGATGAGTTTATTTTCCTGCTAAAAGGAGAGCAATTTGAAGTTGTTGGATTCATTAATAGAGTAAAAAAAGAATTCAAAAAATTCTCGATTCAAGCGGAAGATATTTTAGGTAAAAAAATCGATTTGGATTTTCATGTAGCAATTAGCCCTATTTTCCCAAACGAAGAATTTGAAATTTATGATAGGAGACTTTATGAATGTTTTGTTTTGGCTGCAGAAGAGAAGAATAATAGAAAAATCTATTGGTTTTTAGATGAGTATAAATTATTGCCTGCAAATGATTTTCGAAAAAGGTTGTACGACGAAGCAAAAATTCTTTTTAAGACAAACAATACATGATAAAAGTGTTTTCAAAACAAGATTAGATTGGTAGGTTGACTAATTCGACTTGTTTAAGGTTAGCAGTATAAAAGGCAGATAAGTAATTATCTGCCTTTTGTTTTTTCATTAACCGCTTCATGTCTGCGATGTTTCAATAAACACGGGCAGTGAAGTTGCTTACATTAGCAACAGCAATGAAAGAAAAAAGCAATGTATCAAAGCGTCGCAAGTACGATTCTTCGTTCAGGGAAGAAGTATTGCAAATGATTTTGAATGGACGCCCGGTGAGTGAAGTTGCCCGGAGCTTAGGTATCGGCAAAAATATCATTTACCGCTGGAAGAGCCTCAGCAACAAGCAGCCAGCTACAGTTGGTAAGGAGAACAGCCCTGTTAGATCAGAAGATCAGCAGGCGTTGCTCAAACGCATCCGGGAGTTGGAGACGGAACGTGACATTTTAAAAAAAGCGTTAGGTATTTTCAGCCCTCAGACATAAAGGAACTGTACCGTTTTACAGAAGCGCATGCAAGCCGGTATGCTATAGAAGTATTATGCAGATCGCTCAAAGCAAGTCGCAGTGCTTACTATAGCCATCAGCAACACAAAGAAAGAGTTACTGCGGAAAAGAAAAACAGGGTGGAGCAAAGTATTATCAGCATTTTCAGGAGCATCGCAGGCGTTATGGTGTACGCAGAGTGGCGGCAGAACTGAAAGCTGCAGGAATGGTTAAAGCGGATGCTTTAGGGTGCGTAAAGTGTTGAAGGAGCACGGATTAAAAGCCATTCAGCCCCGCAGCTTTGTTCCGAAAACAACCGATAGCCGCCATCCTTATGCTATCTCAGCCAACCTGCTGCTGGAACGGGCACTGCCCACGAGACCTGATCAGGTGTGGGTGGGTGATATTACTTACATTCCGCTCTCAGGCAGCCATTATGGCTACCTGTGGGTATGGATGGATTTGTATTCAAGAAAAATAATCGGCTGGCACCTGGATGATAATATGAAAGAGGAACTCATTATAGCAGCATTCAAAAAAGCATTAAAAAACCGTAGTGTTACAGCAGGGCTGATTATTCATTCTGATCGTGGTGGTCAGTATGCCGGAGGTAAATTCACAAAGCTGATCCATTCCAATAAATTGCTACAGAGCATGAGCCGGGCTGATAATCCCTATGACAATGCTTTTATGGAGTCTTGCTTCAGCCGCTTTGAAACGGAGCTGCTGCAAAACGGTGTTTTTGATAATTTGCAGGATGCTCAAACAGAAATCTTTAAATATACCCATACTACAACACAAAAAGAAGGCATTCATCACTCAATTATGAATGTCCCACAGACTTTGAAAAAAACTATGACTTTTACATCACCTAAGCAACTACATTGTCCGGCATTTTCGACACACCGCAAAGTTCCCATTCTTCAGCATATTTGACTTATAAAGCCAAAAAAGAACACTCATTCTGTGTTCCATAATTAATAATTGATTAATTACTGAATAGATGATGAATTAGTTATTAAGTAGAATAAATAGAAAATAGCTTATCCAGTGAAAGTCAAACTGGCTTTGTTTTTTGAAGAGAAAAGCTGGTTACCGTTGGAAAAACAGCAGGTTACCTGATTGGTTTATCTATAAAGTTGTCTAAGATAGTTATTAAACAACCTTGAATTGGACGGGAGAGCTGAGGAAGAAATATAATATGCTAAAATAGAATAGGTTGTAAAATAAAAAACGCCCTCATTGCTGAAGACATTTATTGTTTAGTAGAGCGTACGGGAGTCGAACCCGTCATTCCTCCGTGAAAGGGAGGTGTATTAACCGATTTACCAACGCTCCGTTTTTTGTTTGGGAGTGCAAAAGTAACGGCGTGAGATTTATAATGCAAATTTTTTTCTGTTGCCTTCTGTAACTAATCAAAAGAACGTATAGCAATAAGAGAATTTCTTTAAAATTAACTTGGCAAACAAATGTTAACGATTATTTTTACAACTTTTAAGCCTAAAAAAATAAGCCGACCAGAAAATATGCCCTTATATCAATTACAATTATGCTGCAAAACGAAAGATTGCTTTTTCAACAGATAAACAAATAATTACAAAATAACTATGTTGACAATGTTACGCCATTGTCAAAGCGCATTTTTTAAATCTATAATTTAAAAATTATAAGCTTACTGTAAGCCGTGTGTAGCATGGGCTGCGCATATTTTAATAACCTTAAAAAACACTCAATGAAAACTTTATTATCAACAATTCTGCTTACAATCTATTCTTTTAATTTCTTAATTGCCCAAAATCTTACCGGGCATGTGTTTGATGTAGAAACTAAACATACATTAACAGGTGCAACGGTTTTTTTTAATGGAGAATATACTACCACAAATAGTAATGGCGAGTTTATGCTGTCTTTAAAAAAGCGTGGCGAATTAAGAGTGTCTTATACCGGTTATCAGTCATTTTCAGAAACAATAAAATTACCCGAAGACAAAACCTCTTTTGATGTATCAGTAGCATTGGTAAGGTTAGATAACAGCTTAAACAACGTAGAGATAACTACCATATCAAACCGCAACAAATCTTTATTAAGTCAGCCATCATCAATCACACGCTTAACGCCGGTTGAATTGAAACGCGGCACCGGGTTATTTTTAGATGATGCTATAAATGAAAATATTCCCGGTGTTACTATGCAAAGGCGAGCCGTTTCATCCGGGCAGCAGTTTAATATCCGCGGCTATGGCAATGGCACACGCGGCACGCGGGGCATCAGCAGTAATTTTGACGGACAGGGTTACAAGGTTTATTTAAACGGCATACCCATTACCGATGCAGAAGGCATAACGGTTTTGGATGATATTGATTATAGCTCTATCGGAAATGTAGAGATGAGTAAAGGACCCTCAGGCACTTTATATGGGCTATCCATTGCCGGCGTAGTAAACCTTCAAACTGCAACACCGGAGCCAGGCAAAACTTCCGTTGGGCAGGATGTTCTTGCTGGCAACTATGGCCTGCAACGCTATACTACACACTTTGCAACTGCCGGCGCACATTATTCTTTATTAATTAATTATGGTTACCAGGGATCTAAAGGGTTTATGAGCCATTCAAAATCTCATAAAAATTTTGTGAATGCCATTGGGAATTTTAAGATAACCGATAAAGAAAGCATTAATTTTTATGCCGGCTACAGCAACAGCTACGATCAGCGTAGCGGCGAATTATCCATTGCGCAATATGACAGCATGAATTACGCTGGCAATATTGCTTATATTCAGCGAAATGCACATAGCGAAGTAATTAGCTACCGTGCAGGTTTCGGTCACACATATAACTTCAATAAAAATATAAGCAACACCACCACACTTTTTGCGATTGGCGCGCCAAATAATGCAAGCTCTGCCGGCGGCTGGACAGATAAAGACCCATTTAATTACGGACTTCGCTCTGTTTTCAATACCCAGTTCGCGTTAAAAAACAGCATGAGCTTAACAGGAGTTACCGGCGTTGAAACGCAACAACAGCGTGCGCAAACCATTGGTTATGGTATGGCAGACACACAAGGCGCAACACATGTCTGGAACTATGGCGATCCCTATTTCATAATCACTGCTGCAACGTCAAATGTGTTCAGCATTTCTTCCACAACATCTGTTTTTACAGAATGGACATGGGCATTGCAGAATAACCTCTCTTTCACTGGCGGACTGGGGTTAAGCAATATGAAAATAAAATTGTATGACCGGTTTTATGTTGCTGACAAACCCACTTATTTTGAAAAAAATTATGGCGGCATGCTTTCCCCGCATCTTGCAATAAACAAAGTTTTCAGCAAGCAATTCTCGGTTTATGCGGCATATAGTCGTGGTTATAAAGCGCCGGTGAGCTCTTATTTTTATATACCATATGCAGTTGTAAGCGGTTCGGCTATAGCCGGTACCGGCATTATAAATACGAACCTGAAACCGGAAGTGGCAAACCAGCTAGAACTTGGTACAAAAGGCAATTTGATGGATAATAAATTATTTTATCAGGTGGCTGTTTATGACATTATGTACAAAAACAAAATGACCAGTGTTGCCGTGCCAAACACATCTAACACTGCTATAGCTTATAGTTATGTTGTTAATGGCGGCAAACAAGATCATAAAGGTTTAGAAGTGCTTGTAAAATATACGGCTTATCAATCTGCCACAGGCTTTGTGCAGACATTTAAACCTTTTGCCAATGCAAGCTGGGTTGATTACGTTTATAAAGATTATCTGTTTCCGAATACCGTAATTGGCAAACCGGCACTAAATTATAACGGCTTTCCTGTTGCAGGTGTACCCAAATTCACTACCAGTGCGGGCTTCGATGCAAATTTTGCAGGTGGCATTTATATGAATATGATGTATAGTTATAAAAGCAAACTGCCCATTACATCTGGCAGCAACGGCGGTGACACTATCACCCAGCCAATTTATACAACAAGCTATAACCTGCTGAATGGCAAAATTGGTATTCGTCAAAGCTTTGGGCATTTTGATTTGGATGCTTATTTTGGTATTGATAACATTACCAACACTCAATATCCTTACATGGTTTTTGTAAATCAGCAACCAGATAGTTATTTGCCTGCTCCGCTTAAAGCCAATTATTATGGCGGCATCAACCTGAAATATAATTTTTGATAATTGTAAAAAAAGAAAGCACCAATGGTACTTTTTTTCATTCATCAATTAAATAAGAAATAATGAAAAAATCCTTTGTTTACGCTGCTTTAAGCCTTTTGTTATTTTCCTGTGGCAGGTTTGGTAACCAGCAGGCAGATGACGCAAAAGATATAAGCATTGTTTGTCTCTCCAAACATCTTACAGAGTTCATGTTCGAACTTGGCAAAGGGCACAATTTGGTAGGCGTAGATCTTTCAAGCACTTATCCCGATAGTGCCAAGTTTATAAAAACGGTAGGCTATCACCGTGCTTTAAACCCGGAAGGCATTATTGCTTTAGTGCCGGATTTGGTTATTCACAGCAATGATATTGGCCCGGCCAATGTGCTGCCGCAAATAATAAAAGCAGGTCTTAACGTTAAGGCTTTTGGCAGCGCCAATACAATTGATAGTGCAAAGATTACTATAAGAGAACTGGGCAAATATTTTGACGAGGAAAAAAAAGCAGATTCCTTATGTAAAACAATGGATGCAGATTTGGCAAGGGCTACAGACTCGCTAAAGGCAATGAATATTAAAGATACGCCAACGGTTATGATAATTCATTTTGGGCGCGCCAACAATATTTATTTTGTTATGAGCGGCCGCAAAACCGGCAACGGAGATGCCAATGGCGTTGGCGATAAAATGATTGCGCTGGCCGGCGGCAAAACAGCAGCATTCAATGCCGAAAAAGGCGCAAGGCAATTGAGCGCAGAAGCTGTTGCTGCCTCCAATCCCGATGTGATTATAGCGACAGATTATGGTTATGATCAAATGGGCAGCATGGATAAATTTATAAGCGATATACCTGGCGTTGCATTAACCAATGCAGGAAAAAATAAAAGAATCATCCGTTTTGAAGAACACGACCTGATTTATTTCGGCCCCCGATCCGGCAATAACATCATCAACTTAATGCATCTTATTCACCCGCAAGGCAATGTTCAACCAAAATAAAGTCTTTTTTCCTGCGCTTTTTTTCCTGCTGGTTATCACTTTGCTGGCGGCTATTGCATTTGGTGCGGTTTCAATTCAAATCAGTCAAATGTTTTCTGCAATCATCCATTTTTTTCAAGGTAAAAAAGAGGCAAATATTTACGAGGCTGTGTTTTTGCAAATCCGCCTGCCACGGGTTTTGCTTTGCGCTGTAACGGGCGCCATTCTTGCCGCTTCCGGCGTATTGATGCAAGGCCTTTTTCGCAACCCGATTGTTGAACCTGGCCTTGTGGGAACCAGTGCCGGCGCAGCTTTTGGGTCTTCGGTGGTTTTTGTGCTTGCTGCCGGCATGAGCATTCGCATTAAAGAACTGGCAGGGCCGTTATTGGTTCCTTTATGTGCTTTTGGCGGCGGTTTGCTGGCCACTTTTTTGGTTTATTCTTTAGCAAAAAATCTGCAAAAAAATTCTATTGCTTCTTTGTTGCTTATTGGTATTGCCATAAACGCCGTTGGCCTTAGCGGCACAGGATTTATGAGTTATATAGCCCGCGATCCGCAAGCCCGCAGTATCACTTTTTGGAACCTTGGCACATTTTCCGGAGCAACATGGCTTCAGGTTTTTATAACCAGCACAGTTGCAGCCGGTGTTTTTGCTACATCTTTCCGTTACTCAAAACAATTAAATGCCTTGTTGCTTGGCGAAGAAGAAGCTGCGCATCTTGGTATTGATACAGAAAAATTAAAGCGCACCATTATGGTGTTAAACACTGCTATGGTGGCTATTGCAACGGCGTTTGTTGGGGTTATAAGTTTCATTGGACTTATTGTGCCGCATGTTATGCGCCTGCTTATTGGCAGTGATAATAAAAAACTGTTGCCTGCCAGCATGTTTGGCGGTGCTATTTTATTATCTGTTGCCGATATAGCTGCCCGGCTTTTGCTGGCTCCGGCAGAAATCCCTATCGGCATTATAACATCAATTGTTGGAGCGCCTGTGTTCATTATTCTTTTAAAAAAAGCAGGGCTGCAAAAAGGAGAAGAATTTGCTTAGTGCAAAAAACATTTCTTTTGCTATAGGCAAAAAAATCATTGTGCAAAACCTAAACCTCCATTGTTTGCCGGGAAAATTTTGTGTGCTTTTAGGCCCCAATGGCAGCGGCAAAACAACATTGCTCAAGCTATTGTGCGGCGCGGCTTTGCCGCAAAACGGAGATGTTTTTTATAACGATATAAATATAAAAAAACTAAGTAAAAAAATGCTTGCATCCATGCGTGCAGTAATGAGCCAGCAACAGCAACTCGCATTTCCTATAAGTGTTGAAGAGGTGGTGATGATGGGACGATACCCGCATTTTGATTTATCGCCAAAAGAACAGGATAAATCAATTTGCCGGCAGGCTATGCAGCATTTGAAACTGCAAGATTTTGCTAAAAGAAATTATCAAACGCTTAGCGGCGGCGAAAAGCAGCGTGTGCAGTTTGCGCGCGTGCTGGCGCAGATTTGGCAACCGGGCGAAAATACGTGCCGCATCTTGTTTTTAGATGAGCCCTTAAACAACTTGGATATAAAATATCAGCTTGAATTTTTGCAAACGGTGAAGGCTTTTATTGATGAAAACACAATTGCTTTTGCAGTTTTGCACGATATAAACTTAGCTCTTCAATTTGGAGATAAACTATTTTTTATGAAGCAGGGAAACCTGGTTTTTGAAACAGAAAATAGCACATTGATAACGCGTGAACTTGTAAAAACAATATTTGATGTTGATATAAAAATAATTAGAACCGACGGAAGAATATTCATTGCGTATTAAATAAACGGCTTTAATTTTTACCTAAAATACAGTATCGGATTGTCTCAAATGATTAATATACCTTTGACCTCTAAGCCTGAAATACAAAAAAGTAATTCCCTATCACTGTTTTAAAACAAAATTCAACCATCATGAATAAAATCCTATTGCTTGCACTAACCTTGTGCTTTTCAATCTCTGTTAATTTAAAAGCACAAAAACCCCAACAAAGTTTACCTAAGAATCAAGCTGAAGAAAAAGAAGAAGAAGGTGACGATGATGCGATACACATGCAAACGCAAAAGTGGTATAAGATGATGCAGCGGCCTCATGCTAACTACTTCAAAATTCAAAAAAAATTTTATAACTATTTAAAAAAACATCCTGCTACAGATGCTCCCCGGGAAACCGGCGAAGAGTGGTTTAAAAAAAATATTTATTACCTGGACACGAAGGGTTTTGTTCAAACTGCGCCCGTTTTTAATTACGCTGCTGCACCGAAAGGCCTTCCGGCTCTTTCAACAGTTACCGATACTACGGCAGGCGACTGGCACATGACCGGGCCACGAAACCACAGTAAAATCGGCGGCAGCACAAACAGCACGGCCGGAGGATACAGCTTTTGTGTAAGGATGAGCCCTACTAATACAAACATGATGTTTATCAGCTTTCTTACGGGTGGGTTGTGGGTATCCTCAGACGGTGGAAATGTTTGGCATTTAGGCGATGTAAACCTGCCAGATAATAAATATTCTGATATTGATGTGAGTGCCGGTAATAACAATATTGTTTACGCAGTTTCGCCGGAGGCTGTAATAAAATCTACGGATGGTGGTTTAACATGGGCACCTACATCTTTAAATAAATCAAACCCAATTTATGGGGCTGGTCCTGGCTACGACATTGCTGCATCTGCAAACCCGAATGTGGTTGTGGCGAAATGGGGGAATGCTTTATACAGAACAAAAGATGGAGGCGCAACATGGGGAGCGGTATTGAGTTCGCTTAACGGAAATGTTTTTGATGGCGGATCTCCTAACACCAGTGAAATTTTGGATTGGAGCAATAACTATTCAAACGATGTTTTTTATGCAGATTGGGTAAATGGTGCATCATCCGTAACTATTTATAAATCTCAGGATTCTGCTGCAAACTGGGCTTCACTTAATGTTATCACTGTGCCATCTGATCTTACCAAAAGAAATATAACAGATGTAAAAGTTGCTACTGCCGCTACCGATGTATCATCGTTGTTTGTATTTGTAATCACGGATAAATCATACGTACAGTTATATAAAATAAATTTAAATGACAAATCCGTTTCCCTGGTAAGAAAGAATATAGTTAATGGGAATTTAGGTGGCGGCGATATTACTATGGATATAAAAAATTCAAATAATATTGTGTTTGGTGGTTATTATGGAAGTTACGGATATAACGATGTGAGTTACTCTACTAATAATGGTCAAACTTTTTCACATTCAACAACGGTTCACTCAGACATAAGATCGCTTTGTTATGTAAATGGCCAGGTATTGGTTGGCAACGATGGCGAAACAGAGCTTTCGATTAATAATGGCGCCACTTTTAAAAACATTTCATCATCAATTTCAAACATTGAATTATGGGGCTTTGGCATTGCTTTTAAAACCGATGAAATGGTAGCGGCATGCAATCATGGGCCTTTGGCAATAAGAGATTTTGATGGTCCTGGCGGATGGTATAATCCCTTTGGCGCTGATGAACAAAACTCCGATATAAATCCGTTAGACCCAACGTATGCCATTTCGCGTGGCTATAGTGCGTATATGGTTAGAAGAACAGGTATTGGCACCTATACAACGACGGCCCCCACAGACGTAGATCCGGGCAGGGAAGACTGGTTCAATAACTTATCTGTACATCCAAACCTGTACAATACCTACCTCACCCACACTGCCGGCAACTATCCCAATCCTTACATGGATGGCGGCAGTTTGCCTTTTACGCCTGAAAGGCTAAAGTGGCGCAACTCACTTATCCGCAGCGACAATAACGGGCAAACAATTAATAAGGTGGTATATACTTTTAATGACAGGTTGATGAGTGAAAAAATTTGCATAAGCGATACTAATCGTATTTACGCTATTGTTTCACCATATAATAATAAATTAATGAAAACCACAGATGGAGGTTCAACATTTACCGATATTACACCTTCAACATCTGTTACAGGCACAGGCGTGCGCAACATTAGCGATGTGGCCGTTAGCGATGCAAACCCCAACGAAATATGGGTAAGTTATTCCGGTGTGCAGAATACCTGCCAGGTGTTGCACTCAACAGATGGAGGCGCCACTTACACCAACCTTACTTCAGCCATATTAACAAGCAACCCGGTTACCAAAATAATTTTTCAACGCGGCACTAATGGTGGCGTTTATGCAGGAAGCAAAGCCGGGGTTTTTTATAGAAATAATAGCATGACAGACTGGACGAAGCTGGGGAGCGGTTTACCAATGGTTGATGTAAGAAATATGTTTATCAACTACTACAAAGGCAAGTTATTTATTGGCACAAGCCGGGGCGCCTGGGATCATGATTTGTATGAACATTCTTCTACGACTGCCCAAATTTCAGCCAGCAAAACTATTGTAGATGGATGTAAGCCTTTTGTGCAGTTTAGAGATTACAGTGTTAATAGCAAAGGTGGCATCGGCACAAGCTATCAATGGACGTTTCAGGATGGCAGCCCTGCTACTTCCACACAGGAAAACCCTCTGGTAGATTATTCCAATGCCTCAACCGGGAAAAAAACCGTCACCTTAAAAGTAACAGATCAGTATGGCAACAGCACAAAAACGCTAACTAATTTTATAACAGTTACGGGAGTTTGCGATTGCAGCGCACTTAATGCACCTTGGGTTAACAGCGATATTGGCAGCCCTGCTGTTGCTGGCTCTGCCTGTTATAATGTTACAACAGCACAATATACTGTAAAGGGTTCCGGCAGCGATATTTATGGTGCAACCGATCAATTTCAATATGCTTATCAATCCCTGAATGGCAATGGAGACTTTATTGCAAAAGTGCTTTCATTAGATAATATTGATGTTTGGACAAAAGCTGGAATTATGATTCGCGAAACGTTAGGCGCCGGTTCGAAAAATGCCTTTATTTGTATGACGCCTTCTAACGGAGTTGATTTTCAGTACCGGGTAAATACCAATGGCAGCACTGACGTGCCAGCTTCAGTAACGGCAGTAACTCCAAAATACATACGCCTGGTTCGCAACGGAAATACATTTACCAGTTATGTCTCTGATAATAAAACCACATGGACAACGGTGGGTACTTTTAATATTACAATGAACGCAAATGTTTATGTTGGTCTTGCCATAACATCACATGCTGATGGCGTATTGGCCAGCGCTGTTTTTGGAGAAGTGAATTTGCCATTGGGACTTCGCACTCCCGAAAACCCGGCAAGCACAACTGCGGGGCTTGACTGGAAGCATTATACAGGCAGCTTTAGCAGCACAGACTTTTCTGCCGCCACACCTGTAAGTACCA
>CBDATZ010000042.1:0-650381 GCA_965199845.1 Ilyomonas sp.
TGTTGCTATTAAAGCGCATACAACATTTACCGTGGCAGAAATTACAGGTTCCGGCGCTGTAAAACACATCTGGATGACACCTGCGGGTAACTGGCGTTATTCTATTCTTCGCTTTTATTGGGACGATGAAACCACACCTTCTGTAGAAGTGCCTGTTGGTGATTTTTTTGGTATGGGTTGGGGGCAATATTCACATCTCAATTCCCTGGCGGTTTGCGTAAACCCGGGCAGTGGGTTCAATTGTTACTGGACAATGCCATTCAGAAAAAAATGTAAAATTACAATGGAAAATATAGACGAGCACGACATGGTTTTGTATTACCAGGTAGATTATACATTAGCTGATGTTCCAAAAGATGCAGCTTATTTTCATGCACAGTTCAGAAGAACAAATCCATTGCCTTACAAGCAGGATTATGTGCTCGTTGATAGCATTGTTGGTAAAGGTCAATATGTTGGTACGTACATAGCTTATGGCGCACGCAACAACGGCTGGTGGGGCGAAGGAGAGATTAAATTTTTTATGGATGATGATAAAGACAATCCTACAATTAACGGAACCGGAACGGAAGATTATTTCTGCGGTGCCTATGATTTTGATACCCGTAAAAAAAATGCAGCCGGTGTTGAGGAAGTAAACTATACCGAGTTTTCAACCGCTTATACAGGTCTTCACCAGGTAATAAAAGGCGACGGTCATTATGGTATCGCACAACGTTTTGGAATGTATCGCTGGCATATTACCGATCCAATAAGGTTCGATAAAAATTTAAAAGTAACCATACAGGCTTTAGGCTGGCGAAGCGAAGGGCGTTACCTACCATTGCAGGACGATATTGCTTCCGTTGTTTATTGGTACCAGTTAGAGCCGCACACACATTTTCCTCCACTGCCTGATAAAGATCATCTCGAAGTAAATTAAAGTCTCATTTTCATAAGTCAACATCAGCTCACTTTTAATTTATAATTCGTGAACGGTATTCCGCAAATGCTGCCAGTACTTTGAATAATATACAATCAAAATGATTGGCAGCTTTTTGCGTAATCTGAAGATGTATTTACAAGAAATTGAGATGCCTGCATACACAAGTACAAGTTATTTATAGTAAAATAAAATCAGGCACAAAGAATAAAATCAAACAAGAGCAACACAATGAATGTGCGGTTGTGTAATGATAATATATAGTGTATAAATTCATTTGTTATAATATACTTCTGATACATGTTTCAAAATAAATCTGTATTGTATTCTTTTCCGATTTTAATTGATTTACAAGGTTTTAAACGATCAAGCCATTATATTTGAATCGTGGGAAAAAAGATTGCACTGAAAGATATAGCACAGCATGTAGGCGTTTCGGTAGCGCTTGTTTCTTATGTATTAAACGGTAAAGAAAAAGAAGCCCGGATCAGTACAGAGATGGCTGATAAAATACGCCGGAAAGCAACTGAATTAAACTATCAGCCTAACCTCATTGCTAAAAGCCTGAAGAGTGGCAAAACCAATACCATCGGTTTAATTGTAGCTGATATATCAAACCCTTTTTTTTCGGGTATTGCACGGATTATTGAAGATGAAGCCAAGAAGAACGGGTATGTAGTCATCTTTGGTAGTAGTGATGAAGACGCCGATAAACAGCAGGATTTGATTGATGTGTTTCTGAACCGGCTGGTAGATGTTTTTATTATTGCGCCAACATCGGGAACTGAAAAGCAAATCATTGAGCTAAAGAGCCGCAATGTGCAGGTGATATTAATAGACCGTTATTTCCCGGGATTAGATATTGATTGTGTACATATCAACAACTTTGCTGCAGCTGGTAAAGCGGTTCAAAGGCTGGTAAATAATAATCGAAGCAAGATTGCTATGCTGGCTTACGATACGCAACTCACACACATGAAGCAAAGAAAAGAAGGTTATAAATCGGTTTTAAAAGACAATGATATCCGGTTTAAAAACGCCTGGTTGCTGGAAGTGGCTTATCAAAATATGGAAGCAGAAGTGTCTGAAAAAATGAGTGCTTTATTACAGCCGTTACAGGTTGATGCTTTCTTTTTTGCAACCAATTCTTTGGCTGTCGCCGGCTTAAAAAAAATAAATGAATTCGGAATAAAAGTACCGGACGAATTGGCCATTATTTCTTTTGATGAAAGCGATGCGTTCGATTTTTTTTATTCGCCCATTACGTATGTAAGCCAGTCAATATCGGATATTGGTAAAGAAGCTGTAAAGCTTGCCATTAACAGGTTGAATGGCAAAGCAAAGAAAACAGCAGATATAACTATCGAAGCAAAATTAGTTGTACGCGAAAGCTGCGGCAGTAAGTTAAAAAAGAAAAAATAATTTTTTACTCAATGCTTAAACGTTTAAGTTTGCTTTATAAACGATTCCCTGCCTTTACTTATTCTTTAGAATAACAGATATAAAAACTCTTTGCTTGTTATGATAAATAGAATATTCACTGCTTCATTTTTTATTCTTCTCATTATGTCTTCATGCAACAATACGGCTCAGCCAAAGCAAGATGCGGCTGATAAAGATTCGGCTTATCAGAAAGGAACCTTTGGTTACGACCTGGCTTTTCTGCAGCAACATGATAGTGTAATTGTTCTTAAAACGGACGACAAAAAAGCGCAGATTATTGTATCGCCAAAATACCAGGCAAAAGTATTTACCTCTACTGCCGATGGTAACGATGGATTGAGTTTTGGTTGGGTAAATTACAAAGCTTTTTCTGGTCCTCCGGATGCTCACATGAATGCGTATGGCGGCGAAAATCGTTTCTGGTTAGGACCGGAAGGCGGAAAGTTTTCTTTATACTTTACACCAGGAAGCAAGATGGAATTTGCCAACTGGAAAACGCCCGCGGCTTTCGATTCAGAAAGCTGGCAGGTAACAAATAAAACCGGCGATGCGGTTTCTATGCATAAAGACATGCAGCTTGTCAATTATAAAGGCACTTCACTGCAAATGTCTGTTGACCGCTCTATTAAAATACTGAGCAATAAAGACATCGAAGCAAATACAAATCTTACGCTCGATACAAGCGTAAAAGCCGTTGGTTACGAAACCAATAATGTGCTTACCAATAAAGGAAGTGCAGCATGGACGGAAGCGACCGGTATGCCTTGTATCTGGATGTTAGATATGCTGAAAACAACACCTGCAACTGTTATTGTTGTACCTTATAAAAATGCAGCCGGCAAAAGCCTCACAGATGTTGCTACCACCAACTATTTTGGTAACATACCAGCCGATAGATTACATCATGATGATAATAGATTATTCCTGAAAGCCGACGGGAAAAGCCGTGGTAAATTAGGCATTAAACCAACCTTTGCAAAGCCGGCTTTGGGTAGTTATGATTCGCAAACCAAAGTGCTTACCGTTACTATGTTTCAACCTGAATCTGCAGCAAAATATTTAAACCAGGAATGGAATACAACAAAGCCATCTTTTTCCGGCGATGCTGTCAATGCTTATAATGACGGACCATTAGCAGACGGTTCGCAAATGGGACCTTTTTATGAAATAGAAAGTGTCTCGCCCGCCGCTTTTTTACAGCCAAATCAATCGCTTACACACAAGCATTCGGTATATCATTTTACAGGCAGCGAACAATCGCTCGATGCCATTGCGCAAAAGCTGTTAGGCGTATCCCTGAACGAAATCAAACAAGCGTTTTAATAATGATGAACGATAAATTATGAATGATAATGATGAATTGAACAGCCAAACATAGATTTTGCTCATAAATTCGCCTCATTCATAACTCATAACTCATAATTCATAATTTTTTGTATGACTACTTATCCAAAAATCGGCATTCGTCCCATTATAGATGGACGTCTTGGCGGTGTGCGCGAATCACTGGAAGAAACCACGATGAAGATGGCGCAGAATGTAGCTGCTTTATACCAAAAAGAACTTCATTATCCAGATGGTTCGCCCGTGCAATGCGTGATAGCAGACAGTTGTATTGGTGGTGTGTATGAAGCCGCGCAATGTATGCAGAAGTTCGAAGCAAATAATGTAGGCGTATCACTTTCGGTAACACCATGTTGGTGCTATGGCAGCGAAACCATGGATATGAATCCGCAGTTACCAAAAGCCATTTGGGGCTTTAACGGAACCGAACGTCCCGGCGCTGTTTATCTGGCAGCAACATTAGCCGCGCATAATCAAATGGGCTTACCTTCTTTTGGTATTTATGGAAGAGATGTGCAGGATTTAGGCGATGAAACCATTCCAGCTGATGTGAAAGAACGTTTATTAAGCTTTGCCAAAGCTGGTCTTGCCGTGGCAATGATGCGTGGTAAATCTTATCTCGCTATCGGCTCCGTTTCTATGGGTATTGCCGGTTCTATTGTGGTTCCCGATTTCTTCAGAGAGTTTCTTGGAATGCGTAATGAATATGTAGATTCTTCTGAAGTATTGCGTCGTGTTGAAAAGAAAATTTATAACGAAGAGGAATTTGAAAAAGCCTTAACGTGGGTAAAAGAAAAGTGTAAAGAAGGCGAAGATTTTAACCCGAAAGAAAAACAATTTTCGCGCGAAGAAAAAGATAAGCATTGGGAATTTGTTGTAAAAATGACGATGATTATCCGCGACCTCATGACGGGAAATCAACATCTCAAAGAGAAAGGTTTTGGTGAAGAATCTTTTGGCCATAATGCCATTGTATCCGGCTTCCAGGGACAACGCCAGTGGACAGATTTTTTACCGAACGGCGATTTTTCCGAAGCCATTCTCAATTCATCTTTCGACTGGAACGGCATACGGGCACCTTATATGGTAGCAACCGAAAACGATGCGTTCAATGGCATCAGTATGTTGTTCGGATATTTACTTACCAATACAGCGCAAATCTTTGCCGATGTGCGCACGTATTGGAGTCCCGAAGCAGTACAGCGCGTAACCGGTTATCAGCCGGAAGGCGCAGCCGCAAAGGGTTTCATTCATTTGATCAATTCAGGTTCGGCTACGCTTGATGGCAGCGGACAGCAAAGCAAAGACGGTAAACCTGCGATGAAACCGTTCTGGGAAATCAGCGAAGAAGAAGCTGATGCTTGTCTTGATGCAACAACCTGGTATCCGGCTAATAACGGCTATTTTCGCGGCGGCGGTTATTCATCAAAATTTGCAACAAAAGGTGGTATGCCGGTAACCATGTGCCGCATCAATTTAGTAAGAGGATTAGGACCTGTATTGCAAATTGCCGAAGGCGAAACCATTGATTTGCCAAACGAAGTTCACACAACATTAGACGATCGTACCGATAAAACATGGCCAACCACATGGTTTGTGCCGCGCGTTACGGGCAGCGGCGCTTTTACCGATGTATATAGCGTAATGGCTCACTGGGGTTCTAATCATGGCGCTATCAGTTATGGCCATATTGGTCATCAGTTAATAACACTCGCTTCTATGTTGCGCATACCGGTTAATATGCATAATGTTGAAGACGAAAAAATATTCCGTCCGTCTGCCTGGAATGCTTTTGGTTCCGATGCCGAAGGTGCCGATTATCGGGCTTGCAACACGTATGGCGCTTTGTATAAATAATGTATGAACAGCGAGCTATTTTATAAAAGATATAATAATCATGGCGTGTCCGCAAGCTGCGCAAGCGGTCGGGCTATACCTGCAAGTCCTCGCTCGTACCTCGCTGCGGGCTTTCCGCTGCTATCCCTCACGCGCTCCGCGATGCGACATCATTACAAAATAGTAAACCGCAGAAATATTGAGAACACAAAGCAATACTGAGAAAGCTTATAAAGAAACAAGTATGATAACGTAAGCAATTGTAAAACGCAAAGCCATCTGTACATATCAATAAGCAAAAAAAAGAGATAACTCAAAAATTAAATTCTTATCTCTTGCAATCTATAAACAGCACTTATATTACAACATAAATTGCTTGGCGCCTTGCAATCATCTAATAACAAAACGATTCAAAATATAATCACAAAAGATTTAGTGAACTTGTATACTCTTAATATCTCTGTGGTTTAAAACATTTGCTATGAAAAAAGACAAATCCGGTTCGTTAATCAAACTCCCTGATGGCACCAATTATTTCTTTCCGTTTGCGTTAATATCAAGCCTGTTTTTATTGTGGGGATTTGCGCATGGCTTGCTGGATGTGCTGGATAAGCATTTTCAAAACATCTTGCATGTTACAAAAGCGCAGTCGGGTTTTGTTCAGTTTTCTCTGTATATCGGTTACCTGGTTATGGCTGTGCCGGCAGGTTTGATTATAAAAAAATATGGTTACAAAACAGGAATTATTATTGGCTTATCCTTGTTTGGTTTCGGCGCGTTCCTTTTTTATCCGGTAGCCAAGCTTGAATCGTTTGTTCCTTTCCTGATGGCTTTGTTTATCATCGCCTGCGGCTTGGCTTGCTTAGAAACCTCTGCCAATCCATATTCAACAGTGTTAGGTCCTAAACAATATGCAGCCCGACGTATTAATATCTCACAATCATTCAATGGTCTTGGCTGGATATTAGGACCGTTAATGGGCGGACTTTTCATCTTCGGTTCGGAGAACAATGGCGATGCCGATAAGTTTGAATCTATGGTAACGCCTTACATGATTGTTGGATGTATTGTCGTTGTGGTTGCGCTTGTATTTTTATTTACCAAACTTCCCGAAATTGAGCAACAAAGCAGCAGCGAACCAGAGCAAGATCCGCCGATGAGCCACTTGCTAAAGCACCCCGCTTTTATCATCGCTGTTATTGCCCAGTTTCTCTATGTAGCAGCGCAAACAGGCATCAATTCATTCTTTATCAATTACGTTACAGAAGCCATTCCAGATCTGGAAAAACCAATACAAGGTATTATGCAGCACTTAGGTATTTTCGGCAGTGTATTCATGCCAAAAAATCCTGAACAGGCGGCGTCTTTAATATTGGCAATTGGCGGTATGGGTTTGTTTTGGATTGGCCGGTTAAGCGGTTCTTACTTTATGAAATTTATAGCTCCGCAACGGTTGCTGATGGTCTATGCTATCGTTAATACAATTCTGGTGGCTGTTGTTATTATGGGGCTTGGCTGGTTTTCTGTCGTGGCGCTTTTCTCTACTTATTTTTTTATGTCGGTAATGTTTCCAACCATCTTCGCGTTAGGTATTAAAGATCTGGGACCGCTTACCAAAAAAGGCGCATCCTTCTTAGTAATGGCGGTTGCCGGTGGCGCGTTTTGTCCGCCTGTTATGGGTTTGATTGCCGACAGTAAAGGAATGCCAACTGCATTTATCATTCCGATGGTTTGCTTTGCGTTTATTGGCTGGTATGCAATCAAAAGAAGCAGTAAAGCAGAACTGGCTAACGAAAGCGGCGCCAGTGTTTTGCAGTATCATCATTGAGAGTTGTAAATATTAGGTAGTAAGTAGTAAGTAATAAGTATTATGTTGTAAGAAAGACTTGCTGATTCTTTGTGTTACTTGATTGTCTTTTTGTCTTCGTGGTTCAAAATGTTCAATTGATAACAAAGCGTACAAGTGAGTGACACAACGATGCTAAAACGGAGTTTCAAACGCTCGTAACATAAACTGTATTTTAGTTAAACAACATTAGCTTGTTGCAAAATATTATCAACCTTTCATTGCTTGTATTATCGTATCACAAATCATTTTTCTAAATGGCAAATCTGAATGAACGGCGGTCTTTCTTAAAATCAATTGTAGTAAGCGGCGCGGGTGCCGCTTTGGCACCAACCGGTTTATTAAAAGCCGAAGACAGGAAAGAAAATAAAGAGGAAAACAAAGAAACGCCTCCGGCTATTGCGGCTGCCAAACGTAAATACAATGCGCCTTATACAGGTGAAAATCTCAACCGGCTTGCCTTCCCGATTGGTGGCATAGGTGCCGGTATGTTTTGTTTGGAAGGCACAGGTGCTGTCTCGCACATGAGCGTTCGCAACAAGCCGGATATTTATAACGAGCCGTCACTTTTTGCAGCGATTGCTATTAAAGGATTAGCAAACGGTGTAAAGGTGTTGGAAGGTCCGGTGCCCGACTGGAAAATGTTTGGGCAACGCGGCACCGGCAATGGCGCAGCCGGCACAACGTATGGTTTGCCCCGCTTTCAAAAAGCAGAGTTTACTACGCGGTTTCCATTCGGTACCATACAGTTGCAGGATGCTGATATTCCTATGAAGGTAGAAGTAAAAGGCTGGAGTCCTTTTATACCAACAGATGAAGATAACAGCAGTCTGCCTGCAGGTGCTATCGAATATACATTCACCAACAAAAGCACAAAAACTTTTGAGGCTGTTTTTTCATTCAATTCAAAAAATTTTTTGGTGAATCAAGATGGTGCTGTTAATAAAATCAGCAAAACAAAAAATGGTTTTGTATTGCAACAAGAAGCTGTAAAAGACAAGCCGCAAGCCGAAGCCAGCTTTGCTTTTTTTACAGATGATGATGCAACAGTTGTTGACCATTGCTGGTTTCGCGGCGGCTGGTGGGATCCGCTTACGATGGCGTGGAATACCGTGCGCGATGGCAAAACAAGAGCTACCGAACCCGTGGAAAAAGATGCGCCGGGCGCTTCTTTATTTGTTCCGTTTACTTTGGGTGCTGGAGCTACAAAAACAGTTAAAGTATTAACCGCGTGGTATGTGCCGGAAAGCGACTGGCATATTGGTGACGTGGTGCCAAAAGATGATTGTAATCCTGATAATGGCTGCTGCGCCATGCCGGAAGATTTAGGTGTGAAGAATGGAAAGAAAAGTCCGTCTGCTAATTATAAACCGTGGTATAGCAGTCGCTTTGTCAACATAGAAGAAGTGGCCGATTACTGGCGAAAAAATTATAGTGATTTATATAGCAAAACAAAGTTGTTTAACGATGCTTTTTATGCCAGTACATTGCCGCCTGAAGTGATGGAAGCTGTAGCCGCTAATCTTACTATCATCAAATCGCCAACCGTATTACGACAATATGATGGCAGGTTATGGAGTTGGGAAGGAAGCGGCGATGAAGGCGGTTGCTGTCATGGTTCGTGCACGCATGTTTGGAATTATGCACAAGCGGTTCCGCACTTGTTTCCAACATTAGAAAGAAGTTTACGCAATACAGAATTTTGCGAAAATCAAAATAAAGAAGGTCACCAGGGTTTCAGAGCCAATATGCCCATCAGCCCATTAAAACATGATTTTCATGCGGCATCAGATGGTCAGCTTGGCGGTATTATGAAAGTGTATCGCGACTGGCGCATCAGCGGTGATAATGAATGGTTACGTAAGATTTACCCGGTTGTTACAACGAGCCTGGATTATTGTATTGCCACGTGGGATCCGAAAAGCAAAGGTGTGGTAGAAGAGCCGCATCATAATACGTATGACATTGAATTTTGGGGACCGGATGGTATGATTACTTCGTTTTATTTAGGCGCTTTAACGGCTGTTACTTTAATGGGTAAACATTTGGGTAAAGAGGTAAATAAATATGAAGAGTTATACAACAAAGGCAAACAATTTCTCGAAACCAATTTGTTTAACGGTGAATATTTTTTCCAGGATATTGAATACAAAAATTTAAAGGCAGAAAACCCGGCAAAAGCCATGTCGTTTGGCGGCGATTATTCAGCTGAAGCCATTGATATATTAAAGCAGGAAGGTCCAAAATATCAATACGGAAAAGGCTGTTTAAGCGATGGCATTTTAGGCGCCTGGATCGGCAGCATGTGCAGCCTGCCTCCTTTTGTTGATGAAAAAAAAGTAAGCAGTCATTTGCTTTCAGTTCATAAATACAACTTGCGAACCACGTTAAAAGAACATGCGAACCCGCAACGCCCTGCCTATGCGTTGGGTACAGAAGGCGGCTTACTATTATGTACCTGGCCAAAAGGTGGCAAGCTGTCATTACCGTTTGTTTACAGTGATGAAATATGGACTGGGATTGAATACCAGGTTGCCGCGCATTTAATGGAGACAGGACATGTAAAAGAAGGATTGGATATTGTAAAACTTTGCCGCGACAGGTACGATGGCAAAATACGCAACCCGTTTAATGAATATGAATGCGGACATTGGTATGCGCGTGCCATGAGCAGTTATGGTATGTTGCAGGCGTTAACAGGCTTGCGTTATGATGCGGTTGATAAAACATTGCATGTTAACTCAAAGGTTGGCGATTTTACTTGTTTTCTTTCAACGGCTACCGGTTTTGGAACGGTTACTTTGCAAGGCAGCAAACCGGTTGTAAAAGTTGCGTATGGTTCTATTGATATTGATAAAATGATGGTAAATGGTAAAGCTGTAGCCGCATGATAATTGGTGCTGATACAGTCGTTGCTTTACGATATATCATGCGCAATGGTAAAGGCGATATTTTAGAAGATACTATGCAATTAACACCTGTAAATTATCTGCATGGTTCAACCGGAATTTTGCCTTTGCTTCAACAGCAATTAGAAGGTTTACAAGCCGGTGATAAAATACAGGTTTTCTTATCAAAAGAAAACAATTCGGCGGACGATGATTTTATATTTGATGTTATTATTGATAACGTTCGAACTGCACTTCCTGAGGAAATTATATTAGGATATCCGGTACAAATAACAATGGATACTTGTAAGGATGATTGCTATTGTTATACGTAATTTAAATATACAAAATGCAGATTCATTTAATCAGTGGTTTTTTAGGCAGTGGTAAAACAACCGCTATCCAAACGGCCTGCAAAGTCTTGCTGGATAAGGATTATAAGATTGGCGTGATTACAAACGATCAGGGAATCAGGTTGGTTGATACCGGGCTGTTTGAAAGTCTTTCCGTTCCCAACCGGCAAGTCATTAACGGATGTTTTTGCTGTAATTATAATTCGCTTGATGACAATATTCAATCGTTAATCGAAACAAATAATCCGGATATTGTTTTTGCAGAATCTGTTGGTTCCTGCACCGATATTATTGCTACCGTTATGAAACCATTATTGAAGTTTCATACTGATATTCAAGTTACTGTTTCAACGTTTGCTGATGTTCGCTTGTTGCAAATGCTCTACCTGAAAAAGACGCCTTTATTTGATGAAACGGTTAGTTATATTTATGATAAACAATTAGAAGAAGCCAACCATATTGTTGTTACAAAAATTGATTTGATAAGTGAAGAAGAACTATCTGACATAAAACATTTTTTACAACAGCAATACGCTGATAAAACAATCATCTATATAAACGCAACCGACGCTGATAGCTCAACAAGTTGGTTACATGTTTTGCACCATCAAACCGATAAATCAACCAGACTTTCATCATTACAAATCAATTACGAAACCTATGGAGCCGGCGAAGCCATGTTAGCGTGGCTGGATGAAGAACTGGAATTGTACAGCAGCTATAATAATGCAAGAGAAGAAGTCATCAAACTAACAGAAATTATTTATCAGAAAGTCCAATCTCATCATCTGGCAATCGGGCATCTGAAATTTTTAGTAGATGACACCATCAAAATAAGTTATACAGCTACTTTTCAACCCATTCAATCTATCGAGCATAATAAATCAAAAAGCGCAAAACTGTTAATCAACGCCAGGGTTCAAACAACGCCGGAAGATTTGAAAATATTGGTAAATGAAGCTATCGAAGAGATAGAACAACAAAGTCAGTCTAAAGTAATTATAAACAGTTTATCTTTTTTCAAACCCGGCTTTCCAAAACCTACGCACCGGATTACCGATTAGCCATGAGAAAATGTATAGCTGAATGTATTGGTACGTTTGCTCTTGTTTTTTGCGGAACAGGAGCCGTTATCATAGATCAGCAAACCAACGGTGCAATAACACATGCAGGTGTTGCCATTACATGGGGTTTGATTGTAATGAGCATGATTTACGCGTTGGGTAATATTTCAGGCGCACATCTCAATCCCGCTGTCAGTATTGCATTTACTATCTCCGGTAAATTTAAAAGCAAAGAGTTGTTTCCTTTTATCGGCAGCCAGTTTATTGGTGCTATAGCCGCCAGCAGCCTGCTGAAATTTTTATTTCCACAAAATGAATTCCTGGGTGCAACACTGCCCGCCGGAAGCGAAATGCAATCTTTTATATTAGAATTTATTCTTTCTTTTTTCCTGATGCTGGTTATTATCAATGTCTCAACCGGTAGCAAAGAGCAGGGCATGTTTGCCGGTCTTGCCATTGGCGGCGTAGTTGGTTTGGAAGCCATGTTTGCCGGTCCCATTTGCGGCGCTTCTATGAACCCGGTAAGATCGCTGGCGCCCGCGTTGGTATCACATCATTTGGAACACGTATGGGTGTATCTTGTTGCAACTATTGCAGGTATGGCAGCCTCCGCGCCGGTAGCTAAATATTTATGTGCTGAGAGAGTAAAAGAGTAAACGCCTAAAGCCGCTCAACACAAGCGAAAGATATAAGATCTAATGATAATGCTTTTGGGCGTGCCCCTTTGGGTCGGGCTATCCGCTACAAGTCCGCAGCGCCGGCTGTTCATTCCTGAACCTTGTTACTTGTATTCTTGTCACTTCTTTAGCGGCGCTTTACGGGCTTTCCGCTGCTATCCCTCACGCGCTGCCGCACTTTACAATCGCTCCTTATTTACATCAATACATTTTATACTAAAACTGCCGCTCAATGCACAATTTCTATTCAATATATTATTTTTCTTTAAAATTTTTATAGCTCTGCCAACTCAAGCTCTTTCATACTACTTTTACGTAAACAATACAGCATAATGGATTCAAGAAGAGAGTTTATAAAAAAAGCATCTTTATTAGCCGGCGGCGCTGGTTTATGGAGCGCATTACCAGCATCAATACAAAAAGCAATGGCTATTGATCCGGCTGTTGGCAGCACGTATTTAGATGCCGAGCATATTGTTTTTTTAATGCAGGAAAACCGTTCGTTCGATCATACATACGGAACCTTGCAGGGCGTGCGTGGTTACAACGATCCGCGCGCTGTTTCGTTACCCAATAAAAACAAAGTATGGCTGCAAACAAACGCCGATGGCGAAACGTATGCGCCTTTCAGATTAGATATAAAAAATACAAAAGCTACCTGGATGAGTTCGCTGCCGCATAGCTGGTCAAATCAGGTTGATGCGCGCAATAACGGGCATTACGATAAATGGTTGCATGTAAAACATCCCTGGCAGGAAGATTATAAAAAGATACCCATGACAATGGGTTTTTATAACCGGGAAGACATTCCGTTTTATTATTCTTTAGCCGATGCGTTTACAATATGCGATCAGAATTTTTGTTCTTCGCTTACCGGCACAACGCCTAATCGTTTATATTTCTGGAGCGGAACCATACGAGCTGAAAAAAATAATACATCACAAGCCAATGTATGGAATGAAGATGCCGATTATGAAACGATGGTAAACTGGAAAACATATCCTGAAAGGCTTGAGGAAAATGGTGTTTCGTGGAAGGTATATCAGAACGATATTAGTGTTGATGGCGGTTTTACCGGAGAAGAAGATGAGTGGATGGCAAATTTTGGCGATAACCCGCTGGAATACTTTATTCAATACAACGTAAAGTTATCGGAGCGATATATAAATTACCTGCAAAAGGCGCAGCAAACATTACCAAAGGAAATAGAAGAACTGGAAAATGCAGTGCATTCTTCATCTGCAAAAAATGATGAATCGGAAGCGCAGAAAAAGAAGCTTGCTGAGAAAAAAAACCTGCTCGAAAAAGTAAAAGCAGAATCTCTTATTTACACAAGAGAAAAGTACGATGCTCTTTCGCAAGCTGAAAAAAACATTCACGAAAAAGCGTTTAGTAATAATAAAAAAGATCCGTCTTTTTACCAGCTTTCAAAGTTTTCTTATGACGATGCCGGAACACAACGCGATGTGAATGTACCAAAGGGCGATGTGCTGTATCAGTTTAGAGAAGATGTAAACAATGGCAAGCTGCCAACGGTAAGCTGGCTGGTAGCGCCGGAAACGTTTTCCGATCATCCAAGTTCTGCGTGGTACGGCGCCTGGTATGTGTCAGAAGTATTAGATATATTAACCAAAAATCCGGACGTTTGGAAGAAGACAATTTTTGTTTTGACTTACGATGAAAACGATGGCTATTACGATCATGTGCCACCGTTTACAGCGCCCAATCCGAAGAATCCTTTAACAGGTAAAACATCAAAAGGAATTGATGCCAGTTCTGATTTTGTTACGATGGAACAAGAACATCGCCGTAAAGAAGCAAAAGAAGAATACCTGCGCGAAAGTTCGATTGGTTTGGGCTATCGTGTTCCGTTGGTTATTGCATCGCCGTGGAGTCGTGGTGGTTTTGTAAACAGCGAAGTATTCGATCATACATCTTCATTACAGTTTTTAGAAACTTTTTTAGAAAAGAAAACGGGCAAAAAAATAACGGAAGAAAATATTAGTTCCTGGCGGCGTGCTGTGTGCGGAAATCTTACGTCTGTATTCAGACAATATAACGGTGAGAAACATGATTTGGCGTTTGTAAATAAAGACAGTTTTATTGAAAATATACACCAGGCGCAATTCAAGAAAAAACCGGATGATTATAAGCTTCTTTCTGCTGAAGAAATACAGTTATATAACGGGCAACCTTACAATAACAATTTTATGCCGCAGCAGGAGAAAGGCACACGCGATTCTTGTGCTTTGCCTTACGAACTTTATGCAGACGGCAATGTGAATAAGGATAGCAAGAGTTTCGATATAAAGTTTACTGCCGCCAATAAACAGTTTGGAAACAAAGCAGCCGGTGCGCCTTTCAGGGTGTATGCGCATCATTATAAACAACACGATTTGCTTGAACAAGCGTATGCGGCAGAAGCCGGTGATAGTGTGGCAGACAACTGGCGGTTCAGCGATTTTGATAATGGCAAATATCATTTGTTAGTGCATGGTCCGAATGGTTTTTATCGTGCTTTCACCGGTGATGAAAACGATCCGAAGCTGACTATTCATGTTGCATATAAACAGGATAAGGCAGAGATACAAATCATTAACCATGGTACTACGCAACAAAAAATAACGGTAACAGATCAGGCTTATAAAAATCCGGCGCAAAGCAAAGTTTTGCCAGCCGGTAATAACAAGATAACAACCCTATTTATAGATACTTCCAAAAGCTTTGGCTGGTATGATTTCAGTATAACAATGAGTGATAACAGAAGCTTTGAAAAAAGTTATGCCGGTCGTATTGAAATGGGCAAGCCTTCTAAAACCGATCCTGCAATGGGAGAGATGGCCGGTTAATAAAGTTGATAAAAATCAAAAGCCAGCAATTGAATAATTGCTGGCTTTTGTGTACTTCTTATAAAGCCAGATTTGTCGGTTACTTATGAATTGCTTTGCTAAAATCAATCAAAAGAAATCCTGAATAGTTTACTAAGCTAAGAGCTTATTATATAACGATCTTAAGACTGCGCAAAAGTATTTCAACAATACCAGGTTTCATGTAAGTGGCGACACAAAACCCTTAGATTTTACATTCTAAAACAGTTCCTGAGAAGCTAAAAAATGTATTGTAATATCCTGTCAGATTACAATGCCAGAGTTCCAATCAGTTTTCTATTTATATAATTGTTCAATTGTGCCGTATTAAGATTATTCTTCCTGTTGATGAACTCTTCTCAAAGTATATTGAGGCAGAAAGGCAATAAAAATATTGTTGTGTTTGTGTTGCAGTTATTGTGAAAGAGATGTTATATTTAGCCCCTCACAATGAATCAATATTAACCAATAATCACCACACATGAAAAGACTGTTACTGCTAAGTGCTGTAATGCTATTGCTTACGGCGTCCGGGTTTTCTCAAACCAACAAATTCTGGTCCTTAAGCACAGAAAGCAAAAGTAAAATTCTTGCTGATAAAGCTACTTTACGGAAAGCTTATCCTAAAGAATTCAAATTGTTCCGTTTAAATTTTGAACCCTTCAAACAAAAATTGTTATCTGTTGTTGACAGGAAATCATCCAACAAATCAACCATCATTTCCTTACCCAATGCCGCGGGAATGATAGAAGACTTCGAAGTATATGAAGCTTCAAACTTCGACCCGGAGTTGCAAGCTAAGTTCCCTCAAATCAGGGCGTTTTCAGGAAGAGGCATTACAGATAAACTTGCTACGCTGAAACTCAGTATTTCTCCGCAAGGCATACAGACAATGATTTTCAGAACTGAAAAAGAGAATGAATTTATTGAGCCTTATTCTAAAGACCACGCTATATATTCAGTATATACTTCTCAACGAGACAAAGGAAAACTGCCCTGGACTTGTACGACCGCAGACGCAAAACTTACGAACGGTCTGAGTGAACAAGTGGCGGCTGCAAACGTTGTTACCGGAAGGTCGGGCGCGAATTTAAAAACGATGCGTTTAGCGCAGTCTGTAACGGCAGAATATTCAAACTATTTTGGAGCTACAAGCGCTTCGCAGGTATCGTTAGTGCTGGCAGGTATCAACAACACGCTTACGCGTTGCAACGGCGTATATGAAAAAGACCTTGCCGTACATTTAAACCTGATAGCCGCTACAACCAATGTGATTTACTATAATGCATCTACAGATCCTTACGATGCGGCATCTGCCGGAGCCGGAGGAACATGGAATGCGCAATTGCAAAAGACATTAACTTCTGTTATTGGTGAAGCGAATTATGACATTGGTCATTTGTTTGGCGCTTCCGGCGGCGGCGGAAACGCAGGTTGTATTGGTTGTATTTGTACGAATGGATCAAAAGGCAGCGGGTTTACTTCTCCTGCTGATGGAATTCCGCAGGGAGATAATTTTGATATTGATTATGTAGTGCATGAAGTCGGTCATCAGATGGGCGCGAACCATACTTTTTCTTATTCAAACGAAGGTACCGGTGTAAATAAAGAAATCGGTTCTGGAATTACAATTATGGGTTATGCAGGTATCACCAGCCAGGATGTGGCAGCACATTCTATTGATATCTACCACGAAGCGTCTATTGCACAGATACAGGCAAACCTGGCAACCAAAACCTGCCCGGTTACAACTACTATCACCAACTCAACTCCGGTAGTAGCAGCCGTGAGCAATTATACCATTCCTAAAAGTACACCCTTTGCATTGACAGGTTCGGCTACAGACGCTGATGCCGGCGATGTGTTGACCTATTGCTGGGAAGAAAACGATAATGCATCTTCTTCACAAACGGGCGCCAACAGTGTAGCAAGTGCAACCAAAGCCAGTGGTCCTAACTGGATATCATTCAGTCCAACCATATCGCCCACAAGATACTTTCCAAAATTAGCAACCATTCTTGCCGGAGCGCTGGTAAGCGGTCCTTTAACAGGTGGTGATGCCGGTACAAATACCGAAGCGTTAAGTTCAGTTGCCAGAACCTTAAATTTCCGGTTAACAGTTAGAGACAATGCGGTTTACAGATCAACTGCTCCTGTTAGTGTGGGACAAACCAACTTTACTGACATGGCAATAACCGTGAGCGCAGCGTCAGGACCTTTTGCTGTTAGTTCTCCCAATACGGCTGTATCATGGGCAGGTGGTTCATCACAAACCATTACCTGGGCTGTTGCCGGCACAACGGCAGCACCGGTTAGTTGCGCCAATGTAAAAATATCGTTGTCAACCGATGGCGGACAAACGTTTCCAACTGTATTGGCAGCCAGCACGCCTAACGATGGAAGCGAAGTATTAACTATTCCGAACACAGCTACAACAACGGCAAGAATAAAAATAGAATCCGTTGGAAATATTTTCTTCGATATATCAAATACCAACTTTACAATTGCGGCTGGCACAGGATGCGGAGCGCCGGCAGGCTTGACTTCATCAGCCATTACAACAACGGGTGCCACCGTTAGCTGGACAGCCGTGAGTGGCGCAGCCGGCTATGATGTTGATTATAAGCTGACCTCATCTGGTACCTGGACAAATGCTGCCACTGCGACCACGGCTACGTCGGTTGCCATAAGTGGTTTATCCGCTTCAACTGTTTATGACTGGAGAGTAAGAACCAATTGCACCAGCGGATCCAGTGCTTATACAACCGCACAATTTACTACAGCTTCCGCAACGCCAACATGCGGTACTGTTGCAGGCTTAACTTCTTCTTCCATTACAACAAGCAGTGCAACTGTAAGCTGGACGGTATTAAGCGGAGCCGTTAGTTATGATGTTGACTATAAAGCCAACAGTTCATCAACATGGATAAGTGCAGCCGTAGCTACCACATCTGCCTCAACAAGTATAACCGGATTAGCTGCCGGTACTTTATATGATTGGAGAGTGAGAGCGAATTGCAGCAGTGCAACAGGCGCTTATTCTACAGCCCAATTCACTACCAGCGCTGTTTCTACTTGTGCAACGGCATTTGAACCAAATGAAACACAGGCAACAGCCGCCGCTATCACATCAGGCGTAACAAATACGGCGGCGATCAGTACAAGTACAGATGTTGATTACTTTAAAATAACAACTACGGCTACCAGCAATATTGCTTACAACCTGGCTGGTCCGTCCGGTGTTGACTATGACCTGTATGTTTACAATAGTGCCGGTACGCAGCTTGGCTCGAGTACAACTTCAACAGCTACCGAAAGCGTTTCGTTAAGCAGCCAGGCAGCCGGAACGTATTACATCAAAGTGATCGGCTACAATGGTGCAAACAGCACTACGTGCTACACCATTACAGCAACTGCTACCGCAACTACAACCGGCGGTTGCCAGAGCAGTTTAGATAATTCTGCCAATGGTACAACGACAGGTGCTGCCACCATTCCTTTCAATACAAATGTTACTGGTCTTATTAGCCCAAGTGCTGATGTTGACTACTATAAATTTGTTATTACAACCGCGGGAACCATTACTGCAACATTAACAACTTTACCTGCTGATTATGATTTGCGGTTACGCAATAGTGCAGGTACGCAAGTTGCCATTTCGCAAAAGTCTGGTACTGCAAGCGAAAGCATCAGCTATACGGCTGCAGCAGGAACTTATTATGCGCAGGTGTATGGATATAACAATGCCAACAACGCAAGTACCTGTTACACTCTGAAAGTGGCGCTGGGTACGGCAACGCGCGGTACGATAGAAATGGCAAATGCAAGTGTATCCATCTATCCGAACCCGGTACACAGCGAGCTTACAATAAACATGGGCAACTATACAGATCCTGTTTCTGCAACGGTAACAGATATGTATGGCAGTAAGATAATAGACAAAACGTTTGCCGGTGTTTCCCGCATTAGTATGAGCAAATTAGCAGCTGGTGTTTATATGGTTATCATCAGAGATAAAAATGGCAGAATCGTTAAACAGGATAGAATTGTAAAAGAATAATTTTAAAATTCGTTTTCAAAAAGAGGCTCCGATATCGGAGCCTCTTTTTTATGTCTCCGTTTGGTTTCAAACATAAAGCTTGCTGTTGCGTCGAAAGTTGTCAGAGTTGGATATAATGTGAATCTGTTTATTGCTTTAGAAATTGTTCTTCCACTTTTTTATCTTGATATAAGAAAGATTATAAGGATTCGATTGCAACGCGGGTTCTTCCAGGTCAATGCGTCTTTAAATATAACTTTGAAATGATTTTTGTATGAATGTTTTATGTGAGATTTATTTCGAACAGATATAGTTGTAGTTTGGTAAGAATAGTAAGATGGCAAGACTTATCGTGTAATGATATTCTGCTGATCAAACTTCTGGTTGATACCTTGTACATTTGATTTACAACCTCGTTTTACTTTAGGCTGCGTTATCTATCAAAAGCTTCTGAAAAGACTTTATCATTGATATGGTTAAGTCGTGTAATCAATACAAATACTCATGAATAAAAAGAAATTTTTCACTCCACTTCTTGTTATTCTTTTTTGCCTTTCCGCAGCTGCACAAAAAAACGCTACTGTTTCTGCTAAAGCGTTTCAAAATTTAATCGGATGCTGGCAAGGTACATTGAATTACAGCGGCACGATCATCAGGAAGCCGTTTACAACACCGGCAGAACTTATCGTTAAGCAAATCGGCACATCAAACCAGTTCGTTTTTTTACATATTTACGCAAAAGATTCTAACCAAAAAGTAGCCGATACTCTTATTATCTCTAATGATGGCAAAAAGATTAATAACGCAACAATCACATCAAAACAATGTACGCCTGAAGGGAATGTAGAAATCATCACAGAGTTTTCCGGCTTCGATCATGACAATAACAAAGCTGCCGTTATAAAGCAGACTTATACAATAGGAAAGCAGCTTTATATTTATAAAAAAGAGGTTCAGTTAGAGGGACAAACCGATTGGCTCGACAGGCAGGATTTTGAATATAAACGTAAAGCTTGTGGAAATAAAAAGTAGAAGATATATCTTCATGACTCATTACATTTTCATATCCAATACGCACAACTTTACATTGGTATTGATTGAATGTATTTTGAAAGCACTTCAATAAATTACACAATCTCTTTTTTTAAATTTTGCTCATCCATAACTTTGACATTATTCATTGGGTAAACAAGTAAATAAAACGATTGTACTTTTGTTTTCATGCTTGTCGCCTGCGTCAAAATTGAAGTTTCAGAATAACGGAAATGAATTGTTTTTTGCAAGTTATAATCATCCTAAAATACAAAGTTATTTGTTAAGCCAATGAGTCTGAAAAACACTGCCAAAATTGAAATTATATTGATGCGGAAACGCAGGATAATCAAAGAAAGAAATATCATCTGCAGTCGCAATATAGCTGCCGTTCAAAACAATAATTGGAATCATGGCTGAGAAAGAATTGAGAAGCAGAGCCTGGTTTGGCCGTAAAGGAAAAGATGGATTTATCTACCGCGCCTGGATGAAAAATCAGGGCATTCCAGACTATGAATTTGAGAACAAGCCTGTGATCGGGATTTGTAATACATGGAGCGAACTCACACCTTGTAACGCTCATTTTCGCGACCTTGCTCAATCAGTAAAGCGTGGCATTTCAGAAGCGGGTGGTTTCCCGGTTGAGTTCCCGGTTATGTCTTTGGGCGAAACGCTGATAAAACCAACTGCCATGTTGTATCGTAACCTGGTTAGTATGGATGTAGAAGAATCAATCCGGGCAAATCCATTGGACGGTGTTGTATTGCTTTGCGGTTGCGATAAAACAACGCCTGCATTGGTTATGGGTGCCTGCAGCGTAAATATTCCAACGATAGTTGTATCAGGTGGACCTATGCTTACAGGTAACCATAGAGGCAGCCAGATAGGTACCAGTGATGTATGGCGGTATCACGACGATGTTCGCACAGGAAAAATAAGAGAAGAAGAGTTATTGACTATTGAAGCGGCGATGTGCCGCAGCCAGGGACATTGTGCTGTTATGGGCACGGCATCTTCGATGGCTTGTATGGTTGAATCGTTAGGACTTTCCTTGCCCGGAAACGCCGCTATTCCGGCTGCTGATTCCAGGCGAAAAGTGTTAGCGCAGCTATCCGGACTTCGTATTGTTGAAATGGTAAAAGAAGATTTGAAACTTTCGGATATATTGACTATACAGGCGTTTGAAAATGCCATCAAAACGAATGCGGCGATTGGTGGTTCTACCAATTTTGTAATTCACTTATTAGCCATTGCCGGAAGAATTGGCGTGCCGCTGGAGTTAAAAGATTTTGACCGGCTTTCTAAAAATATTCCGCTTATTGCCAACCTTCAGCCATCCGGCAAATACTTTATGGAAGACTTGTTTTATGCAGGTGGTTTGCCTGTTGTTTTACAGGCACTGGATACTATGCTTCACCGCAATTGTATTACCGCAAACGGAAGAACAATTGCCGAAAATTACAGCCAGGCTGCCTGTTATAACAACGATGTTATTACAACGGTTGATGCGCCTTTTAACACCGCTACCGGTCTTGCCGTATTGACCGGAAATGTATGCGAAGCCGGCGCGGTAATCAAGCCATCTGCGGCAAGCCCTCATTTAATGCAGCACACAGGAAAAGCAGTTGTGTTTGAAAGCATTGAAGATTTTAAAACGCGTATTGATACGGATGAACTTGATGTAGATGAAAACAGTGTATTGGTATTAAAAAATGTGGGTCCAAAAGGTTATCCCGGAATGCCTGAAGTTGGCAATATGGGCATACCTAAAAAGTTGCTGGATAAAGGTATTACAGATATGGTGCGTATATCTGATGGCAGGATGAGCGGAACAGGTTTTGGAACCGTGGTTTTGCATGTATCTCCCGAAGCTGCAACAGGTGGCAATTTTGCCATGATTAAAACCGGAGACCTGATAACGCTTGATGTACCAAACAGGTTATTGAATGTTGATATCAGTGTCGAAGAAATGGCTGAACGAAGGAAACACTACCTGCCGCCGGAAGCTGTTACAGAACGTGGCTATGTAAAGATGTATACCAATCATGTGCAGCAGGCTCACTTAGGCGCTGATATGGATTTTTTAAGAGGTGGTTCAGGCAGTAATGTTGTAAGAGATTCCCATTAACTTATACCAGATGAATTTTAAAGATAAAGTAGCTATAGTAACAGGTGCCGGGCAAGGAATTGGTTTTGAAATTTGTAAAAATCTTGCCGAAAAAGGTGCCACTGTAATCTTAAATGATATTGATGCCGGGCTGGCTGCCAGGGCAGAAGTGCTTATCAATGAAACTCATGCCGGTAAATGTCTGGCGTTGCCCGGCGATTCTGCTGACCTTACTTTCATCAATCACATGGTAAATACGGCTGTTAAAGAATACGGCAAACTGGATATTGTAATTGCCAATGCCGGAATTACTTTGTACGGCGATTTTCTTACTTACAGCAAAGAATCTTTTTCCAAAGTTATGGATGTAAACCTCGGCGGCTCATTCTTTCTGGCACAATCAGCCGCTAAACAAATGAAACAGCAGGCAGATGGCGGTGCTATACTATTTACCTCTTCTGTGGTCGGGCACCAGGCGTTAAAAAGTCTTGCCGCTTATGCCATGACGAAAGCTGCTCTGGAAATGCTGGCTAAGAACCTCGTGATCGAGCTTTCACAATATAAAATTACCATAAACACAGTAGCGCCGGGAGCCACGTTAACAGAACGCACCACAAAAGAAGAGAATTATGAAAAAATCTGGTCAGACATCACACCCATGGGACGCCCGGCCTATGTTTCAGACATCGCGAATGCCGCTTTGTTTTTAGTGTCAGACAATGCCAAGCACATTACCGGGCAAAGCCTGATTGTTGACGGCGGATGGACATCAGTGAGCACTTTACCAAACGGACTTAAGTAACCGTAAGTAAGATGTGGGAGTAATCATAATAGCAATAAATAATAAGCCTGTAAATGATTTAGTTTACAGGCTTATTATTATCAAACGATTGTCGGGATGACAAGATTCGAACTTGCGACCCCTTGCACCCCATGCAAGTGCGCTACCGGGCTGCGCCACATCCCGAACGGTTTCTCTGAAAGGGGGCAAATGTAAAAGTGTTTTTATGAAATTCCTGCTATCTTGCGCCAAATTTTGCGGTAGCGCATGAATATCCTGCTAAAACAAGTCATTATTGCTGATCCAAACTCAATTCATAACGGTACTGTAAAAGATATTTTTGTTTTGGGTGGCATTATAGAAGCGATTGAAGAAACAATTTCTTTACAGGCACACAAGACCATAGAAGGCGATGGAAAAATCTTTCTATCGCCTGGCTGGATTGATGTCTTTTCTCACTTTTCCGATCCTGGTTTTGAACATAAAGAAACGCTGCAATCAGGCGTTGCTGCTGCGGCGGCCGGTGGATACACACAAGTCTTTGTTTTACCCAATACAAATCCGGCTGTTTATAACAAAAGCGGCGTTGAATACATTGTTCAAAAGTCAAAAGAGTTAGCAACTACAATACGACCATTAGGCGCAATTACTAAAAATTGCGAAGGCAAAGAACTTGCAGAAATGTATGATATGTACACCAGCGGCGCGGTGGCTTTTACCGATGGTTTGCAACCTGTGCAATCTTCACAGATTATGCTGAAAGCGTTGCAATATGTAAAGTCTTTTAATGGCGTTATTATACAGGTTCCGGTAGATAAAAATATCAATGCCGGCGGACTTATGCACGAAGGCATTATTTCAACGCGTTTGGGTTTGCCGGGCATTCCCGCAATTGGCGAAGAAGTATCCATAAAAAGAGATATTGGCTTGCTTCAATACACAGATAGTAAACTTCATATCACAGGCATTTCTACGGCAAAAGGAATTGATTTGATACGGCAGGCAAAGAAAGAAGGATTGAACATTACATGCAGTGTAACGCCTTATCATCTTTACTTTTGCGATGAAGATTTGCAGGCGTATGATACCAACTTAAAAGTGAATCCGCCATTGCGAAGTAAAGACGACAGAGAAGCGTTGCGGACAGCTTTATTAGACGGCACAATTGATTGTATTGCCACGCATCATATACCACAACATTGGGACGATAAAGTTTGCGAATTTGAATATGCGAAAAATGGAATGATTGGTTTGCAAACGAGTTTTGCTGTTATCAATTCTACCTTTCCGCAACTGCCGCTCGAAAGATTGGTTGCATTATTTTCTCTGAATGCAAGAAGTATTTTTAATGTACCGGTTGTAAGTTTGGAAAAAGGAAATACAGCTGAATTTACTTTATTTAGCCGCGACGAAAAAACAGTATTAACAACAGAAAATTTAAAAAGCAAATCAGCCAATTCGCCTTTTTTACAAGTGCCTTTACAAGGAAAAATATTGGGTATTATTCATAAACAATTTTAATTAAACAAAATGGAAAAAAAACCTATTACTCCGCTCGCTGCCGGGCTTATCATTGGTCTTACTTCTGTTGTTCTGTTTCTCGCTTATTATTTTACTGGGCTTGTGTTTGAGCAAGGTTGGACAGCCTGGATTCCAGCAGTGGTTTATGTAATACTTGTGATTGTTTTTATCAGCATGTGGAGCAATGCACAAAACAATTTTGTAACGTTCAGTAGCTGCTTTGGCTTTGGTTTTAAAACGATTTGTATTACAACATTAATTGTCTTTTTGTTTACATTTCTCTTTATTTATTTGACGCCGGATTATCGAAGCCAGATGTTGCAGATGATGAAAGAACAAATGAGGCAGAACAAACAGGTAACCGACGATCAGGTTGAAAAAGGAATGGAAATGATATCGAACAATTTTATGATTATTACCATAGGCGGCAGCCTGTTTGGCAATGTTGTAATTGGTATTATTGCCTCTTTAATTGGCGCGGCTATCGCAAAGAAAAAACCTGTTGATCCGTTTACACAAATAAATCAAATCGGCGAATCTCAACCATGAACATTTCTGTTGTTATTCCATTATTAAATGAAGAAGAATCGTTGCCCGAATTGTGCGACTGGATTGCACGCGTGATGACAGTAAATAATTTTTCTTACGAAGTTATTATGGTTGATGACGGAAGCACAGATGACAGTTGGGAAGTCATAGAAAATATATCTCAAAAAAATGATTGTTTTAAAGGAATAAAATTTCAACGCAACTATGGAAAATCGGCTGCGTTAAATGAAGCGTTTCGCGCAGCCAAAGGCGATGTGGTGATAACGATGGATGCCGATATGCAGGATTCTCCCGATGAAATTCCCGGCTTGTACAGCATGATTGTAAATGATAAATTTGATTTGGTTAGCGGCTGGAAAAAAAAGCGTTACGATAATACGCTAACCAAAAATCTTCCTTCCAAATTATTCAATGGCGTAAGCCGTAAAGTAACCGGCATTCAGCTTCACGATTTTAACTGCGGTTTAAAAGCGTACAAAAACAAAGTTGTAAAAGGAATTGAAGTGTATGGCGAAATGCATCGCTATATTCCTGTGATTGCCAAATGGTCGGGCTTTAAGAAAATAGGAGAGAAGATTGTTGAACATCGCCCGCGCAAATATGGCGTTACCAAGTTTGGTTTGGAACGTTTTGTAAATGGTTTTCTTGACCTGGGAACCATCATGTTTGTAAGCCGTTTCAGCAAAAAACCAATGCACTTTTTTGGCTTGTATGGAACACTTTGTTTTTTTATTGGTTTTATTATGGTGATTTATTTATTGATTGCCAAACTTTCTGTTACCGATTTTGCCCTAACCAATCGCCCTTCTTTTTATATCGCGTTAGCAGCCATGATTATTGGTATGCAATTATTTTTATCGGGCTTTGTTGCTGAGCTGATTTCGCGCAATTCTGCCGACCGGAATAATTATCTTGTTGAAGATACAATCGGCATCAACAGGTAATTTTTATGAGTCAATCCATTGTTATTTTAGGTCCGGCTTATCCTTTACGCGGCGGCGGCATGGCAACGTTTAATGAACGTTTGGCAAGACAATTTCAGCAGGAAGGAAACAAAGTTGTTATTTATACTTTTTCGCTTCAATATCCGTCTTTCTTATTTCCCGGCACTTCACAATATTCAACTGAAACAGCGCCAACCGATATTATTATTAAAGTAAAAATCAATTCCCTAAATCCATTCAACTGGATAAAAGTCGGCAACGAATTAAAACAACTTCGTCCGGATATAATCAGTGTTCGTTACTGGCTGCCTTTTATGGCACCTTGCTTAGGAACCATCTTGCGTATTGCAAAAAAAAATAACCACACAAAAGTGATTTGTATTGCTGATAATGTAATTCCGCACGAACATCGTATTGGCGATAAACAATTCACGCAATACTTTATAAAACCGGTTGATGCTTTCATTACGATGAGCCATAAAGTGATGATGGATTTACAAACTTTTACTCAAAAACCGGCTGTTCAAACGGTGCATCCGTTATATGATAATTTTGGTGAAGCACTTAGTAAAGAAGAAGCTAAAAAGCATCTGAACATTCCGGTAAGTGAGAAAATTATTTTGTTCTTTGGCTTCATTCGTAAATACAAAGGCTTGGATTTGTTATTGGAAGCAATGAGTATTTTAAAAAAGAAAGAGAGCAATATCAAATTACTGGTTGCCGGTGAATTTTATGAAAACAAAGACATGTATGAGCAACAAATTGAGCAACTCGGTATTCGCGATTCTCTGATTTTAAAAACCGGTTTCATTGCGGATAGTGAAGTAAAATATTATCTCAGCGCGGCCGATTTCGTTATTCAGCCTTATAAAAACGCAACGCAAAGCGGCGTTACTCCGTTGGCTTATCATTTCGAAAAACCAATGCTGGTAACCAATGTCGGCGGACTTCCGGCTATGGTTCCGTTAAAAGTTGGCTTGGTGGCAGAACCCAATGCAATTGATATTGCGCAAAAAATTGAAGAATTATATCATTTCGGCGAAGATTATTTTTTGCCACAATTACGAGAAGAAAAAAAGAAATACAGCTGGCAATCGTTTACAAATATCATTTACAAACTGGCGGCTTCCCTAAAAATTAAATAAAATAAACAATTAAAGGAGAAATAAGTTTGGAAAATTCCTCTCTTTGGCTACCTTTGCCGTCCGAAAAAAATTACCGTTATGGCAAGAGTATGTCTGGTTACAGGTAAAAAGCCGATGGTTGGTAACAGCGTATCGCACTCGAATATAAAAACTAAGAGACGTTTTTTACCAAATTTACAAACGAAGCGTTTTTACTTCGCCGAAGAAGACCGCTGGATTACAATGAAGCTTTCTACCGATGCAATGCGCACCATCAACAAAAATGGTTTGGCTTCCGTAGTAAAAGACCTGAGAGAAAAAGGAACAAAAATCTAAGTTTTACTTTATAAATTATTGCTACAATGGCAAAGAAAGGAAACCGCGTTCAGGTGATATTAGAATGTACCGAGCAAAAGACAACCAGCGTTCCTGGTACCAGCCGCTACATTACCACCAAGAACAAAAAAAATACACCGGAACGTATTGAACTGAAGAAGTACAATTCGAATTTGAAAAAAGTAACTGTTCATAAAGAAATTAAATAATTATGGCAAAAGCAGCTTCCAAAAACGCGAAGGTAAAAGACGTAAAAGCAGCCGCTGAGGCAAAGAACTGGACAAAAGTAATTAAGGCTGTCCGCAGCCCGAAAACCGGCGCTTATACTTTTAAAGAACAAATTGTTCATAAGGATAAAGTAAAAGATTTCTTAGCCGAGAAATAGTCTTTTAAAACATTGAATTGATAAAGCTTTCACGCTCCTCATGTGAAGGCTTTTGTTGTTTATAGAAGTGGGAGTTTGGAACACGGATGACAGGGTTTCATGCACGAATTAGCAAAGATGAATACAAAATACAGGATTATGGAACCAGCGTCTGAAACTCCGGTTGATCGTTTCTTGCGACGCTCCGTTCAACATTCTGCAATTAATTTATCTTTTATCAAAGCAAAGTAAAGTCTTTATATCATCTTTTATAAACCCATTTTCCATCTGCCAAAGTTCCCAATATCATTGAAGGATCGGCTGTATAAACAATCGCAGAAAGCAGATGTTGCAAGCCCGATTGTTGAAGTAACGGTTGATTCATATCATATGCAACCGCATCAAAAGGCTGGCCAATAGCAAAATAGTTTCCCGGTTTGTTTCCCATTGCTTTGTTGCCGGCGAAGAATGTTTTATTTATCAACGTTGCGGCGCCATCGGCGAATGTGTTGCGTTTATGTCTCGTTACTCTTTGTGCATAATCCAGCCAGCGCAAATCTTCCAGCGGATTTAAACTGATATGCGAATCTGTTCCGATACTCCAGTTTCCGCCTGCTTTCGCAAAGTCGGTTAACCGAAAAATACCATCACCCAAATTGCCTTCTGTTCCGGGACAAAGAACAGCATTAGCGCCACTTTTTGCTAAGCCTTCAGTTTCTTCATCTGTCAGGTGCGTGCAATGAACAATATGAAAACGATCATTCAACGGAAGATTTTCTAACAGCCATTCAACGGGTCGTTTATGCAAATAAGAAACACTTCTTTCTACTTCCGCCAACTGTTCTGCCGCATGAAGATGAAAAGGCAAATCTTTTGGTCCTTGTTCATAACAAAAAAGAATCTCTTTTGCCTCTACCGCACGTAACGAATGAACGCCAAAACCAAGCTTTGCTTTATCATAATAAGAGGTCGCGTTTTTACTCGCTTCTAATAGATCAAAATAATCTTTTGACGTTTGCGAAATAAAACGTCGTTGTCTTTGTTGCGGCTCTTTACCAAAATCTCCCCGTTGATACCAAACCGGAACCAATGTAATTTTGATGCCTGCATTTTTAGCGGCAGCCACCAATCGCTCACCCATTTCTGCCAGATTATCGTATGGTTTTCCATTTGCATTATGATGCAGATAATGAAACTCGGCAACGGATGTGTAACCGTTGCGCAATAAGTGTTTATATAAAGCTGTGGCAACCTGTTCAACCTGTTCCGGCGTAAAGGTTTCAGCACATTTGTACATAGCTTCGCGCCAGCTCCAGAAATCATCATCTATACCTTCTGTATGTTGCTCTGCCATGCCCGCCATTGCATATTGAAAAGCATGTGAATGTGCATTTTGAAATCCGGGTAAAACGGCTGCATTTATCGTTTCTATCGTTAGATTTTCTTCCTGCGGTTTTTGGCTTGATAAGTATTGAATAATGCCTTGTTCATCAATGCCAATATAAGCCGGACTTAACCAGCCATCTTGTAGTAATAACGAGTGAAAGGAATAATACTTCATGCAGATTGTCTTGCGATTTGTGATGCAATGTTAGGAATAGAAACTGTTCTTGCCTACCGCATTTTGATATGCAGTTAAGACAAACTTTTTCCTAAAGATGTAATTGTCTTGCCAAGTAAGTCTCTTGTTTTATCGGCTCGTTGTTCATCAAAATCACGTTCGTTATCGTCCATGTATAAAGGCTTTGCCATCTCAAGTTGTAAAGCATGTTGATGATGTTCTGGTTTACCAAAATGTCTTGTAATATAACCGCCTTTAAACGGATGATTATGTGAAACAGAATGCCTTGATTTTTGTAGCATTTGTAAAGCTAAATCAATGATATGCGATGACGCAGACGTTCCATCTGCACTGCCCAAAATTAAGTCGGGAAACGGATGTTTATAAATAGATGGAACATGGCGTCGAATGGAATGACAATCCCATAACAACACGCTGCCAAATTGCTGTTTTACTTCGTTCAATAGCTGTTGTAAAGCGTTATGATATGGTGTAAAATATAGCTTTTTGCGACGATTGATTTCGTCTGTTGTTATTTTGTTTCGTTCATCTTTATAAATCGTATTTCCCAGAAAATCTGTTGTTGTGCAAAGTTCGGTTATGACTCTGCCATCATTGTAAAGCGGCGTGCTATCGGGATTGCGATTCAAATCAATTACCCAACGATTGTAATTGGCGCTAATTGTTAAAATGCCTAAGTCGTTCGCGAAATCATACAGCTTATCTACAAACCAATCTGTATCGTCCGGCGGAAGCAAACCTGTTTTCATTTCTGCCTGTATATCTTCCGGAAAATAAGTTCCTGCGTGCGGAATACTCAATACGATTGGAAGCTTGATTTTTTCCTGCCTTTTTATATAAAAAACATCCATGATTTGATAAGAAATTTTCAAAACAAAAGTAGAAGTAATTAAAAATTTTCCGTTGAACGATTCGTTGATACAGTAATATTTTATCTGTCTTGTTTTGATGTTTACATTTACAGGTATTGAAATGATTTTACAGCCTTATGGATTTATATGTCGTTAATGTAAAAAAATATAAAAGTGTTTTTTACCAGGTTCTTATTGTGAATATCATTTGCACGATAACTTCTTATCTTCTTGTTGTTAATGGTATGTATCTTTTGCATGGTTTTGATCCCGGCGCCAAATTAACTTTGCCTATTTTATCGGTGATGGTTGTATTGTCTGTATGGCATTCAAAATACCAGAGGAAACAGTTGCTTGCCTTAATTATAATTGATGAGTTTGATGCCAGGGTTCAGGAATATGAAAAGCTCTATACATTCAGAATGTTGTGGTACTTATTTTCTTGTTTGGTTTCCTGTTTTCTCGCTGTACTTACCGGTCGCACTTTGTTCACTTATTATGCTGCCTTCGATATTCTTGTGTCAATAAGTTATTATCCTAAACTTGCTCTCTTTAAAAGAGAATTACAAAATGATGAAATCATGTTTTATTAAAGTCTGTTTATAGTTTGAGGCAAAAAGTATATCCCAAAAACAATCGAACAATAGTTTTTTAATAAGGTTGAATCAGTTTTGTTTGAATTAAAATAAGAAATCACTTCAAAATTTAATTTTTTTCAATTCAAAAACTTTTTACTTTTAGATTGTAAAAGATTCTCTTTATTTTAACAAACACCCCTCACTATGAAAACCTTTGCCTATATTCTGCTTTGCACTATTTTTTATTCTACTACTATCAACGCACAAACAAAAGTTGACGCATTACTTGCTAAAGGTGCTGTTGCTAACTCTCAGCTAAGTAATCTTGGTGTAAAAGCCGATAGCTTAAAATCTAATCTTGGCAAGTTAACCAGCTTATTTAAAAAGAAAGATAAGGCACCAAAAGAAGCTGCAAAAACAACAGAAGATTCGAAAGCAAACGCGGCTGCACCAACTGTTACAACTGCGGCGGTGCCTACAAATAACACAACTATTTTTACTGTAAGTGGTGCTGACTTTTCTACTTTGCAAACACTAAATGAAGATATAAAAGCGTGTAGTGGTGTGCAATCTACTACGTATAAATTTAGCCACGATGCTTCTGTAATTACAATAAACCATACAGGCACTACCGACGATATTTTTAAACTGATTCAGGAAACGTGCAAAAGCATTTTTACCTCTAAAAATGTTGAAGGTGTTGAAGAAGGTAAGATAAATATAAAGTTGTAATTCACTTTTTTGAGATTACAGTAATTTATACTTAAAAAGACATAAGCATTTCTTATGTCTTTTTCTTTTTAGAAAATATAGTTCATCTTACCATTTTAGTAAAGCGCTTGCCCAGGTAAATCCACTTCCAAAAGCCGCCAGGCAAACCAAATCGCCTTTATTTACTTTACCTTCCTGCCAGGCTTCGCATAAGGCAATAGGAATGGAAGCGGCGGTTGTATTTCCATACTTTTGAATATTATTAAATACCTGGTCGTCTCTCAGCTTTAATTTTTGTTGCACAAACTGGCTGATACGCAAATTCGCCTGGTGAGGCACAAGTAACTTTATATCCGCTGTTTTGTAGTTATTTGTCAGGAGTGCTTCTTGTATAACTTCGGGAAACTTAACAACAGCTTTTTTAAATACTTCAGGTCCATCCATAAAGGCAAGATTCTGAGCTTTGTCAATCATCGCATGACTTACATAAGATTCTCCAATCTCTGCATCTTCATAATCGGCCAAACCTTTTACCCAATGATTAGAATGTGTGCCCGGGTTGCGGATAGAAAGCATCTCGGCATCGTTGCCATCGCTATGCAAATGCGTGCTCAAAATGCCGCGGTTTTCTTCTTCTGTTGGTTGAACAATAACAGCACCGGCGCCATCACCAAAAATCACAGAAATATTACGGCTGCGTGTGTTCATATCAATAGCAAAAGAGTGTTTTTCGCTGCCAATAACCAAGATGTTTTTATATGTGCCGGTACGGATAAACTGATCGGCAATACTTAACGCATAAATAAAACCACTGCATTGATTGCGCACATCAAGCGCACCAATTTCTTTCATCTTCATCTCGCGCTGCACCAATACGCCGCAACCCGGAAAATAATAATCGGGCGATAAGGTTGCAAAGATGATAAAGTCAACATCCTGCGGTGTAATACCGGCGCGTTCTATTGCAATTTTAGCCGCTTCAATGCCCATTGTTGTGGTGGTTTCATTATAACGGTTTGCAAAGTGCCTTTCCTTAATACCGGTGCGTTCCTGTATCCATTCATCGCTGGTATCCATGTATTTAGACATCTCTTCGTTGGTAAAAATTCGTTCGGGTATGTACATGCCAATTCCGGCAATTATACTGTGAGGCATAGGAGTTATTGTTTTAGATTTGAATATAAGGAAATTTTATTTCGGAAGATTTATGACAGCGTTTTTATAATACGTGTGAAGATAATAAAGACAAGCTTTATAAATTGAAATTTATTTACGGAGTTGATACTGATACTGGCAGAATTTTTCCATTAAAATATGGATAGGAATGCAAAGCAAAATGAGCAATATATTTCGCCATCTCGTTACTGTTTACCGGCGCTATATACGAAGGAAACGCAGCTTGTAACATTTCTGTATTTACAGAACCCAAAGCCAGGCAATTTACTTTTATATTGAATGATTTTAACTCTTCAGCCAGACATTCTGTAAGATTTGCCAAAGCAGCTTTGCTGGAGCTATACGCTGATAAACCGGCAAATTTTCCACTGCCCTGAAAACCGCCCATGCTTCCCATATTTACAACATGCGCCACCTGGCTTTTAGCTAAAAAAGGAACTAAAAACTGAATCAGTTTTAAAGTGCCGAAAAGGTTGGTTTCAAATACATCTTTCCATTCATCAACTGATGTTTCCATAAAAGGCTTATTAATCAATATACCGGCATTATTAATCAAAACATCAATCACTTTGTACGATGAAAAAACAGTTTGTAAAATAGCTTCATCCAACTCTTTCAAATCCATTACGTACGTGTCAATATGCAAGTTTTTTTTGACGGATATTTCTTTCAGTTTATTCAATCCATCTTTGCTCCGTGATATAGCAATAATGGTATTCTCTGTATCTTCAGCGAGAGTTAAAGCTGTATCAAATCCAATTCCTTTGCCGGCTCCGGTAATTACAATATTCATGATCGTTGTTAGTTTAATTCAAGAACAAAAGTATCACGCAAACTATTGTAATTTCTCTATTACAACCAGCCCTTTGCTTTCGTTTTTATACGATATAAAAATGAACCGGCTGTTATGTACAAAGTAGAACCATCATTTCCCCACGCGCAATTCGAAAAAATTTCGCCGGTATAAATGCGACCTAACAATTTACCTTGCGGCGAAATAATGAGTAAACCGCCGGGACCGCTGCTCCATACATTTCCATCTGCATCAGTCTTCAATCCATCCGTTACTTCTTTCTCACTTTCTCCCGGCAAAGAGGAAGCATCAAAGAACAATTTACCGTTGGCAAAACCGCCATCACTTTGTATATCATATACTAAAATATGCGGCTTCTTCATGTCGGAAATGGATACATACATTTGTTTTCCATCAGGCGATAAAGCCAAGCCGTTCGGATAAATCAAACTATCAATCAACAGCTTCATTTTTCCATCTTTATCTATACAATATACGCCATTGCTTTTGGTTTCTTTCGTCAGATCATTGTTCTTATTTGGCAATCCATAAGGCGGATCTGTAAAATAAATTAAACCACTTTTGGTTACCAAAATATCATTCGGACTATTTAACCGTTTGCCTTCAAAATTATCTGTAACGGTGCGCAATCCATATTTACCGTTTAACGGATATAACGCAATTCTCCTGTCGCCGTGTTCACAAATCAGCAACTCATTATTTTGCGTAAGAGCCAAGCCATTACTTCCCGGTTCTTCGCTGTAAGGAAAGCGACCTGTAAAACCTGTATGTTGTAAGAATTTTGAAGTTCCTTCCAGTTCAGTCCAGCGATAAATTACTTGTCCTTTTGTATCGCTGAATAACAGCATATTGCTATCTTTTATCCAGAGCGGACTTTCAATATGCTGAAACCCGGAACCTATTACTTCAATCTTTGAATCGCGCGGCAAAAGTCTTTCTAATTCATTGCTGTTATACTCAACAGAACCTGTCGTTAATGGTTTATTTGTTTGTGCAACAATATCATTACAAATAAGAAAAAGAATACAAAAAACGAGAGGGCAAAAGTTTGGCATAACAGTGGTTTTCATAAGTCTCTTTTGTTGCAAACAACAGACCTCTATTTGATTGAGTAAATGAAAATAAATACAGGTTATGTTACCAGCGCCTGATACTCCGGTTGATCGTCTCTTGCGACGCTCCGTTCAACGTTCGGAACAATGATTGAACAGGCAGAAAACAAGTTGTATTGACTAACAGAAAATTAAAACAATTACCTATGAAATATTTATTGCTAACGCTATTAACTGTACTTATGATGACCACTATTTTGCAAGCGCAAAACGACACAAAAGAATCGCCCAAATTAATAGAAGTTGCACAGTTTGGAATGTACCAGCCGATTGGAGTTGCCGTAACAAAATCGGGACGAACATTCATTACTTTTCCACGACACCAGCCTTATCAATACGGCGTTGCAGAATTGGTAAACGGTGTGCGCAAACCTTATCCAAATGAAGATTGGAATCAGTTTGATTCTATACATCCGCAAAATCATTTTATCAATGCGCAAGCCGCTTGGCCGGACGATAAAAACAGGCTTTGGATTTTAGATCCATCTAATCCCGGCGATGGGCCTGTAATTGCAGACGGCGTGAAGTTGTTACAGGTTAATTTATCAACAAACAAAGTAGAACACATCTACCGTTTTGAAGACTTCCCAAGAGAGCAAGGCGCTATGAATGATGTTCGTATTGACACGAAAAGAAACTTAGCTTATTTATCGAATCCTGGTTTGTCTGCGGTTGTTGTTTTGAACTTGCAAACTGGTAAAAGCCGCATCGTTTTACAAGATGATAAATCAACCAAAGCTGATCCTGATTTTAAGCTGCACATAGATGATAAAGATGTGGGAGATAATAAAGGCAAAGCGTTCAGTTCAAACGTAAATGGAATTGCGCTCACGCACGACTTTCAATGGTTTTATTTCAGAGCTATTAATCAAACAAAATTGTATCGTATTAAAGCAGATTATTTAGCCGATACAACGTTAGCAGAATCGCAATTGTCTTCTTATGTTGAAACCGTTGGTGAAACAGGCGTTTCTCATGGTATGATCGCAGATGATAAAGGCAATATTTACCTAACAGATTCCCCAAATAAAGCCATCCGTTATGTAACGCCGGATGGCAAATTGCAGATGTTAGTTCAGGATAAAAGATTGATTTGGCCGGATACATTTTCTATCGGGAGCGATGGCTATTTGTATATCACTTGTTCGCAAATAAACCGTACTGCAAAATATAATAACGGAGAAGATAAAGTTGAGTACCCGTTTCGTTTATTTAAAACAAAATTACCCTGATAGGAAGCTATATCCGGAACATATAACAAACATAAAAAGGCTCTGCTTATGCAGAGCCTTTTTATAAGAATATCACAATTTAATTTGGTTACCTTAAAAATTACCTGTCGCCACGATTGAATCCGCCACCACCATCGCGATTGAATCCGCCTCTGTCACGATTGTCATTATTCCTTCTGTCGCTATCATTGCTGTTGAAACGGGGACGGGCTGGCCTATCATTATTATAACTGCTACCGCTACTGCTATTGTTGCCACCATAACCGCCGCCGCGATTATCCCGGCTACCATAACCGCCACCGCGGTTATCACGATTACCATAACTACTTCCCCCGCCTGAATTATAGCTTCCACCACCGCCACTGCTGCGTGGTTGTTGGGCTTCGGCTTCTTTTACAGAAATCTTCTTGCGCTGCAGCATAACACCATCAAGAGTTGTAATGGTTTCTTTAGCTTCCAGTTCGTTTGGCATGTCTACAAATCCAAATCCTTTACTTTTTCCAGTAGCTCGGTCGGTTATTAAACGGGCTGAGGTTACTTCGCCGTACAACTCAAACATTTCTTTTAAGTCAACGTCGTCAAAATCGCTGGCTAATCCAGCTACAAAGAGCATCATGTATTTTTATTTATAAAATTAAGAGCACGGAAAATCGTACCACTAAACATAAGAACGCACAAAATAAGGATTATATATCCAGATGAGATAAAATAATCATTAAACATTTTGATAATAACGATAATAATAAAAATAGTCCCGACCATGCCGGGACTATTTATCTACAAATTGGAATTTTATTCTTATTTCACTTCTTCAAATTCAGCATCTGTTACGGTTTCTCCTGTGTTAGACGAAGAGCCCGAATCAGCAGCCGAACCATTGCCCGGTTGCGCGCCGGCAGCCTGTGCTTTATAAATTTCCTCGCTGGCAGCTGTCCAAGCATTGTTCATTTCTGTCATAGCTGCGTCAACAGCAGTGGCATCTCCGTTCTTTTGAGCTTCTTTTAGCTTGTTTAGAGCGGTTTCAATAGGTTCTTTTTTATCAGCCGGAATCTTATCGCCAAACTCTTTCAATTGTTTTTCTGTCTGGAAAATTAAGCTATCAGCCTGATTCATTTTTTCAACCTTTTCGCGAGCAATTTTATCAGTCGCTTCATTGGCTTTTGCTTCGGCTTTCATCTTTTCAATTTCTTCCTTATTTAAGCCGCTGCCCGCTTCAATACGAATCTTTTGTTCCTTACCTGTGCCTTTGTCTTTTGCACTTACATGCAACAAACCGTTGGCGTCTATATCGAAGGTGACTTCAATTTGCGGAATGCCACGCGGAGCCGGTGGAATACCATCTAAATTAAAAATCCCTAAACTCTTATTTTGACTTGCCATTGGACGTTCGCCCTGCAATACATGAATCTGTACGCCTGGCTGGTTGTCGCTGGCGGTAGAGAATGTTTCTGTTTTCTTTGATGGAATGGTTGTATTGCTGCCAATCATTGTTGTCATCACGCCACCCATAGTTTCGATACCTAAACTAAGCGGAGTAACATCGAGAAGCAATACATCTTTTACTTCACCGGTAAGAACCGCGCCCTGAATCGCTGCACCAATGGCAACCACTTCATCAGGATTTACGCTTCTGTTTGGTTTTTTACCAAAGAATTTTTCTACAATTTCCTGCACTTTTGGAATGCGGGTAGAACCACCTACCAGTATCACTTCATCAATCTCGCTTTTGCTGTAACCAGCATCTTTTAAAGCGGCTTCGCAAGGTGTTAAGCAACGGTTGAAAAGAGTATCTGCCAATTGCTCAAACTTAGCACGACTCAGCTTTTTCACTAAGTGCTTAGGAACGCCATCAACAGCCGTTACATAAGGCAGATTGATTTCTGTTTCTGAAGAAGAACTCAATTCGACCTTTGCTTTTTCTGCTGCTTCTTTCAAGCGTTGCAAAGCCATCGGATCTTTACGAAGATCAATGTTTTCGTCTTTCTTAAATTCTTCAGCTAACCAGTCCATGATTACCTTATCAAAGTCATCACCACCCAAATGTGTATCACCGTTAGTAGATTTCACTTCGAAAACGCCTTCGCCTAAATCAAGAACAGAAATATCAAATGTACCACCACCCAAGTCAAATACGGCGATTTTCTGATCTGCATGTTTTTTATCCAAACCATAAGCCAGTGCGGCTGCGGTAGGTTCATTTACAATACGACGAACGTTCAAACCAGCAATTTCACCCGCTTCTTTGGTTGCTTGTCTTTGCGCATCATTAAAGTAAGCCGGAACGGTAATTACCGCTTCGCTCACTTCCTGACCTAAATAATCTTCAGCCGTTTTCTTCATTTTCTGAAGAATCATGGCAGAAATTTCCTGTGGCGTGTACATACGGCCATCTATATCTACACGAACCGTATTGTTATCACCTTTCGCTACTTTATAGCTCCAGTGACTGATTTCATTTGTTACTTCATCAAAACGGCGACCCATAAAACGCTTAACGCTCATTATGGTATTCTGCGGGTTGGTAATGGCCTGGCGCTTTGCCGGATCACCCACTTTACGCTCGCCATTCTTTAAAAAACCAACAACCGAAGGCGTTGTTCTGCGTCCTTCATCGTTAGCTATTACAACCGGTTCGTTACCTTCCATTACGGCAACGCAACTATTTGTTGTACCGAGGTCTATTCCTATTATTTTTCCCATATTATAAATTGAATTCTTAGTGGTTAGATTTATTATTTACTGCTCTAATTAATCAATCACTATGCCACCGGACAAAAGATGAAAAATTGTCAGAGTATCTGAACTAAGACTGTTTACATGAATGAAAATTCAAAGCGTATTACAAAAAACAGATGCTTTATAAAAGAACAGATACTTTATATCAGTCATAAAATTAACACCAAAGGCTAAAAAAGCTTTGAACATCTTAAATATTTTAGAATCAGACTACATCTTCATATTACTCACGTTCTCTACATTTTCATCAGCTTTGGGCGAATCTCAATATAAACCTGTCCGCTCATGGGCGCATTTCCATATAAAGAGCGCAAAGATGGCGGCGGGACATTTACCGAAGCCTGCAAACCGCCCAATAATTCAAAAGCCGCAAAGCGGAATAACTGACGATTTGTACCTAACGTGATTTTATGTATGTCAAAAGTGCGTTCTCCATACGCATCTTCCAGGTTTAGCTCTTCAGTAGATTTTTGAACAAACTCGTATCTGCCATAAATCGCCTGCTTTGCCAGCTGTTGTGTGCCTTCTGCCAGCAGCGAATTTTCATTATGATGACTTCCGCTATGATTCATTCCCCAAACTAAAGAACCGGAAAAAAAATCTCCTTTTTTTGTTATTGGCGTTGCGTATAAAGCGGAAGCTGTGTATCGCATTACGTTTTCGTTGGGATGCAAATCTTCCGGGCTTTTAATAAATGCCTGCGAAACCTGTAACGCCCAGGCTGCCGAAGGATTAAAAGACAATCGCCATGAATAACTGTCAAATTTTGCTTTATCGAAATTGTAGCGGTTTTCATTCGGCTCTCTGCCGGTAAAGGAAGAAAATTCACCTTTAAATTTTCCAACTCTGACGCCAGCCGTTGCTACGCCGAAAGTAATATGCGTTGCATCCTGCCAGTGATGACTCAGCGGCGCGTCAGGATCATTTAACGCAATAGTTCGGTGCATAAAAGTTGGCGCACTTATAGCCGGTTCGCCGGGATAACCAAAGTACCCGAAAATGTCTATTTGTTTACTTAAACGCTGCGTATAACCAATAGAAAGCCCGGCAAACAAATCGTGCGGATGTTGCCTGTCAACCAATGGCTCGCCTTTATAAGATTCACCGGATTGAAACAGCAACGGATAACCGCGTTCTGTAACGGTAAGCGGATCTAAACTAATCATCGCCGTAAAGTTGAACAAACCATTTTTACCAACCGGACGATTATACATTGCCATAAACCAATTGGGTGCATCAAATTGGGCTGCGCTGCGCGATGTTTTCCTGGTTAATTGTTGATTATTATAACGAATAAAAATGCTTCCATGAAACATCCACATGCCTTTTTTGGTGTGTTTCATTATCATATACATCGGGTTATTATCCGGCGACCAAGCGGTTCCCGAACCATTACGCGTCATAGGAAGTGAGCGGGAAAAAGAATGACTCATGCCGGGCATATCATCCTCCATATTCATATTGCTCATGTCCATATCATTCATATCCATCGAATCAGAATTATGATTCATTGGCATCGTATCCGTATTCATGTGTTCGTGCTGGGCGAAAGAGTAGTGCGTTATCAATACAGCTGATAACAGAAATAAAATGTATTTCATGTTTGATAAGATAAATTATTCGAATAAAGAATTTGCAATCACATTTTGGTGTATTGCTGCGATAAATAAAAAGAATGAGATGATATCAGATGCGATAAACGCAGAGAGAAATATAAAGTGGAACGGGCGGGCTTTTTTCTCCAAATTTATTTAAACCAGAAAGATAATAAGACGTTAGTTGCGAAGGCTGAATGAAATAACCAACCTCATTTGTCAAAACAAATTTTACTTTTTCAAACGAAAATGGCTGAAGTAAAATTTCGTGATTGTTATTACCTTGTAAAACCGTTTGTTTGTCCTGGCAACAGCTTTTCTTTTTTGCCTGGCATTTGTCGCAATTCTTTTTAGCATATCCTTCGTCAAGGCTAACCGCAGAAACAGAACCGGCGCAATAATGCACCGTTACCGTAGCTCCCGAAAAAGCAGTGAGATATAAAAGACTTAAAAATAAAGCAACAAACCTTGTCATAAGTAATGTCAGCTTTTTAGGCAAATGGTAAATCTTCGCAAAGCTATAAACAGAAATGGAATCAAATTGCTTTGTATTGTTAAGAATACAATCATCTTCCCGAAAATAAAATCTAAATTTACTTTCAAACATCGCTTGTCACTTTTCGGTTTTTATTTCGACTCATATCAATATCTCAATCAAGAAGATAAGATTTAAAATGAACCTTTTATGTACTCATCAAACGAAACTTTCCCCAAAAAAGAAATGAATCAAATCATTTCTGTATCCTTCCTGCCAACTGTAAAAAAAGCATCTTCTAATCAAAAAAAGAAAAGAAAGAATTTGCGGGAAATCAAAGTCAAATTACAAAAGTATGTAGCCGAAAACAATAGCGAAAAAGACAAACGATTGCTGGAAAATCATGCGCATTGTTTTATCTTATTGTCATAAAAAAATGAAAGTCGGATCAACAAAATATCTTTTTTAACACGCTTCTGTATTGAATCTTCCTCTTTTCGCAACAGGTTGCTGTTGCGCGCGTGTATTTTTGCAGATTGAAATTAAGAACAAGCGATTGACAGACAGACAGGTAAACATAGCTTTAGTTGGAAACCCGAATTGTGGCAAGACTTCTCTCTTTAATGCACTTACCGGGCTGAATCAGAAAGTAGGAAATTTTCCCGGCGTTACCGTAGATAAAAAAACGGGTGCAACCGACCTGGACGATGGTTTACAGGCAAATATTATTGACCTTCCCGGTACGTATAGTTTATACCCGCGCCGCGCCGACGAATGGGTTGCGTATAAAGTTTTCATGAATGCCGATGAAGAAGTAAAACCCGATATTATTCTTGTGGTTGCCGATGCCAGCAACCTGAAACGAAATCTTCTTTTTTGCAGCCAGATTATAGATTTAAAACGCCCGGTTGTTATTGCGCTTACTATGATGGATATTGCGCGCAGCAAAGGTTACCAGATAGATGTTTCGGAACTGGAACGCGAAATGGGCGTGCCTGTGATTCCTGTTAACCCAAGAAAAAATAAAGGCATTTCCGGAATCAAAAAAGCATTAACGCAAACCGTAAAACAGCGATATTTAGCACCGAAATACGATTTCATTCCTAATAAAGAACTGGCTTCTTTTGCCATTGATGGCGTAAAAAAATTAGTTCCCGGCTTAAGCGATTATGCGGCGGTTCATTATCTTATTAATCATGAAAGTTTTCCGTTGGATAACCTGACGCAGAAAGCGATTGAGCATGTAGAAGTTACCAATCATTTTAACCCGACAAAAACGCAGGCCGACGAAATTGTTCAGCGATATACGCGCATCCGGCAAATTATGCAGCTAAGTGTGGTTGAGCCAGACCCGTTGCAGAAAAAATTATTTACCGAAAAATTAGACAACATATTACTGCATCGCATTTGGGGAAATGTGATTTTGCTTGTTGTTTTATTCCTTCTCTTTCAAAGTATTTTCTGGTTGTCGCAATTTCCGATGGATGCTATTGATTGGAGTTTTTCTAAATTCAGCGGCTGGCTCGGCAATACGTTGCCACAAGCCTGGTGGAGCGATTTATTAATCAACGGTGTGCTGGCAGGCTTAAGCGGCATTTTGGTTTTTGTGCCGCAAATCATGATTTTGTTTGGACTGATTACCATTCTCGAAGACGTTGGTTATATGGCGCGCATTAGTTTTTTGAGTGATAGAGTAATGCGAAAAGTGGGCTTAAACGGAAAGAGCGTTATGCCAATGATCAGCGGGTTTGCGTGTGCGGTTCCGGCTATTATGAGCACGAGAAATATTGAGAACCGCAAAGAACGTTTGCTTACTATTTTGGTAACGCCGTTAATGAGTTGCAGCGCCCGTTTGCCGGTTTATACAATACTTATCGGTTTGGTAATTCCCAACACATACTTCTTAGGTTTTTTAAGCGGTCGTGGTTTGGTTATGATGGCTTTATACTTAGTTGGCATCGTGATGGCGCTGATTGTAAGTTATGTTTTAAAGTGGATAATCAAAATAAAAGAAAGAAGCTTCTTTATTTTAGAACTGCCTGTTTATCGCGCGCCACGCTGGAAAAATATCGGCATTACCATGATCGAAAAAGCTAAAATTTTTGTGGTTGATGCCGGTCGTATTATCATTATTATCAGTCTTCTGCTTTGGTTTTTGAGCAGTTACGGACCATCAGCCAGAATGAAAAATATTGACGCCAAGTATGCGCAATTAGAACAAACGGTAACACCGGCTAATAAAGCTATTTTAGATAAACAATACAAAACAGAAAAACTGCAGAATTCATTTGCCGGAATTGCCGGTCAAACCATAGAACCTGTTATTGCACCGCTGGGTTTCGATTGGAAAATCGGCATTGCTTTAATTACATCTTTCGCCGCACGCGAAGTATTTGTAGGAACTATGGCAACTTTATACAGTGTAGATGAAAATGACGATGCTACGCTAAAAGAAAAAATGCAAAATGCTACCCGCACAGATGGCAGCAAAGTGTACACATTAGCAACGGCACTATCGCTTATGATGTTTTATGTATTGGCAATGCAATGTATGAGTACGCTTGCCATTACCAAACGCGAAACCCGGACCTGGAAGTGGCCGGTTGTTCAATTTGTATATATGACCGGGCTTGCTTACGGGATGAGTTTTCTTGTTTACCAGGTATTTCAGTAGATGCTTCTTATTCTAAAAAATTGCTTTTCTTTAAATAAAACAAAAAGCAAAAAAGACAACAAAAATATTCTTAATCAGTAATTTGCGTTCATATGCGGACAGCTGATTTACCTACTAACGAGCAAGACAGATTAAATAATCTTTACAGCTACGAACTGCTCGATACATTGCCCGAAAAGGATTATGATGACATTACAAAACTTGCCTCTCATATTTGCCAGACACCTGTTTCTCTGGTTACTTTATTAGACAAAGACAGGCAGTGGTTTAAATCTGCGCACGGACTTGATGTGCAGGGAACTTCGCGCGAGCTTGCTTTCTGTTCTCATGCCATTTTACGGCCGGACGAAACTATGGTTGTGCCCGATGCGGAGAAAGATGAGCGGTTTTTCGATAATCCGTTGGTAACCGGCGATTTGCACGTTATGTTTTATGCCGGCGTTCCTTTGCTTACCGAAGAAGGTTACCCGATTGGAAGTTTATGCGTCGTTGATAATAAGCCAAGACAGTTAGATGAAAGTCAGTTATTAGCTCTCAAAATACTGGCAAATCAAACCATGCGGCTGATGCAATTGCATAAGAAGACCAAAGAGCTTAGTCGCAGCCGCCAGATTTTACAGGAAGTGAATAGTGAATTAGAAAGATTTGCACAGACAGCGGCTGAAAATATAAAACTGCCTTGCGATAATGCAATCGAATTTACCGGACTTATTGCAGATAAATTTGATAGTACGCTCGACGCTGATGACAAACAACTTCTGTCGCTGATAAAGTATTCCTGCGAAAATATAAAATCAACCATCGATACTACCTTACAAAGAACAGAACGTATAAGCGCGTTACAGGATAATAAATCGCTGTTTACATTTACAACATTGATGCAGGAATTAAAGCAGCAGTTGCCTGCCATATCAGGCAATGTAATGCTCGCTGCGCATAGTGACAGCGATAATATTTACTTCTTCAAAAATCTTTTGCTGCAGGTAATGAATACGGTTGTGTCTGCTTCTTTTGAATTCAATACTGCGCAGCAGCCATTTGTAGATATTACTTATAAACACAACAAAAGCAACTACATATTTACGATAACTGATAACGGAAAAGGCATTCCTGTTTTTTCGCGCAGCGGCGGTTATACTTTGTTGAATGACAACCAGAATAACAATTATACCGACAAGCTGAATACAGCCAGAAAAATAATTACAACTTTATCCGGCTCTTTTGAGATGAGCTTTGAAGAAAATAAGGGAACACATTTTATTATCAGCGTTCCCGGTTAAAAATTTTTTTTTATGTATGATTTTACTCTGTTACAGAAAACGGATGCGACCGAAAAGAATTTATGATTTTTGAATGCGCCGCAACTGCCAGGAAGCATATAGCAAACAGTAATAAACAACCCGTCCAGCTTATGATGGCTAATGCATTTGCATGAGTGGTTGCCATCATACAAAAAACGGATAAGACGCCCGTTGTAAATATCGGCGGCTGCAAAAGCATCACACCAAATAATATCTGGTTCAGGTTCCGAAACTCAAATCCTTTTATAAGCAGCCGGAAGTTCGCGGCAAGATTGGTAAACCAAGCATCTATATTCTGTTTATGTTGTTTTACAAACGGCACGTTATTATTATTTGTATTGAAAACAATTGCCTTTTGAGCAAAAGCAATCTGGTGCCCGCGACTTACAATTTCAAATTCTATTGTTTTATTGAATGAAAGTTTAGAAGCATTTGCCTGTTTCAGACATTTCTTAAAAAGGGTTGTTGTAAATGCCATCGCGCTATCGCCAAGCATCGCTGAAGAGCCTAAAGAAAAAAGAATATTTCCTGTAAAAAATCTCTGGTAAATATGGGTGACAGATTGTATAAATGAAGAAGCCGAGCTGTAATGTTTTGTCGTCTGAAAGCTTTGTACAGCCTGGTATCCTTTGTTGAAAAAAGCATTCAGTTCGTTCAGATAATCAGGGTCAACTATATCGCTGCTGTTAAGAATTGAAACGTGTGTATGAGATCGCCTGAAATTTTCAATCGCATAGCGATGTATGGCTAACAGGTTGCCTGTGTTTTTTGCAGGTTTTAATACAACAATTTTATTGTTATCAACCGGTAAATTTTCGGTATTATTTTCATTCAATACAACATAAATAAGATAATTGGTGTAATGCAGTTGCAAAAGAGAATTGAGTAACGGCTTTGCGTTTTGTGCACCGGAAAGTGTAACAATAACAGCATAATCTTTTTCTTCAAAAAGCTCTTCGCTTTCGGCAGGTTGCTTTTTTAGAAGGTTAACAAAGCAATAGCAGATGTACAAAACAACCGGCAACAATAAGCAACTGATAATAATTGCCTGAAACAAAATCCAGGCAGATTGGATAAGGATGGAAAACATGATATTGGATTTTAAAACGTGATTGGTATTCCCTTTTATGCGATTTCTTTTTTGTTCATACGGATGTTGTCGTTTGTAAAACAAGCTTCCAATTTACAAGGGTAAAAATAACGGGAACCATACAATGAATGAGTTTAAAATGTTTTAATCAGCCTGAACAAACGATTAATTTTCTGTTACCGGAAATCCAATTAAATAAGCGATTCGGATTCCGAAATTATTCTTTACCGTTCCGGCTTGCCAGCTATAATTTGTATGTTTTGTTTGATGAGCCAGTTGTAAAAGTTCATTGGGTTTATACAAACGAAGTACCGACGCAATGCCATCCCAAATGGTACAAAACGGAACGACAGGCAAGAGGTAAGTAAATAAAAGCCGCTTCACAGAAAACGGTTTTATGAATGGCGTAAACAATGCAAATGCAATAGGATGAAAAATGAGAATGAGAATAACAAACCAGATGTTTTTATCGCCGCCATCAAACACAGCAATACCTTCCTTTGCATCAACCGCATTTTGCAGTACTTGTTGCGCTGTCTTCTCATCAAAATGATGAAAGCCGGAAAAGATGGTGCGAAAACCGGTTAACGTTTGCGGAACAGCCATAGCATTTACGGATTGTTCATAATACGTAATGCTACCGTTTGTGTCTGCCTGTAACTGTTTATAAGCTATGATATTTGGATACAAATCAGTTACTGTAAAAGGAATTGATTTGCCGGTAGCTTCTTTCAAATTTTTCTGAATGCTTTGCACAGCGCCACCTGCGCCCGAACACAAATCAATAATACATGTGCTGTTTGATTGTTGTAAACCATTTACCAGAACAGGCGTAACGGGTTTATATAAATTTCCTGTCTGCAATACAAAGCGCAAAAAGTCCATCATATACTGCCGCAGAAACGATGGAAACCAAGGCTGGTCTTCCCATTCAAAGCCTTTGTATCTTTTCATATAACAGCAAGCTAATACGAAAGAATATTACCCAAACGTTTCAATTCAATTTCAGCCGCTTTAGCTGCATAAGATAAGTTTACCAGCCGGTAACCTTCTTCTTCAAAACTCTGTTGCGCGGCTCTGACTTCCAGAATTGTATTGACACGCAATTCAAAGCGTTTGATAACGATATCAAGAAGTTTTTGCGCTGTCTCAAACGCTTTTTGCTGAGATTCTAACTGTACCAGCGAACTGGCATAAGCGGTATAATTTTTCAGCACATCGGCCTGATAATCTCTCGATAACGATTTAGCTTGAAGGTCGGCATTTTGTGTATTGATTTCTGCTACGCGTTGCTGCCGTTTGTACGCCGTGCCATTGTAGATGGGAACCGCAACGCCCAAGCCGATATAAGGTCCGTAATTTTGATTTAATAAAGTAAAGCCAGCCGCATTGCGTGTTCTTCCGTACGCATAGCCGGCTGTTGTGCTTAACGATGGATACCGAAGCGCCGCGGTTTCGCGAACAATCTGTTCGTTAATTTTTATTTGGTCTTGCGCAGCCTGTATATCGGCATTGCTTTGCAAATGAGAGAGCACGCTGTCTAACGGCAAATTTTTATCTGTCAAAATGGTATCCGCAATTACAATCGCCGAATCTAATTTGATATTCATCAGGCGCAGCAATTCAGTTTTACTTTGGTCAATCACTACAATTTGCGATTGTTTTGACTGTTCCAGTGCATTCAAATCAATCTGTGCCTGAAACAAATCTGCATTATTAGCAAGACCCACACTTCTCTGCGTCTCAATTATCACCAATCGTTGTTTGGAAACCGCAATAGATTGGTCAATGGTTTTAATATAACTCTGCTGGCGTACAACATCATAATAAGCCGTCATTACAGACGCAATAGTGTTCTGAATTTGCGAGTTCAGCCGCTGCCGGCTTTGCGCTTCTAACTGTGCAAGCCGCTGTTTGGCAGCCCGCACACGCATTCCGTTATAAAGCAAAAAGCTCGCATCTACACTGGCGTTCAGCGCATTGGCGCCGGCGTTGTTGCGCGTTGCATCACGCGTGGCATCAGAATATTTTTGATTGATGCTGGTAATGGTTTCTCTGTCTGCACCCGAAGCTGTTACCACTGGCAAACCACCGGCAACACCAATATTGTTGAAAATCGCATTTGCCTTTACATCGTTCCTGGAAAGCTGAATATCATAACTGTTTCTCAGTGCTGTATTAATGGCATCCGGCAGGAGCAAAGGCTGCTGACAACGGGCATAACCGGCATAGCAAAACAAAACAAACAAAAGTATCTTCATGAAGCTGCTTAATATGAAGCGGCGGCAATCTACAAACTTTACCTAATTTGTTTAGCTAAGATATATGAAAACCATATTTGCTTCGGTGTAATGCGGAAGAAGAAAATACAAATACAAGGTTATGTTACCGGCTTTTGAAACTCCGGTTAAGCATCGTTGCAATCGAAGATTTGTTGTTTTTTCTTTTTTACGTAAAGAGAAAAAAGAATTACTCTTGTACATTCAGAATAGAATTGAACTTTTTTACATATCAAGTTTTATTATTTCTTCTTTTCGTAATCAGCAACCAACTTTTCTATTTCTTCTTTTGTAACCGGCGACGGCCTGTTATCTAAATTAATTACGATTAAATAACCGGCTTCATCTTCTTGTCTTGCTAAGTAAGTATTGATGAAATTAAACTGGTCGCTCTGGTTAAATTTCCCGGTAAAAATATTCCAGTTTTCTTTTGCGCATAAACATCCGAGCGTAGGTGTAAGCGGGTAATATGGTTTGCCTTTAAAATAATCCGGATCAATGGTAGAACCATGCGCAATGATAGCCGTTCTGCCGTTGGCGCCGGCTTGTAACGCTTCATGAACCGGCAAATAATTTCGCCAGTCGGGCGGCAAAAGCAAATAATAATTTTGAACAAATGAAAGAGAAGAATCGGGCATTTCGTGCCAGTAAGCGCTGTCATTTTCGTATGGCAATAGAAGTTGCAGGTTTGGCGTAGGACCGATAAGATTATTGTGTGAAATTCCGGTTCCCTGAACACTAAAAATACCTTGCGGCGTGTTGCCGCTGGTAATAAAATAAGGCAGATCGGAAGCTGAGCGCGCTAACTGGTGAAACACTTGCAAATACCCGGAACTGTCTCTTGCAAAAGAACCATCTTCATTTTGAATGACAGCGATTCCGGGATAATCGCGGTTCCAGCGCTGGAACGAATAAATCATTTGCCTGCCAATTTTTTTTTGATAAGCAAACAGCGAAGCAAGCGGTGGTATCGTCGTTTGTTTTTCCCTTTGGTTATTGGCTAAATAAAATTGTAATGACTGCAATACCGGCAATGTATCTGCAAACAAAAAATTCTTTTTTACTTGCTTCAATAAGCGTTGCGATTGTTGTTTGGAAGAATCGTTTCGATAGATATAAACCGCTTGCATAGCAAACAGTTTCGGGTCTGTTTCTTTTAAGAGCAAAGCTGTAACCGGAGATACATATTCAGTTGGATATAATCCATATACAGCTTCCAGCAAAGCTCTTTTGGTTGAATATTCAATACTATCGTAATGGAGAAATAAAGTATCAAAACCCGCTTTCACAATATCAGATTGTATCATAAACTGCGATGCCGCTAAACAGGCAGATTCATATTTCGATTCTGTGTTACTGTCAAGCGGTTCAGAGAATGTTTTGCCAATTACATCGGCATGTAAATACTGGTCAAAATGTTGCCGCCTGTCGTTTAATACAACGTTGGTTTGTATCAATTCAGGATTGTATTGTGCCGATATATCACCGATAAAAAAAAGAAACAAAAAAGCAGCAAAAAGTTTTCTCACAAATTGTGTTGTAATAAATGGCAAACATAAAGGTTAATCAAAATCTATTATACTAACAAGGTGTTTAAAAATATAGGTTGATGCTGAAACAGAATTCTTTTAACAGCCAATATTTTTTACAAAAAGCAAAATCAGACTCTTCCTTATCTTGCGCGCAATCTCGCCAAAATTATTATGACAGAAACTTACTCATACAGACAACTTTTCGATTTTGTTTTCCAGGTATTTATAAAAATGGGATGTTCAGAAGCGCACGCTTCTATTGCTTCTTCCGTACTTCTGGCGGCCGATGTAAGTGGTATTGATAGCCACGGCATCTCGCGCCTGCCAGGTTATGTGCGTCTGTGGGAAGCGGGTCGCATCAATACAAATCCGGATATAAAAATTGTTTACCAAACGCCTTCCACCGCTACAGTTGACGGCGATGCCGGGTTAGGTTTATTGGTAGCGCCATTTGCTATGCAAGTTGCTATTAGCAAGTCAAGAGAAGTTGGCACAGGCTGGGTGAGTGTACGAAACAGCAATCATTTTGGTATTGCGGGTTATCACGCGTCTATGGCTTTACAATATGATATGATTGGCATGGCTATGACCAATGCAAGCGCTATTGTAGCACCGACTTTTAGTGTAGAAAGAATGCTGGGAACCAACCCCGTTGCCGTTGCTATTCCGGCTGATAAACAGCCACCTTTTTTAGCCGATTTTGCTACTACCACAGCGGCTAACGGCAAGCTTGAAATTTTACAACGGAAAGGTGAAGAAGCGCCTGTTGGCTGGGTGCAGGATAAAGATGGAAATACATCAACCGATGCCAACGCTTTAAAGACCGGCGGTTCTCTTTTGCCGTTAGGCAGCGACCGCGAGCGCAGCAGTCATAAAGGTTATGCAATGGGAAGTATTGTTGATATTTTTTCCGGTGTATTGGGCGGCGCAAGTTATGGTCCGTGGGCGCCTCCGTTTCCGGCTTACATACCAATGCCGGAAAATATGCCGGGCAAAGGTTTGGGACATTTTTTTGGTGCCATGCGTATAGATGCTTTTCGCCCTGCGGATGAATTTAAACAACACATGGATAACTGGATTCAGCGTTTTCGCAATGCGAAGCCTGCGCCGGGACATGATAAAGTATTGATACCCGGCGATCCTGAACGCGAAACCGAAGCCATTCGCATGAAAGATGGAATTCCTTTGTTTGATAGTGTAATAAAAGAATTGGGAGAAGTGGGAGAGAAGTTTAAAGTGGAATTATGAGTTATGAGCGATGAATGAATAATTATAAATTATAAATGAGAAATACAAGTTTATGTTACGGGCTTTTGTATCTCTGATTTAACATCGTTGCAATCGCAGATTTGTTGTTTTTCTCTTTTAAGTAAAGAGAAAAAAGAATCACTTTTGTACGTCTTGTTATTAATTAAACATTTATCGTCAGTCAACTGTCAACATACAACAATCAACTCGTAACTCATCGCTCATCATTTATCACTCATAATTCATTATCTCTAACTTTTCAACGAAAAAAACTGCATGGCTGCTTTGCGTGATGGTATCCAGGCGGCTAATAAAGAGACGATAAAAACAGTCACAGCTACCAAAAGAAAATCGGAGAAAATCATTTTGACAGGGTAATAATCTATAATAAAAGTGCCGCCTTCAAGCGGAATTAATTTGAATTGAATTTGTGCAATACAAATGAGAAAAGCGAATAACATACCGCTGCCACTACCAACGGCGGCTAATAAAAAACCTTCGCCCAAAAATATTTTTTGAATCAGGTTACTGTTTGCTCCCATCGCTTTTAAAACAGCAATGTCTTTTTGCTTTTCCAATACCAGCATAGTTAAAGCGCCAATCATATTAAAAGCAGCAATTAATAAGATGAGAGAAAGAATGCCAAAAATCACCCATTTTTCAACCTGCATTACCGAAAACAAACTTTGATTTTGCTGGTAACGCGTTTGCACGGTAAAGCTTTTTCCGAGCGCTTTTTGCAACTGTTGCTGTACTCTTATTTCATTTGTATTGGATTGCAATGCAATTTCTACGCTGCTGTATTGATCCGCTTTCAGGTTCAGCATATATTGAAGAAAACGGAGATTGGTAAACGCATATTTATTATCAAACTCCTGCTGTATTAAAAACGTTCCCGACACGTTAATATCAGCCGAATTCATAGCTTCGATACTATTAAATTTTTTGGCTTCGCGATTCGGAATGTACAAGGTAAGCGGCGCCAGGTTGCCGTTCGGGTCGGCACGAACAGTACTTTCAATTCCAACACCAATCAGGAGCAAAGGAGCGTCTGATGTGCCGACATTGTATTTACCACGTTCAATATGATTTTGCAGTTTATTTACGTCTGTATATTGTTCATCAACACCTTTCAAATCAATAAAAGACTGGTAATCGCCATTCACCAGCATGGCTTTTTCTTCTGCTACTAAACTTATTTGTTTTACACCTGCGACAGCTTTTATTTTGCGAATCTGTTCCGGTGTAATCGTTACAAATTTCCCTGCCGACGGCGCAATGCGGACATCAGAATAAAAATCGCTGTACAGACTTTTTACCAAATCTTCAAAACCATTAAATACACTCAATACAATTATCAACGCAGTTGTACCAACCGCAATTGCAATCATGCTGATGCGTGCAATAATATTAACCGCATTTGTATTGTTCTTCGCTTTAAAATATCGCCACGCAAATAAGAATTGCAGGCGTCCCAAAAAGCCGGCACCTGAAGATGAGTTTTGATGCTCTGTATTTTGCTGAAGGTCTTGTGATGATTTGATAACAGAAAAATTGAAAAATAATAAACCTGTTTTTTAATTCCCTTCCGGGCTATGTTTCCTTTTATGGATTGGGTGCGTCGTCCAGCGGTTTGTTTACTTCTATTTGTTTAAACAATTCTTCCATTTTATATACTTGCTCAAGCGTATCATCAATATAAAAATGAAGCACCGGAACCCGGCGAAGCTGATTTTTAACCCGTTCTGCCAGTTCTTTTTTTATTTCCCAGGCACGGTCTTCAACTTTTTTCAAGGCAGCTTTTGTATCTGCAACCTGAAAGAAGCTTACATAAATACGCGCTTCTAATAAATCCGGTGTTACTTTCACCGACGAAATAGAAACCATTCCGCCTTGAATCATGTTTAATCCCAATCTTCTGAAGATATCGTTAAACTCTTCCTGTATTACGCCGGCTACCTGCCGTTGTCTTTTTCCTTCTTGCATATGTTACCTTTGTCGGCTGTAAAATTACTATCATTTTGCTGAGCGGGAAGAGATTGCTTCCGGCTTCCTATTCAAAATCGTGTTAATGAAGAAGTATTCGCGCATTTTTACGTATTTAGGTCAATATAAATCCCGGCTTTCTCTTTATTTCCTGTTTATTATTTTATCTATCATTTTTTCTATCGTGTCGTTAGGTATGCTGATGCCATTTTTAGAATTGATATTTAATGGTGATGAAAAAGGAACGTCTTCTTTAATGAGTGGTTCCGGCAACCCGGTTGTTTCTTTTGTAAGAAAATTGCTGGTTGGTTCTATTGAAAACGACGGACATGTTACAACCGAAGGAAAGCTGAAAACGCTTTTATACATCTGCATTTTGCTTGTTATTTTCATTCTTCTTAAAAACCTGTTTATCTACTTAGCTTCTTATGTATTAACCCCGATTAAGAATAAGATTGTAAATACAATGCGGGTTGATTTATACAACAAAGTATTGCAATTGCCCATTGGATATTTTACAGAAAAAAGAAAAGGCGATTTAATCAGCCGCATCACGAATGATATTAACGAAGTAGAAGGTTCGCTGGTTGGTACTTTAGAAGGTTGGGTAACAGATCCGTTAAGTATCATATTTAATTTTGCGTTTCTTTTTTATCTTAGCCCACAGCTTACTTTATTCCTGCTTGTGTTTCTGCCGATTATTGGTTTTGTAATTGGCCGCATATCAAAATCATTAAAAAAGCCATCAAATGAAGCGGCTATTAAATATGGCGAATCGCTTTCTATTTTAGATGAAACATTAAGTGGTTTGCGTGTGATAAAAGCCTTCAATATAGAGACGGTTTTAAGCAGTCGCTTTTTTACGGTAAATAACGATTTAACCAATGCAAAAAACCGCATTGCTTTTCGCAGAGACCTGGCTTCGCCAACAAGCGAATTCCTTGGTGTAACTGTGTTTGCTGCGATTCTCTGGTATGGCGGCAGCGGAATTTTAAGTGGAAATATTCCGCTCGAAGGTTCTGCCTTTATTGGTTATTTAGCTTTGTTTTATAACGTTATCAATCCTGCAAAATCATTGTCAACTTCGTTCAGCAATATGAAGAAAGGTGAAGCTGCCATCAATCGTATTGAAGAAGTTTTAAAAGCACCAATAACGGTTGTTGATAAGCCAAACGGCAAACAACTTTCATCGTTTACCAATAAGATAGAATTTAGAAACGTAACATTTTCTTATGATGATGTTGTGATTTTAAAAGACATCAATTTAACGATAGAAAAAGGAAAAACCATTGCACTTGTCGGTTCTTCCGGCGCCGGCAAAAGTACGCTGGCCGACCTGGTTCCGCGCTTCCACGATGTTACCAGCGGCGAGCTTTTAATTGACGGCGTTAATATCAAAGAATATACATTGCAAAGTCTCAGAAGCCAGATTAGTATTGTAACGCAGGAACCGATTTTATTTAATGATTCCATTGCAAACAACATTGCCCTGGGCAAAGAAACCGTTGCCACGCCGGAAGCCATTGAGCAAGCGGCAAAAGTGGCAAATGCTTACCAGTTTATTGTCAAAAAAGAAAACGGGTTTAACAACAATATCGGCGACCGGGGAACAAAGCTGAGTGGTGGCGAAAGGCAACGGTTAACCATTGCGCGGGCTGTATTGAAAAATCCACCCATATTAATTTTAGATGAAGCCACGTCATCACTTGATACCGAAAGTGAGCGGCTGGTGCAGGATGCGATAAACAATATGATGCAGAACCGCACGTCTATTGTAATTGCGCACCGTTTATCAACCATTCGCCATGCCGATGAAATTCTTGTATTGCAGCATGGTTGTATTGTTCAGCGCGGCACACATACATCGCTGATGCTGCAGGAAGGTTTATACAAAAGATTAATTGAAATGCAGGAAGTGAAATGACTGTCAATTGTTGATTATCAAAGGTCAAATAAGAATGCTGAATGTAATTGACGATTAACAATTATCATTCAACAATAAACAAATGGAATATGTTTTGTACTTTGTACAAACAAAACTGAACAACCATGATAAATTTCCATGAATTGCAAGTTGGCGATTATGTTATTGCAGAATACGAAGGAACAATGTGGGAAGGAGAGGTGATGGGTTTGAACCACGATGAAAAACAAATTTCCGTACAAACTGAAGTGCAGGATTTCTGGTACGATCCAAAACATGTGTACCCGATTGTTTTAAATGATGAACAGTTGAAAAAACTGAATTTTGAAAAAAATGTGATGCCGGATGATGGCAGTATTAAATATAAAAAAGGTTCTTTTCGCATAGCAATTCCTTCGGAAGGCGATTTTTCAAGTATCGAAATGTGGTACCGCGAAGACAGGCGTCATCATCCGAATGTGCATTACATTCACCAGTTGCAGAACCAATACCTGCAAATGACGAAAATTCACCTGACAAAAGAGATCATGGCGAAATAGTAACCTGCAAAGTGTTTTCCATTTATAATGTGTATTAACAATTCTTTCCTTTCTTTATTTAAACTTTAAAGAAAGCGTTCTGTCTTTATTGTTCAATTTAAAAAAACAGACATGAAAAAATTAATTTTGATAGCTATTGCAGCTATTGCTTTTACAACAGCTACACAGGCACAAGATTCAACATCTCATAAGAAAATGAAAATGGATCGTTCTGCTAAAATGCAACATGCGCAAATGTTTGATGAGCTGAACTTAACGCAGGATCAGAAAGATAAGATGAAACAAATACGTGAAGACAACATGACAAAAATGAGCGCCATTAAAAACGATGCTTCATTAAATGATACTCAGAGACAGGAGAAGATAAAGGACTTGCGTTTGGAGCAAAAAAAGAATATGGAAACTATTCTTACAGACGATCAAAAAGCAAAAATGAAACAGTTACGCCAGGAACATATGAAAGACCGTAAAGACATGGGAACTGATTCAACAATGCGTAAATAATCAATTATTTTACAACACAATTCTTACTTCGTGAATCGTCTTACTTTATTGTTACTTGTTTTTCTTTCTTTGTTTACAACAGCCGCTTTTGCGCAACCGAAAATGCAATTGGCTAAGATGAAACAAAGACTCATGACTGAGTTAAAAATAGATGACGTAAAAGCGGATTCTGTTGTAAGTATTGTGCAGGATTTTTACACGAATGCAAGAGCTACAAAAAGCAATTCGGCATTGAAAGATGCAGAACGAAAATTAGCTTTGCAAAACAACAGGAAGGAAGAAATGGCTCGCCTGCGCTCGCAGTTGAACAGCCAGCAAATACAAAAGCTGAAGCAGATAATGGATGAAATGAAAGATGAGCGTCAGCACCGCAAAAACGGGAAAGATTCTACATCTGCGGAATAAGAATGAATTGATAAGGCATTAATAAAAACGTCCGGGGATTATTCCTTGGGCGTTTTGTTTTTAATGCTTTTCTGTTTGTGTTATTGTGATAATTGTAAAATCTTTTGCAGTAAAATCAAATCAACTTACGTCTGATAATCTTAGAATCTGTTTATGTTATTCTGGTAGAATAAATTAAGATGTTAGCGACAAATTGCAGATTTTACATTCGCAGAAACAACTTAGGAATGTTTAAAAAGTTCAGAGATAAATTTCCAATTGACGATGACAAATGGAATGATTATATAAGCTGCTTTAAACGTATTGAAGTGCCTGCAAAAACAACTCTCCTGAAAGAAGGTGAAGTTTCAAAAAAGCTATTTTTGATTGAGAAAGGTTGCATTCGTGTTTGGTTTAATAACAATGGCAAGGATGTAACGTTTCAGTTCTTTTTTGAAAATAATACCGTGGCTTCCATAGAAAGTTTCAGAAAGAAATTCCCAAGCCCAGTGTATATCGAAACTATCGAACCCTCTGTTTTATGGTTCATGCACAAAAAAGATGTTGACACAATCATTTCCGAACTAAGCGAAATACCGGCTGTAAGAGATAAATTGATTGATGTTTTATTTGAACGAACGTTTGATTATATGAAGCACTTTTTTTCGTTTATAAAAGATACACCATCGCAACGTTATTTAGACCTGGTAAATGAAAAACCACAAATTGTAAAACGTGTTCCGCAACATTATATCGCTTCTTATTTAGGAGTCAGCACGGTTCATCTAAGCCGGATAAAAAACAAGTTAGCGAAGAAAAAGTAACTGGTGAATTTGATAACAAATGTTATCGTTTTGGCTTAAACGGCTGAATATTTTTGTGTTATTAAACAAAAGAAAAATGAAAGCAGCCGTAGTTTATCAACAAGGCGAAATGCCAACATACACAGATTTTCCTGAACCTATAATTCAGAATGACGATGAACTTTTAATCACCATAAAAGCAGCCGCAATCAAGCATTTTGATAAAGGCAGAACCAGCGGAAAACATTATTCTGCTGATGATACGGACAAACAAAATGCAACAGTTATTGGTGGTGATGGTGTTGGTCTTCTTGAAGATGGCACAAGGGTATTTGCAATTGGCGTTAGTGGCATGATTGCAGAAAAAGCAACGATTGAAAAAAGCAAGATGATAAAGTTACCCGACGGAATAGATAATGCAGTTGCAGCAGCGTTACCAAATGCAGTGGCAGGCTCCGCTATGGCACTTCGTTTCAGGGCTGGAATGAAAGGAGGCGAAACTGTTTTGATAAACGGAGCGACCGGGTTCACAGGTAAAATAGCTGTTCAAATTGCAAAACATTATGGAGCCAAACGAATAATTGTTACTGGCAGAAACGAACAATCATTACAATCATTATTGGCTTTAGGTGCTGATGAGATAGTTTCTGTAAAACAGGAAGATGAAAAATTTATTGAACAAGTAAAAGCGATACACAACAACACTCCAATTGATATTATTATTGATTATTTATGGGGGCATACCGCAGAACTTATTCTGGCTTCGATAAAAGGAAGAGGTTCATTCACACATAAAACAAGGTTTGTTTCTGTCGGTGCCATTACGGGCGATAAAATTCAATTATCAGCCGAAAATTTAAGAAGCGTTGATCTTCAGTTATCCGGTTCTGGTTTGGGCAGTTGGACAAAAGATGAAATGAAACAATTATTTTCCGAAATACTTCCTGCAATGTTTCAGCTTGCGGCTGATAACAAACTGAAAGTTGAGATTGAAAAAGTTTCTCTGATTGATATTGAAAAGTTGTGGGAAATGGAAGTTGCGGATGGAAAACGATTAGTGATTACAATGTGATAAAAACTGTCGCTAATCATGTTTGCATTATGTTGGCTTACTGTCACATGCCCAGATAAAAAATACTATAAACCTTTGTATTGTAATCGTCTGATGCAATCCCATTTTCGCAAGATTGCAAATGCTAAATCACTATAGGTTTATTATTGTGTTTTTTATAAAAAGCTATATTGATTTCGAAACGTTGAACGGAGCGTCGCAAGTAAAGATCAACCGGAGATTCAGACGCTCGTAACATAAAAAAATCCCGTCAGGAAATCTATTCTTTGCCTTTTGGCTGTTCCAGTTCAATCCTTGTTCGCGGTAACGAATCGGGATAATTTTTCTGAATAAAATTTAATAAATGTTCCCTCACAAAACAACGCAAATCAAATGAATTTGATGAATTGTTAGCGCTTACCAAACATCTAAGTTCAACCGTTCTTTCTTTTAAATCGGTTACCTGCAAAACAGCCACGCGCTTATCCCACAAAGGTTGCTTATGAATAAAATCTAAGAACTCTTTTCGTATGTCTTCTACCGGAACGTTATAATCGAGATACACCATTGCCGCACTTACTATTTCGGAACCGGTTCGTGTCCAGTTTTGAAATGGTTTTTCGATAAAGTAATTGATAGGTAAAATCAATCGCCGCTGATCCCAGATAATAACCACCACATAAGTCAATGTTATTTCTTCCACACGTCCCCATTCGCCTTCAACAACAAGCACATCATCTAAACGAAGCGGTTGTGTAAACGCAATTTGTAAACCGGCTAAGAAATTAGACAGCGATTTTTGTGCAGCAAAGCCAATGATAATACCGCCGATACCAACGCCGGTAAGCAAGCCGGCGCCTAATTTCCGCAGGTTATCGAAACTTAGAAAAATAAGACAAAGCGTAAGCGTAACAATAAGACCAATAACCAGTCTGCGTACAAACTGAAGTTGTGTTCTTACTTTTCTTTCCCGAAGATTATCAGGCTTTTTTAAATCGTATTTGTAAACAACATAATCTTCTACAATTTTTACAATCGCAATTAAAATAATGGAAACTGCAATGGTTAAAAATATTTGAGAAAATTTGTTGAATACAATCATTTGCGAGTGTCGTATGCGCAGCTCATCTTTTAACAGGTTGAGTATAAAAAGTGGAAGAAAAATATTTACCGGCACAGCCATCCTGCGTATGATAGAACGCACTAAAGAATAGTCTGTTGACTTAGTTGCCTGCCTTACTAAAAACGATAAAATAAGCCGCAGTAATAAACCGATAACGATTGCAAAAAATACAATCAACAGGTTCCAGGCAAATGTTGGAAGTCCTTGCAGATAGCGAATAAAATCATCCCACATAATAAAACGTGTAATTGGTTTTGTAAGCGTTATCAATACAATTATACAAGCAGCAATTCTATGTTTTTAAATGCTTCTTTGGCAGGTAATTGTTCCCATAAAATACGGTAAATATTATCTATGATTGGTATTTCTGCCCGCACTTGTTCGTTGGCTACCGATACACATTTACTGGCGTTATAACCTTCGGCAATCATGTTCAGTTCTAATTGTGCTGCTTTAACGGAATAACCTTTACCAATCATACTTCCAAACATGCGGTTACGACTGTATAATGAATAACATGTAACCAGTAAATCGCCAAGATAAACAGACGATGTATATTTCAGTTTGGCTTCATTGCATGGAATAGAATGCTGTTGTACAAGTTTCTTTAAAAACACGCCCATCTCGTTAGCACAGTTGGCAATATAAACGCTCAGAAAATTATCACCATACTCAAGTCCGTGAGCAATGCCGGCGCCTAATGCGTAAATGTTTTTCAACACCGCGGCATATTGAACACCAATAATATCGTGGTTGATGATTGTATTCAAATATTTTGTATTGAAATGGGTAGCAATTGATTTTGCAGTGATTTCATCAACACCGGAAAAGGTAAGATAAGACAGCTTTTCAGCCGCTACTTCTTCGGCATGACAAGGACCTAATACAGTGAAATAATTTTCGATTGCAACACCAAAATCATCATTCAGATAATCATTCAATAAATCATTGCAATCAGGCAAAATTCCTTTGATGGCAGATACAATTTTCTTTCCCTCAAAGCTATTTTTTGGTAAATTTTCGAACGCTTGTTTTACAAAAGCAGAAGGCACCGCAACAATCAATACATCTGAGTTTTGAATTACTTTCTGAACATCATCGCTCAGGGTTAACAATGAAGTATTGAAGTATGCCGCCGGTAAATAATGCGGGTTATGATGTCGCTGCTGAATATAAGAAATGGTCGCGCTGTTACGTATCCACCAGTTGATATGATGTTCATTATCGGCAAGTATTTTAGCAAGTGCCGTTGCCCAGCTTCCGCTGCCTATGATTCCAAACTGCATACAAGACACAATTAAGCAACAAACATACAAAATACAAAACAGCTTGTATTTCTCCGTCCCTATTGTACACACTTGTATTGTATCTTATTACTTACTACATATTACTTGAATCTTGATTCTTATAACTTATTACTTATTACTTCATACTTATTACTTGTCTCTTGATTCTTGTAACTTCCTACTTTTACTGTATAATAAGAAAGAATGCCAACAGTTATCATTACCGGCGGAACAGGATTAATTGGCAAGCGATTATCTGAAATGCTGACAGCAAAACAATACGATGTGATTCTGTTTAGTCATAGTAAAAAAGACAACGCAACCGCGGACGGAGCCATTGTAAAACCATGGAATATCAATACCGGGGAAATAGACGAAGACGCTATAAAGAAAGCAGATTATATTGTTCATCTCGCAGGCGCCAATGTTGCCGAAAAGCGCTGGACAAAAGAGCGCAAGCAGGAAATTATTGACAGCCGCATCAAAAGCAGCGCTTTGCTCGTAAAATCGCTGCAGCAAATTCCAAACAATGTGGCTGCGGTTATCAGCGCTTCGGCGATTGGCTGGTATGGAGAAGATTCAACCAAAAGCAAAGACAAAGGTTTTATGGAAGAAGACTTGCCATCTAACGATTTTTTAGGGCAAACCTGTCGTTTATGGGAAGAAAGCATAGAACCTGTAACCGCGTTGGGAAAACGATTGGTAAAACTTCGCACCGGCATTGTATTGAGTAACGAAGGCGGTGCTTTTCTCGAATTTAAAAAGCCGCTGAAGTTTGGAATCGCTTCTATTCTTGGCAGCGGAAACCAGGTTGTAAGCTGGATACATGAAGAAGACATTTGCCGTATGTATTTATACGCAATTGAAAACAATCATTTTATCGGTGCTTACAATGCGGTTGCGCCAAAGCCGGTTACAAACAAAGAACTTACTTTACAACTTGCCAAAGAAATGCGTGGCAAAACTTACATACCTATGCACGTGCCTTCTTTTGCTCTGAAACTTGCGCTTGGTGAGTTTAGCATTGAAGTATTAAAAAGCGCAAAAGTGAGCGCCAGGAAAATAATACAAAGCGGCTTTCATTTTTTGTACCCGGATATAGTTTCTGCTTTGCAGGAATTGACTGAGAAGTAAGCATTTGCTCCTTTGTTTCATTTTGATTTGTTGTTTTTCGCCGTTTTTGAACATAAAAGAATCAACCGACACTCTTTTATGTTCAACCGAGACTTTTGGAGAGTGTCGCGACATTCTTTTAGAGTCTCACAAGACTCTTTATGCTCAAGCGACATTCTTTTAAAGTCTCGCGATATTCTTTTATGCTCTCGCAGCACTCTCTGAGAGTCTCACTGAGATGGTCTAATAAAACCGGACAGTAAAGTTGCTATAAATTAGCAACAGGAATGAAAGAGAACAGCAGCGGTATCAAGCGCCGCAAGTACGATGCTTCGTTTAAGGAAGAGGTGTTACAAATGATCAGCAACGGTCGCCCGGTGAGCGAGGTTGCCCGCAGCTTAGGCATTGGTGAGAACATTATCTACCGGTGGAGAAGCCGCAGTCACAACAGCAGCCAGGGACAGCCAAATACAGTTGGTAAGGAGAACAGCCCTGCTGCGGGTGAAGATCAACTTTCCTTACTCAAACGGATCAAAGAGTTGGAGCAGGAGCGTGATATTTTAAAAAAAGCCTTGCTCATTTTCAGCCGTCAGACCTGAGGGAGCGCTACCGGTTTATTGAGACACAAGCGGGGCAATACAAGGCACAGATGCTATGCCGGGTGCTTCAGGTAAGCCGCAGCGCTTACTACGACTGGAAGCAGCAGAAAAGAAGCCGCCTTGCTGACCAAAAGAAAAAAGAAATGGAAGAGCATATTGTTGATATTTTTCAGGAGCACCGCAGGCGCTATGGTGCGCGCAGGATAGTGGCGGAACTGAAAGCAGCAGAGGTAAAGACAAGCCGGTACAAAGTTCGTAAAGTGCTGACAGAGCACGGCTTGAAAGCGATCCAGCCCCGCAGCTTTGTGCCCCGTACAACTGACAGCCGTCATCCTTACCCCATTAGCCCCAACCTGCTTTTGGAAAGAGAGGCGCCGCAAAAGCCCGGTGAAGTCTGGGTGGGAGACATCACTTATATCCCGCTGGCAGGTGGCGGCTTTCTTTACCTGGCAGTCTGGATGGATTTGTATTCCCGCAGAATTACCGGCTGGCAGTTAGACAGTCACATGAAAGAAGCGCTGGTGGTAACAGCTTTCAAAAAAGCACTGATGAGCCGCCGCAGCGATGCAAAAGGATTGATGGTTCATACTGATCGCGGCGGTCAGTATGCAGGCAACGGGTTCCGGGAACTGATTGCATCGGGGCAGATGTTGCAGAGCATGAGCCGGTCAGATAACCCCTACGATAATGCCTTTATGGAGTCCTGCTTCAGCCGTTTCAAAACAGAACTGTTGCAGGATGGTGCTTTCGACGATCTGCAGGATGCCCACACAGAAATCTTTGAGTACATAGAGATGTATTACAACACAAAACGAAGGCACTCATCTCTCGGTTATCAATGCCCCAATGACTTTGAAAAAAACTACTATTTTTACAAAACCTAAGCAACTTCTCTGTCCGGCAAAATCGACACACCTCACACGACACTCTTTTATGTTCAAGCGACACTCTTTTAGAGTCTCGCGCCACTCTCTAAGAGTGTCGTGACACTCTTTTATGTTCAAACAACATCTTCGGAAGGTCAATTATTTATAAAGCGTACAAGAGTGATTCTTTTTTCTCTTTACTTAAAAGAGAAAAACAACAAATCTTCGATTGCAAGGATGCTTAATCGGAGTTGCAGCAGCTCGTAACATAAACATTTATTTGCAACACGAACGTGTGATATGATATGAATAGCTGAAACGGAAATGATAAACGCTTTTGTTCGTCATAATTTCATAATCCGAAATAATGAATCACAAATCAAAAATCCATTTATTATTGCTGAAAGAATCAATATGTATAAATCGGTAACTGTTTTTTGTGGTTCGCAATATGGCAATAATCCTTTGTTTAAAGAAGAGGCAGAAGCATTGGGAAAGATACTTTCAGAAAATAATATTGAACTGATTTATGGCGGCGGAAACAGTGGTTTGATGGGCGTAATAGCGAACACGATGCTGCAATTTGGTGGTAAAGTAACCGGTATTATGCCGCAATTATTGATTCGAAGAGAAAAGGTACATACAGGTCTTACCACGTTGCACGAAGCCGAAGATATGCACTCCCGCAAGAAGCTGTTATACAGTTTGGCTGAAGCGGCAATTGTGCTTCCCGGTGGTATTGGTACCCTGGACGAAATGTTTGAAATTGTTACCTGGAATAATTTGTCTATTCACAACAAAAAAATAATCCTGCTGAATACAGCAGGATTTTATAATCATTTATTAAACCATCTGCAATATATGCAGGACGAAGGTTTTTTGTATAACAACTGGCGCCAGATGGTTACAGTATGCGAGCACTCTGATAATGTGATTCGCGCTCTGCACTCTTAGAAGGCTTTAAATAAAAATTGAAACCGACGCGCACAATCGGGTTGGCTACCAACTGGCCTGCATCGTTTTCGCCGACATAAGGAGAATATGGATTCTTTAAAAGATCAAGTCCAACCATAATATAATAACTGCCCATGCCCACTTCGCGTTGCGTGTAGCCAATACCGGCAATTAAACTGGATGCGTTTACCGTTTGCCGGTACGTAATGTTGCCATCTTTTACTGTTACTTTTGTCCAGTTCTCTTCAAACTGACCTTGTACAAATAAAAAGTTGATGGGATAAACTCTTACGAAAGGTCCGCCGCCATAATTCCATTGTCTCAGTTTTGTACTGGTTGGATTATAAAATGTATTAGCAGCAACAGACGTATAAATTATATTGAGACCAATACCGGCATCGAGCCATTTTGCAATGGAATAACCAATTTCAGGACTTAAACCAAAACTAAACTGACCAAAACCACCGCCGAGACTGGCGCCGCCACCAATAAAAATATTTTCCTGCCTGAAGCCGCCTTTCAGTTCTCCGTAGTCGTTATTTTTTTCTTCATTATCCCGCTGTGCAAACGAGTGTGCGCAGAAGCCGCAAGTGAACAAGAGAATCCAAATCTTTTTCATCGCATTTGTTTAATCAGCAAACATAAACGCTTATACGGCGTCGAAAATTTTGCCTGCATTTAAAATATTGTTAGGATCGAACACTCGCTTTATTCCACGCATCAATTGGATGTTTGCATCTTCAAACACAATATCCATATAGCTTTTCTGAATGAGTCCAATGCCATGTTCACCGCTAATTGTTCCGCCAAGACTATAAACGAGTTTAAATAAAGCACGCAAAGCATTGTTCATATTATCATCGCCAAAACTATTTGCCGTACCTTCTTTTTTAATACGAACATGCAAATTGCCATCGCCGGCATGACCATAACAAACCGCTTTAAAATTAAATTGTCTGCCCAATTCCTTTACACCACGAATGAGTTTGGGCAATTCGGCTCGTGGCACAACGGTATCTTCTTCAATGGTGTAACCCGCCATTTTTACAAACTCTGCCGTGCGGCGGCGAAGCTTCCAAAGCTCGGCTTTCTGCTGCGCGTCATCAGCAAAGAACATATCACCGGCGTCATAATCGGCAAGTAAGTTGGCAATGGCTTCCATTTCGCTCATCAGTTGATCCATATTATTACCATCGACTTCAACAATCAGGTGTGCGGCAATATCATCGTTCACTGGAACCAAGTGGCTGTCAACCATTTCGCTTACAATCTTCAACGCATCTATTTCAACCAGTTCCAAAGCACTTGGATTAAAGCCCGCGCGAAAGATGGCACTTACGGCTTCGCTGGCTTTTTCTAACGAAGCAAAAGGAACCAGCATCAATAAATCGTGCGCCGGGTGAGGAATGAGTTTTAAAACTATTTTGGTAACAATGCCAAGCGTTCCTTCGCTGCCAACCATCAATTGGGTTAGATTATAACCTGTTGAATTTTTAAGAACATTCGCGCCTGTCCAAATGATTTCGCCGGAGGGAAGAACCACTTCTAAATTCAATACATAATCTTTTACCACACCGTATTTCACCGCTTTCGGTCCGCCACTGTTTTCGGCAATATTACCACCAATAAAACAGGAGCCGCGGCTGCTTGGATCGGGCGGATAAAACAAACCTTTTTCCTTCACTGCATTTTGCAAAACTTCTGTAATGACGCCCGGTTCAGTAATCACTTGTCCATTACGTTCATCAATTTTTAAAATCGAATTAAAGCGTTCCATCGAAATCAATACGCCGCCTTTATGAGGCAAAGCGCCGCCACTTAAACCGGTGCCACCACCGCGTGGTGTAACAGGAATCAGGTATTCGTTGCACATCTTCATCACTTCGCTGATCTCTTCTGTTGTGCGCGGTTTTATTACCACTTCGGGTAAATAGGTTAGATGTTCCGTTTCATCGTGACTGTAGTTGTGCAGGCTTTCTTCATCGGCAAAAACATATTGCTCTCCCACAATTTCTTTTAATTGCTGCACATGTTCTTCGGTGATGATGCCTTGCTGCAAAACCGTATTCATCAAGTATAAAATTTCTTCAAAAGTAAATGAAATGAAGATGCAGAAAGACTTTGCTGAATCTCTTAACAACCTTCACAGATTATAAGCGGTTTTAAAAAACGTAAGCCTTTACATTTGCAGATTTATTAATTACCTGTGGCGTATGGAGTTTGATATTTTAACCATTGCAAAAAATTATCTGAAGGCATTGAAGGCCGGTAAAACCGGTAAGGAACTGGCTATCTTTTTTCATCCGGATATTATACAAATTGAATTGCCGAACCGCTTAAATACAAAAGGTGTTACGAGCCATTTTCACCAGGTTATAGAACGTGCCGAAAAGAGTAAAAGGCTTTTGAAAATGCAAAACTATGAAATAGAAAATGCTATGGTTAATGATGATGTTGTTGCACTGCAAATTAAGTGGACGGGCGTAATGGCTGTAGCTATTGGTACACTTGGATCGGGAAAATCTATGAACGGCTATTTTGCTATGTTTCTTCAGTTTAAGAACGGACAAATTATAAAACAAACGAGCTACAATTGTTTTGATGATTTTTAAAGTCATTCTCAATTTAATGTAATCCAATACCATACATTTCTTTTCATTTGCCGAACCATTTCTTGTCTTAAACGAAATCCTGATTGATATTTTGCAAAACTGAGTTACTTAGTTTTCAAATTCTTTACTTTACATATCATTTTCAACGGTTTGCCATGAAGCTAATTTGTTATTTTCTTTTTTGCGCCTGTTTCTGTGCTATGTCTTTGTTATCTGCTGCGCAAAACAACGCAGTCGGCTGGACGAGTTTATTTGATGGTAAAACACTCAGCGGCTGGAAGAAAGTTGCCGGTACAGCCGATTATAAAATTGACAACGGAATTATTGTAGGAACGACGGTTGTTTCATCACCCAATACATTTTTAATCTCCGATAAAGAGTATGCAGATTTTGTGTTAGAACTTGAAGTAAAAATAGAAGATACAACGTCCAATTCAGGCATCCAATTCAGAAGTCATTACGATCCTGCCGGGCATGAAGGCAAAGGAAAAGTGTACGGTTATCAATATGAATTAGATCCTTCTTCGCGCAAATGGACGGCTGGTATTTATGATGAAGGCCGCCGCGATTGGTTGTATCCGTTATCGCTTCACGCGGCTGCACAAAATGCGTTTAAACTAAACGATTGGAACAAAATAAAGATTGAATGTATTGGCAACGAAACCAGAACCTGGATTAATAATGTGCCGGCGGCTTATATGGTTGATACGATGGATAAAAGCGGCGTAATTGCTTTGCAGGTTCATAGTATTGGCGATAACGAAAAGCTGGCAGGAGAGAAAATTTACTGGAAAAATATCCGCATCAAAACAAATCATATTACACCGTCTTCTTTTCCCAAAGATGTGTATGTATTGAATAATATTCCAAATAATTTAAGCAGCTATGAGCAGCAAAGCGGCTGGAAATTATTGTTTGATGGCAAAGACAGCAAAGGCTGGCGCGGCGCTTATAAAGATTCGTTTCCGACAGGCGAATGGGTGATAAAAAATGGTACGATTACCGTGCTTTCTTCGGAAGGAAAAGAAGGCGGCAATGCCGGTGATATTGTTACACTCGATCAATACAGCGCCTTTGATTTATCGTTTGATTTTAAACTCACGCCCGGCGCAAACAGCGGTGTAAAATATTTTGTAACGCTGTCTGAAAACAATACCGGTTCTGCCATTGGTTTAGAATACCAGGCGCTTGATGATTCGCTTCATCCGGATGCGAAACTTGGCAGAGATGGCGACAGAACATTAGCTTCATTGTATGATCTCATCAAAGCAAAAAAAGAAAAACGATTTATTCATCAGCCAGGCGAATGGAATACCGGCAGAGTTATCGTATATCCAAACAATCATGTCGAGCATTATTTGAATGGAATTAAAGTGTTGGAGTACGATCGTGGTTCCAAAGAATACAAAGACCTTGTTGCCATCAGCAAGTATAATGTATGGCCAAACTTTGGCGAAGCCAAACAAGGTCATATTCTATTGCAGGATCATGGTAATGAAGTCAGCTTCCGCAGCATCAAAATAAAAGAACTGAAGTAAGAATTATGAGTTATGAATGATGATCTATGAATTGTATCTCTGCTCTTTATATTCATTATTCACTAATCACACATAGGTTTCAGCTTTTATCAATCATAATTCATCAATCATCATTCATCAATCATAATTATCTCTCATGCTTCGCCGTCAATTCATCAAAAACACATCACTGGCTGCTACCGGTGTCAGCATTTTAAACTTTCCCATCTTTGGCAAAAACGCACCCAGCAATAAAGTAGTGTTAGCGGTATCGGGCGTTAACAGCCGCGGTTCTTATTTAGCCAAATGTTTTTCGCAATTGCCCAACGTGGAGATTGCTTATATCTGCGATGTGGAAGAAAAAGCCGTTGCCAATGGTATGGATGCATTAAAAGATGCGCCCCGCAAACCCAAGCTGGTAAAGGATATTCGTAAACTGGTTGAGCAAAATGATTTTGATGCACTCGTGATTGCCATGCCCGATCACTGGCACACACCGGCTGCTATATTGAGTGCATCGCATGGCAAACATGTATATGTAGAAAAGCCTTGCGGTCAAAATCCTCACGAAGGCGAGTTGATTGTGCAGGCGATGAATAAGTATAATAAGCTTATTCAAATGGGAAACCAAAGACGTTCCATGCCAACGCTGATACAAGCTGCAAAAGAAGTGCATGAAGGCATTATTGGCAACGCTTATTTTGCAAAAGCCTGGTATGCAAATAATCGCAAAACCATTGGTATTGGTAAAAAAATTCCGGTACCGTCAACGCTTGATTTTGATTTGTGGCAAGGTCCTGCACCTCGCAAAGATTATGTAGATAATTTAGTGCATTACAACTGGCACTGGCGCTGGCATTGGGGTACAGGCGAAGCTTGTAACAATGGCACGCATGAAATAGATTGTTGCCGTTGGTTTTTGGGTGTTGATTATCCGACCAAAGTAACTTCTTCCGGGGGACGATATGCGTTTAAAGATGACTGGCAAACGCCTGATACACAAGTCGCAACTTTTGAGTTTGGTGATACTAAAGCAATAACCTGGGAAAGCCGGAGTTGCAATTTATACCCGGTAGAAGGCGCAGGCAGAGGTTTTATTATTTATGGTGATAAAGGAACGCTGGTGAATGATGGCGGCGGCGATTATAAAATTTATGATGCCGATAATAAATTAGTAAAAGAAATAAAAAGCGATACGAAAGCCGATTCGACCAATACGGTAAGCAGCACAGGCAATCTTGATTTTTTTCATTTTCATAATTTTGTTGATAGCATTCGCGGCGAAGCTACGCTTACTTCGCCCGTAAGCGAAGGCAGCAAAAGTGTATTGCTTTGTCATCTCGCTAACATTGCGCAACGTACCGGCGCGACTTTATATTGCGACCAGAAAGATGGTCATGTTCTACATAACGACGATGCCATGAAACTTTGGAAAAGAGAATATGAAAACGGCTGGGAACCGAAAGTGTAAGAAGCTGTTTTAGAATTGTAAATCATGAGATATTACAGCTTAAGTTCTTTTATTCAGAACTAAGTTCTTAAACAACTTCTTATTGTATCAACATAAATAATGTTATTGTTTTGTTCTTTGCCGTAGCGATGAAAACAGATGTGGTTATAGAGAACTTTGGTTCTTTATAACCAGTTCGTGAACGGTTAATTTACCTACTTCCAAATCTTTAATTTTTGCTTTTCCTAAAGCCAGTTTACCAACGGCCAATTTGCCGATAGCCAGAGCGCCGACAACGAATGCGCCGAGAGCAAACGCACCAAATGCTACGGCACCTAAAGCCAGAACCGGTTTGCGTTTGTGTGGACGGAATGGATAATGTTTCATGAGTTTTCTTTTTGTATTGTATTTCTTCTCAATCTTTGTTCCGAATGTTGTATGAAGTTAAGAGCGAATAACAAAAAAAATATTTAAATATAAAGTTTCTATAAACGAAAAGCCCTCTTTTCAAAAGAGGGCTTTTACTTACTCACACATCCACGCTTTTTACAACATTTCCGCCGGTTCTACAACCGGGTTTACACTTTCTGCCAGCCATAAAAACTCCGTTACAAATATGTCTATACTTTTCTGAAAATTAGAATCTGTCAGGTTGCCTTCTTCATCAAATTTATCCTGCACCGTTGGTACAATCAACATATAAGGCGAGCCAATGCCGAACAGCGCATTTATCAGCAACTGCATTTGCTGGCTGGCTCTGAGACCGCCCATCGCGCCGGTTGAAGCCGTAACAATACCAAAGGTTTTTCGTGTTTGCTTTGGAAAATGATCCAGCAGATTTTTCATAGCGCCTGAATAACTTCCGTTGTATTCGGGGCTTAATAAAATGAACGCTTCTGCGGTAAACATTCTTTCTGCCAAAGGCTGCAATTCCTTAGGCGCTTTATCTGCCGAAGACCAGCCTGCCTGCAGCAAAGCCGGCACATTCCAGTCGCGCACGTCTATAATACCAACATTATGTTGCGATTTTTGACTAAAATATTTTTGCAGGAACTGCGCCACGCGATAGGTAACACTACCTTTACGCGGGCTGCCTGATATAATTTCAATATTCATAACTCTACATTTCTCTTCAGACTTCAATTTTTACGCCTGTTTTATCAACTGTATATTCAGCGCAAGTTTCACTTCTTCACCCAACATAACACCACCGGTTTCCAAAGCAGCATTCCACTCTAAACCAAAATCTTTGCGGTTAATTTTACCGGTAATTTCAAAACCTACTTTCGATTGTCCCCAGGGATCCGTTGTTGCACCGCCAAGCTCAGCGTTTAAGGTTACAGATTTTGTAACGCCATGAATGGTAAGATCGCCTGTTAATGTATAATCATCACCACCTTTTTTATCAAAAGAAGTAGATGTAAAAGTCAGTTTCGGATATTGCGCCGCGTCAAAGAAATCGCCTGTTCTCAGGTGTCCGTCTCTTTGTTCGTTGTTTGTATTGATGCTTTCAATATCAGCTTCAAACTGAATTTTTGCATCAGAAAAATCATCCTGACTGCTTTCCATTGTACCGTCAAACTTGTTGAAGTTTCCGGTAACATTGGTAATCATAAGATGTTTAATCTTGAACGTAATTTCCGAGTGCGCAGGATCAATTTTGTAAGTTGCCATAGTTATATGTTTTCAGTTGTTAATAACGAATTTGTATTTATTTTTTCTAGTAATGTATTTAATGTTTTTGCTTCGTTTTCAGTTAATGAAAGAATGGTATTGTTCAAATCATTTATCTTAACTAAAGTGCTTTCTAATAAAGCAAGACCTTTGTCGGTTAACGAAACAGAAGTCTCGCGTTTGTCTTCTTTCGATTGTGAGCGTTTAATAAGTTTTTTCGTCACCAAACGATCTGCAATACGGGGCACGTTCGAGCTGCGTTCAATCATTCGCCCGGCAATGTCTTTTACACACATACATTGCGGATACTTGCCTTTTAAAATGCGAAGAACATTGTATTGTTCCGAAGTCAAATCAAACTCTTTCAGCAAAGCACTGACTTGTGTTTTCAACACATAAGCCGTGTACATAAGGTTTAAAACCGCTTTCTGTTTTTCGTTGATAAACTTCTGTGTTTGTATCGCTTCTTCCAACTTCACAATGCAAATATATGTACGTACATGTAATTGGAAAGTCAAAGCATTGTAAAAATATTTTTGTTCAACTAAAAAAATAGTTGTTAAACTAAAAGATTAGTTTATCTTCGACTAAATTTTTAGTTCATGAAAAATTTGACCAAAGCCGAAGAGCAAATCATGCAGGTTCTCTGGAAAATAGAAAAAGGTTTTTTGAAAGATATTGTAGATGCGATGCCTGAGCCAAAACCGCATTCTAATACAGTTGCTACGTTATTAAAAATATTGATAGAAAAAGACTTTGTAGGAACTGAAATTTACGGGCGAATGAATGAATACAAACCGTTGGTGGGCAAGCAGGCTTATTTTAATAATACAATGAATGGTTTGGTAAAAGGATATTTTGACGGCTCGTTTACACAAGCAGTTTCTTTTTTGGTTGATGAAAAGAAACTGAGCATTGCCGACCTTGAATTATTGTTGAAGCAATTAAAGAAAAAATAAACTGATTTATATGCAAGCTGTTTTCATTTATATATTGAAAGCCTGTATTTATTCCGGCATTTTATTTCTCTATTATTTTATTGCGCTGCGCAATAAACAGTTTCATTATTATAACCGTTTTTATTTGCTGATGACGGTTGCGCTAAGTCTTATTTTGCCATTTGTAAACCTTGAAGTCTGGACATGGCAAAGCAATAATTCGCAAGTCATTCAACTTATGAATGTCGTGTGGACAGATAGTAATGAAGCGATTTCTGAAAGATCAGATTTTACGTTTTCGCCAGAAGTAATGGCTTTTATTGCTACCACGTTTACAGCGTTTTGTTTGTTGATTGTTCTTGCTTTTAGCATCATAAAAATAATTCGTTTTAAGCGTACCTATCCTTCTGAAAAAATAGACAACATTCATTTTATCAATACCGATTTAACGCAAGCGCCATTCTCTTTTTTCAATAACCTGTTTTGGAAAAATTCACTGACTCTTTCTGATACAACAGGCAAGCAAATTTTAAGACACGAGATGACGCATATTCAGCAGAAACACAGTTGGGATAAGGTTTTCATGCGTATTGTTACATCAATATTCTGGTTAAATCCGTTTTATTGGATGATACAAAAAGAGCTTTCGCTGATACATGAATTTATTGCCGATGAAAAAGCCATTGAAAACAAAGATGCCGAAGCGTTTGCCTTAATGCTATTACAATCGCAATATTCAAAAACAATTTTTTCTCCTGCCCAATCATTCAATTACTCACCAATAAAAAGAAGATTACGTATGCTTACCACATCAAAAAAAACCAGCTTTAGTTATGCCCGGAGAATTATGATTTTGCCCTTATTAGCTGCCACTGTTTTATTGTTTGCTTTTAAACTTACACAAAATAAAACTACAGAAGCTACAGCTCATGTAAACGCACCTTTTACGTTGGTTGTTGATGCCGGGCATGGTGGAAAAGAAGACGGCGCAATAGGTATAAATGATGTTGTTGAAAAGGGCATCAATTTAAATATTGCAAAAAGAATTCAGGACCTCGCACCGCAATATGGAATCACGGTTGTAATGACAAGAACAGAAGATGAAACCGTTTCTTTACAACAACGAATGGACATTGTTACAAACAATCATCCTGATGCATTCGTATCCATACATGTAATGAATACAGAAGAAAAAGAGACAAATAAAAATGATGTTGAAGTATATATATCCCGAAACGAAACCAGCAAAAATTATCAGCAAAGCCGATTGTTGAGCTCCGGCTTGTTACAAGCTGTAAAGGCTGATTTTCCTATAAATGATGCTGTGATGCAGCGAAAAGAAAAGGGTATTTATGTGCTTGATTTTAATCCATATCCGGCTGCTCTTATCGAGTGCGGTTATATGAACAATGCCGATAATCTAAAGCAGTTGATGAATGCTGATTATGTAGAAAAAATGTCGAAAGATATTTTACAGGGAATTGTTGCTTATGCAAATGCTGATAAAACAAACGCATCTATTAGTATAACAGACACAACCGCAAAGCCTTTGTACATAGTAGATGGTAAAGAAATTTCGGATGATGAAATGAAGAAGATTGATGCAAATAAAATAGAATCTATAAATGTTTTAAAAGATAGTTCTGCCATTAAAAAATATGGACAAGAAAAAGGAAAGAATGGTGTTGTATTGATAACAATGAAAAAGGCAAGTAGTAATAATGCTGCTGATTCATCAAAAGGGCTTACAACACAAGACATTATCAGAAATTCATCAAAATCAGATTTAGAAAACAAATTATTACTTGTTGATGGAAAGGAAGTAACAAAAGAAGAATTTACTAAAGTGGCAGCTGATGAAATTGAATCTATATCTGTATGGAAAGATCAACCTGCCGTAAATAAGTTTGGTGAAAAAGGAAGAAACGGCGTTATAGAAATAAAGACGAAACGTAGCAAAAAAGATTCATCATCCAATACAAGCATTGATTTGAAAAGCAAAACTGTAAATTTTCCGTCTGATAATCTTACAATTCGTGCTGATACATCTTCTATGAAGGTTGATAAGAATGCTATGCCTTTAATTTTAATAAATGGAGAAGAAAAAACAAAAGCCGACATGGATAATCTTTCGCAAAATCAAATTGAATCTGTTAACGTTTGGAAAGGTAATGATGCGATAAAAAAGTTTGGCAATAGAGGTAAAAATGGAGTGATTGATGTAAAAACGAAAAATAATAAATCAGCAGAAACTTATTTGCCTGCAACGATTATAAAGGATTCAAGTGCAGTTGATAATATAAAGAATGGATATGAACCTGAAAAGTGATAATAAATATTTCTAAAATCAAACAGCCTGAATCATTCAGGCTGTTTGATTTTAGAAAATAGATTCATTAAAACAAATATTCAATTTTTTCATTTCCTGCTTTCAGTTCTAAAATCTTGTCATCAGAAGTTTCTGTTCGGCCAATCACTTTTGCATCAATTCCCAACTCTTCAGCTATCTCAATCATCTTTTCAGCCGCCGCTTCATTGGTAAATATTTCCAAACGGTGACCCATATTAAATACCTGGAACATCTCTTTGTTATCTGCGCCTGAATTTTGTTGTATCAAATCAAAAATAGGCGGTGGTGTAAACAAATTGTCTTTAATAATTTTTAAAGATTTTGGTAAGTACTTCATACACTTGGTTTGTCCGCCGCCGCTGCAATGAATCACACCATGAATATCGCTGAAATGCTCATCCAGCAAGCGTTTCATTAACGGTGCGTACGTGCGCGTAGGACTTAACAACAACTTACCAACTTCAAGAAACTGATCGCCAATATCCAACAAATCAGTTACTTTGTTTTTGCCAATATAAACTACGTGTTTGTTTAAAGATGGTTCAAATGTTTCCGGATATTTTTCCGCATAATATTTACTCAATACATCATGCCTGGCACTTGTTAAACCATTACTTCCCAAGCCACTGTTGTATTCGCTTTCATACGTGGTTTGCCCATAAGATGCAAAGCCGACAATTATATCACCGGCATCAATTTTTTCATTGGTAATAATCCGGCTTTTTTGCTGCCGCGCCATCATCGTTCCATTCACAGCAATGGTTCGTACCACATCGCCTACATCAGCCGTTTCTCCGCCTAAATATTGAATGTTCACGCCAAAGGTTTTCAATGTATCAAAAAATTCCTGCGTGCCATCAATTACAGCTTTCAATACCTCGCCTGGAATAAGTTTTTTGTTCCGGTCAATGGTAGATGAAAACAACAAATTATCATACACACCAACACAAAGTAAATCATCTAAATTCATAGCAACCGCATCTTGCGCAATGCCTTTCCAAATGTTTATATCGCCGGTTTCTTTCCAATATAAATAAGCTAATATGCTTTTAGTTCCTGCGCCATCAGCGTGCATAATATTTACAAAATTTGCGTCGCCGCCAATAAAGTCGGGATACATTTTGCAGAACGCATATTTATATAAACCTGCATCTAATTTTTGTATTGCTGCATGAACTTCTTCCTTTTGTGCCGACACGCCGCGTTGCGAATATATGCCCCCGTCTCCTGAAGGGGAGAAGTGAAAGCCCCCAGCCACTAAAGGGGAGTATTGAAAAACATTTGATGAATAATTCATTGCTGCAAATGTACAAGCTGAAGAATTGTTTTTGTGCTTTTAAACTCCCCTTTAGAGGATGGGGACTTATCTTTGTTGTTTATGCTGGTTCATAGAGATTTATCACATTTACCTCTCTTTCATAATGCTGTTGTTACCATCGGCACGTTTGACGGCGTTCATGCCGGGCATCGAAAAATTATTGAACAGTTAAAAGAAGAAGCCACGCAAATCGAGGGCGAAACGATTATCATCACCTTTCATCCGCATCCGCGTAAAATTGTTCGCGAAGGTCAAATGGCGGTTCCTATTCTAACGACACTTACTGAAAAGATCGCTTTGCTGGAATCACTTCACATAGATCATCTCGTTGTCATTCCTTTTAATGAAGCCTTTGCCAATCAATCAGCCGAAGAATACATTCAGAATTTTTTGTTCGAAAAATTTCATCCGCATACAATTATTATCGGTTACGATCATAAGTTTGGAAAGGGCAGAAGCGGCGATTATCATTTGCTTGAGCAATATGGAGAAATCTTAGGATTTATTGTAAAAGAAATTCCTGAGCAAATACTTAATGAAGTTATTATCAGTTCCACCAAAATACGCGAAGCGTTATTAAAAAGTGATGTTGCAACCGCAAACCAATTTCTTACGTATTCTTATTTTTTTGAAGGACTTGTTGTGCGCGGTAATCAACTTGGCAGAACCATCGGTTATCCAACCGCCAATCTGGAAATAGAAGACAAAGAAAAGCTGGTACCGGGCAATGGTATTTATGCAGTTAAAGTCGGCATTCAGTCTTCATTTTTAAGCCAACAAATTGCAGATGTATTGCCTCAAACAAAAAACTCAGAAACTCAAATCTTGCAAGGCATGATGAGTATTGGATTGAACCCGACCGTTAATGGTACAAAGCGAACCATTGAAGTAAACATCTTTGACTTTGATGAAGATATTTATGGCAAAACAATCTCCGTGCATGTAAAATATTATCTCCGTGCCGAAGAAAAGTTCAGCGGGCTTGATGCGTTACAAGAGCAGCTTGCCAAAGACAAAGAAACTTCATTGGATATTTTCAATCGTTAATTGTCAATTGTATTCATCAATTTACAATTATCAATAACCAATTAACAATCAGCTTACAATCTTCACCGCTAACTCTTTCATCAAATCAGCGTCTTCCGTTCCAATGTCGTCAATACCAATGCTTCGCAGGTTGTATTGATGCAACAAAAGCAATACTTTTTCTACACCCATATAACCATATAAAGCTGATGTTTGCAACGCCTGTTTTGCCGCATAAAAGTTATTATAAAATAAAGAAGCTACTTTCTTTTCGCTCTTATCTTCCAGAGCATAAATGGCGTACACTTTACTAAAGTAATTGTATAACGTTGGCAGCACCAATTGTATAGGTCCGGCTTTCGGATTGTGTTCAAAATATTGGATAATACGAATGGCTTTTGCCAGGTCTTTTTTGGCTAACGCATCCTGCAATTCATACGGATTAAACTCTTTGCTGATGCCGATATATTTCTCAATATCTTCTTCTGTTATATTGTTTCTGCCTTTCAGGTTGATGACTAATTTATCTATCTCGTTTGCAATGCGCGATAAATCACTTCCGATATTATCAACCAGCATTTGCAAGCCTTTATGACTTACCGATAAACCTTGCTTCTGAATGTATTCACTTGTCCACGCAGGCAGCTCGTAATCCTTCAATTTGCTGCTGCTCAGCATCTCGCCAATCTTCTTTATCGTCTTCGCAAATTTCGTTCGCGCATCAACCTTTTTATCTTTGTAAGCAATCACCAAAACCGTTGATGGCAAAGGCTTTTCTACATATCCTTCCAGCTTATCTATATCGCGCATTTGCTGCGCCTCTTTCAACAAAATAACCTGTCGTTCAGCAAACATCGGGTAACGGCGGCAAGCATTAATAATTGCCGCCCAGTCTGCATCGCGCCCATAAAACACGCTCAAATTAAAGCTCGCTTCGCTTTCATTCAGAATGTTATGTTCGGCATACTCAACTACCTGGTCTATAAAAAAAGGCTCTTCGCCTTCCAGCCAATATACAGGTTTAAACACACCTTTTTTCCATTCACTAATAATACTTTCCGCAGACATAAAGCAAATGTACAGGATAGAAGAAACAAGAGACAAGATTCAAGTTTCCAGTAACAAGTAACAAGAATACAAAATACAGAGATCAAGATACAAGGCACAAGAATAAAGAAACAAGATTCAAGGTTCAAGTAAGAAGACACAAGAATAAAAGTAAAGAAATACAATACAGTTATGTTACCAGCTTTTGATACTCCGGTTAATCGTTCCTTGCGACGCTCCGTTCAGGTTTCTGTTATCAATTGAACTTTGGAGCGAGTATAAAAAGAAAAAGTCTCCGGTTCTAAACCGGAGACCTCATCAATATAAATTACTTTGAATTTAATTTTTAATTCTTGAAACTTGAACCTTGTATTTTAATTCTTGTATCTTGATTTCTGTATTTTGTATTCTTGAATCTTGATTCTTGTTACTTTACTTTTCCATTTGCTCCATCACGTCAATTGAAACGCCGGTAAAGCTAAAACCGCCATCATGAAACAGGTTTTGCATCGTTACCATTTTAGTTAAATCACTAAACAACGTAACACAATAGTTCGCACAATCTTCCGCGCTTGCATTGCCCAACGGACTCATCTTTTCAGCATAATTAATAAAGCCGTCAAAGCCTTTCACGCCGCTGCCGGCGGTCGTTCTTGTCGGCGATTGAGAAAGAGTATTGACGCGCACTTTATTCTTCTTTGCATAATGATAACCAAAGCTTCTCGCAATACTTTCCAGCATTGATTTTGCGTCGGCCATTTCGTTATAATCCGGAAACACTCGCTGCGCCGCAATATACGTTAATGCCACAACGCTTCCCCATCCGCTTATCGCATCCATCTGGTAACACAACTGCAATAAACGATGCAAGCTCATTGCCGAAATGTCCATGGTTTTATGTGTAAAATCGTAGTTCAATGTTGTGTACGAATTGCCTTTGCGCATGTTCATGCTCATGCCTACACTATGCAATATAAAATCAATCTGGCCACCAAAATGCTCCATACTTTTGGTAATCAGGTTTTTCATATCATCGTTACTCGTCACATCGGCAGGAATTACCGGCGCATTACCACAAGCTTCTGCCAGTTTATTTATTTCGCCCATGCGCATGGCAATCGGAGCGTTGGTTAATACAATTTGAGCGCCTTCTTCATAACATTTCTGGGCTATTTTCCAAGCAATCGATTGGTCGTTCAGTGCGCCAAAAATGATCCCTTTTTTCCCTTGTAATAAATTGTAAGCCATGAGGAGTTGATTTGAGATTTTAAAACAAAGAAAAGGAATTTTAAACCACAGAGGCAAGGAGATATATAGTTACACAGAGAGAATAATAAAATTCTTCGTGAATCTTTTTATTCTCTGTGCCTTCGTGATACAAACAAATCAATTCAACACCATCTCTCTTGCATTCTCCAGCGCTGCAGCCGTAGGCTTTTCACCACTCAGCATTTGTGCAACCGCTGTAATTCTTTCTTCCTGGGTTAATATACGGATGTTTGTTTTGATCGAATTGTCTTTTATCTGTTTATACACAAAGAAATGCGCGTCTGCACGCCCTGCAATCTGCGGCTGATGTGTAATAGCAATCACCTGACGCTGTGAAGCTAAGCTCTTCATAATAATACCAACTTGTTTAGCCGCTTCGCCGGAAATGCCGGTATCTATTTCATCAAAAATCATAGTTGGCAAATCAATAGATTGGGCAACCAATGATTTTATACAAAGCATCAAACGACTCAATTCGCCGCCGCTGGCTACTTTACGTAAAGGCTCAAAACGATTGCTGTTATTCGCATCGAAAAGAAATTCGATATTATTATTTCCATAGATATGCAAAGGCGTTTCGGTTATCTGTACTTTCAAACGTGCATTTGGCATACCAACCTGCGTAAGCAAACGTGTAACTTCTTTAGCTAATGGTTCGGTTTGTTTCTGGCGCGCGTCATGTAATTTCTTAGCTAATTCCATCGCACTTTTAAATAAAGCACTTACTTCTTTTTCTTTATCAGCAATGGTTTCATCAATGTTCAAAACGGCTTGTAATTTCTGCTCTAATTCTTCCTGCAGTTGCAATAACTCATTCGTGTTTTGCAAGCCATGTTTCTTCAGCAATTTATAACCTAACGCAAGTCGTTCGTTTATCCATTCAATACGTGCCGCATCAAAGTTTACATTGTCGTTAATACTTTCCACTTCGTCTGCAATATCTTGTAATTCTATTTGAGCACTTTGTAAGCGTTGCACAAGCGTTGGAAGTTGTGTATGATAGGAATGATAATGCTGAAGCTGATTGGCTAATTGTTTTAATGTTGCTATAACCGGTTCTTCGCCTTCTTTTAAAGAATAATACGTTTTTGAAAGCGTTGTTTTTATTTCTTCGGCGTTGCTTAACAACTGCAATTCATTGTCAATATCTTCAATTTCATTTTCTTTAAAACCAGCTTCATTCAGTTCGTTAAAAAGAAAATTATTAAAGTCGGATTCTTTGGTAAAACTATTTTTTTGCTGTAACAAATCTTCCAGTTCGCGCTGTTGTTTTTGCCAGTTACGATACTCTTTTTGATAGGTAGCCAAGGTGTCTTCATTTTTAGCCAAAGCATCTAACACTTCGCGCTGAAAATCAGAATCGCCAAGTTCAAGTGTATCAAATTGTCTGTGTAAATCAACCAACAGAGAAGCCAGTTCTTTTAACTGGAATAAGGTTGCCGGCGTATCGTTAATAAAGCCTCTTGATTTTCCGCTGGGTAATATTTCGCGGCGTATTACCAGTTCATTATCGTTCTCTAATTCGTGCGTTTGCAAAAAGGCTTTTACATCGTGTTTATTATCAATAGCAAACGTGCCTTCTACAAAGCATTTTTTATCGGTAAACATTAAGGCAGCCGTATCGGCGCGCTCGCCCAGAATCAGGCTTAAAGCGCCCATCAAAATACTTTTACCCGCGCCGGTTTCGCCCGTAATAATATTAAGATTGTGAGAGAAATTGATTTCAATTTCATCTATGATTGCGTAGTTCTGAATATGTAAGCGTTGCAACATAATTTGAAGGTGCAAATTACTGAAATGTGGCAACCAGAAAAAAAGATGAAACCGGATTAACAGGAATTTCAACTCCGAATTTGAGGCAAACGGCAAAGTTTTTTATTTCAATATTTAAAACCAATAAATATTTTGCATCGTATTTTGTGTAAGAAATTGTTATCAATTTATTAATTAATTGTTATCTCATTACTGACTTTCAAATTCTCTTTTTTCTATGATTTATCCTGTTAAGGCAAACACTAAGTCAGCCGGTTCAATCCATATTAATCCTCGCCTTCCCGCTGCTTTACCTGTAACGGTTAACAGCAAAAAGATAATAACCACTTTTTGTTCTATTACAGCAGTGTTGGTTGCTGCCAGCATATACGGCGATTATCTGCAGTTGCATTCTCCTGCTAACGATCATTTTGTTGCCAATTATATGGATATGTTTTACTTAGCGCACGAAAACAATTTACCCACACTCTATTCTACATTCTTATTATTTGCCGCCGCGTTCCTCAACTTTCTCATTTTTTTCAGCACTTCATCTGCCAATCAAAAAAGCACAAAATGGTATTGGCTCGGTCTAAGTTGTATCTTCTTATTTCTTGGGCTTGATGAAACCCTTGGAATTCACGACCGGCTAAGTCATTTCAAAACCATAGATAGCTTTTCAAAAGACAGCGATCTTTTGTATTATGTTTGGGTAGTTCCTTATGCAATAGCTGTTGTAGTTATTGGCTTATTGTTTCTGCGTTTTGTATTCAGCTTACCCGTCAACATCCGCAATCGTTTTATCATTGCCGGTGTTGTTTACGTTTCTGGTGCTATGGGGTTCGAGTTTGCCGAAAGTTATGTACATGTTCACAATAGCACGGCGGGCGTAAGCATCACAGAGCGCGTTTTATATAGCATAGAAGAAACAATGGAAATGATAGGTGTTATCATTTTTATTTATGCGCTTCTCGATTATATCAGTTTACTAAATGTCAGGTTCAGCATTACGCAAACTGTTACTCATTCCGGCACTCCGCTTTCTAATTGTTGAGGAGGCTTATAGGCACATTATTACAGCAATCCAAAAGCCCAACTAAAGAAGGTGCACGCATGTGATAAATCTCTTTTGTGCCTGAACTTTCCGACTACTTTTTTCTGTTACGGGGAAAAGTAATTCTGTGTAAACGAAGTTCTATTGTCATCTGTTAATCAATACGCAGGCTTACAAAAAGTAGCAAAAGAGTTCTGAAAAAGAAAAGTGACTATTGAAAAAAAATGCTTTTTATCGGCTGGCGTTGTTAGTCTTGCAGAAGAATTTAAAATAAGCAGCTATTATTTCTGCACTTGCTTTCCTGCGTTTAAATATTGCTGCAAAGCGGCTACATAATTTTCAAACGCTTTAATGCCGGTTTTGGTGATTTTACAGCTTGTGTTTGGATAATTGTCTTTAAACTCTTTTGTTACATCAATATAACCCGCGTCTTTTAGCTTTTGTACTTGTACGCTCAGGTTGCCGGCTGTAGCGTTTGTTTTCTCTTTAATAAAAGTAAATTCAGCTTCTTTTACGCTGATGAGTAAACTCATTATAGCGAGCCGTAACTGCGAGTGTAATATGGGATCGAGTTCGTTAAACATGCTGTTGTTTCTTTGCTTTCTGATACCTGCTTTGTAAAATCAATCCCGGAATAAACCATGCTAATAAAGCGGCTCCTGCAATCAGCAACATAGTGTAAGGATAACTCACATACACACTAACAATAGCAAATATCCAACAGGCAACGCCACCGATTACCATAGGTGTGAATCTGCGTGCAAAACCGGTTGCAAATGTTGGAAAGCCATAGATAATAAGATAAAGCGTATCTGCTTTTATAGAATCGTACGTAATGTTTTTACCGGGTTGCAAAATGGTACTTATATAAAAGCTTAACAGGAACATAACGATACCAAAGGCAATCCAGATTCCACTCAATGTATCATCGTGGTACGTTTTGTATTTTTTCTTTTTAGTTTCCCTGATGGAAATAATGATTTGCGGAATCACGGCAAAAAAAGTAAGAAACCAAACATATTCTGCCCAGGGAATATTATAAAATGCAGAAGCAAACTGAACCAAAGCGCAAAAGGTTACAATGCTTCCCCACATAAGCGCGCTGATGCCTGTTTCAATAAAATCGCATTTGGCTTTGCGTATCGTTTCGACTATTAACTGAAGACTTTCTTCTTCACTAAAAAACACTTCTTCCTGTTCTATCATACAAGTGATTTTATCACAAGGTAAAGACAGCAGATTTTACTCCTGCTGTCTTTTATTTTCCCTGATTTTTTTATTGACATTGTGCTAACATCTCGTCGGCTTTTTCTGCGCCCCAGGTTGGATACAATGGCTTCTTTTCTTCTGTTTTATATAAATCTACCGCCTTTTGAAAAATGGGTTTTGCTTTGTCTTTGCCGCCACCAAACTGTTCCGGTGTGTTAAACACGCTCATGCCTTGCAAATAATATAAACGCGGATTGTTTGGATCCATTGCCATGCCTTTTTGTAAGGCTGTGGCAGCTTCGGTTCCATACGTTTGCCAGCGTTCCTGTGGATTAACCATCATTTGTTGCACAGCAGCCATATCGCGCAGCGCAAAAAATTCAGAATTGCTGTTGATGGCTTCGCCTTTTGCGATAATTGTTTTTGTTTCTTCAGCCAGCTTGTCTTTGTCAACTGTATTGTCAACCCATCCAATACGAATTTTTGATAAAGCTGCCCAATAATAAGGAAGCCACTGTGTTTTTTCAGCATCGCCAACGCGCTCAAAAGCGGCTGATGCCGTGTTGTAATCTGACGCTGTTTTTGAAGAATCAAGCATGGCTAAATTTTTCTGCATGGCGGCTGCGTATTTGTCTGACTGTGAAAAGGCGGCAACGCTTACCAGCATTGCGATTGAAAGAATGAACTGTTTCATATTTGTTGTATTAAGTAGTGTGTATTAAGTATTATGTAGTAAGTAATAAGTATTTTGTATTGAGTAGTAAGTATTTTGTTGTGATTTTGTCTTGATACTTATTACTTACTACTCAATACAATTTCTCTAAAGATTTCCATTAATTGCGTCCTGCGATCTGTCTATTCCCCAGCTAAAAAATGCGCCAATAAAAAAGAAACGTTTTGCCGGTGGTGTTATCGGTTCTTTATACATGCCATTGTACGAATAGTTGTAATTGTAAACAAGATTATAACCCAATACGTTGGTAACGCTGGCAAATAAAACGGTGTTTGTTTTTGCGTTTGTTTTACCAACAGAAGGCACATAATAAGCACTTAACCCAAGCGTATTATACGCCTTTGTTTTTCCCTGGTCGGCAAGAAAATATTTGTTGTTTATATAATCGTATTGCAGGTTGTAATACGGTCTTCCGGTAGCAAAACTATATGTACCGCTGAAACCCAATTTCCACTTCATGATAAAGCGTTTTACAACCAAAGATGCGGTGTGATTGGCTGCGAAATTCGGCTGTAATTGTTCCGGGTAATTCAAGTAATCGCGCTTGGTATCTAAGTAAGAATAACTAATCCAGTAATCTAAGTTTTTAAAGCTTTTTTTATCTCTGAAAAACAATTCTATACCACGTGCATAACCTTTTCCATCGTTGTTGAAACTGTTATAATACAGATTAACAGGAATTGTTTTTACAAGGTCATTATATTTCTTGTAATACGCTTCAATACGAAAGATTCTATCGTTGCTAAGCTTTTGATAATTGACAATATAATGCGTGGCTCTTGTATAACCTAAGTTGCGTGTGTAAAACAGCTGGCTGTTCTCCGGCTTCTGGTAAAAAATGCCGTAAGCTGCCGATACCGATGCGTCTTTTCCAACCTTGTAAGCCAATGAAACACGCGGTGCCAGGTTTACTTTATCAATAACAGACGAATGCTCGAAACGTGCGCCCAGCTTGGCTGCCAGGTTGTTGGTAAGATATAAATCTGTTTCGGCAAATAAAGCTTCATAATTATCTTTTAATTTGTATGATGAATCGAAGAACTTCGATTGACTCATTGAATTCCAGTATTCGCCACCAAAACGAATTGCGTTTAAGCCGGATAATTTTTTATCAAATACAGCTTTGATTTGTGCTAAATTATCAATTCTTTCCCCTGTAAAATTTTTATAGTATAACCATTGTTTTGCCTGGTCAAAATATTGCGGTTCGTTACTTTGATTTTGCAGTTGTTGAGTCAGGTTATCTTTATTTGTGCTAAAGCCACTTCCGATATTCATTTTCCAGCCGTTACCTAAATTTTCACGCCAGCTAAGATTGTTATACCAGTTGATGTTTTTAATGCGAAATGCATCTTTTAACGGCGTGCTGTCTATATCCGGACGGCGCAAACCCAGGTTGCTCGAACCAAAAGTTGTGTAGTATTTTATCATACCACCACTTTTTGTTTTGATACGAAAATTGGCATCGCCATTATGCAGTTCCGGCATCTTAAAAAAGTCGGGCGTTTGTTTAATCAGGTTGAAGTAAGCAATCAGGTTTGTATAGCCATAATTCACGCCCCAGGAAGCATCTTTCTTTTTATTTAAATACTGAATACCAGCACCGACAAACAGTGGTGAAACAGATGCGTTAGAAGCTGTTTTTTCAGGCAAATCAATGGACTCTAAAATGACAGCAGAAGATAAAGCTTGTCCATATAAAGCAGAATATCCGCCGGTACTGAACACGGTTCCTTTAAATAAAAATGGCAGAAAGCGGCCACGGCTGGCAATATCTGGAACGCTTGCGAAATAAGGATTGTTTACAAGCGTTCCGTCAATAAATTGCTTGGTTTCGTAACCCGCGCCGCCGCGAACAAACAAACCTTCCTGCTCGCCAACCTGTTGCGCACCGGGAAGTGTTTTTATCGCCGAAGTAATATCTGCGTTTCCACCACCAACTGTTGCCACATCAATAGACGTTAAAACGGTAACAGCGCGTTTGCTATCGCCGGCGGCAAAAGAACCTGCAGTAACGGTTACCGCTTTCAATTCGTTGATTTCTTCCTTTATAGAAAAGTTCATTACGATAGGTTCACTGCCGATTGTTATGGTTTGGTCAACGGCTTTAAAACCAACTGCAGAAGCCGTTAAAACATGCGCGCCGGTTTCGGTTGTTGTAAACGAATAATTGCCGCTCGAATCTGATGTAGCGCCATCATAAGTATCTTTTAAAGTAAGGCTTGCACCAATCACTTTTTTGCCACGCGCATCTTTTATCATTCCCGAAATTTTTACCTGCGCTTGTACAGACAAAGCGGTGAAAAAAAGAAGCGATATTAATAGGAGAGGTCTCATAAAATCAATTTGATAATGCAAACGTAGAGTAGTTTATAATATAAACCAAATTATTTTATAAATATTTTATGAATGACAAATGATGTGCTGATATAGAAGAATCGTAAAGGAGTGATTAGGTTTGCTTTTTTTAAATCTGATTATTTTGTATCACAAATATTCTGCACCGCTTGTTTTTGATGGTTATAAGTTACAAGAAAATATTGTTGCCATTACGGATGATAAAGGCAGGATTGAAGACGTTGTTTCTACTGAAGAAGCGGGAGATAATATCTTATTTTCAGAAGGCGTATTAAGTCCCGGATTTATCAACTGTCATTGTCATTTAGAACTTAGCCACATGCGTGGTTTGATACCTGAACAAACAGGCTTGATTGACTTCGTATTTAAAGTAGTTACGCAACGTCATTTCAAAGAAGATGAAATAAAGCAAGCCATTGATGATGCTGAAAAAGAGATGCTGAAAAATGGTATTGTTGCCGTCGGGGATATTTGCAATACAAGCCATACGGCTGAACAAAAAGCGAAGCGAAATTTGCTGTATTACAACTTCGTAGAAGTAAGCGGCTGGTTGCCGGAAGTTGCACAAACCAGGATGAACAATGCTTTGCTTGTTTCTGAATCTCTTCAGTTCGCAGCTGACAACCAGCGATCAACTGTATTGACTCCTCATGCACCGTATTCGGTTTCCGAAAAATTATGGTTGTTATTGCAGCCTTATTTTCAAAACAAAACCATAAGCATTCATAACCAGGAAACCCGTTTTGAGGATGAATTGTTTATACAAGGCGACGGCGATTTTATGCGCATGTACAGCTTAATGAAAATGGACAGCAGCTTTTTTTCGCCTTCGGGAAAAAGCAGTTTGCAAACTTATTTTTCGAAATTAAAAGAAGCGAAAAATGTAGTGCTGGTGCACAATACATTTACCAAAGAAGCTGATATTTTTTACGTAAAAAAGCAAAGTGAATTATGCAATCAAAACGTATTCTTTTGCCTTTGTGCCAACGCAAATTTATATATTGAAAAGGCTGTTCCGCCTGTTGATATGTTGCTTCAAAACGAGTGTGATATTGTATTGGGAACGGATAGTCTTGCCAGCAATTGGAGTTTAAATTTGTTAGATGAAATGAAAACCTTACGGAAATCTTTTCCTCAACTTTCAACCGAACAATTATTGCAGTTTGCTACGTCGAATGGCGCAAAAGCTTTGAATATGAATGATGTGTTGGGAAGTTTTGAAAAGGGAAAACAGCCGGGCGTTTTACTGTTGCGTGAATGATATAAGCGAAGTAAAAAGATTGATTTAGAAATCGAATTCTAAGTTTAATAAAACTGATTTGAAATGTCCGGCTGCTTCGTATATCAATTGATATTGTTGATTTTGTAACGTATAAGCCAGCACATTTCTGTTTGCCGTATTTACAATAAAATATTCTTTTACGCCTGCTCTTTCGTACAAACTTTTCTTTTGAACCAAGTCTCTTTTTTTATCTTGTGATAACACTTCAAAAACAATATCAGGAGCACCATAAAAGTATCCATCGTCATGCAGGATGTGCATGTTTTTGTTTGATATATAAAGCAAATCAGGCTGTACAGCCGAATATAAATTTTCAAAGTAAACATCAACCGGAGAAATGGCTACCATTCCTTGTTGTGTTTCATCTAAGTGGTTTGCAATACGTTGAAAAAAGAAGCCAACTAATTTTTGGTGGTTGTATTTTGGGGCGGGCGACATATACAATACATTGTTTATTACTTCGCATAAAGTACCCTCCGGCAACATGCGAAAAACATCTAAAGCTGTTTTTGGAACCTGAGCTATTTCGTCATTCATCACAACGCTATTTTCCTGTAAAATTGAATTATCCCAGCACTTCCTGCAATATAGGCAAACTGCGCATTTCGCCAAAGTCCTGGATGTGCAAAGCCATAAATTGCTGATAAGCTTGCATCAGTTGTCGTCTTATATTTCTGTTCAGTTGAATTGCCTCCAAATCGTTATAAAACATGATGTTCATAATGCCCGACGTAACACGTGCCAGTTCGCCGCTTAGGTAGTACGGATGAACCGGAATGTCGCTCACAAACATACCTTCCTGCAAGTCGAGAACAGGTGTTGCAAAATTGTATTCACCTTGAATTTGAAAGCCCAGTTCGTTGCTTAAATGAAGCATAAAATACAACGGAAGATTGGCTGTAAATGTATCTGTGCCTCTGTCTAATTGTTTCAGCGTATCTTCTATCAGGTAAAATAATTCGGGATTAGCTTCGGGTTGTTTTAAGCTGTGAAGAAGCAGTTCAACAATATACATCGCAACAGAATTTTTTACAACATCAAACAACACATTCTGATACAAAAAACTCCAGTTATATTCCCTGATAAACTGCAGGTTTTTTAACTCATTATGATAGACGACCAAATCTAATATAGCCGCCGGCTGAAAATAAGTAGCTTTGTTACTGCTTTTTTTACTTGCCTGCCGCACGCCTTTTACTATGTACGTTTGCACGCCAAACAATTCGGTATAAATGGTAGTAACAACGCTGGTTTCGCCATACTTTATGGTTCGTAATACAATGCCTTTTGTCTTGTGCGTCATACCTTATAAATATACACTTTATTGAAGCGGTAACTGACATTTATCTCTCAAGAAAAGATTAATTTTTAAAGAAGAAAAGCAGTTGAAATCATTCTCCTGAAGGATCGTTCTTTATGGCTTTTTCAACATTTTTATCAGGTATCATCCAGATCGTAGATTGGAGAAAAAACAAGATTCCGGAAATTACCGGGTTCACAAAAGCAAAAGGGATAGCTAATAAATCGGCTGACATAGAAATGATTGCTTTTGTGGTCTGCTTGTTTAAAGCTGCTGCCAGTTCGGGCGATAAATCGTTGCTGTTAACAATATAACGTTGCAACAACGCGTAGGCAAATCCACACATTACAGCTACGATAGCATATAAAATAATTGTCGGCGGTTCAAAATGATTTTCGCCCATCCAGCCTGTTGTTATGGGAACCAATGACAGCCAAAACAAAAGGTGAAGGTTTAGTAACATGATGCGCGAGTTTACTTTTTTTACCGTGTATAATAAATGATGATGATTGCCCCAATAAATACCCACAAATACAAAACTGATAATATAACTGAAAAACACAGGCAGTAATGGTTTCAAGGCAGCCCAATTGCCGCCTTCCGGCACTTTTAGTTCCAGCACCATAATGGTAATAATGATAGCTAAAACACCATCGCTAAAAGCTTCTAATCTTGTTTTATTCATAAGCCGGAAGTTGGCTTGCAAATTATTAAAGAATAGATGAAACCGGAGAAGAAAAGATATTGACTAAGCTTACGCGGCAGATATTTTTCTTGTAGTTATTTACGTTAATGTTGCAACACCAAACAGAAACCGATTCTTGTGAGACGAACTTGTTTCTTTATTTTATTCATATTGGGCATTACAACACATGTAATAAGTCAATCTTATACAGGATATAATGTATCGTCTTATACCGGCGTTTATGGAACGCTGTACAATCCTGCCAATATATTAGATCATCGTTTTCGTGCCGATGTCAATTTGTTTGGATTTTCGGTTGGCTTGCAAAACAATTTTATCAAATTAGATGCAAGCGGTAAAGAAAACGGAACTTCCGTTTCTGACCTGATTACACACGCCGGTCGCGGTGGTTTGTCAACCGATATTATGGGACCCGGCTTTATGATGCGGCTAAACGATAAGAACGCAATTGCCGTTACAACACGCTTTCGCTTCCAGGCAAATGCAGATCATTTAGATAAAACTCTGCTGAATATTGCTCTACAGGACGATCCTACGCGTTTCGATGGAAATAAGATTGATATGAAAGGCGGCTCGGTACAGGCGCATAGCTGGAACGAACTTGCCTTTACATACAGCCGGCAGATTGGTGTTAGTGATTTTGGTGTATGGAAAGCGGCCATTTCTTTAAAAGTGCTTGGCGGCCAAGGCGGCGCTTATTTAACTGCCGACCATTTATCTTTTACGTATGACGATTCTATCAAAGCCGATTTGGTTCAGCAAATTAAATACGGCGGCGCTGTTCATACTACGGGAAATATCAATATTAATTATTCCGATTTTATAGACGATTGGGAAGACCATTATCAATACAAGTTTTTTCGTCAGCCCAGCTTGGGTGCAGATATCGGCGTTACTTACGAATATCGCGATGTGATGCAGGTTTACGAAACAGCTTACAACGAAGAAACACTCAATTATAAATGGAAAGCCGGCGCTTCCATCAGCGATATTGGCAGCATTCGTTATCATTCATCACCCAATTCTTACAACACACATCTTACCGGTCAGTCATACGTTTTTGATGATTTACAACCACCCGCAGACAGTACAACCTTAGTAAGCATCGCCAATTTTTACAAACAAAAATTTCCGGGTGCTCTCAGCGGTTCGCGTTTCAGTATGTCGCTGCCAACCACGTTTCATTTTACGTTCGATTACAGTTTCAATCCGTTTCTTTCAGCAGCAGCGCATTTGTCTTTGCCTATTATTATGTCGAAATTTCCTTATTATATTGGCACACATTCTTTGGCGCAGGTAAATGTAACGCCGCGTGCCGAACTGTCCTGGGTTGGGTTATATTTACCATTGACTTACCAGTTTGCAGGCGGCTTCCAGTCGGGATTGGCGCTACGTTTAGGACCGCTTACCGTTGGTTCTTCTTCGCTTATTAATATCGGGCTTTTGCGTAAATCAAAAAGCGCTGATGCATACTTTATTCTTCGCATTCCTTTCTTTAAATACCGTTCTTATGAAAGCGATGAAATTCCGCAGAACATTCGACTGAACAAGCGGCAAAGAAAATATTTGAATTGCCCGGTTAATTGATTTACAAATCAGTTTTTGAGTTGTTATATGGAAGATGAATTTTTTTGTAGCCAGCGTTGGTAACTCCGGTTTAGCATCGTTGCGTCGCAACTAAGCGAAGCGACTCATTGAGACAATTGAAAATTATTATAACCGAAATACTCTTGTACGGTTTGTTATCAATTGAAAAATATAGAACCACGGAGACACAAAGAACACAGAGTTACACGGAGGATATAGTAAGAGTTTATTTTGTTTCGCAATTGCAATTAACCTGAGTTTATCATCAATCAAATCAATCTGTACAAAATGAAGAAAAAATACTAAACTTTATTGTCTTACTTAATGAAGCAATTATCAAACAAGTAAGTACAATCAAATTATCTTATCAAAAGCTGTCAAATAAAGAAAGCTGCAACGGCTTTGCTTTTCCGGGAGTAACAAATTTTTTATTATCATCAGCCGCAAAATTCTTTTTCACTTCATATACTTCTGTTTCGCGGAATCGCGAAGCCACAATAACTTTTGTGCCAGCCGCATGAGTAGTAAATAACTTTTCAACCAGCTCCGGATGATTGTTTTCCTTAGATAAATGTGCCAGTAATAAGTGGCTCATAAACGCCGGTTTGTGTTTGGTAAACAGTTCCAATGCCTGCCGGTTAGATAAGTGTCCGTGTTTGCCCGAAATGCGCTTCTTCAGATGATAAGGATATCTGCCTTGTTCCAGCATCACTTCATCGTAATTCGCTTCTAAAAATGCGGCGTGACATTGTTTAAAATGATGTATAACATTATCGCATGGCGAGCCAATATCGGTAAATACGCCAATGGTAACTTCATTATCATTCACAATAAAACTATGCGGCTCTGCGGCATCGTGAAACTTTGGAAAAGCCGTGACAGATAAATTGCCAATCGTAACGGGTTGAAGCGATATAAAAGAAGCCACGCAACCGTTATTACTCAACAGTAATGAGCCGCAGCCGCGCAAAGTAGCGTCTGTAATATAAACCGGCAGCTTATGTTTTTTTGCCAGCACAGCCAACCCTTGTATATGGTCGGAATGTTCGTGCGAAATAAAAATAGCTTTTACTTTTTGCATAGAAAGCTGCAACCGCCGCATACGCGTTTCCGTTTCGCGGCACGAAATACCGGCATCAATCAGAACCGCTTCCTGCTCATTTCCTATATAATAACAATTACCATTACTGCCCGAGTTGAGCGATGCTATAAAAAGAGACATGACAATAACAAAGAAACTGGTTTTATCTTATATAAATGCGCATAAAAATATTGATTTACTATGTATTTTAGTAAATCCAATTGTCAATCAAAGACTTACTTTTTAGGCTGTGAGAAAATAAAACAGTCGCTTTTTTATGCACATTAATAAGCCTGTTTTTTAAAAGAAAATTAGTTGCTTACATTTTTCATTTGGAGATATAGAATGAAAGGCATTACTTTTGCTAAATAAGTTAGTAAAACCGAACGCTTTTATGGATGACATTACATTTTATACGGCTGCCGGCAAAGGCACTAAAAATATCGCTCTGCAAGATGTTCCTACAGCAAAAGCAACTGGTTTTAATGCTGCGGCTGATGATTATATGGAACGCGGTATTGATTTGAATGAGCAATTGGTTTCCAATAAACCGGCTACTTATTTTTTTCGGATGAATGGTGATGCTATGATTGGCGCCGGTATAAAAAACGGTGATATTCTGATTGTTGACAGGAGCTTACCTGCTGTTAACGAGAAAATTATTGTTGCGGTATTTGATGGCGAATTTATTGTTCGGCGATTACAAAAACTAAAAAATAGTACAACGCTTTTAGCAGAGAATATGCTGTATTCTTCTCTTGTAGTAAATGAATACAGTTCTTATTCCGCGTGGGGTGTGGTTACTTATATAATTCAAACTGTTTAGTTAGCATCTACCCATAAACCTTGAATTGTAACAATCTCCGGTTGTCTAACCGGAGATTTGTTTACAGTTGTTTAGTTCTGCTCTATTACAAAAGTAATACTTTGTGTTTGTCTGAATAGAACCTCGTGTCCGTTCTGTACTGCCGGTATCCATTTAGGTCCATGCGCAATTACCCGTATGGCTTCTGCCGCCGTACCATAACCCGGATCGTTATTCGCTTTTACATCAGATATATTTCCTTCTCTATCTACTAAAAAAGAAACAATCACTGAATATTGACCAGCCGCCGCACCATTGTCTGTTGGTATTTCTGATCTCAAATTACGTTCTAAATATTTTTTCCAGGCATCCAAACCACCCGGAAAGTGTGCCGGCTGTTGAACTGTATAAAATTGTTTTGTATAATCTTCAATAACAACGGGTTTTTCAATCGTGCCTGTTCCTGCATTAACGGGTGGTGCAGTAATATCGCCCATATTACCAGCGGTTGTAGTAATATCTATTTTCTTACCTTCCATATCATCTACTGTAGGCGGTGGCGTGGTTACCAGGTTATCAGCTACAATTTTTGGCGTTGTAACTTTAATTGTCGCTACATGTTGTGGCTCTATATGTACAGTCTTTACCGGTGGCGGTTGAACAGGTTCAGGTTGTTTTGTTTCTGCGTTGTGTAAAATAATTTCCGGACCAACAAGGTCTGTCTTTAAATCGGCGCGGTTTATTGCCTGCAACTTGAAAAGAATCGTAGCCATCAGGCAGAATATAATTATTACGATTAATGCGGTTGACAATCGCTTATTGTAATTTTTGCGAAGCTGATAAGCGCCGTAACTTTTATTTCGGTTGCCAAATAAAATGTCTAATACATCGGTTTGTAATGCGTTGTTGAAGTTCATAGCAAATGTTTTTAATAATGAGATATGAACTTCTTTTATATTCCATAATAGTTTGAAAATAATTTCTTTAGTATAATATTAATAAAAAATCTCCGGTTTTTGACTGGAGATTTTTTATTAAGAAAATTAGATTTCTCTTATTGTTCTATAACCTGGAAAGTAACAGATTGTTTTTGACGATAAATTACATTTCTGCCATTTTGAACGGCTGGCTGCCAGGCTGGTCCGCGTTGAATTACACGCACAGCTTCTGCGGCTGTACCATAACCCGGATCGTTCTCTGCTTTCACTTCTGAAATAGTACCGGTTTTATCAACCAGGAAAGAAACAATTACGGTATAATTGCCGGCAGGAGCACCATTATCCGTTGGCGTATCCTGGCGTAAGTTACGTTGCAGATATTTCATCCACGCATCCATACCGCCCGGGAATTTAGCCTGTATTTGAACCGTTTTAAATTCTTTATCATAGTCTTCCGTTACTTTCGGAGCTTCTACAACACCGGTTCCCTGTGCTTCAACAGGAGGCGCTACGACATCAGATTTAATACCTTCCTGATTGATAGTACCAATCTTGGTATCTTCCAACTCTTCCTGCTTGGGAGGTGGTTCTTTTACTTCTTCATCCTTCACAATCTTTGGCGGCGTAAATTGTTTGATTTCAATTTTCGGCGGCTCAATCTTTGGCGGTGGAGGTGGAGGTGGAGGTTCAGGCTTTGGCTGTTCTTTTACATTCTCAAGATTCACATCCTGAACAATAATTTGCGGCTTAGCATCTTCTCTGGTAAACTTAGAAACTGCAAAAGCAACACCGACAGCTAAGCAAACAATAAGAGTTACAGCGATTGCGATTGTAATACGCTTATTGTATGTTTTGCGCAAATCGTAAGCACCGTATTCCTTATTTTTTCCCTCAAATAAAATATCGAGGAAATCAGCACTTAAAATTTTATTTGTTTCCATGATTTCATTTTTTAAAATGCTTGTATTTTATTTAGCCGGCGTGGCTGCTGCGGGTACAGGTGCTTCACCTTCTGTTTTTCGTACAACCTGATTTTCTACATCTGAAATATCTACCAATGCATGGCGACCAACAACGTTAATCGTCATTTCATCAAGCATATCTACGAAGTTTTTATAAGTGCTCTCGTCGCTTGGTTTAATGATAACCATAAAATCATCCGGCTTTGTATTTTGTTTTTTAGAGATAATTTCATTCCTGATTTCTTTAAAACTGGATGTTTTGAAGTTAGAAAGATCCGGTGCCAGCTCACCTTCGTAATAAAACACATTATTATCCTTTCCTAATAATATAGTAAGTGCACCTGACGCTTTGGTTTTATTCTGTTCTTCAGGTTTGTTTGTATCTTGAGGCAAATTCAGCTTTAGCGCAGTAGGCTGGCTGATTGTTGTAGTGAACACGAAAAAGGTAATAAGAAGAAAACCCAAATCTACCATTGGAGTCATATCTACACGGGTAGAAAGTTTTTTACTCTTTTTTACACCAGGTCCTTTTTTATGGCCACCACCGCCCGAGGTATCCATCTCTGCCATAGTAATCGCAATTTAATTGTTATAGAAATTATTCATCCGATGCTTTGCTGCCGCCTTGTTTGTATAAAGCTGTTCCTTCCGGTACGCTTTCCGCATTTGTTACCATCTGGAATTTCAACAAATCATTCTTTTTAAAAGCTGTCAGAACATTTTTGAAATAAGGATACTTGGTAAGGTTATCACCTTTCAAAAGTATATTTACTTTACCGCCCTGGTAAGCTGAATTTACACCACCCATCCATTTAATCAATTGGTTGTTGTTAGTATCTAACACCGGGATGCCAGGCAAACTCTGATCATTAATCTGTTCAGATTGCAAATTCGCCTGTTGTTTCAGCTGATTTAACGGAACACCAATAAAAGGCTGCTTTACTAAGTTCGCAATTTCGCCAGGCGTTAAGCCCAGGTTGTTTGTCTGGTTTAACCCGCTGATAATTGCCTGCTTTTTAGTCTTGTCACCTTCGTTGTCGCCGGATGATAAAAATACTTTACCATCTTTGGTAATGGAAAGCATCACGACATCTGATTCTGGTGCCTTTTTAGAAGAAACTGAATTCGGTGTCATTACGTTCACCGCAGAAGATTCTTTAGGCTTTGCTGTTAAAATAAAAAATGAGAGAAGAAGAAAAGCTACGTCACACATCGCAGTCATATCTATGGATGTGCTTTTCCTCGCAATTTTAGGTCTTGCCATTGTTTAGCTTTTATTATTTTGTAATGAGATGCACAGGAGCACCGGTTTCCATAAACCGGTGCTCTGAAAAATTATTTATAATTCGCAGCAAAACTTTGTGTCAGTGTGAAACCGCTTTCATCAATGCCATACGTGATACCATCAATTTTTGTAGTAAACACGTTATACATAATAATTGAAATAGCAGATGTACCGATACCCAAAGCTGTATTATATAAAGCTTCAGAAATACCTTCAGACAATTTAGAAGATGCTTCAGAACCACCGCTCGCACCCAATGCAGAGAAGGAACGAATCATACCCATTACTGTACCTAACAGACCTAACAAAGTGGCTACGGAAGCGATAGTAGAAAGGAATACAAGATTCTTTTCAAGCATTGGCAGTTCCAGTGCGGTAGCTTCTTCTACTTCTTTCTGAATGTTCAATACTTTTTGCTCGGTTTCCAGTTCTGTATTGCCAATCATCTCTTTGTATTTGCGAAGACCCGCTTTCATTACGTTACCAACTGAACCTTTTTGTTTGTCGCATTCAACAATCGCTTTGTCAACATCTTTGTTAGCTAAGTGATATTGCACTTTGCGTACAAACTCTGTAATGTTACCGGTGCCGGCAGCTCTGCCTACAGTTAAAAAACGCTCAACAACGAAAGTGAGTACAGTTAAAAATAATCCTATCAGCAAAGGCACAATAATACCGCCCTGATACATTCGTGCCATTGCGCTGGTTGGTCCTTGGTGATTAGGCCAGAATCCGCCAGCTTTATCAGGTTGAGTAAAATTACTATCGGCTCCGATTACGAAGCGCCAGATAACGTACCCTAAAATGATACACGTAAGCGGTGCAATCCACGAAATTGCGTTAGACGTCTTCTTCGGTTGCACAGATGCTGCAGATGAAGTTCTTGGTGCTACTGTTGTTGTAGTAGGTTTGATGTCAGCCATGATACAATTGATTTTTTGAGGTTTTTAAAACTATAAGTAAAAAATATTCGGCAATTCTAATGAAATCGTTCTATATATAAAGCATTCGCTCTATATTTTTTCTGCTTGCAAGATAGAAACTAATACAAATAGCAAACAAAAAAACTATTATAATCTTTTTGTTATCTTCAAATCTGTTTATTACACAAGTTACAGTCTCACTTCAGTATCTTATTCTTACCCACTTTATAACCTGTTCTTATTTTTATATGTGCAATGCAAAATCTATAACGGCTCTGTAACTAATATTAATTTCACTAACAATCTTAATGCTAAAAATGCAAATACGCAAACTTTGTGTTTAAGTAGGTCTTTAAATAATATAAGATGATAACGGTGTTTACTTATTTTTGTCCGCAGTCATCTGGTAAAGCTTGCATTGCGATGATTTGTTTTATTGACTGGTAGCATAACAGAAAATCAGCGCAATAAAGTTACAGAGAAAGCAAAAGAAATAACAAAACTTCGTTAAGTACATAAAAGCTGTACGTTATAAATAAAATTATTAATGAAAAAAGCGTCAAGATATTTAGTTACGGCTGCTTTGCCTTATGCCAACGGATTAAAGCATATTGGACATCTGGCAGGCGCATACCTTCCGGCAGATACGTACGTACGTTTTTTGCGGGCGCAGAAGAAAGATGTGGTATTTATTTGCGGAAGCGATGAACATGGTACTGCCATTCCAATACAAGCCATGAAGGAAGGCACAACAGCGCAGGCAATTATAGATAAATATCATCCCGAAATAAAAGAGAATTTTAAAGACTTAGGTATTTCTTTCGATATTTATCATCGCACATCAGAACCCATTCATCACGAAACGGCTCAGGAATTTTTTACTTATCTTAATGATCGCGGCGAGCTTGAACAAAAAGAAACCGAACAATATTATGATGAAGAAGTTAATACATTTTTAGCCGACCGGTTTATAAAAGGAACCTGCCCGAATTGTGGTTTCGAAAATGCGTTTGGCGATCAGTGCGAGCGCTGTGGTACTTCGCTCTCACCCGAAATGCTCATCAATCCCGTAAGTACATTAAGTGGTAAAACGCCGGTAAAAAGAAAAACAACACATTGGTATCTGCCTTTAGATAAACATGAAGCCTGGCTTCGCGAATGGATTACAATCGAACATAAAGACGATTGGCGCAACAACGTATTGGGTCAATGCAAAAGCTGGCTGGATAAGGGTTTGCAGCCACGCGCCGTAACGCGCGATCTGGATTGGGGAATTAAAGTGCCGTTGCCAAATGCAGAAGGTAAAGTATTGTATGTTTGGTTCGATGCGCCCATTGGTTACATCAGCGCAACCAAACAATGGGCAATCAATTGTGGCAAAGAATGGAAGCCGTATTGGTATGGAGAAGATACCAAGCTGGTTCATTTTATAGGAAAAGACAATATCGTTTTTCATTGCATCATTTTCCCGGTGATGCTAAAGCTTCATGGCAACATTTTACCCGATAATATTCCGGCAAATGAATTCATGAATTTAGAAGGTGATAAGATGAGTACCAGCCGCAACTGGAAGCTCGATATGCAGGATTATATTAACGACTTTATAAAAAAGGAAAATGGCGGAACGCAAATGGCTGATGTATTGCGATATTATCTTACTACCATTTCTCCCGAAACAAAAGATAGTGAATTTACGTGGAAAGGTTTTCAGGAAGCTAATAACAGCGAACTGGTAAACATCTTTGGCAACTTTGTTAACCGCACATTTGTATTGATGCATAAATTATGCGGTGGCAAAGTTCCGCCTTTACATGCGATGCTGCTGGATGATTTTGATAAAGCGATGATAAGTGATATTGAAGTTTCCAAGCTGCGTGTGGAAACAATGCTGGATGAATATAAATTTCGCGAAGCTCTTTTTGATGTGATTGATCTTGCCCGCAAAGGCAACAAATACATGCAGGAAAAAGAACCGTGGATACTGGCAAGAAATCTGGAAGAAATCAATAAAACACAACCCAATAGCAGCGACACAGTAACCATACAAAAGCAGATTGATAATTGCCTGCATATTTGTTTGCAGTTGACCGCGAACCTGGCTATTTTAATCAATCCGTTTCTGCCATTTACCGCCAGGAAATTGTGCAGTATGATGAAAGTGGTTGAGAAAATGCTCGACTGGAAAAATGCCGGCCGCTTAAAGTTGTTGAGCGTTGGTTATTCGTTAAAAGCGCCGGAATTATTATTTAGAAAAATTGAAGACAGCGAAATAAATGAGCAAATACAAAAGCTGAAAAACGCGGTTGCGAAATCGCAGGAAACAAGTGCCAGGATTCAAGGTGCAAATAACAAGATACAGGAAGCGACGAAGTCGGAAGATACAAGTGAAAAACAAGATGGCAGGCAACAGATTGTATTTGACGATTTTGCAAAAATTGACCTTCGCATCGGTACTATTTTGTCTGCGGAAAAAGTAGAAAAAGCCGATAAACTTTTAAAGCTTCAAATAGATTTGGGTTACGAAACGCGCACCATTGTGTCGGGCATTGCGCAATATTTTACACCGGAAGAAATTACGGGCAAACAAGTAACAGTTGTTGCCAACTTAGCGCCGCGAATAATGCGCGGCATTGAAAGTAACGGTATGATATTGATGGCGGAAGACAATGCAGGCAAATTGCATTTTATAAATGCGGATGACAAGTCAGATAACGGTAGTCGCGTGTCGTAAAATTTTTTATAAAAAACATAAATCAACACGAATAAAACATGAGGAGAGAAATCACTTCCTGGTACAGCCCTTCAACAAATCGCGAGATGCCAATTGTTACGTATGGTCATTACGGCTTTGCGTTATTAATGATACCAACTGCCGGTGCCGATTATTTAGAATACGAACGGTTTAATTTAATAAACGCTCTGGCTCCGCTTATAGATGCCGGTAAAATAAAAGTATTCAGCATTAACAGCATGAACAACGAAAGCTGGATGAATAAAAGCATGTTGGGTGAACACCGGGCAATCAACCATAATAAGTTCAACCAATATGTATTTAATGAAGTCCTTCCTTTTATTCGTAACAATGTTGGAAGCGATACATTTATTTATATATGCGGCGCTTCGTTTGGCGCGCTTCACGCGATGAATTTATTTCTGAAACGACCTGATTATATTAACGGCGTTATCAGCATGAGCGGTGTGTATGATTTGACTGAATATTCAAATGGATATTGGGATGAACAGGTTTATTTTAACAGCCCGATGCATTATCTTTCTAACCTCAACGACAACTATTATTTAGATAAAATAAAAGCCAGTCATCACATTCATATTTATACAGGAAGCGGCGATTACGAAGCGCCGCATGAAAACAAGCAGTTTTCAGATTTGCTTTGGCGCAAAGGTATCTGGCACGATCTGTCAATATGGGGAAGGGATATAAAGCACGAATGGCCAACGTGGCTGAAGATGCTGCCTTATATTTTAGATTCTAAATTTTAGTTATTACTTCTAACATTATTTCTGGTATAAAGCGTAAAACCATTGCTTTATAAACAGTTAGTTCGCATCCCGTCTTTTTTGGCGGGATTTTTTCATTATCAGGCTATTACACAATTTTGAATGTTAGAATATGGTTTGTTCAATATAGTTCAGAACGTTGAACGGAGCGTCGCAACGATGTTCAACCGGAGATTCAGACGATCGCTACAAAAACTGTATTTCTGAATTTGAACTTTACTACGTGTACTATTATTATATCAAGCGACATATTGGTAAGTATTAAAATTTATTATTAAATCAACTTTATTGAATGTTACCCGAAAAAAGAAAAAAGATCATTAAAATTATCGGCAAAACCTTGCTCGGTTTGCTTCTTCTCATTATCATCCTGTTTGTTGGCATCCAGATATATGTGACTAAAAACAAGGCTTCGTTTGTAAAATTGGTAAACGAAAAAATGAACGATGCACTTGCTGGCGAATCGTCTGTTAAAGACGTTGATATTAATGTGTGGCGACATTTTCCCAATGTTGATATACGTGTTCAGGATATTGATATTAAGGATTCGGTTTATAAAAAATCTTTGCTAAAGATCAGGTACGCTTCTACAAGACTCAACGCGTTTAAGCTTTTGTTTGGCGAAGTAAACATTCACAATGTTTATCTTGAAGATGGTGTGATTTATTTGTTTACCGATAAAAATGGCTTTAGCAACAATTATATTTTCAAGAAAAATAAAACCAAAAAACCCGGCTCGCATCCGGCTATCATAGATGAAATTGAGTTGAAGAATGTTCATTTTGTTACGCAGAATGATGTGAAGAATAAATGGTTTGGAATTAAGGCGAATTATATTCATGCAAACCTCGATTATGCCGATTCGATAACTACAATTCAGATGAATGAAGATATGCTGGTAAGAGGTTTGGGTTTCAATCTTGCCAAAGGTTATTTCTTAAAAGGAAAAACGGTAAAAGCCGATTGGAAACTCACGTTTAACAACCAAAGCAAACAGCTTTCTTTTGATGAAACGCCGGTGAAAATCGGTGTCTCTGATTTTAAATTGAAAGGTGATTTTTTTCTTGCCGATACATTAAATGCACATTTCAAATTAGTTGTAAAATCTGATGCCGTAGGTTATAAAGAAGCGGCTTCTTTGGTAAGTCCGAATATTTCAAGTAAAATAAACTTGGTAAGTCTTACCAAACCATTGGCGTTAACAGCAACGATTGAAGGTCCGATGGCGTTTCGTACCATCCCGATTGTGAACGTGCAATGGGTAGTAAAAGACAATCAACTTGTAACGCCGGTTGTTACATTAGACCAATGCGCTTTTACCGGAAGTTTTACCAACGAAAGAAACAAAGCCTATCCGCGAACAGACGATAATTCTGAAGTGATGTTAACAAAACTATCAGCTTCGTGGGGCGGCATTTCGCTGATTGCAAATACCAATACGATTGTTACTAACCTGGTTCACCCGATTCTGCAGTTCGATTTCAGTTCCAAAACAACGCTGGCGGCGTTAGATGAAAAGCTTGGACTGGCAACGCTGCATTTCATTACCGGCGGCGCTTTGCTCAATCTTCAATACAACGGTCCGTTAGGTGTTGATCCGGCGATGTTGCAGTACTTGAGTGGTAACTTAACTATTAAAGATGCGCAGGTAAATTATACACCGCGTGATCTTACGTTCAGCAAGTGTAATGGTGAAATTATTTTCTCGCAAAGTAATTTGTTGGTGAAAGATTTGGAATGCGATCTAAACACCAATCATTTTAAAGTTGAAGTAGCGGGGAATAATGTAAATGCATTTTCAACTAACATCCCTGGCAAAGCTTCTATTTTGTGTTCGGTGTTTACGCCCGACCTTGATTTGAATGATTTCAAATCTCTTTTTGCCGCCCGCAAAACAAATGTTTCGAGAAAGAAAACAACAAGTGGCGGTTCTGCAAAATCTTTGGTGCAGTTAGATAATGCGTTACAGAACGGAACGCTTGATATGAAAATAAAAGCCAATGCCGTGCACATGAACCGCTTTACTGCAAAAAATGTGGAGGCTGAACTGGGCTTTGTAAACAACGATATTAACGTTGCCAAAGTGGCGCTTCAACACGCTGACGGAACATTAAACATGCAGGCAAATATTCACCAGGTAAATAACAGTTACAGCCAGGCATCTACTAAACTTTTGCTCAGCAATATCAATGTTCAAAAGCTGTTTTATGCGTTCAATAATTTTGGAATGGCAGGATTGACTTCTAACAATATTCGTGGTGTTTTAAACATGAAGGGCAACGTAAATTTAGACATTGATAGTAAAGGAAGCATTGTGCAGAAATCTATGTTGGGCAATTTGTTTTTCTCTATAAAAAATGGTGCTTTAATAAAGTTTAAACCGCTTGCCGATATACAAAATACAGTCTTTAAAAACCGCAACTTAGATAATGTAGAATTTGCCGATTTGCATGATAGTTTAGAACTGAAACGTGATGAAATTTATATTCATCGTATGGAGATTGAATCTTCTGCTTTAACGGCTTTTATAGAAGGCATTTATAGCTTTGGTAATAAAACAAACATCAGCATACAAGTACCTTTAAACAACTTGAAAAAGCGAGATGATGATTATGAAGTCAAGAACAAAGGTGCCAAGCGCAAAGGCGGCGCCAGCGTGTATTTGCGGGCAAAATCGGATGGTAATGGTGGTGTGAAAATTGGTCTCGATGTATTTAAAAAATTGCGCGGAGATAATTTTGAACAAGAGTTTCGCGATGATTCTAAATAACTAAGTTTCTGTAAAACCTGTTATGTATTCTTCAATCACTTTCGGGTAATGTTGGTGCTCTAATTTGTGAATGCGCGCAGCTAATGTTTCTGGTGTATCGCCGGGCAAAACAGGACAAGTAGCGGCAAAGACAATTTTACCATTGTCATAGATTTCATCAACTACATGAATGGTAATACCGGTTTGCGTTTCACCGGCTTTTATTACGGCTTCGTGAACAAAATTTCCATACATGCCTTTGCCTCCGTAAGAAGGTAACAACGCCGGATGAATGTTCAATATTTTTTCGGGATATGCGCGTATAAGTGCAGATGGAATTTTCCATAAAAATCCGGCAAGAATAATAAAGTCAATTTTATATTCTTTCAGTTCATCAATATAATGATTGCCGCTAAAAAAAGGTTCTTTTTCAATCAATAAAACGGACAGGTTATTTTGCTTTGCAATGGTAATAACACCAGCGCCGGGTTTGTTGCAAACAATCAATACAACTTCGATTGTTGGATGATATGTAAAATACTGAATTATTTTTTCAGCATTGCTGCCTGCGCCCGATGCAAAAATGGCAATCCGCTTCATGTGTTTGTATTGCCGCAAAAATAGGCGGAAACACATCAGTTGCGCCTTTCCATTCTAATCTTCTCTCGTTATGTTATTAGAAATATTCTCTTTGGCATATTTCTTCATAATAATAAAAAGATGAATTTTATTTTATCAATACAATATAAATTTTTACTTCCGCTTTTATGTGTCATCTTTCTTTTTGCCTGTAACAAAAAGCCGCTGTCACCTGATATTTCGCAGACGATTTTATCGCTGAAAGAAACCGGAGAACTGGTAACGGCTGAATATACAATAAGCAAAGTGATTCGTGCAAGTGACGACCAAACCTGGTACAAATTAGGCGACAGGAAAATTTTGATTAACTGCGATGCTTATCTTAAAGCAGGCATCAGTTTGCAGGATATTACAAAAGACAATTTCCAGATACAAAATGATACCATTATAACGGTTGCGCTTCCTCATGCAAAACTGTTCAGTTTACAAATTCCACCAGATAAAATAAAAATTGCTTACCAGGAAATCGGAACGTTTCGCGATGCGTTTTCGGCTAACGAAAGAGAGCAATTGGTTGCGCAGGCCGAGCCACAAATAAAAGCTTTGGTGGCTTCGCTTGGCATTTTGCAAACGGCAGAATCTAACGGCGCTACCTTTATCAAACACTTATTTCAGCAAACCGGTTTTAAACAGGTTGTTGTTGTTTATCAATAAAAAATGAGACGATTTAGAAACATAGTTTTGTTCTTTTTGATTGCTGCTGTAGCTGTATGGGCGTTCCTCAAGCTGAATCAGTTACCGTCTTTGTCAAACCTGTTCAAGCCAAAACAAGTTGTTATTCAAAATACGCCGGTTGTGGTAAAACAAATACAAGCTTTGGCGCAATTGGTAACGGTGTCCATGTACGAAGAAATTGTGGTCGACAGTAATGCCAGCAATAACAAAACAATCAACCTTCCTTTGTTGCCAGGCATCACTTTATATAATGATGAAAAGACATTGGTAATGGTTGGAAAAGTAACAACTCATATTGGTATTGATATGCAGAAAATGAGCAACACAGATATTAGTGGCACACGCGATTCGATTTATATTTTGTTGCCAGCGGCTACCGTGCTGGATGCCATCGTAAATCCATCTGATGTAAATGTCTTTATTGAAAAAGGAAATTGGGATAATGCGGCTGTTACAAACCTGAAAAATAAGATACAATATCTCGCCATATCAGATGCGCAAAGTCGCGGCTTGCTCAGTCAATCCGAAAACAAAGCCAGGCAAATTGTAACCGACTTTTTTAAGGCAGCCGGTTATAAACAAGTTGTTATTCAGTTCAAAGGAAATAGCGTTAATCTGGAGTAAGGCTGATAACTTTAAGTTATCAGTAATAACTATACATATCTTGGCTGTTATGGCTTTCTCAACTATTTTTACATAGTTATTCTACTAATATCGTAGACTAATCAGATGTAAACATGCAGCAAAGCCGAAAAGTAATATTTATTGGTGCCGGACCGGGCGATCCGGAACTGCTTACTGTGAAAGCTGTTAACGTGTTGCGAAAAGCAGACGTAGTAATTGTGGACAGACTTGTAAGCGAAGACATCATTACCGAATATGTGCCTTTTGCCGCGCAGATTATTGCCGTTGGTAAACAAGGCGGCAGCGGTCTTTCTGCTTCTCAATCTGAGATAAACGATTTGATAATTTCCAAAGCGCAGAATTATAACAACGTGGTTCGTTTAAAAGGTGGAGATGTATCTGTTTTCTCCAACATTTTAGATGAATTATCCGCGTTAAACAAGGCTGGTATTTCTTATCAATTAATTCCGGGTATTACAGCTTTATCGGGCGCAGCGGCTTATACCGGTGTTCCGCTTACAGCACGGAATTATGCAACCGGCGTAAAAATTCTCACGTATTATAAGAATACAATTATAGAAGATAGTGAGTGGAAAAATATGGCTGATATGAAGGATACGCTTGTATTCTATATGTCATGCGCATCTTTGCCTGATGTAGTCAATCAGTTGTTGATACATGGTGCTGATGCAACCATACCTTTTATTGTGGTAGAACAAGCAACGACGCCAAATCAATTTGTTCATTATTACACCTTGCAGCAGTTCGCTGATACAAAAAAACAACCTGATTTTATCAGTCCTTCTTTAGTGATTATTGGTAAAGTTGCTGCGTTATATCAGTCGTTTGCGTGGTTGCCAAACAACAATGAACGCATACCTTATTTCACGCCTTTAGATACATTGACGGAACTTTTCAACGAAATAAAAAATGGAAATAATGTTAGCAGAGCCTAAACTGAAATTGTTTCGTGAACTGGTGGCTGGTGCTACAAAAGAAGAGCTGATCTGGATTAGCGGATATGTAAGTGCTTTGGTTGGCATGAATGAAACTGCAACGATGCCTGTGCCTTCGGCAAACGCAGTGCAGAACAGTGTTTTAACGGGTTGTACAGTCGTTTACGGAACAGAAAGTGGCAACTCCAAGAAAGTTGCGATGGAGCTTTCATCAAAAATAAAAAAGCAGGGATTACCGGTAAAAACAAAGAATCTCGAACAATACAAAGCGGCTGATTTAGCAAAAGAAAGTTGTTTGCTTGTGGTGATGAGTACGCAGGGCGATGGCGAGCCGCCTGCGGGCGCTAAAAAATTTTATGATTATCTGCTGGAAAATGAGATAAAGCTTGACAAATTAAAATACAGTGTATTGGCTTTGGGCGATACGTCGTATCCTTTGTTTTGCAAAGCCGGTGAAGATGTAGATGACCGCTTGGCTACATTAGGTGCGCAGCGTATTGTTCCTATGAAGAAATGCGATACAGATTTTGAGCCGGAAGCAAACGAATGGATTGATGAATTACTAAGCTCCGCCATGCAGTCTGCGCCTGCTACACAGCCTGCGGTTGTAAAAACAAAACCGGTAAGTTCGGGCAAGAAAATTTATAATGGAAATATTGCTGCGAGCATTAATCTGAACGATAGGGAAAGTGCAAAAGAAACCTATCATATCGAGATTGCAACAGAAGAAGACATTGTGTATGAACCGGGCGATTCAATTGGTATTATTGCTAAGAACAGCGATGCTGCTGTAAGTAAAATAATAGAGTTGCTGGATGTAAATGAAATGCAGCCATTCCAGTTTAAAAACAACACATATACAGCATTAGAATTATTCAAACATAAAATCAATATTCAGTATTTGCCGGAGCGTATCATTCAGCAATACGCAAAATTACTGAGCAAAGAAATTCCTTCTATCAGGATGGATCTGGCTGATTTGCTTCGTATTTATCCGTTCGATACTTCGATAGATGTTCAGCAGTTTATCAATATATTAGATCCGGTTGCCCCGAGGTTGTATTCCATCTCTTCATCGCCCGCATCGCATGGAAATAAAGAAGTGCATATCACCGTAAGTCGCAGCGCTTTTGAAGTAGATAGCCAGAAGCGTTTTGGTTTATGCTCCGATTATTTATCTTGTAAAACGCTGGAAGATGAACTGGAATTTTATGTACAAAAAAACAGTTCTTTCAAACTGCCGTCCGGCGATACGGATATTATTATGATTGGACCAGGAACCGGTATTGCGCCATTCCGTTCGTTCCTGTTTGAGCGTGATGCACAAGGTGCGCAGGGAAGAAACTGGCTGTTCTTTGGCGATCAGCATTTTGTGTCTGATTTTCTGTATCAGACCGAGTTGCTGACTTTCTTTGAAACTGGTACATTAACCCGTTTAAATACAGCTTTTTCCAGAGATCAGAAAGAGAAATTATATGTGCAGCATCGTATGTGGCAACAAGCAACTGAATTGTGGGATTGGATACAAAGCGGCGCCGTTATTTACATCTGCGGAACTAAGCACCCGATGAGCACAGATGTTGAAAATACATTACTGCAAATCATTCAAACGAAAGGTGGTTTGAGTGAAGAAGCGGCGTCCGATTATTTAACCGCATTAAGCGATAATGGTAAGTATCATAAGGATGTGTATTGAGGAAGTTGTAGTAAGTAGTAAGTAGATTGATTTGAATATTCTTTGTATTGCTTTATTCTATTTGTGTCTTCGTGGTTCCAAAAGTTCAATTGATAAAAAGGCGTACAAGAGTGATTCTTTTTTCTCTTTACTTAAAAGAGAAAAAACAACAAATCTTTGATTGCAACGATATTCAATCGGAGTATCAAAAGCTGGTAACATAAAACTGTATTTGTATTTTAAAATAAATAGCTGAAAGCGTAAAGCCGGAAGTGTAAAGCTGATAATAGAATGAGTGAATCTCCTGCAGAACGAATAAAGAAAGAAAGCGAAGGCTTGCGTGGTACGCTGAAAGAAAGTCTTTTGGATGAATATACCGGCGCGATACGTGAAGACGACCAGTTGCTGATGAAATTTCATGGTATGTATCAGCAGGACGATCGTGATCGCCGTGAAGAGCGTGCGGAAAAACGTTTGGACCGATTGTATTCTTTTATGATTCGATTGCGCTTGCCGGGTGGTTTTTTAACGGCTGAGCAATGGGAAGCCTTGCATCAGGTAACAGGCGAACATACAACAGGTGTAATTAAAATTACATCGCGCCAAACGGTGCAGTTGCATGGGATTTTAAAGAATCATATCAAGCCGACGATAAAAGAATTTAACGCGCTTCATTTAGATAGCATTGCGGCTTGTGGTGATGTAAACAGAAACGTAACGGCAACGGCGCATCCGAATGCATCGCCCATTCATGAAGAGGTATTTGCTTATGCCGATAAAATCAGTTTGCTGTTATTGCCAAAGACAAGAGCGTATTACGAGATATGGCTGGATGATGAGAAGCTGGTTGAAAAAACAGAAGACGATCCGTTATACCAGGATCGTTATCTGCCACGTAAATTCAAGATTGCGATAGCCATTCCTCCATACAATGATGTTGATATTTTTACGAATGATGTTGGCTTAATTGCGATTATAGAAAATGACGAATTGGTGGGTTTTAATATCTCTGCCGGCGGCGGTTTGGGAACCACGCATGGCAATGCAGAAACGTATCCGAGATTAGGAGATGTAATCGGTTATATTGATAAGAAAGATGTTGAGAAAGTGGTTTATGAAATCGTAACGGTTCAGCGCGATTTTGGTAATCGCAGCGACAGAAAGTTATCTCGCTTAAAATATACCATTGACCGAATGGGCATAGATGCTTTTAAGGCAGAATTGGAAAGTCGCATCGGCTTTGCGTTAGCGCCCGAACGTGCCTACAGCTTTAAAGATCGGAGCGATGATTATGGCTGGAAACAAAACCATGAAGGCAAATGGTATTATACTGCTTTTATCGAAAACGGTCGTATTGCAGACGAAGGTGATTTATTGCTAAAAACAGCTTGCTTGGAAATTGCGCAAAGCCGCAAAGCCAACTTTCGGTTTACCTGTAATCAAAACCTGATTATCAGCGATGTGCTTGCAGAAGACAAAGATTTTATCAATACAATCTTAGAAAAATACGGCGCTGTGCGAAGCACAGACAACGCATCAAACACACGCAAACAATCTATGGCTTGCGTAGCATTCAATACATGTCCGCTTGCGTTGGCAGAAGGTCAGCGCTATTTGCCGGTTCTCATAGATAAAATTGATGACTTGCAGCAGAAGCATGATATTGCGGAGCAACCCATTATCATTCGAATGACCGGTTGCCCGAACGGTTGTGCGCGACCTTATATTTCCGAAATTGGTTTTGTGGGAACAGCTTATGGCAGGTATAATTTGATGTTAGGCAGCGATGTGAAAGGTTTCCGTTTAAATAAATTATATAAAGAAAACCTGAACGAAGAAGAAATTTTGAGCGAATTGGATATATTGTTTAACCGATATGCCAGCCATCGTTTGGATGCCGAGCCGTTTGGCGATTTTGTAATGCGCGAAGCCATTGTATAAAATAGAAGTGAAGAAGATATTTGTGATGATGCAGATTTGAATTTGACTTTTGCGATTATGTCTGGCATTACCAAATCTGCGGTAACTTGCAGCACTGGTAAGCAACAAGTTTTAGATTCAATTATTGATTATTATGAGTTCTGACATAAAAGAAACCAATCATCTGTTTCCTGTTTTTTTAAAGCTCGAAGATTTGCGCGTGCTCTTGATTGGTGCGGGCAATGTGGGTATAGAAAAGCTGAATGCTATTCTTACCAATTCACCGGCAACTACAGTGCGGGTAATTGCTAAAGACATCAGCGAAGAATTTACAAAACTGGCTTCTCAGCACAGCAATGTAAATGTAATACAAGGCGAATACGAACCATCTTGTTTAGACGATTGTCATATTGTAATTGCGGCTGTAAATGATATTGCGCTGAGTACAATTATTCGCAACGATGCCAAAGCAAAAGGCAAACTGATAAACGTTGCCGATAAACCTTATTTGTGCGATTTTTATCTGGGTTCTGTGGTTACAAAAGGCAACCTGAAATTAGCCATTTCAACCAATGGAAAATCGCCCACAATGGCAAAGCGGTTAAAAGAAATGTTTGCCGAAATGTTACCCGAAGAACTGGATGAAGTCATGAACAATCTGCATCTCATCCGAAACAGTTTGGAAGGCAATTTCCAGGATAAAATAAAAGAGCTGAACAAGATAACACAATCGCTTGTCGAAAAACCATTAAGCGAAGCTGAAAAGTACGAGCAGTATTGGTTTTTATAAATGTTTGATATGATGAAGAGCCGCTTACAGCGGCTTTTTTATTTTTATGTAGCGAGCGTCTGATACTCCGGTTGATCGTTCCTTGCGACGCTCCGTTCAGGGTTCTGTTATCAATTAAACAAAGAAGAATCGTAATTTCTTTCTAAAAGGTATATTTGATAAAACGATTTTACAATGCAGCCATTACAGGAAATTTTGAATGCGAATGTGGAAGAGAAATTACAAGCGATAGAAACCATTTGGGATAGTATTGACAATAACTCATTGCCTGTAACTGATGAAGAAACGCAAATTGCAAAACAACGTTATGAAGAATATCTTCAAAATCCGGATGATGCATTACAATGGAAGGAAGCCCGGCAAAAATTAAGGTTAAAGTATGGCTTTTGAAATCAGAATAAATCCGCAAACCTTTTTAGAAATTGATGAAGCTATTGTTTGGTACGAAAAACAAATTGAAGGATTAAGCAAACAATTCCTTTTCGCATTGGATGATTGTATTGATAAAATCAGCAAGCAACCTGAAAATTACTGAATCGTATATTTCCCGGTGCGCAGAATTTTGCTAAAGGGGTTTCCTTATAAGCTTTTTTATTTCATACAAAATGATCAATAAATAGTTATTCTTGCTCTTGTTCATACGAAGCGAAGTAATCGTTTTGTCAGAGAGAGAATACAGCAATAAACAATAGTAGATTTTCTCTTTATCTTTTTATTAAATTGTATTGCAGTTGTTATTACCACTTCCCCGGCCATTCATTCAATCGTTACAAAATGTTCCTGGTTTTGATGAAGAAAATTTCATCAAAGCGCACGAGGAAAACGAGCGCATTACATCAATACGTTATAACCCTGAAAAGCTTGCTGTTATTGAATCTCAGTTACCAATCAACAACTTTCAATTACCAACGCAAAACGTTCCCTGGTGTCTAAATGGATTTTATTTAGCGGAGCGACCTTCGTTTACATTCGATCCTTTGTTTCATGCGGGATTGTATTATGTGCAGGAAGCCAGCAGCATGTTTTTATGGGAAGCATTGCAACAAACAATCGGAGCAGATACAACCCATAAAAAAGTGTTGGACTTGTGCGCCGCGCCCGGTGGAAAAAGCACACTGCTTGCTTCGTATTTTACAAATGGTTTGGTCGTGTCGAACGAAGTGATCAAAAGCCGGGCAAATGTTTTAACCGAAAACATCACCAAATGGGGAACCGGAAATGTCGTTGTAACAAATAATGATGCGAGCCATTTTCAGCGGCTGGAAAACTTTTTTGATGTTATGGTGATAGATGCGCCTTGCAGTGGAAGCGGTTTATTCAGAAAAGATAACGAAGCGATTGAAGAATGGAGCGAAGAAGCTGTAAATCTCTGCAGCCAGCGACAGCAAAGGATTGTAGCCGATGCTTATACTTGTTTACAGCAAAACGGTATTCTCATTTATTCTACCTGTTCGTATTCGCAACAGGAAGATGAAGATATTTTAGATTGGATGATGGATAACTTTGCGTTATCGGTTATCAATCTGCAAATAAAAGAGGAGTGGAAGATTGTCGAAACACAATCACCAAAACACAAAGCGTATGGTTATCGTTTTTATCCGGATAAAGTAAAGGGAGAAGGTTTTTTTATGGCAGTATTTCGCAAAAAAGATGGCGGTCAATTTTATTTGTCATCGCATCAACCAGCTATCAATAAAAAGGAAACAGAGATTTGGCAAAGTTGGATAAATATTCAGGAACCAATTTTCTTCATCAAACAAAAAGATTTTGTCATTGCCATTTCTCAAATCATACAGCAACATCTTTCCTTTTTACAAAAAACATTATATATCAAACAAGCCGGAATAACGTTAGGTGAAGTAAAAGGCAAAGATGTGATTCCGCACCAGGCACTGGCTACGAGTACGGTTTTACATTCATCTGTCAATATAATCTCATTCTCTAAAGAACAGGCAATTCAATATTTACAGAAAAAAGAAATAGAGATTGATACTTCTTCGTTACAAAAAGGCTGGCGGTTAGCCACGTATTGTGGAATAGGTTTAGGCTGGTTGAAAGTTTTACCCAACCGGATAAATAACTATTATCCAACAGAGTGGAGAATTTTAAAAAATTAATTTTACACCTGACTACTTTAATTCTTTTGATGCTATGAAATTGACTACTCATTGCTATGCTGTCTTGCTGCTTGTTACTTTCGGTATTATGAGCGCAAACGCACAAACAGCTTATAGCGAGCACACTCTTGAAAAAGGAGAAACCTTAAGTGCTCTTGCCAAGAATTATCATACAACCGTTGGTGATATAATGCGGATTAACGGAATGAATGCGCAAAGCCAGTTAAAGCTTGGCGAAAAAATAAAAATTCCTGCCGGCGGAACTGTAGCAGCTCAAAAAACCGAAACACCTTCAGCCGCGCCGGTAACTTCTGCACCAGTGAGTGCTGTTGCCAAAACTCATACAATAGCTGCCGGTGAAACATTATACCGGATTAGTAAATTATATAACATTTCAGTTGACAGGTTAAAAGCCTTAAATAACCTTAGTGATGGCAGCGTTAAACTGGGACAAACCCTAATTGTAAGTGAAGGTTCTGCACCACAGTCGCCGGTAAAAGCAAGCGTAGCACCAAGTACCGCGGCAACTGTTACACAACCCGCACAGCCAATACCACAAAAGGAAGTCACTCAAGCTGCGCCGGTAAAACAATCTGCACCTATTACGGAAACTCCTGTACAAAAGAACACCACGACTCAACTGTCATCTGCGCCAGCGCAAAACAATGCAGTATCTCCGACTGATAATAATAGCACGTTTAATACAAATTATACGGCAACGAATAATGCACCGAAAGAAGGATTTTTTACGCCTTTGTATGGAAAAGATTTAGGCAGCAGAAATGAACAAGAAAAGAATGGTGCTGCGATGACGTTTAAATCGGCAAGTGGCTGGGCTGATAAAAAATATTATATTTTGATGAATGAAGCGCCAACCGGTTCTGTTGTAAAAATCAGGAATGGTAAAAATGAATTGTATGCAAAAGTGTTGTGGAATTTAGGTGAGATGAAGGAGAACGAGGGTTTGGCTTACCGCATTAGTACGGCTACCGCCGCTGCATTAGGCATTACCGACCAGAAATTTGATTTGAAAGTAAGTTATTACGAGTAAATAATATGTTTAACCACAAAGACATGAAGTAATGAAGTTTCACTAAGTTTCTTTGTGTTTCTTCTTTCCTTTCTGTCTTTGTGATTCATTCATCACACTCGGAAACCCCGTAAAAAGTCTTCAACCAGCAGCCGTTTTTTTCCTTCCATTTGAATGTCTTTCAAATGAATAAAACCATTGCGGCAAGCAAAATTTAAAAAAGTTTTGCCATCGGTTTTATACTCGCCAAACTTGTCGTTATGATTGGTATATTCTTTTGTGCCGCTGTATATTTTCAACATTTTGTTTTGCAAAAAAGTAAAGGCAGTTGGATACGGCGATAAACCACGAATAAGATTATAAATTTCATCAACTCCATTTGTCCAATCTATTTTACAGGTTTCGGTAACAATTTTGGGCGCATGTTTTACTTGCTGGTTGCTGATTGCCGGTTGCGGAACTTCTTCCAATGTATTATCTGCCAAACCTTGTATTGTTTTTACCAACAATTGAGCGCCGGTTTCTTTCATTTTATCATGCAGTTCGCCGGCGGTTTCATCGTCTCTAATAGCAATAGTTTGTTGTAATAAAATATCGCCGGTATCTATTTCGTGTTGCAACTTAAATGTAGTAACGCCGGTTTGTTTTTCTCCGTTGATGATTGCCCAATTGATAGGCGCCGCTCCGCGATAATCGGGCAGAAGAGAACCATGAACATTAACGGTTCCCATCGGCGGCATACTCCAGACAACTTCGGGTAACATACGAAAAGCAACTACGATTTGTAAATCGGCCTGCAGATTTTTTAGTTCCTGTAAAAACTCAGGGTTTTTCAGTTTTTCGGGTTGTAGAAGGTGCAAGCCTTTTTCGGAAGCATATTTTTTCACTGCGCTTTCGTTCGTCTTCATGCCTCTGCCGGATGGTTTATCGGGTGCTGTAATCACGCCAACAATATTGCAACCTGCCTGTACCAGCGCATGGAGTGATGCAACCGCAAATTCCGGCGTGCCCATAAAAACAATACGTAAATCCTGATAATTCATGTTGCAAAACTAATGTGCGAAAAGTTAGTGTAGGAAAGCTCAATAGCAGCACTTGGTTGAACGGTGCCATCGCCACTGAAGTGTCATGTGAGTGCAGACGTTTGGACAACAAAAATGTCTTTTCCGGCTGTTTTATTCCTGTTTGAAATCTTCGTAAAGCAAATATTTTTTCCTTATTTTTCTGAACGCATCCAGTTTGGGTTGCCAGCTCGTACGGATTTCTTCTTCTGATTTTCCGGCAATGATTTGCTGCCTGAGAATATCATTGCCCGCGAGCTTGTTAAAAGGAAAATCCGTTGCTTTTCCGGATTTTGGTATGATGAAAAAACTGTCTCTTTGAGGAAAGAATTGATAAGCTTGCAGCAGCCATTTCAATTGTATTTGCGGTTTGGCATCTTCGCCAAGAATGTTCCAGCCATAACACAATTGGTCTTTCCATTTCGGGTCTTTTGCACCATCATTGCTGTGCGGCGTAAATGTATATAATGTTTTGGGTAACGCCGGATGACCAAATATGACAAAAGGATGATCGGTGCCGCGACCTTCGCTGAGTGTTGTTCCTTCAAATAAACAGGTTGACGGATACCAGTAAATTGCGTTTTGATCGGCGAGATTGGGTGAAGGATTTACTGGTAATTTGTACTTGCTATTGTGTGTGTAATTCGCACATTTGATTACGAGAAAATGAAAAGGCGTATCAACTGAATTTTGGGCTGATGTTTTATACCAATCATATTTTTTGTTTGCCGCTTCTGTTGACAGCCAACGCTCGCCGGCAACCATCATCGCGTATTCGCCAATCGTCATTCCATAAACTACAGGAACCGGCTGCCTGCCAATAAAACTTTTGAAAGCTGTATCTAAAACGGGTCCGTCAATATAAAAGCCGTTCGGGTCAGGTCGATCTAACACCAGCAAAGGTTTGCTGTTTTCAAAGGCGGCTTCCATAAAATATTGTAATGATGTTTGGTAAGTGTAAAATCGAACGCCGACATCTTGTATATCAAACAGCAATATGTCTACGTCTTTTATATCATCGGCTGTCGGCTTTAATTTTTTTCCGTATAATGATATAATAGGAATTCCGGTTTGCTTATCGGTATCGTTGCCTACGCCGGCGCCGGCATCGGCATTGCCGCGAAAGCCATGTTCGGGTGCGAAAATCTTTACTATGTTTACGCCCAGTTTCTTTAGCGTATCTACCAAATGTGTGTTGCCAACTGTTGATGTATTGTTTGCAAAGACGCCTATTTTTTTGCCTTTTAAAAGCGGCAAATAAACCGAAATGCGATAAGCGCCGGGAAGTATTGCCACATTTCTTGTGGCAGTGATTGTCTTTTGTGCTTTGCAACCGAAAAGCGGCAAAGCGAAAAGAAAAAAGCAGATGAATATCTTCATAAAAATGGTTGACAATTTATCGTGTGAATATAAATTAAGATTACCTTTCGCGCCTTTCAAACATAAAAGAAAGACTATGCAACAGGTTAAGAAAGGTGATACTATTAAGATTCATTATAAAGGAAGATTGGACGACGGAACTGTGTTTGACAGCAGCGAAGGTCGTGCGCCACTTGAGTTTACAGTCGGCGGCGGCATGGTAATTCCGGGATTTGATGCGGGCGTAATGGATATGAATGTGGGCGATAAAAAGACAATTCATATTCCAGCCGTGGAGGCGTATGGTCCGAAACAGGAACATTTGGTTATGGAATTTCCAATAGATCAGTTTCCGCCGGATTTGAAGCCAGAAATTGGTATGCAACTTAACATGAGCGATAATCAAGGACAGGTAATTCCTGTGGTAATTACCGAAGTTAAGGAAGATGTGGTGGAACTGGATGCGAATCATCAATTAGCCGGAAAAGATTTGATTTTTGATTTGGAGTTGGTGGAAATAAATGGAGCAGGTAAGAGTATGATTATTATGCCGTAATACACGAAGAGGTAAATTTCAAAAATTTATTAATTTTAAGAAGGTCTTAATCGCATTTATTTACCTTTAATAGTTAAAAATGTATATTTGCGCACCATATCAAAAACATCTGATGCATAATACTTATAAGAATAACACATTTCCTGCAGTTATTTTTAGTGCTTATGTTTTCTAAATTGATTATTAGAAATTTATTATTGTTTAATATCCCAAATTATAATTATACAATTAAATCGCTTTACATTTTTTTAGATTAATTAAATAAAGCATTGTATAAAACCGGTAAATGAAAAATTTTATTACGATTCTTTTTTTCTCATGCTGCTTATTCTTTACAGCATGTACAAATTCCAAGAACCTGTCTTCAATGATTTATTTGAATGATAGTCTTACAAGCGAGCAACAAGTTGTAAATAAGTTTGAATATGTGTTGGCGCCTGGCGACCGGCTCGATATAACTGTAAATGCTTTAAATCCGGCGGCGGCGCAAGCTTTTAACCTTACATCTACATCGGCAATCAGCAGCAGTTCTTCAGTACTGCCCGGCTTAACAAATAACACCACTTTGCCAAGTGGTTATTTAATAGATACTGATGGTAATATACAATTTCCGCAGGTAGGAGCGGTTCAGCTAAAAGGATTAACTGTAAAGCAAGCTTCTGAGAAAATACAAACTGCGCTTTTACAATTTCTAAAAGAACCATCAGTAACTGTTAATGTTATTAACTTTAAAGTAAATGTACTCGGTGAAGTAAGCAGACCAGGTCCAATTACAGTGTCTGATGGAAAAATTTCAATTCTAGAGGCAATTAGCCGAAGTGGCGATTTAACCATTTTTGGAGAGCGAAACAATATTCTTATTGTTAGAGAGAGAAGTGGGAAACGTGAATTTGGGAAAGTTGATCTGACCAGTAAAAATATATTTACATCGCCATATTACTATTTAGAACAAGGCGACGTAGTTTATGTGGCGATGAATAAAAATAAGGCTCAACTTAATGACGCAGGACAGGCAACTAATTTTAGAATTGCAACACTAATATTAGGTGCAATTACTGCAGTTGCAGTAATAATTAACGCTTTACGATAATATTTATTTGATGAATCAGAAAGATAATATTGATAATTTAAGAACGCAATTGGTAACTTTAGATTCTGATAATGTTAATAGAACAACACCACGGCAATTTTTATTAAAATATTTGTCTTATTGGCCTTTATTTACTTTTTGTTTGTTGTTATCATTTAGTATAGCCTTCCTTTACTTAAGATACAAAGTGCCGGTTTATCAAAGTAATATCAAAATTCTGGTTACAGATGATAGTAAAAAGAGCGGTAAAGATTTATCAACCGCGATATTAGATCAAATCGTTTCAAATGGAAAATCCAATATTGCAAACGAATTGGAAATTATCAAGTCTCGAACATTAATGGGCAAAGTTGTTCGTGATTTGGGACTTAATATAGTTTACCAATCATTAGGAAATATCAGAGAAACTGAAATTTATGACACATCAGATACAAAATTCATAAGATTTTCAAATATAAAAGATTCACTACTTAATTTTTCTGTTGGTTTTAAGATAGAAAACAATAAAATTTATTCCGTTGATAAAAAAAACAAAGTTGAAATTCCTAATAACAATCTGGTAAAAACACCTTTGTTTGATTATATAATCCGAATTAATAATTTCAGATCTAATCAGGTTTATAAAGCAACCTGGATGGCTCCAAGTAAAATGGCTGCTATATTAGCGTCGCAAATAGATGCAGAGCCTCTTAATAAAGATGCTAGTATTATGTCTGTTTCACTTCAATCAACCATACCAAATAAAGGAAACGATATTCTTAATCAACTAGCATACGATTATGCAGAATCGAATGTAGAAGAAAAAAACAGAACTGTAGAGAATACTATACGATTTATTGATGATAGATTATTACTAATTTCAGGGGAATTAGGCGGAGTGGAGTCTAGCTTACAAAAATTTAGACAACAAAATAATGTGATTGATGTATCGGGACAAGAGAACGCGGCATTTGACAGGTTAAAAGAAACACGGGATAAGCTGGACGAAAGCGATGTTAAGATACAAGTTGCTAGCATGGTGGCTTCATACGTAAATGATCCTGCACGCAAGTATAGTCTTGTTCCCTCTTCATTAGGTATTGAAGATGTTACATTGTTGGAATTAGTTAAGGCATATAATGAACAAGTATTACAACGGGAGGAGCTGCTGAAAACAGTTGCACCCGCAAATATTGCTGTAACAACAATCGAAAGTCAACTTGAACAGCTTCAGGTTAAAATTATTGAAAGTGTTAATAATGTAAAGCGTGCTTATTCATCAGTATATAACAAAGCCAAGTCTGAGTATGACAATATTTTGCAAAACATTAATACAGTTCCTCAAAAAGAAAAAGAACTACTGGAAATTTCGCGTCAGCAGGGCATAAAAGAAAAACTTTATCTATACCTTCTTGAAAAAAGAGAAGAATCTGCTCTAACCAAAGCTTCAGCCATAGCTAACAGTATTCCAATTGATAAAGCAATTACCAGTACAAATCCTGTAAGTCCTAACAAAACGCTAATAACTATTTTTGCTTTTTTAGTAGGTGCAGGTTTGCCTGTTTTGTTTATTTATCTTAAAGATTTATTCAATGATAAGGTTGTAACAAAAGATGACATTGTAAGAGTTACTAAAGCTCCTATTATTGGTGAAATTAATCATAGCCAAGTTAAAGAAAGAAAGATTATAGTTAATAAATCAAGAGGTGTAGTGCCAGAACAATTCCGTATTATCAGAACTAATCTTCAATATTTTTTATCTAACCATATTGGCAGCACGACTGTATTATTTACTTCTTCTATGTCTAGCGAAGGAAAGACATTTATTTCTATGAATTTTGGAGCAGTGCTTGCCCAATCTAATAAACGTGTTATAATTGTTGAGTTTGATTTGCGTAAACCCAAAATTGCATCGGCCTTAAATATTTCAAATTCAACAGGAATTACAAATTATTTATCTGGAAATATTCCTCTTACGGATTTAATTGTACAAGTACCTAATACGGAGAATTATTATCTATTGCCTTCGGGTCCGATCCCACCCAATCCTTCAGAATTATTGTTGAACCCCCAATTAGATAAGCTTTTTGCAGAATTGAAAAATAATTTTGATTATATTATTATTGATAGTCCACCCGTGGGAATTGTAAGCGACGCAAAAGTTATGGCTAAATATAGTGATCTAAGTTTATATGTTATTAGGCAGCGATATACTTTTAAGCGGCAGCTTGAATTGGCAAACGACTTTTATGTGCAGCAAAACTTTAACAACATGGCATTAATTGTAAATGATGTAGAACTAAAAGGGGCAAGCGGTTACTATGGCTACGGCAATTATTACAGTTATGGCTATGGTTCTTATAACTATGACTATAGTTATGGTTATGGCTATACAAATGAGGAAAATAAAGCATCTTGGTGGAAACGTTTACTGGGTGGCAAATACGCAGATGACAGCGATAAATAAATTATAAATTTTTTTATAGCAGAAATATTTAAGCATTTGAACGATAAAATAAAAAACGTTTTATGGGGGATTGCAACCCAATATCTGTATCAAGTTTCAATAATGGTATTACAGGTGTTAGTCGCACCGCTTTTGTTAAAGTATAGTGGTGCTGCGGCATTAGGAGGATATGCATCTTTAATGCAGTACATAGGATATTTAACACTGTTGGATTTAGGATTTACAGGTACATTAAGTCGATACCTTTCACAGGCTTTTAATGACACTTCTAACGAGAAAAGAAACTTTATAAATATATTCAATATTGGTCGCTGGTATCTTTTTTCAGCTTGTTCAATAATGGGAATTGTCATCGCTTCAACAAGTTTTGTTTTACCAAACTCTATAGGTCTTACCGGAGCATTAAAGCAAGATGCGTTTTATGCCATGTTAATTTTAGCCTTATGGTATGGAATAAGGTTTTATTTTATAATGTTCAACATTACTCTATTTGCTACGCAGCAAATGAGAACGGCTAATATATGTCTTACTATTGGCGTTTCAATACGTTTTGCGCTAACACTAATATTTTTGCATTTGCACTATGGGATTACCGGAATTGTATTGGCAAATGTAACCGGAGATTTTTTGGCAGCTTTATTACAAATGCTTTTTTTCAAAAAAAAATATCCCAATATACGTTTTTCATGGCGTATCTATGATAAAACAGTTTTTAAAAAACTATTTTCTTTTGGCTTAGATGCTTTTCTAATAAATATATCCACCCGTATTGTACAAAGTAGCACAACTTTCGTATCAGGAATTTTGTTAGGTGCCGTAGTTGCTTCTCACTATTATTCCATGTCAACTCCAATGTTTTTGATATTCACTTTTGTGAATATGATTATGTATAATATGTTGCCACTTATGAATGAAATGGTAGCAAATGAACGATGGAATGAATTGGCTCAAACTTACATATCTACATTTCAGCTTAAAATGACTCTCTTAATTCCGGCAGTTTTGGGTTTACTTCTATATCATCAGTATATCATAATTTTATGGGTAGGTAAGAGTCAATACGAAGGCTTCTTTTATACGGTTATTTTTTGTATTTATCTTATCGTTATTACTATTGGCAGTTTCAACGAAAATATGTTGATTGTATTAGGTAATATAAAATGGTTTGCCCGCCTGCAAATTGTTTCGACCTTAATGGGTTTACTATTAACGCTTATAGGCGGCTATTTATTTGGCTTGCAAGGCGTTGTTTTAGGGAACTTAATTTCTATTACACCTGTTACAATTTATGTTTTTTTCCGTTTGTTGAAATTATTACATATCAAGTTTCGATTTACTACTTTTTTTCCTCCTTTTTCCTTTTATATTTTTTTAGGAATCGTTTTTATAATATTATTATTTATACAGAAAATTATTGTTCCTGCGAACCTGATACAAGTTTTTATTGCAGCAATACTATTTCTTATGATAATTGTTTTTAAAGGCGTAGATAAACAGAAAAGACTTCAAGCAGCTCGACAACTACTAAAATTTGTAAAAAGATAAGTATGAAAGTTTTAGTAATGGGCAGTAATAACAAGTATGGAGGTGGGCTTATAATTCATTATATTACATTAGTACAATATTTACATAAAGCTGGCTATGAGATAGCTTGTATAAATGTAAACGATACGGGAGAAAAGTTATTATTACCAAACTCAGTAAAACAGATTAATATAGCATTTAAACCTTTATCTGTTATTGACAAAATAAAAAAATTTATTCAATTAAATAAGGTTGTTCGGTTTGCAAATTCTTTTGATCCGAATATTTTTATTGCTACTGCACTAGGTAACGGATATGCGAAAGTTGCTTCTAAACTTCCCTCTTATACTTTCAAAATATTTCAGGAAGTTCATTTTGAAGCAATAGCTGATCCTTTACGGTTAAAAATGGTTCATATATTTGATGCAGTGGCCCCGCAAACACCAGGCATGGCTAAAGTATTTAAAGAAAATGTTTCTTCGAAAAAACCGGTTGTATATCTACCTTGTTTTTCTAAAGAATTTAATATAGAAAATTATAAGCCGGTTCCTGATACAACTCAAGAAATAAGACATGCTTATTTTGGCCGTCTTGCTTGGAACAAAGGTCTAAAACAATATATTGCTGCTACAGCAGATGTATTTAAAACAGACGGTAATTTATTTTTGGATATTTATGGAAAAGGACCTGAACTCTCAATTATAAAGCAGGAAATACAAAAACATAATTTACAAAATCGCATCGTGTTAAAAGGGCTATATAAAGATGATGATTTTCCCGAATTAATTAGTTCATATCATGGAATTGTAGTTCCTTCAATAGACACAGAAGGTTTGCCACTTATTTTAATCGAAGCTATGCGTTTTGGGCGCCCTGTTCTATGCACTACAGTAGGGGCTATGGCGGAAGTTGGAAAAATTAATAACAAAGGGATGATTATTTCTGATAAAAATCCGGATGAGTTAGCAAAAAATCTAAGGTTATTTATACAAGCTATCCGGCAAAAACAATTTAATGCTAAGCATATTTATACAATTTATGAAAAGCATTTCAGCAATGATGCTTTTTTAAGAGTATGGACAAATATGCTGCAAGATGCCAAACAATATTTCAAAGAAGCAAAGCAACAATAAATGTCTAAACTACTTCATAAGAAAGTTTTAATAACAGGTGCATCAGGCTTTTTGGCTACATATTTGGCCGATGCTTGTTCTGCCGAAGGAGCTACCCTTTTTGGAGTCGATATTCGGCCTCCATTTAATCCAACTATCTGGAAAGTATTTTTAGATAATGGTCTTGCCGATGATAGCGTTGAATATTTATTTAAAGACTTTGAATTTGATATCATATTTCATTTGGCCGGCAGTGCATCAGTCGGCGCTTCTGTTCAAAAGCCGGAAGCTGATTTTTTAAGCTTATTGCCTCCAACATTCAAACTTATACAGCTTGTTAGTACCTACTGTGCGCAAGCCCATTTTATTCTTTTTTCCAGTGCTGCTGTATATGGTAATCCTGATGTACTGCCGATAACGGAATCCTCCAGTGTCAAGCCTGTTTCTCCCTATGGTATTCACAAAGCATTGGTAGAAAGTATGCTCAATTACTACAGTAAATATTATAAAATACGTAGTAGTACGTTGCGTATTTTTTCAGCTTTTGGCGAAGGGTTAAGGAAACAAATATTCTGGGATGTAATGGGGCGTTATAAAAAGTCTTTGGCTGGAAACATTAGAGCAAATTCCCCTATTCTGGAGCTATTTGGTACAGGACATGAATCAAGAGATTTTATTCACAGTTCCGATGTGGCTAAAGCTGCAATTTTAATTGCATTGCATAATACAGAGCCAGAGAACTACTTCACTGTTTTCAATGTGGCTAATGGAGTAGAAGTGAGTATACAGCAAGCTATTGAATCGTTATTCCTTTACGCTAATCCAGATCCACGTTTGGTTTTTAGTGGTAATGTTCGAACAGGCGATCCAGAAAAATGGTGTGCAGATATTTCAAAATTAAAATCAATTGGTTATAATCCAAATGATGAACTTGAAAAAAAATTAAGTTCTTATTTCGAATGGTTTATGCAGATTGAATAGATATGTGTTATAATTCAGATAAGTAGAAACTATCAGTTTAAAATGTAATTTACTTTTTAAATAATTCTGATTATTAGAAATACAACTTTGAAATTTGAGAGATTTATCATTCTATATTCTATTTCTATCTGTTACCATTCCTGTTATCCAAGCATATTATAATAGGAATAAAGTGTATCAAATGCCGTTCTTATATAGTTTGGCATTTTCAGTTTGGATATTGCCTACGCTATTCGGAGTTAAGAACAATAGCGTGATTCTTGGTAATGATGAATACATCAGATATACATTATTTAGTTTCTTATGCTTTTGGTCTGCTATCATAGGATTTTCAATTACAAGTCGTGCAGATAAAAGTCGTAATACTTTTTCGTTCTTATATGATGAGAAGAAAATGAGTTATATACTTTACGGAGTTATAATTATAGCTTTAAGTGCTTTGGTATTAATGAGTGGGTATGATGCGGAATCAAGAAACGGTGGTACATACGCCCTTTTGATTTTTCCAGCTCGGATGTTAAGACCTGCAACTATAATGCTCTTTATCATGTACTTACTAAAACCCTCAAAAGACAAGTTGTTTTTTTTACTTTTATCATTGTCTTTTTCATTAAAAATTATATTAGTTGATGGAAGAAGAAGCGAAGTTTTTAATTTAATTATCACAATTATTTTCCCCCTTTTCTTCATTAAAAATAAAGTCGTTCCTAGAATACTTGTAATTCCATCCATCTTTTTTGCAATTTTTATTATTACGGTTTTGCCAGCTTACCGGAATTATTCATTGAACGGAAATTTCGATGAAGCCTTAAAAGTATCTCCGACCGAATTAATGTCCTCGTTTATTGAAGGCGAGAATAGAAATGAAGTTGTTGAGGCGGTTAAAAATATGGATGTGGCATATCGTTCAAGAACTTATAATTGGGGCGCAACGGCATATAATGCATTTGTGTATCAGTTTGCAAGCAGTAACTTATTTGGGCAAGATTTTAAAGAGTCTTTAATGCTTCCCTATAATCTTGATCTGGCAGCTTTAAGGGATAAAAATGCAAAATATTATGATGATCAATTTAGATTTTATATGGCACCCACTGGAACAGCTGCTGTATTTTTTGAATTTGGATTTGGTGGGTTTTTGTTATTTTTTGTTTTTGGTTTCTTTTGTCGAAAGTTCTATGAGCAAGCAAGCAAAAAGGAAAATGTTACCGATGTAATGTTCTACTGTTTTTTTTCGACTTTTATTTTATTTTCTGTATACGACTCATTACTTTTCTTACCTACTAATATTATCTTATATCTCATTGTTTTTTTTCTTGCTAAAAATTTTTCAAGGATTACAACCTATAAAATTGTTAGGGAAAGATAAATTTATTTAATAACTACTATGTCAAATTTTATTATTGGACAAACAGGCACACCCAGAGACAGTAGTGTTGCTAAAATGCTTTATAATGAAGGTTTATTAGACCAGCTAATTGTAGATACTTTTTATTCAAAAGATAAGTGGTATGCAAAAATTCCTGTAATTTCAAAAAAGATAGAAAAGAATTTTTCAAAATATGATCCGGGTTTTCCGAATGAATATGTTTCCGGAGATCCTTTTGGGGCTTTGATATTCAGATATTTATTAAACAAATCACGTAGAAAGCAGGCGTTTACATATGCAAGGAAAAGATTAGGAAGTCGGTTGATTAAATATGCATCCAAAAGAGCGGCAGGAAAATTTTATGGCTTCGATACTATAAGCCTGGATTTTTTAAAATGGTCTGCAAAAAATGGTTGGGAAGGATACTTAGAACAGTGTGTAGCATCAAGAACCTCACAAATAAATATGTGGAAGTTATTTTCTGAAAAATATGGATTAAATACAAAACCAATGATAGATTATTGCTTATTTCAACAAGAGGTTGAAAGACAGGAATGGCAATTGTCTAATCACATCATTGTTCCTTCTTTATTTGTAAAGAAAAGTATAGTGGATGATAAAATTGTAGATCAAAGTAAAATTACACTTGTCAATTACGGATTTACTCCACAAGTAGAAGGAGAAACGATCAGGGAAAATATAACTAAAAAATTTTCTGTAAAGCAAAAAACTATAAATTTATTATTTGTTGGGAATGCGGGTTATAGAAAAGGAATTGCCGATATTTTGGAAATAGCTGACGATTTGAAAAATGAGAATTTGAGTTTTTTTATTGCCGGTTCTTTAGAAGCCGAAGCTAACAAGCTGCTCGATAAGTATGTTCATCCTAATATTACATGCTTAGGAAAGCTTTCTAAAAATGTGTTATCTGAATATTATATGAAATCAGATATTTTTTTCTTTCCCTCTTATTTAGAGGGTTCTGCAATGGTGCTTATGGAAGCGATGAGTTGGGGACTGCCTATTATTACTACACGTGAAAGTGGTAGTAATGTAGAAGATAAGAAAAACGGTTTTATCTGTGATGCTGGTGATATTAAAGAATTAAAAAGTAATATTATTAAATTAGCAAATGATAATGAGCTGAGATATGCTATGAGTATGCAATCACTAAATGTGTCTCAAAATTACTCTGCGTTTTCTTATAGTGAAAATCTTTTGAAGTTATTAGAAAATAAAATATGACGAATCAAAATCTGTAACTCATTGCTATAGTGTATATACTTTTGATAGACCAATAGAAAATTTAGACATATCTGGGTAAAAGAAAATATTATTCAAAGCTAAATTTTAGAGATACTAAGTTTTAAAGATTTGGGCGACTTATAAATCTAATGCATTAATAATTAAGGTAAAGTGTACGAAAAAACAACGGCTAAAGCTGCGCAAGGCAGTGTTAACCAAAAATTAAGAGCCTTTGGCTATTATTTGCCTTTTGCCCTGATATGGTATGCATCAAGATGGTTAAGACAAAGCGCAAATTTAATCTGGATGAGATCATTAGGTCGCTATGGCTTTCGTTCAATTGGAAAAAACGTAGCGATAGACGGGCTTCCGGAATTTATTTGGCCTTGTGCAAATATCGTATTGAAAGATTATGTTAGAATAGGAAAAAGATGTGTGTTTCAAGGTGCGCCTCAATCAAGAATATTGGTAGGAAACAAGGTTTCTATAAACGACGGATGTTATCTCACTTCATTATTTTCAATTGTTATCGGCGATGGCACTTCAATAGGTGAATATACAAGTATCCGAGATTACAATCATAATTTTACTAATTTAACTATTCCGATAAAGGAGCAGGATTATTATGGTGCTCCTATTGAAATTGGAAAAGATTGCTGGATTGGAAGAGGTTGCATGATATTACCCGGTGTAATAATAGGTGATGGTGTTATTATAGGGGCAAACTCAGTTGTAACAAAAGATGTTCCATCATACTCTGTTGTAGCTGGTGTGCCAGCCAAAATAATTAAAGTTCGAGACAATGGTTGATAAAAATCCAGAAGGTTTTTTGATAGATAATCCTTCAAATGTCTTAAAAAGACAAAAGATACCGTTTGAAAAGTCTTTACGTTTATTGTTGTATTACTGTATCGCTAAACATTTACCTGATACACCATTACCTTTAAGTGGGCTGAGTATGACTCTTAGAAAAAATCTGGTAAAAAAAATTTTTAAAAAAAGCGGGAAGTATTTTAAAGTACATGCAGGCGTTGATTTTGGAACGGGCGTTAATGTAGAAATCGGGGAAAACTCTTCTTTAAACAAACGGGCTTGGATAGGAAATGATACTATCATTGGTAATAATGTGATGATGGGACCTGAAATTATAGTCCTGTCTGGTAGCCATCATTTTGACGATATAACTCGGCCAATGACTGAACAAGGTGCTACTATCAGAAAACCTGTTATTATAGGTAATGATGTATGGATTGGCACCCGAAGCATCTTATTACCCGGTGTTAAAATCGGAGATCATTCTATTATTGGTGCAGGCAGCGTTGTTACAAAAGACGTTCCTGAATGGGCAATTGTTGGTGGTAATCCTGCAAAAATTATTCGCTATAGAATTAATTAAATAAGTTTTAGCATATTCTTACTTAATGAAAGTATTATTATTAAGCACTTCTAATTCCCGTAATGCGGGTGGGTTATATAATAGCGTGAGAAGCTTAGGGCAAGCCTTAATAAAATATCCAGGAATTAAGCCTGCTGTACTAGCATTCGAAGATGAAAGAAGCTCAACAGATGTGGGCGCCTACAAGCCATTAGAATTAATAGATTACCACATTATTGGCCCCGCTGGCTTTGGTTTTAGTATAGACTTAAGAAGTAAAATCAAGCAGTTTCAGCCCACTATAGTTCATTCTCAAGGAGTATGGTTATACTCCTCCTATATAAATATGAAGTATTCAAGACAAACTCGTACGCCATATATAATATCGCCAAGAGGAATGTTAGATCCTTGGATATTAAATTCCAGAAACTGGAAAAAAAAAATAGGTCTTGCTTTATATGAAAAGGAACACCTAAAATACGCCAGATGTCTTCATGCATTAGGAATGCCTGAACATAAAGCATTGAGAGATTTTGGATGTAAAAATCCGATAGCAGTTATACCCAACGGCGTTTTTCTTCCAGAAGATTTGGAATTATCGAACATACAATTGCCCGAATGGAAAAGAAAAGATAATAGAAAGGTATTATTGTTTTTAAGTAGGCTTCATCCAAAGAAAGGACTTGAAAATTTGATGATGGCTTGGCAAAAAGCTAATTTCTCTAAGAAAAATTGGCGATTGATTATTGCCGGAGAAAGCAAAGGTGAAGAATATTTAAAGAGTTTATTTGAATTAAGGACCAAACTTAGAATAGAGGATGATGTATTTTTTATTGGTCCTCAATTTCACCAAGACAAAGACATTTGCTTTAGATGCGCTGATGCTTTTATACTTCCCTCTTTCAGCGAAGGTATGCCGATGGCAGTTTTAGAAGCATGGTCATACGGTTTGCCAGCCATAATTACAAAAGAATGTAACTTACCAGAAGGCTTTGAAAAAAATGCTGCAATACAAATAGAAGCTGACCCGGATAATATTGCGTCGATATTGAATACTTTGTTTGAAATGCAGGCGGTCGAATTAAAGAAAATAGGGGGTAATGGTTTAGAACTTGTAAAAGAAAAATTTACTTGGTCATCAATCGCAGCGCAGATGACACATGTTTATGATTATATATTAACCGGGAGTAATCCACCATCTACTGTTTTGTTTGATTAACTATAAAAATAGAGCAGCTTTTGTTCTATACCTTGTAATTAAATTTATATCATGTCCAAATCGAACTCTTTCATCAATAAGATACGGTTCTCATTTTCAGATGTTACAGAAGTGCCAGATATTTTAAAGCAATCGCATTATCCATCATTAGATGGCTTTCGAGGAATTTCTATTATACTTGTTGTTTTGTTTCATTTAAATAATGGTCAAACCTATTATTTGCTTAATGGCGGATTAGGGGTTGATATATTTTTTGTTATTAGCGGATTTCTAATTACAACACTTCTTTTTAAAGAAAAGATTAAAACAAAAACCATTTCGTTAAAGCGCTTTTATATTAGACGCTTTTTAAGAATATTTCCTGTGGCATATCTGTACTTATTTATCATTATTATTTTAAATTATGTACTTAAATTAAATATAAGTGTTGTAAACTTTTGTGCAGCCTTTTTGTACATAATGAATTTCTCATATTTTTTGAAGTACTATAATTCCAGATTTACCCAGCATTATTGGTCATTGTCTGTAGAAGAACAATTTTATTTAATATTCCCATTTTTGTTAAAACGTTATTACAAAATTTATCTTGGTTTCATTCTATTCATTATTTTTATTTTACCACTTATACTAATACTTCCTGAAATAAGTCAAACATTTAATAATTCATTTTTATACGCAGGTACTCATTATTTAATAAAATTTCAGGGAATTGCTGTTGGCTGCTTATTGTCCGTTCTTGTTTTCAAAAATATTATAAAATTGCAAGCACTTCAGAAATTCAAGATTGCTATCAATCTTATTGTGATAGCCATATTGTGTTTCTTAAAATATGATGAAAATTATTCTATTGAAACTGTTTTCATAAATTTATTTGTCAGCTTTCTTGTGGGATATCTAATTCTTTCAAATCTTATTCAATCTAAAGATTTAATTTTTCGGTTTTTAAATTTAAAAGCCCTTACGACTGTTGGTATCTTATCGTACAGTATTTATATATGGCAGCAATTATTTACTTCTTTTGATAACAGGCTTCCTTCATTCATGACTAATTTACCTTTTAACGTTATCTGCCTGTTGGTAATAGCATATTGTTCATATAATTTTTATGAAAAAAGGTTTTTGAAATTGAAAGATAAATTTGAATCTAAATCGAAGGGTATAAAAACTTCTGCTAAGCAAATAACGGAAGCTTAAAATATCTTACTAATTTTCGAAATATATGAAAATATTCATCACAGGTACTGCTGGTTTTATAGGGTTTCACGTAACAAACAGGTTACTAAAAGAAGGTAATCAAATAATTGGGATTGATAGCATTAATGATTACTATGATCCTTCCTTAAAATTTAGAAGACTGGAAGCTGCCGGTATAGAGGAATACCCATTGTATGGCAAAAACATCATTAGTCGTACACAGCCCAACTATCAATTTATTAAACTAAATTTAGAAGATAAAGTTTCTCTTGAAAAGCTGTTTAATAAGGAAAAATTTGATATTGTAATTCATCTTGCTGCACAGGCAGGTGTACGTTATAGTATAGAAAACCCGGATGCTTACATCAATAGTAACATCGTTGGTTTTTTAAATATTCTTGAATGCTGTCGTCATTATAATATTCAGCATCTGGTATATGCAAGCAGTTCCAGTGTGTATGGATTAAACAGTAATAATGTATTTTCTACGGAACAAAGTGCGGTTCACCCAATATCTTTATATGCAGCCAGCAAAAAAAGTAATGAACTAATGGCTCATACTTACAGCCATTTGTTTAATATACCAACAACAGGACTGCGGTTTTTTACAGTATATGGTCCTTGGGGAAGACCGGATATGGCTTTATTTATTTTTACTAAAGCAATTATACAAGGAGAGCCGATTAAAGTGTTTAATAACGGTGAAATGTATCGTGACTTTACATATGTTGATGATATTGTAGAAGGTATTGTACGTATTGCTGCTAAAGCTACTAAAGGCAATCCTGGCTGGAATTCTACTTCAATGGATGCTGCTTCTTCATCAGCGCCGTACCGTATTTATAATATTGGAAACAGCCATCCTGTAAAGCTGCTGGATTTTATTGAAGCTATCGAATCAGAATTAAGTGTAAAAGCTAATAAGGTAATGCTACCTTTACAGCCCGGTGATGTAATTTCTACATATGCTGATGTGAGCGATCTCAAAAAAGAATTTGATTATCAGCCTGCCACTTCTATACAAGATGGTGTAAAAAAGTTTATAAACTGGTACAAAACTTATTATAAAGATGTATAAACCTCATTCTTGAAACGTCGGTTATTACTCCTTATCTTTTTCTTATTTAAGCTGTTTTGTTCTTGGAGCCAAAAGACTGCCATACTAACTCCTGAAACGTTTGGAGCAAAGGCTGATGCTGTTATATTGTATGATGGAGCCATAGATGCCGGGAGTAATATATTTATATCACAGACAGCTAATTTTAGTTTTAAAGATCAGGGAAAAATTATATTTGTAAATGGAGCTAATAAAGCTCATAAAACATTAATAAGTTCCATTGCTACCGTTCTAAATGATAGCTCAGTTAGGCTTTCTGATAAAGCTGTTGTATCTGTTAGAAATTCTTCTATTACTTATGGCACAAATTCTACAGACGCTTTCATTAAATTGAATAATAAAGCGCGCCAGCTATCTAACAATTTTATAGTTATTGAATGTAAAACAGGTATTTATCTTACCAAATTTAACAACTGGCTCGCTGGCATTAAAAATATTGAGGTTAATGGAAATAATGGTTCAATAATATGTACTAATGGTGCCTATGACCCTGATGGATATACAGCATCCAATAATGCTTTGTATTTACCTTCTGTTTTCGATAATGTAGATAATCACTATTATAGTATTACTGGTAGTTATTCTTATGCAAATAATACAAGTTACGGATATACATTTCACACAAATAAAGTTGGAACAAATTATATCAATTTAATAGACGGAAGAAATACTGCAAATTTTAAAAAAGGTGATTGGGCTTTGTTAGGTGGTTTTGAAGGTGAAAATTACGGCGGATTTCCTCCATTATATCGTTTCTTCGAATATGCTAGAGTAAAAGAAATTGATATCAAAAAAGGCAAAATTGAATTCGAATATCCTTTGAAAAATCAGTATGACGAGCAGTGGCCAGACAGTACGTGGAAGGGCGGAAAAGCGGGACTTGGAGCTCCTAGGATTCTAAATTGCAGCCGAAATGGTTTTACCATTATCGAAAATTTAAGCATTCAAAACTTAAATTTTCTACCATTTAATGGTTGGGTTGGAAAGCAAGCTACCCTCCAGCGAAATGGTAGAATTGCTTTATATGGATTTATTAATGGTAAATTCAACAATATTACAATGAATGCCGCTTATGTAGGAACATGCCGTAAAGCTGAATTTAATAAGTGTATTACTAAAGAATATTTTGAACCCGATAAAGAAATAGATACATTAACATTTATTAATTGTTGGTTTAACGATTTTGTTCTAGGTCCTGGAATCAATGTTGAAAATCTTGTAAATTCTACGTTTACCGGTAAGTTTAGCGCATCACCTAGAAAACTTTATGCGAAAGGTAACTTATTTGCTACAGAATCGTTCGGTTCTTCACAAGGGCTAATTAATCCTGGAGGTAATAGCGGTACCGATGAAGTAAGGCTCGAATCAAATACCTTTCAATTTACTGAGCCGAGACGAGCTATTATTGCTGGAAGTGGGTTTACTATTTTATCAATTGATTCTATTATTAATAATAATCTGATTACTGTATCCTTCGACAATTGGGGAAAAGCAAATAATGGAAGACAAGTAGTTCCAGGAAAAACAGGTATTACCTCAGCAGGGAAAACATTATTGGTAAAAAAAGTATTTAGATATGCTTCCGGTGTAATGGGTGTTGAGGGAGTATTTTCTGCTGCACCTGTTAACACTGATAAATTTGTATTTTCCTATCTTCCTCATGTGATAATAGTTAACAAACAGGTAAAAACAGGAGTTTTTAAAAAAGGAAATACAAAGTTTTTTCTTGATTTAAAAAAAATACAACAGACCAATATAAATGATTCTTTAGTTTTTTAAGATAATGATAAAAGAGAAATTTAGTTATGTAATAAAATTTTATTTGTAAGAACAGTATTTGAAAGTTAGAACAATTTACAATTAGAGGAAATGTATAAGTCTCACTAAAAAGCACACAGTTTAGAATGTAAAAATAATTTTAAACCGTAAAAGATTAAAAAGTAGTTTTCTAAGACACAATCTGAACTTGCTGAGTATAATAGCAACGCCGATGAGAATAAAAAAATCAATTAACCAATATCTAACTTACGGGGATCTTACCGTTGAAAAGAAATTTTTTTTTAAGAAAAGAATAATAAAATTACTTCTCTTATTCTACATTATTTCCATCTTTGTTGCTGTGTTTTTTAATCCGGAGCGTATTAATGCATATCCAGTACGTATGAAACCTAATTATATTCCATTTAAAAATATTGCTTTCGAGTTCATATTTCCGCCAGCTTATGTACCACCCGGCCATACTATTGGTTTAATTATTAATATAATAGGAAATTTATTGCTTTTTATTCCACTGCCAATATTACTTTGTTTTCTATACAAAAAGAACGGCAACATGCAAATTTTTCTTTTTGGATTATGTTGCAGTATTTTCATTGAAACTATCCAAGGCTTATTTTATATAGGTTTGTTTGACATTGATGACATTATCTTAAATTCAATAAGTATTTGGATTGGAATAATGTTATTTAAGGTAATTAGTAAATACTTAGAAGTAGCCTGATACCATACTCAATATTCAAATTTAACTACATATTAGTAGGGTGAATAAATTTTATAATTATTCCCTTTTATACACACTTATTGAACCGACCCTTCAGGCAAATGGTTATATTTTTTATACCGATCAATAAACCAGAACGTTAAAATAAAAATAGCTATATAGCTTACGATATTGAATGATAAGTGAGGATCAATTGATTTAAAGGTAATCCAATTATGAAAATAGGCTAAAGATATTAAGTCAATACGGATAATATTTATTATAGTTATTAATCCGATTCCAATAAATAACCACTTTACTTTATATTTCCAGCGAGCTTTATGAGAAACTACAAAGGCTGTCCAGAAGCTCATGACACCAAAACCTAAACAGGCCCATATTATATTAACACTGGCACCAGGAGTAATTGTTACATTGTTTAACGCCTTTTGATATACTGAATAACCCAATAACTTTAAATTAAACATTGCACTTTTGCAAATAAAATAAGTAAGCCAGGCAGGAAAGTTTGCATATCGGTCTAAAAAAGGACTATATGTTTTGCCACCTGGTGATACGATACCAATGTAAGTGTAAAAACCAGTGGTAAGCAGAATAAACAATAATAAAAAACGAAATGTATTGAAAGTACCTGATTTGAACATATCAAATAACTTGTTTAGGCAAATATCTGTTTTGATAGATTAATAAACTGCAAATACACGATAATAAAGTCATTATTCAACACTTTTAAAAATAGAGGGATATAAAAAAATTAATTATTCATTCCTTCTATTTAATTATCCTTCTATTTTTGAAGCGTAAAAGAAATAAAGATTTATGACGATTCAGCAGTTAAAAACTTTTACAATGCCTGAGGATTTCAGAGGTAAGTCAGGATGGTATGTACAACTCTGGTGGATTGTGCAAACTTTATTTTTTAAAACATCGCCGCAATTTCTTTATGGCTGGCGGCGATTTTTGCTGCGGAGTTTTGGCGCCAAAGTGGGAAAAGGCGTTATTTTGCGTCCAAGTGTACATACACAATTTCCCTGGAAAGTAACGATTGGCGACTATACTTGGATCGGTGATGATGTTGTTCTCTACAGTTTGGGTGAAATAAAAATCGGCAATAATGTAGTTGTATCACAAAAGAGCTATTTATGTACGGGTTCTCATAACTATCAGAGTGTTGCGTTTGATATTTTTAGTGTGCCCATCGTGTTAGAAGATGAATGTTGGTTAGCTACCGATGTATATGTAGCACCTGGGATAACCATTGGTAAGGGGACAGTAGTTGGCGCCAGATCATCAGTATTTAAATCATTACCGGCCGGAAAAATTTGTATGGGAAGTCCAGCCAAAGTGATTAAAGACAGGTATTGAAGATTTTAGTTCATCAATATAAAATGTTCCTTACAATTAATTTTAATAATTCGATATTTAAGAATAAACTTTCCTCATTTTAAAGCTTGCCAGTTATTTAATCAGTTTTATTAGTCTTTGTCGAAAGTAGTAAATCAGAAAAACCGTTTGTGTAAATAAGTTTCAAAGCGAAAAATAGAAGCTCTTATTTTTCGTTTTTAAATTTAATAGGCAAAACAATTTTTAATGAAAACCACCCATGTTCTTTTGATCGTATTAAAATGGCAGGCTTTTTATTATATAATATTTCTGACTGCAAGAAATGCTAATCATTAGGTTGATTGCCCTTTTAACTTAGTTTATATGATTGCAATCAAAACATTCTTATAGTATAGTTCGATACGCAAATTTTGTTTACTATACTTAAATTATTGCATCTGTTATATGAATCTGTGAAAGCTTTTAATTAATACCGGTCAACTAACACTAACGTTTGTATGTTACTTTGTAAACTAAAGCCTCAATTAACCACTTATCTGTTTTGTAATAATACTTTTTTATATGAAATCAAAAATCACTTCTATACTTACCTAACATATATCTTTTCATACAAACTTATTTTTTCTGTTTTAATATGTTTCCTGTTTATTTTTTACGCAAATTCAGTAAAGGCGCAAGTTATCGCTGCCTTCACTACCGATTCAACAAACGGATGTGTTCCTTTTACTGTGCATTGCACAAGTACTCCTACTAATAGTGTTGTAAATTGGTATTGGCTTTCGAGTGATGGGCAAACGTCAACTGATCCGAATGCGTCTTTCACGTATGCAAAACCAGGTAAATATCGTATCCAATTAAAAGTGAGCGATTATGTTTCTGCCGATTCTTCTATTAAAGATATATTAGCAAACGGAATTCCAACCAGTTTTACATATCAATATAATAATATTTGTACATTTCCTGTTCCAGTTACTTTTGATGTTTATGATACAATTGTCTCAGGAAATTATCATTGGGATTTTGGTGATAATACAGTGTCTATTGAATCTGATCCTAACCATGTCTATCAGGCATCTGGCTCTTACGAAGTGCATTTGGTAACATTTAGTAAAGAAGGTTGTATAGACTCAATGGTTAAAACCATAGAAACTGGCCAGGTAAATGTAAATTTTGATGCGCCAGCTACTGTCTGTAGCAATACGCAAATTATATTTAACAGTACTTCCACTTCAATTCCAAAATCAGCCGTTTGGATGATAAACGGGGCTTCTGTGAGCACATCAATAACCAGTCTTTCGTACATTTTCCCTAATGCGGGTACTTATACAGTAGAATTGGTTGAAGATTTTGGCGGATGTAGTTTTAGTAAAGAGAAGCAAATTGTAGTTTTGAAAAGGCCAACCGCAGCTTTTAGTGAAACTGGTTCTTTGCAAAGTTGTACATACCCGGTTACTGTAAAGTTCCAAAATACGTCTCAAAATACTGATACCTATACTTGGAATTTTGGAGATAGTACTTCTTTATCTAATAACGTAAGTCCTGCTCATAAATATCTTAAGAATGGGCAATTTACGCCGGTTCTGATAGCAGAAAATAACAATGGTTGTTCTGATACACTAACAAAACCCAATCTTGTTTTTTTAGGTCCGCCTATAATACATGCATTTAAAGGACTGCCGGCTTCTAAATGTTTACCTTATACTATACAACCTTCTGCTGTTTACGAATCTCCCGAGCCAATTACATCTTATGACTGGAACTTTGGTAATGGCACACATTCTTTAGACGCTTTACCTACGTATCAATATACTACAAAAGGTTACTACGATGTAAGTCTAACACTTACTACTGTAAGTGGTTGTGTAGATACTTTTACAGTAAAAAGAGCTGTATCAGTTGGTGATTCAGTTGATGTGAATTTTACCGTAGATAAAAATATTGCCTGCGGTTCAGACTCGTTTCATTTTAGTAGTACTACATCGGCTCCTGTAACATCGTATGTATGGTATTTCGGTGATGGTGGATATAGCGGAGGGCAGAATACGTCTCACCAATATCTATCCATAGGCAATAAGACAATTACTTTATTTGTGAATAATAATGGATGTACTATAAGATTGGATAAAAAAGATTTTGTAAATGTAAAACCTCCGATAGCAGGTATTAAAGTTAGCTATGACTGTAAAAATCAACTGCATGTAACTTTTGCCGATTCTTCTCAGCAGGCACTTACATGGAATTGGAATTTTGGCGATAATTCTACTTCAATCGATCCTAATCCGCCATTGCATTCTTATACTTCATCTGGTATTTACACAGTAACACTTTCCACTACTAATGCTGAATGCACAAGTACAGACACATTAGTCGTTTCTGTATTAAATACAAAACCTATTTTTACTTTCGATCAACCGCAAGATGGTTATTTGTGCCGCAAAGCCGGCATTTGGATGTCTGCGACCAATCCCGAATATATTGCTGACTATTACTGGGATTTTGGAGACGGGCGAAGTGCTTTCAGCGATACTTTAATTTACAATTATTATTATACAACGGGAACGTATTATCCTTCGCTGGTAGCAAAATACAAAAATGGTTGTTTTGATACAATTTATAGTCCTAAACCAGTTGTGGTAACAGGCCCAACAGCTTCCTTTACTAGTATCGCACCAGCAAATTGCGTTAATGATGAGGTTGTTTTTATGGACAATAGTAAATCAGATGGTATTCATCCTATTGTAAGCTGGCAATGGAATTATGGTGATAATCAAACCGAAACATTAACTGCGCCGCCCTTTAGACATTTGTATACAAAAGATGGCAGCTATGCAGCGAAGCTAATAGTTACAGATAATAATAACAATTGTACAGATACAGCTTATTACACAGTAAAAATTAATTCCCTTCCCAATGTGTCTGCCGGAGCTGATACATTTGCCTGCGAAGGAAGCAGTGTGCAATTAACAGCAAGCGGAGGTGTTAGTTATGTTTGGAATACGGATGCAACATTAAGCTGTACTTCCTGCATCACGCCGGATGTGTCAACAAATCAAGATGCCACTTATATAGTTACCGGCACCGATGCAAACAACTGCAAAAATTCTGATACCGTGCAGGTTGAAGTCGTTCATCCTTTTATCATGTCACTAGAAAAACAAAGTGTTGAAATTTGCCAGACAAAAAATGTATTGCTCCAGGCTTCCGGTGCCGACTTGTATTCGTGGTCTCCGTCTGCTGGTCTTAGCAATGCTTCTGTTGCTAATCCATATGCTTCTCCTGACCAGACAACAGATTATATTGTAACAGGTACAGACGCACATCTTTGTTTTACACAAACAGGAGCCGTAACCGTTAATGTTTACCCGAACCCGCAGTTTGATATTACAGATAGTTTGATAGTAGCAGAAAAAGGCGATGTAAAGCTATTAGCAACAACCGGAAACCCGAGTATTGTAAGCTGGAACTGGTCGCCAGCTATAGGATTAAGTTGCGCCGATTGTCCGCAACCAACTTTAACCGCGAATAATACAATAACGTATACAGCGATTGCTACAACTGATCATGGATGCAGCGATACTGATATAATTAAGGTTCATGTGCTTTGTAATCAAAACAAAATTTATATCCCGACAGGTTTCACACCAAATCAAGATGGTAAAAATGATTGGTTTTATGTAATGAGTAATATTGACAACCCGATCCGATCATTTACTGTGTATGCTCGCAATGGTGATCGTGTTTTTCAGAAAACCAACATAGTCAGCAACAATCCATCTCAGGGATGGAACGGAATGAAAGATGGTGTAATGCTTTCTAACGGCACTTATGTGTACAGAATAGAAATTGTATGTAATGATGAAGTTGTGCCATTTACAGGTACAATTACTTTAATGAGATAAGCATTTATCTTGCAAAAGAGGTCAGTCAGCAAAATTTCTAAAAACGATTTGTGGCTTGTTTACTAAGTTTTTAGAGTTATAAAAATATTTTATTTATCAAGTTGTATTATTTTTTAAACATCTTTCTTTGTTTGTACAAGTATTTTAAAATGCTGTATTTTGCAGACCATTTTTTGAAAAGCATCGGGAAAGGTTCATGAAAAAACGCGTTCTTCTCATCAGCGGAAATTATTTTCCCGAGCCAACCGGCATTGGTAAATACAATAAAGAAATGACCGATTGGATGGCTGATAACGGCTTCGATTGCACGGTAATTTCTACCTATCCGTATTATCCATACTGGAAGGTGCAGGAACCATATACAAAAAAGCATCTTTGGTACAGTAAAGAAATTTTAAAAACAGCTAAAGGAAGCGAAGTGACTGTATATCGTTGCCCGCATTATGTTCCTAAAAAACCTACCGGCATTCGTCGTATTGCCCTTGATTTTTCCTTCAGCTTATCCGTTTTTTTTCAAATACTTAGATTGTTAGGAAGAGAAAAATTTGATATTGTTATTACAGTTGTACCACCCATGCCATTAGGCATTTTATCTGTTTTGTATAAAAAAATCCGTGGCGCAAAATTCCTTTATCACATCCAGGATTTACAAATAGAAGCCGCGCGGGATCTGCAGCTTATCAAATCAGAAAATGCCATCAAAGCTCTATTTCGTATTGAGAAATTTATTATAAATAATGCCGATACTGTTAGCAGCATTTCGAAAGGAATGATTAATAAAATTCAGGAAAAAACAAAAGATAAAGAAATTGTTTTTTTTCCTAACTGGGCAGATCTTACTTTCTTTTATCCCATGGATAACAAATCAGAATTAAAACAAGAGTTTGGCTTTGATCCGGATGATATTGTGATTCTCTATTCCGGTTCTATCGGGGAAAAGCAAGGGTTAGAATCCATTCTTACAGCAGCCGAAGCTTTTCAAGACGATAGTAAAGTAAAATTCCTTATTTGCGGTTCAGGTCCATACAAACAAAAACTGCACGAAATAGCAGATGCAAAGCAGTTGCAAAATGTTGTCTTTTTCCCTTTGCAGCCGTTAGAGAAATTCAATCGTTTTCTAAATATGGCAGATGCTCATTTGGTTATACAAAAAGCCAATGCCAGCGACCTCGTGATGCCAAGCAAACTCACAACCATATTAGCTGTTGGCGGATTAGCTGTGATTACAGCCAATCATGATTCTTCACTATACAGTATGGTAAGTGAATATGGAATCGGAATATTAGCAGAAGCCGAAACCGATGAAGCTTTAATTAAAGCCATCTTCGTTGCTATTCGTAATACCAACAATCGCATTAAAGAAAATGCCCGCTGTTACGCCGAAGATTATTTATCGATAGATAAAGTCATGCACCGCTATGTAGCCGACCTGTAACTTATAAGTATAGCAAGTTGCCATAACAAAAAAGGTTAGCAATCAAAACTTGCTAACCTTTTCTATTAAGAGTATATAGAACTATTTCATTTTGCTATAAGCCAACAGTATTGGTTATTCTTCTTCAAACTTGTACTCTTGAATCTTGAACCTTGACTCTTACTTCTTCAAACCTTTACTTCAGATACTTTGCAATCTCATCACTGCCGGGCGTTACTTTACTATCAAAATGAGCTAACAAATTTCCCTTCTCGTCTATTATAAACTTATTAAAGTTCCAGCTGATGGTTGCATCCAGCACACCGTTTTCACTTTTGTTGCAGAGATATTTATACACCGGCGTAATGTTATCTCCTTTTACATCTACACGCGTGGAAAGCGGGAACGTAACACCATAATTCTTTTTGCAAAAGCTGCTGATTGCCGTATCCTGCTGAAATTCCTGACCACCAAAATTGTCTGACGGAAAGCCGATAATCACCAGTTTATCTTTGTTGGCTTCGTACAATTTTTCGAGACCTTCGTACTGCGGTGTAAATCCGCATTTGCTGGCTGTATTTACAATCATTATCACTTTGCCTTTGTACTGCGAAAAATCAATGGTGCCGCCGGTTAAAGATTTTATCTTAAAATCATAAATGTTTTTGGCGGCTACGCCTTTTGTCTTCGGATGATTTTTCGCGAAAATAAAAGTGCCTGCCAGCAGCATACATACTAAAAAAAGAGCGCGTTTCATAATAATCATATTTATATAAAATTAGTGAAATTCATAGCAACCCATGTCAGGAATATTTGTACGATTATTTCCAGCCAAATCAATTGCCGTTTGAACGTTTTTCCCGGCATCAATACAAGGCGATGTGGCACTCAAATTAAAATCGAACATATTGTTTTCCCTGTCAATCGTTTGAAATTGCGGATCTACATTCATCAGGCAATCCGTATAAGTAATGGATGGATTTTCTGCCGGACTTCTGTATAATGTATTTTCAAAATCAACAGAAAAAGAAACGTTGCTATTATTAAAAGCGGCGACTTCGTCGGGAACAATTCCTTCTTCGCCATAAATAATACAATTCTGAAACAACGCCTGTAATGGATTAGATTCTGTTTCGTCTTCATTAAAATTTCTTAAAGTCAGCACCTGGTATTGATGATACAAATACCGGCTTGTATAAGAGGCAAGCGTACAGTTTGTAAATGTATAATTACCACCTGCACTGCAATACACATTGTAACTACAATTAGAAATTAAACAATTCGTCGCTTTAACGGTAGCATGATCAGTGAGAATACCATCACCGGCGCAATTATCAATTTTACATTCATTCAATAAAACCGAACTTCCGTTGTCTGCGGCAATACCTTGCAAAGCATTTTTTATAACGACTCCGTTCAATTCATTATGTATGCTGTTGGTGCTAAAATAAATGCCAGCCCATGTTCCCGGCTGATCTTTATAAGGCGCATCCAGCCTGTCGTTCTGAAAGGTTACTTTGCCTGCGCTGTCTGTGTTTCCGTTTACTTGCAGTGAACCTTCTACCGTAAAAGGCGTATTTGCATGGCAATAAATCTGCGCACCTTTTTCTATGGTTAATATAGCGCCGGCAGAAACCGCAAATGTGTCCAGCAAAACATACGGCATATCAGCCTGCCAGGTTGTGTTTTGTGTAAGAATAGTGCTTCGCAAAAAATGAGCATTTTGCCCAAAAGCATCCAGCTTTATGTATTGAACATTGCCGTTATAATCTATACGAATACTATCTTCTATAATAAAAGGAAGTTGTTGCGTAGTTGGGTTGATGTTTGCCGTGATAAACACATACAAACTATCGCCTTTTTCCATATCAACATTGCTGAACTGCACACCGGCCGAACCACTTACGTTAATCTTGAAAAAAGAATTGGCACCACCCATCAGTTGCAGGTTGTTGATGCGTAACTTCTGATCATTTATATTGAAGATTTTAAGCTGCTTTGTAACCGAACCTATTGAAGTAAAAACGGTATCGAAATGAATGGCTGTATCTGATGTAATAAGGAACACATTTTTACCTGTAATAAATTTTTCTTTTGTACAGGAACTGATGATGAAAACAAAAAAAGCAATAAACAAAATCAGCGTTCGCATCATGCGATAAAAATAGGAATTTATGAGCAGCATTTTGTTAAAGTGTATGTGCAACCGTTGCAATGCTTAACCTTGTATCGGGAAGGGACAAAATGACTTCGCCACAAGATTCTAACGTTGCGCCGGTTGTAATAATATCATCTACCAGTAAAACATGTTTTCCACGCAACAATTCTGTATTAGTCAAATCAAAAGCGTATTGCATGGTTTGCCAGCGATGACTGCGATCTTTGCCTGTTTGTGTAGCCGTGTTCAGCTTCCTGATAACAACCTGGTCTGCAACCGGCTTTTTAATAATGTCTGCCATGCCTTGTGCTATCAAAGCCGCCTGGTTATAACCACGTTCCTGTTGTCGCCGGTTGCTCAGTGGCAAAGGCACAATCACATCAATATTATTAAAACGATTGCTTTGCTGTATGGCAAGCCCCGTTTGTTTTCCAATAAATAAAGCGGCTTCTTTATTTCCCTTGTATTTTATTTCGTGTATGATATTTTGTAACAGCGATTTTTTTGTAAAATAAAAAGCGCTGCCTGCGTTTTGCACGAGTATTCGTCCTGCAAATAATTGCTCAACCGGGTTGTTTGTATACATAAAATAATCGGTTGTTGGAAAGTCTGAAAAGCATTGCAAACAAAGTACCTGATCGTGTTCTATCACATCGGTTCCGCAGCCAATACAAACATGCGGATAAAAGAGATGAACAGCATCGTTTGCCTGTTGTTTAATGCGGTTTAGTACATTCATAAAGGTTCGAGTTTTTATTGCGCAGACATCAAAAATAAAGATAGAAATACTTTGTTTTGATAAAGTATTTAAGGTAAAATTTAAAACAGATACTGATAGACTTCTTCGACTTTGCCCAGCGAAATCACTTCAATATCAAAGCTTTTATTGCTCATACTTTTCTTATTATATTTTGATACGACAATCTTTTCAAAACCAAGTTTTTCGGCTTCCGCAATACGTTGTTCAATACGGTTTACGGCGCGGATTTCTCCGCTCAAACCAATTTCACCGGCAAAACAAATCTGCTGCGACAACGCTACATCTTCATACGAAGAAAGCAAGGCGCAGATTAAAGATAAATCAAGAGAAGGATCTTCTACTTTTAAACCGCCTGCAATATTTAAAAACACATCTTTGGTTCCGAAGTGAAAGCCGCCGCGTTTTTCCAATACAGCTAATAACAACTGTAAACGTCGTAAATCGAAACCACTTACCGTGCGCTGTGGTGTTCCATAAACACTTTGTGTTACCAATGCCTGCACTTCAATTAGTAAAGGCCGCATACCTTCCATACTGGCGGCAATGGCGCTTCCACTAAGATGATCTTCTTTCTGTGTTATTAATATTTCTGACGGATTGATAACGCCACGCATACCTTCGCCGGTCATTTCATAAATGCCCAATTCGGCCGTGCTGCCAAAGCGGTTTTTAAGTGTTCGTAAAATGCGATATGTATAATTTCGGTCACCTTCAAACTGCAGCACCGTATCAACCATATGTTCTAATATTTTCGGACCTGCAATGCTGCCTTCTTTTGTGATATGACCGATTAAGAAAACCGGCGTATTGGTTTCTTTGGCAAAGCGTTGAAATTCGGCTGCCGATTCGCGGATTTGCGATACACTTCCCGGCGATGATTCTATCAGGTTGGTTTGTAAAGTTTGCACAGAATCTACAATCACCAACTGCGGTTTCAGTTTTTTAATTTCCTGGAAAATGGTTTGCGTAACGGTTTCGGTAAGCAAATAAAAGCGATCATTTTTTATCTTCAATCTATCCGCTCTCATCTTTATTTGTTGCTCGCTTTCTTCACCACTTACATACAATGTAGTTATATCCGTCATCTGCAACGCATTTTGCAAAAACAACGTGCTTTTGCCAATGCCCGGTTCGCCCGCAACCAATACAATGCTTCCTTTTACAATGCCGCCGCCAAGTACACGATTTAATTCGCCATCGGTTGATAGTAAACGCTTCTGCTCTGTCGCGCTGATTTCCGATAAAGAAACGGCTTTTGTAAAAGTGGGTTCTTCGCTGTACTCTTTCCAGCCGGCATCACTTTTTGCAGACTTTGCAATCAGTTCTTCAACAAACGTATTCCATTGATTGCATACCGGGCATTTACCTAACCATTTTGTGCTTTCGTAACCACAATTGCTGCAAAAAAAAGCAGTCTTTACTTTGCTCATGCTATAAAGATAAAGATTTGAAACGGCAACATTTTGTTATTAGTCATCATGAATATAAGGGTATAGAAGGTGGGAAAAATCGTTACAATAACACCAAAATAATTATTGTATTTTCTGCTTGTAATGAAAGATAGAAAACAGAATTTCACCGGAAAAGAAATGTTTTTACTAATTAACCCAAGTTGCTAGTTATAGAATAAGAGAACAGAGCAAGGGATAAGGAATAATTTTGAGTTACCACACTTAAAATTATGTACCGATGCTCTGTGAGGATAAAATTATAGCTCTTTATTGTATTGTGGATGACATTTTAAAAGCAGTTGAACACAAGGAAGATAAAAGAAGGAAAGTAAGTGATAGCGAAGTGATTACAACAGCCCTTGTATCGGCTCTTTACTTTGGTGGTCATCAGGACAACGCAAGACAGTTCATGAAGATAGCAAAGCTGGTTCCCCGTATGTTGGATAAGAGTCGTTTCAACCGGCGTCTGCATGAGGTATCAGAATTGCTGTTCAGCCTGTTCTATCAGATCGGTCATTGTTTGAAGACAGCTGCCGGTGCATCCGAATACATCATTGATTCTTTCCCAGTGGCAGTATGTGACAACATTCGTATCAGCCGTTCAAGACTGCTCAGCGGAAAGCAATGGAGAGGAAAACAGGCAAGCATGAGAAGATACTTTTATGGAGTAAAAGTGCAGGTGCTCTCTACTGCACAAGGCATTCCGGTTGAGTTCTGCTTTGTGCCGGGATGTGAAAGCGATGTACAGGGACTGAAAAAACTTTCCCTGGCAGTGGCAGCAGAAAGTAAAATATATGGCGATGCGGCTTACACCGATTACACCATAGAAGATGATATGAAAGAAACGGATGGGATTGAACTGATGATACAGCGCAGAAGCAATGCAAAGAGAAAAGATGAGCCATGGATGAGCTTTCTGAAAGAACAAATGAGGAAAAGAATCGAAACCACATTCAGTGAGATCAAAGCCTTGTTTCTCAGAACCATTCATGCTGTAACTTTCAAAGGGTTTCTTCTCAAACTTGTCCTTTTTATCCTTGCTTTTACTCTTAATAAAATCCCTTGATTAACTAACAACTTGAATTATTTAGTTTAATTAAGACATCTGAAAAAAGTAAAAGCCGGCTCTACAACCGGCTACTTACTTACTAACCCATTAAATTATGCCACTAAATTAACCAAACGAGGGCAAATTGAAAATTATTTTTTCGATTTATTTCACAAATCATTCATTTTCAATATGTATGATTGTCAGTAACTGAAATCAGGCTTTCGTTCCGTATTTCCGAAGCTTTATTTTGGTTCGGTAAATAGGAGTAAAGAAGTAAAGTTTTAAATTATACAATTTATCTCATTGTGTATTTGATTTATCTGTAACTAACTTCCGGCATAATTTTACTGAATCATCCTGCAAAGAAGATATGCTTTTAGCCAATAACATACGACTCAGCAGAATTATAAAAAGCACCTGGCAGGTTGATATTATTATGATTGTTTCCTGCACAGTTGTTTATTTTTTTCACTTTTATCTTCTTAGCAAACATTTCGATATTCCTACCATTGTGCCTACGGTATTGGGAACGGCTATTGCTTTTTTTATCGGGTTTAATAATAACCAGGCTTACGACAGGTGGTGGGAAGCCCGGAAAGTGTGGGGCGCTTTGGTTAATGATTCTCGTTCGTGGGCGCGCAATGTGATAAACTATATTTCTTTTATTGATGAATCGAAAGAACAAATAACGGCGCTGCAGAAACAGATGATTTATCGTCACATTGCGTTTGTGTATTTATTGAAAAGTAACCTGCGTTCTATAGAAGATGAGGCTTTTAAAAAATATATCAGCGAAGAAGAAGCCGCTGAAATTATTCAACATCACAACCGTCATAACGCCATTTTGCAAATACAAGCAAGACAACTGAAAAATATTTATAGTTCTGGTTATATTGATGGTTACCAGTTTCTGCAATTCGATGCATTGCTGGTAAAATTCTCCGATGAAATGGGCATGAGCGAACGTATTAAAAACACGATTTTCCCGACAACATATAGTTACCTGACCAAATTGTTTATCTGGTTATTTGTTGTTGCCATTGAATTGGTAACCGTACAAAGCATGGGCATTTGGAGCATCTTTATGAGCTGGCTGATTGGTTTTGTATTTGTGTCAACACAAATCAATGGAATGAGCCTTGTAAATCCATTTGAAAATACAGCAGTCGCCATACCATTAAATCAAATAACAAGAACCATTGAAATTAACCTGCTGCAAATGTTAGGTGAGAAGAACATTCCTGAAATTGTAAAACCTGTAAATGGTGAGTATATTTTGTAGCATGATAAATGGAAAAATGAAAATTTATAAGTAACGTCAATGTGTTTTTCAATCTTGATAAACAAGATTTTATCTTTAAATAAATAAGCTGGTAAAAACAACCTGATTTTGTTTGATTTAATACTTTCCATAATGAAGAAATCCATTCTATTATTTGTCTGTATTCTACCAGCATTTGTTATATATGCACAAACAAAACAAAAGCCTCCAACTATTATTTGGGATTCATCTTCACTTACACAAATTTCTCCGAAAAATCATAACAACGCCAACTATGCGCGCATGATACAAACGGGACATGACAGTCTCATTTGTGTATATGAATTTGCCGGAAGCATTCAATGTACAAAGAGTTCTGACGCCGGTAAAACATGGCAGCCGCCGGTAACAATCGTTACTAAAGAAAACGGCATCAATATGTCTGTTCCCGATATTCTTCAATTGAAAAATCATTCTTTACTTGTTTCTTATAATCCGCGTCCACATAAAATAAACGGTAGTTGGGACAGCACAAAACGCTTTGCCATTTGCACGATAAAAAGTTATGACGGCGGCGAAACCTGGCAAGATCAGCGAACCATTTACCAAGCCGATTTTACTTTTGAAAATGGCTGCTGGGAACCTTCGCAAATACAATTGCCTTCCGGTGAAATACAATTATTTTTTTCTGATGAAGGCATTTACAAACAATCCAATGAACAGAACATTTCTTTGTTCCGGTCAAAAGATAATGGCTTAACATGGACTACACAACCAGCTATTGTTTCCTTCACGCCGCATCATCGCGATGGAATGCCGGTTCCTCTTATTTTACAAAACAAAAAGCAAATTGTATTTTCAATTGAAGACAATGCTATCGGTCAGTTTAAGCCAAGCATTATCCGCAATACATTTAAGCAAAACTGGCAGCAGGTTATCGGTATCAATAATCCTGAACGCGAAAGTGCATTGTTGCATCCGTTGCCTGATACAGTTTATGCAGGCGCGCCTTTTCTGCGGCAGTTACACAATGGTCAAACCATATTGTCTTATCAAAGCAATCAAAACCGTTCTCACAACTGGGAGTTGTCTTGTATGCAGGTAGCCGTTGGCGATGATAATGCAGAACATTTTATACCTGTTGAAGAACCTTTTCATATATCTCTGAACAAACATGGTTTGTGGAACTCGTTATGTATATCGAATGATGATATGGTTATTGCGATTACATCAACCAATGCATTTGGTGATGGAAATTCTATCTGGATGCTAAAAGGTAAATTGGTCAATCCGTAATATCATCAATAACTATCTCGGTTCCTGATGTTCATTTATTTTCAAGCTTCTGTCAGCAATACAAAATAATATAAGTTGATAAAAACACTTTCAAATAATAATGAATTGATTACTTTACGTTATAACGCAAAGCGAATTTAGTGAACACATCCGGCAGGCTTTGTTTCTGTCCGTGCAGTTTAATAAAGAAAAAATCTCTTACTATTTTGAGTCCTTTTATTTCAATAATAGTAAACTGTTTATCCTTTAATTCTTTTACTATAGAATGTATGGAAAGAAAAGCCATACAGTTAGAGTGTAACAAATATTGTTTGATACTTTCTGTGCTATCCATCTGCATTTCAATAGAGAGTTGTGATAGCTTGATGCTTTGTGTTTTTAAAGCATGAGAAACAACATCTAATGTGCCTGAACCAGGTTCTCTTAATAACAAATGTATCTGCTTTAATTCGTCCGGTTTTATAACCGCTTTTTTTGCCAGCGGATGATGGCTGTTGGCAACCAAAACAATCTCGTCTTTTAAAAATGTTTCATACCTGATTGACCTGTTTTTTGAATAGCCTTCAATAATGCCGAGGTCTATTTCTCCGTGCAATAACGCCGCTTCTACGCCTTCGGTATTACTTGTCGTCATATTGATTTTTATACTGCTCATTTTCTCATGAAAAGCCGCCAGTAAAGAAGGTAAAATATATTGCGCTACCGTTGTGCTGGCACCAATACGAAGCTTGCCTTTATTTTCGCTGGCAAGATTACTCATTTCAAACTCCATATTGCGATAAAAGTTGAATAGCTTTTCGGTGTGTTGCAAAAGAGTTTGCCCGGCTGGTGTAAGCGTAATTTTGGTTCCGTTTCTTTCAAAAAGTTTAACGCTGAAATACTTTTCGGTTTCGTTGATGTGTTTGCTTACAGCAGGTTGTGTAATAAAAAGTTCTTCAGCCGCTTTGGTAAAATTTAGCCGCCTAGCAACGGTATAAAAAACCTGTAACCTGAAATCGAACATGCAATAACTTTAGGTTATTTAAAGATGCAAATATTTTTATTGATTTACAAATTAATCAACGATGTTCTTCATTTGTATTGATGACTATCTGAATAGTGAATTTATAATTGTAGTAAATCAATGGTTCAATACAAATGTAAAAAACTTAAAACGGCTATTTTTGCTGCTATGCCATCTTTAGCATTCAAATTACAGGCAACAGACAATCATTGCAAAGCTCGCGCAGGTTCTATTACTACCGATCACGGAGAAATACAAACGCCCATCTTTATGCCGGTTGGCACCGTTGGCAGCGTAAAAGCGGTGAACCAGCAGCAATTAGAATCCGATATTAAAGCACAAATTATTCTTGGCAATACCTATCATTTATACCTGCGTCCGGGAACTGATATTTTGGAAGCTGCCGGCGGACTTCACAAATTCAATGGCTGGCAAAAACCTGTATTGACTGATAGCGGTGGTTACCAGGTTTTTTCATTGGCTGCCAATCGTAAATTAACTGAAGAAGGCGCATTATTTCAATCGCATATCGATGGAAGCCGTCACCTGTTTACGCCCGAAAAAGTAATAGATATCCAGCGCAGTATTGGTGCCGATATTATTATGGCGTTCGATGAATGCCCGCCATATCCGAGCGAATATATGTATGCAAAGAAAAGTATGGAACTTACGCATCGCTGGCTCGACAGATGTTTTACTCGTCTCTCCGAAACGCCCGACAAATATGGCTATACACAAAATTTATTTCCTATAGTACAAGGCGGCACATATAAGGATTTGCGCAAAGCATCCTGCGATTATGTTTCTTCCAAAGAAGCCACGGGCAATGCAATCGGCGGACTTTCGGTTGGCGAGCCGGAAGAAATGATGTATGATTTTACAGCTTTATGTGCTGACAATCTTCCGTATAATAAACCCCGGTATTTAATGGGCGTTGGTACGCCATGGAATATTTTAGAATGCATCAGCCTGGGTATTGATATGTTTGATTGTGTGATGCCTACGCGCAACGGCAGAAACGGAATGCTGTTTACCACGCAAGGTGTGATCAATATAAAAAATAAAAAATGGGCAACCGATTTTAGTCCGATAGATGAAGGTTTATCCAATACAATCAGTCAATATTATACGAAAGCATATCTCCGTCATCTTTTTGTTGCAGGCGAATTTTTGGCGTTGGAACTTGCCAGCATTCAAAATCTGGCTTTTTATCTCTGGCTCGTTGGCGAAGCGCGCGCGCAAATCATCAACGGTACTTTTGCAAGCTGGAAGGCTGATATGATTGTAAGAGTAAAACAGCGTTTATAAAGTAAATAAAAGCAAAAATGAAAATCGTTTATAAAAATTCCTAAAATAAAGTTTGCCATGTATGTAGGCGTGTTAGTGGCAAAATGTACGCAGCAATCGGTTTGCATTGATCTCTTTCCATCAGGAAAAAGAATACAAATAACAAGTTGTAATCACTTTAAGAAAACTAAAACACCTTTCACACAAGCGCAACAGCATTTCGTTTATTTTTGAGGCGGCATGAAAAAGCTTGACTGGTATATCATTAAAAATTTTCTCGTAACCTTTTTCTTTTCTATTTTCTTATTTACCATAATCGCCGTTGTGGTAGATATCAGCGAGCACACCGACGATTTTGTGCAGTCAGGACTTTCTGCCTGGCAGGTTTTTTTGCAGTATTACATTCCTTTTATTCCGCATATTATTGCTTTGCTGTTCCCGCTTTTTGTATTTATCGCTGTTATTTTTTTTACCTCGAAACTGGCTGGCAGAAGCGAGTTTATTGCTATTCTAGCAAGCGGCATTACGTATCGGAGAATCTTGTTGCCTTACATCATTGGTGGTTTTTTATTAGCTGCTTTATTGTGGTATGCAAATGCTTATGTTATTCCGCGTGCGGAAGTAAAGCGGCTGGCTTTCCAGGTAAATTATATTGATAATCATTCTTCTTATAGCAGTGTAACTTCTAATTATCAGCACAATACATATTTTCAGATAGATTCATTTTCTTACGCCGGTATTATTAATTATGATACCAGCCGCAAGCGTGGCGGACCTTTTTTTATTCATACTATCAAGAACAATCAATTGGTATATAACCTGCGCGCAGGCAATTTGTTATGGGATACGGCTTCGCATAAATGGCAATTGGAAACGGTATTTGAAAGAACCATCAACGGCTTAAAAGAACGAGCTGTTTCTTCACCCAAAAAGACGATTAACTTTAACTTCAGACCATTAGATTTAAATCGCGACGAACATGTAAAAGATGTTCTCACCAGTCCGGAATTGCGTACCTATATTGGTCAGCAAGAGCAGCGCGGCGCGGAAGGTATTAATGAATTGAAGATTGAAGATTACCGCCGTATTGCTACGCCGGTTGCTGTTATTATGTTGACGTTAATAGGAGCTATGGTTGCCGGTCGTAAAGTGCGCGGTGGCAGCGGCGTGCATCTTGCGTTTGGCTTTGTAACGGCTGCTGTTTTTATTATTATGGATCGGTTTTCAACCATTTTTTCAACCAAAGGAAATTTGCCGCCAGGTATTGCTGCCTGGATTCCCAATCTTGTATTCGTATTTGTTGCACTTTATATTTATCGAAAAGCACCAAAGTAAATTTCTTCCCGAAATACATCTGAATTACGTGTTTATTACTGGTGGAAAAAAAGATTTTCCACTTTTTATTGCTGTGTAAACGTTCTCATAAATCATTCATTTTGAATTGATAATATGATTAATTTATTATGTAATGGCTGTGTATAAGAACATCTTTTGATTGTCGGTGTTAATACTAACTTGCAATCGGATATGAACGAGTTTATTGTTTCTGCACGCAAGTATCGCCCGCAAACGTTTAATACGGTTGTTGGTCAGCAACACATTACTACGACACTAAAAAATGCAATTAAGAATCGCCAGCTGGCACATGCGTTTTTATTTTGTGGTCCGCGTGGTGTGGGTAAAACAACATGCGCGCGTATTCTTGCCAAAACAATTAATTGCGAAAACCTGCAGCCCGATGGCGAAGCTTGTAATGAATGTCATTCCTGCAAAAGCTTTAACGAAGGCACGTCTTTAAACATTCACGAATTAGATGCAGCATCTAATAATTCGGTTGATGATATTCGCTCTTTAGTAGAACAGGTTCGCTTTGCGCCGCAGGCCGGCAAATACAAAGTGTATATTGTAGATGAAGTTCACATGCTTAGCGCCAGCGCTTTTAATGCGTTTCTAAAGACGTTGGAAGAACCGCCGCCGTATGCGATTTTTATTTTGGCAACCACCGAAAAGCACAAAATTCTACCAACCATTTTATCGCGTTGCCAGATATTCGACTTTAAACGAATTACCATTCAGGATACGGTTGATCATTTACTGGAAATTGCCGGCAAAGAACATATTGATACAGAAAAAGCCGCTCTGCAACTGATTGCGCAAAAGAGCGAAGGTTGTATGCGCGATGCCCTATCTATTTTAGATAAAATTGTAAGTTTTACAGATGCGCATATAACTTATCAGAATACACTTGATAACCTGAATATTCTGGATGAAGATTATTACTTCAAACTTCTCGATAGTTTATTTCAGCAGAATCTTTCATCTGCTATGTTGTTGTATGATGAAATTAACCGAAAAGGTTTTGAAGGCGATATGGTGCTGAATGGCTTTGCTATGTTTTTGCGAAATGTATTGGTTTGTAAAGATGCCAACGCCGCTTCGCTTCTCGATGTGGTGGAAGGTATGCAGGAACGTTATTTGAACGCAGCTAAAACGGTAAGTGCTTCCTTTCTTGTTAGTTCGTTGAATATTTTGAATGAAGCCGAAATTAACTACAAGATGGCGCGCAACAAACGCCTGCATGTAGAAATGGCTATCATTAAATTAAACTTTTTACAACAGGCATTAGAGCTTTCGGTTGAGAACAGCGAAGTGGTTAAAAAGAAACGGTTAGATGCGCCGGTTGCTTATCGTGCAAAAGCCATTCAATCTTTACAACCTTCTATCGGCACGCATTCGGGCGCTACTTCACCAAAAAACAATTCTCCGCAATCGCCATTGCCACAAAAAACGACCGAGCCAACGGTTATAAATAAAACACAAGAACCACAAACAGAATCGAAATTATTTATACAGGAACCTGTTGCGCCAAAGCCGGCTTTTAAAGAAGCGCAGCTGGTTACAACGGTTTTATCAACCCAGGCAAAAGAACCCGTTGCTGTTACTGTGGAAGCAGAACCCGTATCGCAGACTTCATATCAATCTAAATCAAAAAGAAGTTTATTGTCTGCGCTTCGCGATAAATATGGCGATCAATACACGATTGAAGAAGTAGATGAAGCCGAGCCTTTGGAAATGGAAAAGCTGCGCGAATGCTGGTATGGTTTTGCAGCCAAATTAGAGGAGCAACAAAAACACAGCGCTGCCAATACGTTTAAGATTGCAAAGCTTACCATACAAAACGAAACACGCTTGCTGATAACAGTAAATGCGCTTGTTCAGCAAAAGTTTATTGAACAGGAAAAAATGATGCTGGCTGAATGTATTCAAAAATCATTTCACAATCATACCATCCAGTTTCAGATTGTGGTAGCCGATGATGTAAAGGAAGATATTGACCCGTTTCTTACCATGAACAGTCGTGAAAGATTTAATTATATTGCTTCGCAATATCCTCTTGTAAAAGAATTAAAAGATCGTTTGCGCTTAGAAATTGATTCTATTTAAACAAGGTTGTGGCTTACCGAAGACATGAAATTCATTCGTCGCATGTGAGCAATAATCTTGCTTATTGATATATAAAAAATCAACCACTGCAATGTCGTTTTCTTCACTTGCGGTGATCAACATGTCGGCGAAGTAGAGGTTAGGCACAAAACAATTACTTACCTATTAGAACCTTTCTCGTTTCGCCTGTGGTGCTTTTTTTCAAATAATACATGCCCGGTTGCAGCTTGCTAACATTGATAGTGCCACTACCTGTGATTGATTGAGTAAGTAATACTCTGCCGGTTCCATCTATCAGCGAAATGATTGCGTTGCCATCAGTTTGCACATGCAACACATTTTTGGCAGGATTGGGGTATATTATAAAATTAATATCGCCCGGTTTGTAGTTAATCATTTGGTCAGTAGCTGATTTTGCCATAGATAAACTTTGCGGGTTACTGTAATCTAATCTTACAATCCAGTAATCAAAAAGCTCCATATCGTCGGATGTATTGTTGTCAGCACAAAAGCCAACTGTTTTATCTCTGCCTACGCCAGAGAGTGAGGAACCGCCTATCAAAAAACGGTCTTTGGTAATGGCTGTTACAATTGTGCCTTTCTCATCGTTAGAAGCATCTATAGATTTATCCCATTGGAAATTTCCATTTTTATCAGTTTTCACCACATAAAAGTTCGTATTATAATTTCCTGTCTGGTAAGAAGGATAATCAGTAGTTCCAACAATAATATAACCATGGTCGTTGGTTGGCTGTAAAGAAGTAAGGATATTATAGGCTTCATCAGGTTCATGACCATACGTCTTGCTCCATAATCTGACACCCAACTTATCTGTTTTAATCACCCAATAAGATTTGCCTTCAAATGGGCCTGATGCCGGACCAAGCGTACCGCCAACAATATAACCACCGCCATCGGTTTGCTCAACATAAGAAAGGTATCCATCGAAGTCGCCGTCATGATCTAAGTCTGCAGAAGAGGGTGCTATAACCTGACTCCACTCGACTTTGCCAGTGCTATCCCACTTCGTTAGTGTAACACCACCAACTCCTATGTAACCACCATCCTTTGTTTGTTTTGGAGCAGGAATAATTTTGTCAGATTGTTTCACACCGGTTTTATTTAGCTTCACCATCCAGTATCCTGTTCCATTTACCGTTTTTTCTCCGGATTTGCCTGACTGAGAATAGCCAATAAGAGTATAACCGCTATCACTGTCTTGTTGTACAGAATATAATTGATCTGATGCACCTCCACCTACTGTTCTTTGCCGCTGAATAATGCCTGTGCTGTCCAGTTTTACTACCCAATAATCATTTTCTCCCCGGCTGTTTTGGGTTTTATCGCCCGATTTACTAGAATAAGAAGAACCACCAGCAATATAGCCACCGTCAAAAGTTTGCTGCACAGTAACAAGTTGATCTTCTTTACTGCCACCTATAGTTTTATCCCATTGAATAGCGCCTGAAATATCAAATTTTACCACCCAATAATCGTTTGTAGTTCCGGTGCTGTCCCTGTTGTTTTCCGTTTTTTGACAAGAAGCATTTCCTGTAGAATTACCCCCAGCTATGAGTCCTTTATCAATTGTATGACTTATACTTTTTAAATAATCAGCACCGCTGCTTCCCGCGCCCCATTGTCTGGCAATAACAGGTTGCGCTGATGCTGCTGCGTAAATAATTGTAGTAAAGATGATGAGAGTAAAATGTTTGATTTTCATAAAGCAAGCGTTTAAATGTTAGAAGGGTGAGTAAGAAAAATTTAGGAAACTGGTAACAAATGTAAATAATTGGTTTGAAATCAGAATACCAGAAATCGCTTAAAATATAGTAGTATTAACCCGTTGGCGGAGTTAATTAGCCAGCACATGTTTAACTCTGCTTACTGGTTGATTGTAAATAAATTTGTTTAAGAACTGTAAAATGGTGAGCGCCGTCACCTTAGCAAGTATCCTGGACCTGAAGCCTGTAAAGGACTTGGCGTAATTGCGCTGTATCATAAACTGGTCACACAATTGAGAAAAAACTGTTTCTATTCGCTTCCTTACTTTTTTCAAGATCCACATGACAGGTTTTTGTCCCCCTTGATTGGCTCTTAAAGGCACTTCCAACTGAATGCCTGCCGCCTCAAATAAATTTATCTGATGCTCTCTTCCAATATATCCTTTATCACCCGTTAGGATGCAATTGCTGAACAACTCTTTTACGTCATGCAAGTAATGTACATCATGCACACTTGCCTTAGTTAAATCCAATGATTGTATAACACCTGCCGCTGAACAAACGCTGTGCAATTTATAGCCGTAGAAATATTTTTTCTGTGATGCACAGTAGCCCTTGTCCGGGCGGTGGCACAGGGATTCTTTACCCATTTTATTTCTTTGTTCTCTTGATAATTTACAAATTTCAAGTGGCATGGAATCAATTGCAAATACATCTGATAGTCTGTTAAGCCGCTCTGATAGCAGGTTTCGCACATCTTCCGTTTTTTCAAACAACAGTTTTCTCCGGTCATTATATTGTCTGCGGCTAATCAAATTTTCAAACTCGTTCGCATATTCTTTGTTCAATTTGGAAAACAAATAATTCTCACTGTCAATGCTTAAACATTCTGCTGTAAGGCTTAATGCGATCACTTCAATATCAGAAAATTTTGGCACGGTGCCACGCCGTAAATAATTGCCCTTCTCATTTATTTCATCACTTAAAATATCTTTTATCACCACAATAATTTTATCGAAATTTGTTTTGATGTTGTGCATGTTGCATTCGTAAGTTTAGTCACTCATGTAGACAACTGCACAGCATTTATTGTTGCTGACTATTCAAATTAACTCCGCCAACAGGTTAGTATTAGTGTTTGAAACCATAAAATGGATTAAATAAATCAAGTTGCGAGTTGTCGGACAATATAGTCAAAAGTAAATGCGATAACAAACAGGGAGAGTTTAAGCAAAAAGGCTTTGAAAGTAATGGCATAGAAGTTCGCAGGAACAAGGCTTTAAATATTAAAAAGAGGTTTCAATTCCTTTTCGTATGTGTTCCTTCAGGAAGCTTATCCAAGGTTTGTCTTTTCTTTTAATATTGCTTCTTCGCTGTATTTTCAGCTCAACGGCATTTGTCTTCATCATATCATCTTCTATTGTGTAATTCGTATAAGCAGCTTCTTCATATATTCTGCTTTCTGCCGCTACTGCCAAGGGCAGTTTCCTCGGTGCCTGTACATCACCTTCACTTCCCGACACAAAGTAGAACTCAACCGAAATGTTCTGTACAGTCGTTAGTACCTGCATTTTGATACCCTAAAAGTATCTTTTCATGCTGGCTTGTCTGCCTTTCCATTGTTTGCCTGTTACAATTTTTGAGCGGCTGATGCGGATGTTATTACAAAGACTGCTACCGAAAAGGAATCAATGACATAGCCGCGGCACCTGATATCATTTTTATACAGTGACCAATTTGATAAAACAGATTGAAAAGTAGTTCTAACAAATCATGCAGACGCCGGTTGAAACGACTCTGATCCAGTATAGAGGGAACGAGCTTTGTTATCTTCATAAACTGCTTGGTTTTGTCCTGATGACCGCCAAAGTATAGTGTCGATACAAGAAACGGTTGTAATCACTTCGCTGCCGCTTACTTTTTTTTGCACATCTTCTTTGTGTGCAATAGCTTTTAATAAATCATCTACAATACAGTAAACCGCTATAATTTTATCCTTGTAGAGCATAGGTGAACCAAATTTAAGTGTGGTAACTAAAAATTATTCCTTATCTCCTGCTCTGCTTCTTTATTTATTCTGTACGTAGTAACTTCCGTTATTTAAACATCTTGTATTCTAAGTTTCCACCTGATACTTTGTTCATGAAATTGTTCCAAAATACTTTGGTATCTTTTTTATAAGTAATATAGTTCACTTATAAAAAACATCTCATGTGGTTTTTGTTTGCTCTTATCGGTGCTGTTATGGCTGCCATTTCTATTACGTTTACCAAAGCCGGACTTGAAAACGTAAACCCAACGATTGCCTTTGCCATCGAAGCCGTTATGATATTGGTTATTTCCTGGTCAACCGTTTTCTTTCAAAGCGCGGCAGGCGAAATGGCCAAGATAGATAAACGCGCCTGGCTGTTTATTTTAGGCGCTGGTGTGGCAACAACCTTATCTTCTTTGTTCCAGTTTAAAGCTTTGAAAGACGGACATGCGGCTGCTGTAAGTTCGATTGACAGAAGCTCGATCATTTTTACGGTTCTTCTCGCTTCTTTTTTCCTAAAAGAAAAAATTACCTGGCAATCTATGGTTGGTGCGGCTTTAATTATAGCCGGCGCTGCATTTATTTCGCTTGGCAAAGCCAGCAAATAGAAAAGTAACAACCCGGGTTTCCGGTTATTTTTGCAGAACATGTCTTACACGTTAAAAAAATCGCTCGGACAACATTTTCTGCGTGATGAAAATATTTGCCGGAAAATTGTTTCTGCTTTAGAGGAAGAATCGTTTATACAATTACTGGAAGTTGGACCTGGCGCAGGAGCCATTACAAAGTATTTATTACAAATACCCAATATCACTTTTAAAGCTGTAGAAATTGATAATGAAAAAGCAGATTTTTTAGAAGCCACGTATCCTACAATTCAAAATAAAATTATCAGAGAAGATTTTTTAAAAACAGCTTCGCCATTTGAGAATGAGTTTATTGTAATCGGTAATTTTCCTTACAATATTTCATCACAAATTTTATTCAAAATTTTAGAATGGAAAACGCAGGTTCCGGTTATCGTCGGCATGTTTCAAAAAGAAGTAGCACAACGTGTGGCGGCGCAACCCGGCAATAAAGTGTACGGCATTTTATCAATACTAATACAAGCGTTTTATTCTGTTGAATATTTGTTTGATGTGCCGCCGGACGCATTCAATCCGCCACCCAAAGTAACGAGTGGCGTTATTCGTTTGCGAAGAAAAGAAGAAACGCTTTCTGTAAAAAGCGAAAGAGCTTTTACTGTGCTGGTAAAAACTGCTTTTAACCAACGGCGAAAAACACTTCGCAACGCAACACGAAGTTTATTTAATGATACAACTTTGCAGCATGAAATCTTTAATAAACGCGCAGAACAATTGAGTATTTATGACTTTGCGCAATTGAGTTTTTTAATAAAGTAAGCAAGGTTATTATCTCTTTTACTATTTTAATTTATCCAACTTAATTGATCAGAACCAAATGCTTGTTGAAGATCAGATATTTGATAAAATTGATTTCACGCAAAAGCCTTTGTCAATTGGTGATTATGAATATTGCACATTTAAAAATTGTAATTTTTCCGGTACTGATTTATCAGGAACCAGGTTTTTAGAATGTGTATTTGATGGCTGTAATATAACCCTGGCAAAGCTTGTAAAAACTTCGTTTAAAGATATAAAATTTAAAGATTGCAAATTAACCGGGTTGCTTTTTGAAGACTGCGATACATTTAATTTTTCTGTTTCATTTGATACTTGTATTCTCAACCATTCTTCCTTTTACGCAATGAAATTGAAAAAGACAGTATGGAAAAAATCGCAACTTCAGGAAGTTGATTTTACAGACGCTGATCTATCTTATTCTGTATTTACAGACTGCGATTTTTTGCGGGCAACTTTCAACAATACAAATCTTGAAAAGGCTGATTTTCGCACTTCATTTCACTATTCAATTGATGCTGAAAAGAATCGTATTAAGAAAGCAAAGTTTTCTTTAAGTGCTATCAGTGGATTATTAGATAAATATGATATTGAGATAGACAACAAATCATAACAATTGTATTGTTAATCTTCATATCAGTTGCTTTAGCTGAATCTTTATTGTTTGTCCTTTTCTTTCTTTTTAAAATATCGTCTTAATAAAAAGTTGTGTTGCGCAGCTTCTAAATCTTCATCTAATTTCTGGCTGCTGCTTTCTAAATTAAAAATGGTTTTCTTTAGCGAAGCGGCGGCTTCTTTATCATTTAATAAAACGCCGGGTATGTTGCCGGTATCGTTCAGATGGTCAGTCGTTGCTTTTAAATTATCAGTCAGCTGACCAGCCGTGATAGCAACATCGCGTAATTGCGTAATAGTTCCTTTTAATACGGTAAACATAGTTGTATCGGTAGATAATTCATCGGCAAGTGAACCTTTTGTATTGAGCTTTGCGGTAAAGGCATCTAAGTTGGCAATAACAGCTTTGCTGCGCAAAGAAGCCGACTGAAAATTATTCATGGTAGATTGCAAACTGTTTAAAGAAGCATTTATTTTTCTTGATGTTTCTTGATCGTTCAGCAAGGTTCCAATGACGCCGTTACCACTATCAATTTTTTGGCTGATGCGGCTGAAAGAGCCGGTGATTGTCAGCAAATTCTTATTGTTTGCTTGTAAGGTTGACAGCATATCTTCGGTACTTAATGCCTTTTGAGCCAGCAGGTAATCGCCATCCTGAACTTCCGGTATTGTTTGTGTACCGCCAACAATTACAACGATTTTATTACCAATCAAACCATCAGAACTAATCTTGGTTTTTGAATCTTTGCGAATATTCGGCTCCAAAGATTTTTGTATTACCATAACTACCATAACACGAGAATCGGGCATGAAAGTTATCTTCTTTACGGTTCCAACTTTTACACCGGAAAGCCATATATTATTTCCAACTACCAGCCCGTTTACATCATCAAAAATGGTATTTACGGTAAAGCCTTTTACAAAGGATCTTTTTTGTCCGCCTAATGTAAAAACAGCTAAAATAAGTATGGCAATACCTATGATGATAAATAAACCGACAACGACCGGACGATTGTTTTTTACAGACTTCATATTGTTTAATTCTATATTAGATGACTATAATTTTATTTCTAAATTCTTGTTTCTTGAACCTTGTACTTTTATTCTCGCTCCTTGTATTCTTGTACCTTGTACCTTGTATCTTAAATCTTCTCACTTATATTCTGCTTCTTTACTGGTAAAATTGTAATTATAAAAGCTTTGTACTCTCGGCTCGCTGCTGGAAAATACTTCTTCAAACGTGCCTTGCGCAAGGAACTTGCCATCGAGCAACATTGCAACGCGGTTGCCGACGGTGCGCGCGCATGTGAGATCGTGTGTGATGATGATTGCGCTTGTGTTATATTGTTCCTGCACTTTATTAATCAGGTTATTAATTTCAATGCTTGTGATGGGATCCAAACCGGCTGTCGGTTCATCATACATCATAATATCCGGCTTTAAAATAAGCGTGCGGGCAATACCGATTCGCTTACGCTGTCCACCCGATAATTCAGACGGCATCTGGTTGATAACCTGCGATAAACCTACGCCTTCCAGCACTTCTTCCACTGCGCTATTTATTTCATTACGTGTCAGATTTCGTTTGTTTCTGACAAGTGGAAATTCAAGGTTTTCTCGTACCGTCATACTATCGTACAAAGCGCTATTTTGAAACGAAAAACCAATACGCTGCCGCAATTCATTCCAGCTTTTTGATGTCAATGTATTTACATCTTCACCCAACACGCTTACGGTTCCGCTATCGGCCGTTAACAAGCCTGAAATGATTTTTATGAGCACCGATTTTCCCGTTCCTGAACGTCCCAATACAACTACATTTTCGCCCTGAAATAAATCCAGGTCAACACCATTCAGCACAGTGAGCGTGCCAAAAGATTTATGTAAATCGCGGATGTGGATGACCGCATTATTATAATCAATACCTGCCATTATTTATTTTTTACGCTATCAACTTTCGGCAATAAAACTCTATTTTATTCATTCTTTTTATCTTGATTCTCATCTCTTATATCTTGCTTCTTTTTACCTGATTGCATTTACAAACTGCACCACAATCATCTCTTCCACAAATATTAAGAACATGGAAATTACAACGGCTGTATTGGCAGCTTTACCAACGCCTTGTGTTCCGTTTTGTGCATGATAACCCTGATAACAACCAGCTACACCAATGGTAAATCCATACAATATTGATTTGAATACAGAAGAAAAAATATCAAGAAATGAAATAGTGCTAAAAGCATTTTGAAAGAAAGCCGTGAAGCTGGTTTGCTCATTTGCATACACGTTTATAAACGAACCCATCATACCAACAAAACCGGAATATAACATGAGCACCGGCTGCATCAACGTCGTAGCCGAGACGCGACTAACAACAAGAAATTTAAAAGGATTTGTCGCCGAAACTTCCATCGCATCTATCTGCTCCGTTACTTTCATAGAGCCTAATTCAGCGCCGATGTTTGAGCCGACTTTACCGGCAGTAATCAAAGCCGTAACAAGCGGCGCTAACGCGCGAATAATGGCAATAGAAATAAGAGATGGTAACCAGGAACTTGCACCAAATGTTGCAAGTGAAGGACGTGATTGTTTGGTAAATACAATACCTGTAATAAAACCCGTTAACGTAATTAACGGCAACGATTTATAACCAACTTCATAGCATTGGCGTATGATTTCTTTAATTTCAGAAGGTCCTTTGAAGGCTTCTTTAAAAAAACGCGCAATGAATTTGTAAACGCTGTAAATATCTTTTAAAAATTCGTCTGTCTTCCTTGAAATCACGTATTTCCTGGTGGGCAGCGAATTAACCTGTTCTGTCTCTGTCTTCATAAAAAGTTACTGGTTAACCAATTAGAGGCGAAGTATCTGAACTAATTTAGTGCCACCTTCTTACAAAGCCATTTGTATGTGAAAAACGCATGAATAATGCACTGTATTACCCATGAAATTTAATTGTTTCTTCCCTTGATTCTTGTATTCCTGAATCTTGTTCCTTGTATCTTCTTTCTTGTATTCTTGAACCTTGTATCTTGTCCCTTGAATCTTGTCTTTTAAATCTTCTTCTCTTTTTTTAATTCATTCCCTTCTTCTTTTAACCGTTTTGTAAGAAATGAAATTCTATGTTTAATAACTGAAAGATAGTGATAGAATAAATTTTACTTTTATACAATAACGGAATAAAACGATGGTTTTCTCACAACTGCAACAACCAAAACAAAGACTGGTTTCACTTGACTTTTTTCGCGGCTTAACGGTGGCTTCCATGATAATGGTAAACAATCCCGGCGATTGGGCGCACATCTACGCACCATTAGAACATTCCAAATGGAACGGCTGTACGCCAACCGATTTAATCTTTCCATCTTTCTTATATATGGTTGGCGTTTCCATCACGTATGCCATCGGTTCTAAAAAAGATAACAACGCATCACACAAACAGATTTTGTTAGCCGCCTTAAAGCGTTCAGTTATCTTATATATCATTTTTGCGGCGTTAAGTTTAGGTTCCCGTCTTCCCGATTTTGATTTATCGCATTTCCGCATTTTAGGTGTTTTGCCGCGTATTGCTATCGTGTTTTTTATCTCTGTGGTTTTGTTCATCAAATGCAATTGCAGAACGTTGCTTTGGATATTTGCCGGTATTCTTATCGTCTATTATTTTCTCATGAATTTCATTCCGGTTCCAGGCATTGGTAACGCAAACCTGGAACCGGCCACCAATTTAGGCGCGTGGTTAGATAAAGGTGTTTTAGGTGAAAACCATATCTGGCGCGGCTCTAAAGTGTACGATCCCGAAGGTCTTTTGAGTACGCTGCCTGCGATTGCAACCTGCTTAATGGGCATACTTACCGGCATCTGGCTGCGACTTAAAGACAAATCAGATATGGATAAAGCTGGTTGGCTATTTACCATTGGCATTTTTTCAATGCTTGCCGGCAGCATCTGGGATAGTTTTTTCCCGATAAATAAAGCTTTATGGACAAGTTCGTTTGTATTGTATGCAGGCGGTTTTTCTATGCTGGCTCTTACAATATCTTATTGGCTGATAGATGTTCAGCATCGTAACAAATATATTGAACCGTTTCTTGCCTTTGGCGCCAATGCGATTACGGCTTATGTAGCGGCTGATGTTGTTTTGATATTGCTTGATTTGATTCATGTAAACCTGAACGGGCAAAAAGTAGGCGCGCAACAATACCTATATCAGACTTTTTTTGTGCCTAATTTTTCACCGGTAAATGCATCTCTTGCCGGCGCTGTTACGTTTGTATTGATTCTATTGATACCCATGTGGATTTTATATAAAAAGAAGATTTTTATAAAAGTTTAGTTTGATTGATGATTGGCGAGTAACAGTTATTATTTGATAACTCGCACATCATACCTGAAACTATAAAGTTCAAAACTCTCATGGCATATCGTTTGCGATGGCTGCTCTCATTAAAACCAATTCATGGAAAAAAGAATATTCGGCGTCATCTTAACTCTATTAGGTTTGGGCGGACTTATTTATGCAGCCATTTCTATTACACAAAGCAGTGGCACGTTTAAAACTATTGCTGTTTATGGTATTTTAGGATTGATATTTTTCTTAGCAGGTATTGGTTTAATACGAAATACAAAAGATAAAGCCAGTTAATTATATCATGGATTCTTGTTGATGAACAAAGAACAATGGACAACGGCGTGGACTTTAAACTTATTAAACCCGACAAGTCAATTGCTGATTTTGTAGAAAGTTTTTGGCTGTTGCATAACCCATCAGGCAGCGCCAAAGAAATTATTATTTTACCCGACGGGCGAATTGATTTGATTTTTTCTCAATCAGTAACTGAGCCTTTTCACATTTCGCTTTCAGGGCTTGAAACATATCCTGACAAAGCCATATTAGCACCTGAGACACTTATGTTTGCCATAAGTTTTAAATTGCCTGCAACGGAATATGTTTTTCAAAACACAATTTCCAACTTATTAAATTACGCAGAAATTTTGCCTGTCAACTTTTGGAATTTTAATGCAAACGATTTACAGAATTTTGACCTTTTTTGTAAAAAAGCTTCTCAAAAAATCGGCTCACTTTTACCAAAAGAAACTGACAACAGAAAACTACAACTTTTCGACCTGATTTATTCGTCAAAAGGTTCATTAACTGTAAAACAACTTTCTGAAAGCGTGTATTGGAGCAGCCGTCAAATTAACCGTTATTTCAACCAACAATTCGGGCTTTCATTAAAAGCATACTGCAACATTTTACGATTCAGGGCATCGCTGGAACATCTTGCACAAGGCAAACTTTTTCCTGAATTAAACTTCACAGATCAAAGCCATTTTATAAAAGAAATAAAAAAGTTTTCAGGCGTATTACCGAAAGAATTATTAAAAAATAAAAACGACCGATTTATACAATTTTCAGCGCTTGCTTCAAAATAATTTTGCGCCATGAAATTAACGAACAAGCAAATCGCCATTGTTGGCGGCGGTCCGGGCGGATTAACACTGGCAAGGCTTTTACAGCTTAAAAATGCAAATGTAAAAGTGTATGAAAGAGATTTTAATAAAGATGCGCGTTTAATAGGTTCGCCGCTTGATATGCATGATGAATCGGGATTGGCGGCCATACGCAAAGCAAATTTATTAGAAGCGTTTAAAAAGAATTTTCGCCCCGGTGCTGATAAGAAGTTAATTACAAATGAACGAGCAGAGATATTTTTCAGCGACCACGAAACCAAACCGGATGAAAATTTTGGCAGTAAATATTTTCGTCCTGAAATAGACCGTGGTCCGTTAAGAAATATGTTGCTGGAATCTTTACAACCGGAAACAGTTGTGTGGAACAGTCATTTTGTTTCAATGGAAGCGCAAAACGAAGGCTGGCTGTTGCAGTTCAAAAACGGTTCATCTGCTTATGCAGATATTGTAATTGCGGCTGATGGCGCCAATTCTAAAATCCGTCCATACATCACAAGTTGTAAACCTTTTTACTCAGGCGTTACCATGCTTGAAATTAATATTAATGATGCAGGAAAAGCAACGCCTCATATTAATGCATTGCTCAATGGCGGAAAAATTATGGCTTTCGGAAATGAAAAGTGTATGTTGGGAGGTCAGAAAGGCAATGGCGATATTGGTTTTTATGCAAGTTTTAAAACAGATGAAAACTGGGCTGCCAATAATGGTTTGGATTATTCTGATACAACACAATTGCTTGACTGGTTTAAAACAGCATATTCCGGATGGAGTAGTATTTGGTATGAGTTGTTTCAAAATGCTGCAATACCTTTCATACCACGTCCCATTTATTGTATGCCGTTAAACCAAACCTGGAAAGCCTTGCCCAACTTAACGATGCTTGGCGATGCCGCACATGTAATGCCGCCGTTTGCAGGAGAAGGCGCCAATATGGCTATGCTCGATGCTTTGGAATTGAGTGAATGTTTAATGAGTGATACATACAATACGTTGCAGCAAGCCATTTCTTTTTATGAAATAAATATGCGTGAAAGAGGAGCCATTGCAGCGCAGGAATCGCTTGAAAACGGTGAGCGCATGCACTCAAAAAATGCGTTGAATATGATGTTAGATATGTTTAGCGGGCATTAAAATGAACGCTAACAAAAGGTTTCTGTAATGTGAAAGCTGAACGTAAACGCTTAATGGTATGCAACTTTTTATTGTTGTACTAACTGGACCGACAAAATACGATTGTTGCCGCATTGCAAATAGTAAATTCTTTGTAAATCAAAATGCAGATTGTGTTTGCATAATAAATGAAACACAACCTGCATTTTACTATCACCATGTTCTTAACACGCTTCCTCTGCTAACTCTTTCAACTCCTCTTCTGTAAAAATTTTTGACCTGATATGAAACCTAACGCCATAAGGTATTTCAAGCGAAAAACTGCTGCCTCTGCCTTTTACAACATCTAATGTAAGCTGTGTATGTTTCCAGTATTCAAACTGGTCTTTATGCATGAAGAATTTGCAACCATCCACTTCTCCCAAACAAACATCACTGTCACCGGTTTTAAATTCATTTTCAGGAAAACACATAGGCTGCGAACCATCGCAACAACCGCCGCTTTGGTGAAACATTAAAGGACCATTTCGTTCTCTTAGTTTGTTTATCAATTCAACAGCAGCCTCAGTTGCCAGTATTCTTTTTACATTCATGAAATAGATATTTACAAATAAACAGCGGCGCGAAGCCGCTGTTTGCCTCCAGATTGTTTGCCTATACTAAAAAAAGCCCAGTTTGTTTTTGCTGTAAGATATCAGCATATTCTTTGTCTGACGATAATGATTCAACATCATTTTGTGATTTTCCCTGCCAAAGCCTGATTTTTTATAACCACCAAACGGCGCATGTGCCGGATAAGCATGATAGCAATTGACCCAAACACGACCTGCCTGAATAGCACGCGGCACCTGGTATATTTCGTGCGCATCTCTTGTCCAAACACCGGCACCCAATCCATATAAAGTGTCGTTGGCAATGGCAATCGCTTCTTCTATTGTTTTAAAAGTTGTTACGCAACTAACAGGTCCAAAAATTTCTTCCTGGAAAATACGCATTTTGTTATTGCCCTTAAACAAGGTTGGCTTAATATAAAATCCATGTTCCAAACCACTGTTTTGATGGAATGCCTCACCGCCGCATAACACTTGTGCGCCTTCCTGTTTGCCAATATCCAGGTAGCTCAATATCTTGTTGTATTGATCTTCACTTGCCTGTGCGCCCATCATTACTGTGCCATCTAACGGGTTGCCCATTTTAATGGCATTGATGCGTTTAATAACACGCTCCATAAATTTATCGTAGATTTTTTCGTGCACTAAAATGCGCGACGGGCAGGTACAAACTTCGCCTTGATTTAAAGCAAACATCACAGCGCCTTCTACCGCTTTATCTACAAACTCATCATCTTCATCCATCACACTTTCAAAAAAAATGTTCGGACTTTTTCCACCCAACTCCATAGTAACCGGAATCAGGTTTTCAGAAGCATATTGCATAATCAAACGACCGGTCGTTGTTTCACCTGTAAAAGCAACTTTGTTTATATGCGAAGATGTAGCGAGCGGCTTACCAGCTTCTACACCAAAACCCGTTACTATATTCAATACACCTTTTGGTAAAACATCACCAATAAGTTCCATCAAACACATAATGCTCGTTGGTGTTTGCTCGGCTGGTTTTACTACCACGCAACAGCCTGCAGCCAGCGCCGGTGCTATCTTCCAGGCTGCCATCAGTAATGGAAAATTCCAGGGAATGATTTGACCAACAACGCCAATCGGTTCGTGTAAATTAATGCTGACAGTTGTTTCATCGTGCTCGCTGATGGTTCCTTCTTCACTGCGAATAACACCTGCGAAATAACGGAAATGATCAACCACAAGAGGCAAATCAGCCGCTCTGGTTTCACGAATCGCTTTGCCGTTATCAATGGTTTCTATAACAGCTAAATATTCAAGATTATCTTCTACAATCTGCGCGATTTTCAATAGCAGGTTACTGCGATATGCGGCGCCTGTTTTGCTCCATGTTTTAAAAGCTTCCTGCGCAGCATCAATGGCTTTATCTATATCTTTTGCGTTGCCGCGCGCTGCCTGCGTAAAGACTTTATTATCTATCGGGGAAATGTTATCAAAGTATTCGCCGCTTGACGGCGCAACCCATTCACCATTGATATAATGGTCGTAATGATCTTTAAATTTCGGACGTTTGGCAAGATTTGAAGCCGGAGCTTCTACCGTTTTTGTACTCATAATGGAAGCGTTTTATCGTTGTTTAATGGTGCTAAAGTTGAATAAATAAAATGGTTCTGACTTTAATTTTGTATTTATTTATAGCACAATTGTACTTTTTAGCAATTTCAATTTTACAAAAAGAGTTCTGATGATTTGCTTTGTTAACGACTTATTTACAACAATATAGTGTTTTGCTATGGGGTTGTTTTGATTGTTTCTGACACTCAAAATATTCTGCTATTTTTATACTTATAAACGTTTGCCATGCCTGCTTCACATCTATTACAAAACATTCATTTGACTGAACCGAAACAGTTGCAAACGCTGGTTGAAAACAGGCGCATCTTTAATCTTGATAACTGCGAACTAAACGTATTTGAAAGCTATCAGCAGGCATATCATGTGCCGTTGACTTTTCACGATTTTGTGATAACAAGTATGGTGCGCGGAAAAAAAGTGATGCACTTGTTTGATAAACCTTCGTTTGATTATTTACCGGGCGAAACGGTAATCGTTCCTGCTGATGAAACGATGATAATTGATTTTCCGGATGCGCAGGTTAATGCGCCAACTCAATGTATTGCTTTAGCCGTTGATGCCGATTATATAAACAATACGCTACTCTACTTAAATCAATATTATAACAGTTGGGATGAACAGAAAGACTGGAAACTGCAATTCAACCAATATCATTTTGCCAACGATAATGAAGTAACCGATTTAATTAATAAAATCATTCGGATTTGCAGCAGTTCGGATGCCATGAAAAATGTATTTGCTGATTTGAATTTAAAAGAATTGTTGATACGCTTATTGCAAAGTCAGCACCTGCAGCAGGTTGCGTTAGAAAGTGATGAAAGCAACAACAAAAGCCGGTTGCATTTTGTGTTGCATTACATTCACGAACATTTATCTGAGAAAATTGGTGTAGATGCATTGAGTCGCAAAGCGTATCTGAGCCGTAATATTTTCTTCCGTTGGTTTCGTGAACAGTTCGGTATTACGCCGCTTGATTATATTAACAAAGAGCGCGTAAAAATGGCAAAGCAAATGTTATCAAATAGCAATGACAGCATTCAAAGTGTAAGTAGTCAATGTGGTTTCAGTGATGTAAATTATTTTATCCGTGTATTTAAAAAGATAGAAGGTATTACGCCGGGAAGCTACCAGGATGTGTTGAAGAAAAATTGAATCATTCATTTCCATAAATCTTATCAAACTAATCAAACAAATAAAGCAAAATAGCTACATCTTCTTTTTATAAAACACATACACTTAATTTCGCGCTCTAACTTCTATCAGCGCATGAAAAAGATTGTTTCCGCTATTTTCCTGTTTATAATTTGTCTGCATGTTCATGCACAAATCATAAATACAGCCGGCAGCCCGGTTGATTATGTAAATACATTAATGGGAACGGATTCCAAACCGTCCTTATCAAATGGAAATGAGTATCCTGCAATTTGTGTTCCCTGGGGAATGAATTTGTGGACGCCGCAAACCGGCAAAATGAACAGCGGCTGGCAATACACGTACACATCAGATAAAATAAATGGTTTTAAACAAACACACCAGCCATCGCCTTGGATGAACGACTATGGAAAGTTCGCCATCATGCCCGTAACCGGAAAAGCGATGTTCCAGGAGAAAGATCGCGAAAGCTGGTTTTCTCACAAAGCAGAAACGGCAACACCTTACTATTATAGTGTTTACCTGGCTGATGAAGATGTTACCACCGAAATCACACCTACGGAACGCGCTGCCCGCTTTCGTTTTACGTTTCCCAAAACAGATAGTGCGTTTGTAATTGCTGATGCGATTGATAAAGGTTCTTATATCAAAATCATTCCTTCCGAAAATAAGATTATCGGTTATTCTACGCGTTATGCGGCTGGACATTATGATAATTTCAAGAATTATTTTGTAATGATTTTTGATCATCCGTTTACGATAAATTATGCCTGGCACGATAGCGTTGCCGAGATGAGTAAAATGGAATTACAAGCCGATCATGTCGGTGCTTTGGTTGGCTTTAGCATCAAAACAAAAGGCGAACAAGTAAACATGAAAGTTGCGTCTTCTTTTATCAGTGCAGAACAAGCCGAGCAAAACCTGAAAGAAATTGGCAACGATGATTTTGAAACCGTAAAGTCTAAAGCAAAAGCTTCCTGGAATAACGTGTTAGGTAAAGTAACTGTAGAAGGCGGAAGTATAGATCAACTTCGTACATTCTATTCCTGCTTATATCGCATGACCATCTTTCCAAATAAATTATATGAAATTGGCGCTGATGGAAAACCAATTCATTGGAGTCCGTATAACGGTAAAACAGTACCGGGTTATATGTTTGCCGGCACCGGCTTTTGGGATACATTTCGTGCATTATATCCGTTCTTAAATCTATTGTATCCATCCATCAATAAAGAGATGCAGGAAGGTTTGGTTAACGACTATAAAGAAGGTGGTTTTTTACCTGAATGGAGCAGTCCTGGTTATGCTAATGTTATGGTTGGTAATAATTCGGCTGCTGTTGTTTCTGATGCTTATATTAAAGGCTTGCGTGGTTATGATATTAACACACTTTGGGAAGCACTTGTTCATGGCGCAAACAATGAAGGTCCGGAAGGAACCGGCAGAACCGGCGTGGCTTATTACAACAAGCTTGGTTATGTTCCGTATAACGTGAAGATCAATGAAAACGCGGCTCGCACGCTGGAATATGCGTTTGATGATTTTACCATTTATCAATTGGGGAAAGCATTGGGCAAACCAAAATCTGAGATCGATATTTTTGCAAAACGCAGCATGAACTATAAGAATTTATTTGATAGTTCTCATAAATTAATGCGTGGTAAAAATGAAGACGGAACGTTTCAATCGCCTTATAATCCATTCAAGTGGGGCGATGCATTTACCGAAGGAAATGCATGGCATTACTCATGGAGTGTGTTTCATGATATGCAAGGTTTGATTGGCATGATGGGAGGAAAGAAAACATTTGTTGGTATGCTGGATTCTGTGTTCAAAATGCCGCCTGTTTTTGATGATAGTTATTACGGCGGTGTGATACACGAAATACGTGAAATGCAGATTATGAATATGGGTCAATACGCTCACGGAAATCAGCCGATTCAGCACATGATTTACTTGTATAATTATGCGGGTGAACCATGGAAAACACAATACTGGATTCGCGAAGCCATGAAGAAATTGTATAAGCCAACATCAGACGGATATTGTGGCGATGAAGACAACGGACAGACGTCTGCCTGGTATGTTTTTTCTGCATTGGGTTTTTACCCGGTTTGTCCCGCAACAGACCAGTATGTATTGGGAACGCCGTTGTTTAATAAAGCCACGTTAACGTTAGACAACGGTAAGAAATTTACTATAACGGCAACCGGAAACAGTGATAGTGCGCGTTATGTACAAAGCGCTTTATTAAATGGTAAAGTGTATGGTCACAATTATATTACGCAGCCTGATATTCAAAATGGCGGCAGCTTTAGTGTAACAATGGGAGAGAAGCCAAACAAAACAAAAGGCACCGATGCAAAAGATTATCCGTACTCATTTTCTGTAAATCAATAATGAAGAAACAAATCATCTCATTCCTGTTGTTAAGTTTTATGCTTGCAACAGGATTCTCTTCTTTTGCACAAGAAGGAGAAAAAGAATATAAGACGTTATCAAAAGATAGTCTTACAAAAGAAAATTATACGCTGATATTTATTAATAAAGACACGGCACTAAACGATACAGTAAAACGTCGTTTGATAGATGCTTTCTTTACAGTTTATCCAAAAGAAGCGGCGATGTATAACAAAAGCACATCGAAGAAAGTAACGTTTATTATTGACCCGGCTTATGATGGCGTAGCGGCTACAGGCGGCGATGTGGTTCGCTTTAACCCGGAGTGGTTTCACAAACATCCCGGCGATATTGATGTGGTAACACATGAGATGATGCATATTGTACAAGCGTATGGCGAAACCGATGCGCCCGGCTGGATTACGGAAGGAATTGCTGATTATGTGCGTTATAAAATGGGTGTTGATAATGCGGGTGCCAACTGGAAGTTACCTGATTATAATGCAAAACAAAACTATGATAATGCGTATCGCATTACTGCCCGTTTTTTTGTTTGGATTGAACAGCATTACGATAAAGAATTTGTAAAACAATTAGATGCTGTTATGAGAAAACATACGTATAAAGATGATTTTGCTAAACAGCATACCGGAAAGACTTTTTCTGAATTGTGGGAAGAGTATAGCAAGAATCCTGCGATCAGTTGATTGTAATATTTGTTATCAAAGCAAAGGTTTTTGTGATGATATGGTTTTTAGAAATTACAATTCTTGAACAGCCTCAAGTAAATAAAAAAAGTAATCTTTTTGATCCGTGCAAAAGTCTGTATAATTCGTGTTATATCACCCAAACTTCTTCAATTCATCCAAAAGAATTTTTCCTTCATAAATGGCTTTGCCAACAATAGCGCCTTTACAGCCAATATCTTGTAATGTATCTAAATCTTCCATCGAGCTTACACCGCCGCTGGCTATCAAAAAAAGCGAAGGAAATTTATCAATAATATTTTTATACAAATCAACAGCAGCACCTTCCAACATGCCATCTTTACTCACATCTGTACAAAACACTTGCTGAATGCCTTGTCCGATATAATCTTCAATAAAATCATAAATCCAGGTATCTGTAGTTTCAAGCCAGCCGCTAATCGCAATCTTTTCATTCTTTACATCAGCGCCAAGCAAAAATTTATCAGCGCCATATTGCTGCAGCCACGAAACAAATAACGCTTTTTCCTTTACAGCAAGACTTCCAATGGTAGCGAAAGCTGCACCCGAATCAAACACGATATTCACATCGTTTTCTGTTTTAATTCCGCCACCAAAATCAATAACCAAAGATGTTCTGGAAGCCAATGTTTCCAGTACTTTCCAGTTCTTTACAGCACCAGCTTTTGCACCATCCAAATCAACCAGGTGAAGTCTTTGCAAACCGGCATCTTCAAACTCTTTCGCAACTTCTAAAGGACGTTCATTGTATATTTTTTTCTGGTTATAATCGCCTTGTGTAAGCCTTACACACTTGCCTTCTATAATGTCTATGGCAGGAATAATTTGCATATCAGCAAAGATAGTTTTCGCGTTATAAATCAGACTTATGTTTATGTCTTTATTGAATTTGAAAATGATGTTTTATATATGATAACTGCAACACTAAATATAAGTCTTTCAAAATCAGATTTTATAAAACATAGCTAACTTGCGTTTATAATTCAGGCATATGGAATATGTTATTAAGAATACGGCAATTGTAAACGAAGGAAAAATTACGTATGGCGATGTATGGCTGAAAAATAACCGCATACAAAAGATGGCGCCTGAAATTCATGTGCCACATGCTGTCACAGAAATTGAAGGTGAAGGAAAATTTTTGCTGCCCGGCGCGATAGACGACCAGGTTCATTTTCGCGAACCGGGATTAACACATAAAGCCAGTATTTATACAGAAGCCAAAGCCGCAGTTGCCGGTGGTGTTACTTCTTTTATGGAAATGCCAAACACAGTGCCGCCGGTATTTACACAAAGATTATTGGAAGATAAATACAGAACAGCCGCGAGTTCTTCACTTGCCAATTATTCGTTTTACATGGGCACATCGAACGATAATATTGATGAAGTGCTGAAGACGAACGAAAAGAAAACAGAAGTGTGTGGCATTAAAATATTCATGGGTTCTTCTACCGGTAATTTATTGGTGAACAATCCGTTGATGCTGGATAATGTATTTGCAAATAGTGAATTGCTGATTGCCACGCATTGCGAAGATGAAACTATCATTAAAGCGAATTTGGAATGGATGAAAAGCCAGAAGGAAAAATTGGAGCCGCAGGATCACCCGGTAATCCGTAACGAAGAAGCTTGTTTTGAAAGCAGTTTCAGAGCCGTTCAATTTGCAAAAAAGTATAACAGTCGTTTGCACATTTTGCATATTACAACAGAAAAAGAGCTGCAGTTATTTACCAATATGATTCCGTTAGGCGATAAGCGTATTACGGCTGAAGTTTGTGTGCATCATTTACATTTTACAAGTGAAGATTATGATGTATTGGGCAATTTAATAAAATGCAATCCGGCTATCAAAGCGCCGCATCATAAAGAAGCTTTATGGGAAGCTTTGCTCGATAACCGGCTGGATGTAATTGCCACCGATCATGCGCCGCATACATGGCACGAAAAGAATGAAGTGTATGAGAAAGCACATGCGGGTTTGCCGCTTGTTCAGCATTCGTTGTTGCTGATGTTGCAATATGTAAAAGACGGAAGATTAACAATAGAAAAAGTTGCTGAAAAAATGAGTCATGCGGTTGCGACTTGTTTCCAGGTAAAAGATCGAGGTTTTATACGCGAAGATTATTTTGGCGATCTGGTTTTGGTAGATATGAACAAACCATATACAATTTCTAACGATAATATTTTTTACAAATGTGGCTGGAGTCCGCTGCAAGGTTCCGTTTTCTCGTCGAGTATCACACATACTTTTGTAAATGGCAACTTAGTTTATGAAAATGGTATGTTTAACGAATCTTATACAGGCAGACGTTTGCAGTTTTACAGATAAGTAGTAAGTTGTATGTCTTATGTACAAGGTATTATGTAGTAAGTATTATGGCCTTACAATATTTGTCTTACTACATACTACATTATACTTAATACAAACATCACTATGCAGGCAGATAAAACAACCATTCACGATCTTTCTATATTCAATTCGGAAGAAGAATTATCTATCTTTAATAAGTTGAACTTTACTACTACAGTCGGTGGTAAAGAATGGCTGCGTACATTGCTGGGCAAGCCTTTGAACAGTTTGCATAAGATTGAAGAAACGCAGCAAATGATTACCGGTTTGTTATCTGTTTTACCGCAGCTTCCGCAGAATATTACCAACGGAACCATCATGGTAATTGAACGTTTTTACGAAACGGCTATTGATGATATTCCTTCATCGAATGCAGCGAACGGTTTGACGTACAAATTGTTTCATTCGGCTGATTATTCTTTAACCCGATATTCAGTTTCGCATTTTATTGATTTGTTTAAAGGATTATCAGCTATCGTTCAATTACTTGTCAATACAGAATCTTCTTTACTTAAAAATATAAGCGAACGAATTGTTTCTTTATTAAATCGCCCCATTATTCAGCAAATGTCGCAATGGGATAAAAGCAAGAAATTATCGTTTGCCCAGGTATTGCATTTTGGTGGTTTTGTGCGCAGACAATATAAACAGGAATCGCTTGAACTGACGGATATTTATAACCGCCTGGATGCTTATATCAGTATGGCAACGGCTTGTAAGAAGTTTAATTTTTGCATGCCTGCGTTTAAGGAAAGCGCCGAGCCTTTTTTAGAAGCGAAACAATTGTATCATCCGTTGCTTCCTACGCCGGTAGCGTATGATATTAACCTGAATCCGCAACAGAATTTTTTATTTATGACCGGCGCTAATATGGCTGGCAAAAGCACATTTATTAAAGCGGTTGGCGTGAATGTTTATTTAGCTCATATTGGCATGGGCGTGCCGGCTAAAAGCTTTGCTCTTTCTATGTTTGATGGTTTATTAAGCAACATACAAGTAGTTGATAATATTGTTAACGGTGAAAGTTATTTTTTTAACGAAGTGCAACGTATCCGTAAAACAATTGAAAAGATAAGTGATGGTAAAAAATGGCTGATATTAATAGATGAATTGTTTAAAGGAACCAATGTGCAGGACGCTATGAAGTGCAGTACGGTTGTTATTGAAGGCTTGCGCAAAATGCCAAATGCGCTGTTTATTTTATCAACGCATTTATATGAAATCGGCGAAGCTTTAAAACAATATTCTAATATTCAATTTAAATATTTTGAAACAGAAGTAAAGAACGATCAGCTAAGTTTCAGCTATCATTTAAAAGAAGGAATCAGTAATGATAGACTTGGTTATTTAATTTTAAAAAGAGAAGGCGTTGTAAAGCTGTTAAATCAACTATCTGAACAGGAAGCCGGGCAATAATATATAGTTTCAACAAGGTTGTTTTTATTGTATTAGTAAAGTTAATGAGTTAATAAATAAAGGATTTAATCAGGCGTAACAACCTTTATATTTTCTGATTTTAACAAAGACATGTTGTTAAAACGCAGCAAAAGATTCGCAACCACTTCAACGTCTTTCTGGCAATAATCAACAATGCGTTTTAAGTTTTTTTCTTTGTAATATACATCTTGCACCAAGCTGCCGTCAATATCTCCTTTAGATGTCGGAACGTTCATTACACTGGCAAGCAAATCAAGAGAAATATAGTTTTTGTAATCGCCAAAACGCCACCAGTGCAAAGTATCAAACATCTCTACTTCCCAGGGTTTTTTATCGTTTAGGCAAAGGTATTGAGGCAACTCTAAACCATTGATTAACAAGCGACGACAAATATATGGAACATCAAACTCGCGTATATTATGACCTGCAAAATTAAACCCGTTTTTCCTTTCACAAAACTTATTACTGGCTTTTAAAAAATCTTTCAGCAGTTGCTTTTCATCATTGCCATAAATACTTTTGATGAGAAAAGTTTGCTCGCCGTTTTTTTCCTGAAAGCAGCCAATCGAAATGCAAATTATTTTTCCGAACTCGGCTAAAATGCCCGCTTTCTGGCGATAACTTTCTTCCGGCGCCATATTTTCTGGTATAGTTTTCGCGATTTTCTGCCACCAACGCCGCTGCCATTCGTTGCTTAGCATAGTGTAGTCAGGAAATTGCGGAACCGTCTCAATATCAATTATAAAAAGTTTGTTCAGTGGCGTAGTAATCAAGTCAGTTGGTTTTAGTTTTTCGTAAAAATAAATATAAAAATTATGGCTTACACAAATTATCCTTCTACCGGCGCATCACCAGATCAGCCGCAAAAATCTAAAGATAACCGTAATCTGATTTACGGTGCTTTGGTTGTTCTTCTATTGGGTTCCTGGGGTTATATTGTTTACGACAAAAGTAAAAGTCACGAGCAAATAGAACAACAGCAAGCGCAAATTACCAATACAACAAATGAAAAGGATTCTTTGGACAATGAATTTAAAAGCGCGTTGCAAAGAATGGATTCGTTAACAGGTAACAATGCACAATTGCAAGGTAAGTTAACAGACAAGCAATCGGAAATTGATAAAATTAAAAAAGAATACCAGGCTGAAAGCAGGAAAGGCAATGCTGACAAGAAAAAACTACAAAGCCTGATTAATGAATTGAATGGTCGTATTAACGATTATGAAACACAGATTGCACAGTTAACAGCGCAAAACGAAGAGCTTACAACGAATAACCAGCAATTGACTGTTCAGCGCGATTCATTAACAACGACAGCACAAACACTTTCCACCAATCTTGCGACCAGCGATTCGGAAAAAGTACACGTTACAGATGTAGCTTCTACCTTACATGCTTCTAACATTAATATCGCAGCCATTGATGTAAAAGGTAACGGCAAGGAAAAAACAACAACTACAGCAAAAAGAGCTGATATGTTGCGCGTATCGTTTGATCTTGATGAAAACAGAATTGCACCCAGCGGTGAGAAAGAATTGTATGTAGTGGTAACAAGTCCAGATGGAAAACCGATAACTATACCAACCAGTGGAAGCGGTGAATTTCAAACACGCGATGATGGTTCAAAAGTGTTTACGAGTAAGGTTGATGTAAATTATGAACAAGGTAAACGTATTCCTGTTAGTTTCGACTGGAAACAGGATAATCATTACCAGACCGGTAATTATAAAATCGAAATTTATCACAACGGATATAAAATAGGTGAGGGAACAAAAAGCCTTAAGAAAGGCGGCTTGTTTAGTTAAACTTTTTAAATATAACTTTCTTAAAATACCAGAGCCATACATAAAGTATGGCTCTTTTTTACAGCAATTTCGAAGGCTTAACCAACAAACCTTTTGCCTTAAAAACTTTAAATCAGAAGCCTGGTCATTGCTACAAATCTAAAAAAAATAATAAGAAGTCCAACAGCAACCAAAGTATCACAAATTTTAAAAAAAGTTCGATTTTATAAAGATTGATATTCTATTGGATTCTGAACACGAAAGTAAAAAAAGTCATAATTTGAAAAATTAAAATCCGATTAAAAGAACACTGATTTTTGATATGGTTTTTTCTCTCAAAACAGCAGCTATTTTGTTAATGACTTAAATACAAATTCTTTTTCACTAAAATAATTCAATACTTTAGGCAATGCGTAACTCATTCGGCTCCAAGCTTTCGTACTGTCATGAAAAACGATAACTGAACCGGCTTCCGCATTATTAATTACGTTTTGCAGGCATTTTTGCGGTGTCAGGTTTATATCAAAATCTCCGCTTAGCACATCCCACATAATAATAGAAAACAGTTTGTGAACCGGTTTATTTTGTCGTTGTAAAATATTGGCTTGGAACTTTTTAATTCTCCCGTACGGCGGTCGAAACAAGCGGCTGTCAATATGTTTAGCGGCTTCGATAATATCATTAATATAAGCCGTGTCATCGCTTTTCCAGCCGTTCATGTGATTGTATGTATGATTGCCTGCTGCATGTCCTTCTTCTAAAATTCTTCTGTAAATCGCCGGATGGTTGACTACGTTTTTGCCAATACAAAAAAAAGTAGCTTTTGCGTTGTATTTCTTCAATTCATCTAATACAAACGGCGTTGCTGTTTCGTGCGGACCATCATCAAACGTCAGGTATAAAACTTTTTCTTTTGTTGGAATGTGCCAGATAAAGTTTGGATACACTTTTTTCAGCAGCCACGGTGTTTTTACAAAATACATAATCACTATTTGGTTTCCAATACAATCACTTCGTCAGGTTCGGCAATATCTCTTTTTGTCAATTGAATTATTACCAAACCATCTTTCAGCGTTGTTTTTACAGGCGATTTATCTTTTAATAAATAAGCCTTACTTACTTTTTTAAAAGGAAATTTTTCAAGTGAAAGATTTGTAGTGGCAGAATCTAACAGGTGAACATAAACCATATTTTCTTTTTGCGTGATACAACCCCAGCTTTGCGGGCGCAAATAACCACCTTTTGTATCATAAATACTTTCGCCATAAGTCTTTATCCAATCGCCCATTCCATGCAAACCATCAACAAATTCCGGCTGAATTTTTCCGTTTGGCATTGGCCCGATATTTAATAAAAGATTAGCGCCGTAACCACTTGCTTTTACCAAGAGATCGATAAGTTGCTTATGTGTTTTATAAGTTGTATCCGTCAAATTAAAACCCCAGGAATTGTTCATCGTAACGCAAGATTCCAACGGTAAATCAGAAGGCTTTTGGTAGTTAAGACCACCTTTATTTTCGCCGGGTAAATCCTGTTCAAACATTTGAAAATCTTCGCCGGGCAACGGAGATAAATGATGATTATTTCCAATTAAACACTGCGGTTGTAGTTTATGAATGTGAGCATAAATTTCATCTAAATGCCAGTCAATTTTTGGTGTTCTGTCAGCTGCGCCTTCCGGTGCCGTTTGGTCCCAGTAACCATCAAACCAAATGCCTCCGATTTCGCCATAGTTCGTTAATAATTCGGTTAACTGATTTTTCATAAACTGGATGTAGTCTTCCCATTTGCCACGTTCTGTTCTGCCGGTTCCCTGACCGGTTCTTCCTGTCCAATAACTGTAATCATCGCGGCGCCAGTCGAGTAATGAATAATATAAAAAAAGTTTAATGCCTTGTTTATGACATTCATCCGCCATCATCTTTACAATGTCTTTTTTATAAGGCGTGTGCATGATATTGAAGTCAGAATACTTTGTGTCCCACATACTAAAACCATCGTGATGCCGCGTGATGAGCGTGATGTATTTCATGCCGGCGCCTTTAGCAATACCAACCCATTGCTGCGCATTAAATTCTATTGGATTAAAGAAATCTTCCAGCCTTGTATAGTTCTTAACGGTTATGTTGCGGTTATTCATTACCCATTCACCATCGCCCGGAATGCTGAACGATCCCCAATGTATAAACATTCCAAACTTCGCATCGGTAAACCATTTCCTGCTTGTTATATTTTCAGCCGTTGGCGAATAAGTCGTTTGCGCTATAGAAAATAAGGAAAGACAGGAAGCAATAATAAAGGCCAGGCATTTTTTCATACAACCGTTTTAAGGCGATAAAACTAAAGAATTATATGTTTCACAACGTGTTACATAATAGTTGCGCAATTGGATAATTTGTATTGCGAGCATCTTGAACTCCAATTCATCGTTGGTTACAATCTTTGATTTGTTGTTTTTATCTTGTAAGTAAAAAACAACTTTTGTTCAATGTTCTGAAAACAATTGAACTTCTATTTGAATGCTAATAAAAAAAGCGTTGATGAAAAACAACGCTTACTATAAGTGATAAGAAGTTTGATATAAAAAACTACTTTTTCAACGCATCAGCAATGGCTTTTTGAACCAGCGGTTCCATAATTTTATAACCTGTCAGATTCGGATGAATACCATCGCCCGCTAGTGTTTTGGGAAGTCCCTGTTCCTCATCCGCCATCTTAGTAAAATAATCACAATAAACAATACGACTTTCCACTGCATATTTTTGAATCATTCCATTCAATTGCGCTACTTTTTCAGTTGGTATAATAGTAGGTCTCCACGGAAAATGATTGGCTGGTAAAACAGAACAAAGCACCACTTTAATACCAGCTTCTTTTGCCAGGATTGCCATTGATTTGATATTGCCGAATATTTCTTCCACGCTTATCGGTCCATTGTTTTGTGCAATATCATTAATGCCTGCCAGAATTACAACGGCAGAAGGTTTCAGGTTAATAACATCTTGCCGAAAGCGCACCAGCATTTGTGTTGTGGTTTGTCCGCTGATGCCTCGATCTATATATGGATTTGCAGACCAGAAAGTGGAATCGCTCACAATCCAAAAATCTGTAATCGAATCACCCATGAAAACAACTCCTTTTACACCAGATTTGAAGATTCCAAACTTTTCATTGGCTGCTTTGTATCGTTTAATATTCGCCCAATCCGGACCTTCTTCTGTTTTTGTTGAATCGGTTTTCGCAGTTTGTGCGTTGGCAAAAAAGGCAAACAATACAAAGCAGGAAATAAATGTCAGAAATTTCATAATCTTATAAAAGTGCAAAATAATAAAATTATCTTCTTTGTATTGTGTGAAATACTTAGAAGCTGTTTTTGTTCAAAACAAAAAACCTCAGCGTTTGCCGAGGTTTTAATTATTTAAAAATTAAGTGTTTTGTTCTCTGGGTGTAATCTGGGGACGCGGACGGTTTGGATCTGGTACAGGACGATTGCCACTACTGCTTGTATTGGTATTGCCACCCAAATTATCAGGTTTTGGCATCAAAGCTTTACGGCTCAATCTGAACTTGCCTGTCTTCGGATCAATGTCAAGCAATCTTACTTTTACTTTATCACCTTCGTTCAATACACCTTCCATTGTATCCAAACGTTTCCAGCTTATTTCGCTGATGTGAAGTAAGCCTTCTTTCTTTGGCAGAAATTCAACAAAAGCACCAAAGTCTTTGATACTTTTTACAGTTCCTTCGTAATCTTTTCCAACTTCCGGTACCGCTACAATTCCCATCACCCAGGCTTTTGCTGTATCAACATTTTCTTTTATGGTACCGAAAATGCTTACTTCACCTGTGTTGCCAACTTCTTCAATATTAATGGTTGTTCCGGTTTCTTTTTGAATTTCCTGGATTACTTTACCGCCAGGTCCAATTACAGCGCCGATGTATTCTTTATCAATGATGATTTTTTCCATACGCGGAGCGTGGGCTTTCACATCGTCTCTGTGCGCCGGCATACATTCGTACATAGCTTCCAGAATGTGAAGACGACCATCGCGTGCCTGGTTCAACGCTTCGCGCATAACATCCATACTTAAACCATCCACTTTAATATCCATCTGCACACCGCAAATACCATCGCGCGTGCCGGTTACTTTAAAATCCATATCACCAAGATGATCTTCATCACCCAGAATATCGGTAAGTATCGCATACTTGCCTTCTGCATCTGTAATCAAACCCATGGCAACGCCGCTCACATGTTTTGGAAACGGAACACCGGCATCCATCAACGCCAGCGAGCCGGCACAAACGGTAGCCATAGAAGAGGAACCGTTCGATTCCAATATATCGCTTACCACACGAACTGTATAAGCATAATCGCCGGTTGGCATCATTTGTCGTAAACTGCGCATGGCTAAGTTGCCATGACCAATTTCACGGCGGCTTTGCCCACGCAGCATTTTTACTTCACCGGTACTAAAAGGAGGAAAATTATAGTGTAAATAAAATTTAGAATCGCGGGACACAGCGGCGCTTTCAACAAGCAAATCATCTAACGGAGTTCCTAATGTAACCGTTGTTAAAGATTGGGTTTCGCCACGTGTAAATAAAGACGAACCATGTGGTGTTGGTAATGGATCTACTTCCATTGCCAGCGGACGAACTTCATCTAATTTACGACCATCCAAGCGAACACGATCATGCAAAATCATTTTGCGAACCACATCCCATTCAAGGTCGGAGAAATATTTCTTTGCTAATTTTTTATGTTCGTCTGTAGCTTCTTCACCCAGACTCGCAATCAATTCATCTTTAATAGCTTTAAAACCCGCAGAGCGTTCATGTTTACTCAAGCCGCTTTTTGCGATTTCATAAATTTTAGTTTCAGCAGAGGCATTTACTGTAGCTTTTAAAGCATCGTTTGTTTCCGGCTTTTTATATTCTCGTTTTCCGGTAACACCAACCAAATCTCTCAGATCCTGCTGCGCTTTAATCTGTATGCGAATGGCTTCGTGCGCCACTTCCAACGCTTTTACCAAATCTTCTTCGCTGCACTCTTTGGCTTCACCTTCCACCATCATCAGATTTTTTTCAGTTGCCGCGATGATAAATTCCATATCTGCTTTTTCTAATTCGCTGCGCGATGGGTTAACGATAAACTCACCATTTAATTTAGCAATACGAACTTCGGAAAGAATTTCTTTAATAGGAATATCAGAAACAGCTAAGGCAGCTGAAGCAGCCAGTCCTGCCAACGCATCAGGCATTATTTCGGCATCGCTTGATACAAGCGTTATAATAACCTGAACTTCACAAAAATAATCCTCGGGGAAAAGCGGGCGTAAGGCGCGGTCAACCAGGCGACTGGTTAAAACTTCGTAATCGTTCAAACGAGCTTCGCGTTTAAAAAAGGAACCGGGAATGCGTCCAGCCGATGCAAATTTTTCCTGGTAATCTACACTCAACGGAAAAAAGTCTTGTCCTTCTCTCGGATCTTTATTCGCCACAACGGTTGCTAAAATTATATTGTTACCTTGCTTTACAGTAATGGCACCATCTGCCTGGCGGGCTAATTTGCCGGTTTCAATCGTTACTTCACGACCGTTACCTAAATCAAATGTTACACTCTTTGGTTGAGTCAGCATAATATAAACGAGTTTTGAAAACACGAACCGGCTTTAAGATATGGATACAGAAAAGTAGCGGTTAATGTATGAATAAAAGATAAAATGGCTGAAGAATCGTGACCTGTAATAAAAAAATTATTCCCAATCCGGAAGTGCCGTTGGGAATAAAATCATTTTTATAGCATAGCTGCTTATTTTCTCAAACCTAACTTTTCAAGTATAGCGCGGTAGCCTTGCAAGTCATGCTTTTGCATATAAGCCAGCAGGCGTTTGCGCTTACCAACCAATTGTAACAAACCACGATTGGTTGAAAAATCTTTTTTATTGCTCTGCAAATGTTTTGAAATGCCCAGGATACGCTCTGTAAGTATAGCGATCTGACCTTCAATAGAGCCTGTATTAGCGGCGCTGCCACCATACGTTGAGAAAATTTCTGCTTTTTTTTCTGTTGTTAAATAAGACATCTGTTACTTGTTTTCGGATACCTTTTCGACAGGTATTTTTTAATAAAGTGGCGGCAAATGTAGTTGAAAATTAGAAACTATAGAAACTAAATTTCATAAGAATTCGCTATTTGTGATGAAAATTATTTTTTGATTTCATTTCTGTTTTGGAAAAGAACAAACGCACTATCGCCGTTTTGAATAAATTTTTCTTTTTCCTGGTAACCAACTGTTTTCAAAAGCACCAATCCGTTCGGGTCTAAGTAAATAAAAGTTGGAAATCCAAGCAAGGAATAATTTTTACGAATTTGAATGCCATCACTTTTTAACGCGTCGTATTTTATATTGATAAAGTGAGTATTGTAAAAAGAACCTACTTCGCCAATGGAAAAAATATTCTGATCCATCTGGCGGCAATACGTGCACCAGGTTGTGTACATATCAACAAAGATGATTTTATTTTCCTGTTTGGCTTTGGATAACGCTTTATACCAGGAAAGCGATTCAAAATGAATAGATTGGCTGTTGGTTTTATTTATGAATAAACTGGTAATAATAAAAAGGAAAATAAGTTTCTTCATAAATACATCTTGTTTTTGTAAACAGCGTCAAACTTAGTTTAATTATTTTCCGAACCTGCAAGTCGTACAATGAAATGAATGTTTCCTGAAGTTGTAAAAATTCGTTGCGTAAACTTTCTTTTATAAGATATGTGTGTGAAGTTTTTTTACTTCACAAATGAAAATGGACAATAACTTTCCTTTAAAGTTTTTTTTATTTGAGTTTGTTGTACCTTACACTTTATGATTGGACACCGTTTTATACAATTTGATCCCAACGAAAAGGGGAAAACGCGGTTTGAACAGTTGTTGGATTTATTTATGCAAATGCTGATTTATACCAGCGGCGATGTGGCAGAAGCGATGCAATGGATGAATCAACTGGACAAACAATACGGACTCACAGATGATGAGTACGGAATGGGCGATTTTATTGAAGAACTAAAAGAAAAAGGTTATCTGACGGAAGATAACGAAAAAGGTAAAATCGAAATTACTTCGAAGAGCGAACAAACAATACGTAAGAAAAGCTTAGAAGAAATTTTTGGTAAATTAAAGAAATCAAAACAAGGCGATCACCAGATACATAAGCCGGGACAAGGCGATGAGATTAGTCCGGATTTACGCCCGTTTCAGTTTGGCGATATGCTGGAGCAGATTGATTTTACAGAAAGCATTCGCAACGCGCAGATTAATCATGGCGTAGAAAGTTTTACTATGCGTGAAGATGATTTGCAAATTCATGAAACAGATTTCAAATCGCAGACTTCTACTGTGCTGATGATTGATATTTCTCACTCCATGATTTTGTATGGTGAAGATAGAATTACGCCTGCTAAAAAAGTGGCGATGGCGTTGAGTGAATTGATTCAAACCAAGTATCCGAAAGACACGCTTGATATTGTTGTATTTGGTAATGATGCCTGGCCAATTGAAGTGAAAGATTTGCCTTACTTACAAGTCGGTCCTTATCATACCAACACCGTTGCCGGGCTTGAATTAGCGATGGATATTCTGCGAAGAAGAAAGAATGCGAACAAGCAGATTTTTATGATTACCGATGGCAAACCAACGTGTTTAAAAATCGGCAAGCAATATTATAAAAACAGCTTTGGGTTGGATAGAAAAGTAGTAAATCGTTGTATCAACTTAGCTGCGCAATGCAAGAAACTGAAGATACCGATTACAACATTTATGATTGCATCCGATCCGTATTTGCAGAAGTTTGTTACTGAGTTTACAGAGATGAATAACGGGAAAGCTTTTTTTGCATCGTTAGATAAATTAGGCGCCTTCATCTTTAAAGACTTTGAAAGCGGTAAGAGAAAAACGGTGTACTAATTTTTTAGCCACGAAGGCATAAGGGCACAAAGATTATTTTAAATTTTTGAATATTTTTTATTGTGTAGACAGAATATATATTACACTACATTCACTTCCTACAAAATTTCTTCTTGTCTTAGCATCTTTGTGGCAAACTTCATTTTATGGTTTCAGAATATGAAGAATGGTTAGCAAAAGAAATAGTGGATTGCGCTTTCAAAGTTCATAAACAGTTAGGTCCGGTATTGCTGGAGAAAATTTATGAAACGTGCTTGTGTTACGAACTTGGGAAGAAAAACATTCATTTTCAAAGACAAGTTGCTATACCAATCAAATATGACAATCTTCTTTTTGAGGAAGGTTTGCAAATTGATATTTTGGTAGAAAACAAAATCATTTGTGAGTTCAAGGCTGTGGATGTGATCAATCCTGTTTGGTCAGCACAAATAATTAGTCATCTTAAATTAACCGGGTTACAGTTAGGCTTTCTTATAAATTTTAATGTAGTATTAATAAAGGATGGAATCAAAAGGTATATTGTATAAACTTTGTGCCTTCGATTCTTAGTGGCAAAAGAAAAAAATCAAATGAACATACAGAATATAAAAACGTTAGGTGATTTAAAGAAGAGCGGTTACAAACCGAAGACAATCAAAGAAGAAGTTAGAGACAATCTCATTCAAAAAATTCGTGCAAAAGAAAATCCTTTTACCGGAATTATGGGTTATGAAGATACTGTAATTCCTGATACGGAAAGAGCTTTATTAAGCCGTCATAATATTTTGTTTTTGGGTTTGCGCGGACAAGCCAAAACGCGTATGGCAAGGCAAATGACCGATTTGCTCGATGAACACATTCCGGTAATTGCCGGTAGCGAAGTGAACGACGATCCATTAAAGCCGCTTAGCAAATATGCCAAAGATCAGATTGCAGATTACGGTGATGAAACGCCAATTGAATGGATGCACAGAAGCGAGCGTTATGGCGAAAAATTGGCCACGCCGGATGTTAGTGTCGCCGATTTAATTGGTGATATTGACCCGATAAAAGCTGCCAATCTTCGTCTCTCTTTTGCAGACGAAAGAGTGATTCATTATGGCATTATTCCGCGCAGCAATCGCGGTATTTTTGTTATTAATGAATTGCCCGATTTGCAGGCTCGTATTCAGGTTGCTTTATTCAATATTCTCCAGGAAGGTGATATCCAGATTCGCGGTTTTAAACTCAGAATGCCATTAGATATTCTATTTGTGTTCACCGCAAATCCGGAAGATTATACCAATCGCGGCAGCATCGTTACACCACTGAAAGATCGTATTGAAAGCCAGATATTAACCCATTATCCAAAAGATATAGAAACCTCATTAGCTATCACCGAACAGGAAGCCGATGTATTGGACGAGCAAAAGGAAAAAGTATCTGTTAGCGATCTGGCAAAACGCTTAATAGAACAAGTTGCTTTTGAAGCCCGCAATAATGAATATGTAGATAAAAAAAGTGGTGTCAGCGCGCGTCTTACCATTGCCGCTTTTGAAAATGCAGTGAGCAGCGCCGAGCGTCGCGCCATCATTCATAACGAAAAACAAACGCAGGTTTGGATCAGCGATTTAACAGGTATTATTCCCGCCATCACCGGGAAAATTGAATTGGTGTACGAAGGCGAGCAGGAAGGTCCTTACCAGGTTGCGGTAAATTTGTTAGACAAAGCTATTCGCACACAGTTCTTAACGTATTTTCCTAACCCCGAATCCAGCAAAAAAAAGCGCAATACCGGGAAGGCTTCACAGGCTGCAAAAGCTGAAGAAGAAAATCCTTACAAAACTATCACGCGCTGGTTTGATGCGGGTAATCATGTAGATTTATTTGTTGACATGAAGGATGCTGATAAAGTAACAGCTTTATACAAAGTAGATGGTTTATATGGCTTTATTAAAAAGCATTTTCCGAATGCTAACGAAAAAGAAAATGCGTTGTTAATGGAATTTGTATTGCATGGCTTGTCGGCTTATTCTATGATCAGCAAAAAAACAATTGAAGGTAAAATTCAGTTTAAAGACCTGATTGGTAGCATGATGAATTTAGGACAAATGAACTTTGAGGAAGACGATTTTAATGAAGACGATTATAAATAATAATGATGAGTTATGAATGATGAATTATGAGTGAATTTTAATTGAAAAAGATAAAAATTTCCCGATTCATTCATCGCTCATCATTCATAACTTATCATTCACAAATTCTCCTCTGGTCTGATAATTGTTTTCATACCATAAAATCTGACATTATGGAAGACAAAAACACAAAGGTGAACGAGCCGACTAAAGATGCCATGAAAGGCTACGACCCGACAGACAGAGATTTTCAGCGTACAGAAAAAGAAACCGATTTAATTGATAAATCTGAATTGGAAGCTATGAACGAGAAGACAAAAAAAGCGAACACAGAGCCTAACAAAAGCAACATTAATTAATCATGATTTCATTACACAATAGCTGGTATCTGCAAAGACACCAGCTATTTTAATAATATCATTTATGGAAGAAAAATTCAACGAATCTACCATCAATCGTCCCGAAGGCGACCGGCTTATCAATGCGCCATTTGTCGTATCTGATTTACAGGCGCACATTAAACAAATCACAGAAGAAGATGCTTATTTCACTAATGACAGAAATGCTATTACACTCTTCAAAGCGCATGGCGTTAGCTTAATATTGATGGCGTTGCGCAGCAACGCCGAAATGAGTACGCCCGAGCCATCCGGAAAAGTGGGAATCATACAGGTATTCAGCGGCAGCCTCGATGTAGAAATTGAAAGTGAAACCTCAACCGTAGGAGCACAACAAATCATCTCATTTCATGGTCATTTGCCTTATCATATCAAAGCAACGGAAGATACTATTTGTCTGCTCACGTTTCATAATAAGTAAGTGTTTCATTTCAAAATGATTGTAAAGCCGGATTATTTATATCCGGCTTTTTTATTGGTAAAAAAGAATTCATTTGATGATTGCCGACGTATTGATTGATCTTGTTGCGCAATTTTTCGGAAGCAGCAAACTCTTTTCTCCGTTTAAAAACGGTGGCTATTTTCATCTTTCTGACTTTACATAGGAATATTACGATTTCATTTTCCCGCACACGCTTACATTTGCGCAATTTGTTTTTACTATGCCAAAAGATACTTCTATTCGTTCTGTTCTTATTGTAGGTTCTGGTCCTATTATTATTGGTCAGGCTTGTGAGTTCGATTATGCCGGTTCACAGGCAGCCCGCAGCCTTCGTGAAGAAGGTATTAGAGTGATACTCATCAACAGCAACCCGGCAACTATTATGACCGACCCGATGATGGCTGACAAAGTGTATTTATTGCCATTGACGGTAGAAAGTATTGAACAAATATTGCAGGAAAATCAGATTGACTCTGTATTGCCAACCATGGGCGGACAAACAGCTTTGAATTTATGCAAAGAAGCCGACGAACTTGGTCTCTGGCAGAAATACAATTGCCGTATGATTGGTGTCGATGTTGCCGCTATTGATACGGCTGAAGACCGCGAGAAGTTTCGCCAGTTGATGTTTAAAATTGGTATTGCCGTAGCGCCGAGCCACGTTGCCAATAGCTTTCTGGAAGGAAAAGAATTTGCGCAGCAGATTGGTTTTCCTTTGGTAATTCGTTCTTCGTTTACGCTTGGTGGCAGCGGCGGCAGTTTTGTTCATAACAAAAGCGAATTAGATGATGCGCTGAAGCGCGGACTGGAAGCATCGCCAATACACGAAGTGCTGGTTGAAAAAGCAGTTCTTGGTTGGAAAGAATTTGAACTTGAATTGCTGCGCGATAAAAGCGACAATGTTGTTATTATCTGTACGGTAGAAAATCTCGACCCGATGGGAATTCATACGGGCGATTCTATTACAGTTGCACCGGCTATGACATTGAGCGATACGGCTTTCCAGGATATGCGCAACAAAGCCATGCTGATGATGCGTTCACTTGGAAATTTCGCCGGCGGTTGTAATGTTCAGTTTGCGTTAAATCCGGAAACAGAAGAATTGATTGCCGTAGAAATCAATCCTCGCGTAAGCCGTTCCTCTGCTTTGGCAAGTAAAGCCACAGGTTATCCAATTGCGAAAATCGCTGCGAAGCTTGCCATCGGTTATTCGTTAGATGAACTGAAAAATCAAATTACGCAAACAACTTCAGCTTATTTTGAACCGGCGCTCGATTATGTAATTGTGAAAGTTCCGCGCTGGAATTTCGATAAATTTAAAGGCGCTAACGATACGCTTGGTTTGCAAATGAAAAGCGTGGGAGAGGTGATGGCAATTGGCAGAAGCTTTACAGAAGCTATTCAAAAAGCTTGTCAGAGTTTAGAAAACGAAGCGGTTGGTTTGGGTTATTATGGCAAAAGCCTGATGAAAAGCGAGGAGATTGTTGAATACATTAAAATACCGAAGTGGGATCGTATTTTCCGCATTAAGGATGCGTTGATGCAAGGCGTAACGGTAAAAACAATTGTGCAGGCAACCGGTATTGATCGCTGGTTTATTTACCAGATACAAAACATCTGTGGTATTGAAAAACAACTGAGCCGGTATTCGTTGGATACTTTGCCTGCCGATTTATTAAAAGAAGCCAAAAAGAATGGTTTTGGAGATGAACAAATTGCACGTATCCTCACGCACAGCTGCACAGAGGATGAAGTGTATGAAAAAAGAAAATCGTTAGGCATTACACGCGTTTATAAAATGGTAGATACGTGTAGCGCAGAGTTTAAAGCCAAAACACCTTATTTCTATAGCACGTTCGAGGGATAATTTAGTTTTCCCAAAAAAGCAAAAGCCGGTTGCAATTATGAGTAACCGGCTTTTTAGCCAATTCTTATATCAATCGAAAGATACAATGTATTGATAGTCTATAATAAATACATTTACTTTACCGCATAACTTTTTCTATGCTTTATTCGATGACGGGATATGGTCGCTCTGAACAAACGATTACTGATAAAACTTTTCTTATTGAAATACGGAGTTTGAACGGAAAGCAATTTGACATCCGTCTTAATATTCCTTCCTTATTAAAGCCTTACGAATTTGAAGTGCGCACAATTCTGAATGAAGGTTTATTGCGCGGAAGTATAGAATGCAATATTAATATAAAGCAAAATGGAGGCGTGAAGCCTGTTTCCATCAATATAGAACTTGCTAAATCGTATTACGAGCCGGTTGCGCAGATGGCAAAAGAACTGAACCTAAACACAGATAACGTATTGAGTACATTGCTTAAACTTCCGGAAATTGTAACACCGAGTACAGAAGTATTGGGTGAAGAAGAATGGAAGAAATTTGAAGTTCTGATTAAACAAGCTATCGGAGAATTAAACAAACACCGGCAGGAAGAAGGAAAATCGCTGGAAGCCGATTTGTTGGATCGCATTGCTAATATTGAATCGCAGGAAGAAAAAATTGTAACGCTTGAGCCTGAACGCCGGCAACGGATTCGCGACGGATTGGTAAAAGTGCTGGAAGATAATATTGGTAAAGATAAATACGACGCTAACCGCTTAGAGCAGGAACTAATTTATTATATCGAAAAAATAGACATCAGCGAAGAACAGGTTCGCCTAAAGAATCATTGCGATTATTTCAGGCAAATTTTAAATGAACCGGAAATTGCGAAAGGCAAAAAACTCTCATTTATTTTGCAGGAAGTCGGGCGGGAAATTAATACAACCGGTTCTAAAGCGTATCATTCCGAAGTGCAGAAATGCGTTGTATTAATGAAAGATGAATTGGAAAAAGCCAAAGAACAGATATTGAATGTATTGTAACGGGCTATTTACATTTGCAAAAAAAATTCCTTTGAGATTTTTATTCTCTTTTGCTGTTTTATTATTCCTGGTAATATCCTGTAAACAAATTGACGTTTACGAAAAAACCGTTTCTTTTAAAAAACACGAGTGGAACGCTTCTGAACAGCCTTCTTTTTCTTTTGATATTATAGATACAGTTTCACGCTATAATGTATTTGTAGTTCTACGCCATACAGATGCGTATCATTATAACAACATGTGGCTAAATCTTTCCATTATTCCGCCGGGTGATACAGTACAAACGATTCGCGCGAATTTGAAATTGGGTGATAACAAACAATGGCTGGGAAATAGTATTGATGATATTATAGAACACAGAATCCTTATCAACAGCAATCCAATCCGATTTAAAAAAGGAAATTACAAATTTGTTATCCAGCAAATCATGCGTGAAAATCCATTGCCGGATGTTCTGAATGCCGGCGTCAGAGTCGAAAAAACAAATTAATATAATTCCTAATGCAGTTTGAATGGCTTTGTTTTTATCGGTAAAAATTAATTTTCTTCCGGTGCAGCAAGTCAGTTTACATATCTGTCTTAAATAAGTGTAAAAAAAAACTTTTAACAATTTGTGTCCTATATACACAAAGCTGTTAATTTTACTTTTTAAATCTGCTTGTTTTTTATGAATGTAAAACGATTCGTAAGAGTATTACTCTTCTGCCCGTTATTGCTGCTTTTGTTACAAACGACTGCTCGGGCGCAAAGCAAAAACGTAACCGGAACTGTTACTGACGAAAAAAATGCTGCTATTCAGGGAGCATCAATCCTTGTAAAAGGTACCACTATCGGAACTTCAACCGATGCAGCCGGAAAATTTTCAATTAATGTACCTTCTACAGCAACAACATTAACAATTAGCTATGTTGGCTACACTGATCAAGAGGTAAGCATTGGCGCAAGTGGTGGCAGTATTACCGTAAATTTAGTGCCTGCCAGCGCTGGTAATCTAAACGAAGTTGTTGTTATTGGTTATGGAACAGTTCGCAAAAAAGATGTTACCGGTGCTGTAGCTACTGTTGGTGCAAAAGATTTTAACAAAGGGCAAATCAATTCTCCTGAGCAATTATTGCAAGGAAAGGCTGCAGGTTTACAAATTACAAACAGCAGTGGTCAGCCGGGTGGTGTAACCATTGTAAAAATCAGAGGTAACAACTCTATACGTGCTGGCAATACACCTTTGTATGTTGTTGACGGTGTTCAGTTAGACGGACGTTCAGCTCGCCCGGGTTTTAATGCTTCAGGATTAGGACAAACTCCTGATGGTGATGCATTAACCTTCATCAATCCAAATGATATTGCTTCCATAGATGTGTTAAAAGATGCTTCTGCTGCGGCTATTTATGGCTCCCGCGGAGCAAATGGTGTTATATTAATTACAACTAAAAAAGGCGCTGTTGGCCCTGCCCGTATTGATGCGTCTGCTTCTTTTGGTTTTAGTGATGTAATGCGCAAAGTTGATGTGCTTGATGCTGCCGGTTACAGGTCAGCTTTAAGTAAATATGGAGCCCCTGTTTCTGATTCTGGCGCTAATATAAATGCATTCGATGCGCTTATCAGACAATCATTTACTCAAAACTATTCTTTATCTATCAGCGGCGGTACGGAAAATGGTAAGTACAGAGCCTCTTTCTTTGCCAGCGATCAGGATGGAATTATATTAAAGAGTAACTTAAAAAGATATGTTGCCAGCTTTAACGGACAATATAAATTTATAGATAAGAAATTAAGTTTAGACTACAATATCATTGCTGCTAACGTGGGCGAACATATTGCTCCTATTTCTAATGACGCAGGAAGCAATGGTAATATTATATCCCAGGCATTAATTTGGAATCCAACATTAGTATTACAAAGAAGTAATGGCTTATTTAACCAGGAAAACCCAAGTGGACAAGTAAATCCTTTGGCATTTTCGGCTGCTTACAATGATATAACCAGTATTACAACAATTTTAGCAAGTGGCACGGCTGCTTACAAAATCACACCCTGGTTAGAATACCGGTTACTTGGCGGCATAAATTATTCAAGTGGTAATAGAGATGGTGAGGTTCAGGGCTGGATAACAGGTACCGGTGGCGCAGATCATGGTTCTGGAGCAGCGCTAAACAACCAGTTGTCTTCCCAAGTAATTACACATACTCTTAATTTTAATAAGGATGTTGCAAAAGACTTTACTATAAATGCGTTGGTTGGGTATGAATATTTTAAAAGCAATTATAAAGGGAAAGTTGCCAGCGGTACTTATTTTGATTATAATATTGACCAAACAAGCCTTACACCTATTCACTATTATGATAATTTGCAGGATGCCAAACAAGGTAACTATGCAATTTCATCTTTTAAAAACCCTACTACTGAAATTCAAAGCTATTTCGCACGAGCTATTTTCAATTATGCAGATAAATATTTGTTGACTGCTACATTTAGATCTGATGGATCAAGTAAGTTTGGATCAGGAAATAAATATGCATATTTCCCATCATTTGCAGCTGCCTGGAATATTAATAACGAAGAGTTTATGAAAGGAAATAATATTTTCACTAATCTTCGTTTACGTGGTGGATATGGCGAAACAGGTAACCAGGAATTTCCTGCGGATGCGGCTTTAGATTACAGTCAATATGGTGCTAATGGCTCCTTTAACCGCGTACATTATGGTAACGACTCTCTTAAGTGGGAAACTGTAAAGTCTATTGATGCAGGTATTGATTTCGCTATTTTAAAAGGACGTGTTTACGGTTTTGTTGATTATTTCAATAAAAAGACAACAGATCCTGTATTTTTATTTGTTATATCTCAACCAAGTGCCGGAGCATCCGTTTATAAGAATATTAACGGCGCTACTGTAAAAAATAGTGGTTTTGAAATATCCATAGGAGCTGATATAGTACAGACTAAAGACATTACCTGGAGTGCAAATGCTAATATAACAACACTTAAAAACAAGTTCGTTTATTCTGCTTTTGGTACAAAACCGTATCAGTTTACCGGTGCATTAAGTGGACAAGGAACCAGTAACGCTTATGCCGAAGCAATTGCTAATAACCAACCTGTTGACGTTTACTATCTTCCTACTTTTAAAGGGTTTGAGCAAAATGGTCAGGGAATTTATGATACTGCTTCTTATGTAGGAAATCCTAATCCAAATCTTCTGTTGGGATTTAGTACTGATGTTTCTTATAAGAAATTAACATTATCAATTAGTACACATGGTGCTTTTGGAAATAAAATATATAATAACACTGCCATGAGTGTATTAAATATTGGTAATATTAATGGTGGAAGAAATATTTTATCTTCTATTGTAAACACGACTGAAAGTCCAGCTAACAGAATTACTCCTTCTACAAGGTTTTTAGAAAATGGAAGTTATTTTAAAGTACAAAGTGTTTCGTTGAGATACAATTTTGGCGATATTGGTAAAGTAATTAAAAATCTGGGTGTATATACAAGTGTAAATAATTTATTTGTTATAACAAAATATTCAGGATTCGATCCGGAAGTAAATGTTGACAAATCATTAAACGGTATTCCATCTTTAGGTATCGATTATATTGGTTATCCTACGCAGAGAACTTTTCTATTTGGTGTAAACTTTTCTCTCTAACATTTGATTGCTATAAACATAAAAAAATGAAACTTAAATATTTTTCACTTATAGGAGTTTTGTCTTTTAGTACATTTTTCGGATGTACTAAATTGGACCAAAATCTCCATGATGGATTTTCGGAACTCCCTACCTCAGCTGGCGCAGTTGACATTCAAGGTTTATTGAACAGCACGTATAACGACATGAATGCTATGATGCATGCTCAAGATCGCTTGTTTTCGTTAGAAGAAACAACAAGTGATGAGGCGCTTATACCAGCACGAGGAGGCGATTGGGATGATAATGGCGTATGGCGTGTATTGCATACACATACATGGGACGCATTGCATGTACAGATTAAGACAGTTTTTAATGATTTGGGTAAATTACAAAGTGATGCTCTTTCAACAATTTACAACAGTGGCTCTGATCAGGAAAGACGCGCTGAAGCTTTATTTTTACGATCAGTTGCTCAGTTTTATTTATTAGATTTATATGGACAAGTTCCTTATCGTGAAATAAACAACTACTCGGATCTTACTGCGTCACCTGTGTTACAACCACAGGCAGCTATTGACACATTGGTAAATACTTTAACAAGCATTATTCCCCAGCTTTCTGCCGATAACGCACCTTACAGTGCAAGTCCTAATGCAGCTAAGTTTCTATTAATGAAGGTTCTATTAAATAAAGCTGCTTTCTTGTACAAAGCTACTGCCACCGTAGATTCAAAACCAACGTTTGATGATGCGGATATGCAAAGAGTAATAACGTTAGGAAATGAAATTATTCAAAGTGGTAAATACAGTTTAACTGCAAACTATTTTGATAATTTTGGACCACAAAATGCTACATTATCAAAAGAGGAAATATTAGCTTGGCCAAATAACGGAAGTGCTGGTTCTGCTGTAACCGGCAGAGGTAATGGTGGTATTAATGCAAGATGGATGATGACATTGCACTATAATTCTTGGGATCAAAATAAAACGTTTGGTAGTGCTGGTTGGAATGGTTTTTCAACGGTTGCAGATTTTTATAACACGTTCGATACGTCTGATACTCGCATCGGAGGTAAACCTTATGCAGGAGTTACTGAGAAATCTGGTTTAAAACCAGGGTTGGTTGTTGGTCAGCAATATAATGAAGCCGGACAGGCAATTAAAGATCGCCAGGGTAATCCACTTGCTTTTACTCCTGATGTAAATAATATTGAAATAGATAAAAAGCGTCTTGAAATAGCTGGTATCCGAGTGGTAAAATATCCGCCGGATTATAATGGATATAGTGGAGGAAATCAAACTAATCAATTACAAATTTTCCGATATGCTGATGCGTTATTAATGGTTGCAGAAGCCGAAATGAGATTACAAAGTCCTGATATGTCAAGTGCTTTAGTAATTATCAATGATTTACGAGCAAAAAGAGGTGCACCTGCTCTAAGCACAATTGCAATAGTAAATGATGGTAATATTGCAGACCCGAATACTTTACTTGCTGAAAGAGGACGTGAAATGTATTTTGAAAGCTGGAGAAGACAAGACTTAATCAGGTTTGGTGTTTTCTTAAAACCTTGGGCATTAAAAGATGCTACGGCAGATAAAGATAATACACATCTTTTATTTCCAATTTCACCTGATCAGTTATTAGCGAATCCTAACTTGACTCAGAATCCGGGGTATTAATAATCCCATTTTCTTATATAAAAACAAAGGAGGAGACTATAATTTACAGTCTCCTCCTTTGTTTTTATATAATTGGATAATATATAGTAGTATGCCATTTTGAAGTATCGCTTTCTTTATTTCGATCAGTAATTAAAAATTCAAATGGAATAACCGGTGCTGATAAAGAATGATCTTGCATATAAAGTTCTATTTGCATGAAAGCATCTTGCACTGTAGCTTCTCCGCCCGTAATTTCTGTAGCAAGAATTTTATCTTTCATTGGCGAAAGTCTTTTAGGTTGAATATCACCATACATGGGAAGTGACTTATTAACTGGCAAACCAGCCATGACAATAAAACCGCTATCCGTTTTTACCGAATTTAACATTGGATAATTGGTTTGTTTGGCACCTTGCTCTTTCGCATATTTCTTTAATTGATCAATCATTTTATAAACATCATCGATAGATGGAAAAGCTGAAAAAGTATGTTTGATTGATACTAAAAAAGTATCTGTTAAAGTAGTATAACTAATTTTATATCTATAAATATTACTGTCGGTGCTTAAGTAAGAGGCTAATTGTTGTGTACAGATATTTAAATTTTTCTTTAAACCAATTAAACGGAAATAAGCTTTAACTCTTGCTATAGGATTATTGCCCGTTTTACAAATCGTAGTCCAAATTAATGAAGAAGAATCTGGTGAGTGTGGCAGTAATAACGCCTTAGTTGCATAAAAGTGATTGTCATTAATAATTAAAAAATCAGCGCCGTTTGAGAATTTTTTTACTACAGAATAACTATAACCATTTAAAGAAAATGAAGTATCTGTATGTATGTAAAAAGCTTTTCTCCAATCAGTTATAATTCTGCTGGAGCCGATTGGGTTGCACTTTATTGCAGTTACATTTTGTACAGTTAATGTTGAAGGAATAAAAAAATAAATTGCAGTAATAAAAATTAGCAAAATGACAAGTCCGGTAATCAATAGGCGTTTTACAAACATTATTTTAAATTCGGATTAAATAGTTATTGTACTTGATTTTATAACAGTAAGTTTACCCTAAACTGTCGATGTGCAAAGCAAAAATTAAAATCTATTTACAAAATTCTTTTTAAAAACTATGTAAGATTGTTAATAAACTAAAAAGCTCCAAAAATTTTGTTTTAAAGAATTTTATTTGCAAAAGAGCTTTCTGTAAATGTATTACCTGTAAACAGATAGTTTCACAATTTACTTGTCAATAAATATCTTACTATTTCAGATTGAGGCTTCCAAAATGAAATTTACATCGCTTATTATACTGCTTTGTTTATGTTATTTATACTGTTTTTATTCATGTAATAACAAACAAGAACAGCCAACTTTATTCCAGTTAATGGACAAAACCGGAATCAATTTCACTAATAATGTTGAAGATGGAAAAGTTGAAAACAGCTTTTTGTTTCGCAACTTTTACAATGGCGGCGGCGTAGCGATCGGCGATATTAATAATGATGGCAAAGCCGATATTTTCTTCACTTCCAACATGGGTGATAATAAATTGTATTTGAATAAAAGTAACTGGCAATTTGAAGACATTACACCAAAAGCGGGTTTTAAGCAAGATAGTATGTGGAGTACCGGCGTAGTAATGGTTGATATTAATAACGATGGCTGGCTCGACATTTATGTTTGCAATTCCGGGCATATGAGCAATGGAAACCGCAGAAACAAATTATATATCAATAATCATAACCAAACGTTTACAGAATCTGCCAAGCAATACGGGTTAGATATATCGGCTTATACAACCCAGGTTTCTTTTTTCGATTATGATTTGGATGGCGATTTAGATTGTTTTATGATTAATAATAGCCCGATTCCGATTAATCAGTTGGGGTATGCAAACAATCGCGATTTGCCGGAACAGGAATGGCAGGTCGGACAGTTTTTAAAAGGTGGCGGCGATCATTTGTTTCAAAATAATGGCGGACATTTTACGGAAGTCACCAAACAAGCAGGCATTCACGGCAGCCTCATTTCATTTGGATTAGGCGTTTCTGTTGGCGATATTAACAACGATGGTTATCCTGATGTGTATGTGTCAAATGATTCTTACGAGCGCGATTATTTATACATTAATCAAAAGAACGGCACTTTTAAAGATGACTTTGAGAATTGTATTGAGCATACCAGTTTTTCTTCGATGGGTGCTGATATTGCCGATGTAAATAACGACGGTTACCCGGATATTTTCACAACCGATATGTTGTCGGATGATGATTATCGCTTAAAAACAACCGGTGCTTTTGATGGATATGATGTTTATAACATTAAACTGAAACAAGGATTTTACCATCAATTCATGAAGAATTGTTTACAGATTAATAATCAAAATGGCAAATGGTGCGAAACGGCGAATTATAGTGGTGTTTCTGCCAGCGATTGGAGTTGGGGCGCACTGATGTTTGATGCAGATAACGATGGTTTGAACGATATTTTTGTTTGCAACGGCGTAAACCGCGATGTTACAAACTTAGATTTTATGGATTTTTTTGCTGACAATATAAACCAGAAAATGGTGCTGACCGGCAAGAAAGAAAGCGTTGATAATATTCTTAAAGAAATACCCAGAACGCCGCTATTAAACAAAGCTTTTAAGAACGAAGGCAATCTGAAGTTTACAGATAAAGCCAAAGACTGGGGTTTTAGTCAGCCATCATGGAGCAATGGCGCGGCGTATGGCGATTTAGATAACGATGGCGATTTAGATGTTGTTATCAGCAACGAGAATGGACCGGCTTTTATTTATAAAAATAATTCGCGCGAACAAACCAAAAATAATTACATCAGTGTATTGTTGAAAGGAAAAGAAAAAAACACATTTGCTATTGGCAGCACAATAAAAGTTTATGCCGGAAAACAAATTCTAACCCGCGAAGTCATTCCAAGCCGTGGCTTTCAAAGCTGTATGGATTATAAGCAAATCATCGGTTTAGGCAGCATCAAAGCGATTGATTCTATGATTATTGTTTGGCCTGACCGAACTTATACGATTTATATATCTCCGGCAATTGATAAGTTGTATAATATAACGCAAATCGAAAGTCAACCTTATCGTTTTGCTGAACCTGTTATTACAACAAAAGCTTATTTTGACTCTGTCAAATCCAACTTCGATAAACATTCCGAAGACGATTATGTTGATTTTTATTATGAGCGCAATGTGCCTGAAATGCTATCTCACGAAGGTCCAAAAGCCGCTGTTGGCGATGTAAACGGCGATGGGCTGGAAGATATTTATATTGGTGGCGGAAACGGCCAAGGTGGACAAATGTATTTGCAAACGAGTGATGGACAATTTGTAAAAAAAGAAGAACCTGTATTTAAACAATTTACAGATTTTGAAGATGCGGCTGTGCTTCTTTTTGATGCTGATAAAGATGGTGATCTTGATTTGTTTGTCGGCTCCGGTGGTAATAACAGCGAAGGCTTTAGCCGGCAAACACAAAACCGGCTGTATAAAAATGACGGAGCCGGGAATTTTAGCATAGATGCGTCTGCATTGCCAACGAATAGCGCCAATATTGGGATTGTAGTTGCGAATGATTGGGATGGTGATGGCGATTTAGACTTATTTGTAGGCGGCAGAAATGTTCCTAAAAATTATGGAATGATGCCGGTAAGTTCATTGCTTGTAAACGATGGAAACGGGCATTTTACTGATATTGCCAAAACGCAGAATCCGGGCGTTGCCGGTGCCGGTATGATAACAGGCGCAGTTTGGGCTGATGTAACCGGCGATACTAAAAAAGAACTTGTATTGACCGGCGAATGGATGTCGCCACGCATTTTTACTTATCAGAATAATAAGTTTGAAGAAGTAAAATCAAACCTGAATAATTTGTATGGCATTTGGCAAACGGTAACTGCGGCTGATGTAAACGGCGACGGAAAACAGGATTTATTATTGGGTAATATCGGCGAAAATTTTTACCTGCATCCCGATTCAGCGCACCCGGTAAAATTGTTTATTAATGATTTTAACCAGAATGGAAACCTGGATAAAGTTGTTACTTCAACAGTTAATGGAAAAGATTTGCCGGTAATTTTAAAGCGTGAACTGCAAGACCAGATTCCGGCGGTAAAAAAGCAAAATCTAAGGCACGAAGACTATGCAAAAAAATCTATTCAGGAATTATTCCCGGCAGTTATAAATAAATCAATTGTAAAGCAATTCAATTATTGCAGTTCTATTGTCGCCATAAATAAAGGAAACGGGCAGTTTGAACTTCGCAGAATGCCTGATATGACACAACTTTCCTCTGTAAATGCAATTCGTAATCTTGATATAAACGGCGATGGTTTTACCGATTTGCTGTTAGCCGGAAACATGTACGATTTTCTTCCGCAGTTTGAAAGATTAGACGCCAGTTATGGTGATGTATTAATTAATGACGGCAAAGGGAATTTTACCTGGACGCCACAAAAAAACTCCGGCTTACAGGTGCAGGGCGAAATAAAAGACATTGCTGTTATTAACGGCAAAACAGGCAATCGTTTCCTATTTTTGCGAAATAATCAAACGCCGGTTATGTACCGGTTTAGCAAGAATTAAATCAAATCTAAAAGTTTTCTTTAGAATTTTTATTTTGTTCTAAAATATTGATCTTCAACAAAGTTGATTTCGGTTAACAAAAATTTAATCGTTTAAACAGGTTACTTCTTCTTTGCTTTTGTATTAATGTGTATAAATCACACAATTTTAAAACAAAAAGTAATTAAGATATGATAACATTATTAAAAGACCTTTTTTTCGATAGAGAAATGGTCGGAAAAATCAGAGAAAGCAAGCTTAATAAAAATATTCTGTACAATCACCTTTGTAATGGCAGAATCACATTACAGGAATATTTATCCGCAGAAAAAAAAACTAAAATAAAAGACTGCGTTAGTTAGTCATTGGTAGGTGAATTTATCCGCTAATTGATATCTTTTGATATTCAGTTGGCGGATTTTTTTTATTCGGATAGTACGATTGCTTCAATATTCAGTCATTAATATATAGCGAACAAATGGCAGCCTGGCTTTGAGATTATTTTAAATCCAATCTCTTTTCGGGGAATAAAAGTGAAAGTGGGTTACTAATCGCCACAAAAGGAATAAACAAATAGAAAAAAAATAGCTATGATTTTTTTTGAAGAATCTTGATAATTTTTAAAATAATCTGGATAAATTAATCGGATTATAATTTTTTAAGTCCTTCTTTTTTTTAATTTTATTCTACATCAAAACTGAATAAACTGTATGAAAAAATTTATCGTCGCATTCGATTACAATGGATTTTCTTTCAACGCAAAAGTTTTTATCAGTAAGCAAGGCAATGCCATTGTTTATTCAACCCAACTTATCGAAGACTACTTAGGTTACATGTTCAACAACAAAGAGCTTATTTTTGCAAGGGAAGATAATGGTTACAAACTGATGCTTTTTGCAGGTGCAACCAAAAGCAACGAGCAAACCTTTACAACTCTCGATTGGCATATTAAGAACGAATATGTTGATAAAGCAAACACACTTCATACAAACACATTCAGCATGTCGTAAGCTGTAAAAAATATAGTTAGAAAAGTATCAATTTAAACACTTTTAACAGGCGAAATTCTTTGACGATAACGCAAAGTTTTCTATCTTTATAACTCATCAAAAAAAAGGAGGTATTCATGCAATCTACAGATAAATCATGGACGCCTTCAGTTAGTATCGCCTAACTGGGCTTCTCCAAAAATAATCTGCCGGCGATGTGCCGGATAGCCACTGCGTAACAATGCAGTGGCTTTTTATTACTCGGAAAAATAATTTAATTCGCTGCTAAAATCTAAATAAGGATGTTGTTTTTGCAACTGTTCAACCTTCGCTTTGTGCGATGATAAAAACAATTTATGTTGTTGCGAAGCTGCGTTAAAAGGCTTATGATTTTTCGCAATAACAATCTTCCGGATTTCCTCAGATAAAGACTTCGATTTTGGTTCTACGCAATATTCAAAAAAGTTTTCCAAAACAAATTGTGTGGCCGCATAATTCGGATGCGCCATATCAATATCGTAAAAACGATAATCACGTAAAACATCAATCACCAATTCATAAGCCGGGAAATAATATAATTTCTCAAACTTATTTACCAGGTGATGAACGGCTTCTAACAATCGTGCTTTACTGCGGTTATTTTCTATTACGCCATCGCGCAAATGACGAACCGGGCTAATGGTGAAAATGACTTTTAGTTGCGGGTTAAAATGAAACAGTCGGAAAAGAGTTCCATCAAATGCAGTAACCGTTTCTTCTATCGTTGAAAGATGTTTATAAAACAGTTTCGATGGCGCTTTGTGACAATTGGCAACGCTTTTATTTTCCTGTGCTAAAACATCTTTATCGTTATAAGAAAATTTATAAACAAAAGAAGAACCTAACGTTATAATTAACCAATCGGCTGACTTCAAAAACCGGTGCGCATCGTATTGAGACGTATTGATTTTTTGTAAAGCTTCTTCTTTGTTTGGATTTGAAAAACGGCTATGATGCTGCCAGCTATGCCAGGCTTCATTCAAACAAAATAAATCTTCTTCTTTGTATTGTTTGTTCTCTATATAAGAAATTAAACTGCGGCAAACGCTCAACGGATCAAACAAAATTCCGTTTGGATTTTGCAAAACAGGAAACTTAACATCAGACAAATAATTACCGATGTGCTCTGTAAAACACGAACCCATCAACAACAATTTATCTTTATAAGTAACCGGCGGTTTTATATGCGGAATCTGTATCGGAATCTGGAACTGCATTTATACAAATAATTTTGTTGCTGCCTCAATACTTTGCTTCAATTTATCATGGTTGATATGAGTGTAGTAGTCAAGACTTTCTAAGTATTCAATCATTAGTTCCGTTGGCATATTACCAACCAGCGCGTCTTGCGCCATCGGGCAACCGCCAATGCCTTTTAAAGCACCGTCAAATCGCCGGCAGCCCGCATCCAAAGCGGCTTTCAGCTTTTGTTGATAATTGTTTTGTGTTGTGTGTAAATGAGCGCCAAATGTTATTTGCGAATAAGCCGGAATCAATACAGAAAATGCATGGCTGATTTGCTGCGGCGTTGCTACGCCAACAGTGTCTGAAAGTGAAAGAATACGGACGTTTTTTTCAGCCATCAATTTTGCAAAATGCAGCAAGACGTCTTCGTTATAATCATCGCCGTAAGGATTTCCAAAACCCATACTGAGATAAATAACAAGCGTTTTATTATTCTTTATACAAAGTTCCTGTAAAGCATCAACCGTATGCAAACTTTCTTCAATTGTAGAATTGGTATTGCGAAACTGGAAAGTCGGCGAGATGGAAAACGGAAAACCAATATAAGCAATTTCATTATAGACAACGGCTTCTTCGGCACCACGGATATTGGCAACAATCACCAGTAATTTAGAACTTGTATCTTGTATATTAAGCTTTGCTAAAACCTCTTTGGTATCTTTCATTTGAGGTATAGCTTTCGGCGAAACAAAAGAGCCAAAATCAATGGTATCAAAACCAACCTGCAATAACTGATTGATGTATTCTGCTTTTTGTTCCGTTGGTATAAAGTGTTGCCAGCCTTGCATGGCATCACGCGGACATTCGACCAACTGCAAAGCTTGCATGTTTGAAAAATTATTTTGCATGTTTTAATTGTCTTTGTTTCATCGCTTCATATAACACAATTCCAGCTGCCACCGATACATTAAACGAATCAAAACCGCCCGACATCGGTATTGTGAAAGGTTCATCCGCCGTATCAGACAATTGTTTAGCAATTCCTTTTTCTTCATTGCCCATAATAAAGCAACACGGAACAGCCAGGTCGAGCTCATAAATTTTATGTCTTGCTTTCATCTCGCTTGTGCAAACTTTAATACCGTTCAAATGCAGTGTTTCCAAGGCTTTTGCTAAGTTGCTCACTCTGCAAACCTGTATCTTTTCTAATGCGCCGGCGCTGCTTTTTACAGCCTCTTCATTTAATGCGCCAACGCCTTTATCTGCTATAATAATTGACTGCGCGCCGCAACAAACAGCGCTTCTGGCAATTGCACCAATATTGCGAACATCTGTTATGCCATCAAGCATTAAAAAAAGCGGCGTTTCGCCTTGCGAGTTTACCCAGTCAATTACCTGTTGCAAATCCTGGTATTGAACGCTGGCTTTAAATGCTACAACTCCCTGGTGTTGCACATTGGTTGTGCCGTTTAATTTTTCAATCGGCACAAACTGAATAGGAATATTGCGCTCTTTGGCAAGCAACCGGATTTCGTTAATCGCTTCGCCGCTTGCATTTTTAAACAGCAATATTTTATCAACCAATTGATCTGAACGCAAAGCTTCAATTATCGGGTTACGACCGGCAATAATGTTTTTTTTCGACTGATAATTCGGGCTTTTCTGAAACGGTTCTTTTCTCTGCATGTAATATATTTAAGGCAATCATTCTCGGCCTTTGCTGCAACAAAATAAAACAAAAAAGTTCTGCCTTGTAAAGCAGAACTTTTTATAATAAATACAGGTTATGTTACGAGCGCCGGTAACTCCGGTTGATCTTTACTTGCGACGCTCCGTTCAACGTTCCGAATCTTAATTAATCAATAGATAAAAAGCAAATTAATTCAAAGAGTTTTTATATTTCAGAACTATTCAACAACAATATTTGCTGTAAAAACATTTTTATTATTTGAACCCAGCACATGCACAATATACAATCCGCCAGCCATAGAAGCCGGCAATTGTATTGTTTGTGATTGATTTTTTGAAGACAATTCAATTGTTTTCGCTGCGATTTTTTTACCATTAACATCAACAACTTCGACCATGTGTTTGCCTTGCAAATCACCATTAAAATAAACATTCACAAGTTTATTCTTAACCGGATTTGGATAAATGCTAACAGTTTCTCCGCTCTTCACAGTAACAACCGGGGCAACTTTTGCAACAGAAGATTTTTCGGTTGCCAGCAAGTTGCTGTTTGCAAAGTCAGAAGCATTATATATCTTATCAGGAGCCGCAACAGCTGTGGCTTCCAGCGATTTCATATTTACACTAAAATAGCTGTTTGCATCTATAGAACTGGCAACTGTTACATTGCCGTTTTTATCAACTGCCGCCGCATTGATACTAAAAGCGGTCGGCAGATTTTTAATCGTGCCCAAAAACTGAGCTTCTAAAGTATTTGGGTTGATTTTAAATACATGTGCGGCAACGGTAAAAACATACAAAGAACCGGCATCATCTGCAACCATATCGCCGCCCCAGCTTTCAGCTTGAGCGTGTATGCTAACTTCGTTGGTTGCTTTATCTGTCAGGCTTCCCAAATCTTTTACAGAAATCGTTTTACCGGTGCTAAAACGTATAAAATGATTGCCGTTGTTGGTAATGGCATAACCATTTCCGTCCGAGCCGAAAACCATACGTGTTATATTATCTGCCTCGCCGGCTGTTGACGGAAACGCTTTCAGATTCTGAGACGTAACGTGATATATTTTTAGTTCTTTTTTCGTTACATCAATATATTGTAAATCGCTGCCAAACAACGTTGTAAAATAAAGGCGTTTCTGTCGTGCGTCGTACGCTGTGGCTGCAGCTAAAGAAGGCGACTGGCAAGTGCAAGGTGTTACACTTCCTTTTGCTACTGCCGCCGTAGCATCTACATTCATTTCTTTGCCTGTGGAAGCATCAATATGTGCAGGTTTTTCTGTTGCCGGTAAATAAATATTACGAACCAACGCGCCAGTTGATAAATCAATTTCGCGAATTACAGACCAGTTCACGTTGCCTTTGCTTTCGCCCGTTATAGCAAACGCAGTTGATGATTGCGCTTTCGCTGTATGAAGCCCTGCACATAAAACCATTATTACGGGAACAGAGAGTAGATTTTTTTTCATAAGTATAAATGATTGAGAATAGATAATTTTTACTGCCAAATTACTGCAATTTTATTTCCGATTAATTTTTCCCGTGAAGAAAATACGCTTTTAATCAACATTTAATTATGTACCCGCACCAACAGCTTTTGCCACGCTGCCATATTTGAGAAGCAATTTCTTTGCAGCTTCAAAATCGCTAAGCTGTAACTGCTGCATTACCATGCGTGTGCCGCGTTCTAAAAGCTTCTCGTTAGTAAGCTGCATATTTACCATTTGGTTGTCTTGCACCCTGCCAAGCTTAATCATAATTGTTGTTGAAATCATATTTAAAATCAACTTTTGCGCTGTACCGCTTTTCATTCGGGTACTGCCGGTAATAAACTCGGGACCAACCACCACTTCAACCGGGTATTGTGCTTCTGTTGCCAGCGGACTTCCGGCATTACAGGCAATGCCGCCTGTTACAATACCTTGTTCATTGCAGGTTTTTACGGCACCTAATACATAAGGCGTTGTGCCGCTTGCCGCAATGCCTATTACAACATCGTTGCCATTGATGCCATGATGCTGTAAATCAATCCAGCCTTGTGTTTCATTGTCTTCCGCTTTATCAACCGCTTGTGTAATGGCAAGACTTCCACCGGCAATAATACCAGTTACCAGCTCTTGCGGAACGCCGAAAGTTGGCGGACATTCACTGGCATCTAACACGCCGGTTCTTCCGCTTGCGCCTGCACCAATATAAAACAATCTTCCGCCAGCTAACATTCTGTCTGCAGTGGCTTCAATCAGCTTTATAATTTGTGGCAAAGCTGCTTCTACAGCCAGCGCTACTTTTTTATCTTCTTCGTTAATATGAGTAACAATTTCGGCTACCGACATTTGTTCTAAATGCCTGTAAAGCGATGGTTGCTCCGTGGTTCTGGTAAATTGATTCATTGTAAAAAGTACTCTTTTTATATTGTTCTATTGATTGTGAAATTGGATTAATCCATCCATCGGGCTTTTGATTACGCTTCCTATTTCAAACTCGTACGACTTGCATAATTCTTTTAGTATATCCTGAAAGCCAAACGCAACGCCGCCTGCAAAATGAATAGGCAATTTCCAGCTTTCTTTAAACTTGCACAAATGTTGAAAAAAGAAATCATTCAATCCGTCTTCCAAAATATTTTCAATCATATAATGACCGCGATTCTCTGCTAAAAATGTAGTGAAAGAAGCTAAGTAACGATTGGGTAACGGCTTGCTGTACACATTTTCCAGAATCTCTTTTGGCGAGGTTACAAACATAGCATCAAAGCGGGCGCGCAAGTCTTCGTCGTAAGTATTATACAAATAGTATTGTACTGCTTTTTTTCCAAGATAAGCGCCGCTGCCTTCATCACCCAAAACATAACCAATACCCGCAATGTTTTTTATTATGCTTTTGCCATTGTAATAGCACGAATTGCTGCCGGTTCCTAAAATGCAAACAATGCCTTTGCGGTTGCCGCAAGCGGCTCTTGCGGCGGCTAATATATCTGTATCAATACAAGTTTTCGCTTTTGGAAAAAGATGCTTTAAAACGGCTTTTATCGTCTTTGCATTGTCTTCGTTGCTTAAACCGGTTCCGTAAAAAAAAATATTGTCTGGTAACGAAGAAAGCAACGGCATCAGTTCTTTCTCTAATAAACTTACAATCTGCGGATGAGATAAAAAATACGGATTGATGCCAGTTGTCAGAATCGCTTTTCTTTCACCATTGTTCAATAAACACCATTCACATTTTGTAGCTCCGCTATCAGCAATCAATGTAACTGCCATAGATAAATTTTTAAAATCCTTTCAGTAAACTATACAGATATTCGCGTTTTGATAGGTTCGATGTACAAAGAACAACAATTTATGGGAAGTAAAAAACTACAGGTTTGGTTGCCCCTCTTGTTTGCAATCGTGTTGATAGGAGGAATGGCAATCGGGTATCAGTTGCGGGGAAATACAGGCGGCACGTCGGCTTTTTTTATGAATAAATCCAATTCATCTGCGTTAAGTGAAATTCTGAAACTCATCAGCGATAAATATGTTGATAAAGTAGGAACAGACAGTTTAAAAGACGATGCTATTAATGATATGCTGGCTCATCTCGATCCGCATTCTATTTATATTCCGCCGCAGGATTTGCAAGCTGTGAATGAAGATTTGCAGGGCAATTTTGAAGGTATTGGTGTTGAGTTCCAGATATTTGACGATACGATAAATGTAGTGAATGTATTACAGGATGGACCCAGCGATAAAGCCGGTGTACAAGCAGGCGATAAGATGATTAAGATAAACGATACGGTAACCATGACAGGTAAAAAAATTGTACCTGCCGATGTTCGTCGTTTCCTTCGCGGCGAAGGTGGCAGCCAGGTAAAAATAACTATGCTTCGCGATGGCAAACTTGTACCCATAACAATTACGCGCAACACAATTCCGGTTCCTTCTGTTGATGTAGATTATGTGATTGCTCCGCAAACCGGTTTTATCCGTATCAATAAGTTTGGCGAAAATACTTATGACGAATTTATCAAAGCTCTGCAAAACCTTCAGAAGCAAGGCATACAAAAGTTAATTGTTGATCTGCGCGGCAACGGCGGCGGCTTTTTATCGCAGGCCGTAAGTATTGCCGATGAATTTTTAGATGATGAAAAAATGGTTGTTTATACACAAGGAGCGAAAGAACCAAGAGCCGAATATCATTGCAAAAAGCAAGGTTTGTTTGAAAGCGGGAAATTGGTTGTTTTGGTTGATGAAACATCAGCTTCTGCCAGTGAAATTTTAAGTGGTGCTTTGCAGGATTGGGATCGTGCCACCATTATTGGCAGGCGCACTTTCGGCAAAGGCTTGGTGCAGCAACAATATAATTTGAGTGATGGCGGCGCATTACGTCTTACGGTTGCCCGTTATTATACGCCCTTGGGACGTAATATTCAAAAGCCATATAACAAGGGAAAAGAAGCTTATGAAGAAGAATTAATTCAACGTTTTCACAATGGTGAAGTTGTTGTTGGCGATACCACAAAGCCAACCACAAAACCTTTTAAAACGCCGGGTGGAAGATTGGTATATGGCGGCGGCGGAATAACACCTGACATCTTTGTTCCATTCGATACAACAGCGCAGCCAAGAGCGGTTACAGAGATGTTTTACAAAGGCACGATCAGTAATTATATCTATCATTTTTTTATGGAAAATAAGCAGGCTTTACAAAATGTAAAAACGCCTGAACAGCTTAAACAGCAATTTACAGAAAACAAGTTTAACTGGACAGAACTTGCGCAATTTGCAGCGCACGACAGTATTGTTTTAACCGATCTTTCGCCGCAGGCAAAAGAAAATGTATTGGAAAAAATGCCCGCTTACCTGGCAAGGCAAATCTTTCGTACAGAAGGTTATTATGAGCTGGCAAACAGCGATGATGCGATGGTAAAAAAAGCGCTGGAAACATTGAGTGCCAATTAAAACAACCATCTTACGGATCATTAATAAATCGTATTTACTGTCATAAAATTTATGAATAACGGCAGAAAAAGTTGGGGTGTAAATATGATTGGGTTTGGTGCTCATCTGCCGGGAAATTCAATTACTAATTATGAGCTAAAAGAACAATTGGGACTTATCCATTTCAATCCCGAACGACACGAAGCTATCACCGGAATTCGCCAACGTCACTGGGCTGATAAAGACATTGCAACAAGCGATATTGCGGCGGCGGCAGGTAAGCAAGCGTTAGAACGCGCGGGCATTTTAGCCTCTCAACTTGATCGAATTATTTTGGCTACGCAAACAGCCGATTATGTAAATGTCGGCGCGTCTTATATTGTTCAGCAATTGTTAGGCGCTGCTTGTCCCGTTTCTGATATTACAGCATCGTGTAGTGGCTTTTTATATGCGCTTGATACAGGTATCAGGATGGTTGCAACCGGGATGAAATATGTACTTGTGATTGGTGCCGATACAAAGTCGAGACAAGTAAGAAAAAGCGATGATATTTTTCTGCCGATGTTTAGCGATGGCGCAGGCGCTGTTTTGCTAACAAATGATAATAACAATAACGGTTTTTTAGATATCCAGTTATGGGCTGATGGTTCAGGTTTTAAGCAACTATACGTACCCGCTGGCGGAAGCCGTATGCCCGCTTCGCACCAAACAATTGATGAAGATTTGCATGGAACTTTGCTGACAATAGAAGGGAGAAAATTTGCAAATTGGGCGGCTCATAAAATGGCTGATCTGACAAAAGAAATTTGTGAACGAAACCATTTTTCTATTGATGATATAAATGTGTTTGTTCCGCACCAGGCAAATCTTTTTATCATGAAAAAAACAGCTTCGTTATTGCATTTACCTTTACACAAAATGGAAGTGTCTATTGATAAAGCAGGTAACTGTATTGCAGGCACAGTGCCGGTTACATTAAACCAGGCTTTTGAAGAAGGCAAGTTGCAACCCGGAAAAATAATTGTTTTGGTAGCTGCCGGCGCAGGCTTAACAGGCGGTGTTGCTTTATATAAAGTTCCTGTTTAAGAATTAGTTTCTAAAGTCTTTTTAGGTTGACTAAAGACAAAAATTCTTTGTGAATTTTCTTGTCTTATTCTCTTCGTGGTTCAAAAAAAGTTTAATTAATAACAAGGCGTACAAAAGTGATTCTTTTTTCTCTTTACTTAAAAGAGAAAAAACAACAAATCTGCGATTGCGACGATGCTTAACCGGAGTTAGAAAGCTGGTAACATAAAAATTCATTTGTAATAACAACGTGTGATATAAATAAAAAAGCTTCGCAAAATTGTTCTGCGAAGCTTTTTGTTATGAAAAAATCTTTATTGATTTAGTTCCCAAACTAAAGCGCTCGCGCCAAGTATTGCGGCATCGGCTTCTTTGAGTTCGCTGTAAATCAGCTTTACTTTATTTTGAAAAATGGGTAATAAATTTTCTTCCATATACTGCTTGGTTGGCTTCATAATAAGGTCGCCGGCTTTGCACAAACCGCCAAATAAAATGATCGCGGAAGGAGAAGAGAACATCACAAAATTGGCTAAGGCTTTTCCTAATATTTCGCCTGTATAATGGTAAATTTCTTTCGACATTTCATCACCTTGCATAGCGCAATCATACACCACGCGGCTATCAATTTGGTCAGCCGGAAAATTACGAAGCAACGTATCCTGATCGGGATGTTTTTCCAGCATTTCAAGCGCTGTATTGCGCACGCCGGTTGCAGATGCATACGCTTCTAACGAGCCATGCGCGTGAGTTCCGGGATGATAACGTCCGCCGGGAATCACAATGTTATGACCCAATTCGCCAGCAAAACCATCGTGTCCAAAAACGATTTGTCCATTAATAACAATACCACTGCCAACACCGGTTCCAAGCGTAATCATAATGAAATCTTTCATTCCCTTAGCGGCGCCATACATCATTTCACCAACTGCGGCCGCATTGGCATCATTGGTAATGGCGCAAGGCAGGTTAAATTTATTCTTCATCAAATCTGCCAAAGGAATAATGCCTCTCCAGATGAGATTTGGCGCATATTCAATAGTGCCTGAATAATAGTTGGCATTTGGCGCACCCACGCCGATTCCTTTTATATATTCCATACCACCTACATGCTCAATGGCAGGTGTAACGGCGGCATATAATTCGTCTAAATAATCTTCTATTTTTTCGTGCCTGCGGGTAGAAATGGCTCCGCGATATTTGATTTCACCGCGATGATCTACAATACCAAAAACAGTATTGGTTCCACCTATATCTATGCCGACTGCCAGTTGTTGCGAAACAGGAATCATGTGTATCTAAAGTTTAAGTTATAGCAAGAATCTTTTGATTAATGGCCGCCTGAAACAGGACGATCATAATCTATACCTTGGGAACGTAAAATTGTTTTCGCCCTGATGGCAAAGAAAGCCAGGTAAGCAAAGCAACAAACGCCTACAATATAGCTGTATTGAATGCCTAAAATGTTCGGCGATGCCAGCCAGCCCTGTAAAGCTGCGATAAAACCACCGCCCATAATCATCATAATTAAATAGCTGCTTCCCTGGTTGGTGAACCGACCTAAACCAGCTACACCTAACGTGAAAATGCAAGGCCAGAGCGTGCTGCAGAACAAACCAACGCTCACAAAAGCAAACACGCTAACCATGCCTGAAGTTAGCATCCCGATAATTAAAGCGGCAATGCCAAGGAATGAAAAAATCATCAGCATGGTTGCCGGATTTCCTTTGCTAAGCACATTGCCTGCAATCATAACCAGGATAATAACGGCGTAAACATAAAATGTACTTACATCGTGTTTGGCTATGCTGTTTACTATCAAATAAATAATAAAAGCCACATAAGGCATTATGAAACTGAGAACTTTTTTAGCACCGGCGCTAATATCAAATGCATCGGCTGAATTTGACCAGCGACCCATCATTAAACTAGCCCAGTATAACGAAATAAATGGTGCATTTAGATCGTTGCTAAACTCTCTGGCACCAATCAAATCAGCTGTTTTTGTTACAAACTTGCCATTTAATATAGCTATATGTTCGCGTAAAAATTCAGGTAAATTACTTGCCGTAGCTACTTCAACACCAACATAAACAAATATGCCAATCATACCGAGAATCAGTTGCGGATAATTCAATGCGCTGTTCTTTTGCGGGTTGCGCACAGTGCTGTCGGCTTTTATGGTTGGCGATTCTTCTATTTCTGTTGCCGGATCGGGTTCAGTGTTAATTTGATTTGGTATTGAAGAAAATTTAAAAAACACAGCAACCAGAATAAAGGCGATTCCTAAAATCAGATAAGGCGTTTTTACAGCCGTAATACTGGCTTCTGTATTGCCTGAAGTAACCGAACCAAAGATGGCAAAGCTTACTAGTAAAGGACCAATCGTAGTTCCAAAATTATTTACGCCGCCAGCCATACTTAACCGTTGCGACCCGGTTTGCGGATCGCCGATTACAATGGCTAACGGGTTAGCTGCGATTTGTTGTAATGAAAAACCTAAGGCAACAATAAATAAGGCAGTCAGCATTAATGTAAAAGAAGCCGTATTGGCTGCCGGATAAAATAACAATGTTCCGATAGCCGAAATAATTAACCCGATAGCAATACCGTTTTTATAACCGGTTTTGTTTAATAAATCGCCGCCGATGGCTTTAGAAATAGCAATGTAAATGATAGACCCAACGGTATAAGCAATGTAAAACGCGAAAGCTACCAACTGGCTTTGCAACTGTGTAAGCGTAAATGCTTTTTTAAAAACCGGAATCAGGATGTCGTTACTGGCGGCTACAAAACCCCAAAAGAAAAATACAGTAATCAGGGTTCCAAATTGTGACCAATTTGTTTTTTGATTCATAGTAATCGTATAGAATATAGTGTGTGGAAATGCGGGGTGAAAGTAAAGAGTTTTTATAAGCGAAACAAATGTTTGGATGAAGAAACGAGATTATAAGAGGCAAGGATACAAGATTCAAGGTTCAAGAGGCAAGGATACAAGAAACAAAATAAGAGACAAGAATACAAGAGTCAAGATATAAAGAACAAGATTCAAGAAACGAGATTCAAGCAATAAACAACAAGAAAGAAGTAAACAAGAAACAAGGTTTAGGAAGAATTATGGTGTTGCATAATTATTTTGGTTAATAATAATTAAGAATTTTATTGATCGCTTTGCAGTTATAGTGATTGGTTCAAATGGTAATTATATTAAGGTATCAAAGATGACAGCCCAAATAATTTTAAAGAAAATAATTTACGTTTCCGCCGTTACTACCGCTTTTGGTAACGGATCGTTATACACCCAATAAATACCCGGTAAAGAAATGCTTACTGAGATGAGATAGAATAATAAACTAATGACAACTGATTCACTTTGATTTAATAAAAACTGGTGGCTGCCCCAAATAAAAACTACTTCGCGCGCGCCTAAACCGCCAATGGTAAACGGCAATACGGCAATCAAAGAAGAGAGAAGAAATATAAGAATGTATTCGGTATGATGATGGTCAATATGAAGAGCCGACATAAGACAATAGATACTGATGACTTGTGTTAATTGCACCAAAACGCCGAGCCAGAATGTACTCCAGAAACTACGGATAAATGAAGGGAAAAATTGCCTCACAAGAAAGTAATAAATAAGCAAGGCCGGAAATACAGAAGCTAACAACCAATACGAATAATTATCGCCGTTAAACACACCAAAATAATATAAAGCGCTTAACACACCAATGCCTGCTACACCGCTAACTCTGTCAAGCAAAACGGCTGCTGTCAGCAACTTTGCGGGATGATTATACGTGCGGTTTAGCATCACAACTTTATACGCGTCGCCACCAATGCCGCCTGGTAAAAAAACATTGTAATACATACCCAGCCAATACAACTTCATGTTTATTTTCTGATGAAGAATGGCACCGATATTTTTAAAATAAATGTTGAGCCGGAAAGCCGCAATAATTTTAGAACTGATGATTAAAAGAATGGCGCAAAACAACCAAAAGAGATTGCTGGTTTGTATGGTTCGCCATGAAGTTTGCCAATCTATTTTATGAATTACATAAAACAAACAACCGCCGCTTACAATAATTTTTACCAGCAATATCAACCATTGCTTTAGTTTGGGATTGATTACCATAAAAGTTATTGCAGAACCGTTGTATTGTTAAACACTTTACGAACGCGATAGGTTTTCTTATTGCCGCTTTCGTAGTACGTGCGGATGCTCACTTCGGCAAGAATGCCGATGGTAATAAGCTGGATGCCGCCGAAGAGAAAAATCATTCCAAGAATAATTAATGGCTTTCCCCAGATGTCGTGACCCATTAGTTTTAATATAAGAAGATAGATGTTTATGATGATGCCAATGAATAAACTGGCAAAACCTAATGTGCCAAACAAGTGCATTGGCTTCTGACTGTATTTACGAAAAAATACCATGGTTACCAGGTCGCTCATAACACGGAATGTTCTTCCCAAACCATATTTCGATACACCAAACTGACGCGCATGATGCTTCACATCAACCTGTGTAATTCGTGCGCCTTGCATAGCTGCAAGTACCGGGATAAAACGATGCAACTCGCCATATAAACCTAAATCTTCCGCAATTTCGTGACGAAAGACTTTGAGCGTACAACCATAATCTTTAAAATACACTTTCGTCATGCTGCGGATGATGGCGTTGGCAATTTTGCTGGGAATTTTCCGTAAGAACGCACCGTCTTTTCTATCAGCACGATTGCCGGCTACCACGTCCCAATCTTCTGTTATCAACTTGTTTAGCATAAACGGAATATCGGTTGGATCGTTTTGCAGGTCGCCATCCATTAATGCGATGTATTTGCCGGAGGCGTAATCAATTCCGGCAGCCATAGCTGTGCTTTGTCCGTAATTTTTGCGCAGTTCAACCAACACAATGCGTTCATCAATCACATCTTTTATCCGTGCGCGTGTTGCATCCTGAGAGCCATCATCTACAAATACAACTTCATAATCTAAACCTTCCAGCGCGCTGCGAATGGCTTTTACCAAAGGATAAATATTATCTTCTTCATTCATCACCGTAATAACAACAGACAATTCGCGCATGGCAGGAAATTAAGGCAACAAAGGTAAGTTGGAGTCTGTTAAGACAGAACTTGTTTATTCGTAATGATACCGGCAGGAAATAATAATGACGGCTTTATCTTTCACTTCGTAAACAAGCCGGTGTTCCTGATTAATTCTTCTTGACCATTTGCCTTTTAAATCAAACTTTAGCGGTTCAGGTTTGCCGGTTCCGGTAAAAGGGTTGGAGGCAATTTCTAAGATAAGCGAAACAATCTTTAATAATATTTTAGGATCCGAGAATTTCCATTCCTCTAAATGTTCAAGTGCTTCTAAAGTAAAGATGATTTCTTTCACTCTTTACCATATTTTTCTTTCAGTTCTTCAATCGAGAAACGAACAACTTCACCACTTTCTAATTGCGCCATTGATTTCATCAATGATTCTTTGTTGGCCAAAGAGCTAAGTAAATATTCTGTTTCATCCATGGTTTCGGAGACAATGATTTCCACTGTTTTGTCTTTAAATGCCTCTTTAATAGAATTCCATAATTCTATACTTAGCTCATTTGCATTCAACTTATAAGTAGCTATCATAATACGTTCTTCTTTTAAACAAATATACTTCATTTATAAGCCGGCCAATTCCAGGCTGCGCTTCTTTATTTTCTTCAATTCGATGTCTTCAATAATTGCATCCGGCGCTAAGATTAACGAGATTCCTGGCTGCTTCCACCAGTCGCTGTTTTTTAGTTTGGTAAAATGAATAACGCCGATAAACCAGCTTCTTTCCTGCCCGCTGTGATATTCTTCAATCCATTCAAATTCATGTTTTGGAATGAGCTTAATGTCGTGATAACTGATATACGTGCGGATGTAAAAATCATCTGTCAGTTCGCCCGGCTGATGATGATATAATTTCTTGTATTCATAGCGATAATCATAGCGCAAAGCAGAAATATCGCTCAATACAGCCGAAGCTGTCGGAAATGAGCCGGCGCCTTTACCATAAAAGAATTGTTTATCGGCAAAACCACTTTCTATCACTACACCATTGTATTCATTTTTTACAAATGAAAGATGATCATCATCAGCAACCAATTGGGGCAATACAAACGCAGCCACTTTACCATTCTTCAACTTCTTAGCTTGTGCCACCAATTTAATATCGTTGTGCTTTTCTTTTGCTACAAAAGCATCGCTTAACTGTATGTTTTGAATGCCGGTAAATAAAATATTTCGCGGACTTTCTACAATGCCATAAGCGTGAGTTAATAAGAAGCTCCATTTGTTTACAGCATCATAACCTTCCACATCTAACTTCGGATTGCTTTCTGCAAAACCAAGTTGTTGCGCTAACAATAATGCATCGGTAAAAGCCAGTTTATCTTCAAACATTTTAGTCAAAATAAAATTGGTAGAACCATTGCAAATCGCTTTTATCGAATGCAATAAATCATTATCATAATATTCTTCCAGGTTCCTGATAACCGGAATGGAAGCGCACGCAGCCGCCTCGCATAAAAAAGGCATATCAGTTTGTTGCTGCAATTGCAAAAGTTCGGGTAAATGTTCGGCAATCATTTTTTTGCTGGCACTCACGACTGCTTTTTTATTTTTTAATGCGGTAGAAACAATTTCAAAAGCAGCGTCGGCATCATCAATCACTTCTACAATTACATTGATGTCTTTATCAAACAACAAAGCATCTTTTTGCGTGGTAAATAATTCCGGCGGCGCATTGCGTTTCTTGCCCGGATTTTTAATACAAACTCTTTTGATTGTTGCTTTTAAAGATGGCGTTTGCTGCAACACTTTATACAAACCTTCGCCCACTACGCCAAAGCCAAACAAACCGATTGTTAATTGTTTATGTGTATCCATTGTTTTGTATTAAGTAGTTGTATTAAGTAATAAGATTTAAGTATAACTGTATTTTAAAATTCCTCTTTAGGGGATGAATGCTTCACAAACTCTTCGAGTAATCTTGTTAATTCATCGCATTCCAATAAAAAACCATCATGCCCGAAATTCGAATCTATAATTGCCAACTGCGCAGACGGAATATAAGCCGCTAAAAATTCCTGCTCCTGCGGCGGAAACAAAATATCTGTAGAAATACCAATGACCAATGTTTTGGCTTTGATTCCGTTTAAAGCTGCCTGAACAGACGTTCTGCCTCGTCCGACATTATGTTTATCCATTGTTTGGGTAAGAAAATAATAGCTGTATGCCGAGAATCGCTTAGCTAATTTTTCTCCCTGGTAATGCTGATAGCTTTCTGCTTTTGACACTTGTTTATCAACGGGTAAAAGCTCTGTGTTTGCAGTAAAACCATGTTGTGTGGATGTATATGTTTCATAATGACGATACGATAACAGCGCAATTGAGCGGGCAATTTTCATCCCTTCTTTACCGGCGTCTTCTGTATTGTTTTTCCAGCTGCAATCGTTTTGAATACACCAGCGCTGCGATGCGTTAAAAGCGATTCCCCACGGCGAATGCTGCGCATTGGTTGCAATGGGAACAATATAGTCAAACAACTCAGGTTCTTCAATCGCCCATTCTAAAAGCTGTTGTCCGCCCATACTTCCGCCAATGCCGATATGTATTTTTTCAATACCCAAATGTTCGCGCAATGGTTTATAAGCGTGTATCATATCGCGCGATGTAAATTGCGGAAAGTCGTGATAATATGGCTTACCTGTATTGTTATCAACATCAAGCGCGCCAATACTACCATAACAACTTCCCGGCATATTCACACATACAATAAAAAAACGTTCGGGATCAAAAAAAGTTCCTTCGCCAACCACGCCCGGCCACCATTCTGCAGGATTGCTGTTTGCCGTAAGCGCATGAAATATCCAAACCACATTACTCTTGTCTGTATTCATGTTGCCAAGCGCTGTGTAAGCCAAATGATAATCGGGCAATACATAGCCGCTTTCAAGCTCAAATGGTTGATCGTATTGAAATATCTGCCTGTCCAAGTATCCTGAATTGATTGTAATAAAGAAGTCGTTAAAAGATTGCTTGTTTTGTTCCCGGAGATAACACAGACATATAAAGAGCCGGAAACTTATTATTGCGAAAATTTACATTGCCTGCGTGTCTGATCTGTTTATTCAAGTTATATCAGGCAAACACTTTCTCAAAAGCCTGCGCAAAATCAGCTTTAATATCTTCAATATGTTCAATGCCGACACTCACGCGGATGAGGTTGGGTAAAACACCTGCAGCTTCCTGTTCTGTTTCTCCCAACTGTTCATGGGTAGTAGAAGCTGGATTGATGACCAATGTTTTTGCATCGCCGACATTTGCCAAATGACTGGCGAGTTTTAATGAATCGATGAATGCAGAAGCCGTGGCTTTGTTGCCTTTTACGCCAAAATTGAGTATGCCACCAAAGCCGTTTGGTAAATATTTTTTGGCTAATGAATGATACGGACTGCTTGGCAAACCAGGATACCATACATATTCAACCTGCGGATGAGATTCCAGCCATTGTGCCAATGCCAACGCATTCTGGCAATGCCTTTCTACCCGCAGCGACAGCGTTTCCAAACCTTGTAATAAAAGAAAAGAATTAAACGGGCTTAAAGCTGCGCCAAAATCGCGCAAGCCTTCTACGCGAGCCCGTATAACAAAAGCGATATTAGGCAGGCCAAGCGGATTGCCTTCGCCAAATACATTCCAGAACTGTAGTCCATGATAACCTTCAGATGGCTCGGTGAACTGCGGAAATTTACCATTACCCCAGTTGTAATTTCCGCCATCAACAATAACGCCGCCGATAGATGTACCATGACCACCAATCCATTTGGTGGCGCTTTCTACTACGATGTTAGCACCGTGTTCCAGCGGGCGAAACAGGTAGCCGCCGGTACCAAATGTATTATCAACAATGAGTGGCAAATCATGTTCTTTTGCTAAGGCAGCAAACTTTTCAAAGTCAGGAATATTCAACCGCGGATTGCCAATGGTTTCTAAGTAAATGGCTTTGGTTTTATTGTCTATCAACGGTACAAAACTGTCGGCATTGTCTTCTTTGGCAAAACGAACTTCGATACCCAACCGCTTAAAAGCTACTTTAAACTGGTTATAGGTTCCTCCATATAAATACGGTGTGCTGACAAAGTTATCGCCTGCCTGCAGAATGTTATTCAAAGCTAAAAACTGCGCTGCCTGCCCGCTGCCGGTAGCCAGGGCAGCTACACCACCTTCCAATGCAGCAATGCGTTTTTCAAATACATCGGTAGTCGGGTTCATGATGCGGGTATAGATGTTGCCAAACTGCCTTAATCCAAACAGGTTAGCCGCATGTTCCGAATTGTCGAAGGCATAAGAAGTAGTCTGGTAAATAGGCACAGCGCGGCTTTTTGTAGTGGGGTCAATTTCTTGTCCGGCGTGTAATTGCAATGTTTCAAAATGAATGGCACTCATAGTTATCGTTTTAAAAATAAAATATATAGTTCAGATACCTGCGTATCACAAAAGCCGGAGGAAATGGTATAAAAAAAGCCCGTCTAAGTAAGACGAGCCTGAAGAATATATAGCGGTGCTAAGTACAATCAAACTGAAATCTTACTTATCTCTCACATAATTTCTTACGTGATGGAATTGGCACCTTTCACAAAGTGTGGTTGCCAAGGCTTCATCGGGCCATATCCCTCTGCCTTTCTTGATAAGAATCTGTAAAGAACTGGCGCAAAGATAAGTGGCAGGTGTTTTACTTCACTAAAATATTTTGGAATGGCTGTTGCAACTAAACGGCAAAAGATTTCTATGAAAAAAATAATTGCTTTATTTGGAGGACTGGCTGGCGCCGGCACAGTAACCTTACTTCACCAGGCTATTAAAATTGTAGCTCCTTCGGTAGCGCCGCGTATGGATTTGATGGGTATGGAAGCTATGACAAAAATCAGGAAGCGCGTTCATCTTCCCATTCCTTCCGAAGATAAATTGTACAAGCAAACGTTTGTAGGTGATATTATTGCCAACACTTTATATTACAGCCTCGCCGGTGGCAACGCTTCCGATTTAAAAGGAACGATTTTAGGAATTGCGGCTGGTCTCGGTTCGGTTCAATTGCCCGAAAAATTGCATTTAAACCCGGCACACAGCAGTCGCACAAAAGCAACCGAATATCTTTCTATTGGTATTTATATTGCCGGTGGTTTGGCAACTGCGGCTGCCATTGAACTGCTCACAAGCTTGGCCGATAAAACCAGTGAAATATCAGGCGAAATTGTACATAAAACAAAAAAATCAAAACCGGCAAAAGAACTCAGAAGAACAACAAGGAAGCTGTTTAAATAAATTTGTTTTGAGTTTTTAACCTTCTAAATAAATGTTACACATATAAAAACACTTTGTGCATTTTAATTAATGGTTAATTTCGCGACTTCCCAAAAATCTGGAATATTAATTAAAACTGTATGGCAGATATTTTTGAAAAACTATTGAAACATGCCGGTCCGTTAGGCCAGCATCGCGAACGCGCACATGGATATTTTGCATTTCCCAAGCTGGAAGGTGAGATTGGAAGCCGCATGAAATTTCGTGGTAAAGAAGTAATTGTTTGGAGCCTGAACAATTATTTAGGTTTAGCCAATCATCCTGAAGTCAGAAAGATAGATGCAGAAGCGTCGGCGCAATTTGGATTGGCGGCTCCTATGGGCGCGCGTATGATGAGCGGTAACAGTAACTGGCATGAACAATTAGAAGCCGAATTAGCCGCTTTTGAAGGGAAAGAAGATGCCATTCTTTTAAATTACGGTTACCAGGGAATCATGAGTACGATTGATGCTTTGTGCGGACGTCATGATGTGATTGTTTACGATGCGGAAAGTCATGCCTGTATTATAGATGGTTTGCGTTTACATCCCGGGCATCGCTATGTATATAAACACAATGATGTTGAAGATTTGAAAAAGCAATTGGAACGCGCAACTGCTTTGGTTGAAAAACAAAATGCCGGCGGTATCCTGGTAATTACAGAAGGCGTGTTTGGTATGGCAGGTGACCAGGGCAAACTAAAAGAAATCTGTGATTTAAAAGCCACCTATGAATTTCGTCTTTTGGTTGATGATGCACATGGTTTTGGAACCTTAGGAAAAACCGGCGCCGGTGCCGGTGAAGAGCAAGGTTGCCAGGATGAAATAGATCTTTACTTTTCAACATTTGCCAAATCAATGGCTTCTATCGGTGCTTTTCTTGCCGGTGATAAAGCGATTATTGATTATATCCGCTATACAATCCGCTCGCAGATATTTGCCAAAAGTCTTCCCATGCCTTATGTGATAGGTAATTTAAAGCGTCTTGATTTATTGCGCAGCAAACCTGAATTGAAAGAAAAATTGTGGAGCAATGCCAGCAAATTGCAATCTGGTTTAACGGAAAGAGGTTTTGATATTGGTAAAACTAACACACCGGTAACGCCGGTTTATATGAAAGGCGGCGTAGAAGAAGCTACAGCCATGGTAATGGATTTGCGTGAAAACTATGGAATATTTTGTTCCATAGTTACGTATCCGGTGATACCGAAAGGACATATCATTTTCCGTATTATCCCGACCGCCATTCATACAGATGAAGATATAGAACGCACTTTGCAGGCATTTACCGAAACCAAACTCAAGTTGGATGCCGGTGAATATAAAGTAGAAGCCATTCCTGATATGGCAGACATCCGGTAATAAAGCATTGTTATAAATAAACAAAAAACCTCTTCAAATTATGAAGAGGTTTTTTATTTATACTGATTTCAATTTAGATTGTCAGAATATTATGGCTTAATTGAAGACGTTATTTCAGTGTTAACCGAATGCAAATTTTATTTTGGCTAAGAGATAATACGATCATATCATTTCTACTAAATACACCATCGTATTGTAAACTAACAGCTATTCCTGTAGCCGGATTTTTTATTGTTTCTTTCAAATTAAGCTTCTATGCAAGCTCTATAAATTTCACAGCTTCGGCTGATTGATTTGATTCCCAGCATCCACATACTACATACCAAACCTGATATTTTTTACTTTGCCGGTTTCCTGATCTTTCCATCTTAAAATTCCTGAGTCATTCATTGTTTTACTTTATAATTTCCATACTCTTTACTTTCCCGTTTTCGAATGTGTACACATGATGAATCGTTCCATCAAACAACAAATTTCCTTTCATATCTTTTACAACCTGATGAACTTCTACATTAACTTTTTCATCTGACATTTCTGTTATGGAAACCGGCATAACCGTTGGATTCACTTCTTTCCATTGCCTGGTCCAGTAATCTCTTACTTCTTCATAACCATTTACATAACCGCCTTCCCAACTATTTGGCCAATGCACATCTTCGGTCATATAAAGAAATATGGAATCAATATCTCTTTTGTTAAACAACTCGTATATGTGCCGGATTGTAGTTTGATAATCAGTTTTCATATCGAGAAAATTAATAAGAATATACTTTATAACCCCAGGCTGGTAAACTGATGCTTTCGCCTTTATGTATTTCATCCATCTTTTTGGTAAATACATTTTGCATTAACGGCGGCATGGAATAGTTGACTGTAAACGTTTGCGGCTGATTGCTTAGGTTGGTTAATACCATTACTTTCTGATTTTTATTCTGTCTAACAAACGCATAAACAGCCGTGTCTTTCGTGGTTGATAATTTGGTAAAAGAAGCATCCGCATCCAAAGCAGCGTTGCTTTTGCGAAGCATCAATAAGGTTTTATAAAAAGGCGCACGTTGGTATTTGCTGAACGTAATGGTGTCTTTGTAAAAGAAAGAAACGCTGTCTAAAAAAGGTTCTTCCTGTCCGCTATAAACCAATGGTACAGAATGTTCCAGCGTTTGTGTTAATACAGCAAATGGCGCATGAACATCGCCGGGCATCGTAGCGTAATCAGCTTTGTTCCAACTGTTCTCATCGTGGTTGCTGGTAAAATACATTTGTATTGAATGAGCCGGAAATGTACTGTCATCCTGTTTTACAATCGAATCCAAAGCCATGGCATTTCGGGTGCCGGCTGCAATATCATTCATAATATGAAACACATCCCACGGATAAATGGCATCAAAACCCGCTTTGATATATTCCGGCGCATCAACTTCGGCTAACATAAAAATATTTCTGCCTTTCTTTAATTCTGCATTGCATTTTTCCCAGAATTCAACCGTTGGTCCATCGGCATGATCGCAACGAAAACCATCAATATGACTTTCTGTTAACCAATATTTCATATCGGCAATCATCGAATCTATCATTACCGCGTTATGATAATCAAGCTTACGCGTATCTGTCCAGTCAAACTCCATTTTGGGTTTCCCGGTACTGTCTATTACATAAAAATCGGGATGCGTTGTTAACCAGTAATGATCGGCGCCGGTATGGTTCGGAACCCAATCTATCACCACCTTAAAACCCTTGCTGTGTGCGGCGTTTACCAAATGTTTCCAATCATCCATATTACCAAATTCTGGGTTTACTTTGGTATAATCTGATACCGCATAGTAACTTCCCAAAGCGCCTTTTCTATCTATTTTACTAATTGGGTTTATGGGCATAAACCAAAGCGTTTGCACGCCCATATTTTTCAACCTGTCAAGGCTTTTTTCAAACGCTTTAAAAGTGCCTTCCGGTGTATATTGTCTTACATTTACTTCGTACACATTTCCCTGCATAATCCACGCAGGATGACCATCTTCTACAGAATCTTTTTGTGCATTTGCAAACAAAGAAAAACAGAGCAAACACAGCGTGAGCAATCGTTTCATTTATAAAAATTAAAAGGTAAAAATTAAAATAATGTTTTCAATACGTCAACCACTTTATCAACTTCTTCTTTTGTATTGTATTTACTAAAAGAAAAACGAACCGCAACCTGGTCTGCATTGGGATAAACGGCACTGATGACGTGACTGCCCTGACTTGCGCCGCTTGTGCACGCACTGCCACCGGAAGCACAGATATGATTGATGTCAAGATTAAAAAGCAGCATATCCGTTTTATCGGTTCGGGGGAAAGCTACGTTTAAAATGGTATATAATGTTCTTCCAAACGCATCGCCGTTAAAAGTGATGTTTGATATATTTTGCTTCAGACAATCAGCCATATACAATCGTAAATCGTTGATGGCTTTTGAATCCTGTTCAAAATGATCTGTGGCTGTTTGCAACGCTTTGGCAAAGCCAACAATACCATATAAATTTTCTGTTCCGGCGCGCATGTTACGTTCCTGCGAACCGCCATTGATAAATGGTTGAATCTTTATATTCTCATTGATATATAAAATGCCAACGCCTTTTGGGCCGTGAAATTTATGAGCCGCACCGGTTATAAAATGAACCGGTGTATTACGCAAATCAAATGGAAAATGTCCAACCGTTTGAACTGTATCGCTGTGAAATATAGCGCCATATTGTTCACATAATTTTCCTATCGCATGAATATCAGCTAAGTTTCCAATCTCATTGTTTGCATGCATCAAGGTTACCAATGTTTTCTTAGAATTGGTTTCGAGCAATTGTTCTAAATCAGCCATATCAATATGACCATTCGGCAACAACTTTACATAATCAACTTCGATGGCTTTATCTTTTTGCAGATGTGCAACCGTATGTAACGTTGCGTGATGTTCAACCGAAGAAGTAATGATTCGGGTACAACCCAAATCGTTAATAGCTGCATGAATAGCCGTGTTGCTGCTTTCTGTTCCGCCACTGGTAAAAAAAATTTCTGCTGGTCGCGCATTTAAAATTTTGGCTACTGTTTTCCTGGCATTTTCTATTGCCAGCCGGCTTTCTCTGCCATAACTGTAAATGGAAGACGGATTGCCAAAATGCGTAGTTAAATAAGGCATCATAACCTCCAATACATCGCTGTCTAACAGTGTTGTGGCAGCATTGTCAAAATAGATTCGGGTTTTTGTCATTGGTTCTTTTTTTAATCAACCTTTTTATGGTAAAACAAAAAATACGGGCGCAAAGATTGATAAATACAAACAATTATTTTGCTAAAAATGATTGTTATAAATGATGTGGCGATACATAATTTCTCCACTTCTCAATTACATTGCTCATATCGCCTGGCAACGGCGCAAAAAAGTTCAGCCTTTCGCCGGTTTTCGGATGATCAAAACCCAATGTTTCTGCATGAAGCGCAATGCGCGGGCACACATCAAAACAGTTATCTACAAACTGTTTGTATTTGGTAAAAACAGTTCCTTTCAAAATTTTATCGCCGCCATATTCCCAATCGTTAAACAGCGTATGACCAATGTGTTTCATGTGCACGCGAATCTGGTGCGTTCTGCCGGTTTCCAATATACATTCTATCAGCGTTACATAATTAAAACGCTCCAGCACTTTGTAATGTGTTACCGCATATTTACCATGATCGCCTTCAGGATACGCATCAAACTGTTTGCGAAAGCGCAGATGTCGCGCGATATGTGCATTTACCGTTCCTTCATTTTCAACCACATTTCCCCAGACAAGTGCTATGTATTTTCTTGATGTAGTATGCAAATAAAATTGTTTTGCCAGGTGCGCCGCTGCTACATCTGTTTTGGCTACCACCAATAATCCGGTTGTATTTTTATCTATGCGATGCACCAAACCATAACGTGGCAATTCGTCTTCGGTAAGCGAAGGCTTTTGGTCTTGTAAATGATAAGCGATGCCGTTTAATAAGGTTCCGGTGTAATTGCCGACGCCGGGATGAACCACGATGTTTGCCGGTTTATTTATCACCATAACGGTGTCATCTTCATACAAAATATTGAGTGGAATCGGCTCTGGAACCACTTCGCCATGATCGGGCGACCGTTCTATCATAACGGTAATTTCATCGCCCGGTTTTATGCGGTAATTGTTTTTAATTTCCTTTTCGTTCACCGTTACAAAACCGGCTTCAATACCTTTCTGAATTTTATTTCGCGTCATATTAAACAGCCGTATATGCAGCCATTTATCTATGCGCATGGGTTCCTGTCCTTTATCTACAATATAAGATTGGCGCTCATACAGTTCATCCTGCAGGTCTACAAAAAAATCTTTTAGCTCGGGCATAAGGCAAAAATAAGTTATGACAATTAAAAATGTTATGTCATAACGTTTTATATAGAGATGATATTTTATGTTACGAACTTTGATACTCCGGTTGAGCATCGTTGCGTCGCACTCTTGTACGCTTTATTATGAATTGAGCTTTTTGGATTAGGGAAAAAAATTCTATATTTTTTATGGTAAGTGCAAGCAATTTTTACAGATGCTGAGATTTTTTCTCAAGTTCGTATGTGATCTTTTTGAGGTTTATTTCATTGACGACATCAAAAGAGACTATAATTATTTGAATTCTTTTGTAATTTCAATTTGACCAACAATGTTGTTATTAAATTCTTCCAGTTCTTCTGCGGGAACCCATAATTCATTGTGTATTTCACCACCAACATTTTGAACATCAAACTTGGTTAAATAATTTGTTTTGACAGCAAACTTTGTTACATAACCTGAGCCTGATGCCGGAACATTCCAATCTCTTGCAATTTGAATTGCATATTCTTCATTCATTACCGGATAAAAGATAGGTTGTTCCGGAAGCCGTGGAGGAAACTTAGTCCAGTTCGACTGCTTTATTAAACCAAGTTCTTTTGGTCCAACCGGTCGGTACAGTATTGTTACATCGTTTGTTTGCATAGTATAACGTTTTCTAAATTAACTGTTTAATAAAAAAATCTCCTTTTGTTAAGTATCTTCTCATGTCTGAATAAGTATCCGTTACCAAAATGCGATTACACATACAGGTCAAATATACAAACATCATATAAAGTCATTGATTTTTGAAGCTTTTGCTGATGGGCTGCGGGATGGAAGTGGAAAGCCCGCAGCGAGGTACGAGCGAGGACTTGCAACGAACAGCCCAAACCAAAGCACAATTGAAACACAAAAGATAAAAGCCCCAAAATCGCATTTACCGAAAACTGTATGGCCGGAACTGAATTTATTGTCATTATTTCCACAATGTTCGGTTTCAAAACCAGTCATTTGTTTTACATTATATAATTTCGCGGCTTTATAGTATTATGATTGAGATCATTATTCTTCTGTTTGCTCTGATTCTCCTCAATGGTGTATTTGCCATGAGCGAGATTGCGCTGGTATCGTCGCGCAAAGCGCGATTAGAAAGCCAGGCAATAAAAGGAGATAGCAAAGCAAAAGAAGCTTTGGAATTAGCTAACCATCCCGATTCGTTTATTTCTACCGTACAGCTTGCTATTACGCTGATTACGTTTATTACGGGTATTTTTTCAGGAAAAAATATTGAAGACGCATTTGTTCCTTTCTTCAGTCGCTTCGATATGCTGCGACCTTACAGCGAGAATATTTCTACCGTTTTAGTCATCATTATCATCACTTATTTTTCACTTGTGTTTGGCGAGCTTGTTCCTAAACGCATTGGATTAAGCAACCCGGAAGGCATTGCTAAAGTGGTGGCAAAACCCATGCGGTGGATTACGAACATTACCTATCCGTTTATCTGGCTCTTGTCTAAAAGCAGTAGTGTGCTCATCAAGTTATTGCGCATCAAACCCAAAGATTCGCAGGTTACGGAAGAAGAGATTAAAGCCATCATAAGTGAAGGCACAGAACATGGAACCATAGAAGAAGCCGAACAGCAGATTATTGAACGTGTATTTCGTTTGGGCGACCGTAATATCACCTCGCTGATGACGCATCGAAGTGATATGGTTTGGCTGGATGGAAAGCTCACTGTTGAGCAGGTTCGTAATAGTTATTCCATTCATTCTGTTTACCCGCTTTGCGAGAGTTCGATAGATGAAATAAGAGGTGTTGTATTCCTGAAAGATTTGTTTGTGGCTTCTGTTGATACACAACTGGAAAGCCTTTTGCAGCCTGCGGTCTACGTTCCGGAAAATAATTCGGCTTACCAGGTTTTGGAGAAATTTCAAAGCTCTAAAATCCATTACGCTTTTATTGTGGATGAATATGGAACCTTGCAGGGAATGATAACGCTGAATGATATTCTGGAAGCGATTGTGGGCGATATTGCGCAACCGCACGAAGAGGATTATGAAATTGTAAAACGCGAAGACGGCAGTTATTTATGCGATGCACAAATTCCGTTCTTTAACTTTCTTTCTTATTTCCATATCACACATTGGTTAGAAGAAGAAGAAAGCGAAACTTTTAATACGCTGGCAGGTTTTATTTTATATCATTTAGAGCGCATTCCGGTTACCGGCGATGTGATGCAGCATCGGGGTTATTCGTTCGAGATTATGGATATGGACGGGCAACGAATTGATAAAGTGCTGATTACTTTATCTGATAAAAAGAAAGCGCAGTTAGAAGAAAGTTTGAAGGAAGAATAGTTTTAAAGATACAAGGATCAAGTTACAAGATTTAAGGAACAAGAATACAGGATTCAAGGAACAAGAAATAAGAAGAAAATAAGTTTCAAGAAATAAGAAGAAATCAAGAAACAAGATTCAAGATACAAAGAGCAAGAAGGCAACTTTGTGTTCCTTTCTTACTTCGCGTCTTCGTGGTTCAAAAATTAAAAGCTAAACTCAGCTTTGCTATCAGGATAATCGAGCTTGGTATTTTGATCTTTCCCATTGGCTTTTATCTTGATAAGATTAACCTGGTTCTCATTATAATCGTGCAATAATGTATTGGTGATTGTTAGCTTTTGTAAAGCAGAAACGTCTTTAATTTCAAAATACGTCCAGACACTTTCCTGTTCTTGTTCATAGCCCGCAAAGCCCATGGTTGCTGGCTTTCCGTTAATTGTGAACGATACATTCTTTTGGATATAATCATTTACAAAACTGTTCATTTGTGTTTTGTTTGCCGGATGTTCAATATCAATATTTACATCTTTATGATACTTGCGCAAAGTGTTTTCAAAATCATCGGTAAAAATGCGGATGCTCACTTCTAATTCATGACTTTGGTTGTTGTAATTTATATCCGTCATCGAAATATAAAACGGATGAAATAAAGAGAAAAGCGACGTATATAAAACGGAAAGCAGTAAATTCATTACATCAAATATTTTATACAAAACCAGCGCAAATATAAACCGGTATAGACCGATGTACGACTCTACATTTGCAATAATGTTTATTGTGTTTTTATCATGAAAGATTTCCGTCTTTTCTTTCCGTTAGGTATCGAACATATTATCAGTTTATCGGCCATAGATCATATTCTCTTTATTGCGGCTCTATGCCTTCGGTATCAATGGAGCGACTGGAAAAAAATATTCATTCTAATTACCGCGTTTACCATTGGTCATTCGTTAACGCTTGCTTTAAGCACGCTGAATATCATTAATCTTCCAGCATCAGTAACGGAATTTTTTATTGCAATAACCATTTTACTTACAGCTATCAATAATCTGTTTGTCCGCAATTTTCAATTCAACCAAAAATATCCGCTCATTTATTTTTATGCGTTGGTATTCGGATTGATTCACGGGCTTGGTTTTAGTACGTTATTAAAAAATATGCTGGGCAAGGATGAGAATATAATCGGTCAACTGCTATCTTTTAATCTGGGAATTGAAGTTGGCCAGTTTTTTATTGTTGCTGTAATATTATTCGTATCTTTTATTTTTGTCGGGTTGCTAAAAGTGAGTCGCAGAGAATATATTGTATTCGTCAGCGGCGGTATTGCAGCACTTGCCATAGATATGATAATTGAACGTTTTCAGGTTTAAACAAAAAATACATGAGAAAAATTTTAGCCGCTTCTTTATCTTGTTTCGTGGCAATGTCAGCGTGGTCGCAGGATATTCAAAACAATCCCGGCTCCAATCATGGCAATAAATTCGAACAGTTAGGAACAATTTTGCCAACACCAAACGAATACCGCACCGCAAGCGGCGCGCCCGGACCAAAATACTGGCAACAGCGTGCCGATTACAACATCACTTGTAGTTTGGATGAAGACAAACAAATCTTAACCGGCAGCGAAACCATTACTTACTTTAATAATTCGCCGGACGCGCTAACTTATCTATGGCTTCAGTTAGACGAAAATCAGCATAGCAGCGTGAACAATTCGGGTTATCAGACCGGTTCTTCTTTACAGGGAACGGCAATAAGCGCAAGAAGTATGGACGCTATGATGGCAAGTAAAACCGCCAATGGTTTTGGCGACAATATAACCAAACTAACCGATGCGGCCGGCAAGTCCTTACAATATACCATCAACAAAACAATGATGCGTATTGAACTGCCCGATACATTGAAGCCCGGAAGAAAAATTGTTTTCAATGTAAACTGGAATTATAAGATAACCGACCGCATGGTGCAAGGCGGCCGCGGCGGTTTTGAATATTTTCCCGGCGATGGCAATTATTTATTTACCATGACACAATGGTATCCGCGCCTTTGCGTGTACAGCGATTTTCAGGGCTGGCAAAATCACCAGTTTGCAGGCAGCGGAGAATTTGCATTAACCTTTGGAAATTTCAATGTAAAAATGACGGTTCCTGCCGACCATGTGGTTGGCGCAACAGGACAATGCCAGAACTATCAGCAAGTATTAGATGCCGCGCATTATGCCCGCTGGCAAAAGGCACAAACAGCAACTTCGCCTTTGCAGATTTTTACGCTTGATGAAGCAAAGAAAGCCGAAGCCACGAAGAGCAAATCAACAAAGACATGGATTTTTTCTGCCAATATGGTTCGCGATTTTGCCTGGACAAGTTCGCGCAAATTTGTGTGGGACGCTATGCCGGCTTATGTGGAAGGCAAGAAGATTATGTGCATGAGTTTTTATGGTAAAGAAGCGTATGGTTTATATAGTAAATACTCAACCAAACTGGTTGCGCATACGGTTCGCACATATTCTCATTTCACCATTCCGTATCCGTACCCGGTGGCGCAAAGCGTAGAAGCATCGAACGGTATGGAATACCCGATGATTTGTTTTAATTACGGCAGAACCAATGCAGACGGCACGTACAGCGAAGCCGTAAAAAACGGAATGGTTGGCGTTATTATTCACGAAGTGGGACATAACTTTTTCCCGATGATTGTAAACAGCGATGAACGCCAGTGGACATGGATGGATGAAGGTCTGAATTCATTTTGCCAGTATTTAACCGAAGAATTGTACGATAATAAATATCCGTCCAAACGCGGACCGGCTTACCTGATTGCAGACTATATGAAGCTGCCAAAAGACCAGCTGGAACCGATTATGACGAATAGTGAAAACATCATTCAGTTTGGTAATAATGCGTATGGAAAACCAGCAACCGGTTTAAATATTCTCCGCGAAACTATTATGGGCAGAAAGATGTTTGATTATGCATTTAAAACATACGCGCAACGCTGGGCATTTAAACATCCCGAACCGGCAGATTTTTTCAGAACGATGGAAGACGCCAGCGCAGAAGACTTGGATTGGTTCTGGCGCGGCTGGTTTTACGGCGTGCAGCCTTGCGATATTTCTATTGATAGTGTAAAGTCGTTAAAGTACGATCCAACCTTGCAGGTAACAACAGTTGATACTGCAAAACCTGTCGGCATTGATAAGCCGGCTGTAAACGATTTCGAAGACTTAAATAAAATCAGGAACCGGCAAGACACGAGCATTCATTTCTTAACCGATATTGATACTTCGCTTCGCGATTTTTACTGGAAATACGATCGTAATATCGAACCTTACGATTCTGCTTATAAGTACCAGCCATCTGTCGTGTCTTATCAAATGGTTGATGATACAGCCAAAGCCAGATACACAGATAAGTATTTGTACGAAATTTCATTTACCAATAAAGGCGGCCTAGTAATGCCCGTAATTGTTGAGTTTGTTTATAGCGATAATTCACGCGATACCGTTCGCATAGCGGCACAGATTTGGCGCAAAAACGAGCAACACTTTAGCAAAGTATTTTTGTTGGATAAACAAGTCGCAGCTATTCATTTAGATCCTGTGCGCGAAACGGCTGATATTGATTTGACGAACAACAATTGGCCTTCGGTTTCAACGCCGGGAAAATTTGCGGTTTATAAAGACAGGCAAGCGGCGCGCGGACAAGCCGTTGGCATGAACCCAATGCAAAAAGCGGAACAAAAACAATAACGTTATTTTCATAAAACAAAAGCCGGTTACAATATAACCGGCTTTTGTTTTTTTATTGATTTATAAACTGAACCATTTTATTTAATCACGTTCTGTTTGCGCTTCATTAAACTTTTCAATGCCTTCCAACTCTTCCGGCGATATTTCTACTTCTGTGCCGGTAAACGGATTGATGGTATGTATAGTTTCGCCTTCTTTGGCATTTGCAATGGCATCTTTTTTAGATTCTTCTGTTTGCTTTTCCGCATTGTTTTTATCTGGTGTGTTCATAAGATTACTTTTATACTTCTTCAATAAAAATAAAGCCAGAAATAAGAAGTTTGATTAATCTTATTCACTCGTTTGTTTACTTGTAAATGAAAGTTTTCTTATTCAATCTTCGCAATGTTTTTGATAACCCGAATTGGAATTCTTACCCAATCTGGCCGGTTGGTAAGTTCATCATTCATATCAGCTATCGAATTTTCCAGCATAAATGTTTGAATCATCACTTCCAAATCTTCTTTATTATCGGGTAAAAAGCCATGTCCTTTTATCGTGTCCATATAAGCTTTCATAAAGAAGCTGCTCATATAATGCGTCCAAAGAATGATGAAAGGAATTAAGTTCTCCATATCAGCCGGATGAATCTGTCGGTTGGCAATAAAACCTTCATACGCCGTATCGAATAATGAACCTAATAAAGTCGCCACGTCGCGTAACGGAGAACGCTTCAGCCTGCGCTCGCTATAGCTTCTGCGGCTATCGCCCGTAAAATCAACAATAGATAAATCTTTACCCGTCATCAATACCTGGTTCAAATGAAAATTGCCATGCACGCGAATTTTCATCACATCGAACTTCTTTGTGTAAATGCGTTTTAATAAGTTCAATATATCAATACGATGATCATTTATTTTTTTCACATCATCCTGAACATGCTGTGGAAGTTTGCTTATGTTTTTTGTATTGTGCGTTGCCTGTCGCACCAGCGAAATCATAGAAGCATATAAAGAACGCTGATAATGCAGCGAAAACTCTTCGGGCTGAAGTTCTTTTGTATTTACAGCTGATGCCAAAGCAAGGTGCATTTCGCCGGTGCGAATACCTAACAGCCTGATTTGTTCGGCTGCTGTCGGGCTTAAAAATTCCTGCAAATCTTCGGGCAATTCATCAAAACCAACAGGTTCTGTTAGAGAACCTCTTACTTCGTATTGCGAGAGTTTTTCACGGTCACGGGCTAAAATTCTTTCTATAAAATTATTCAGTCGTTCTAAAATAAAACCATGAAAGTCGCCATGATTTTCAACCAGCACCTGCATCATGCCCAAGATCATTTTATCCTTTCCAAACTGCCATTCGATAGCGCCGAGATAAGTAGGCACAAAAGAAAAGTTTGCCTGCTCGGTTAAGTATCTGGTCAGCTCAACATCCGGGTTAATGGCGCGATCAACTTTGCGGTATATTTTTAAATACAATGAATTGTTGTATGTAATGGCTGTATTTATTTTCTCGGTTGGATGAACGCGCGGTTTTATTTCTGTTTGCTGTGCGGCAAATTGTTTTACAGAGTCGTTTGATTGATAGCTGATGGTTCCCGTCGGCGTAGCCAATTGTTCTTCACCGGCAAACTTTTGAAGCAACGCTAATTGTAACGGTGCTGTATAAAAAGCATCTACAAGCAAACCTTCTGTTCCGTTTACAGACAGTGCTGCCATAATAGCTTCGGGGCAACTGGTGCTGAGCTTGCCGGCAACATCTTCAAACGCAAAATGAATTGCCAGTTGATAAGTATCGGGAAGCCCGCTTTCATAAGCAACATCCACAAGCAACAATACAGCATTGCTTTCGCCCAACGGAATGATGGCTTTGTCTGTAACAGACACATGATGCACAGTGAGGTTTTTACCGGTAAACCAGGTAGTTTTTTCTAAGTAAGAAATCAAAACTGTTTCTTCCAGCCAGTGAAGCGATGACTCGTTTGTTATATCTTTCCAATCGCTGATTTGCAAATGCGGCAATTCTGTATTCTCCGTACTTTCTACTATGGCTTTTTCCAGCTCAAACCAATGATAAGCAAACGGACTCATGGTAATAAAATACGGATAGTCGGTTCGCACCGCAGGAAATCTGTTTTTGCTAAATACTTCTACCGGAACATAGCCTTTATAATCTGATAAATCTATTTCTGCTGGTTGCGTATATTTTGATAGATTGACCACTACCAATATGGTTTCCTCTTCGTAGCTGCGGATAAAGGCAAGGATTTTCGGATTCTCAACATTCAAAAATTTCATGTCGCCGCGACCAAACGCTTTGAAGCTTTTGCGCATACTAAGAATGCGCTTCATATACCAGAACAACGAAGATGTATTGCTGCGCTGCACTTCTACATTTACCGCTTCATAATTATATTCCGGGTCGAGGATAAGTGGTAAATAAAGCTTCTGCGGATTGGCGCTGGAAAAACCGCCGTTTCTGTCGGGCGACCATTGCATCGGCGTGCGAACGCCATCGCGATCGCCTAAGTAAAAGTTATCGCCCATTCCAATTTCATCGCCATAATAAATTACCGGCGTGCCTTGTAATGAAAACAGCAAACAATTCATCAATTCTATCTTACGCCGGTCGTTGCCCATGAGTGGCGCAAGCCGATGACGAATGCCGAGATTAATGCGTGCCCGCGGATCTTTTGCATACACTTTATACATATAATCGCGCTCTTCGTCAGTTACCATTTCAAGAGTAAGCTCATCATGATTTCGAAGAAAAATAGCCCATTGACAAGTATCCGGAATTTTAGGTGTTTGCTCAAAAATATCAGTTATCGGGTAACGGTCTTCCATCTGCAGCGCCATAAACATTCGTGGCATTACGGGAAAGTTATAATTCATGTGGCACTCATCGCCATCGCCAAAATAAGAAGCCGAATCTTCCGGCCACATATTGGCTTCTGCGAGGAACACAGTGCCCGGAAATTTTTCATCAATACGAGCGCGAAGCTTTTTTAAAAACGCATGTGTTTCGGGTAAATTTTCACCGTTTGTTCCTTCGCGTTCATATAAATACGGAACCGCATCAAGCCGGAAACCATCAACGCCCATTTCGCACCAGTAATCCATAATTTTGAAGACATCTTCCTGCACCAATGGATTGTCATAATTCAAATCCGGCTGATGAAAGAAAAACCGGTGCCAGTAATATTGATCCGCAACCGCGTCCCACGTCCAGTTGCTGGCTTCAAAATCCTGGAAAATAATGCGAACATCTTTGTATTGAGTCGGATCATCTGTCCAAACATAATATTCTCTTTCGGGTGAACCTTTTGGCGCGCGCCGGGCGCGCTGAAACCACGGATGCTGATCGGATGTGTGATTGATAACGAGTTCGGTAATAACTTTTAAATTTCGTTTGTGTGCTTCGTCTAAAAACTGTTTAAAATCATCTGTGTTTCCATAAGAAGGATTGATGTTATAATAATCGGCAATATCGTAACCATCATCACGAAGCGGCGATGGATAAAAAGGCAATACCCAAACCGTTGTTACACCTAAATCCTGCAGGTAATCTAATTTTTCTAACAAGCCTTTAAAATCTCCAATGCCATCGCCGTTGCCATCGCTAAAAGCTTTGATATGTAATTCGTAAATAATCGCGTCTTTATACCAGTGTAGTTTATCATCCAATACGGTGCTGTTAGCCATTCGTGAATTTGATTTATAAATGAGTGAGTAATAATCAGTAAACAACATGCCAAGCTGGTTAGCGACATTAAAAAAGTATAATTAACGATAAGCAATTTGTTTTTATAAATGCCCGAAGTGTAAAAAGAAAAGCAAGTCGTGATAACCTGCTTTGAAATGAATTGGCAATCTAAATTAAATCGAACTTCTATCCGATTTCTTCATAAAAAGATTGTATTTGGTAAGAAGAAAAGTACATAAAATGATTCATCAAAATAATGTCTTTCATCTTTCTATTTTCAATACAAAGACTTTGATTTCTGCTGGTGCGAAAGAACAAAATAAGCCATTTAACGAGCGTGATAAAAGGCGGTAATTGTTTGATTGGATTGAGGAGTTTTTCTTGTTACAAGCCTGCTGTCTGATACACTGTCTATAAACATATACATATTTGCATCCTGAACAGTGCCTGGCAACCAATAGAAAAGTTTGGCATCTGTGCTTTCGTACAAGGTATTATAAGTAACAGATGATGAACCTGTTTTTTCTACCAATGTATCACCGCTAAAAATAATAGTTTGTTCGTCTGCTGTTGCGTATGTTGTAGTTGAGTAATTGGGTGTAACGGTGGTTGAAGAGTCGAACAGCCATGTATGGTTTTGAAGATTCGCTGGTGTTTGCACAGATGAAGCCGGTGTGTTTGTATTATCTTTCTGGCAGGCAAAAAATAACATTACAAGGCTCAATACAAATAGTAACTGCTTCATTAAATTCTTTTATAAAGAACCAAATATAAAAAGAATAGAGTGCTGATGTTATAAAACGTTTCAGTTAATACAATTTTATGTCTTTCTGTTTTTCTTCAACAGTTGTAATCCAGATTATTGATTTCATCAGTGCTTGCTTTCACTGTACAATCTTCGCAATGCGCTACATATAGTCTTCAGTTGTATTTGCCTTCGTTGCGAGGGTTATTAGTCTTCCATTAAAGAGGGACGTTCAGTAATTTCATGATACTTGATTACATCCTTAGCATAGTAATGTATCACCATACTTTTTCGTGTTAAAGAAAGGTCTTTAATAGGTGAACCGCCATGAATCAAATTCGCATGCCAAATCAATACATCACCCTTTTTTGCAAAAAAGACTTTCTTTTCAAAATGATTGTTCCGGATAATTTCCGCTACCACATCTTCATAGTCTGTATAATCGTTTCGCCCCAGTGTGAGATACGTGCTGGTTTCATTAAAATCGTTGTTGAGCAAGTACGGTAATTTATGACTTCCCGGATAATAAAAAAGAGGTCCGTTGTTTTCATTGGTATCTTCTAATGCTACCCAAACCGCAATAAGATAACCGAGTGGATATGTGGTCATATGAATACTGTCAGAATGTGCACGCTGATTACTTCCTTTAACGAAATTCAAAGTTTGAAAAGGCATCACTTCTTTGCCAAGCAGAAAGTTTAAAATTTTTATAAGCTGAGGCGTATAAGTAGCCTTGTTTATAACCGTAGAAATTCTGTTTGCAAAAGGGAGCTTATTATCATGTGTGGGTGTAATAAGATGCTTGTCAACAATTCTATCAATTTCCTTATTAACAGAGAAAACGAAATCGTCGTTAAAGAAGTTTGGCAGTATCATAAAACCGTTATCCGACCAATTCAATAGTTGTTCCTGAACCTGATGAGGAAAAGTATTAAATTCAGCGTGTTGTGGTGCAAGTTCTTTTGCGTTGCCTATGTCCAGCCAGGCACGCGATTTCTTATCCGGAAAGTCTTTGCTGGAGATGGATGCAAACAGCGGCTTATGAATATTATATTGCTGAAATGCCTGCTTATTATGTAACAGACTTTTATAGTGTAGCAAGTTATATAACCAATGGGCAGGTTTATACTTCTTGAGGGCAGAAACAATACTTTTCATCATTCAAATCTAAAAGATATTCTGAAGCAGAAAAAGAGTTTATTGGTAAAACATGATAAGCAAATAATAGCAATTGGTTTTGCATAACAAATCCTTACTGATAGCAAACATTAAATTGATATTTATTAGAGTTGTTTTGACATAAAAACTAAGATTTATAAAAGCAGCAGTAAAAGAAAATAGCAAAACAATCATTTTTCAAGTACGTGCTGCAAGCATTTACGGAATGACGTTCTGCGCATTTTCAACCTGGTTCACTAATAGGCCATCAGTTTCTTTTCTAGAAAAGCAATTCTATTTATATATTTGATCAACTACAGAACTGAAAATACTTTTCTCTTCTGTGTTACCAATTTCGTCCCTTCCTTTTGGAAGGGACTTCTGCATTCTATCATACAACAACGATAATTGTTTTCTTCGTACTTACATTTTTTATGCAATAGTTATTATTATTTTGGCGACTTTTAAAAATACAAAAAACAGTATCAAAATAAAAAAGCTAAAACCCAACATAAAATTGAGTCTTAGCTTGTGACCGGGATTGGATTCGAACCAATGACCTACTGCTTAGAAGGCAGTTGCTCTATCCAGCTGAGCTACCTGGCCATTTTTGTGGCGGCAAAGCTAATTTTTAATTAGTTTGCATCCAAACGGAATTGCCATGGATGTAAAAATAGAAGAAAGCTGGAAGGAAGTTTTAAAAGATGAATTTAATAAATCTTATTTTCAACAGATAACCGCCCATTTAAAAACTGAAAAAGCAACCGGCGCTACCATTTATCCACCCGGACAATTAATTTTCAACGCTTTTAATACAACGCCGTTCGATGATGTAAACGTTGTTTTGTTAGGGCAAGATCCATATCATGGAAAAGGGCAAGCCATGGGATTGAGTTTTTCTGTTCCGGCGGATATAAAACCACCGCCATCGTTAGAAAATATTTTTAAAGAACTGCATACCGATATCGGGATGGCAATACCTAAAACCGGCGACCTTACCAAGTGGGCGCAGCAAGGTGTGTTTTTATTAAACGCCATTCTTACCGTAAGAGCCAAAGAACCGGCATCGCACCAAAAAATCGGCTGGCAGGAATTTACCAATAAAGTCATCCAGGTTTTATCAGATAAAAAGAAAGGAATTGTGTTTTTATTATGGGGAAAATTTGCGCAGGATAAACAAATATTGATTGATGAAACCAAACACTTTGTTTTAAAAGCGGCACATCCGTCGCCTTTCAGTGCCGATAAAGGTTTCTTTGGCTGCAAGCATTTTAGTAAAACAAACGAGCTGCTTTCCAAACAGGGAAAAGACCCGATAGACTGGAGTCTTCCCTGATAAATGAATCGCTTTTTATTTGCAAAAGAGATAGAAATCATACAAACCTTTTTATGTAACCGATTATAAATAAATAAAAAAAAGCTGCTAACTTGTCTTCTTTATACAAAAGTTTCGTAGTGAGTTACGGTTTCTTCAAACTCTAATAAGTATTTTTTATCTTCTTCGTAATAGCGGGCTTTTTCGTAATCGTCGCCTGCAAATTGCTTGATGTTTTCTATATTATCCCATTCGGTTACGGTAAGAAAATGACAAATATCATCTTCTATTCTTCGCAATATTTTGGCGCTTATATTACCAGCGATATTTCTATAATCTTTCAAACCGGTTTCCTGTATATAATTTAGATAAACATCAGCATCTTTAGCCAATGTTTTGCCATGCCATATTCTTGTTATCATAAATGAAATTTGTTATTCTGATGTATTCATTCTAATCAATACAAAAATGCAAAATCATACAAAACAAAACAGGCGGATAAAAAAAAATCCTGACTATATTTTACTTTACTAAACCGGATTAATTAACTCAACAATTCAATAATCTTATCAGTGTTATCTACTTCTCCGATTCGAGGAAAAATGTATTGTAAGCTTCTTTCCTGGGTTTCTGCAACTGTATCTGTCATCGCATCTTTGGCAAAGGCAATATTATAACCACGTTCAAAAGCCGCTCTGGCTGTGCCTTCTACGCCAATACTGGTTGAAACGCCACCTAATACAATGCCGGTTACACCCCGTTTTTTTAATTCTTCATCAAGAGCGGTTTCATAAAAAGCATTCCACGTTTGTTTCGTAATGTAAATATCAGTTTGCTCCTTTTTTATGTCAGGAATTAGTTCTGAAAATTCCGGTGGAAGCGATGCTATATTGAAATTTGATTTCGCGTCTTTGCGTAAGTGACTTGTATCATTTGGTTTCACATTTACAAGAACAATTGGTAACCCTTTTTTACGGAAAGCATCAACCAATTTAATAACTTGTATTATTACGTCTTCTATTGGCGTTACTGTTTTTGATTTTACAATTCCATTTTGTAAATCAATCAATACCAAGGCGGTTTGTTTGTCTAATGCAGTTACCATATTTATTTAGTTTGATGAAATGTTTAAGATTGTAAAGCCGCTTCTGCGACCTGTGGCTGCGCGATTGGAACTGTGTTTGTTTGTGGCCGATGTTTACGAAGAAAACGAAAGTGAAGAAGACCAATAATTACAGCAATAATGCCCGATGCAAGCACCGTATCTTCTACACCAATATGCTGCGATATAAAGCCAATGAGCAAGCCACCTAACGGCTGCATTCCAAAGAAAGCCATTGCGTAAAAACTAATTACTCTGCCACGCATTGCCGGGTCAACCATTGTTTGTATTAATGTATTAGTAACCGTAATTTGTGCCATCATACCAAACGCACTGATGGCAGCAAACAGCAAGGCTAATAAATAAGTTGGCGCGTGTGAAAACAAGATAAGTCCAACACCAAAAATGAGTGTATTAACCGCTAAGATTTTATGCAAATTTCTGCCCGGCTTTAATGATGCCAGGAAGATAGCGCCGGCAAATGCGCCAAGCCCGATTACGCTGTCAATGACGCCAAAAGTAGATGCGGTTCCTTTAAAAATATCTTTTGCATAAACCGGGATTAATGTATTAAAAGGCAACACAAATAAACTCATCGAAGCAAGCATCAATATAATAAAAGAGATAAAGGAAGATTGCTTAAGATACTCCAATCCCTCTTTCAGTTCGCCGGCTATATTTTTGGTATGTGGCTTCGCAATATATTTTGGCAGCTTCATCAGTAACAAAGAACCAATAACCGCAATGAAGCTTAGTGCGTTTAAACCAAAGCAAACTGTATCGCCTAATTTTTCTATTGCTAAACCTGCAATGCCGGGACCAATCAGGCGCGATAAATTTACCATGGATGAATTCAATGCCAGCGCGTTTGGTAAATCTTTTTTATCATTTACCATTTCATAAACCAGCGATTGACGTGCAGGAACATCAAACGCATTTACGATGCCTAATAAGACACTTAGCGCGAGAATTTCCCAGATATTATAATGATTAAAAAATACAAGCAGCGTTAATAATATGGCTTGTATCATAGATATAACCTGTGTTGTTAATAACACTTTATAACGATCATAACGATCTGATACAACACCGCCCAAAAATGAAAAAAGAAAGGAAGGAAACATGGTGGCGAACAGCGTTACGCCGAGCATAAACTTAGAATGTGTAAGCGAGTAAACCACCCAGCTTACGGCTGTTTTTTGCATCCAGGTTCCGATTAATGAAATGGATTGACCGGCAAAATATAATCTGTAGTTGCGACTTTTAAATGCGTTAAATGTGCTGATGTTCATACCAATTTTCTTTACCTCTTTGTTCTCTTTTTATTCAAATTCAACCAGCCGTGACAAGGGTTCTATCATTTTGCGAAGCATTTCAAGTTCGCGCGCCGAAAGTGTTTCCTGCATAGCTTTACGCAGCCATTCATCACGTTCATGAATTGTTTTATAATATAAATTTTGTCCTGCTTTAGTCAGCGAAATGAGCACTTTACGTTTGTCGGTTTTCGATTCTTTCCGGATGATATATCCTTCTTCAAAAAGATGATTTACTATCTGCGACATGGATTGTGATGTAATCTTTTCCATAGCTGCCAGTTCGCTCGGTACTAATTCTTTGTATTCAATCAATAGCTTAATAACTGACCTTTCTGTAAGCGATAATTTTTGTGTGACCGATGATTTGCTGCGCAGCTTTTTTATCATGCGCGAAATGATAGTCCGAAAATCTGAAGCCAGTTGTAAATCTGTTTCCTGAATTGACATAATAGTAAAGTAAACTTATAAGTTTGCCTTACAAAGGTAATAGGAAATTATTTTTCTCATCTATAAAAAAATATCAGCAGAAGAGTTAAAATGTAATGACAGCGTATTGGCTGTATTGAAAATAATTACTTTAGGTAGCAGTAAATTTTATTTTTCAGAATTCTTAGCGTATCAATACAACTGTGCCTTTGTAATGAAATACTTCGCCGGTATCGCAGACTAAATCAGCCATATATACATAAGTGCCCGGTTCTAAAGGCATGTTTTTATAAGTGCCATCCCAGCCGTTTGTAACCGATTCGCCGATGTCGAGATTGCTTTGTTCAAACAGCATTTCGCCTAACCTGTCAAACACAGCAAAGTGTTTTATCTGTTTGATACCTCTGCCTTTAATTGTAAAATAATCATTCTTGCCGTCGCCGTTAGGCGTAAAGGCAGATGGAATTTGAACCAGGCTAAGTTTACATTGAATGGTTACCTGCAAACTATCATAAGCCACACAGCCACTGCCGTTTGTAACCTTCAGAATGTATTGCATGTTGTCGCGCGGCGTTAGCGTTGTACCGGCGCAAGTATCGCAAACTATATTCGTAGCAGGTATCCATAACCATTTCACAATATCAGAACTGCCGGCAGCTTGTAACAGAACTGATGTTCCGGCAAAAGTAGTAATGTCTGCGCCTGCATTTACGGTAGGTAAAGTAGCTGTTAATACTTGTGCAGTTGCTGTATCGTTGAAACATCCAAAGTTATCAAAGCCAACAACGGTAAAGGTTTGCGGTGCATATACAGATGTTGTCGGTTTAGAAATATCAACGTTGCTTAGATTGTCATTCAACCAATGATAATTTTCAGCGCCATAAGCATTTAACTGCGCTACGCCGCCGGGACATATATAAACCGGCGATGGTGTTGTAACTGTAAAGTGTTGCGTAACATCAATGATAACTGAATCTTTATTTGTACAACCAGCTTCATTTTTTACAGCTACATAATAAGTCGTTGTTGTATCGGGAAAAACAAATGGCGTAGCTGTATTCGGCTGATAAATATTTCTTACCGGCGTCCATTGATAAGTAGTGCCATCATGTGCTTCCAACTTTACTGAATCGCCTTCGCAGAGATGTGTTGTTAGAGGTAACGGATTGATAACGGGTATGGCGTTTACCTGTAGCAAATGCCAGGCAGTATCATAACAACCATTCTCATTTACAATTAACGAAATTGAATCTAAACCTGGTGTCGGAAACGCTTGTTTGGTTGGATTTTGAACAGAAAAAGTAACGCCTTCTGTAAACTGCCAGTTCCAGGTTACAGTGCCGGTTGCGCTTCCGGTAAACAAGGCAGAATCGCCCTGGCAAATTTGTGCAGGACCAGCAATAAAAGCTTTTGGTGTTGGTTGCACAACAACCGTATCTCTGGTTAAATCTGTGCATCCGTAAGGCGAAGAACCGCTGAGTATAACTTCGTAAGTGCCGGGTTTATTATAGATAAAAGAACTGGTTTCTGTGTTCGCTGTGTCTTTATTAATGCCGGTTCCAAAACTCCAGTGATATGTTAGCGGTAAACCCAATTCATTTTTTGCTTCGCTAACGATATCCGGCGTAAACAAAAGCAAAGAAGAATCGCAGGCAATCTGCGGATTTTGATTGATGTGTAAATGCAGTGTATCTATAATAATTGGCTTGGTAAGAAAGAAAGGAAACTTACAACTGCTGCTATCGCTTACAATTAAGGAAGGTGTATACACGCCGGGCGTTAAGTATCTGTGACTGGCAAATGTATCTGTGTTGCTAATGATCGTACCATCACCAAAATCCCAGGTAAAATTCCGTGTGTTTGCCAATGAAGCTGTGAGTGTAATTAATTCGGCGCCACAGGCATAAGGCTTTACAGTGGCAAGACGAGCAAAGGGTCCTTTAATGGTAATGTATTCAAAAATAGAATCTACAGAACCATCTAAGAAATGCCCGTACAGCGTTACTTTATAAGTGCCTGGTTTTTCGTAAATGTGGCTTGCATTGTTATTCTCGCCGTTGTTGCCATCACCAAAATCCCAGCTAACACTTTCTGTATTGATTGATGTATTTACAAAGCTCGCAATTACAGGCGGGCAACCACTTTCGGGGTTTACGTAACTTGTTGTATCGGTAAACGACAGGTTCGGATTTTTAACATACACAATCTGCGTAGCTGTATCAATACAACTCGCCGCAGCATTGGAAGCAATTAATGTAACGGTATCTATACTTTCTCCTGTATAACTGTGCGAAACAGAATTAGCAAAAACCTGATTGCGTAAGATGGTGCCATCATCAAAATCCCAGGTGTATTTATTTGTAGCGTTGTCTGTATTGATTGTATTGGTTTCATTATAAAAGATAACAGGTGTTTGCGGCAATACCGGATTTTCTGAAATTGTAAACATGGCTTTAGGACCGGTTGCCACAAGCGAATCGTTAGGTAAAGAAGCGGAAGCCCTGCAGTTATTCGCATCTGTAACCGTAAGTACAGGATAGTAAATTCCCGGGTTTTCATAACGATGTATGACTGATGTGTTTTGTATATTCGTTTGCGATACATTATCGCCGAAATTCCATTCCCATTTTACAATTGGCGAACCGTGGCTTGGCTGCGATTGATCGTCAAATACAAAAGGTTTTTTAAAGCAAATATTATCAGGCGAAACAGTAAAAGCTGCTATCGGTCCCAAAGCATGGAAAGAGATATAATCAGTAGTATCTGCGCAGCCAAAATAAGCTGACGTTGTAGTGATGCGGAGCTGCGACTGCGTTACGTCTAAACCATTAAGCTGAACACCAAACGGGTTGAGTTGTAAACTATCAGGTATTGTGATATTACCCGTAAAACTACTACCATCTTTATACAAAACAGATGTCAGGTAATAAGACTGCAAAGCATCACCACTATATGGATTATTGTCCAGACCGGAAATAAAAGTTTTCAGTGTGTCGCCGCTGCAAAACTTAGCCGCAGAAGCCGATAAATCCGGCGTTTGTTTTAAAAGCACATATACATCAGCAGAATCTATTACAGAACAAGCATCATTGGTTGTGGTTAATATAGCTTTATAATATCCACTTTTATTATATTGATGTTGTACCTGAACTTGCGGAGATGTATATGTGTAAGGCAAACTGCCATCGCCAAAATCCCAACTGTATTGAAGTGCTTTTTGAGAGCTGTCTTTAAAGGTAACTAAACCACGCGTTCCGTCGCAGGTATTTGTTATGGACACAACATGTGGAAACGGTGGCAAGACCGTTATATAAGCCGGTTTCGTGACTGTATCGCGACAGCCATTATTATCAATAATTAAAGACACACTAAACACAGAATCGTATTGATAACTATGCGTGTATGGTGGTGTTTCTACATTATAAACATCCGTATCACCAAAGTTCCAGTGATACGTTCCGGCAGTAATCGGTCCTGATACAAGAAAAGTTACCGGGTTGTTACCACAAATCGTTGTTCCCGGCTTGGCTATAAAATCAAATTGCGGTTTTTCAAAAACCTTAATGGTATATGTTGATGTGCTTTTACAACCACCGGCACTGGTAGATTGTAAGGTAACGTTGTAAATGCCCGGCGCAGTAAACGTATGTTGCGGCGTTGCTTCCGTTGAGGTGGGTGTTCCATCACCAAAATCCCACAAATAAGAAGTGATGCTATCTTGCGAAACAGCAGAGAAAATCGTTGTTTTCGTTTCACAACCTAAGTATCCTTCCGAGCTGTTTATGGTAACGGTGTCTTTCTGTATAACAACCGGTTGCGTGATTTCGGCAGAACATCCATTGGCATTGGTTGCACGCAAGGTTACATTGTAGGTGCCGTTTGCCGTATATAAATAAGATGCTGTTTGCCCGTTGCCGCTAAAGGTATTATCGGCTGTAAAATCCCATTGCCAGGCAGTTGCATTTTTTGAGGTATCAGTAAACAGAACCGTTACCGGCGCGCCGCAACCACCTTGTATTTGCGCAATAAATCCTTTTGTTGAAGGTGAGGGCAAAACAGTAACTGATTTTGCTGCTTCATCCGGACAGGTTTCAAACACGTTTTTCAATTCTACCTTATAAGTGCCCGGCAATGAAAACGTATGTTGTAAAGAAGTGGTATCGCCAGCCGGAATGCCATTTATCAACCACGATGAAGACGTTGGCGTTGGTGTGCTTTTATCAGTAAATAAAACAGGTGTATTCTGGCAAATTTTTGTCGGTACATCAAAATCTGTGTGATAGTCAGCTATGTTCAAATTGTTGGTTAATACTGTGTCTGATGTACAGCCATTGTCGCTGGTGACAGATAATTTTACCGTATAAGTGCCGGGTTTGTTGTAAGTATGATTCGGCTGTCTTACAGTTGATAAGTTACCATCTCCAAAATCCCAGTTATAAGTAAGTGTACCGTTACCCGCACTTGTATTGATAAATGTTATCGCATCCTGCAAAGAACATGCAACCTTTCTATTGGTTTTGAACGAAGCAATTACCAAAGGAAGTATTTCGATAAGGTTTGGTTTTGATAAGGTGCTAAAACAACCATAACTATTAGTAACCGTAAGGCTCGGGCTGATTGTTTTGGAAATGTTATATGTATGAACCACAGTTCCGGCGCCCGCTTCGGCATAACCGTCACCAAAATCCCAGGTATATGTACTTATGGAGCCATCGCCGGGCGAAGAGCTGCTGGTAAATGTAACCGGCAGTGGCGCGCAACCTTTTGTTACATCAATCGAAAAATCTACCACCGGTTTTTTAAAAACCGTTATCTGTGTTGTTTTTGTAGAAATTTTACTGCCTTCTGTTATGGTAAGCGTTACCGTATAAACGCCTTCGTTCTGGAAATTTGCGCCGGCATTATCTTCCAGCGCAGATGTATTGCCATTGCCAAAATCCCACAGATAAGTAGCTGATGAAGAAAAGCCGGTTGAAGTATTTTTAAAAGTAACTGTTAGCGGAGAACAACCGGAAGTTGTATCGGCAATAAAATCTGCCTGTTGCGCTTTTACCGAAAGAGTAAAGCACAAAAAAGCGATGAAAAGAAAACAAATTTTCCGGCAGGGCATATGCGTATTCAAATTGTTCTGTTAGCAAAATCCAGTTGTACCTGTCTAAATCTGTCAATTAAATTTTTGTGCTTTGTGTTAGCAGGATATTATGGTTTTATATCGGGCGAACAAAAGATGTCAAGTTTTGTAATTGCAAATGCTTAAAACGCAATAATTATGCTAAGAATGATTGTATTGATTTTATAAATCAATTTGTAAAACAATCTCTTTGAAATGAATACGAGTTTGTTTCAGTAAAGTCAGTATTTTCAAAAAATATTTTTAATAATGATTGAGTAAAAAATCGCTTACTTATTTTGATTAATTTCCTTTGATTCTAACGAAATGAAAGTATGCAGAAGAAAAACGAAATAGACATCGTTGATAAAATTCTTGATGCCTGTTATAAAAGTGCCCAGTTTCCGCTTTTTATCATGAGTCTGATGCATCAATACGAGGAGCGCGGAAGTCTTAGTAAAAAGCAGTTGCAGGGTTTATATTACAAAGCCGAAAACGTACCCGATATGCCCTTGAACTGGCTGGCAACTCTCCAGGCAAAAATTGCTAAAATGCCAAACCGTTTTAAGCAGGAAGATTCTATAACAGCGAAACCTTTATATGAAAAGGATGAACATACCGGCGAATTGATTCAGGAGATTCTTGAAAAATATCCGCAGCATAAACGCGTCTTGTTTTTGCAAACTAAATATATGAATAACGAAATGCTGACCCCCATTGAAACGGCGGAACTTGAAAAATTTAAAAAAATTCTCTTATAATAGGAAAGTGTACTTTCTTTTTTGTCTCTTTAGTTAAAAGATTTGGTTGATAACAAAGTATGCAAGATTATTTTGGTAATGATAATTTTTCTTTGTCTTAATGAGGCATTTCTCTCCATTGCGTTGCAACTATATTCAATTGAAATTTCAACACTCGAAAAATTAAACTAACTATATTGTATATGTTACAATTGTTGCTTTAGCGGTTTCACTTCATAAATGGGACTGAAAAGATATAATGCGCCGGTTGTAACTTCTTTACAGCGATAACGTTTGCGTAGCCGGTTTCCTTTTATAAATTGTCGTCCGTCTTTAGTGATGAAGATTGCGTTTTCAGGTAATTGTTCTAACAAATAAACATCTTCTTTTGATACATCGTAATTGCGAAGCACACGCATTAAACCTTCTTCTGCGCAACTGCTTGCAGCCGGATTGTGAAGAGATTGTAACAACGCCGTTTTTATGTCTGGCGGAAAAATATTATGATCTGTAAAAACCGCAAGTAAACCGCCGTAAACGGCTTTCCATTCCTTGCCATGCGCAGCTACATTATGTTTGTACTTTTCAAACGTGAGAAGATGTGCTAACTCGTGCAGCAGCGTAATGAGAAACGAAAATTTATTGAGATTGCCATTTACAGAAATCCGGTGATTTTTATTTCCATACGCATTGCGATAATCGCCCAGAATACTGCTGCGCGCTTTGGTAATGGTAAGATGAACATGATAACGGTGAAGATAATCAGTTACGTAGCCATAACTGTTATCCGGCAAAAAATCGGCTAAGGTTTGCATGGGCTGCTCATGCCGCGCCATTATGAGCTTGTTTGTTTAGTTTAACAATACCTCTCATTTCTACAATCGTATAAATAACATATAGTAACATTCCGGCGAGCACAGCATATACACTTCTGTTTTCGCCTGCAACAAGCAAGTAGATAAAAGCAGCACCGGCAATTACAAATAATTTAAGAGCTGTGGCGCCCATAACGCTACGCATAAAAGCATGTGGATTGGGTTTATATAAAGCTTTAAAATGAAGATACGCACTTGCAAACATGAGCAGAAAAAGCAAGAGGTTTGCACCTTGTAAAACCAGGTGGTCAATTTTCCATTCATCGAGCTTATTATTGAAAATAACGCATAACGCATTTACCGCTACGAAAATGAAAACAAGAGGAAGATAGGTATTACTAAGTTTAAGCTTTGTCATGTTTACTTCTTTGTGGTATCCCTTATCACTTTTATCATCATGCCGGTCAAGACCAGCAAAGGTAAAATCCAAACCAGCATCGGCGTGGTTAGTTTCAGCCATTTATCAATCACAATACCCAGATAAACTGCCAGCATCAATCCCGCAATTAATTGCCAGGCAAAACTGAAATATTGCATAATCAGATTATTCTTATTCTGTGGCTGTTTATCCATATAACGTCAATCGTTCGAAATATCTGCTTTTGGTACTCTGAGCGACACTGTATCTTTAACCAAATCGGTATTGCCGGTAAGTACATTCCGAATATTATTTAAGTATTGATCTTTTACCAGAATTTCGCGCTGCAGCGAATCGGTTCTCATTTTCAATACCTGCAATTCTGTTTTGCTTTGTCTCGAACTGCCCCAGCCCGGAATATAATATTTAAGCGGCGTCAGCATAAACAAGGTAATCGTTAAACCAACCAGCAATACAAATACGGTGCATAAGCCAATATACACGCTAAGCCGCGTAAGTTTAAATGTTGTAATTTCTTCGTAGGTATCATCATTCATAACCACAAGCCGATAGCGGTTTTGCAACCTGGTAAATGTAGAAGCCGGCGTTTTTTTTTCTGACATGAATGATGGTTAAATGATGTGTTCTTCCGAAAGAAATTTTGTTTTATAAAAGACAATTTTTTGCGAACAAAAGCTGCAAAACAGAAATTGCAAACAATATCAGAAGTCAACAATCTTCTTTGTAAGTAGCAAATGTATAAAATCTGCTGTTTGTTATTCTCTAAGCAATGAAAAGTAAATGTGAAAGAAATTCTAAGTATTCAGGTAAAAATAAATCTAATCCCAGCCCTTTTCTACGGATTGAGAAGCACAGTAAAACAGGATGTGTTTTTGGTTTGATGATTTATCTCTTTATTTAAGCCGGAGAATTTTTCGTCATCCGTTTCTATAATTATCAGAAAAAATTAGCGTTAAGTCTGGGTTATAAAAAAGTGAACCACAAACCTGCACCGAAAGCCCAGCGATTCATGCGATAAATATCTGTACTCTTATCTAATGTTGGTTCAGGGTTGTATGAGTAAGAATCGAAAGTCACTTTTGTTGTTTTATAATTGTAGCCGCCATTTACCTGAATCTTTATATGATTATCTACTTTAACCGAAATACCAACAGAAGTTTTTAGATAAAATCCGTTTTTATAATCAGGATTGTTATACGCGGCGTAAGATTGTTTTTGTTCTGATGTAAGATGAGAAAAATTAATACCGGCAGACGCATTGATAAACGGCTGCACACGTGCTTTTCCAAACTGTTTTCTTACATCCAGGAAAAGCGGAACGGAGCGATAAAAATAATTATCAACTCCGGCGCCAGCACCAAACATTATATTTTTATACAGAAGTCCGTTGGTAAATAAAACAGCATTGCTTTTATCGCTGCTGCCTTTCAGAATAGAAGCTTCAACACCGGCGGTATAAGTAAGTTTCGATTGTGAATGCGCCCGGGTTGAAAAGAAAATCAGGATAAGAAACAGACATCTGTTCATACAAAATTCATAAGTGATGAATACATTTTACCTTGTAATATTGATTTTACCAACCACGCTTGCATTGCTTATATTGCTATAATCAACCAGATACAAACCATCAACTGCCGTAACAATAGCCAGCCCATTGTTCAATATCACATCGTTGGCTTCAAAACCAGCTACCGTTTTTGTTAGCGTGATATTATTTGCGTCAGCCGCGTTCATTATTTTCAAACCATCACCGCCGTCGCAAACAAACAGGTTATTGCCATCTTTAGAAAGTCCGCGCGGGTTGGCAAGTGAATATGCTTTTATTAAAGTTGGATTATTTAAATTGCTGGTATTTAATACGTTCAGTTCATTATTATCACCCATACAAGTGCTTCCACTTCTCAGCGTTGCATAAGCTATATTATTCTCTGCAATTACCGGGTCGCAGGCGGTAACATGTCCAAAACTTCCGGCAGCAACAAGATTATCCGGATTGCTTGCATTAAATATCAGCACGCCGCTGTTACAACCTACAAAAAGATTGTTTTCAAACGGATAAAGCGTTTCTATAAATTCAGCCGGCGCCGTTATCGTTTGCACAAAAGCAGGTGAACTTGCTTTCTTAAGATCGAAAATATTTATATTACTATAAGCAGAAACAGTATATAAATGATTATTGAGCGTGGTAAAACTTGCCATAGAACCACCCGAACTAAACTTGTTCGAGGCAGCAGAATTATAAGCAGCCGATTGAAAAAAATCATCAGTCAGATAAATGGGATATGGATAGCGTATTATTTCAGGATTACCTTTTACCATCGTATCTACCCGGCGCCAGCTTGTTATAATATGAGTACTGTCGCCACCATAGCTGTAATAGATATTGGTAAAAGCATTTAGAGAAACATTTACCAGCTTTGCCTCCAATGGATTTTCAATATCAATGGTTAATAAATCGGAGTATTCATCAGCATACAAATAATTGCCTTGTATAGTAAGATTCTCATTGCCCGGAATCGGGATAAAAGATACATTTTGCGGCGCTGACGGCTGGCTGTAATCAACAATATGAATGCCTTTGCCAAGCTCATTAATAAAAATGTAATTGCCCTGCACGTAAATTTTTCCGGGCAGCGAAATGCTTTGCGGCGCGCTGCCTTTGATAGCTGCTCTTACTTCACTTTTCAGATCAAAAACCGGCGTGTAATATGTATATTTTTGCAGCTTTACATCTTTGAGGCAACTGTTGAAACAAGCACAGCAAAGGAAGAGTAAAAAGATTACGGAAAAAGTTTTCATAAGACATGTTTGTAAAGTGAATGATTGATGAAAGAATAAAACCGTTGCACAATTATTTAAAAAAATAAATTGCCTGAAAACCAGCCGAAACCAAATGATTATTTGTATAACCGGCGCTGTTCTTTTGATACTTGCCCAAACCAAAACGCACAAGCGGAGATAGTTGCAAACCTGATGATTTGCCCGTAGAAACATGAAAAGAAACAGAAGCGTTTACAAAAGGTTGCCAGCGATAAAAATTGCTTATGGATGCGCTTTTTAAAGAATCAGTCTGAAATTGTAATGTATTATTTGATTTTTGTTGTAAAGCAACCAACCAACTATTATCCAAACCGGCGCCAAACGAAAGCCCGCTTTGTTTCCATTTTAAAAACTGCCAGTTGAAACCCGTGTAAATATTTACAAAATGAGCTTTTTGCGTTTCTGTAAACGTATAATAGACAAACCTGGAAATGTTGCCTGCCGAAGTGCTTCTCGAAGTATCAATGGTTACATTTTCTGTAATAGCAAACTGTTGATATTTATAAGAAACCTGCGCATCGAAAGATATTTTGTCAGACAAGTTTCTTTTCAAACCTGCGCCCAACGCCATATACGCACCATGCTTTACCTGGCGACTAACTGTACTTCTGTCGAAAGCTCCGACATTGGAATTGACTGGTGAGGCGTCAAAAGCAAAAGGATTTGGGAAAGATTTATTTTGAAACGGATTATTTCCCAGCGATGTTAGTCCTGTTTCAGCTAATATTCCCCAATGCCACGACTTTGTATTTTGTTTCTTTTTATTTGTAACGGTCGCCGTTGAATCTGATTTCTTTTGTAAAGAATCTTTTATTTGTAAGGGATTTAGCGTAGTAAAAAATGAAGAACCTAAGGCTGTTTTTATGTTATTTATTAAAAGCGTAGTTATCAGATTTGCAAATGAATTTACATCAATACCAGCGATACTTTCTTCTTTATGTAAAGCAAGCGGTTTTATATTGTTAGAATCAATAGAGCTAACTTTATTCTCTTCAATTTCAATTCTATGACTTTCAATCTCATTTTTCTTAAAAGAAGAATCCGGTTTATAGGTTCTGTAATTTTCATCGGTTTCTTCTTTCAGTAACTTATTTGTATTTGTCTTGATAGAAACTCTTACTTCCTCAGTTTTCTTACTTTTTTCTATTTTTCCGGTTGATGTTTGATCTTTTGAAGAAAGCAATTTTTCTTCTTTTCTAACCTGCGGTTTCTTTGTAATTGATGATGATTTTTTTTGTGTTGCAGAAGCAATTTCTTTGTCTTTTGTCAAATCATTTTTATGGTTCCTGATAAATAAAACCGAACCTCCAAGTAAACCCAAAGGCAGCAACCACCACCAAATCAAAATTCGTCTTTTGCGTTTTGGTTTCGCAATTGCATTCTTCACGTTCTGCCATACAGCCGGCTGTGGCTCCATCCGGAAACCTTCCGCCATATCGCGCGCCTGTTGTTCAAAATTTTGCTCAGGCATAAGATGATTTTTTATGTTCGCCCGGCTGTTTTTTCAGCCAGTTAATTAATATAATTCTTGCACGCATGTATTGTGAGCGACTTGTACCTTCCTGAATACTCAATAAACTACCGATTTCTTTGTGCGTAAATCCATCTATCGCATGAAGGTTAAATATCGTTTGATAACCCGGCGGCAACTGCCTGATTAAGTCAATCAAATCTTTTGTATGAATATTAATTTCCGGATTTTCACTACTTACCAAATGCGTATGTTCTTCCTGAATCAACAAATCATTTCTATACGCCGCGTTTTTTTGTAAGCTTGCCAAAGCTGTATTTACCATAATCCGGCGAATCCATGCGCCCAGTTCGCCGGTGCCGCCGTATTGGTTAAGATGCTGAAAAACCTTTATAAATCCTTCCTGCAATACATCTTCCGCATCGGGAATGCTTTTGGTATAGCGATAGCAAATGCCCATCATCTGCGCAGCAAAAGTTTCGTAAAGTTGCTTTTGTGCAGATGCATTTCCTTCCAGGCAGGCTGATACCAACGCTTGTATATTCATGCTGTGCGTTAAAGTTGATTGGCATTTGCAACAAACCGTTGCACGAAAAGAAAAAATAATTGTATAAATCAGTAATGATTTTGGTAGTGAACGTCTGAATCTCCGATTGATCGTTCCTTGCGACGCTCCGTTCAGGGTTCTGTTATCAATGTATCTTTAGAGCAAATGCGTTTTAAACCACGAAGTCTCAAAGAGAAGAAGTTGCACAAAGAAAAATAAAAAATCTACTGTGATTTTGAGATTTCAAACAACCAGGCAAATCAATCAAATCATATCAAATCCGGGTTCATTTAACCAAAGCGTTTCTTCTCATAAAACTGCTTGTTGTTACTTCGTTTAATTGATAAACCGGGCAAGCACCTTTTTGTGTTGTGATAAATGCGCCCAGCTTGTTAGCAAAATCAAGAATATGTTCGTACGGAATATGATCAAGCAACTGGAAAATAACGCCGGCTAAAAAAGAATCGCCGCTGCCAACCGTATCGGCCACCACAACCTGGTAACCTTCGTGACTATGCAATACGTTTCCAACTTTCAGCAAAGCGCCTTCGGCGCCTTTGGTTACAATTACAATATGAATTTTAAATTTTTCCTGCAACAGCGCAATCGCATCTTCATCACTTTCATAAGGCGCAAACCATTCTGAAATCAGTTTCAGTTCGGCTTCGTTCAACTTTACAATATCAGCTTTGGCAAGCATCGTTTCAATCAGTTCACGACTGTAATGCGGCGCGCGCAGATTAATATCAAGAACTTTTGTTTTAGCAATTTCCAACAATTGAAACAAAGTTGCCCTGGTTCTCGCGCTCCTGGCTGCTAAACTTCCAAACACAAAATAATCGGCTGTCTTTACAATCTCGCTTACTTCATCATTGTATTCAATATTATCCCAGGCAACGCCTTGCACAATATCGTACACCATTTCATGATTGTCTTTCAAGCGAGCCACCACAGTGCTGGTTGGCAGGTTTTCATCTGTCTGAATATAATCGGTACAAATGTTTTTTTCTTCCATTACCTGCAATAAATCTTTTCCCAGTTCATCATTGCCAACGCGCGATATTACAGCTGGATTTTTACCTAATTTACCTAAATGATAAGCTACATTCATTGGCGCGCCGCCGGGTTGTTTGCCGCTTGGTAAAAAGTCCCAAAGCGTTTCACCAAAACAAACAACAGGATGAGAAGTAGATTGTATCATATAGGCAAAAGTTAATAGAGCAATAATAATGAATAATGAAATGGAATGATGAATTTTCTGTCATAACTTCATTGCTTGTATTCAAGTTTCGTCATCTTTATCTATATATGTTTATCCGGTTTTGTTAAGATGACAGTTCTACGATAGTCTTCGTCAAACATTTGTTAATTGGAAATCCGCTATCAATTATCAATTAAACAGAATTGTTTATTTGCTATCGAAAGGGAACAAATTTTGATTTATTAAAAGAAAAAATAAAAGAAACAAATGAAACTCAAAAGTGTTTTTCTCGTAGTGTTGATTAGTGCCGCTACAGCCGTTTTGAGTGTTTGGGGTTATGGCAAATACGTGCAGAATGAATACTCCGACATTCAGACATCCAATGGTAAACTTCCCGTAAATTATGCAGGCTTTTTTGGAACGAACGCGCCCGGCAGCACGGTAGATTTTACAGGCGCCGCTTCTTCTGCAACGCCTGCCGTTGTGCATATCAAAACAAGAACAAAAGCCCGCCAGGTTACTAATAATCTTCCCAAAAGCAAAAGTCCCTTTTCCGACTTTTTTGGTGGCGGTGACGATCCGTTTGGTGATTTCTTTAGCGGTCCGCGTGTGCAGACAATTCCTGAACAGCGCGCCAGCGGCAGCGGTGCTTTAATAAGTGAAGATGGTTATATTGTAACCAACAATCACGTGGTTGATGGTGCTGATGAAGTAAATGTAACCTTGGCTAACAAAAAATCTTACAAAGGAACTGTTGTAGGAACCGATCCAAGCACGGACTTAGCTGTTATAAAAATTGATGCCGGCAAAAATTTGCCTTATATGGTTTATGGCAACAGCGATGATGTAAAATTGGGTCAATGGGTTCTTGCTATTGGTTACCCGCTTACGCTTGATGTAACTGTAACAGCCGGTATTGTAAGTGCAAAAGCACGTTCTATCGGTATCAACAAAAGCAAATCTCCGGTTGAATCATTTATTCAGACCGATGCGGCTGTAAACCCTGGTAACAGTGGTGGTCCGCTGGTTAATACAAACGGAGAGTTGATTGGAATCAATTCTGCTATCGCATCTCCAACCGGTTCTTACGCTGGTTATTCTTATGCGATTCCTGTAAATATTGTCCGCAAAACGGTGAACGATTTAATTAAATACGGTGCTGTACAAAGAGGTTATCTTGGTTTGTCTTACGCACCTGATGGTTTAACAGATACTCAAAAGAAAGCCAATGGTATTCAGGATGGCGATGGTATTTATGTAACCGGCGTTGCCGATGATGGTGCTGCTGTGCAAGCCGGTATTAAGAAAGGCGATTTTGTTACAAAAATTAATGGTAATACGATTGGAAGCAGTGCTGAATTGCAGGAACAATTATCACGTTACAAACCAAGCGATAAAATTGATGTTACTTATGTAAGAAATGGCAGTGAAAAAACAGTTGCTGTAACATTGAAAAACAAAGCTGGTACGTATGCACAGGTTACTGCTGAAACACTGGGTGATAAACTCGGCGGTGAATTGGTAACTGTGGATGCAGCGACTGCAAAAAAGAACAATATTGCAGGTGGCGTACAAGTAAAAAGCTTAGGTAATGGTGCTTTAAAAAGCAGCCGTATACAGGAAGGTTTTATCATTTTAAGTGTAAACGGTCAGGAAGTAAAATCGGCAGATGAATTGAAATCATTACTGGCAAACGCAACCGGTACGGTAAAGCTCGAAGGCATTTATCCCGGTTATGATGAAACCTATGGTTATCCGTTAAATTTAGGTGGTGACGATACCAACGGAAACGGCAACGGTGATGATAATGGCGATGATGGAAACTAAGTTTCTTTTGTTATAATAATTGAAAAGGCTACATAATTTTATGTAGCCTTTTTTATTGATATACAGAACACAGATGACACAGATTATATGTACAGATGATCACAGATTTTTTATAAAACAAATCCTTGTTTATCTGTGTTTTATATTACGGATTCCACCAGTAATTTAACTTAATTACCAGAGCTCTTGTTTTGGCTGCAAAAGGCGATGGAAAATAGTTGTCTGTATAAACGATAAACAAGTCGGACGCAGGTTTATAACGCCACTGAAAACGTGCGTTAATATTCATATTGTTCTGCTGCTGGTTGTATTGAATATACGTGGTAAAAAATAGTGTGTTGGTAAACGTAACATCTATTCGCGGACCAATCAACCAGAAGTGCGTATTGCCCCACGGCTGAGGTAATATAAGGTTGTTATAATTCACATTCATGTTGATATTTACAAAAGGCTGAAAACGATATCCAACGCTGCCACCAGCCGTAAACAAGTGCCCGTTTGTATAATACGTTCCATAACGCATCGAAGCCGTATAAGTAAACGTATGCTGTGGCTGCGAAGCATAATCGAAGCCAGTAAGATTGTAGCGATGAATGCTGCCAACTGCCAGCGAATCTTTGCCGGTATTGGTTGGATCGAAAGGCTGCAGCAAGCGAACATAATCGTTTTGCGCCAATATACTTAATGTGCTTTTATTGCGGAAAGCAAACAGCCAGGCAAATACATTCTCGTGGTCGGTACGATGAAGCTTAGGATCAAAAAAATAGTTCATCGTAAGTTGCGGACCATGCGTTAAGATAATACCACGCTTTGGAAAAAAGTATCTTATTATTTGCGGGTTTATTTTTATAAAATCGGTTCGCGGAACATAACCTACCTCGGCTGTATAATTCTTTCCTACATATTCATATTGACCATAAATTAACCATTTGCGACTGCTGTATTGCAGGTTTGCTGCGGCTGTTATATCGTTCCCGTTTTTCCCCGGCGTAAATGATTTGAGAAGCAAAGCTTTGCCCGTAAATACATTGTTTGCCGAAGCCAGGTTGTATTCCAGACCTAAGTTGCGGTTGTAGCGTGAAGCAATATTTTTTATTGAATCATTATAAAACGGCTGATAGTTAACCGATGTTTTATCAATATAAATAAAGCCGATGTTCGATCGTTTAAATACTTTTTGTTGTAACGAAATCACTGCGTAATTCTGAGCCGGCAAACCAATATCCGTATTGCCGGCAGTTTCCATATCCATCGCACCGATGCGAAGTGTTTTATTCAGTTTTCCACTCAATCGCGCGCCTGCGTTAATCGGCACGTTCAAACCAATTCTGCGCGAGAAAAACGGACGAATATCAGCATAACCAAAGTTGCCAAACAAGTCGCCGTTTTCTAAAAAAAATTGTCTTTTTTCAGGGAAAAATAATTCATAACGGCTTAGGTTGGTTACCTGCTGGTCAACTTCCACTTGTGAGAAATCCGGATGCACGGTTAAATCAAGATTTAAAGCCGTAGAGAAAGTGATTTTAGCATCAATACCTTCTCGGCCTAAAATGCCCGATGTTTTTTGCTTGACAAAATCTTTACTTGTGCTGGTTAAAAAATAAGGAATGATGGATATATTGTTGTGTGGTTCCGGCGGTGCAGCATCCCACAAAAGTGTGCCTGTATAAGCCAGCGAAGCCGTTGGAAATTGTCGCGGAACCGGCGCCCAACTGCTCTTTTCCGTTGTCTTTAAATCGTTGCGGCTAAAGTTGACGCCCCAGTGAAGCATATCTTTTTTATAACGTAACGTTTTAAACGGAATTGCAGCTTCAAAAATCCATTTATCCGGATAATTTTTTACGGCGGAAATCCATTTGTTATCCCAGTTTAAATCTACGCTTCCGCCCTGGTACATTGCTCCATCCCATTGCGCGCCATTTGCATTGGCACCGAAAGAAAAACCTGTGGTTTGGTCTTCAAAAGGATCTAAGAAAAAGATAAAGTTATCGTTCTTTAAAAAGTTGAAATCGCGTCGTAACGATTCTACCATATTGGCACCGGATAATTGTTTATAACAAGTTGCCAGAACATAAAAATAACGGTCATCATACGTTATCCGTACTTCTGTTTTTACATGCGCCAGGCTGGTATCCATCGGCAATACCATAGCGAAGTTTTTGGCAGTTGCGGCTTCCTGCCACGCAGGTTCATTCATCATTCCGTCAACTGTAATAATCGCTGATGTTTTATGAATCGGAAGCTGAAATCCCGCATTTTTCTTTTGTGCAAATGAAATGGATAAAGTAAACAAACAATAGGAGAAGAGAAGCAGTTTCATTGGCTTGTTATAGCTAAATAGTGAAGGGAAAGATAGAGAAAAATGTACAAGGCAAAGCGAAATAATGTTTCTTTATAAAGTTATTATTTTACAGAAAGAAAGCACAAATGCGAACAAAGAAATTACAAGTGTTTGTTTCATCAACATTTGAGGATTTAAACTAAGAAAGACAGGCTGCTGTTGAAGCTAAAAATTAAGAAAGTAAAAGTTGATAGTGACCTTTATTTAAAAATAAAATAATTCTTATGAAGACAGTAGAGATACGTGAGAAATTGCATTCCCTTATTGATTCCATTGACGATAAAAAAGCGGAAGCCATTTATACGCTGTTAACGGAAGATTTAGACGCAGATACAATTAGAAAAAAGTTGATACAACAAGAACGAGATTCCTATGCAAAAGGAGAGGGAAATTCTTACACCTGGAATAATGTAAAAGAGATGGCTTTGAATAAAGACAAGCGGCATGTCTTATAACATTGAAATCAGGCAACTCGCAGCTTTAGAAATCATAGAAGCTTACGATTGGTAGGAATTGTAAAAAGATGGTTTAGGATTAGAATTTCTACAGGAAATAGAAACTTTTTATAACAGCTTACTTCGTAACCCTTTTACCTATTCTTATTATGATGCTCCCTTAAGAGAAGGCAGGCTTGCTCGGTTTCCTTATCTTATTATTTATGAAATTCAGAATGATGTAATAATTGTTTATAGTGTTTTTATGGCTAAGCAAAATCCACAGAAAAAGAGAATGCTCTAAACATTTATCCTGAAATATAAGAACTCTGCCAAATAAAAATCCCCGGCAGAAAACGACCGGGGAAATACAACTAAAAACACGATTATAATGAATAGATACTAATCGGGCTTTTTGCCGTCTAAAAAGGTATTTAATGTAGACAGATTGGTCTCTTTGTTTCCATCTTTACCAACTGTGACTTTACTATAATAATTCTCTGCGCCGGAATTGATACTGTTGCCGTACAATTCCATATTGCGCCGCACATAAGCCGGCACATTGTCAAACTCACTGTTTACCTCTGCATTGTTCCAGGATAAATTTCTGAGCTTAGCCATACGTTCTGCTGCGCGATTCTTTTTTTCCATTTCTTCATTCGACTCTGCACCATAACCATTCTGCACTTGTGGCTGTGGTGCTGGCGCGCCTGTAGTTGGTTTAATCACCAGTTCCAGTTGCATATCTTCCTCCGAATCTATAGCAAATGGTTTTGGCTTCGGCTGCTCAACCGGTTGTGGTTGTTGCATCACAGGTTCTGCCGGTTGTTGAACAGGTTGTTGTACAGGCTTCTGTGGCACAGGTTGCTGAACATGCGCCTGTGGTTGTACAGGTTGATGTTGCTGCTGAACCGGTTGCTGCACATTTATCTGCGGTTGTTGTGCTGGTGGTTGCTGAACAGGCTGTTGAGGCTTGGCAGCTTCCGCATAAATATTAGTTGGTCTGTTCAGATAACTTCCGTTATGGTGTGTATGAACGGCTGCCTGTGGTTGATGAACAGGTTGCACAACAGGTTTTTCTTTATATTCCATACGCATATTGTATGGTTCTTCAACCTGTGGCTGCGGTTTCTGAACAGGCTTTGGTTGTTGTAAGAAATCAAATTGTAAAACCATGTTTTCGTCTTCTGCAGGCACTGCTGTTTTTGGCTGTTGCGCAGGCATAACAGGTCTTGTTTCTGCAACAGGTTCAGATAATGTCGGCATCATTGGATTGACAACTTCTTTCGCCTTTTGTACAGGTTGTTTGGGTACTTCTCCGTTTGTGTTTAAAGTCATAATAACTTTTTCTTCTTTCGGCTGTTGTTTTACAATAGCAGCAGCTTTTGCAAACGGATCTTTTTGCTCAAAACCTGTGGCGATTAATGTAATACCAATTTTGTCTTCAAGAGAATTATCGTAACCCATACCGACAATCACATCAGAAAATTCACCGGCTTGCGAACGAAGATGATTGTTGATGATTTCCAGTTCGTCCATCGTGCATTCATTCTCACCTTCCGCACTATTGATATTAATCAAAATCCATTTTGCGCCACGTATATCATTATCATTCAATAACGGCGAATTCAAAGCTTCTTCAATCGCACGCAAGGCACGGTTTTCACCACCAACAGAAGAACTTCCGAGGATAGCAACGCCACCATTTTTCATAACCGTGCATACGTCGGCAAAGTCAACAATAATATGACCGCGGCTGTTAATAATATCGGTGATACATTTTGCAGCGGTTGCCAATATATTATCGGCTTTAGAAAAGGCTTCCCGCATTTTCAGGTTGCCATATTGCATACGCAATTTATCGTTGCTGATAACAAGCAAGGTATCTACATAAGGTTCTAATTGTTTAATACCGGCTTCTGCCTGCGCATTACGACGCGGACCTTCAAAAGGAAATGGTGTTGTAACGATTCCTACGGTTAAAATACCTAAGTCGCGACAAATTTTTGCGATGATAGGAGCGCCGCCCGTTCCGGTTCCGCCACCCATACCCGCACAAATAAAAGCCATACGCGTATTAACTTCTAAAATGCGTTTGATTTCTTCCAGCGATTCTTCGGTTGCCTGCTTGCCCACTTCAGGATTGGCACCGGCGCCCAAACCTTGTGTCAGATGTGGTCCTAACTGTATTTTATTTGGAATCTTGCTTTGTTCTAACGCTTTGGCATCCGTATTACAAATAATGAAGTCAACGCCTTCGATGTCTTCGCCAAACATAAAATTAACGGCATTGCTTCCGCCGCCGCCTACACCTAATACTTTAATGATAGATGATTTCTGTTTTGGAATATCAAAATGAATCATAGTGTTTTATTTAGTTGTTAGTAGCCCTTTTAGTTGTTATTATAATTTTTGTAAGAGACAAAAAATAAAGCGTGAGCAGTTAGCAAAAACCGTAGTCTTTTTTACTCAAATTTCACTTTTCACTTTTCTTTATTTCATTTCTGTATCGCCTTCTTCTTTAAAAAGGTCAATGATACTATCTTTAAATTTATCCCAGAAGCTGTTTAAATTTTTTCTCTTGTTTACGTTTACAACCGGCGGCGCTATAGCAACCGCTTCTTTACCAGCAACCGGCTCTTCTTTTTTCAGCGCCTGTGGTATATCTGTTATGCGTGTAAAAGAAGTGTCGAACTCTTTTTTCTGATTTTCGTAATCGCTGTAACCTTTTAATATTAAACCAATACAAGTTGCATACATTGGTTTTTTTAACTCATCAATATGGTTAGGAGCGAGGTGTTCATTTGGAAAACCAATTCTTGCATTCAGGCTTGTTGTGTATTCGGTCAACTGCATTAAATGTTTTAACTGCGAGCCGCCGCCGGTAAGAATAATGCCGCCATTCAACATACGTTCCAGCCCGATTTGTTTTAAATGATAAGTAACAAAATCGAGTATCTCGCTCATTCTTGCCTGAATGATATTTGCCAGGTTTTTTACACTGATTTCTTTTGCCGGCATTCCTTTAATACCCGGTATTGTAATGTAGGCATTGTCTTGTGCTTCGTTTGCCAGCGCACTGCCAAACTGAATCTTCATCGCTTCTGCCTGACCTTTTAAAACACCTAAACCAAGACGTATATCGTTGGTAATATTTTCTCCGCCAAAAGGTATAACTGCTGTATGTTTTAAAATGCCATCATAAAAGATAGCAAGGTCGCTTGTGCCGCCACCAATATCTAAAATGGCAACGCCGGCTTCCATATCAATATCGCTCATTACAGCAGCGGCAGAAGCAAGTGGTTGCAATACCAGATCTTTTGTTTTGAGATGACTGCGTTCAATAGCTCTGTTGATATTACGGATCGCATTTCTGTCGCCGGTGATAATGTGAAAGTTCGCACCAACTTTTACTCCATTATAACCAACCGGATCTTTGATGTTTTGAAAATTATCAACATGAAAATCTTGCGGAATGACTTCGATAATCTGGTCGCCGGCAGGTATAAATGTTTTGCGCTGATTTTCGATTAATTGTTCGATTTCTTCCCTGCGAATTTCTATTTCGCTGTCTTGTCTTACAATATCGCCGCGTGTTTGTAAACTCTTGATATGATGACCGGCAACGCCAACATAAACTTCTTTAATTTCAAGATCAGGATTGCTTTCGTAACAATTCATCAATGCCTGCTGAATGGCTTTGATAGTCTGGTCTATATTCAATACCTGGCCATGTTGCACGCCATTGCTGTTGGCGCGGCCAAAACCAAGAATTTCTAATTTTCCAAATTCATTTTTGCGACCGGCAATAGCAGCAATTTTGGTAGTGCCAATATCAAGTCCAACGATAATTGGCGCTTCATTCGTATTCATATATAAGTGCTTTTAGTTGTTTTCTCATTACAATAAAACCTGCCTGGGTTGTATACTCTTTTTGGCGACAACACTGCATAAAGAAGGATACTTTTTATGCTTTTGTTTGTACAAATAATATGTAAGTAATCTAAAGTTTGCTGCTGAGTCAAACATCAAAATCGTTATTAGCAAGGATATCGGATTTCCTTTTTTTGCCGTCATTTATTAAGAAAATACAATCTGCAAGTACATCAATAATCTTTGTAAAAATCTGCTTCGTGTACATCTATACAATACCTTTTTTTTTCTTCACATTCTAACCCTTTTATGATTTGTTATTTGTTTTTGGCATCAACGCTCTTGATTCATTTTTTTCGATTATTATGTGTGATTTTTACAGTTGTTTTTACGGCTGTATTTTGTTTTGTAATCGTATTGTTAGTAGTCGTTTTAGTTTCATCAAATGTAACAGGAGCAGATTGATTTTTTATTGTATCAGAATTATTTTTTTGCGATACTTCGATGTTATGAAACTGGAGCGATGAATCTTTTAAAATATCATCTCCGTTACGCATAGCAGCCACAATACGATAAGCTAAAACTGAGTCTACATAAGGCTTTGGCGCACCTCGCCTGGTAGCGACCACTTGTCCTGAAAACTCAACGCTAACTGTTTCGTATTTTTCAAAACCTGTTTTTGCCCAGACTTGTTTATAGAAAGCATATAACCTGTTGAACTTAGATTCCAAACTATCTGCCTTACCTAATTTGATGATTTGATTGCCAAGTACTGGAATGATTTCGAAGGTACTTTTGGGTGTAATAACGACCTGCGAAATTTGGGCGTTCCAGAATGAATCCTTCTGAATATAATTGGCTATATTTTTTACATCATCTAACAATAAACTATCGGGTGATGAAAGCATTTTTTTGTCTGATGTAAAAGAGGTAAACACAGGCACATGAGCTGTATAATCTTTGCTTAACGGAAGCCTCGTTCCCGCGCTATCAATATAAAATGATGAACCGGCTGCAAAAATTCTGGCAACGGGTTCGCGCTCTTTTATCTTTACTTGTAACACCTGGTTGTTGTCAAAATATAGCTCTGCGCCTTTTATCCAGGGTTGGTTTTTTAAAATGGTTTCGAGCGTTCGCAAATTAATGTTGCTTGTTCTTTCACCTTTATAAGCGCCATTTATATTCAGCTTATCTTCAATTTCATTTTCATCAATAAATACATGTCCTTCATTATCTTCAATCTCTACTTTTATATCATTGCATAACGATGATTTTTTATGCTGAACCGCCGCAATCAGTAAGCCTGCCACAGCAATAGCCAGCAGCCACCAGAGAGATAATATAATGCGTTGTTTCAGCATGTGTTATTGCAGCGTTTCTTTTACCGGTAATATCAAAGCATCTATGTCGCCGGCGCCGGAAATTACCAATAATTTAGGTTGCTCATCTTTTATTACCTGCAACACCATTTCCTTTGATAAAATTCTTTTTTTGCTGTTATTGATTTCGTGAAAAATTAATTCACTTGTTACGCCGGGCATTGGCAATTCTCTGGCCGGGTAAACGGGTAATAAAATCACTTCGTCTGCCATACTTAAAACAGCACCGAATTCTTTATATAAATCTTTTGTGCGGCTGTATAAATGTGGCTGAAAAATAATTGTCATTTTATCATTGCCGTATAAGCTGCGAACGCCTGTTATCAAGGCTTTCAGCTCTTCAGGATGATGTGCGTAATCATCAATCAGAATGTGTTTATCATTCTTTACAATGTATTCAAATCGTCTCTTAACACCTTTGAAATTAGCAACAGCGATTTTTATTTTTTCGTCATCAATACCCAGATGTTTTGCAATGGCAATAGCCGCAATACTGTTTTCGATATTATGCAGTCCGCCCATGTGTAAAATAACATCTGCTACCTGCCAGCTTTTGCTGATTACATCATAACGATAGGAACCATTTTCTATTTTAATGTTATCTGCAAAAACATCAGCCGACTTATCATCAAAACTGTAAGTCAAATGTTTTTTTGCAGATAGCTCATTGCTTCGGTGTAAGCCATGTTTGGTTAATAAAAAACCATTTGGCTTTAGCTTTTTTGTAAATTGTATAAAAGCATTTTCAACTTCTTCGGCGGTGCCATAAATATCAAGATGATCCGCATCCATAGCGGTAACCACAGCCACATCGGGAACCAGTTTTAAAAAGGAACGATCATACTCATCAGCTTCTACAACAACCACATTGTTTTCACTGCTCCAGAAGTTTGTTTGATAGTTGGCCGCAATGCCGCCTAAGAAAGCGTTACAGCCATAACCACTATCGCGAAGCAAATGCGCCGTCATGGTTGTGATTGTTGTTTTGCCGTGTGTGCCGGCAATACAAATGTTGAATGAATTTTCGGTAATCCATTGCAGAATATCACTTCGTTTTACAACCTTATAATTATGTTCTTTATAATAAATAAATTCTTTGTGATTTGCCGGAATGGCTGGTGTATAAACAACAACATCAACATCTTTCGGAATCAAATCAATATTCTCTTCAAAATGAATTGCGATACCTGATTTTTCCAAATCATTCGTAAGCGGAGTCGGCGTTTTATCATAACCACTTACAAGCGCGCCTTTGCTATGAAAGTAACGAGCCAACGCACTCATACCAATGCCGCCAATGCCGATAAAATAAACAGATTGTATGTTTATATCCGGTGCAAGTAATGGCGAAAATTGTTGTGGCATTTGATTCATTGATAACAACTATTGTAAGGATTTTAAAATCTCTTCTGCAATTATTTCATTTGCATTGGTTACGGCAAACCGGGCAATATTATCTTTCAATTCTTCCTGCTTTTTTGTATTGAATAATAAATTGGTAACCGTGCTGAATAACTTACCCGATGCTTCATTATCTTTTACAATAAGAGCCGCATTTTTATCTGCTAAATATTGTGCATTTGCAGTCTGATGATCTTCAGCAGCAAATGGAAACGGAACAAATATGACAGCTTTTTTTGCGGCGCACAATTCGGCAACAGACATAGCGCCGGAACGCGAAATAACAACGTCAGCGGCAGCGTATGCTTTGTCCATATCTTTTATAAAATCGCTTACCCAAACGAACGATTTTCCTTTGCCTCTTTGTAAGTAAACATCGGCTGTTGTTGCGCCTGTTTGCCAGATTAGTTGAACGTTCAAAGAAGCCAGTTCACCAACATGATTTGCCATTACCTGATTAATGCTTCTGGCACCTAAACTGCCGCCGACAGCGAGGATTGTTTTTTTGTTTTTATCAAGATTAAAAAAAGCTAACGCTTCCTGTTGCGAGGTGTTCATATCTGCAATGGATTTCCGGATCGGGTTGCCGGAAACGATAATTTTTTCTGCCGGAAAAAATCGCTTCATATCATTACTGGCTACAAATATTTTAGTTGCTTTTTTGCCTAATAATATATTGCTCTTACCGGCAAATGAATTGCTCTCGTGAAGAAAGGTTGGAATGTTTTGTTTTTGCGCAAAACGCAAGACAGGATACGATGAATAACCGCCAACACCAATAACTGCGTCGGGCTTGAAAGTCTTGAAAATTTTACTAACCTGGAAGAAACTTTTGATCAGTTTAAAAGGTAAAGAAATGTTCTTTAAAATCGAACTTCTGTTGAAACCGGCAATATCAAGTCCCTGAATTTGATAACCTGCCTGCGGCACTTTGTCCATCTCCATTTTTCCTTTGGCGCCTACAAACAAAAATTCAGCTGAGGGCTGTAAATTTTTGATGGCATTTGCAATGGCAATTGCCGGAAAAATATGTCCGCCGGTTCCGCCGCCGGCTATAACGAAACGCAGGGTTTTATTGGTTGCAGCATTTGTTGTTTCCGCCATGATTTGTTGAAATGTTTCTTTTAAATTTTGTTATGCAATTGCCGGTGACGTATTGATAGAAGTTTTTACTTCGGTATCATTTTCTTCCGGTGGCGGCTCTGTATTTTTTCCTTCCAGTTGTTCTACATTCCTGGCTACACCTAAGATAATTCCAATGGCTGCACAGGTAAATAAAAACGATGTTCCGCCCATACTAACCAATGGTAACGTAACGCCTGTAACCGGAGTGAGGTTTACGTTTACTGCCATATTTGCCAATGCCTGTATTACCATGCTGAAACTCAATCCCAGCGCGAGAAAAGCGCCAAACGCATACGGACATCGCCGGAAAATATTAATACACCGGAACAGAAAAACCATATAAATAAATAAGATAAACGCACCGCCTATCAAACCATATTCTTCAATGATAATAGAATAAATAAAGTCGTTATAAGCCTGTGGTAAAAAGTTGCGCTGGCGGCTTTTGCCAGGTCCCAATCCATAAAAAATACTTCCGTTGGCAATCGCAATATTTGCCTGTTGTACCTGGTAGGGAACGGCATCATCTTTCGCATACATAAAATCCTGGATGCGGCTCACCCAGGTTCCAAATCTTCCCATCGAAGTCAGGGTTTCTGAAACTTTTGTTTTTGATAATTCTTTTACGCCGTTTGTTGTTTTGCCTGTGTAGGTAGAAACGGCGATTGCAATAATTAAAATAACGGGCAGCAAAGCAATACCAATAACAAGAAGTAAATGCTTTATATGCGCGCGACCAATAAATAATAAGATTAAAGAGGTAGCGCCCGTAAGCAAAGCATTGGAAAGATTGGCCGGCATAATTAACGCGCAAGTCAATGCAACGGGAACGACCAATGGCAGAAAGCCTTCTTTAAAATTTTTAATTACATTTTGCTTGCGGCTTAATTGTCTTGAGAGGTACATAAAGAGCGCAACTTTAGCAAAGTCGCTGGTCTGGAAACTCATGTTGATAACGGGCAGCATAATCCAGCGGCTGCCTTCATTTAATGAAGTTCCATTGAATGTTGTATAAGCCAACAGAGGTATTGAAATGATATATAAATACAAAGCCAGCCGGGAGAAAATAACTTTGTAATTGATATTGTGTAAAAAGTAAATTAACAACAGTCCGAAAACGATAAATGATAACTGCCTGAACAAATACACTTCTGTATTGCCTTTATACATTTTATACGCCAGCGTGCCGGTAGAACTATATACTACCAGCACAGAAGCCAATGCCAATAACAATACGCAACTCCAGATATATTTATCGCCTTTCGCCTTATATGTAAAATGACGAAACGGTTGTTTTAACGATTGTAAGTCTGCCATGAAAAACGGAATTATAAAGCCTTTACAGCTTCTTTAAACTGCTTGCCTCTGTCTTCATAATTTTTAAATAAATCAAAAGAAGCACAAGCCGGGCTTAACAATACAATATCGCCTTTTTCTGCCGCTGCAAAAGATTGCTGTACCGCGTCTGATGCAGATTGTGTATCTATAACCGGAACGATTTTGCCAAACGCCGCATGAATTTTTGTGTTGTCAACGCCAAGACAAACAATGGTCTTTACCTTCTCACGAACCAAATCTTCAATGGCCGAATAATCATTGCCTTTATCTGTGCCGCCCAGAATCAGAACGGTTGGTTTGCTCATACTTTCCAGCGCAAACCAGGTGCTGTTTACATTCGTTGCTTTACTATCGTTAATAAACTCAACACCACGAACTACAGCTACCGGTTCCATGCGGTGTTCCAGTGTTTCAAAGCTTTCTACAGCTTCTCTGATTTTCTCTTTACGAATGTCCATCGTAAGTGCTGCAATACCTGCTGCCATTGTGTTTGATTGATTGTGTTTTCCTTTCGCCGCAAAATCATAAATGTTCATGCTTACTCTTTCATCGTTCACTTTTAGCATAATCTGGTCGCCCTTAACAAAGGCTCCTTTCTTTGGTTCCTGTTTCATAGAAAATGGCAATGATTTACTGGTTAATAAAATGCTGTTTAATTTCTTCATAATGATTTCATCATCCATATTATAGATGAAATAATCATCGGCGGTTTGTTTATTAATAATCCGAAACTTACTGTTGATGTAATTATCGAAATTATAGTTATACCTGTCCAAATGGTCTTCTGTAATGTTCAGTAAAATGGCGATATGTGCTTTGAAATCAACAATATCATCCAACTGAAATGAACTGATTTCGGCGATATACAAAGGCTTCGGATCTTCTGCCACTTGTTTCGCAAATGAGTAACCGATGTTACCAACAATCGCACAATCCAAACCGGCTGTTTTGCAAATGTGATACAACATCGAAGTGGTTGTGCTTTTACCGTTACTTCCTGTTATGGCAACAATTTTACTATCGCCGGTAAAACGAAATGCCAGTTCAATCTCGCTGATAATCGGAATGCCACAACTCCTTATTTTTTTCACCATTTCATTCTTCTCAGGAATGCCGGGACTTTTAATAATTTCATCGGCGCTCAAAATCTTTTCTTCGGAATGATTACCTTCTTCAAACTCAATCCGGTTATCCGTCAGCTCTTTTTTATATTGTTCTTTTATACTTCCTGCATCACTAACAAATACATCATAACCCTGCTGTTTGCTTAGCAAAGCCGCGCCCACACCGCTTTCGCCCGCACCAAGTATTACCACCGACCAGCTTATATTGTCTAAAGCTGTTGGTTGAACCTCGTTGTATGTTTGGCTTTCAATCATCTGTTATTACTGGTTATTTTTCTTTGGTTACCATCGTCTGATACTCCGGTTTAGCATCGTTGTGTCACTCACTTGTACGCCTTATTATCAATTGAACAACTTATCGCTCATCATTCATAACTCATTCGTCATATCAATTATCTAATCTTCAAAGTCACTATCGAAAACAACACACAAACGATCGTAACAATCCAAAAGCGTATTGCAATCTTACTTTCATGAAATCCTTTTTTCTGGTAATGATGATGCAGCGGACTCATCAAAAAAATTCGCTTGCCTTCACCATACTTTTTCTTTGTGTATTTAAAATAACTTACCTGTAAAACCACGCTTAGATTTTCTACTAAAAACACACCGCAGAAAATAGGAATTAATAACTCTTTTCTTACAATCACCGCCAACGAAGCAATGATGCCGCCCAAAGCAAGACTTCCGGTATCGCCCATAAAAACCTGCGCCGGGTAAGCGTTATACCACATAAAGCCAACACAAGCGCCAACCAACGCACCTACAAAAATGGATAGTTCGGCAAGGTTTGGTATGTACATTACATTTAAATAATCGGCTAAAATGTAGTTACCGCTTACATACACAAAAACACCCAAACCCGCACCAATAATGGCACTCACGCCAGCCGCCAGTCCATCCAATCCATCCGTTAAGTTTGCGCCATTTGACACAGCCGTTATAATAAATGTGATGATAAGTATATAAGGAATCCAAGTATAATCCTCGGCGTGCGGACCCATCCAGCTTATCAGTTTGCTATAATTAAACTCATGCGTTTTTACAAACGGAATGGTTGTAATTGGTGTTTTTACCCTGGCAAAACGTACTTGTTTGCCGTCGCGCGTTCTTGTTATTTCGTTTAATGTTTTTTCTCCCGGGCGAATTCCTGTTTCCACGCCATTATCTGTAATAATTTCTCTTTCAACTACAACATTGCTGTTAAAATACAACGTAACTCCAATGATGATTCCCAAGCCAATTTGCCCGATAATTTTTGTTAGGCCAGCCAAACCATCTTTGTCTTTCTTCTGGTAGTTCTCACCTTTTTGCTGGGCATCTTTGCGGGCTTTCAGTTTAAAATAATCATCTAAAAAACCAATAAGACCCAGCCAGATTGTACATAAAATCATTAAGCGGATGTACACTTTATCTAAATCGGCAAACAACAAAACTGGTATTAATATCGAAAGCAGGATGATGATGCCGCCCATGGTTGGCGTACCTTTCTTCTGTTGTTCGCCGGCTAATCCTAAGTCGCGCACAGACTCGCCAATCTGGTTGCGCTTTAATAAATTAATCAGCCGCTTGCCATACAGTGTTGCAATGAGCAAGGATAAAATAACTGACAGCACAGCCCTGAAGGTGATGAACTGAAACAGTCCTGCACCACTCAAATGAAATTCCTTGCTCAGCCAGTTAAATAAATAGTATAGCATCTTATTTTGTGAGATGTGAAATGCGAGACGTCAAACATGAGAGTTCATCTCACTTCTGACATCTCACTTCTCACTTTTTCAATAATTCGAACATTTTTATCAATACAGCTTTATCGTCAAAACTGTGTTTCACACCTTTTATATCCTGATACTTCTCATGACCTTTGCCGGCCACGAGAATAATATCTTCTTTATTCGCAAGTTCAACCGCTGTTTCAATCGCATCTTTCCTGTCAACAATTGTCTGGCTTTTGCGTTTGGCAGCACTGTTCAATCCTTCCTTCATATCATTCAATATTTCTTCAGGATCTTCGCTGCGCGGATTGTCGCTGGTCAAGATTACTTTATCGCTCCACTCGCACGCAACCTGCGCCATTACGGGGCGTTTTGTTTTATCCCGGTCGCCACCACAACCGACAACCGTGATGACTTGTTCATAACCTTTGCGCAGCTTTTTTATCGTTGATAATACATTTTCCAAAGCATCCGGCGTGTGCGCATAATCAACAATACCGATGATGTTATTATGACTAACAATATAATCGAACCTGCCTTCTGCGCCTTGTAAAGCACTTAATAACCGAAGCACTTCTTCGCTGTTTTCGCCAAGACAAACTGCGGCGCCATAAATGGCTAATAAATTATAAGCATTGAACTCGCCGATGAGCCGGAAATGAACTTCTTTATCATTCACCAGCATCACCAAACCAGTCAGTGCATTTTCCAATATTTTGCCTTTGAAATCAGCTATATTTTTTAAACTGTAATAATATTTGTGAGCGGCAGAATTTTGCAACATCACGGTGCCGCGCTTATCGTCTAAATTGGAAATAGCAAAAGCTGATGAAGGCAAATCATCAAAAAATTTTTTCTTTACTTTAATGTATTCATCAAACGTTTTATGATAATCCAGATGATCATGTGTGATGTTGCTGAACAAAGCGCCGGTAAACTGCAAACCTGTTATGCGATGCTGATGAATAGCGTGGCTGCTGCATTCCATAAACACATGCGTGCAACCTTCATCAGCCATTTGTTTTAGTAACGCATTTAAGCTGATGGCATCCGGTGTTGTATGTGTTGATGGCAGTATTTTATTTTCGATCTGATTTTGTACGGTGCTTAGCAAACCACATTTATAACCCAGCTTTGAGAACAGGTTAAACAAAACGGTCGCGATGGTTGTTTTGCCATTTGTTCCGGTAACGCCAACCAGTTTTATTTTGGCAGATGGTTCGCCATAAAAATTGTGCGCCATGTATGCAACAGCTTCATGCGTATTATTTACTTTGAGATAAGTAACATTCATAAGCAACATCAACGGCATTTCTTCGCAAACAATTACGGTTGCGCCGTTACCAATTGCTGTTTCTATAAACGTATGACCATCGCTTACGGCGCCCCGAATGGCAACGAATACAGAGCCCGGTGATACTTTGCGGGAATCAATCTGTATATCTTTTACATCTTTATTTGTACTACCGTTGATAGCCTGCAGATGTACCTTGTATAATATGTTTTGAAGATTCGCCATTTTCTGTTTTGTCACTAAGTCTCAAAGGATGGAAGTGACTTTTATTTCTTATTTATATTACTTTATAACTTTGTGCCTTTGTGGCAAAAAATCAATTCAATTCTATTTTTACCAATTGTCCTTTGCTGATTTTTGAACCGCTTTCTATTGATTGCGCGATCACTTTACCGGCACCTTTTGAACTTACCTGCAATCCCATATTTTCGCATAAGTAAAGCGCATCTTTTAAGCCCATTCCTTTCAGCGCAGGCATTTGTTTGGATGATACTGCAACACCTTTTTCCAAAGACATGGTATTGCCTTTAGAAAGGTTTACCCATTCATCATTATCAGCAATACCGGCAACGGGTAATTTTAATATATCGGCTACTTTTGATACTTCATCTTTTAAACCTGTATATGAGTAATTGCTGCTGTCATTTTTTGTTACGCCGGCATATTGTTCACCACTGTTTTGTCTTACATACATACTATACAAACGGTCAGAGATTTCTCTGAAAACCGGCGCTGCTACCGAGCCGCCAAAATGCACAAGCGCATGAGGTTTTGTTTTGATTACCACGATGCAGGTAAATTGCGGATTGTTAGCCGGAAAGTAACCAACAAAAGAAGCCTGGTAAACGCCATCATCATATTGATATGTGCCATCAGCAACATGCGCCGTTCCTGTTTTACCAGCTACAGAGTATGAACAATTCTGAAACGCCGGTTTCCCTGTTCCGATTGTTATGACTGATCGCATACATTGTTGCGCCGCTTTAATAACAGCCGGACTGCAAATTTTTTCGCGTAATACGGTTGGTTCATATTGTTTGGTAACATCACCATTTTGCTGGATGTTTTCAACCAGAAATGGCTTCATCATTTTGCCTCCGTTCGCAACCGCATTGTATAAAGTCAATGTTTGCAAAGGACTTATTTGTATGGCATAACCAAAGCTCATGGTAACCATCGCATGAAGTCCTTCGTTGTTTTTTTTCATGTATGGCAAACGAGGTTTGGTTTCACCAAGCAAATCAATACCTGTAACAGAATCGAGCCTGAATTGATGTAAGTAGGATAAGAATTTATTCGGCTGGGAAGCAAATGAATTCCAGGCAATTTTGCTCATACCAATATTAGAACTGCTGGCAAAACATTCTTCTACGCTCATGATTGGTTTTGGCGCTTTTTCGGCATCGGTAACATTGCGCACGCCAACAAATGAATTGCCTGTTTCGCCAACGGCAACCATATTATTTATACTTGTTTTACCTTCACTCAATACAGATAATAAAGTTGCTAGTTTAATGGTTGAACCCGGCTCGGAAGTACGCATGGCATAGTTGTAATCTTCCCAATATTCGCCATTGGGACGACGACCTAAATTTGCCATCGCTTTTATTTTGCCGGTCTTGGTTTCCATTACGATGCAAGTGCCGGTTTGCGATTCACTTTTCTGCATCATATTGAGCAAAGCATTTTCTGCAATCTCCTGGATATGAACATCAATTGTGGTAATAACATCTTTTCCATTCTCCGGTTCAATATCCAATGCTTCATCAACCGGAACGCTTACACCACCGCCAATGGAACGAACCAAACGCTTGCCGGTTGTGCCTTTCAGCACGCTGTCGTAAGCTTGTTCCAAACCAATTTTTTGAGAATTCTGACGTTCTAAACCAATGGTTCGATAAGCCAGCATTTGGTAAGGATTTAAACGAATGTTTTTAACTTCAGCAATAAAACCACTTTTGTTTCTGCCAAGACGAACCAGAGGAAAATCACGCAATTTCTGATAATCGCGAAAGCTTACTTTTTTCTGTAACAGGAAATAACGGTTCTTATTTTTATAACCTTCGTTTAATAATCTTTTATAATCAGCTTTGGTTCTATCAGTAAATAAAGTTGCCAGGTTATAGCTTAAAGAATCCAAGTTCTCACGAAAGTTCTTACCGCTTTTATCGCGCAAACCTTCGGCTCCAAAATCAACATAAATATCAAATTGCGGAATGCTGGTGCTTAGCATTTGTCCATCTTCACTATAAATGGTTCCGCGTTCAGCATCTATTTCCTGGATATGCTGGTGAAGACTATCGCTCATAGCGCGCCAGCCATTGCCCTGCACTTGCTGTATATTGAAAGCTTTGCCAATGATGAACAAACAAACAACTGCCAATATAATAAAACACAAATACACTCTCCAGAGTATATCACGCTTTACTTCTATGGTAGATTCCTGTTTCAACTGATGTTATTCTTTATCTTTTTTATTGTCTATTATTATGTGCATGGGCGGTTCGGGCGATATTTTTAAACCAAGCGGCGCTGCAGCCCGCACCATCTCTGCTTCGCGGCTTTTGTACATCATTTCACTCTTCACCGTTTTGTATTCGTATTGAAGTTCTTTCAGGTCATTTGCTGTTGAATTAATATCGCGGATTGTTTTATCAGCCATGTGACCATTGGCAATATAAAAGACAGCAAGCAAGGCAAGGAACAGGAAGAAGGGAATGTTTTTTACAACCCACCTGTAGTTTACAATTTGCCTTAATGAAGCCTTTATTTTTTTTCCAGCCATAATGTATTGTTAGCGATCTTTTGAATTATAATTTTTCTGCTACTCTCAGCTTTGCGCTGCGACTTCTGCTGTTGCGTTTTATTTCTTCATTTGTTGGCACAATTGGCTTTTTTGTAATAACAGTAAAGTCTTTTTTCTTTTCTATCGTTTCAAATGGATTGTTGTCTGTTTCTTCTTCAAAACGGCTCCATTTAAAGAAATTTTTTACCATTCTGTCTTCAATAGAATGAAACGTAATGATAGCAATTCGCCCACCTGGTTTCAACACATCAATTGATTGCTGCAACAAATCTTTCAAAGCACCCATTTCGTCATTTACTTCAATCCGCAATGCCTGAAAAACCTGCGCGAAGTATTTGTTGGGAGCGCCTTTTACCACCGGCGATAAAGCCGACATAAAAGATTCTATCGTTTTAAAAGAACTTGCGCTTCTGTGTTCAACAATAAACCTGGCAAGCGTTTTAGAATTTGTAACCTCGCCCCATTGTTCAAACATCTTATGCAACTGCGGCTCGCTGTAACTCTGTAAAATATCAGCCGCGGTTGCTATTTGTCTTTTGTCCATCCGCATGTCCATCGGACCATTAAAGCGAATTGAAAAGCCACGTTCGCCTTCGTTAAACTGGTGGCTGCTTACGCCAAGATCTGCCAGTATGCCATCCACTTTATCTATCTTATACAACTTTAAAAAGCGTTGCAGATGACGAAAGTTATTTGGAATGAAAACGATTCTTTCATCATCCGGCAAATTGCGTTTTGCATCTTCGTCCTGGTCAAAAGCAACGAGTTTTCCATTTTCGTTCAACTCATTCAAAATGCCTTTGCTATGACCGCCGCCGCCAAATGTGCAATCAACATAAACACCGTCGCTTTTTATTTGTAATCCATCCAGCACTTCGTTATACAAAACTGGAATATGATATTCGTTGCCAGCCGAAAATGATGTAACGTCTATCATTATATTGTTACATTAAAATCAACCATAACCTCTTTTGCATTGGCGCTGAATGATGGACTTAAATCTTCAATGAGCTGTTTGTATTTTTTGGTATCCCAAATTTCCAGTTTGTTAGTAGCCGATGACAACGTGATGTCTTTCTGCAAACCCGCATAATCTTTCAATGTTTGCGGTATCAGCATACGACCGGCCGAATCTAATTCCACTTCGGTCGCGCCACCTAAAAAGAACCGGCGAAATTCCCTTACTTTGGGATCGAAATCGTTTAACTGGCTAAGCTTTTCGTATATGGGTTTCCAACTTGAGGCAGGATACAGCCACAGACATTTTTCGGTGCCGCGACACAACACAAAAGAAGTTTCTCCTTCCAGTAATTGCTTTTTAAAGCTGCCCGGAAGCAGGAAACGACCTTTTGGATCGAGCGTGGATTCATATTCACCGAGAAAGCCAGTCATCTGATTTTAGAAATACATTTATTGACACAAAATAACACTTTTTACCACTTTCAATCTCGAAATTGACGTTTGAATTTTATCCACCTGATGTGAACAGCTTGAAAGCATTGCTGCCATTGCGTTTCATTAAAATAAAGATCGAAAATTGAATCTTTAGTGTGAATTGACTGTGGAAAACCTGTGTTTTTATAAGATGAACGGAGAATTGTTGATAAAAGATTTTACTTATGATTTGCCTGATGAAAGAATCGCTAATTATCCATTAGTAAATCGCGATGAAAGTAAACTCTTGCTTTACAGAGATGGAAAAATCAATCAATCTGTTTATAAAAACCTGGCTGATTTTTTACCCCACAATACATTATTAATATTCAACAATACCAAGGTTGTTGAAGTCAGGTTGCTGTTTACCAAATCAACCGGCAGCACAATTGAATTGTTTTGTTTGGAACCGGCTGATGAATACAAAGACATTTCTTCTGCCATGTTGCAAAAGGGAATTGTAAGATGGAAATGTTTGGTTGGCGGCGCCAAGAAATGGAAGGAAGAGTTTTTAATAAGCCGGATAGAAAATAATAATCACGACATTGTTTTGAGTGCAAAGCGATTGCAAAAACTTACCGATTCATTTATTATTGAATTTGTCTGGAATGATGAAAATATCAGCTTTGCTGAAATTCTGCACTTATTTGGAAATATTCCTTTGCCGCCTTATTTGAATAGGAGCGCAGAAGAAAATGATAAAGAACGCTACCAAACCATTTACGCGAAGTGGGACGGTTCTGTGGCAGCGCCGACGGCAGGTTTGCATTTTACAGATGATGTATTTGCAAAGCTTATTCAGAAAGGTGTAAGCAAAGATTTTGTAACGCTGCATGTAGGAGCCGGAACTTTTAAACCTGTAAAGTCAGAAACGGTTTCTGCGCACAAAATGCATTCAGAATTTATTGAAGTTTCTGATTCATTAATCAAGAACCTGGTTGCGAATCTTTCTAATCCTGTTATTGCAGTTGGAACAACTTCTTTACGAACCATTGAAAGTTTGTATTGGTTGGGCGTAAAGACAATAATGGATGAAAATAATAAGGAAGATGATTTGTTTTTATCGCAATGGGAAGTTTATGATTTGCCTCAAAACATAGCTGCTTTGCAAGCGTTAGAGTCTTTATTGCAATGGATGAAAAAAAGACGATTGCAAAAGCTGATTACCAAAACGCAAATCATTATTATTCCCGGTTATCAATTGAAAGTTGCAAGCGCTTTACTTACCAATTTTCATCAGCCGCAATCTACTTTGTTGTTATTAATTGCGGCGATTGTTGGTGAAGACTGGAAGAGAATTTATCAATACGCTTTGGAAAATGATTTTCGTTTTTTAAGTTATGGCGATGGAAGCCTGTTGTGGAAAAGAAATGATTTATGATATAAACCTGTTAAAGAGGTAACTCTTTAACAGGTTTAATATGTGTTCTGACATTTTAATTCTTACTGTAATATCGCATTGTATTGCTGTTATTTTCGTTAAATATCACACAGCTGTGTTCCTGTATTTCTTCGGCTGTAATAGATTGATATTTACTTAATTCTTCGTTCATCAAATTTGCATCACCAAGTAATTCATAATAAGCTAAGCTGTTTGCCCGATTCATAATCGTCATGTCTTCAAACGCAATGCTGCTTTCTGTTTTGTTCTTTACTTTCTGCAGTTCTATTTCACTTACCGGCGAAGATTTTATTTTCTCTAATTCTGCTTCAATTGCATGTTCAGCTTCTTCCATTTTTCTGCCTTTCACAAGTTTACCTTCAATAGCCAGCAAACCTTTATCGGTACTGCCAAAATGATAACAATCTATATTGCTGAAAATCTGCTGTTCTTTTACCAGCGATTGATATAAGCGCGAAGACGCGCCGCCGCCAAGTATTTCGGTAATCAGTTCGGTGATATAATAACTTTTATCAAGCCTGCCGTCCATGTGCCAGGTTTTATAAAAAGCATCCAGCGGCACCTCTGCCTGAACATCCAAAAAACGGGGTGCGGTTTGTTTAGGTTCCTGCGGCACCTGGCGATCGTATTTTTCGCCCGGCGCAATCGGTCCAAACCATTTATCCGTTAAATCTTTGACTTGTTCTGTCGTAACATTTCCGGCAACAACCAAAATAGCGTTGGCAGGTGTGTAATGCTTAAAGAAAAAACTCTTTACATCTTCTAATTGCGCTTCTTCAATATGCGCCAGGTTTTTACCAATCGTCATCCAGCGATACGGATGTGTAGTGTAAGCCAGCTCGCGCATTTTATGCCACACATCGCCATACGGTTTATTGATGTAATGTTCTTTAAATTCTTCGCAAACAACCTTGCGCTGCGTTTCTAAGCTCTTTTTCGAAAAAGCAAGACTTATCATCCTGTCGCTTTCCAACCAGAAAGCGGTTTCTAAATTTTCAGCCGGAAGCTGACAATAATAATTTGTCAGGTCATTGGTTGTGTACGCATTATTCTCGCCACCTGCTATTTGCAACGGCTCGTCATAATCTTTTATATTGATGCTTCCGCCAAACATTAAGTGTTCAAACAAGTGCGCAAAACCAGTCTTATCAGGGCTTTCATCGCGCGAGCCAACATCGTACATCACATTCACAACCGCCATCGGCGTCGTTGTATCTTTATGAACTAAAACCCGTAATCCATTCTCTAAAACAAATCTGTCGTATGCAATCATAAGGCTGCAAAGATAAAAGTCAGATTTGTGATTTTGAATTTATGATTTGTGAAGGATATTTTTATTATGTTAACTGCTATTTGTCATTCGCGCGTAACAAAATGTTATGATGATTTATATAGAAATCTTTTTTCTTAATTTTGTCATTCTGCTAAAGCATTTTGTAAGCAGAAAAATTAAACCGAGTTAAAAGATTTTTTATGATAAAGACAGGTAATCCCGTAATCAGCATTTATACTGAGATGACGCCAAACCCCGAAACCATGAAATTTGTTGCCAATAAGCTTTTATATCCTGGTAAAAGCATTGATTTTCAGGATGAAGCCAGCGCGGCACCATCACCGCTTGCCAAAGAATTGTTCAGCTTTCCTTTTATAAAAAGCGTATTTATTGCCAGCAATTTTGTAACGCTTACCAAAACTTCTGATACAGAAGATTGGCAGGATGTAATTCCTTCTATCAAAGAATTTTTAAAGGAATATCTGGAAAATGGTGGTCTTGTGGTAAATGAAGATGAAGTTGCCAAAGTAAAACAGGAAGCCAGCAATACCGTGACTGCCGACGATGATGATGTGGTAAAACGAATTAAAGAATTGCTCGATAATTATGTAAAACCGGCTGTTGAAATGGATGGCGGTGCTATCCAGTTTAAGAGTTATAACGATGGTATTGTAAACCTGATGTTACAGGGAAGTTGCAGCGGTTGCCCAAGCAGCATGATTACCTTAAAAGCCGGTATTGAAGGTATGATGAAACGCATGATTCCTGAAGTAAAAGAAGTTGTTGCCGAAGCAGAATAATCAAACTGTTCATATGTTGAAAAACGCCTCAAATTTTGAGGCGTTTTTTTATTTCATTTATCTTTAAGATTTTATTTCATATCACTCAGTAATGTCGTAGAAGACTTTTATATTATCTGTGTCTGAAACCTTAATTGAACATTGTTTTGTAATTCACTTCAACGCTCTGGAATCAATTTGGTTATGAATAAACAACATCACTAAAACATATTTACTGAATATTATTAAATACAGATTCATTCACTTTCACCGGGTATTTCTTTTTCAAATCAGCCAGCCATTTGTCTTCTACAACCTGCTGGTAATCGTTAATAACAATGCCACGCGCATCATCAAAACTACGCGGCTCTGTTTGTGTGTGAACTTTTGTTATATAAACGAATGTGAAGTTATTTCCATCGTTGGCCGCGGCTGGTTCAGACAAATAATTTGCTTTAATAGCATCTACGTTTTTTACCGGCAACTGGTCTTGTTCAAAACGGCTGCTATCTGCCTGCGCAAGACTTCCGTAAGAATCCGTCAAATCACGCCACTTTACAGGAGACTCTTTTATTTTAGCGGCTAATTCGTCTGCCACTTGTTTGTTATTGGCGGAAACCACAATTGCATTTGCGCCCGGCGCCCAGTTGTATTTTTCTTTGTGCATTGTATAATATTGTAACAAGCCAACCGTATCCTGCGAAGCTTTACTCCAGACATGCTTATCCATAGCAGCGAATAACAAATTCGCGTCATTAAATTCATCTATCTGCGGCTTTAGTTCGGGGTGAAAATCTTCAATATTTTGTTTATAATAATTGGTTGTGATATAACTAATAAACTGTGGCAGCAATTGCTTATAATCCGGCTTTGTATTGCCTTCCTGAATCTTCATTTGCACAAACTGCATCCAGTCGCTAACCATTATTTTCTTTTTCGGAAAAGAAGCCAATACTGTATTGTTATTGATGGTTTTAAAATGCGATGTATTGCCACCTATCAATGCCGTATCTGTAAATTGCCACAGCTCCTGTTTGTTATAAACAGCCGGCTTATAACCTGTTGCGATAAGCCATTTGTTTTGCAGGTTTTGTTTAGCCACAGCAAGCCTGTCGTCCGAAGATATTTTTTGTTGCATCTCTGCTTTTACAGTAATATCGCTCGTATCCGGCGTTGCCGTTTCTTTCTGAATTAACTTAACGATGTTATAGCCATAAGCCGTTACAAAAGGTTTTGATATATCGCCTTCTTTTTCCAAAGCAAATATTTCATTTTCAAAGTCAGGACTATATTGTCCCACGCTGACTTCGGTTGTATTGTGGTTGCTTTTTTTCACGCTGAATTGCGCCTGCATATCTGCAAATGAAGCGCCTTTTTGTATGAGGTTATAAACAGAATCTGCCTGAGCTTGTATCGTCTTTTTTTCATCATCAGAAGCGTTCGGCGAAGTGGCAAATAAAATGTATTCAATCTTACGTTTTCCTACAGCCGGGCGCTCTTTCACGTACTTGAAAATATGGTAACCAATACGACTGTGATAAGGCTTTGCATAGTCGCCGGACTTCAGGTTGTAAATAATATTTTCGGCTTCGTAAGGCAAAGAAAAAACGGTAATCCAGCCAATGTTTCCGTCGTTCTGTTTTGATATTTTGTCTTGTGCAAATTGCGTAACAACATCGCTAAATGATTTGCCATTTTTTAACTGCGAATACGCTTCATTAATTTTTGCAAAAGCGGTTGCCGTATCGCTGCCGGCTGCAACCGGAATAAATATTTGTGCCAATTGAATGTCTTTACGGCTTCTGGTAAAAGCTTCACGAACAAGACTGTTCATGTTGGCTTCGTTGTTAATAGCCGTTTCAGCCATCTCGTTTTTAAAATTATTCGCCTCGCTTTTGTATTCATCCGTTTGGTTCAATTTTTCATCGTAAGCGGCTTGCACTTTCAGCTTGTATTTTATATACAAGTCAAGATAATTTTTCAAGGATTCTTTGCGACTGGTTGTATCCGCAGACGGATTTCTATCAAACGCTTTTATAAACTCATTCTTCGTTACCGCTTTATTGCCATAAGTAAATAATGTTTGCGAATAAAGCGGCGCAAATGCTGTGATGCACAAAGCAGCGAGTACGATATTTTTCATTGTAAAAAGCTGTCAGTTTAGGTTTATATTGATGACTTGATTCCTGTATTTCTTGTTTCTTTAAACTTGATAGTTACTTCCTGTTACTTTTCTACCGGCTTTGCTTGGTGGTTCATCACTTCATCAAACTGAAGCAGGCTTAAACCTTTGGCAACGATATGTTTATCTTTATCAAGCAAGTACATGGTTGGTGTTTGAAACACATCGTATAACTGGCGATAATTAGCACGATTGGCAACTTCATCAGCCGTCTTGGCTTCTTTGGTTTGGTAAACATTTGTCCACTCGCCAAGATGATGTTCTTTAATAAAATCTTTCCAGGCAATTACGGCTGCATCAGACGTATTGACCGCAAAAATCTTTACACCATCTTTCTTCCATTTAGCTTTGTAAATGCTGTCGACACGCGGCACTTCAATCTTACAATGGCTGCAATTCGGATCCCAGAAAATCACAAATGTAAACGGAGCTTTTTCGTTATACAAAGAGCGTGATTTACCACTGGTGTCTGTCAAATCCAATACAGGTGCAGGCTCGCCAAGTTGATTTGCCATTAAACTGTAAGCGCGGTTAAATATGTATTTGCGCTGGTCGGGTTTCAGCCAGGCAGTATCGCCTTTCGAAAAATAATTATCAAACAGGAAAAGAAAGACTTTATCCTGACCCATAATTTCAGGATTGATGTATTTATCTGTAAACTTTCCTAACAAATATTGAAACATATCTTTATTGGTGCGCGAAGAAAGCAACATATAATTTACCTCCTGGCTAATGCTGTCGGGCTGCGGCGATACATAAAATTTAAAGTATTCATCCACTTTAGGGTCGAAGAAAGGCGTATGCAAAAGACGACTGTCATCAAACGGAACATCATCCCAGAAATGATCTTTTACATAATAAAAAGCTTCTGCTGTATTCGGCTTTATACCGGTTGGAACTTCCGGTCTTTTTACCGTCTTAAAAAATAAAGACAGCATGGAAGCCGAATCGTTTTTAATAATGTTGTTGCGATATGAAGTAAGAACCTCATCCTGCTTTTGTAAATCAGCCTGAATCTTTGCAGAATCGGCTTTTGTTTTGGCGCTTTGCAACTGCGTTTTCAATGCTGTAATTGCGGGCACGTGCTGCGATAAAAACTTAGTGTAATTCTGAAACGCAGTATTCTCTTCCGAACCGGTAAAAACAACGCTTTCAATATGCGATGTATCTGCTTTTACAGAGAAATGTTGCTTGTCATCCATCAATACTTCAAACAGAATACTCTTGGATGGACTCACCAAAAAGTAAATGCCTTTATCTAATTTTTTTGCGCCTTTAAATACGGCGGTTCCGTTGGCATCGGTCACGGCAGAATCTGCCAGTGTTTTGTATTTGCCATAATAAGAACCTAAGTACAATTGCGCATTAGAAAAAGGTAACACAGTAGCGGTTATCTGATAGCCGCCGTTATCGGTTGTTTTGGTATTTTGGGCAAAAGAGCTTGCGAGCAATAAAGAACCCATCAATCCGCAAAGGAATCGCTTCATTAATGATAGTAATTTTAAAGAGGTAAAAATATTATAAATGTGTGTAGTAGTTATTAATATAAATGTAAAAACGATTTTTAAGGTGACTTAGTGTAAAAATGAATGAACTTTGAGAGTATAAACCAATATTTATGACACAAACATCTACAAATTTTTTTGCACAAGAAGAGTATTTGGCTTTTGACAGAGAATCTGGCGACAGGCATGAATACTACAAAGGAGAAGTGATTGACATGTCGGCGACACGTGTCAATCATAGTAAAATCCAGATGAATTTTATAAGAGAAATCGGGAGTTTTTTAAAAGAAAAATCTGCCGACGTATTTGGAAGTGATCTTCGCATTCACATTCCGGCAAACATGTTTTATACATATCCCGATGCCATGATTGTTTGCGATGAACCGGCGCTGCTCGATGAAGAATCTGATACGGTTCTCAATCCGGCTGTCATTGTAGAAATTATGTCTTCATCAACACAAGATTACGACAGAGGTGAAAAACTGAAGTTGTATTGTTCTATTGAATCGCTGCAGGAATATATTCTGATTGATTCATTATCTGTAAAAGTGGAGCATTATATTAAGCTGCCAAACGGCACGTGGCTTTCGCAGGAGATGAACATGATAAGCGACAGCGTTGTAATTGCCAGTATTGATTTTGCTTTGCCGCTTGCCGAACTTTATTATGGCGTAACGTTATAAATTCATTTCTTTTTTTACTTGATTTATATACAAAAGCCGATGGCTAACAGCCATCGGCTTTTGTACTTTACCAAAACTTTTCGCCTTCTTACATACGCACTTGCTTACTTTTAATCGTTTCAAAAAAATGACGACTATGGCATTAGGAAAAATACTCTGGGCAGATGATGAAATAGAAAACCTGCAATCGCAACGCTTATTTTTAGAAAGCAAAGGTTATGAAGTGCAAACCTGTACCAATGGTTTTGACGCCATTGATTATGTAAAAGACAATGCCGTTGATGTTGTATTGCTCGATGAAAGTATGCCTGGTATAACCGGTTTGGAAACGCTCGCCAAAATAAAGGAAGTGAACCCAATGGTGCCCGTTGTAATGATTACCAAAAATGAAACGGAAAACCTGATGGAAGAAGCCATCGGCAGCCAGATAACCGATTACCTGATAAAGCCGGTAAACCCAAACCAGGTGCTGCTTTCGCTAAAAAAAATATTAGATAACAGGCGGTTGGTTGCAGAGAAAACCACGCAGCAATACCAGCAGCAGTTTCGCAATTTATTCATGGCTTTAAACAGCAATCCAAACTATAACGAATGGATGGACATTTATAAAAAACTTACATTCTGGGAACTGGAAATGGAGAAGAGCGACAGCCCCGAAATGCAGGAAGTTTTTCAGTCGCAAAAGAGTGAAGCCAATACCGAGTTTTTTAAATTTATCAGTAAAAATTACTCATCATGGATTAATAAAAAAACGAAGGATGTTCCGGTGATGAGTCATACATTATTTACCGAAAAAGTATTGCCGGTTGTAGAAAAAGGAACGCCTACTTTTTTTATTATTGTAGATAATCTTCGCTTTGATCAATGGAAAGCCATACAGCCGATTTTCTCCGAGTTTTTCCGCGTGCTGGAAGAAGATACTTTTTACAGCATTTTGCCTACCGCTACACAATATTGCCGCAACGCTATTCTTGCCGGGCTGTTGCCTGTTGATATTGAAAAACAATTTCCGGTTCAGTGGAAAAATGATGATGAAGAAGGTGGTAAAAATTTATTTGAAGAAGAATTTTTTAAAGGTCAGTTGCGGAGATTGCGAAGAGATGATATTAAGTATAGTTACACCAAAGTAGTTCATTATAACGACGGACAGCAACTGGTAAACAACATACACAATTTACTGCGCAACGATTTAAATATCATCGTTTACAACTTCGTAGATATGCTTAGCCACGCGCGCACCGAAATGGAAGTGCTGAAAGAACTGGCAAGCGATGAAATCAGTTATCGGAGTATTACGCGTAGCTGGTTTGAACACGGCGCCTTATACCAGGCATTGAAAAAGATTGCCGATAAAAAAATAAATATTGTTTTGGCAACCGATCATGGCAGCATACGTGTAAAAACTCCATATAAAGTAGTGGGCGATAAACAAACGACTACCAACCTGCGTTATAAGCATGGCCGAAATCTGAATTATGAGCCGAAAGAAGTATTGGCTTTTCGCGATCCGCGCGAGGTTGGCTTACCGGTTCCGAATGTAAATTCGTCTTTTATTTTTGCGAAGGAAGATGGCTTCTTATGTTATCCGAATAACTACAATTATTTCGTGAATTATTATCGCAATACATTTCAACACGGCGGTGTGAGTTTGGAAGAAATGATTGTGCCGGTTGTGAGAATGACAAGCAAATAAGAAGAAACAAGTAACAAGATACAAGTTTCAAGTAAGAAGATAAAAGAAACAAGTTTCAGGTTACAAGATATAAGTAACAAGATGGAAGAAGGAAGCTGAACGAATCATCTTGTATATTTAGTTGCTTTTTTTAGAACGTATAAGATTAGAGAAGCAATGATGCTGAATTGAAATATTAAAAGCTGGCAATATAAATTCTTCAACATCTATTAGCATAAAATGTTTTGTAGAGTATTCAAATAAAAAAGGTGAGAAGTTAAACGGTAACTTCTCACCTTTTTCCTAAATCAAAAATCAGAATTTATTTGTTGCTTGCCAGGTTAGAAGCATCCCACCAATCTTTAATACTGCTGCAGGTAGAATAACTTTTATCTATATTGATGTAATAAGTAGGAATATGATCTTTAAACCATTTTTCCAAAACCTGCATTTTCTTAGTGTCCAAAGCTTTTTGCGCAATCTTATTGTAATCATCTTTCATGTTCATAACATGCGGCTCGGTACGGCTTTTAAAATAAACAAGGCGAACTGCCTGCGCTCCGCGATCAGTTGTATAAGCAATCGGGTGAGAAATATCGCCGGGCTTCATGCTTTTTAATTGCACAACAAGTTCTTTATCCAACTGGTCAATAGTTAGCGTTGTAGAGCCGTCTTGCGGCGATGTAATGGCACCACCGGTAAACTTGCTGTTATCGTCGTCGCTGTATTTATTTACGGCTGTACTAAAAGACAATTTGTTAGCAACAATATCATTTCTTACACTATCTAATTTGCCTTTTGCAATATCAAGTTCCGCAGCCGTAACCGGCGGAATAATTAAGATATGTCTTACAATGGCATCGTCGCCGGCGCGGCTAACCATTTGGATGATATGTAAACCAAACTTGCTTTTTACAACCGGCGAAATCTGTCCTTCTTTTAAACGCCAGATCGCTGCCATCCAGGCCGGATCCCATTGTTTATCATTGCGGTTAATACTGTATTGTCCGCCGTTCTCTTTTATAGCCGGATCCTGCGAATAAATACGTGCCAGCGCATCGAACTTTTTAGCACCGCTTTCCACTTGGTGTCTCAGGTCGAGAAGTTGTGTGCTAACATAATCTTCCACATCTTTATTTGCTTTTGGCATCATCACAATCTGGCTTACTTCCAGTTCGCTTTCAAAATAAGGAAGGCTGTCTTTTGGTATTTTATTGTAAAAATCTTTTACCTCGGTTGGCGTCATCTTTACATTGTCAAGAATCTTGCTGCGCATTGCATCAGACAACAATCTTTCTTTAAAAGGTTCGCGGTTGTCTTCTTTAATCTGGTAAATGGTTTTGCCCGCAATTTCTTCCAGCGCATCTTTGCTGCCATACGCTTGTATAAAGCCACGAATCTGGTTATCGAGTCGCGCATCAAGATCTTCTTCAGACACAGGCAAAGAATCTTTTTCAGCTTGTAATACAAGTGCTTTTTGTATGAGTTGCCCTTCTAAAAAAGCACATTCCGGATTGGGCGGTAATTGCGCATCCTGACCTTGCCTTTTATAATCGGAAATGGCATTGGAAATATCACTTTGTAAAATAATTTTATCGCCGACCTGAGCAATAATTTTATCGGCAACTAAACTTTGCTGTTGCTGTGCCTGAGTACAAATGGCTGCACCCAAAGACAGCACAGACAAGAAGAAAAATTTATTTATCATAATAAGTAGTGTCAAAAATAACCAATCACTATATGCGCGAAGTGCACTGTAAACCTTTTAACAAAATATATAAGCCAATGTTTCTGTTCAGGTTTATAATGAAGCAATTAAAAAGGAAAATTCAAAAAATAAATCACTTTAATCATCTATCACTTCAATTATTATCAACTTTATATCTTGATTCTTGAAACTTGTATTTTCTCTTACGATTTAATTTGTTGATGGTTCCGGAATAATGATTTCATGAACCAGTTTTCCTTCCCGTAACAAAGAAATTTGCGCGGGTAAACCGATGGTTTCTTCAGTCAGATGTTTAAATAAACCATCAATCGTTTCAACCTGTTTTCCATTAAAGCTCACGATAATATCGCCATATAAAATTTTGCGGTGATTCAGCGCATTAATCTTCATCACTTCAAACACAAAAACGCCGGTTTTATTTTGCAGCCGGTTATATTCCCGCATACGTGGCGTAAGCGAAACCGTTTGTCCGGCAACACCAATTAAAGCACGTGTAACTTTTCCTTTTATAATAATTTGTCCCGCCACATGCGCTGCCAGGTTTGACGAAACGGCAAAGCAAATGCCTTGCGCAGCAGAAATAATTGCCGTGTTTACACCAATAACAGCACCTTCTGAATTTAATAACGGACCACCGGAATTGCCAGGATTTAAAGCAGCATCGGTTTGAATAACATCGTCAATTAAACGACCATTTCCTGCGCGGAGACTTCTGCCAACTGCACTTACAACGCCTGCTGTAACCGTTTGCTGCAAACCATACGGATTGCCAATTGCAACAGCAATTTGTCCTGGCTTTAATGAATCTGAATCGGCAAAAGCCAATGTTTTAAAACTCCTGCCATCTACTTTTAAAACGGCAATATCGGTAGAAGCATCGCTGCCTTTTAATTCGGCTTTGAGAGTCGTTCCATCATCAAGCGAAACAAACAATTCGTTTGCATTGACTGCGACATGATGATTGGTAATGATATAACCATCGGAAGAAATAATAAAACCCGAACCCGACGATTCGTTTCTATCATTATTATTTTGCTTTTTTTCTTTACTGTTTACGTTGCGGATATGAACTACGGAAGGTGACATGGATTGATAGACATGACTGATGGTTTCTGAATACGCATCTAATAGCTGCGCATCATTATAAAGAAAGTTTATCATTTTACTTGTATTATAAAATAAAAATGTCAAGCCTTATACCATGCGTTTTTTACTGCCAAAGTTGGTAATTATAAAAGATGAATTTGTTATCGGAAATAAATAAGGCTGCCGTTTATAAAAAGCTAACCGAAATGGCAGCTTCAAAATATTCCTGAATTCAAAAAAAAATTTCATTTTTTATGCTGATTTGAGCATTTATTATGGTTTACTGGCACAATTTTTACAAATGTTTGCGAGAATCTATATCTATTAACTGTAAGCTGTAAAGGCTAATCAAAAAAGGAAAAACACATGAACTTGACAGAGAATTATATAACCAGCTACGGTTACGATTATTTTGAAAATGCAGCAGAAGATACTCTTGTCTATTTTGTTTATGATGACGATGCGCCGAATGTAGAATCATCAGCCGGAAACGGCAGGGAAACGATAACGAATGTATCAGGCGAAACAGTGAACGGAGCATCAACAGAAACAAATGCCGTAAATACAAATACGCACGCTGAAGCATACAGTGAAAAAAACGGCGACCGTTCTACTAATTTTAATATTGAACAAGACAGCGCAACATCAGATAATGAATATGGCGATGCACCTGCATCCGGCTCACTTTCAAAAGATTCAGATGCGGATGATGAATTTAATGATTCGATTCCTAAAATGCAGCCGATAGATGAAAAACAAACCGAAGTAAAACCGGCAAGTAATGAGGCTGGTTTGAAAAACTAAGATTATATCTTTTTATAAAAAAGCCATTCTTAAATGAATGGCTTTTTGTATTTACGATTGCAGCAAACTAAAACATTGTTTTGCTATTTCTAATTCTTCGTTAGTAGGAACAATCAGGACTTTGATTTTTGTATTGCCTTTGTTGATTTCACGAATTTCATTTCCGTGCAGATTGTTCTTATTATCGTCTATTGAAATTCCTAAAAAATCAAGATTTGCACAAATTCGTTTGCGCATTGTATTGTCGTTTTCACCAACGCCGGCGGTAAATATTATGGCATCCAAACCATTCATAGCCGCCGCATAAGAGCCAATATATTTTTTGATGCGATAGGCATACATTTCCAAAGCAAGTTTTGCATCTGTGTTCCCGTTTTCTGCTTGTTTGTTTACATCACGCATATCAGCCGAACCTGTTAATCCTAACATCCCGCTTTGTTTGTTTAATAAATCGCTGATTTGATCTATCGAATTATTCAATTCTTTAGCCATGAAAAAAATAACAGAAGGATCTATATCACCACTGCGTGTACCCATTATCAAACCAGGCAACGGACCAAAACCCATACTGGTATCAATACATTTTCCGTTTTGTACCGCCGCCATACTGCAACCGTTTCCCAAATGAATGCTGATAAGTTTTGCCGAAGGATTGTTCAGATATTTTGTGGCTTTCTCTGTTACATATTTATGGCTTGTTCCGTGAAAACCATATACCCGAATTGCATGTTCGGTATATAAATGATTTGGTATGGCGTAACGAAATACATAATCAGGCATCGTTTGATGAAAAGCCGTATCAAATACAGCAACCTGTTTGGCTTTGGTAAATAATTTTTGTGCCACTTCGATGCCCGTAAGATTCGCCGGAATATGAAGCGGTCCTAACGGAATTAAACTTTGGATTGTATTTTTTACATCTTCATTTATCAAAGTTGTCTGCACATATTTTTCGCCGCCATGCAACACGCGATGTCCAACCGTTTCAATCTCGTCCGGATTTTTGATGACGCCGTTTACTTTGTTGGTCAGCAAAGCAACAACACGTTCCAAGCCAGCTTCATGATTTGGTAAGTGTAATGTTTCTTCAACAACGTATTCTTTATCATCGCTAAAAGTCTTATGCCTGATAACAGCATTTGATTGCCCGATCCGTTCTACCAGGCCACTGCAAACCGGTTTTTCGGAAGGCAGCCGGAACAACTGGTATTTGATAGAACTGCTGCCTGAATTGATTACAAATATGTTCATAAAAATATTGCGGATATATGATAATTTTTACCTTGAATATTACAAATGCCGCTGTTTAATTTTGTGCCTTGTCTCTTGTAACCTGTTTCTTTATCCTTATGAATCCTGGCATTGAATTGCCGTAATGATAACGGTATTAAAAATATCATCAACCGTACAACCACGACTCAAATCATTAATCGGTTTATTCAAGCCTTGCAACATTGGTCCAATTGCCAAAGCACCGGTTTCGCGTTGCACCGCTTTATATGTATTGTTGCCTGTATTCAAATCAGGAAAAATCAATACGCTGGCTTTACCGGCGACTTCAGAATCCGGAAGCTTTTGACTGCCAACAACCGGGTCAACAGCCGCATCATATTGAATCGGTCCTTCTATCTTTAAATCAGGTCTTTTTTGTTTTACAATTTCTGTTGCGCGTCTAACTTTCTCAACATCTTCGCCAACGCCCGATGTTCCCGAAGAATAAGACAGCATCGCAACTCTGGGTTCGATACCAAAACGCTGGCTGCTTTCTGCAGAAGCGATAGCGATTTCTGCCAATTGCTCTGCTGTTGGATTTGGATTTACCGCACAATCGCCAAACACAGAAACGCGTTCCTGCAAACACATAAAAAACACAGAAGACACAACCGAAAAACCGGGTTTTGTTTTGATGAATTGCAGCGCCGGGCGGATGGTATGTTGTGTTGTATGAACTGCACCCGAAACCATTCCGTCGGCATGACCTTTATACACCATCATCGTTCCGAAATACGAAACATCGGTCATTAAATCTCTTGCCATTTCGAGCGTTACGTTCTTGCTTTTGCGCAGCTCGTATAATGTTTGCACATACTCATCATAACGGCTATCAAAAGCCGGGTTTAAAATACGTACGCGGTTTACGTCCATATCAATACCCAACCGTTTTATCGCTGCTGCAATTTCGTTACTATCGCCTAATATCGTTAACTCTACAATGTCCTGGTTTATCAGTCTGGCCGCGGCTTTCAGAATTCTATCATCATTACCTTCGGGCAATACAATATGCTTCTTCTGACTCTTTGCCCATTTGGTAAGCTGGTACTGGAACATTTGCGGCGTTATACTATCCGATTTAAAGGTTACGATCTTTTCGTCCAGTGCTTGTGTATCAACATATTTATTAAAAATGTTGATGGCGAGTTCTATTTTATTTGTATTGTCAGCCGTAATGCGGGAAGGAATGGAACCCACAATTTTCGATGTTTCAAACGTTCCGGTTTGCACGGCAATAATTGGTACAACCGTTTGCAATCCTTCAATCAATTTAATGATAGGTTCTTCCGGTTCTGTGCCTGCGGTTAAAACAATTCCCGCTATCTTCGGATAACTCGCAGATAAGTTTGCCTGTAAGGCGCCAATGATAATATCGCCGCGGTCGCCAGGCGTTATGATGAGTACATTCTCTTTGATATATTTTAAAAAATGAGGAAGCTGCATAGCGCCCGTAATAAAATGATCTGCCTGGTTCGATAACTGTTGTTCACCAAATAACAACTTGCCTTTCAGATGTTCATTTATCTCTTTTAAAGTCGGGCTTAACAAGCTTTTGTTTTGCGGAATTACAGATAAAATAACACCGTTTGCCAATTGCATCCGCAACAATTCGCGCACATCGTTTTCCTGTTCGGCGGCTATTTTATTTATGATGATACTAAGTACCTGAACTTCTCTCGATTCAAAATTGCGCCATACATTCAAGGCAAAGTTTACAACCTGCGCCGTTGTTTTATTTTCTCCTGATACAACGATGATAACAGGTGCGTTAAGATTCTTCGCAATCAGAATGTTGTATTCAAATTCAAAAGCGGTTCCTTCACCCAAAAAATCGCTGCCTTCCATCACTGTAAAATCATAATTCTCCTCGAGCTTTTTATACTTGCTGATGATGGTATTGATAATCTCTGCCTGGCTATCTGTTTCTAAGCGGTGAAGCACTTCTTCGCGTGTAAATGCAAACGCATCTTCATAACCAACCGGCAAGGCAAAATGATTTAATACGGTTTCGATATGGACATCTTTTTTGTCATTTGTTTCGCGATTTATAATGGGCTTGAAATAACCGATTTTCTTGGCTTTGCCAAGAAGCATATTGATGAGACCAATAGTAATAACCGATTTGCCGCTGTAAGGTTCTGCCGATGCTATAAATACCGTTTTCGTCATCCTTTCTCGTTTGCGCGAAAGTAAACCAGAAGACCTGAAACTATATGTAAACTAATTTAAGGATCAAGCTCTTTTGGCTTTACTTATTTAGATTATTCTATGTAAGCTGTTGTTTTACTTATGCCTTGCACCTTGTGTATTCTCTCTTATCTCATTTCAAATGAATTTATCTTTGGTGTGCTTTATGCTTATTGAATGTTTTTCATCACTAAAGCATAAAAATTATGTTTGATCAGATTTTAGATTTAGTAAGAGAACATCTGGGTGGAAATCCGCAGGTAGCATCCGCCATTCCGGCCGATAAAGCAGATGAAGTAAATAAAGAAGTGGCTTCGCATATTAACGATGGTCTAAAAAATGGTGCGGCTGCACAAGGCGGAATTGGTGGTTTATTGTCACAGTTATCGGGCAGTTTAACCTCGGGCAGTCCGGTTACCGGCGCTATTGAAGGTGGCTTGGTTAGCAGTCTCTCGAGCCGATTTGGTTTGCCACCGGCTGTTACAGGTGCGATTGCCGGGGCATTGCCGGGCATATTGGCAAAGTTTGCGCATAAAGCCAACGACCCGAATGATAACAGTATTACATTAGATAGCTTAACCAAATCTATGTCGGGCGGCGGCGGTTTGGGAAGTATATTTGGCTTGGGTAAATAAAATTATCTACGTATTAATAATGCAAAACCTTGTTTCTTATTTGAATGAAACAGGGTTTTCTTTTTTGAAATTATTCGGCTAATATTTATTGTTTCTCCATTATTTAGCGTTGATTTCTTTTGTAATGCTTGCGACTTCTTTCAGCAATAAAGGAAACGCAACATTGCGCATACCGCCATGATCGTATCCGCCAAGTTCATGTAAAGTGGTTCGTTTATGACCCGCTAATTTCATCATCCTGAATAAGTAGGCATTCTCTTCATAACGGCCTAATAATTCAAGCTCACGATCTCCGGTTATTAAAACCATTGGAGGCGCATCGGCGCGAACATGATATAGCGGCGCATATTCATCAATCACCGGTTGAACATCTTTAATACCTCTTTCCTGCCTGATAGTAAAATGCGTAATGGCTTGCCCGCTAAACGGAATGAGAGCTGCAATGTTGTTTGCATCTATATTGTATTTCGCTAAATACTTTTTATCAAGCGTTATCATCATACCCAAATAACCGCCGGCAGAATGACCTGAAATGAATATCAGTTTATCGCTTCCGCCGTAACTGCTAATATGCTGAAACGCCCACGCAACGGCGGCTGCAGCATCTTCAATATAAGATGGTGATTTGGCTTTTGGTGATAACCGATATTGAACGCCGACAATTGCGTAACCTTTGTTCATCAATTGTTCGGGAAGTTCTGCTTCGCCTTCGGTTAAGCCGCCGCCATGAAACCAAACAATAGTCGGATAGTTCTTTAAACCTTTGGGATAATACAAATCGAGCTTGCACTGCGAGTTAATATAATTGTCTTTTTGGTTGATTGAATCTGTGTAATAATGAATACCTTTTTCAGTAACGTATTGTTGTTGTGCGAAAGCAGAAACGGTTATGATGATGAATACAAAAATGAGAAGCGTTTTCATATTATTTCAGTTGATAAACTGCTGCTTCATAAGGCTGCAATGTATTTGTTTTAGAAGATTTTTTATAGTTATCAATCAACAACTGTGAAGCACTTATATTGAAACCTGTATTTACCGTTGCAGGATGGTTTGTAAAATTTAGCAGGATCAAAAAAATTGTTCCGTTCAATTCTCTTGTATACGCGTATACATTCGGGTTCATCTTATCAAGTAACGTGTATTTTCCATAAACCAGAACATCGTTTTCTTTGCGCAGCTTTACTATTTTTCTAAAATAATTCAGAACAGAAGATGAATCTTTTTCTTCTGCTTCTTCATTTATGTATGTGTAATTCTTATTTGTTTGTATCCATGGCGTGCCGGTGCTAAAACCCGCATTTTTGCTGGTATTCCATTGAAAAGGTGTGCGACCGTTATCACGGCTTCCAAACTGTAATTCCTTTATGTATTTACTAAGATCGCCACCTGTTGATTGCAAATGTTTGTATTCGTTAAGTGCCGGCATGTCGCGATAATCTTCTATCCTTGCAAAGCCTGCATTTGTCATTCCCAATTCATCACCGTTATAATAAAACGGAGAGCCGCGCATCGTTAGTAAAAACGTTGCCAGCATCTTGGCAGAAGCTTCTCTGAATTGCGGAGCATCATTACCAAAACGACTTACCAGCCTTGCCTGATCGTGATTAGAAAGAAAAACTGCCAGCCAGCCGTTTTCTGCAAAAGCACTATCCCAGCGGCTAAATACTTCTTTAAAATGCAGAAAACTATAACCACCGAGTTTTGCAATATCAACACCATCAAAAGCATAAGCCATATTTAGTTCTTTCCGGTTTGCATCTACTAAATTGTGCGCATCTTCAAACGTATTTCCTGCACCTTCGGCCACGCTCATTGCGTCATATTTACTAAACACTTCTTTGTTCATTTCCTGTAAGTAACCGTGAAGGTTTCCCTGCATGCCGTAGTGCTTTGTAAAGTTGTCTTCAAAGTGTTTTGGAAAGATAGGAAACGTTGTGTCTTTTGCGGCAAACTGAAACGCGTCGAGCCTGAAACCATCAATTCCTTTATCAGCCCAAAATTTCAATATGTCAAATAATTCCTGTCTTAGGTTTGGATTTTCCCAATTCAGATCAGGCTGTTTTCGTGAAAAATAATGAAGATAGTAAGCGTTTGTTACTGAATCGTATTTCCACGCATCATGATTAATATCAAACAAACTATAACGGTAAGGCGGCTTGCCATTTTCTGCATTCCACCAATGATAATAATTGCGATATGGGTTGTCTCTTGCGCTGCGCGATTGTTTAAACCATTCATGCTCATCGCTGCTGTGATTGAACACAAAATCCATGACGAGTTTAATATTCCGTTCATGCAAACCTTTTAATAATGCATCAAAGTCCTGCATGGTTCCAAAATCTTTCTGAATATTGCGGTAATCGCTTACATCATAGCCGTTGTCGTCATTTGGAGAAGAGTAAATTGGATTGAGCCAGACAGCCGTAATACCAAGGCTTTTCAGATAGTCAAGCTTTGAAATAATGCCTTGTATATCGCCAATTCCATCGCCATCACTGTCTTTAAAACTACGCGGGTAAATCTGGTAAACAATAGCTTCTTTCCACCATTTCTTATCGGTAGAATCGTTTATATTATTTTGACAATTACTGTCAGGATGAAAAAAAATAATGATAGCAAAAACAATCGCAAACCGAAAGATAGATATGTTCATGAAAAAGATTTCTGCGAACGCTAATGTAATGAATCTTTATTACGTATAACGATTCGTTGTTGTCATGTTCCTTTCCTGGCTGTAAAGCGCAGATATACGTTATGTGATAATAGCATGAATAGAAATTTTCTTAGCTCTTTTATATTAAAGCCAATGAAGAAAATCAGCTCATGTCTTTATTGAATAAAATTCGCTAACTGACTGTAATGATTGATTTTTGGCAATGAACTTTCCGGATGCCAGCCAAACTTATCATACAAAACAGCATCAATGCCTAATGCAAGCGCAGCCTTAATTTCAGAAGCCGGATCATCGCCAATTACCAATACATCCGATGGCTGATAAGCGTGCCGCTGAATAATATCTGCAAACACATCTTTCTTTGTTTTGGAAGAAGCTGACGGATCAACAATATGAATTTCTTTGAACTCATTTTCGAGTTGTAATCCTTTTATTTTGCTCTGCTGCAAAAGCGGAAAACCTGTGGTAACAAGATACTTATCCTGCGTTAGATTTTTTGTTTCTTCGAAATCTTCAAACGGCTCTATAATACCTTCATACGTAAGCGTTTGAAGCAAATCAATTCCTTTGTTTGTCAGCTCATCACTAAACTGATAACTGGCTGCGATAATCTGGAAAGGTTTGCGCATAATATCATGTTTAATAACTTGCATGTTTTCCTTTTGTTCTTCATCTTTTTCAATCAGCAGAAGGAGAGAAGCAAACACTTCGCCGCCGATAGAAGGTGCAGAATAAATAGTATTATCCAAATCGAAAATGATGGCTTTTTTCATTATTATAAACATTATACGAACAGGCAAATGAAAAATAATATTTTTAAATGGAAAAACTGCAACCATTGCGATTGCTGTTTTTTTACAAATGATTTTTAATTTTTTTTACCATTTATCCATGCCCAATAACTTTCTTCCTAACGGTGTTAATACAGCCGTTTGATATTTATCTCTTTCCCAGTTGCGCGGGTCGCCGGGAAATGCAAAACCTTCCGGTGCTCTTCTTTCCATCCACGACGAGATGCGCCATTCGCGCAGTTCTTCATTATCTTCTTCTGCCGGCATCATTGAAATATATTGTGCCAGACGAACTTTATTACCACTGTTATTTACCCGGATGCCATGTGGTTGTGTGCTGTTAAAAATTAATAAATCACCGGCATTCATTTTCACTTTTACAATGTCAAAACCTGTTGTATCCGGTTTAAAATGATTGCGGTCTTCCAGTTGCGTCAGCTTCCAGGTATCGTATGTTCTGTACAGTTCAGGCACGCATTGAAAGCCGCCCATATTTTCATCAGCCTGGTCTGCCAAAGCCAATACACCTTGCACGTTTTGCGGCTTGGTTTCCGGATCGTAATCCCAATGAATAAAGCCTTTGTATTCGTAGCCCGTGCGTATTGGTAAATTTAGATTTGCTCTGTCAATCGTAACCCAAAGTTTCTCTGTTCCCCATATATCGCTGAACGCCTGGTGAACCTTCGGATATTGACGATTGTCCCACAAATACTGATGATTGTAAACTTCTACCATGCCTGTATTGGTAAGCTCTTTCATCTTCATTTCGGCGCGTGGCGGCGCATACCAGGTATCGGGATTACTTGGATCTTTTTCTTCAAATTCCCAAAGAAAACCGGCTAAGCGTTCCGCCTGTTCTTTCGGAACTGCATTTTTAATAATAATATAACCGTTTTCTATCCAGAACTTCCAATCGTCTTCACTTAATAATTGCAAAGGTTTTCCGTTGCTTCGATCGTTCAATTTTACTTTACTGCTTTTTGATGTAGATGGATTTCCGGGAATGTCTTTATGAGCGTTGCCCATTTTAGGAGCCATCGTTGGCGCCATAGTTTGTGTTTCCATATAACAAGTTTTGTTATGATTTAATACAGCAAAACTCTGTAAATCAAACAAGGCTTGTATTATCTTCAATGACCATTATTTGCTCTGTATTGACATGTTTGTATTGTGTGTATAGTGAAATAATAACTTTATAGAAAAGTTTGCCAATGAAAATTCAAAAAGAAATTGTTTTGCCGGATAAAGGTCAATCGTTCAAATTATTCTCGCCAAGCTTAAAAAATTACTTCTTCTGGCATTATCATCCCGAATATGAATTGGTCTATGTAGAAGCCACAAATGGAATTCGTCATGTCGGGCAACACATATCAAGCTTTATGGATAGCGATTTGGTTTTGATTGGACCGAATATTCCGCACCTGAATTTCGATTATGGTTTAGAGATCGAATACAAACAAATTGTAGTTCAGTTAAAAGAAAATTTTTTAGGTGATGCGTTTGCCGAAACACCGGAATTCGAGAAAATACAAATGATGTTTAACAAGGCTTATTTAGGATTATCATTTGCCGGTAAAACAAAAGAAGCCGTTGCCAATAAATTGAAATTTATGAAAGGCTTACACCACTTTGCGCAATTGCTTTGTTTGTTAGAAGTGTTTCAAATATTAGCCACTTCACAGGAAGTAACTGAACTAAATGATCAGGATACAAGCATCAAATTATTTATGAATGATAAGATACGAATGGGTTCTGTTTACAAGTACATTCACGCGAATTACAACGAAACGCCTGATGTAAATGCGGTTGCCCGAAATGTTCATTTAAGCACCGCAGCTTTTTGCAGATATTTTAAAAAACAAACCAACATGACATTTACCGACTTTGTAAATCAATATCGCATTACACAAGCGAAAACATTGTTATTACAGGAGAAAACAATTTCGGAAGTTTGTTATGATGTTGGATTTGATAGTCTTTCTTACTTCAATAAATTGTTTAAAAAGATAGCGGGAGAAAATCCATCTGCGTTTAAGAAACGATATGTTTGAAGTAAATTATGTATATTGACGTTCCCTTCTTTATGTAATCTTCTTTGCGTCTTTATAATTTAAAAAAGCTATTGATGTCGGAACGTACAAGCGAGATTTTTCTCTTTTTATTTACAAGAGAAAAAGAACAAATCAATGATTGCAACTGCTAATCAATCAGAGTTTTGAACGCTGATAACAAAGTCGTTGTTTTGTATTGTATTATATAACTTTACAAGTTTTGAAAATAAAAATCCCGCTTCAAATGGAAACGGGATTTCTGTTTTATATAAGAATTAAAATTGCTTATGCGTGTTCATGCACATCGTTTCTAAAGACAACTGTTCCGTCGAATACATCAACCAAAACAGGTTGTGTTTTATCAATAGAACCGGCAAGTATTTTCTTACTCAGTGCATTGATAATTTCTTTCTGAATCAAACGCTTTAATGGACGTGCGCCGAGTGTTATATCGTATCCATTTTCGGCTAAATAATCAACTGCATAATCGCTGAACTCCAGCTGAACGCCATTGGTTGCCAGCAAGCGTTTCAAATGATCCAATTGTATGCGGATGATGCCTTTAATTTCTTTACGCTGAAGCGGATGAAACATAATGACTTCATCAATCCGGTTGAAGAATTCAGGACGAATGGTTTGACGAAGCAAATCAAGCACTTTATCTTTTGCGGTTTCTGCAACCACATCCAAATCATGTCCGTTCGCGTCTTCAAATGTTTCCTGTATCAAATGACTACCAATGTTACTCGTCATAATGATGATCGTATTTTTAAAGTTTACTACGCGACCTTTGTTATCGGTCAAACGACCATCATCTAACACCTGTAACAATACATTAAATGTATCGGGATGCGCTTTTTCAATTTCATCCAGCAAAACAACACTGTAAGGCTTGCGGCGTACGGCTTCTGTTAACTGACCGCCTTCATCATAACCCACATAACCGGGAGGCGCGCCAACTAAACGAGATACCGCGTGTTTTTCCTGGTATTCGCTCATATCAATTCGCGTCATCATGTTTTCATCGTCGAATAAATATTCGGCCAAAGCTTTGGCAAGTTCTGTTTTACCAACACCGGTTGTACCGAGGAAGATAAAAGAACCAATGGGTTTTTTCGGATCGTGAAGACCCGCGCGGCTTCTGCGAATAGCGTCTGCAACAGCTTCTATCGCTTCATTTTGACCGACTACACGTTTGTGCAGTTCGTCTTCTAAGTTCAATAATTTTTCCCTTTCGCTTTGCAGCATTTTGCTTACCGGAATACCAGTAGCTTTTGCAACAGCTTCTGCAATGTCTTCCGCATCTACTTCTTCTTTTAATAATCTACGTTCGCTGAGTGTATCTAATTCCTTAGAATTATCAGCAATAACCTGTTCCTGTTCTTTTATTTTTCCATAACGGATTTCAGCTACTTTACCAAAGTCGCCATCGCGTTCTGCACGTTCCGCTTCCAGCTTTAAAGATTCAATCATCGCCTTGGCAGATTGTATCTTTTCTACTATTTCTTTCTCTTCTTTCCACTTTGCTTTTAAGGTATCGCGCTGAACACTAAGCAATGAAATTTCCTGGCCTAATTCTTTCAATTTGTCTTCATCATTTTCGCGCTTGATGGCTTCTCTTTCTATTTCTAATTGGCGAATACTTCTTTCTAATTTATCCAGTTCTTCCGGCATTGAATTCATCTCTAAACGAAGCCTGGCGGCACTTTCATCAATTAAATCAATGGCTTTATCCGGTAAAAAACGGTCGGTGATATAACGGTTTGATAATTCAACCGCAGCAATGATAGCTTCATCTTTAATACGCACGTGATGATGCGTTTCATATTTGTCTTTAATACCGCGCAAAATACTCACCGCATCTTCCACACTTGGCTCACCAATAGTTACTCTTTGAAAACGACGTTCTAATGCTTTGTCTTTCTCAAAATATTTCTGATATTCATTTAAGGTTGTTGCGCCAATGGCTCTCAGCTCGCCGCGGGCTAATGCAGGCTTTAAAATGTTGGCTGCGTCCATCGCACCTTCACCGCCACCGGCACCAACCAGCGTGTGTATTTCATCAATAAAAAGGATAATTTCTCCGTCGCTTTCTGCCACTTCTTTTACAACGCCTTTCAGCCTTTCTTCAAACTCACCTTTGTATTTGGCGCCCGCGATTAACTGACCCATATCGAGCGCAAAAATGATTTTGCTTTTCAGGTTATCAGGCACATCGCCATTGATGATTCTGATTGCCAAACCTTCGGCAATAGCTGTTTTACCAACGCCGGGTTCACCTACTAAAATCGGGTTGTTTTTGCTTCTGCGGGAAAGGATATGAAGCGTTCTCCTGATTTCTTCATCACGACCGATAACAGGATCTAACTTGCCATTGCGCGCCATATCATTTAAATTACGCGCAAACTTGTGTAACGAGTTGTATTGATTGGATGAAGTTTGAGAATTTACGGTTGAACCTTTGCGCAAATCTTTAATGGCTGCTATCAAACCTTTTTCGGTTAAACCGGCATCTTTGAGCATTTTAGCGGTTTCGTCGCTGCCGTGCAAAAGAGCTAATAAAAGATGCTCAACGCTTACAAATTCATCACCAAATTGCTTTAGTGTATTGTTGGCATACAGCAATGCATTGTTTAAATCGCGGCTGATACTTTGCGCCGGTTGTCCGCCCTGCACTTTGGGTAAACGGCTGATGCTTTCATTCAGCTTGGTTTCTACATATTGAATATTTACATCGTTCTTCTTTAATAAGTATTCCACAGGACTGTCTTCATCGTCCAGCATGGCTTTTAATAAGTGATTGGTTTCTATATTGACACTACCATTATTAAAAGCAACCTGCTGGGCAGCTTGTACGCTTTCCTGCGCTTTGATGGTATAATTATTTAAATTCATAGTGTCTTCTATTGCAAACAGTAAACCATATCGTTTATACGGAAATTCTGTCGGTTTTGGTTGTATCAAACTGTCTGAAAAGCAGATGGAAATGAGGTTTTGTGCAATAATTGCAGGAAAGATTTTTGAGATTAGGGTGTGTCTTCAAGCGAGGTGAGGGGTTGGGCTATTTGCTGTGGATTTTCTTTGTCTATTTCTTAGTTAACGGCTGTAAATGAGAATTTCTTCGATAATTTTTTAGTATTACCACTATTTAACTCATTACTACAATTTGTTCTTTATTTGTTTCATCAACCTATATTTCTATAGTAATACTTAGCTGTTTGTTAAATACTTTCTTAAAGCTTTTCTACCATCTTCAACTAATGATTTTACTTTCTCATGTTCTTCTTGTTTTAATTTAAGAGACGAGGAAAGCCGATTGTGTGCGTATTCAGATTCTTTTTCTGTTTCAAGAGATTTGGTAAGATATTTTATTGCTTCAGAATAAAATCCCTTGTTATTTAATATGTTTCCAATGTTACTTACAAGCCATGCTTCTTTCTCATTGGCTAATTCATTCGCTTTCTTACAAGCTTCTAAAGCGTTATCGTACAAGTCTAGGTTTAAGCAACAATTACTTAAGTATCCCCAATATGTTGAATTTTCGGGAAAATCACGAGTTAAAGAATCTAACAAATACAGAGTAATGGTATTTTCACTAAGTTCAGAGGTTACATGCGAATAATTATAACGAAGCAATTCATTATTTGGATAATTCATGAATGTTTTGTGAATTATTTGTTTAGCACTCTCATAATCTTTTTGATTCCTATACATATTTACAATTTCCAAGGTAATATCAATGCTTTTTTCCGGCGACTTTTCTAAAAGAAATTCAAGTGCTTTTTCATCTCCATCTTCATTTTTGTAGCAATTAGCTAAGAGCAATAGCAATGATTCTTCATGTTGAAATTTTGCAATGGCTTTTTGTAGTATTTCAATAGATTTATCAATATAGTCTTCCCAATAGAATATCAAGGCTGTACGTTCATGAGCAAATATACTTGAATCGTATTCTTTCAAAATTGATTCTAAAAGTGGAACTCCCTTGAATTCATTCATTTTAAGTTCACAATAGGCACACCATAATTTATTTTGAATTATATCATTTGGTTTATTGTCATCAATTTTTTCCTTTCTTAAAAAGTCCAAAGCTTTTTTGTATTCTCTTTTTAGAAAAAAATCAATCCAACCTTCTTTTTTATCTTCAAATGCCTCTCTTTTTTCTGGTATTTCAGAAGGTTCTTGAACAGAATTAATTATTCCCAACTTTTTAATCTGTAATCTAATTTGATGACAAACAGGTCCTGTTGCAGCTTGTAAACTTTTGTCTTCCCGACCAATATCATATTTGCCTGGAGTAATACCAAGTAAATCTGTCGGTAGATGTAAATCTGCATTTGAAGGAATTACAAAAAAGACTCTGTCTCTATTTAATTTGCCTATAAAAAGTCCAAATTCAAACAAAACATTATCACGGATAATGTTATTTGTTTCCTTCCTTATTGTTGATACATCGTCTTGACTAAATACAAATATTCCAAAATCAGATTTTCCAAGTATTTCTAATAATGATTCAATCGTAGTTTTTGATAATTCAAATACACCCTGATCCCAAACTGTCACATCTGCATCACGTGTCAAATTCTGTTGAATTGAATATGCAACGCTTAAACCTTCAACTGACGATCCAATAAATATTTTAGGCTTCATATTAAATTTTCCAGTGCAACAACAAATTTATCTTTTTTCTTACACGCAATGTTCCTTCAATATCAGCTAAGAAGCCATTCTAAGTATACTACTCAAAATGGCTTCCCACCCGGTGCTTTCTTAAACTAATTAGCCAAAGTAGTATGAGGTAAAGATTGTCTATAAGTTATTTTCAGCAAGCTACCATCACCCTGCGTAGTTACGTACCACGTATCAGGGCTTATCTGGCTGATGCCTACTGGCAAATCTAAACCTTCTACCAACGGTGCAGACGTTTTGCCATTAGCCCATATCAGCGCACCGGTGTTATGTTCATAGCCCATGTCGCCAAACGTGCCGTATTGCACCACAACATGCCCGAGCGCACTGCCTCGTGCAATATCCACAAGCGTTGTAAAGCCGCCTTCATATAGAGATACAGCACCCGATGGCGAAATTCGGTGTATAACTGCATAGCCCGTCGGGAAAGGAAATCCGGTAAGGGTAGTTACAAGGAAATCTTTGCCGTCGAAAAGAATACTGGTTGGTACGCTTTGTACCTGCGGCGGACCAACCGGTGTTGGGTTGTTAAATCCCGGCACTTCTGCCAGCACTGCATAGTTACCGCACGACAGGCGGTGTATAACGGCATTGGCTCCCGCATCAGTTAGGTATATATCACCCTCAGGACCCTTGCAGATACCATAAATGTGAGCATCGTGCGCATTATTTACCCAGGGATAAGAAAGCGAGAAGGCACCTACATCTTCGTAAGGTATAGAAACGCCGTCAAGCGGAGCGTCACCCGGGGTAAAATGGCTGATATCAGCCTTATAAAGAAAGGTAGCCGACGTAATAAACATCGTATCACCAACAATCAGCATATGAGAGGTTCCGGATACTTCACCAGACACTGCATTAATATTGGAAGAAAGATGAATGATGGCATCATACTTATTGCCATCCGGCGTCACCACCACAACCTTCCCATCGTTTGCGGCTGTGCCGGGCAAAGCCACCCAGGCATTGCCTTTTGCATCGGTTTCTACGCCAATTACGTTAGTTAAACCTGTGGCAACAGCGGTTATCGTAGGGTCGGGTAAGTGGGCAATTATTTTTTTACAGCCGGACGTAAAGAAGAGCAAAGCAGCAAACAGGAAGACAGATAAGGAAGAACACAATTTTGTGTTCACTGATAGCAAGTTTTTCATAAATTGATTGTTTGTGAGGTTTTGTAAATAAATGTATCGCGTAAAATATTTGCAGAAGAGACAGATGTATTTCATGCTTTTATGGTGTTTGTATTATGTATGTCTGCTACTGGAATAGGCAGTCTAACTCAGTGAAGTATGTCACACATAAAACTTTGCGAACGTTTGCAACTTCGCCGCATCTATGGAGTCTGCGACTTCAAATAAACAATCCTAAAAGCCAAAATCCGGAAACCTCATCTCAGGGCATCCAAAAAAATCATTCACAAAAGGTACAAACTCTCAACTTACCGTAGCTTATCAACAATAATGAAGCTGCCTGTCGTATAACACAATTAAATCTATAAAGTCATCAGGCACATTCAAACAATCATTTACAAAAGGTACACGGTAACAGCAAAAAAAGATGACTTTCAAAAATAAAACTTGTTTTTAAATTTTCAAAACAAATATCATTATCATAATTGCAACATTACGCCGTAATTTTCCCCGTATCTATTTCCATTTTTCTTCCAACCGTCTCAATAATTCGAGCAAATTATTCTCTTCCACCAAACTCATTCTTCAAAATACCATCGCACTTTGAGGTGTTATCATAAAGCATCTTGAAGAACATGAGGCTGATAACCGCATTACATTTTAAAATTGATTCATTACAGGTTTTGTATAAATTTGTACAACTAACTATTTCAACCATGAAATCATTTTTACTCTTTTCTTTTGTCTTTACCTTGTTGCTCACTAACAATAAAAGTATAGCACAAAACAAGGATTCTAATTCTGCAAAAGATTTCAAACCTTCCGTTGATTTTGGTTTTTATTATCCAACTTTTCAATATGGTTTTCAGGCAAAAAGATTGAATATAAATTATGTACCGGGCATATATAGTCAATACAACTTTGCCAGGCGGCTTTCTGTTTCTGTGGCTTTGCTGCCATATACACGTTATCAAATACCCGATGAAGTAGGTACACTTTACTTAAAATTGGCTAATGACAGCATATATCAAACTGAGGACAGAATATTTTCAGTTATCACTGCTTATCATGCAAATATTGGCGTCAATTATAATATTGCCGGCAGGTGGATTATAGAAGGTGCTGCCGGATATTTACATGCGTATGGTGGTAAGGGAAAGATTGTTACAGGTATAGAAAATCCGGGAAGCGTGCTTACAGTATCAGAAGAAAAATCGCATTACAAATTGTCTGATCCTGCTTTTGCACGGGTTAAAAAATCAATGGCATATTATCAGTTGCATCTTTGGTATTCTTTCAAAAGAAAAAGCAATTTATATTCCGATATATTTCAACTCGGCTTAGCCTGGCAGCACAATGGTAGCGGTTGGTCCAATTATATAAACGCTGATAATTATTTGCAAGTAAATACCAAAATAAATTTAGCTGCTGCTTTCAAAAAAAGGCAATAGCAGCTCTCTCATCTTCTCCGGCATGCCCGTTTTTTTCTTTGTTTTTGTATTGAGAAAATACAAGGAAACAATGCCCGTTGTCAGCAGCTTTCCCTTTTCATTAAATACTTCGGAATGAAACGTAATTTTAGGATCAACAGGCAAATCACGAAGTGTTGTTTTTATTGTTATTAAATCATCATAAACCGCCGACCGAAGGTATTTGATATGTACTTCTACAACGGGCAACATCACGCCGTCTTCTTCCATTTCTCTGTAAGAATATCCCAATTGCCGGATGCTTTCCACACGACCAATCTCGAAGTATTGCGCGTAATTACCATAATATACAATACCCATCTGGTCGGTCTCTGCGTAGCGCACCCTGGTTTGCGTTTCCGAGATATACATTTATAATTATAAATTAGTAATTATGAATTCTACTTTTTTTTGTTGCTTTTTAGAATTGGGGCAACTTTCTTTTTATAGGTATCATCGAACAGGCAGGTTATACCACGATGATTGCCGCAACTGCCGCGTTCTTTTACTTTGATGTTATTTTTATCAAATGTAAAATCAATTACGCACGGGTCGCCGCTTTGTTGAAACACGGCTTTGGTAGCATCAATCATAGTAAGATAACCTTTTAATTCGCCGGTACAATTGTCTTTTCCTTTTTCAAAATGAAGAAAGAAAAGATAGCGGTTTGGCGTATTGCCATCTCTTACCGAAATAAAGTTCATTTTGTCTTTTGTATAATCTCCACTGAATTTAAAAGTCTTCGCGAGCGTATCAACCGGGTTAAGAATGTCATTGCCTTTTTTCATGTCTTCATTGCTGTCGTGTATCACTTCAATAAAGCTTTTTGTTTCGTTGCTGTAGGCAAATCCTTTTTTTGTATAACTGTATTGTTCGTTTACCGTTTTGTCTTGTGTAATGGTAAATGTTGGCTCTGTATTGATGTCGATTGTATGAATATAACCATCGTTATCGTCGTTTGAAAGAAGAGGAAGATGCGAGGTGTAATGTTTTTTATTATCAAATAAAAAGGTCTGTAACATGGTTTTCTTGCCGGTTGTTATGGTGGCCAACAAATACAATTCGGTCTTATTTTCAATTTTGCCAACCGGGTGAATAACCGGCGTAATATTCTTCTTTGTTGCCGGTAAAGAAAGCGCAGAATCGGGTACAAATTGTTGCAATACATCGAGACTTATGGTTGATGTATCGCCAATATGCGCCAAGCTGGTATCGAAAGCTGTGAAAGGAAGTTTTAGTGGTTTAAAAGCCGTAAAAAAATCGGTTGCCTGTATCGGTTTGTTTTCTGAAAGTTTCGCTTTTTTATCGCTACACGAAACAACCGCAAATAAAATTAGAATCAGCAACCAGCCTTTGTTCATAAGATTGATTTTTTTACAGCGATAAAAATAGGCTGTAAAAAATGTAATGAGAATATAAATTGTTCTGGAAAATTATCTTTATCTCGTTACGGCACAATCTTCATAGTCAACTACCTGCTTTAAAAATAGCAAACAAAAAAATCTATTGTTACTTCTGTTCTTGTTATTGCGACCAATTACATTGTACCCAAACAGTAACCGTTACTCTTGTTTTCAACCGGAGTTTGCCGAAAATCCTTTTTAAAGAGTAGGCCCACATAAACAATTTAATCCCATGAGTTACATTTTTGAAGGCTCGCTAAGCGGCTTCCTGTGCGAAGATTGCAAAGAGCCGCTATCAGGCGTAGAAGTCTTGCTGTACCTGCCTTACCAGCCAGATAAAGTGCTGGCAAATACTGTTGCCAGTACAAAAGAAACATTCTCTTTTGTTACAAAACAACAAGCCGATAAAAGAAAAAACCTGCTGATCGCTACCGCTAAGACAAATGATGATGGCAGGTTTGAAATTACATTAGATGAAAAGTACAGCAATACCGCGTTTGATGTAGATTTTATTTGTGGAAGCGTACCGCGTAAACCACCGGTTCCGCCACGCAAAGAACCGCTGCAATTTCATCTTACAACTATATTTCCGCAATGGCGCCCGACACGTGTTTCGGAAAGATGTTTTTATAAATGGAATTATATCATTGCTCCGAAATCCTGGTGCTATATCCGGGGACATTATTTTGATGCCTGGGTAATTTGCGGCCACCTGCGCGCCTGCCAGACGGGTGCGGTAATTCCAAATGCAAAGGTAACAGCGTGGGATGCCGATTTTTTTACCGACGATAATCTGGGTTTCGACATTACAGATGCCAGCGGTCATTTCAGGATTGATTATACATCGCTTCAGTTTCAGCAAACATTTTTATCGCCGCTGATAAATGTAGAAACCGATCCGGGACCTTCTCTTACATTCAACAGTGGTCCTGATGTTTATTTTAAAGCTACTCTCGGCGGTGCAACTATTATAAATGAAACGGCGGCAAACCGGAGAAATAATGTAGATTATTGTCTTTATGTTGATTTGTGTTCTAATGTTGATATATCAACGCCAGATCCGGTTGCTGTGCCTGCTTTCTTGCGTTTTGGCGGTATTGATTATGATGCCGGAATGCAAAGTAATACGGGCCAGACAGGCCTTACAAATAGCAATTACGCGTTTTTTAGTTCGTTGCGGTTAAATGGTATTTTGTCGCAGACATTAGATAGCGCGCCTATGGAATATTGTTTTGAATACACAAAAGAATATGATATATTATCAGGCTTGCCAATAAACTGGAAAAGAGTTTTGGGCGGACAGATTGACGGAACGAATATAGGTTATGTAGAAAAAGCCGTATTGATGCCGGCTGATATTTTTCATCCGTTTCCCTGGTATCAATATAACAACAAAGATTGTGTTGTAAACGGAGCTGCGAGCGCAACAACGATTTCTGTTCCGGTTGCGGCCGATGGCTGGATATTGGTGCCGCAACAAAACGACAATCCGCTTAATACATCAGGTGTTGGAAAATTTGTTTCCAACGGAAACCAGATTGTTTTAAACTCAGTTACTTTAGATGCTTTTACGCCTATTGATTTAACCGGTTTGGTAGCAGGTAATTCTGTAACATCAACAAGTCAGCCCTTCGCAAACGATGAGGTTTTTGCCATAAGAATGCTGGTTCGCAAACAAGGCGATAATACCAGTATTGCAGATGCCGGAACCTGCGAGCGCGTGGCGATAAACAACACGGATTATAACGGCATGATACATCATCCTGAATGGGGCAAAAAAGGACCCAACACCGAAAAAGGAGTTGGCATGATAGATATTCTGCAACTGCAAATGGCAGGCTGCTCTAAAATTACAACGCAGGTTGATGTTCTATACACTTTTGCGCATCCAAATCCCGGTGCTGTTAGTGTTACCTTAACCGGACCATTAGGCGATGAAATTTTGCCGGTGCCTTTACCACTTGTACCAACCGATTCGTTTGGAAATATTACGCATGTATTTGCTCCGGCCGACCCGCTGTGTGCTTATCTCGTAACCTTAAAAACGACTTATTTACTTACTACGGGCGATTCTAACCTGCCTGAAGCTTACGACCAGATTGCATTTTGCCGGTAAGGTTTTAAAGTAAAAATTTCAATTATAACACATCATTATTTTCTTCATTACCCGGAATGTTTATTAACAACTTTCCGGGTAAAATTTTGTAAAACAGCTATGAACTTTTTAACTCGATTTCGTTTTTATTGTTTACGTCTTTTCCTGGTTATTTATAATTTATTCATGACTTTATTGGCTTACGGATTATATTATAGAAATTTGTGGACGTGAAAACATCAACAACAAGTGAAGCACATACACATGAATTATCGTTAGGCGAAGTACACGAATCGGTTGATACTTCGAAACGTAAAAAATGGAGCCGCTTCTTTGCATTTGTCGGCCCGGCTTACATGGTAAGCGTAGGTTATATGGATCCCGGGAATTGGGCGACCGACTTACAGGGCGGCGCACAGTTTGGCTACAGCCTTATTTGGGTATTATTAATGAGCAACCTGATGGCATTGCTGCTGCAGAGTCTTAGTGCTCGCTTAGGCATCGTGCGCCGCAGAGATCTTGCGCAAGCCAACCGGGAAGTGTATCCAAAAGTGGTTAATTTTTGCTTGTATATACTTGCCGAACTGGCTATTGCAGCCTGCGATCTGGCTGAAGTAATTGGCATGGCAATCGGCATACAACTGCTCACCGGTTTGCCGCTTATCTGGGGCGTTTCGGTTACAATACTCGATACTTTTCTTCTCTTTTATTTGCAGAAGTTAGGCATGAGAAAATTAGAAGCGTTTATTATTGCGCTTATCATTATAATCGGGCTTTCATTTTTTGCAGAAGTCTTTCTTGCTAAACCGCAATGGGGCGAGGTTGTGAAAGGATTTAAGCCAACTTTTCTAAGTCCGGCAGCTTTGTATATTGCAGTTGGTATTATTGGAGCAACCGTAATGCCGCACAATCTGTATTTACATTCGGCCTTAGTACAAACCCGCAAAGTAAAGTCTGATAATGTAAGCATCCGGCGGGCTTTAAAATTCAACTTTATTGATACTACCGTTGCGTTGAATATTGCGTTTATTGTAAATGCCTGCATTCTTATTCTGGCGGCTTCCACATTTTTTACATCCGGTCATCAGAACGTAGCTACCATACAGGATGCACACATGCTGCTTGAAAACTTATTAGGATCAAAAGCAGCACCAGCCATGTTTGCCATCGCATTAATTGCAGCCGGGCAAAGCTCAACCGTTACGGGCACATTAGCCGGCCAGATTGTAATGGAAGGATATTTGAATCTTCGCATCAATCCCTTATTGAGACGCATTCTCACACGTATGCTGGCTATCATTCCGGCTTTACTTGTTGTTATCATTGCCGGCGAAGAAAAAGTAAACGATTTGCTGGTGTTAAGCCAGGTAATATTGAGTTTGCAATTGAGTTTTGCTATTATTCCATTAATACATTTTGTAAGCGATAAAAAAACAATGGGCGCTTATGTTATCAAACCATACACAAAAGTTATTGCCTGGATTGTAGCTGCCATATTGGTGTATTTAAACGTAAGACTTGTTGCTGAAACAGCGATTGATGTTTTTACGGAAGACGGACATGTTTTCTTAAAAATATTGATGGGTACAGGCGTGGCTGCTTTTGTTTGGTTGTTTGCCATGATGACGATACTTCCGGTTATTAATAAACAGAAAGGTTATAAAAGTATTCGCCTGCACAGCGAAGAAAAAACGTTACGAAATCTTAGCGTTCCGCAAACGCGCCGCATTGCTGTTGCTCTTGACTTTAGCGAGCTGGATGAAAAGTTAATTGCTCACGCTATAAGCCAGGGCAGGCAACAAGCGACATATATTTTGCTTCATATTGTAGAAACGGCATCTGCCAAATACTTTGGTGATGCAGCTGATGATTACGAAAGCCGCAACGACCATGAGCGATTGGAAGATTATGCCTTGCAACTTAAAGACTTGGGTTATAACATTACTATTGCGTTAGGTTATCAAAACAGGATAGAAGAAATTCTTCGTATTGTAAAGAAAGAAAATGCTGATATGATTGTTATGGGTGCACATCGCCATCGCGGAATAAAAGATTATGTTTATGGAGCAACTGTTGACCAGGTACGACATAAATTGACTATTCCGGTATTGATTGTAAACTGATCACTTCTGTAAGGCTTTATACATCTCAGGTTCCAAAGCTTGCGCCCATTGCGCATATTGTTTTCCCGACGGATGCAATCCATCACCGGCAATCATAGAACTATTATTGGCATCAGCCCGGCTGATTGCGGTTACATCTGTATAGCTGATTCCATAAAGCAAGGTGACTTCTTTATTGATAGCATTAAACTGATCTATCTGCTCACTTATCTGCTTGTTGTTGCCGCCAAACGGAGTTATACCATAGTCTGGTATGGATAGCACAAACACACGCGATGTATTATTTCCAGCCAATTCAATGGCTTTATTTAGTGTTCTTGTAAAATTCAAACGATAGCCGGTTGTATCATGCAACTGGTATTGGTCATTTACGCCAATTAATAACGACACGGCTGCAAACGGTCCTTTTGGATTTTGTTTTTCGATAGCTGATAATAAATTTACCGTTGTCCAGCCCGTAGTTGCGATGTATTGAATGCCGGAAATATTGATTCCTTTGTTGATAAGCATGGCTGCGGTTTGCGCCGGGAAGCGATCAGAAGAATCAACGGATTGACCAATGGTATATGAATCGCCTAAAGCCAAATACAGATACGAACTCATTTGGGTTGGTTCCGGTGAAGGAGCAATCGTATCTGATGTTGGAACAAACGCAGTATAACCTTGAAAAACAGGAGATGCCTTTTTACAATTAACAAACACAAAAGCTGCAAACAGCCAGCCGATAAGCAATACAAAGCGATGTATATTCATACACCATATACGTAAACAAATAAAAGTTTTGTTTTGTAAACAAAGATTATTGAAATACCGTAAGCATCTTATTGGTTAATGCTCTTGCCCATTGTTCATATTGTCTGCCTGAAGGATGCATATCATCCGGCGCAAGCATCAGGTTGTCAATAGCATCATACCGGCTGATGCCTGTTATGTCAAGATAATTAACGCCATACAACTTAGATATATCTTTATTAATGACGTTAAACTGATCTATTTGTTTGCTTGCCCATTTCATACCATGACCAAATGGAGTTACACTATAATCCGGGATTGATAAAACAAACACATGCGCCTGGTTATTAGCTGCATAACCGATTGCTTTTTGTATTAAATTGACAAAATGCGCCCGATACTCAGCAGTATCTTTTTTTAAATATTGGTCATTTACACCTATCAGCAACGTAACAATATCGTATTTTTTTTTATTTCGCTGCGCTTCAATCGCCCATTGCAGGTTTACAGTTTTCCATCCTGTCGTAGCAATGTAATCTATGGAAGGAATATAATAACCGCGATGCTTTAACATAGCGGCTGCTTGTGCCGGAAACCGTTCTGATGAATCTACCGACTGACCAATGGTATACGAATCACCCAAAGCTAAAAAGCTCTTGTAATTTCCGACCGGTATATTTGTTTTTGTGGTGTCTCCAAAATTGATAACGGGTTTTAAAAAAGTGGTGTCGTTCGCGATTGCCCTGTTATTTACAAATAACAAAAGCAGAAAAATTAAGACACAGAAAAATGACGAATACAAATTAGTTTTTGGTTTACTGAAACTCATGACAGATTAATGTTGGATTTTAAATAACAAAGGAACGAATAATTCCGATATTTTTATATACGGCAGATAAGTAACAAAGGTTTGTTATCATTCTAAAAAGAAAGAATTGCTATATTAGAAAAACCGCGTGTATATTTTCCAATTCAATGTGTTGAATCATTACATTTGCCACCCGATTTTATCCAAATCATAAAAAAGAAACCAATGGCTGAAAAAATCAAAGTTGCAAACCCTGTTGTTGAGCTTGACGGCGATGAGATGACGCGTATTATCTGGAAGTTTATTAAAGACAAACTGATATTGCCTTATATTGATGTTGATATAAAATATTACGATTTAGGAATTGAATATCGTGATGAAACCAACGACCAGGTTACTATTGATTCAGCCAACGCCATCAAGCAATATGGAGTCGGCATCAAGTGCGCAACCATTACGCCTGATGAAGCCCGTGTAAAAGAGTTCAATCTCAAACAAATGTGGAAAAGCCCGAACGGAACCATCCGCAATATCCTTGATGGAACTGTTTTTCGCGAACCTATTGTTTGCACCAATGTGCCACGTTTGGTTCCTAACTGGACAGCACCGATTTGTATTGGTCGTCATGCTTTTGGTGATCAATACCGCGCTACCGATTTTGTAACCAAAGGCAAAGGCAAGCTGACTGTTAAGTTTGAAGGCGAAGACGGAACCAAACAGGAATTCGAAGTCTATAATTTTAAAGGCGATGGTGTTGCTTTAACTATGTACAATACAGACGAAAGCATCAGCGGTTTTGCACGTGCTTGCTTCAACCAGGCATTAACCAAAAAATGGCCGTTGTATCTTTCTACAAAAAATACGATTTTAAAAAAATACGATGGTCGTTTTAAAGATATTTTTGAAGACATTTTTGAAAGTGAATTTAAAAATAAATTTGACGAAGCCGGTATTACTTACGAGCATCGTTTGATTGATGATATGGTTGCCAGTGCATTAAAATGGAACGGCAATTTTGTTTGGGCTTGTAAAAATTACGATGGCGATGTGCAAAGCGATACAGTAGCGCAAGGCTTTGGTAGCTTAGGTTTGATGACGTCAACCCTTGTTACGCCCGACGGAAATACGATGGAAGCCGAAGCCGCTCACGGAACAGTTACGCGTCACTATCGCGAACATCAGAAAGGCAACCCGACTTCTACCAACCCGATTGCTTCTATCTTTGCCTGGACACGTGGTTTGGAGTTTCGTGGTAAATTAGACAATAACCAGGAACTGATTGATTTCTGCCATGCTTTGGAAGCGGTTTGTATTGAAACCGTTGAAAGCGGTAAAATGACGAAAGACCTTGCGATTACTATTAAACCAAAAGTTCAGCACGGTACAGATTATTTGTACACGGAAGAATTTTTGGAAGAGTTAGACAAGAATTTAAAAATAAAACTGGGTAAATAATTTACTTCATATTGAATAAAAAAAGCCGCTGGTTTATCAGCGGCTTTTTCTATGTTTTCATTCCGTATCAAATACTTATATCGTAACTATAAGTAAAGATAATTATAAGGCTCACTTTCCAATTATCTTTATATTAATATCATATTCTTATGAGAACGAATCAGGCACCGACTTGTCTTTCTATAATATCAATATTACTAATTGTATCAACCCTTAGTTTTAGCTGCGGAAAAGACAATATACCACGTAATAATATTTCTGATGATGAAGAAAGTGGCTTGCCCGGCGTTGAGAATCCATATATTGCTTATTATGTTATGAACAATATTACGGTTGATAATCCTCATTATCTCGCGGCTACATCAATTGATAATTTTGTTCTGTCAAAACGAAACGATACCAGTTCGTTCACATTACGATTTACAAATGCACTTCTCAAATCAGATAATACACATACAAACAACTGGATATTTTGCGATTCTTCTTATGATATAAACGGCGCAGATGGAGTTTGATTTTGTCTGCCAGTGGACAGGCGATTCAACAGCAACATTAACACCGGGCAAAACGTATAATTTAAACGAGATGCGCGATAATAAAGCGGTGCCGGTTACAGAAACAAATGGCTACGTTTCGTACAATCATTTTCACACAAATTCAATCTTGGTAGTTTCATTGAACAGCATTTCCGGTGTTAACGAGCCGGAAGCACTCAACTCGTATTTAACGATTACAAAAGTTGAAAATAATACAGCATCCGGCACATTTTCGCTTGCTTTTGGCTGCACTGCCAATGGAAATTCTGGTAATGCTTACTCAAATTATGTGAAAGGTGTATTTAATAAAATACCAATTACGCAATAAATCTGTGGTATGATTTGATTTATAAAGAAAACAAAAACGCCGCCTTCATTACTGAAAGCGGCGTTTGTTATATTAAACCAAAATGGCTTATTCAAATTTCAGATCCAGACCTAAGCCTCTTAACTCGTGAACCAATACATTGAATGATTCAGGAATACCGGCTCTTGGAATGTTTTCGCCTTTTACAATGGCTTCATAAGTCTTAGCGCGACCAATGATGTCATCAGACTTAATGGTTAACAATTCCTGCAAAATGTTAGACGCACCGTAAGCTTCGAGTGCCCAAACTTCCATTTCACCAAAACGCTGACCACCAAACTGAGCTTTACCACCCAAAGGTTGTTGTGTAATTAAGCTATATGGCCCGATAGAACGTGCGTGCATTTTATCATCTACCATGTGATGCAACTTAATCATGTAGATAACGCCAACCGTTGCTTTCTGGTGAAAGCGGTCGCCTGTTTCGCCATCATACAAATAAGTGTGACCCATGGAAGGAATGCCTGCATCTTCGCAATACTGCGCAATTTCTTCCGGCGTAGCGCCGTCGAAAATTGGTGTTGCGAACTTCACACCCAGCTTTTTACCGTCCATCCTAAGATGGTTTCGTAAATCTGTCCGAGATTCATACGGCTTGGTACGCCCAACGGATTCAGAACAATATCAACTGGAGTTCCATCTTCCATAAACGGCATGTCTTCGGCACGTACGATTTTCGCAACGATACCTTTGTTACCATGACGACCCGCCATTTTATCACCCACTTTCAGTTTACGCTTAACAGCCAAATAAACTTTTGCAAGTTTCAATACACCGGCTGGTAATTCGTCACCAATAGAAATATTGAATTTCTCTCTTTTGTAACGACCTAATTCCTCGTTGTACTTGATATTATAGTTGTGAAGAAGAACGTTGATTTGATTATCTATTACAGAATCACCAGTCCAGCCTAATGGATTTACATTTTGAAAGTCAATAGAAGCAAGGTTCTTTGGATTGAACTTTGCGCTTTTGCCAATCAGCATTTCACCAAAATTATTGCTTACGCCAGCCGAAGATTTGTCTTTCAACACCAGTTGCAGTTTTTCCAGCAACAGGTTTTTGATTGTTTCTTCGTTACCGTCATGAACTTTCTCAACTTTTTCAAGCTGGGCTTTTTCACGAATCTTACCGTTTTTATCTTTCTTGGCGCGTTGAAACAATTTCTTGTCTATTACAACACCTTCCGTTCCGTTTGGCGCTTTCAAAGAAGCATCTTTCGCATCACCGGCTTTATCACCGAAGATGGCACGTAACAGTTTTTCTTCCGGTGTCGGATCGCTTTCACCTTTTGGAGTGATTTTACCAATCAAAATATCGCCTTCACGAACCTGCGCACCAATACGAATGATACCATGCTCATCCAAATCTTTGGTAGCTTCTTCAGAAACGTTAGGAATATCTGAGGTCAATTCTTCTTCACCCAATTTGGTATCGCGAACTTCCAGTTCATATTCTTCAATATGGATAGAAGTAAACAAGTCTTCGCGCACTACTTTTTCGTTGATAACAATGGCATCTTCAAAGTTGTAACCTTTCCATGGCATAAACGCCACTTGTAAATTACGACCCAATGCCAGTTCACCATCTTTTGTAGCATAACCTTCTGTTAGGAAATCGCCTTTTACCACTTTCTGTCCTTTCTTAACGGCCGGACGTAAGTTGATAGAAGTTGACTGGTTTGTTTTGATGAATTTGGTTAAGCGATACACCACCAAATCATCTTCAAAACTTACCAAACGATCTGAATCGTTACGGTTATAACGAACATGAATTTCTTTTGCATCTACAAATTCAACCACACCATTTCCGTCAGCGTGAATCTGGATACGCGCATCGCGGGCAGCTTTGCCTTCCAAACCGGTTCCTACAATCGGAGCTTGTGGCAGGATTAACGGAACCGCCTGGCGTTGCATGTTTGAACCCATCAGCGCACGGTTGGCATCATCATGTTCCAGGAACGGAATTAATGACGCACTCAAACCAACAATCTGGTTTGGTGCAACATCCATGTACTGAACATCGTTTCTTTCCAGTATAGGAAAATCGCCTGTTTCGCGGCTGATGATTTTATCTTCAACGAAATTACCTTTTTCATCCAAAACGGTATTACTCTGGGCAATTTTTGCTGTATCTTCTTCTTCGGCGCTTAAGAACTTCAAGTTTGCCAAATCTACTTTACCATTTGCTACGCGATGATATGGTGTTTCAATGAAACCCATAGGATTGATTTGCGCATGTACACACAAAGTAGAAATCAAACCAATGTTCGGTCCTTCCGGCGTTTCGATGGTACAAAGACGACCGTAGTGACTATAATGCACGTCACGAACTTCAAAACCAGCTCTTTCACGACTTAAACCACCGGGTCCGAGTGCGGAAATACGACGTTTGTGCGTAATTTCTGATAACGGATTGGTCTGATCTAAGAACTGAGATAACTGAGACGTACCGAAGAATGAATTGATAACCGAAGAAAGTGTACGCGCATTGATCAAATCAACCGGCGTAAATACTTCATTATCACGAACGTTCATCCTTTCACGGATGGTACGAGCCATACGAGCCAGACCCACACCAAATTGAGCATACAATTGTTCGCCCACAGTACGTACGCGACGATTGCTCAGGTGATCAATATCATCAATATCAGCTTTCGCATTGGTTAAGCGAACGAGATATTTAATGATTTCGATGATGTCTTCTTTGGTAAGAACTTTATTCGTCAGCTTTTGAGTTACGCCGAGTTTGCGGTTGATTTTATAACGACCAACCTCGCCCAAATCGTAGCGTTTATCACTGAAAAATAATTTATCAATAATACCACGAGCCGTTTCATTATCCGGCGCATCGGCACCGCGCAACTGACGATAAATATGCTGAACCGCTTCTAATTCGCTGTTCGAAGTATCTTTATTTAAGGTGTTGTAGATGATAGCATAATCGCCGCCAACGTCTTCGCGCTGGATAAATACGCTTTTAGCCTCAATATCTACAATTGTTGAAATCGCATCTTCATCAAGAATGGTATCGCGTTCCATAACGATTTCGTTACGCTCAATAGAAACCACTTCTCCGGTATCTTCATCCACAAAATCTTCTACCCAGGTTCTTAAAACGCGGGCAGCTAATTTTTTGCCGATGTGTTTGTTCAACGATTTTTTATCGGCAGGAACCTCAGTTGCCATACCAAATAATTCCAGTATGTGCTTATCGGTTTCAAAACCAATAGAACGTAATAAAGTCGTAACAGGAAATTTCTTTTTACGGTCAATATACGCATACATTACGTTGTTAATGTCTGTCGCAAATTCCATCCACGCGCCTTTAAAAGGAATTACTCTCGCTGAGTAAATCTTTGTTCCGTTCGGGTGAATTGACTGACCAAAGAATACACCTGGTGAGCGGTGAAGCTGGGAAACCACAACACGCTCAGCGCCGTTTACAACAAATGTTCCGCGCGGTGTCATGTAAGGAATGTTTCCTAAGAATACATCCTGAACGATAGTTTGGAAATCAACGTGTTCTTCATCGTTACAGCTTAAACGTAATTTAGCTTTTAACGGAACCGCATAAGTAAGACCGCGCTCCATACATTCTTCAATTGTGTAACGCGGCGGATCAATAAAATAATCAAGAAACTCGAGCACGAAAATGTTTCTCGTGTCGGTAATCGGAAAGTTTTCCTTAAACACCCGGAACAAGCCTTCTACGTTACGCTTGTCTGGCGTGGTTTCCAACTGGAAAAACTCCCGGAAAGATTGTAACTGAATGTCTAATAAATCAGGCGTTTCAGCAAGGTGTTTGGTTTTACCGAAGCTGACCCTGTTTTGTAATTGTGTTGATGACATATCTGAATTTAACCGGTTTTTTGCTTAAAACTTACTTTCCTGCTTAGCAAGCAAGAAAGCTCAATGCATTGAAAATGAAGAGAAGCAATCTAAATGCGCATCTATTATGGTTCTCTTACTAATAATTTGCAAATTTCAAAGGAGGGCAAAATTACGTATAATAGAGGAAAAACTGAAACAAATTTATAAGGGTTTTTATTGGTTTAACAAAATTTGACAATTGATTTATAAAAAGATTTTAGTCTGGCGTAAGTTTTCAACGTTTTATTTATTTTTTGAAAGGTATTTGCTTTGCTTTTCTCATTTTTTGAATCGCCCATTCACCTACTTCTTTCCCCTGTTTTATTCCTTCATTTATCGCATCCATAAAATGAATACCGCCATAAAAACGGGAAATGGCTGCTTCATTTGCCGCTTCGTTAAACGAAATAAAATGACGTGTGGGAAGTCCGAACCTGACTTCAGAAGAATCGGTAAACGGAATATTATCACCAATATAATGGGAAAGAATAGTTGCAGATGTTGCCGAAATACAGGAATGCCCGCTAAGATATTCGGGAAAAGGCGGCGTTTGTAACAAAGGTTTCCAATGTGTGTCAATCAATTCACGGATTGCCGTTTCAGGGCGAATGCGGTTACTCCGGTATTTTTCATCCCAGCAAGCCATAAAGCTATCCATCAATCCCATCGAAACCAAAGTGCTGATAAGCATGGTTTCGCCAAAAGATTTTTTCTGTTGCCGGCAAACAATATCGGTAATGCTCAGCCAATGCGCTCCGGGTGAAATCTTTTTTAATCCCACCAACAAATGACCATCATCCTGAACAGCAAACGGATTGCAATCCCAATACAATGCAATTTCCCGATGAGCCTGCGTTAAACTATCCGGTGCCTGCTGATAATTGGCATATAATAATTTGTAGAAAGATGAGTTTTTTTCTTTTGAAAAAATAGCTGGCGGCGGCACACGAAACTGGCTGCAGGAATCTAAAAAAAACGGGCGAATTGTATTGAAATATGGTTCTACCGCAGGCAAATAAGCCGGCGGCGTCGGGTACCAATAACCTTCTTTTTGCAAAGGTGTATAGCGAGGTTTGTTACTGATTTTATTATAGCCATCTTTCTTTGCATACAATACAATTTGCTTGCTTACAACAGCCGCATATTTCTGCGATTGTGTGATGATTTCTTCATCAAATCCTTTTTCACGGCAACTATCTAAAAAAGCAGTTTCATAAGCGACCAGTTCTTTGCCGGAAGGCTGCATTTTTTCTGCTGTTTGCAACATGGCTAAAATGGCAGATAATGAATAAGAATAACCTTGTATTGAATCGGGTTTTTGTAAATCCGGATATTGATTTATAACATTATGCATAGAAGCAAAATGCTTGTCATTTTCTGCAACAACTTCATAACCGGCAAGACACGCGTAACTAAAAAAACGTGACGCTAACGGCGGATTCGTTATGTCATGAATCATTAAATCTGTCATTTGCCTGATTACTTTTCCAATCTCGGCATTCGATAGTTCTGCTTTGTTTGCTGACTTATGAGCACAACTTAAACTAAACAAAAGAAGAAACAGAAAGGCGTTTTTTATGGAAAATTTGTTTTGCATAGATTCTGAAAAGATAGCAAACGGCTATTGTAATTTGTATGCTTTTGCGCCGGATTGATTGATGCCGAAGATATACGTATCGCCAAAATTGATAACGCTTCTTACATCGCCGTGAAGATGAAAGCCGGATTGCCATTGCGGAACATAAGTAAAATTTCCTTTGCCGTTTCCCTGTAACAAAACGCCATAGTTGGCATCGTATTTACCAAACCGCAATCTTGCCCGATTGATGTTTCCGCAAAGTAACAAATCGGGAAAGCCATCTTTGTTATAATCAAGCGATGTGATTGTATAAACCGGCGATTCCTGCGCTTGTATCGGCAACGGTTTGCTGTGAAATTTTCCATCTTTTCCTGTTTCAAAATAAGATGTCGTTAAGCAATCAGCCGTAAGATGACCGGCATCTTTTAATTCATCAGAACTAAAAATATCTGTAATGCTTTGGTCAGCATAATCGGCATAATTAGTATAGCGCGTTCGCATGATGCTCATCTCGTCTAATAACTCATCCCTGGTTACATACGGGTAACTTTTGCCCTGAATATAAAAGCAAAGAATCGGGTCAACCGAACCATTATCATCAAAGTCTTTATAATACATTTCCGCAGGCTGTTTTTCTGTGGCTTTGCATTGTGTATTTACACCCAGGTTACCGATAAGTAAATCAGGTTTTCCATCGCCGTTCATATCATTTATAAGAAGTTTATTCCACCAGCCGGTATAAGATTTATCAAAATAATTATTCGTTTTATTTTCCAGTTTTCCGTTGCTGTTTATCATAACCGCAACCGGCATCCATTCGCCAATTACAATCAAATCTTTTTTATTATCGCCATTCATATCAAGCCAGGCAGCGTCGGTTATCATTCCTGCATTTTGTAGGGCAGGAGCGATGGTTTGTATGTCATCTTTAAAATGACCTTTGCCGTCATTCACTAACAAATAGCTTTTTGGAGTTTCCGGATAGCGACCAGGAATAACGCGGCTGCCGACAAATAAATCTGTAAAGCCATCGCCATTTATATCAGCCGGTCGCACGCAGCTTTTGCTAGTGAGCATTGGCGGCAATGCACCAGTTGCTTTTGTGAAATTTCCTTTGCCATCGTTCATATATAGTCTGTCCTGCAATAAAGCATCATTCGGTTCAAAATTGTGATAGCCGCCGCCGGCAACATACAAGTCTGTAAAGCCATCGTTGTTGGCATCAAAGAAAGCCGCATCTGCATCATCGCTCATTTTATCGGCTTCAAAAGCAGCTTGTTTTGATGGTATGAATTTTCCATCTTTTTGTTGCACAAATAACATAGCTGCGGTTCCAGGTTCAGCACCCACAAATACATCTTCCAAACCGTCACCATTTACATCGCCTTTTATCATACAAGGACCGGAAAATGACATTGGGTTTATCATTAATGGCTGACGTTTAAAATCGTTAATTATATTGGTTGGTTGTTCAAAAGAAAGGGGAGAAGTCGTCTCTGTAAATAATGTTTTTGAAGGTTGTATTCCTTTTGAAATTCCTGTCGCGTTTTTTTCTTCTATTGTTATTATTTGATTTGTTTTGACATTGTTTATCACCTGCTCTTTACCGCTTTCCCAAACAATTTTAAGTGAATCAACGGAAGCTACATCAGCCATACCAAAATGCAGAACCGGAGATACGGATGATTGATAACCGCGCGTTGGCATCTGCTCTTCATATTGCCTCTTTCCTTTTGCATAAAGCCAAACTTTTGCACCAATGCCTTGTGTATTCATGCCTTCGCCAATAAGCTTTATTTGCAGGTACTTATTGCTTCTGTTTTTTGATGAAATGTTGTGATAGATAAAAGCCGGTTTGTTTATATTGTTGATGATTAAATCGAGCGCTCCATCATTATCCAGATCGGCATACGCAGCACCGTTGCTGTTCGATGGCAAATCAAATCCCCAATCTTTGCTAACGTCCTGGAATGTTAGATTTCCATTGTTTTTAAACACATAATTTACAACATCGCTCGAAGTCATTTTTTGTACTAAATCCAACACATTTTGCCTGCGGATATCGCCGCTATTATTTTGAATATAATCAGACATGTATTTCTGAAAATCCATGCTGGTATAATCGCGTGTAAAACCATTGCTGACAAATAAATCTTTCCAGCCGTCATTGTCATAATCGGCAAATAAAGCCGCCCAGCTCCAGTCGGTATTTGATATGCCAGCCAATTGACCAATCTCGCTGAAAGTGCCGTTTCCATTGTTTAGCTGCAACATATTGCGCATATACTGATAATAGAAACCGCTGCTTAGCATCAAATCATATTTTTCATAATTATCAGGCGCCATCAACATTTTTTGACGGTGATTGTCTTCAGGCAACATATCAAGCGAAAGTATATCGGGCAAACCATCGTTATTCATATCGGCAACATCGTTGCCCATACCAAAATGCGAAGTATGTCCCAACGCAGTTTGCTTAACATCTGTAAACGTTCCGTTTTTATTGTTGATGTACAAATAATCGGGCACTGTATAATCGTTAGAAATGTATATATCAGGCCAGCCATCGTTGTTCAGATCGGCTATACCAGCGCCCAATCCATACGTTAATGAAGAACTGCTTATGAGTGAAGCTGCTGTAACATTTACAAACTTTCCGTTATCATTTTTATATACTTTGACCCCGATATTGGGATCACTTTTTTTTAGTTCATCTGCTGTTGTTAACGCATCTAATACCGGCAAAGAACTTGGATTGTGATTGAGAAGCAGCATATCCAAATCACCATCTTTATCATAATCAAAAAAATAAGCCTGCGTGCTGTAAGATGAATCTGCCAATCCATATTCTTCCGCTCTTTCCGAAAAAGTGGGAACGCCATGCTCATCATTTCCATTGTTGATATACAATTCATTTACTCTTTTCTCCGGGCGCAGTTTTCCGGAGTAACAAACGTAAACATCCAGTTTACCATCGCCGTTTACATCTGCCATGGTAACGCCGGTTTTCCAGGGTCCGGGCCTGCCCGCAACATCGGCTTGATCGGTAATATCTTCAAACTTCATAGCGCCTTTGTTCAGGTACAGTTTGTTGTCGTCTATATTACCCGAAAAATAAATATCCTGCAAGCCATCGCCGTTTACATCGCCAACGGCAACGCCACCGCCATTATAGAAATATTCATACATAAGAACATTCATGTTGAGATTTTCTTTGACTTCATTGTTGAAGTCTATATTGGTTAGTTCGGCAGGCAACAATTCAAAAACAGGATTTTCCTTTTGTGATGATGTATTGTCATCAGAACGATCATCAGATGAACAACCTGAAAAGATGATGAGTATAGCTGAGACTAAAGCACAACAAGAATAAACACAACGTAGCAAGCGAAAAAAATTTGGTTGGAAAGATAGATTAATCTTAAAAAAAGAAGCCGGTAATTACCGGCTTCTTTTTTTATAAAAAAAATATAATTTGAAACTGATTACTGATCATAACCGGGATTCTGATCCAGCTTATTGTTCTTATTTATTTCATCGCGGCTAAACGGACGGAAATACATTTTATCAACCCATTGCCTGTTTTCATGGGCAATATCCTCAACCGGAGAATATGTGTAATCATAAACGGTTTCATCATGATGGTAAGGTCTCGACATGGTTTTACCAGCTTTAAACTTACCAACCACATTAATAAAGGTTAGTTTCCTGCCTAATGTTGCTGGTGCTATCATCCAGCGCCTGGCATCGTGATAACGATGTTCTTCATAAACCAATTCCAATCTTCTTTCTTTACGGTAGCGTTGCCTTATATCATCCTGTGTTGTTTCGGTAATTGCCGGCATACCAGAACGGAAGCGGATGCGATTCAACCATAAGGTTGCTTCGGTTAACTGATTTAATTCGATAGACGCTTCTATGTAGTTTAAAACAGCTTCTGTATAGCGGAAGAATGGCCAAGGAACATTTTGACGGTCTGTATTGTCAACAATATTAGGATCAGGGTCGGTAAACTTACGCATGTAATACCCTGTGCGACTACCGTTCCAGTCTTCAATTTGACTGCTACGTGTATCAAGACCTTTGAAAATAATCAAACTTCCATTGTCTATTAAATCATATTGACCTGTTTGTATCTGACTAGCAGGATCAACATCGCCGGATATTTTGTTACGTGGTTTCCAGCCTGAACCATCGTACATTACCGTAGCATACATTCTCGGATCGCGGTTGATGTAAGGATGTGCTTTTTCATCAGCGTTGCTCCAGCTAAAGCTACTTCCATCCATCATTTCATAGTCATCAACCAATAAGCCAATTGGTGTATTACCTGCCCAGCAGTGGTAACCATTTGGTCCGTTGTATAAACCAATTTGCCTGGCGCCTTCATCCTGGTCAGGTATAAAATAACGGGCAAAGATTAACTCATTACCTGCCTCGGCATCGGCAACCCTGCTTTTTCCACCCATCGAAAGTGCGATATAATTAGCCGTACCTTCTGCCATAGAAACCCGATCCGTTAAATTCAGTTTGTATCCTGTACCCATATCAACTACTGCTTTGGCAGCAGTTTGCGCTGCTGTCCATCGGGCAACTCTATCTCCACCCACATATCCTAAAAATTCACGATGAGAATAATCAGGAAACAGAGTTGAACTATTATGTAAATCGCTCGCGGCATACAATAATATACGTGATTTTAAAGCTAATGCAGCTAATACATTGGCGCGACCTTTATCTAATGTACCTCCATTACTTTTTGTACTATATTCATTGAGATAAGTAACTGAACTGTCGCAATCGCTTACAATAAAATTTACGCAATCTTCAAAACTATTCCTTGCTATTGAATAATCCTGATTAAGATCGTAAGTAGAAGTAATAATTGGAACACCGCCGTAATAACGAACTAACTGGTGATAATAATAGGCGCGAATAAAATGAAGTTCGCCTAATAAACGAGGTTTTAAAATGGTATCCTGAAAAGAGCCTTCGGCTGTAATATTAGTTAAGGCCAGATTGCAGGCGCGTATGCCATTATACATATCTGCCCAGCCATAGGTAGCATCTACCCATCCAATATTGGACGGGCTTAAACTGCCTTCATTAATTGTATTGATACTGCGACCTGTATGTGTAAATACAGCTTCATCGGATAACGAAGCCAGCATTTGCTCGCTAAAACCTCCTGCATACAATTTACTGTAACAACCGTTTACAAAAGATTCTGATAAGGCTCCATCCACCCAGGTTTGTGCAGCCGGAATCTGGTTGGGCGATTCCAGGTTCAAAAAGTCTTTTTTACAGGAAAATAACGTTCCTGTAAAAATTAATAAATAAATAAATACCTGATTTATTTTACTGTTCATTGCTTTAAATTTAGAATGTTACTCTTACACCTGCGCTGACGATTCTGGACTGTGGATAATATTTACCATCTTGCGTGGTTGCTTCCGGATCCCAAATCTTGATTTTATCAATGGTTAACAGATTAAGTCCGCTAACATAGATTCTTAAGTTGCTGATGCCAGTACGTTTTCCAAGCGCATCAGAAAGAGAGTAACCGATTTCAACATTCTTCAGTCGCATATAATTATTACTTTTTATAAAATAATCATTATTCCATGCTGAACCACCTGTGTAATATCTATTCTGGCGATTAGTTAAACGGGGATCTATACTACTTGGCTGATCAATCGTCCAGCGATGATCGTAAGAATACTGAAGGAAATTTCCTATATCGCCGGATTCTGTACGACCAATAAACTGCAAGCCACCCGTTGCGCCCTGCACTAAAATAGAACAATCGAAGTTTTTGTACTGAAGATTGATATTAACACCACCAGTAAAAGAAGGTGTATTGGTTTTGTCTAATCTTACCTGATCATCGGCGTTAATTTTTCCATCTCCATTTGCATCTTTTATTTTCATATCACCTGGCAAAAGATTACCGGTAATCGGAGAATAGTCAATTGTATTCTTATCAATATCGGCCTGATCAACAAAAACACCATCATATTTATAAACTAAAAAAGCACCATAAGGACTTCCGGTTGAACGCTGATAAGAAGGAATACCCGGCGTTTCGTTCCATTCTATAATTTTATTTTTAGCGTAGCCTCCATTAACACTTACGCTATATACAAAATCACCCGCTCTATCGCTGTATGTAAGTTTAAATTCACCGCCGCGGTTTACCATTTTACCATAGTTTACAGGTGGAAGTTTATCTGTTATACCTGATGTAGCCGGCGTTGTTCCGTTGAGATAAGTAAGGATGTTTGATCTTTTGTTATAGAAATAATCTAATTCTAAACTCAATTTGTTTTTCAAAAATGATGCATCAATACCAACATTGTAGTTATTAGCAACCTCCCATGTAAAATTATAGTTAGGTACTACTGTTTCAAGTAATGTTTTGGCTATCTGGTCGTTCACAATGTAAGTACCAAATGAGTAATTTGATACATACTGATATTGCGCATAAGCTGTGCCACCAGGATAATATGGCTCAGCACCCATTTGTCCCCAGGAAGCTCTTAACTTCAGGTTATTGATAAACTGGACGTTATTTTTAAAGAAGTTTTCTTCAGATATTCTCCATCCGGCAGATAAACCGGGAAAGAAACCAAACCTGCTTTTTTCCGGAAACAAGTAAGAACCATCATCACGCCACAGAAACTCGGCAATATATTTTTCTTTGTAATTATAACCAACACGACCAAAATAACTTAACCGTGCCCTATTGTACAAGTAATCTCCGTTGCCTATTGTTTGCGCTAATGAACCTCCTGCAAAAAGCTGGTCAATAGCAGGAGAAATAAAATATCTGCGGAATGCTGTAAAACCATCAGCATTGACATCTTCCTTCTGTACACCTACTAATGCAGTCAAGGCGTGATTATTTCCAAAAGTATGGCTGTAATCTATTGTTCCTACTAAGTTAATAGCTAACTCCTGTGAAGCGGATTGTGACAATCTTGGATCATTAAAAGTTGATCTTACAGAACCTTTTAAGAAAGGTGTTGTTCCATCATCTTCATACGTTTTTCCATCCCAGTAATACAATGTCCAGGGAGTCTGCCAGGAACGTACGGTAGAAGATGTTTTATCTATAGCTGCCGTACCGGTAATTTTTAAACCTTGGACCCAAGGAATTTGTATTTCAACTTTTCCGTTTGTTTGAAGATAGTCGCGTTTGTCTTTAATATACCCGGTAGCATCAGTTGTAATTACAACCGGATTTTGACCATTTTCAATATCAGGTCCCGGGCGACCATCAGGCCATACCGCTATTTCGGTTGGCTTGCCTCTCATCATCATTCTAAATATGTCGCCCGCGCCGCCGCCATTTGGAAAATGCCTGTATTCTTCACGGGCAAGAATACCAATTGTAGTGGTTATGTATTTATTAATCCTGGCATCCACATTCAAACGCATATCATATTGCTTATAACCGGTAGCCGAGCGTTTATAATAGCCATCCTGATCGGTATAGCCTAAAGAAGCCAGATATTTAATATTATCACTGCCACCACTAATTTGTAAATTATTTTTTACTTGTGGAGACCAAGTTTTTAAAACGGTTTTATACCAGTCTGTATTTGGATAATGTAACGGATCAGAACCATCAGCAAACTTCTTTATTGCATCCTGGTTGTAAACAGCTGTAACTTCAGCCCCGTCAAGTTTTGTATAAGTACCGGTTGTTTGGAATGCCTGGAAAGCGGCGCCCCATTCAGCCGCCGGTACATTATCATAAATGGTTAATTCATTTCTGATAGTTGCGTATTCAGGTGCGGTAGACATTTCCGGAGTACGCGTTGGCTGACCCCAGCCATAATTAAAATCGTATGATACGGTTGGCTTACCGCTTTTGCCACGTTTTGTTGTAATAAGAATTACACCATTCGCAGCACGCGAACCATAAATAGCAGCAGCGGCATCTTTCAAAACAGATACACTTTCAATATCTTGTGGATTAATACGGTCTAAACCACCTGCCCTGTTAGGAACACCATCAACAACTATTAATGCATCGCTGTTACCATACGAATTAACACCACGGATGCGAATAGCAGAACCATCGTAGCCAGGTTCACCGCTTGACTGCACAGCGGTAATACCGGGCAAACGACCGGCTAAGGTATTAGACAAATTTGCGGTAGGCGTCTTAGCTAATTCTGTACCTTTTACCTGGGCAACGGCACCTGTAACCGTTACTTTCTTTTGTGTACCGTAACCTACGACTACCACAGATTCAAGCTGACCAGCTTCGCCAGCGCTCATTTTTACTTCTATAAACGATTGTGAGCCGACCGTAATTTCCTGGTTTTGATAACCAATGTTCGTGATAACAAGAACCGTTTGCTTGTTAGGAACCGTTATGGCAAACGCTCCGTTTTCATCGGTAGAAGTTCCGTTGGTTGTACCTTTTACAAGAACAGATGCGCCCGATAAGGCTTCAGCGCGTTCATTAATTACTTTTCCTTTTACAGAAATTGATTGGGCAAAAAGCGTTGAAGTGAAAAACAGAAGAAGAAACAGCGCAAAAGATTCCTTCTTTTTTGAGGTAAAAAACTGCATAGATGTTGTGATTTTATTTTAACTAAGTGCAAAGCAATACACGTTCAGATAGATGGACTCTAATTGAATTAATAGAAACAACTTGGCATTCATATTTCAGAATAATACTAAGTCTGGTGCGAACAATCAGGCAACTTTTTCATAATAGGTTATATTTTGGATGTTGAATAAATAAAACAAACTATTCAGTAAATAGTAACAAAGCAATCCTTTTCAATCATCAGTAAGCAATTCCAAAGAAAAGTTAAAAGTAAAAATAAAATTAAAATAAACACTTTTTTATTTAAAAATATTTTTCGGTCTTCTATGAATATATAGAGATGAAGCGCAAAAAAAGCAGTTTCATCGGCATTCTGGCTGTCTGGTTCGTAAAAAAATAATTGAATACTTTCTATAATTTTCCTAAAGAAAATGACAAACGTGAACCTTGTATATTTGTCGCTTACACAAAATTTTATTTCTGCAAATGAGCTTTTTAGAAGTGAGAAAAATTGGCAAAAAACAAAATGGAACTGATACTGTAAATGGCGTAAGTTTTACCCAGCAAGCGTTTCAAAAGATTGCAATCGCAGGCGAAACCGGTTCCGGCAAAAGCACTTTGCTAAAAATGATTGGCGGATTAATACAGCCTGATTCGGGAGAAATATTATTTGAAAATAAAAGAGTAGAAGGTCCGCTTGAAAGACTACTTCCCGGTAATCCAAAGATTGCTTATTTATCTCAACATTTTGAATTGCGGAACAATTATAGAGTGGAAGAGGAGCTTGATTATTTAAATCAATTGGGTAAAAAAGAAGCTGATACTTTATTTGAAGTTTGCAAAATCAATCATCTTTTAAAACGGAAAACGACAGAAGTTTCGGGCGGAGAAAAGCAACGAATTTCGTTAGCCCGCTTATTACTTTCGTCACCTAAATTGTTATTGCTTGATGAGCCATATTCCAACCACGATATCATTCATAAAAACCTTTTGAAAAAAGTAATTTATGACGTTAGTGAAAGGTTGAATATTACATGTATATTGATTTCTCACGACCCGTTGGATATACTTTCCTGGGCTGATGATATATTGATAATGAAAGATGGAAAGATTGTTCAAAAAGCCAGTCCTTACGAGATATACAATCAACCCGTAAATGAATATGTAGCCGCACTTTTTGGAAGTTATAACTTATTAAGTCAACCTTTGTATAACGCTTTATCAAAAACGCCTGTTGAGGAAATTGACAAAAGACTTTTTGTTCGTCCCGAACAGTTTATTATTAACTCTCTGCAATCAAAATTTGTGAAAGGAAAAGTAGCTGACGTGCGCTTTCTGGGTAACTGTTATGAAGTTGATGTTGCGTTTGAAATTAGCGAACAGATTACTGTAAAAACAGAGCTGATGAATCTGAGTAAAGATGATGTGGTTCGGGTTTCGTTATCCTTATCAAAAGACTGGTTTTTATAACAAATGTGATTTGAATTTTTTTCTGTAACGTAAAGAATCAATATTATCCTGAACTAACAATTCATGGTTGAATAACCATTCATTCATTCTTTGAATTGCGCACTGCAACTGCGTTTCAGTTAACTGACTAATTGCAGTTTTTTTTTGTTCTAAATGATTATGCCAGTAATCCTGAAATAGCCAATCTAAAATGATCCGGTTAAAACAATGATTAAAACGAACCGGCGATTGATAAATAGCCGGAAGTGTTTCGTTTATCAATTTTTTGTACGTTTCTTTCAGTTCATTCATAAGAAAATTACATCACCAATTGTTCAAATAATTTCTCTAAAGTTTCGCTTGCATTTACACAAAGTCCGGGATGAACTTTTGATGTTTGAACAACCGTACTTCGCGAAGCTGTGAGCCAGCGAAAGCGCGATGCCAGAGGCAATTGCGCAATCGGTCCGCCTTCTTTTAAACCGGCGCATATTTTTTCAAAAGCCTGTAAACGTGGAATTAATTCGTACAGATTAAAGGCTTCATAAATTGTTTCTAACCTGCGCTGATCAATCATAAATTTAATACCTAAAAAACGTTGCGAAGCGCAATACAAAATCACACCGATATTGGCAAATTCTTCCCGTTCAACACGCGGCACCGCACGAATAACGGCATACTCAAACAAGTGCTTCTCTGGCATGTTTTGCTGCGTTTAAAAAGATAGAAGAATGTGCTAAACGTGTTTGGAAAAAGTTGATATAGACCTGTCGTTTCTGTTCAACAGTTTCATCAGCAGGCTCGGCTATATGCAACCATTCATCCGGAATTAAATGGATGATAGAATGAATGATTTGCGGAGTTAAAACAGAACGAAACTCTATATCAGCTTCGTCTAATTCTGTTGCATAAGAAAGAAGCACGTGATCTTTTATCTGAACAAAAGGTCGCATGCTTTGTTCTTCGATATTTTGCCATGAATGATGAAAGTAAAGTGCGGCACCATGATCTATCAGCCAAAGCTCGTTGTGCCACATCAGCATGTTGGTATTGCGAACGGTTCTGTCAACGTTCATAACAAGTGCATCAAGCCACACAATTTGTGAGGCCAACTTTGCATCAACTTCATTTACAACCGGATCGAATGTGATAGAACCTTGTAAGTAATGAAGCGCCAAGTTCAAGCCTGTACTGGCTTTTAGCAGATCCTGAATTTCCTCATCAGGCTCTGTTCTGCCAAAGTCAGAAGCTAAATTTGCAAATACAAGCTCAGGAACTTTTAAACCTAATACGCGCGCTATTTCACCAACAATCAGTTCCGCTATTAAGACCTTAATACCTTGACCGGCGCCACGAAACTTTAAGACGTACATAAAGTCGTCATCAGCTTCTACAATGGCGGGCAACGAACCGCCTTCGCGCAGCGGCGTTACATATCGTGTAACATCAACGGTTCTAATTTGTAGTGAGTGCTGATCCATAATTTTTTCTCACTGGTTCTTTGCGCAATGTTAAGTGTTATGTATGATTGTTCAATGGAGAAGAGAAACCTGAACGGAGCGTCGCAACGATGTTTAACCGGAGTAACAAACGCTCGTAACCTAAAACTGTATTTTCAAAATTTACGAAAGAAAGTAGTGAGTTTTTGTTGAATTGATTTGTCACAAAAAAGCCGGCTTTAAACCGGCATTTTTTATTTTTTCTTTGGTGATGGTGTAATCCATGTATTGCCGTCGCGCGCTATCAAAGCTTCGGCATCTTCAGGTCCCCAACTGTCAGGCGCATAGTTCGGAAAACTGCCCGGCGCACGCGTTCCCCAATTTTCGATAATGGGTGTAACGGCTCGCCAGCTTGCTTCCACCTGGTCGGCACGCAGAAATTGTGTGGCATTTCCTTCCATCGCATCGAGTAATAATGTTTCATACGCTTCCGGCTGGTCTTTGCCATCCTGGCTATAATTAAACACCATATCAACCGGGCTTAACAACATGCTCTGACCCGGACGTTTGCTTTGAAAGCGAAGCTTAATATCCATGTCGGGCTGAATGCCGATAGTAAGACGATTGCGACGCCATGTTTCGGCTGCTTCTGCCGGAAATGCGTAATGCGGCGCGGGTTTGAAAATGATATTAATAACCGTTGTTTTTTCGTGTAAATATTTGCCGGTTCTTACATAGAAAGGAACGTTTTGCCAGCGCCAGTTATCAATATAAAACTTAACGGCAGCAAAGGTTTCAACTGTTGAATTCGGATCAACGTTTTTTTCTTCGCGATAGCCTTTTACCTGCTCGCCTTTCATCCAGCCATCGGTATATTGACCACGAACTGCCATATCATTTACTTCGTTTTTATTCATCTGCCTGATGGCATTCAGAACATCAACTTTTTTGTTGCGGATTTCATTGGCGTCAAACGAAATCGGTGGTTCCATAGCCACCATACAAAGCAATTGTAAGATGTGATTTTGAACCATATCTCGCAAGGCACCGCTTTGCTCGTAATAACCGCCGCGATTTTCGACACCAACCGTTTCTGAAGCCGTGATTTGTACGTGATCTATATACTTGTTATTCCATAAAGGTTCTAATAATGCGTTGGCAAAACGAAGCGCCAAAATATTTTGTACCGTTTCTTTTCCTAAGTAATGATCAATACGATAAATCTGGTCTTCGGTAAACATCGTATTGAGAAGTTTGTTCAAATCAGTTGCGCTTTGCAAATCATGACCAAAAGGCTTTTCAACAATAATGCGCGTGGCATCGGCAGGCAGTTTTAAATCAGCAATTTTCTTTGCAATATCAGGCACTAATTGCGGAGCCACAGCCATATAAAACAATATGTTTGTTTGCTGCAAACCCCATTCCTGCTGCTTTTGTTTGATGAAGCTTTCTATCTTATCAAAACGCTCATCTTTTTCAGCATCCATTTGCAGGTAATGATTGTTCTTCGAGAACTCCTGCCATTTGCCATTGGCATCTTTCCGACGCGAAAATTCTTTGATGCCTCCAGATAAATGTTCATTGTATTTTACATCATCATAAGGGCTTCGTCCCATGCCTGCAATAGCAAATTTTTCAGGCATAAAACCATCGAGATATAAATTATATAAGGCCGGCGTGAGTTTGCGGTTATTTAAATCGCCACTGCCACCAAAAATAAAAAGTATAGTAGCGGGCGGGCGTTTACTATTTGTTGCCATGATTAAAGTTATCTGTTGTTATTTTTATAGTGTCCTTTCAGAGAATAAATATTTATGATTTCATTTTCTACTTCATAAACCAAACGATCTTCATTTGTAATTCTGCGGGACCATTTGCCTGTCAAATCATATTTCAAAGGTTCCGGTTTTCCAATGCCTGCAAAAGGTGTTTTTTTAATAGATTCAATTAATTTACGAATTCGTTGCAAAACATTTTTATTTCCACTTTTTTTCCATTCAATCAAATCCTCGTTTGCTGCAAGTGTCAGAATTATTTCCATATATCATCAAGACTGATTTTTACACCTTTTTTATCCTGCAAATCTTTCTCACCTTGTTTAATTTTTGCAACAAATGCAGAATTATAATTGCTTTTCTCAAAGTCTATATTCAACGCTTTTAAAACTGCTTTTAAAGCATTCAATTTGTCTTTATTATCAGTATGAATGATGAGTGTTTCCATAAATATTTTTCATCTTACCAGAACTTGGAAATAAAATCTTACATCTTTTACACCGACTTTTCATCTTCACTTGGCCAGCCTGTATGAAAGATGCCCGGCTTATCAATACGCTGATATGTATGTGCGCCAAAGAAATCGCGTTGTGCCTGTATCAGATTCGTTGGCATATTTTCGGTTGTGTAAGCATCAAAATAAGCCAGCGCGCTCATTAAACCGCCGGTAGCAATGTTTATGTCAATAGACTTTTTAACCACATCGCGAATGCTTTGTTCTTTGCTTTTTACAATATCAGCAATGCCTTTATCTAATAAAATATTAGGCAATTGATTCTGACTGTTTTTAAACGCATCGTAAAAGTTATTTAATAGAAGTGAACGGATAATACAGCCGCCACGCCATATTTTTACGACATCGTGCAAAGGAATTTCCATCTTTAATTCGTTGGAAGCCTGGTAAAGCATTGCTAAACCTTGCGCATAGCAGATAATCATTCCAAAATATAATGCATCACCCAATTGATTGATAAAAGCTTCTTTGTCAACATCAATTTTATTTACATCATTCTTATACAACTTAGAAGCTTGTACACGTTCGTCTTTATAACCAGATATGGTTCGGAAAGCAACCGCTGTATCAATAGTTGGAATGGCAACCGGCAAATCCATCGCATCTTGTGAAGTCCATTTACCAGTACCTTTGCTGCCCGCTTTATCCAGAATCAAATCAACTAAATATTTATCGGAGTTTTCATCCTGATCGTCTTTCTGGGTAAAAATATCCCGCGTAATTTCTATCAGGTAAGATTGCAGTTCGCCGGCATTCCATTTCTCAAATACGTCATGCAGTTCTTCATTACTCAAACCCAAGCCACGCTTCATAATATCATACACTTCACTAATGAGCTGCATAAAAGCATATTCAATTCCGTTGTGCACCATTTTTACAAAGTGACCGGCTGCATCTTTGCCCATATAAGCGGTGCAAGGTTCGCCGTTTACTTTGGCAGCGCAGGCTTCTAAAATGGGTTGTACATTTTTATAAGCTTCGAGGTTGCCGCCAGGCATCATACTCGGACCTGTACGTGCGCCATGTTCGCCACCCGAAACACCCATGCCCATAAAGTTAATTCCTTTTGGTTCGAGATACTTGACGCGCTTTAATGTGTCAATATAATGCGAATTACCGCCATCAATTACTACATCGCCTTTTTCTAATAAAGGAATTAAGCTTTCGATTACATCATCAACCGGTTTGCCTGCCGGTACAAGCATCATCATTTTGCGCGGCACTTTAAGACTCTTAACCATTTCCTCTAACGTGCTTACGCCTTTTACTTTGTTTTTATCGTCGGCACCATCTTCGAGTGCTTTGCCTTTCTGAACATCTTTATCAAAACCAATAACATGAAAATTATGACCAGCCATATTCAGCAGCAGGTTGCTGCCCATAACACCAAGACCAATCATTCCGAAATCGTACTGAGTATTTGCCATACGGAACAGATTTTTAGGATTGCAAAGATAGAAGGAAAGAAATAGATAGCTGTTGTATAAACTGTTGCTAAACTTCCCGATACCGTTGCGCGTTTTTAAAAAGCTATGAAAGTGAAAAAGTCATGCCGTCCTTTTTTGAAAAAGAAAACATGATTTCTATAAGATAATTTTGTTGCAGGAAAAATAAAATTACTAATATAAGTACAGTATGTTATTTATTTCAGTAACAGATTGTGTCAAACGGAATCGATAAGACTTTTAATTGCAATCTTACTCCTCAAGAAACCAGCTTTCATCTTTGTCGTAATTTTCCGGAAGTCTTCCAATTAAATAATCGTAAATAATATTTGTATCTACAAAAGGAATAACCGGCTCAACAACCCATGATAAAAATTCTTCAGGGCCACCATTTATGTATGGTGGCGGCGAAACAGGATAAAATTTTACTGGCAGTTTATCATTAATAGATATATAATTAAGAATGTGTCCTAATTCCTGAATAACTGCCCATGCAATTTTTGAGTTAATGTCAATGCCAAACTTAAGCCACCAAAAGGGTTCACCAATTTTAGAAGTTGCTATAAATCGAACGCAAGGAATTTTTTTAAGTAAAGTTTTAATGTTCTCTAGTCCGGATTGTATATAATCTCTGTCAAAGTTTTTTTCTGGCGCAAGACTTTTGTCTAATATGGCGGTCAATCGTTCTTCAACTGAGGTATTGAGTTCGCTAGCTTCTTTGGTAAGTCTTACAGATAAGTCGTCCTTAATGATAATTGTCATGTCTGTTTATAAATTACTGTTAGACGTATTGTAGCTTATTCCACAATCCGAAGTTTTGCATAATTGAGCATTATTTTTTTCTCACCGTTTTTTTCAAATTGAACTGTAGCAACCGGGTTGTGTGCGCTGCCTTCCATCTTTACTACTTCTCCAAAACCAAACTTCTGATGTTCCACTTTTTGCCCGGCCTGCAGACTGCTGGTATCGCTTGGTAAAAAGTCGGGCGAAGGAATATGATTGATGTTTTGCGGCTTTGGTGCGGCCGGCAAATAAGAAGGTTTGCTACTTTCGGGTTTGCGCTCAGGCGCTGGTCCCATACCGCGATGCATACGCTGAAACGCAGTGCCCATATTGCTCATGCCATTGCTGTTGCGCGCGCCGCCGCCTGCAAAGGTTCGGTCTAAAAAAGGTTCGGGCATTTCATCTAAAAAACGACTTGGCTCATTCTGAACCAGGTTGCCGAAGCGATAACGCGAGTTGGCATACGTGAGCCATAAACGGTCTTTGGCGCGCGTAACGGCTACATAAAAAAGGCGTCGTTCTTCTTCTAATTCTTCACGCGTATTGATGCTCATGGCGCTTGGAAAAAGCGTTTCTTCGATGCCGCCGACAAACACGCAACCAAATTCCAAACCTTTGGCAGCGTGTATTGTCATCAGTTTTACAACATCAGCATTTTGATCTTTGTTTTCATCAGCATCGGTTAATAAAGTAATTTGTTGCAGGTACGCACCCAAGCCTTTATCGCCCACTTCGCCGTCTTCGTTAGCCGGGCTTTCTGTCCATTCTTTTATTGAGTTCAATAATTCCTGAATGTTCTCATAACGTGCCAGACCTTCGGTGGTTTTATCGTTGAACAATTCTTTTACAATACCGGTATGTTTACCAATTTGCTGAGCCACATGATAAGCATCATTTGTCTGCAACATGCTTTGAAAATACTTAATCATTGTAATGAAGTTCTGAATCACTTCCAGCGTTCCGCCTTTTAATCCATACGCAGGCGCTTGCTCAAGCGCAGCGTACATGCTGATGTTTTTTTCATTGGCATAAATCACAGATTTTTCAATGGTTGTTTTGCCAATACCACGCACCGGGTAATTGATGATTCGCTTTAGCGCTTCTTCATCTTTTTGATTTGCGATCACGCGCAAATAAGCCAGGAAGTCTTTGATTTCTTTGCGTTGATAGAACGAAACGCCGCCATAAATACGATATGGAATTCCCATGCGGCGCAGGCTTTCTTCAAAGGCGCGGCTTTGCGCGTTGGTTCGATACAAAATAGCAAAATCGTTGTTACGATAATGGTTGCGCAGCTTCTGTTCCTGGATGCTGTCGGCAACAAATTTGCCTTCATCATTATCGGTCATGGTTCGCACCAGCTTTATTTTTTCGCCGGTATGATTATCAGTCCAAAGAACTTTTGGTATTTGTCCTTTGTTATTTTTGATGACTTCATTGGCAACATTTAAAATACTTTGGCTGCTGCGATAATTCTGCTCCAGCTTCACCACTTTTACATCATCATAATCTTTCTGAAACTGCAAAATGTTTTCAATTGTAGCACCGCGAAAACTATAAATGCTTTGCGCATCATCGCCCACCACGCAAATATTTTCATGAATAGCCGCGAGTAATTTGCTGATTTGATACTGCACCGGATTGGTATCCTGGTACTCATCAATCAAAATATATTTGAACCTGTTCTGGTATTTGTATAACACTTCCGGAACCGTGTTTAACAGCTCGTACATCTTCAATAATAGATCATCAAAATCCATTGCACCGTTTTTAAAACAGCGTGCTGCGTATGCTTTATAAATCATAGCAATAGCCGGACGATTGGTGCGCGCATCTTCCTGTTGCAAATAATAATCCTGCGCATATTCTGCGGGTCCAACCAATGCGTTCTTGGCTGCTGAAATGCGGTTGTGCACTACGTTTGGCTTATAATGTTTATCGTCTAAATTCAGTTCATTAATTACGGTTTTTATTACCGATCGGCTATCGTCTGTATCGTAAATGGTAAAACTTCTCGGGTAACCAATTTTATCGGCTTCGCTGCGAAGAATACGCGCAAAAACGCTATGAAAAGTTCCGATATATAAGTTACGTGCTTCGTTGCTGCCAAGCATTTTTGCAATACGCTCTTTCATTTCGGCCGCAGCTTTATTGGTAAACGTTAAAGCCAGTATATTAAACGCATCCACGCTGTGTTTTCCCATCAGCCAGGCAATGCGCGTGGTAAGCACTTTGGTTTTACCGCTTCCGGCGCCGGCAACAATCATTAAAGGTCCGTTCACATGCGTAACCGCTTCGCGTTGCGGCTCGTTCAATCCCGTCAGTAAATCTTCTATGTTTTGCATAAGAGAACAAAGGTAAGGAGGTGAATTTTGTTGAAAAAGGAATATAAATTTCAGCTTGATTTTTCTTCGGTTTTGCTGGCAAAATCGAAGAAAACAGTGAGTTTACAGATATGATTGCTTCATTAAAAGATAATAACAAAATGCTTTTTGCAGTCTCAGATATTTTCACTTGTAAATAGAAAGAAAACTCTTCTTATGAATATCAAACTCAGGTTTTTCTGTTTACTATTTGCTGTTTTTGTTTGTTATTTTTCGCAGGCGCAAGATGTGCACTTTGGCTTTACCGCCGATGTGAATTTGGCTAAGATGAATGCCAAAGGCTTATCGTCTAAAACGCAAACCGGCTATAACGGAGGTGGCTTTGCAACAATTGATTTTACTAAAAAATGGAGCTTGCAACCTGAGGTTTTGTACACTTTGGTAAATGCAGAAAAGGCTGATAATTTCAGTACATATTATATAAACTCAGGTCGCAGTTTTGCCAATACAGACATCAATTTGCATTACCTCAGTATTCCTGTTTTTTTGAATTATCATATTTCCAAACTTTTTACTGTCAACGCCGGACCGGAATATAGTGTTATGATGTATAGCAACGATGATTTATTAAAGAGCAATAAAACGGCTTTTAAAAAGACGCAGGCTGGTGTTGCAGGCGGCGTTCAGTTTGCGTTTTCGCCTGCGTTTGGTTTGTTTGGCAGTTATTATTACAGCTTGTCTGACATTAATAATATTGATGACCGATATCAATGGCATAACAGCCAGGCGCGCATTGGTATTCAGGTGCGTCTTTTATAAAAATAGTTTTGTTTTGTGTGATATGAAGAATGAGCTGTTTATGACAGCTCTTCTTTTTTATATGCAGCATAGGAAACAGAAATTTGGTTTGATTAAGATGAATACTTTATTTAAGTAATAAGAATGTAAAATAAGCCTGATAAAGTGTCTCATCCATCAATATAACTCATACTCAATATAGAACCAGTAAAACGATAAAACTCTTTTATAATACAAATCAAAGCTTACTTCCTTTACTTTTTCTCAGGTGAATAAGTGATTTTAAAAATGGTTCCTTTCAAATCATCAGCCACATACAAAGCACCATCTGCGCCCTGCGCAATACCAATAGGCCGATGATGATATGAGCCATTGGGATTGCTGAGATCTACACCTGTAAAATTATCAGCAAACACTTCCCATTCGCCTGCCGGTTTTCCATTTTTAAAAGGTACAAATGCAACGAGGTAACCTTTCTTCAAAACTTGCGACTGGCTATGAAAAACAACAAAAGCGCCGTTTTTATATTTCTCCGGAAACATATTGCCGGTATAAAACAAAAGGTCGTTAGGACCCAGATGAGCCGGAAAAGCAACAACAGGATCGAGGTATTTATTATCAACCGATTTCTTGCCATCACCGCCGTACTCCGGCGCTACAATTTTCTTATGCAGAAAAGGATCGTAATACACATACGGCCAACCTGCATCGGCACCTTTGTCCAGTTCATAAAGCGTTTCGGCAGGCAAGGCTTTGCCTTGCTCTTCGGTATATAACTTTGGAAATTTTTCACTCAATCCGCCACGCCCATGCTGTGTTGCAAACAACGACTTTGTAGCTTCGTTCCAATCCAATCCCACCACATTTTTCAATCCTCTTGCGTAGTGAACTGCATCTGAATAACTTTGATTTCTTTTGCTTGTACTGAACTGCCAGATGCCGCCAACCGAGTCGAGAAGCGGACAATTGAGAATACCATGTCCTGAATCATCGGTGCAGGTTTCATCATAAGAACCTACGGCAACATACAGGTTATTATTGTCGTCAACAGCAATCGCCTTTGCATTGTCTCTGCCTTTATCTACAAGTCCTTGCACTATAGTTTCCGGATGACTCGTATCCTCCACTTCACCCTTATTATTCAATGGATACATAAATACGCCGCTGTTAGATGAAGCATATAAAACATCGCCTTGTATGCGAATGCCGGTTCCGGGATAGTTTCCAAATCCAATGGTCTTATCCATCTTTCCGTCATGATTGGTATCGCTTAGAAAAAGAATGCTTTTTCCGTTCTTTAAGGCACTCAGCTTTACATAAATGTCTCCGTTCTTATTGACTGCCAGATGGCGCACGGCACCTAATGAATCGGCAACGATGGTCGCAGAAAAACCCGACGGCAATTTAATCTCCGATACGGTGTTGTCTGTCGGGTTGCTTGTATTCTTTGGCTGATTTGCATTTTGGCAACTTACTATAATGAGGAGACTCATTACAAAGGCGCAACTGCGTTTACTGAGGTTTACTATTTTTCTCATGGTAATCGTTATCAATGCCGGTTGGCTTTTTGGTTAATCCGGTGATTTTAATTGAAGGTCAAATGTATTGGTTTCGTATAACGGTTCCGGCTTTCTGCTATGCTTATTCTTTAACTAATGCTAAACGGAAGATAAATAGAATTCCTGATGTTGAGGTGTAAGATGTTAGCCAGCATGGCCGAAAACTTTTTGTTGTGCGTAGCTTATTTTGTTTTTGAGTTAAAATATAATTTGATAAATGTTGTGTCAACCCAATTGAGTTGAGAATAAAATGTGTCAAGGTCCTTATGATTGTATTCGCCTGTGTCAAGTAAGTCTTGCTGTGTCATAGAAGCAGCAATGGTTAGTCCCAATCTTACCAGAAACTTTAATTTCTCTTGATTTTGATTTAAAGCGTTGAACATTTCAATATAACTGTCAATAAGATGGATTGATGTGTCGCCGAATACTTTCTGATTGCCACTGGTAGTGTCCATATATTCTACTGTCATGCAAAGAATGATGATTAAAACTCCCTCTTTGTAAAAGTTAATATCTGACTGTGACAGTATTTCGTCATTGTCTAATGTAAGATATTTCCAGTATTGATTTGAAAAAGAATGTTCGGGAACAAATGAGGCGTTTAATTGTCCTGTGTTTTCGTCAAATATCCAAAGAATGTCTTTCTTAAGTTGATTAAGTTCTGTCCAGTCTATAATTCGTTTTTGGTTGTCAATTGTTCTTATAAACATTAAAGTCTGAATTTTAAATTACGTACAACTCCTGCTCTATGTATTGATATTGCAGAAATAGGGTTCGCTAAAATACAATTTAATATCTGGTAAAAGATATCCGTTTATTGAGAAAAAATAAGCGAGCGATTTGGCGAGAATGATTATAAAGACTGTATCAGAATTGATTTAGACGCGAATGTATAACAGTGATTAATACATTATTTTAGAAGCCATTAAGCAATATTAAAATAATCATCAACGAAGTTTGTATTGCATAACCTACACACTTTTACAACTTCTCCCAGACAAAAAATATCACCAATATCTTAAAGTCTATTCAAATAGAATCATTTAATTTTCAATGAAATCATAAGCAAGAAAAAATCGAATACATAAAATGTAAATGAAATTGTGATGATACAAAAGCAAAAAATAAGTCGCCAAAAAGATGCACAGTTACTTTTGTGCGATGGATTATTTTGAAAGATTGCTTGCATTGTTAAAAACAGAACGGGAAGAAGACAGAAAAAACTATATCAGTTTTACCGAACAAACGTCTGTGGCAAACCGCAGGGCAATGGGTTTTACTTGGTACCCGGTTGCCATTCGTGGTACAGAACTAAGTCGAGGCGATTATATTTCTGTAGAGATAGAACGCACAACACACCAGGATGTAATTCATCAGCTTCGTTCCGGCGTTTCGGCGATGTTGTTCTCAAATCACGATGCAAAAAACGATAAAGCAGAAGGAATTATTTCTTATCAAAATGGTAACCGGCTTACCATTACGTTGCGTACCGATGAACTGCCGGATTGGGCAGAGAACGGAAAATTAGGCATTGATCTTTTGTTTGATGATAACAGTTACGACGAAATGCAAAATGCTCTAAAACGGGCTGCCGCCACCAGGGAAAAACCTGTAGAAGGCCGGTTAATTCGTATCCTGACCGGAGAACAATCACCTTCATTTCAAACGGCATCTTATTCATCACTCAATACAAACCTGAATGCATCGCAACAAGAGGCAGTTGAAAAAATATTGAATGCTAATGAGATTGCCATTGTACACGGACCGCCCGGCACAGGTAAAACCACAACACTGGTGCAGGCGATAAAAGCTCTTCTGCAAAGAGACAATCGCCAGATACTTGTAACCGCACCCAGCAATGCAGCCGTAGATCTGTTGAGCGAAAAGCTGGCAGATGAAGGATTGAATGTATTGCGCGTCGGTAATCCGGCGCGTGTATCGGAAAGATTACTCTCGCTGACATTAGACAGTAGAATGGCGGAACACAGCGCCATGAAAGATAGTAAGAAGCTGAAAAAACAAGCGGCTGAATATAAAAGCATGGCGCATAAATACAAACGCAATTTTGGCAAAGCAGAGCGTGAGCAGCGCAAAGCTTTATTACATGAAGCGCACAAAATTATGAAAGACGCAGGCGCTACGGAGCAATACATTATTGATGATATCGTAGCCAAAGCAAACGTGATTACGGCAACGTTAGTCGGTGCATCTCATTATTCTGTTCAAAAACTTTCTTATGATACCGTCGTGATTGATGAAGCCGGGCAAGCCCTGGAGCCTGCTTGCTGGATACCTGTTCTGAAAGGAAAGAAAGTGATTCTGACGGGCGATCACTGCCAGCTTCCGCCCACCATCAAATCAGCCGAAGCAGCTAGGAATGGTCTTGCCATTACGCTGCTCGAAAAATGTATTGCTTTATATCCGCAGGCAGTTACTATGTTGGAAGAACAATACCGGATGAATGAGATAATAATGGGTTATTCGTCAGCTGTGTTTTATGGTAACAAATTGCAGGCACATCCTTCTGTGGCAAAGCACAAATTATTTGCGGAAGATGCGCCATTGCTTTTTGTTGATACGGCAGGCTGTGGCTGGGAGGAACGAACTGACAATACCAGCACCAGGAATACAGAGGAAGCGGTTTTTCTGGTAAAGCTGTTGATGCAGCAGGTAACACAACTGGCGCAATATTATACACCCGAAAGCTTTCCTTCGATCGCTGTTATTTCTCCTTATAAACAACAGGTAGAAGCATTGAAAGAAATGGTGCAACAGGCGCCGGATTTACAGATATACGGTACTAAAATAGCCGTGAATACAATAGACAGCTTCCAGGGGCAAGAACGCGATGTCGTATATATCAGCATGACGCGGAGTAATGCGGATGGCATCGTTGGCTTTTTATCGGATACGCGGAGAATGAACGTGGCTATGACAAGAGCGCGAAAAAAACTGGTGATTATTGGTGACAGTGCCACACTTTCGAGCCTGCCGTTTTATGCCAACTTTATTATGTACGCACAAGAGCTAAATGCTTATCAAAGTGCCTGGGAATATATGGATATATAAAGCGTTTTATATGCTGGCCATTGTGATAGTTACATCATCAGGCTATAGAATACGTTGAAGGCGGCAGACAGTGTATTGATGTTTTTGATTGTTTGCTTTTACAACTGTATTAATTCAGTTATAAAACCTATTGTATAATTCAGGTAAAACTTTTTGGGCTCTTCTGGCAACAAGGGCATAATCTATCTTATTTGATGATAGAAACTCAATAACTACCTTAATATCTGCTTAAATAGTCAAGCTGATTTTAATTAAGATTTACTTACTACTTAACACCAACCCCGCGCTATATAATTTACCTTTGCCCGATAATGATAAAGAGCACAAAAATTCCAATTTTTTATCCGTTACAAGATAAGGAACTGGCAATACAAATTGAAGTGAAGGAAGGCAAAATTGACAGGATATGTTCAGTCGTTGATAATGCTTGTTTGGAATTTATAAAAGACAGTTGCGGCGACTTCATAACGCAAACTGAAAATAATATTAATCCTTCTTATTTGATTTATATCACCAGGCAGATAAACCGGATGTTCGGTAATTGAGTTGCGATAAAATCTTTATATTCTGTATATAACTCATGCAAAATTGATTTTGTGCAAACCATCCAGCCAATCAAAAATGCTTCAAATAAAATAAGAGGCTGATTTCAACCTCTTATAATTTAAAATCTGTGACCCCGCAGAGACTCGAACTCTGGACCCATTGATTAAGAGTCAATTGCTCTACCAACTGAGCTACGGAGTCGGGTTTCCTTTTGTAAAGGGCTGCAAAAATAATAGAAACACAATGATTGTGCAAAGCATATTTACAGATTCTTAAAACTTAGTTTACAACAGGGTGTTTTTTCGAGGCTTTGTTATAGTTTACTATATATTATCAGATTGCATAAGAAGAGCTAAGTGAAAATACAAGCCGAAGCTTCTTACTAAAAATTAAACTTATAAAGACGTTTTACTTGCAAATTATTTGCAAATTATCGGAGCCTGTAATTAGTGAATGAGAGTTCAAAATTCCAGACTATGATAAATTTAAAGGTATCGACAAGCATTTATCTTGATACTCGGCGCGTGAAAAAAGATGAAAAATATCCGGTAAAACTCTGCATTTCCTACAATGGAAAATCAATTTATTACTCCACCGGTATTGATTTAACTGCTGTAGAATTTAAAAAAACCAATTCTAAAAGACTTCCGAAAGGGCTTTCCAATATAAAAAATAACTTTCAGCGCATTGAAACTGAGGCAAGGTTAATTATTTCTACATTAAAACCCTTCTCATTTGAATCCTTCAAAAAAAAGTTTTTTAATAAACCTGTAATCCAAATTGAACTTAAAAATGTCTTTGATGAGCAGATTGAGAAATTAATGAGTGAACAACGAATTTCTACAGCCAAAACCTATCAATTTACTTACAATAGCCTTGTTTCCTTTAAACCAGAACTTTCTTTCGATAGCATAAGCGTTCAATTCCTCAAAGACTATGAAAAGTGGATGGTCGAGCGTATGAAGTCAAATACAACAATAGGTATCTATATGCGAACTTTGCGAGCTATCTTTAATGAGGCTATTCACCGGGAAGTAATTCAGAAGGAAACTTATCCTTTTGGTAAACGCAAGTATCAGATTCCTAAGAGTAAAAATATAAAGAAAGCTCTTACTATAGAAGACATTGAAAAGATATACAATTACAAACTACAGACTAATCACCTTGGCGAAGCAAAAGCGAAAGACTTTTGGTTATTCAGTTACTTTGCAAATGGAATGAATATGAAAGATATTGCTCTTTTAAAATATAAAAATATACAAGGTGACCTGATTATTTATAAGCGTGCAAAGACAATTTACACCGCTCGAACTAATCCTAAATCAATAATTGTTGTCTTGAATGAAGACATGCGGAAAATTATCACTCAGTGGTCGAATAATTTACCTGAACCAGAAAACCTTATTTTCCCTATAATTAACTTCGAAGCAAACGCAGAACAGCAGCGGGCACAAATAAATCAATTTACAAAAGTAATTAACGAATGGATGATTGTTATTACAAAAAGCTTGGACATTTCAAAAAAAGTTACCACTTATACTGCTCGTCATAGTTTTAGTACTGTATTAAAACGGTCAGGCGTAAGTACTGAATTTATATCGGAAGCGTTAGGACACCACAACCTAAGCACGACTGAAAGCTATCTGGACAGCTTTGAAGAAAGCACTAAAAAAGAATATAGCAAGGCGCTATACGCTTTTAAAAAATAAGAAATCATATAATATTAATTAGGTACATTATATAAGATAAGAAAAAGCAACATTTTTAAAGACAGGAAAGGAAACAAATTAAAGCTTATCATCAGGTTACAGATTAATTAAACAGTCAAGATTTATTGTAAATAATATCTGCAATTTGTACATTAAGCATATATGATATCTTGGAGGAAACTTACATTTTTTATTTTTTCAACAATTATTGATAGTTAATCATTCGTTACACTTGTGTAGTAATAAGTATAATTTTATACTGTTGGCATTTGAAGAACTTTTGTAACAGATTAACCGCTTTAAAACCTTTTTTTGCTGCCAATCTTTCATATTTATATACAACAAATAACATCCAATTCTATGATTACAACTGAACAACTGCAACAGTTTAAAGCAGACCTTATTTATGCAATTCATGATCTTCTTAAACAATATTTAGATAAACCAAAACTCGATATGATTAGAAGCAAAACAGCAAAAGAGATTTTAGGATGTAGTGATAGTAAGCTTGAAAATATGATGCGCCGAGGGTTGCTATGCCCGGTAAAAATAATGGGAAGTTTATACTTCAAACGTAGCGATTTAGATAAGCTTTTCACCGAACAAACCACAAAACAGGATAAAATAATCAACGATTATTAAATATCATTTATACTGTATTGTAATAAAATCATTTAACCAAAATATATTATTAATTCAGTAGTTGTGCAAGGTTGAAGAGACTGCTTCATGATATAAAGGTCAGGAAGAATACAATCGTTACCTGTACAAAGTAATTTATTGGTATAAAAAGGACGCAACCAGTTGAAGATAATGTTGCTTAACAAGTTGCAACTTACTTCTTGGATTTTTTGAAAAGACAAGTGACAGACGCTGTGTCATACACCGAGAAAATCTTGTAGACACACAAGATTCTATATACAGTATTACATACTTGGGATTGTGATTGATGAAATAAAAAAGAAAAGTTATCTTGAAATCATTATCATTATTGTATTGGGTAGAATTTCATACACTTAAATATAAGGCAGTTACTCATCATACTTTTTCCAGACATTAACACTGCCACTATCAAAATACTTTAATGATAGAATCTTTGGTTTCTTTAATTTATCGGTTATCGATTTGCGACGACTTATTATACGCTCACAAGCAGCAAAGGTTTCTACATTTATTGCGAATTCTGGATCACCATAAATACCTACATATATGTTGGTTATATCTTTGTTATCTGCTATCACATCCGCTATGTGTTCATCTGTTCCACCAAGTGTATTTCCGAAGATTACCAGATTCTTTTCCACACGTCCTAATTTGGCAAGGCAATAAGCGAGGTAAGCATTTGAATTTATTTGTTCGAGCTTCTTTTGTGGTGTACCCTCTGCTACGAATAACGGATATTTTTTATTGTCTAACCCTTCTCGGATTAACTCAATAAGTGGTCGTTTTGTACGAGACCAACAATGTTTCTTAATATATCCATTCTCAAAATACAGATGCAAGGCGCCATGCAAAAATAGTATCCCATTAGCACCCTTCAAATGTTCAGAAAAAATAACATATTCTGCATCAGGATTTTCATGCTCTGCCCTAAAACAATCACCGAATAAGTATGGATTAGAATGCATGTTAACCCAGTATAACAGCAAATCATAGTTAGTGGTGAATACTGTTTTATAATTTCCTAAGAAAGCGATGGCTGATTCTTTCGCTTTAGCACTTACCTCACCTGTGTTAGCCAGATGAGATTTTGCAATCGCTTGAATCAGTGCTTCTTTAATAATAGCTATATCATTTAGAATGACTTGTCCGCCATCTTCAATGTCATAGTAAATCTGGCTCACCCAAGCAACGTTTTCCAGCAGTTTCAGAACGCCTTCAAAATTGTTAGTGCCAAGCTTTTCAAATACAGAAATGGCTTTATCACTCAAGCCATATTCAACCGCAACCTTATAAAGCGACTGGTATGAAAAGATTGGATTGTACGAAATGCTGAATCCATTACCCAGCAACAAGTGTGATACGCTGGTTCCGATCTCATTCAAAACTTGTTTATAAGGAATAGGCTTCATGTCTTGGTTTTTCTTTTCGACGTTGATGAATCAAACATGCCACTCGTGTATTTGTCGTAGAGTTCGAAGAGGAACTCGATGCGCTTGGTTTCATTGGGAAAAGGCTGGGGACGGTAGCAGAGGTCGACGGCTTTGTCTAAAGACTGGTGGGCTTTGACGAGGGCGGGCGGCATAGTGTTAGGATCGTAGAGGTCGGCGAGGCTGGCGTTGGGGAAAAGAGCGCGGGCATCGAGGACAGCTTGGGCAGCTACTTCGACGTTTACAATTTGTTTTTGAGAGGGATTTTCGGGAAAAGGAAAGTTGTTGTAGACAATGGTGTTTGAATAACTGTAATCGCTTTTCATTCTACCACATGTGTTTCTCATCCATGTCATATGCATAGTTGATGTTAAGACACCAAAATGGTAATCAGTAGTATTAGGTACTATAAAAGTCTTGTCTGAAACTATGTTATCTTTAGTTAAATAAGCAATAGGAACAAATCTCCTGTTTTCTGATGATACTTTTGGAATAACTAAAAAGTCGGTTTCAGGTTGTCTTTCCTCAGCAAATAAATAAGGCATAGCTGCCATTTTCTTTGTGCCTTCTCTTGTACTTGCTAAGCGAAAAGCTTTTACTTCTTCAAATATTTTTTGAAAGTCTTTTATATCACGATATTCATTAGGCGCTATGTTCTTTAACCATATACACCAACGTACTTTATTGTTTATAAAATCATCACCACTAATGAATCTCCTTAGATATTTTTCAGCTTTTACACTATCCTTTATCATTTGGTTCTTTGCCTCATCAGTAAGAATCAAGTAGCCCCCATCCCGCGCTGCACTACCAGACTGCATTTTCGGAATATTACAAATAGGCATCGATAATGAATTTAAGAAGTTATCACTTCCCTCTACTAAGTATGGATTTATATTCTTCACTTTTACCTCGTGTGGTTCACTTTTAATATGTTCATATTCGTAGATAACTTTGTTGGCAGTATCGGAGTTCGCAAATCCAATAATCACTACATGTACAGCAGCATTGCCTCGAGCTTCATTACGCCAGCTAAATGTTCTATGTGCAAAGTGTATTTTTATATGGTATTTATTAAATAGCTCGTTCCATAGAATACCTACTTGTTCACCTTGTGAAATAGAATTTGTACTTACAAAGGCAACTTTTATATTAATAGCAGATGTGTTATTTTCTTCATTGCTTCGCGAAAAAACATTTATGTAATCCGCCGCTTTTATATACCACGCAGTTACATAATCTAACATGCCAAAGGAGTTGACATTATAAAATATGGATGTCATATCCTTTTTCTGCTCACTATTTTGATAAGCTGTACCTATAAATGGCGGATTGCCAAAAATGTAATTGTATTTTATTTCCTCTGTTGATGGGGCGTTGGAAAGGAGGCTTTGCCAATCAGTTTGTAACGCGTTGCCGTGTTTAATGGTGGCACTCTTTTTCAGTGGTAGGCGCACATAGTATTCGCCAAAGATTTCACTGGCCTTCATGTTCATCTGGTGATCGATGAGCCACATAGCAACCTGAGCGATCTGAGCAGGAAATTCTTCGTACTCGATGCCATAAAACTTATCTACATCGCAAAGGAAGTAGATACCAATATCAGTGACGGTGAGACGGCGTTCAATAATATCTTTAAGCAACACTTTGACAATTTCGATTTCGAGGAGGCGTAACTCGCGGTAGGAAATGATGAGAAAGTTGCCGCAGCCACAGGCCGGATCAAGAAAACGAAGGTTGGCAATGCGTTCATGAAAGGCGTTGAGCTTAGCCTTATTATTTTTGAGGCTTATAAATTCCTTCCATAGTTCGTCGAGAAAGAGCGGTTTGATAACTTTAAGAATATTCTTTTCGCTGGTATAGTGAGCACCAAGATTGCGGCGCTCCCGTGGGTTCATTACGCTTTGAAAAAGAGAACCAAAGATGGCAGGTGATAGTTTACCCCAGTCAAGCCCGCAACAGTCTAATAACAGCCTTCTCATTTCGCTATCAAATGAAGCTGTGGGCAAATGTTCTTCAAAGAGTTTACCATTGACATAGGGAAACACTTGTAAGCTTTCATCTATGTTCCGATAGCGCTTTTCAACCGGTGTATTCAGTACCTCAAACAACTGAGCAAGATACGGAGCCAGATCGCTGCCATCTTCACGGGTACGCAATTCTATATAGTCTTGAAACAGTCCACGCTCGTCATAAATGTTTGTATCATCAGCAAACAGACAGAATAATAAACGAACCAGATACAGTTCCAGCGGGTGTCCTTCGTACCCAATAACTTTCAGCTTATCATGTAATTTTCCCATTAGGGCTGCGGCCTCTATGTTAACCGGGTCTTGTTCTTTGTAAGTGCGCTTTTGATACCCGGCTATGAATCCAAATAGGTGAACGTTGTTGACGAAATCTTTCAAAAGAAAAGTACTTTCGCTTCTCTCCTCGAGGTCATAGAGATTGAACCGTTCAAAGTCGCTGACAAGAAGGTAACGCGGGAGTTCTGCATCTTTAAGACCGGGGAAATAGTCCTTCGCCTGCTGATATGCACGGTTTAAATCTTTACCCCGTGACTTATGTTCAATAAGAATAACTCCTTTCCAAAGAAGGTCAATGAAACCACTCTTATCATCAATCTTTTTAACCTGTTGCTCGAACGTGGCAACTCGACGGCGACTGATGCCAAATACATTAAAGAAATCATCCCAGAAAGATTTGGCTTCTGCATCTTCGCTTGTTTCATTTTTCCACTCGTTAGAGAAAGATACGGCTCGGCTTTTAATTTCATTCCAGCTTAAAGGCATTTAAAAACAGTTATGTTCAAAAATAAAATAATTGTTTAGTTGCTTTGATATTTCTAAATGAACCAACTATTTTTTTTGTAATTATTAAATCCCGTGCTAATTAGTGAGAATACCTTTACGTGGTGAAATGATAACATGGATTGTGGTTCCTTTGCGCTTTAGTTCTTTGTCTACATCAGGAAAGAGCTTTTCAAGATCATTTAGGTGGGGCTCGGTGGTCTCTCTTTGCAAAAAGGTCGTCGAGCTCTTTGTCATTGAGTCGGCTAATCTCTTAAAATGTATAACATGAGTCTTGAAAAGCTTGAATATACTTCTTAGCTGAAAGGCGGGAATAGGTCTGTCGAGGCTGCAATTGAAAGCCGGTTAGTTTCTTGTGTATCGAGGCGAATGTGAGTGAAGTTAAGTTGTTAATATTTTATTGCTCAACTATATTCACAATGCTCAGAATACAAATGATTATAGCGAACGAAATGATAAGTGTATACTCGTCAACCAGTATAGCAGAAAATCTCATGTTATATGCAGTTGTCATGGACTACACATATAGCTATTATCAATTTTTGATATTTCTACCAAATTCCTCAATTCTTTCAGATGTGGAAATCGTCTTAGCCTTTCCTTTCACCATTGTTTCTGTTACATAAACTAACTGACCTTTCTTATGAGTATAGTAATCTGATTGAAGCAACCTGAAATACCCTTTTCTAAAATGGGGTATTTTCGAAACTTGTGTACTGTCAGAATCAGTTATTTTTTCTGATAGGCTGAAAATGACATTTCGTTCAGATCTCTTTTCATCTTTATCAAGTGTAATTTTTGGAACTCCCTCAGACACACATTCCGGAAAGTATTTCATATATGCTATCGTATTGATAGCGAGCCTAAACATTTTTGAACTCATTACAGACTTCTCATCCTGCTTTTTAACCTGATCAATGTAAAATTTTTCCGATGTAAGACCATTAATAGATTCATTGTGTGAGAAAAAAAGTTCGATTGTTTTATTTTCATAGAGGCTGAGAGAAAAAGCATACCCATTTGTTTCATAGGGTATGTGCAAGCCAAAAGTATATATCACACATTTAGTTTTGCCTGACGTTTTGATGTAAACTACATCCTTTTCATCACCATTTTCGTACAAGTATTTTCTAATTCCTTCCAAGTCTGGCAACGGTGTGTTTTCAAGAAAATCTCGTAACCGATTTTCTAAGAAAAAAATGTGCAGAAAATTTCCTTTCAAATCATCCATCCATAATTGCAATCCAAACATCATTAGTTCATTAGACTCAAAGTTTTCATGATCTGCCAACGATATGTTTATCATGTTGCGTCTAAGCATTAAAAAAATATACTCATCAGGAATGTCCGGCGTGAGTTTCTTTTGTACTCCATAAAGATTTTTCCAAATAAATTTTAAAGGGGTACTGTACCATATTTTCTTAGCCATGTAGATAATTATCAAAAAGTGAGAAAGTGTATACTTTTATGGTTTCGTCATGGAAATAATAATTGCATATAACGAACGCGGCTTGCTGCTGTGCTGGGATTTTACAACGTCCAGCCCGGAACTGAAGCCAATAGATTTACTTATGATGAATTTATGAACTAAAGCCGAATATAATTACGTCTGACCGAACCGCTGCTGATAGCGAACAAAAAGATGAAGATTTATTCGCCAGCCAGCATAGCAGCAAGCCCATGTTGTAGGCAATGCTTAACTCAATTTAAGTTTGTCAAAAAGAATTTTATTTCTTTGCTTGGCATCTTTTATTACCTTCTTAAATGGCAAAACTTCTATATACGCTCTGGAAACATTTGTGTTATAGAATTTGAAATATCCTAACCCATCTGGAGTTGGGTCAAAGGCTTCATATTCTAAAATGTCGTATAAAGTCTCCGTAATGTCAGCTACTATGTAACAATAGAATGGAGTATTTTTACTTGCTCCGAGCGACTTCCCCTTGAGCTTAAATTTATTTTTTATTATTTCATCTATATAAGACCTGACTTGCTTAATAGGGTCTTTCTTCCTGTCGCCGTGTTTATAGTCGTTTCGTTCAGGTTTCTTAAACTCAATTATTGTAAATGATTCAAACGGTATTTTTTCCTCAGAATAAAGCACCGCATTTTCAAACACTTCATCTTGTCTAACTATTAAATCCATTCGGTCGGTTGCAGTCGACTCTAAAGTTTCTATTTGATTAAACATTTTGTCGGACGCCAAAAGGGAATTAAACGTTAGGCGTTCATCCAATAACCATAGATTTTGCTTTTCATGAGTAATAGATTCTTTAGTCTCACGAATTGGGAAAAACAAACTGTGTATAATTTCTTCGTTTTCAAACTTATTTACTTGATTTAACTCAATCAATTTATCCAGTAAATCAATTACAGACCTACGATGAACCATGTAGCGAGCTAAATCAGATTGCCCAACTTCATTAAACTCTGTAAGGAATTTTTCATACAAATATTTATATTCGTCTAAAGTTGTGATGTCTTTTTTCTTTTCAAGTAGTTCAATTCCTTCTTTTTTTACTTCCAAACGCCACTGGCTTTCGATTTCATAAAGTCTTAAATCTAATTCGCTTTTTGTTAATCCAGCAGGAAGCTTTTCAACCTTTTCTTTATTGTAATTGATAACGCCGAGATAGTTTGGATATTCTGTTTCTATGATTGGGTAATAGCTCTCTAATTTTTGTTGCCTTGTTATTTGTAGAAAGTCTTTAAGCAATTCTTCTACCGTTGCTATTGTCTCCTTTCTAATTTTAGCCAAGGAAATTTCTTCAAAGTCTAATTCCTCCTCCTCATTATCATCTGTTTTAAAATCAAAATTTGTTCTTTCCTCATTAACATTTTCATTTAAATACTCGCCAATTATAAAAATTTGATAGAAGTATCCAATTCCCACTTCTGGATTAATCTGAAATCTTAAATCTTCAATATATTTTGAAACTCCTTCTTCCTTGACAACTCGATTGTGTGCACAATAGTGAAATTTGTGACTTTTTGCTTTATACGATTTTGAAATTATAACTTTAAACTCTTTGTCATTTATGTGAAATGATTTTTGAAGAATTTGCCTTTCAAACTCTTGATTGAAAAGGTTGGTTAAATTTACTTCAACATTATTTTGATTTCTAACAATAATGATTGGTTCAATTTTTTGAATGTAGTAGAGTTGGAAATGATTAATTACCTCTCTTGCAATTTCGTAAATGTTTATAGGCACAAATTTTTGAAACTCTAAATCATACTTAAATAGTTCTATAACTGTGGCTGTATTGGTCTTATTGGTTTGAATATCATCCTCATAGTTGTCAAATCCTTCCTTTGTCTTTTTATATTCAAATCGGCGAAGTTTGAAGGAATCATTGTCGTTGTAAATACTTTCTACTTTAAGCTTTTCAAAAGCTTTTAAACATACTAAGCGTCCAATACCTTTTCTCTCCGATTTTTGCCTTCCTTTCTGTGTCAAATTCAGAAAAGGCTTTGATATTATCAGCGTCAAATCCAACTCCGTTATCTGCAATTCTGAAAGAATGAATGGGATAGTTGTCAATGTCTGGTAATACTTTTAGTGTATCAGGGTCGCCATTTCGGATAATGTCGACTATTATTTGACCGTCCAATTTAGGTTGGAATTCTTTTTTATCTTGGATAGCATGAATAGAATTACTAAGAACTTCGAAAAGTGGTAGCAGAGGTTTTGTCCGTGGAAGATGAAGTTTATTTACCCTATTTTTCAGATTCGTCGAAGTTTGTGGAAGCATGTTTTTATTTTATAAAAGCTATTTAAATTTTTAGGGCGAGGCAGTCTGTCGCATTGCCTACAACGTCTCCAGCTTTCTATTGTGCTGGCATCAGCATTGCGTCAGCCGAATAACTTACTGAAGATAAATAGAATTTCGAATGTTGAGGTGAGTGGTGTGAGCCAGCATAGCAGAAAACTTCTTGTTGTGCGGTCATTTACTTTTTTGTCGGATCATACTTTGCAAAGTCAGGTCTGTCCTCATGCGTCCATGTCAACCTATATCCCGTCTCCATAATTTTCATATCCCAATTTCTTGTTATTTTAAAATGTTGTTCTGGAAAACTTGCGATCCAACTTGTAATAACAATGATAATAGTTGACAGCGTCCACAAAATACCTGTCAGAATCGTAGCAATTTTTACTTGTGTCAAATAGCGATTGATAATAGTTATAAGTAGAACTAAAACAGAAAATAAATAAAAAAGTCAAAGACGAGCTCAAGAACGAAAATTTGTAATGACATTGATGTAAACCAACCGTCACTTAGAAAAACTAACGGAAAACCTATCATCATTGTGTCTGGTGCCTCAATAGGTAATACATACTACCACTTTGTAATTGCCCCAAAGGAAATTATAGTCAACGGTAATATTAGTCGCCACAATAATTGCTTTGTTGTCATGTTAGAAAGAGTCGAATTAAATAACGCATAACGTTCAAGTGTTTATGAAGTTGTGGCATTTGAAAACGTCCGTTTCAATAAACTACAAAAGCAAAATAGCGATTTATAATCGAATGCTCAACCTCCAGCCACAATTTTATAAACACAATGTTAGCGGCAGGTATGTCTATCAAGTTGTTTTAAACTTCAAGTTGCGAAAAGGACGTCCAAAATTTCTTTTAAATTCCACATCATTGTAGCCATGCTGTTTGCAATAGTCAATCACGCTATTAACTTCCTGTTTGTTCGCTTTGTATCCAAAATATATCGTTTTTAAACACTCTTTTTTGAAAGCTTTGGCTCCACCTGTATTTGAAAGAATCCTCCACTCATCTTCATATTCCCAGACAAACCATTCTACACTTGTTTCCGAATAGAAGAAATTGCTATTGAATAAGTCATCAATGAGTTTTTTATCCTTCAAAGTTGTAAAAAGTATTTGGAAAAATCGTTTTGAATCAATCTGATAAAATAAGGGCAACTGCGATTGCATTTCTTGATAGAAGGTGTCAGACGCCTCCTCAATTGCTTCACTAATAAAATCATCCGCTATATTAAAGCGTCCTTCAAATAAGTCATTTAATTCTCTACGAGAGGAAAACCATAGAGCGGTATTAGCAATTAATTTAAAGAAATTGCTGTTGATGCTGTGGTACTTATAATAAGTGGTCGGTTTGTTACTCATTTTTACTTGCCGCTAACGGTCAACTGCTTGGCAAAGCAGCGGACTTAATTGATTTGTCAGACTAAATGTAGAACAAAAGTTCAACAAAGTTAATTTGATCAATAAGTTGAGTCAGCCGCTGTTTTGGCAAGCACCTGTTAAGCGCAGACTTTAGTTTGTCAACCTGAGGTTGACATTGGCAGCCGCACAAAACAAAACAGTTTTACAAAATAAAGTGCTCGTTTAGAAGAATCGAATTACAAGAGCTAAACAAACCGAAGAATGGCAGTTGTCAAAAAGTTGTGCTTATCGAACAGGACTTACTGCTGTGGCGGTATTCATTGAACGTCCAGCCTGTAACCACTGCCCCGTTTTATTTTATTGTTGAAGTTATGAACTAAAGCTTGCATTTATTCGTCACGCTGGAACTGAAGTGATTCCTGCACATAGTCGAAGTTTATTCCGTCACCTCCGCCATAGCAGCAAACCCCATGTTACATGCCGTTATTGAAGTTCTTACGTAGCTTGTCTGTCGATGTCGAAAGTTCGTCTGCTTTACTATTTAAGGAGTTATGAAATAACAACAAGTCCTCTGCTAAAGCTTTACTTTGTAATTCAATAGCAGAATAAAAGCTTGTCGCTCCTTTTAAAGTAATCATTATGTCATTACATTCGGGAGTGTTAGGAAAGTTTTGAGCCAAGTAATTCTTTACTGGAATTACAAACGAGTTTAAAGCATATGTCAAATCCTCTACGTCAGTTTGATTGTTATAAAATCCCTGAATTGATTGGTTAATAAAGTGAAGCAATTGCTGTTGATTTTGTAATCTCGGGTTTATAAGAAGCAATGCGGATTTCTGCAATCCTAAGCTAAGATATTCCGCAAACTTTTTCTTTCTTTCAGTTATCGAAAGATATTCCTTTTCAAGAAACGATTTTAACTCGTCGATGGTTTGGTCAATAAAATCAATATAACCATACAAATTCTTAAAAGACTTGTATGAACTTTTGTTTCGTTTGTACTTTGCCAGATAAGCATGATAAAAGCTTTCTTGGTCAACTTTATTAGCAAGCCGTTGCAAGTCATGATTTGCTTGAAATTGCAACAGATGTAGTTTAGTCGGTTCTTGGTCAATCTTTTCAGAAAGCGTCTTGCAATTTGTCGCCTGCGTTTTACTATAGTTGATAATACTTTCCAAAAGTGAAGAGACATACTTCAACTTGTCCTTTTGTTGAACCCAGACTTGCCAATAGTAAAGAGCAAGAGCTCCGATTACACCAATAAATGCTCCAAAAGCATTTATTAGTAAATCTTTCCACCACGAACTTTGTCCATCTGGAAAACTAAAGTCACCTGACTGAAAGTAAATTTGTAGAAGTTGGAGGTTCATTTATAATGGCATGTAACGTGCTGCTGCTTGCCGCATGTAGCGGGATTGGCAGCACTTATGTTGATTTATGGTTTAAAGCTATACAAAATATTCTATTACTCATATCTGTTCGTTAAACCGCTATTGCGGTAAGCATATGTTACCTGCTTTTATTCCGTAATGGGCTGTTCCAACCAGTAAATATTTTCTCTGATGAGGTTAAATCCTTCATCTAAATTGGCAAAATGGACTTGCCGACTATTAGGTGGTAAATTAGCAAAATATTTTTCACTTCTATTTTCCCAACGGTTTGCAGCTATACATAAATAATGACCAATACCATCCTTGTTATTACTAAAGCTAATTCTTCCTAAACTTGAATACGGATATAGCTTATTGAGTACAGGGTCGTTCATTGCATCTTCTAAGATTTTAGCATTGATGTCAAAATGCAAGCTTTCACTGCTGTATTCCTCCTTGAAAAAGAAATTCTTCAGCTTATTCCAAGCTTTTATCAATCCTTTACTGAATACTGTTTTAGTAGAAGCAAAATCTTGAAAAACTTCCACCTCAAAAAATTTATTCTTCAACGTACTAACGGATGACTTTTGTCCTAACCAAAGGTCAAAAAGTTGCGCTAATTTCAAAGTTTCAGATGTTAGAAAACGTGCATAGCAAAATTCCTTTTCTGATAATGTAATTCCCCAAAGTCCTTCGTAAGCATGAACAGAAATTGTCCTTGAAGCATCATGAACATACACTATGTTTTGTGTAAATGTACCATCAACAGTCAGTCCAAGAGATACTGAAGAGCCAAAATCCCGAAGATGTTTTTGTATAATTTCAGAAATGGTCATTTTATAATTGCAGGCAACTTTAAAGTGTTTATGAAGTTGTAGCATTTGAAAAACATCCGTTTCAATAAACTACAAAAGCAAAATAGCGATTAAAAGCCGAATGCTCATTCATCCCGCCACAATTATATAACACACTGTTGGCTGCATATTATATTTGAAGCAGCTCTTTAAAATCATTTAAGGTCATAATCTTATCCTGAAAGCCGCAGTTGTTGTATGCTTCATGTATGTTACCTTCTTCTGTCACTAATCTTCGATCAACGCTATTGGGGTTGAAGAGTGCTCCGAAAATTAGAGATATGTCTATAACAGTGTTCCAGCGTCCGTCAGCTACATCTTTAATTGCTTCAACACTATGTCCAACGTTTTCCAATAAACGTTCATTCATAACTAAAGCAGGGCAAAACTCTTGCATGAATTTGATGACGATACTATAGTACTCTTCGTCTTTAACTATAGGATGTCCTACGATGTTGTATGCTCTGTCAACAAAACTTTGTCCTACCAAAAAAGATAGCCTTCCAATTTTAAGCCTTTCAAAATAATCTTTGCGAAGTCGCTTTTTGTCTTTAAAATATTCCCAATCCGCTTCTCCGTTATTTATCGATTTCAAGTATTCTTCATAGTTATCTCTAATCTCCTGCTTTTCAAATTCAATTTGATTTTTTACAGTCTGCACATGACCATTCATAACTTCTTCAGGTTCTGGATCTACATTTCCAATTAGCATTTGAGCCAATGTTATCACATTTGAATAAATTTTCGCCTGAGTATTTTCTTGTCCATGAAAATAGCGTTCTAAGATGGCGTTTAATGGTGGAACAAAATCAACATGGATATGTGTAGATGAATAGATTGTTGAAAGGTCGACAAGTAGTTCTAATCCGCTTCTACATTCTGTCCTTTCATGTTCATTATCGTCATTATAATGACTAATTAATTCCATTGCTGAATTAATCGGAAAGAATATTTTGATGTTCTGTTCTTTTGCTTTACTCTTTATTGTTTTCGACAACTGAAGGAATTGCTCATCGCTTTGGTTTCTCACAAGGTTTCTATAAATATTAGTGTCAACAACTAAGTCCATGTTTTATTGTTAGAGTGGTGGAAAAATATTGCAGGCAACGGCTCCGGCTTTCTGCTGTGCCGGACTTTCTTGTTCGGTCAGCCCAGCACCGAAGCCGATAAATGATTTGAAAGATGAAGGTAAGATTTGCACGCCAATAGCAAAAAGTCAGTCGGAACAAAAGTTGACGGAAGAACTGATGTCGATGCTGAGCCGTGTCAACCGGCATAGCAGAAAACCTTATGTTAATAGCCGTTTTATCTTGTCGGATAAGGTATGTCCAACTGTCTTGCTATAAGCTCGAAACCATCTTCGTTTTTGTACTGCACAAAGTCAAAACCTTTTAGTCGAAACTTCTCCCAGCCTCCTTCGCTTTTATGATATTGCCTTACAATGTCTGCCGGTAAAGTATAAAAATCTGTTTCTCGTCTGCCAACAGTCGGTTCTTGTCCTTGCTTGAGCTTACCAAAAAAGTAACCGACGTTCAAAAATGCGGCTACTAAAAAATCAAAGCTGTCTATAGTCTTTTGTTTGACTGGAAAACCTAAAGAAGTGTCACTTTGGTAACGGCTTTTGACTTGTATGCGAACAGGTTCAGTCTTTCGTTTTGTGTCAGGATGAATACAAATCAAGTCATAACCTTCGTTATTAGGTGGCGCTTTATAAGTCAGAATGTTGCGACGCATTAAGTGTCCCATAACAAGGTATTCTGCAGCTAAAGAAATTACAGGAAATCTTAAAAATACTTTCTTGTCGGTCAAGTCTAAGTCAGAAAGAGGCGTCATAAAAAATGGCTACTAACACTAAAATAGGCGCTACTTATTAGAGTAGCAAATAAATTTTAGCCATTGATTACGACGGGAATGGTGTTATACTTTTTGGATTGTTGTTGAGCAAATACAACTTATCATTCAAGTGTTCCTCCTTTCGCCAAATCATTCAATGTGCTGATATGTTTACCAGCTTAATAATTGCTCATAATTGGCGGATAAGTTATGTTTGAAAGTCTTGTTATATTAAAAATTTACACCGTCTTTATGAGGCTGTAATGATATGTTATGTTAGTCTTTAAGTAAAGGAAATAAAAGGTGAAAAATGGTTAAACATATTTGGAAAATAGCTGCATATTGACAACCCAGCTAATTATCATTTTATCTTTAATCAATTTCCTTATTTACAACAACCTCAGCTTTTCTTAGGCTGAATGTTATATTCATTGTAAGATAGAGTACTTGTTATCTGAATAAAAACCGATATCTAAGTATCTGCTTGAGTTCGAAAACGTCTATTTGTATAAATCTATTTACAGTGCACTTTTCAAAAGTTCAAAGCGTTTTAGTTTGACGCATAACTGAAAATAAAAAGAATGTATTTAATAACGACTAACAATTAGTTAACTTCTTCTCAGTGTAAATTTGCATTGTATAAAGAATATTTTAATCCAATACTGATACGATAACCTAATTAATAGGATGAAAATCCGGATGACTTAGGAGGAAAACAACTTTTTATTTTTATTGTCGATTTAAAATTGTTAAAGATGTCCTGTTTAAGAACAATCAATTTAAATTAGTTATTTTCTTACTATTTATATTAGAATGTAAGTACTTTTTGTGCTAATAAAGCATAAAGATTTAATCGCTCCGGTTCGCTCGTACCATCGAGTGTCCGATCATCTCCGAGGGCATAAAGTGTTATTAAGAGGTCAGAAGTCGGGTTGTAATCCGTAAATAACGGTAAGGTGTCCCCGATAGAGCAAAAAGATTCAGACAAACGAAGATTATAGTTTGAACACTGGGGAATAAGTCCAATGGTAAGTGTTCTGGGTATTTAGCTTTTAAGCTATCGCACTGGCTATGTATAAGTTGCTGAATAATATTTTTAGCTGAGAAGATTAGGGGAATCGCTATGCCCAGTTCTGAGGGGTATAAACTTATTCTTTCCACTTGTTTCAGATAAGGCGCTATAAGCGCCACGAATGAAACTAAATTAATTAAACTGAACTATAATTGTTTAAATTTCTCTTTGTAAATTTTACATAACTTGATTCTAAACTTAGCGCTTAATAAGCGCCAAAGACAGAATTCAATCTGATAATAATCTTAAAGAAATAATTGTGATAAATATCTGAATAAATAAATCTTGTATCAGTATATTTCACTTCTGACGATAGTGCCGAACCGGCACTTTAACGGAGAATTAAACGAATAAAAAAAAGACAAACATATTCCCTTTAAGCTCTCATAGAGAGCATATTTAGTAAAAACAGAATAATTAATAAGCTGAATAATTTAAGAAATACTTGAACTTTCAGAAATCATAAGTTTAGACAAAGGATTCTACAAACGGTGCTTATAGCACGAGATTAGAATCCATGGCTTGTACAAAAATTTAATAGAAGATGAATATTTCAGTAATATTTAAGCCGGGTAAACCATTCTTCCATTGGAACTTTATAAGTTCTTTGTTTAGAAATAATTGATAATCGAAACTTGAAAGAACGGGGTCTATTCGATTATGTCTTTCAGGTGTGGCACTTTAGAAGTGCCTATAATGAAAGCAATTTATAATTATTAGTCCTTTGTTTAAAGATTATAAACAAATTGTATTGAATTAGATTTGCCTTGGTGCTTTAAAAGCACTTTTATTAAAAACTTCGTTATTTACTTAACCAAATTATCAACATAATCAGCAATATAAAAATTACGTAACAATATAAAAAGCTAATCCCTAACTTTTATTTTAAATTTTTAAAAAAGATTGGGTTTGTTATGGGGTAGTTCTAATTGCGGATCATCATTTAATCGGAAGTATTTTTTCAAATATGAGATTGGATATTGTATGTCGGTTAGTATAACTCATTTTATAAGAACTGTATTTTGCTTAATTAAACTATTGATTTCAGATCTAATTGACCAGCAAAACAATTGACTGTCAGTATATAAATTGATCTATACCCTGCGTAACGTATGATCAAAGATTCAGAAATCACTCACCTAATGCCAATGCCGTGTTAGTGGTAGTCATAATCTACGTTAAACGAAAGTTCATTGTTTTCGTTTATTGATTCTATTTCAAAGTCTTCAAAATAGTCCTCTTCGTCGAAAATCTTTGTTGACATTATAATAGAAGATTCAAATTCCTTTTCAAATGTTTCGTAGTTAGCCTCCAAATAATGATAGCTCTTGTCATCGCTATCATAATACATGTATTCTTCGTCATCTGTCAAAATACTGACCTTAACTGTTACTTTAGATTGGACTTCGATAGTTACCAAATCATCCACAATCTCAATAATGCTGTAATCCATATCACTAACAGTTATTGATTCTACTTTAATGTCATAAACATCTTTATAGTTTATTGCAGAATAGTATAGAGATTCATCGTCCAGATTTGATTTATACCAATCAATTAATTGACTTTCAATTTTTATTTTATTGGATTCAAACAGCGATTGAGTTATCTGCTTCTTTATATTCTCAAGTTCAGTATATTTTTCTTCAAGGTATTTTTCGTAATCTTCCCTTATATCAAAAGCAGAGGTTTGAATTTGCAAAAAGTCATTATCTGTAGAAAATACAGTAGGTCTTTCATCTATAGTTTTACAAAAGGCTTCTATTAGTTCAATACTAAAAGCGTCAGGAAATTCAGATTTCTTATCTGCTTTGCCAAACGGTAATTCATTTTTAAAGTATTTGTCAAAAACAGTTTTAATATTCAAAGCCTTATAGGGAATAATTTCTATTACTCCATCACTAATCAATTTGTCGAATGAGGTGTTGAAATCCGATATTATTTTTACAGGGTCAATTTTATTGAAAAAAGTATTTAGGGACTTGTCATTTCTTAAAACCCAGTTTTCTTGCTCTTTCCTAAATTTATTATGATTCCCTACTGACTTCAAAACACTTTTCTCAAAGTTTGATTTACATTCATTATATGTGATTTCAGTGATGTGAATTTTAATTTTACCTCTTTGACTTAAACTTATAAGTGAGTTTATTTTCTTTCCATGTAGAAAGTTTTCTTTGATAAAAATGTTTGTATCTAAAATAATATGGTCCACTCGAAGGTTGTTAAAATATTACCGCTAACGTCCGACTGCTTGGCGAGGTAGAGGCATTTGTTTTGTTTGGCTCAAATTTACTCCAAAAGCTCAATAAAGTTGATTTGATGGCTTTTTGTTTCGTCAACCGAATATAGCACAAAAGCTAAATTAAAAAACTGTTGATGAGTTTTGTTCGTCGCCCCGCCATAACGCGAAACCGCATGTTGCCTGCTGTTTTATTTTGTCAACCCGCGAAAAGTCCTATTAGTTCTTCGTCGGTATAGTTGTCAACAATTCCTTTCTTAATTTTCAAATAATCAAAGATTGTCTTGTCGTCAAAGTCATGGGCTTCTTTTATTCCTTTGATTATTGTTCTTAGGTAATTGTGACTTGGTTTTGTAACCGCTTGTAAGTCATTTTTGTTCGTCAATGTGAAAATCGGATAATTGTTTTGCTTTCCCAAATACAACAAGTTGCCATACCAAGAACGTTTTTTAAAAATAAATGAACCGCCACTGATAGCCTTGTCGAAGTCTAATGTAAGTTCTGTTTCTGTTTTTGTCTCTTGTCTTGCAATGTCAACAAGTTGTCCTTTGGTTATTAAATACATTCTTGCAAATGTTGATGCCTGCGGCTCAAAATGTGTCCGAATGAATGCAACACCACCATTGTCCCAATTACCTGAGTTCTGTGCAAAGTAGAGTTCAGAAGAGATATATAAGTTCTCACTTTCTGTTGGCATTTTCGTGTCATTACAACCTTGGTAGTTTGTTGTTGCACCTTGCGGCTGTCCACCTTTTATATAACAGGAAAAACGGTCTTCTAAAAGATTAGAACCGTAACACGCATACCAAAGTTTGTCTTGCGAATTTCTCATAGGTGAAGTGTCACTTAAATAGCAGACAACGACTCACTGCTTGCCGAAGCAGCGGCAATAGCATTCCTTCAGTTCAAATATAGTTATATCGTTCGATAGAAATTCTGTTGCTGGATGGCTTCCGTCAACCACTATTTTTTCCAAATATTACCAGCAGTATTTTATTAGTCAGCGTGTTTCAACAAATAATGTATAGCGTAAATAGCATTCATGCTATGGTCATTCCAATGATTGTCAAAACTCCACTTCAAATGCCACAGTGCATTCTGCTTTACATCGTCATCTGCGGCATCAAAACCAGTCAAAAAGGTTTTGATATCTTTATATATGTCGCCTAAGTCGTCAATTAAGTCACCGCAAACCGATGATGTGTCATTATGGTCCGTCGGGTCAAATAAAACCCAGTAAAACGGATCACGTAATATGTCAGCAATAAAAGAAAGTAAGCTTTTGATGTCGTTGCCTGAAATGTCTATTTCTTCTATATTTCTGTCAGCAGGCAAATCAAATTCCGGTAAGCTCTGTCCATACGTATAAAGCTCAATCAGTCGCTTTTGTATGTCTGATATAAATGCTTTGTAATTGTCACTTTGATGTGTCTCAAGAAAAGAGCAAAAACTTCTTGCCTTGCCTACAAACGTTATAAAGTCTTTTGTCTGAATAATTCTGTCAACTGACATAAAGAGAAAGCTGTGTCACTGCAATATAGCTGGTAACGGCTACGGCTTGGCGATGTGGCGGTATTTGAAAATCGTCAACCCGTAACTACAGCTAAATTTATAACTAAAAGTTCATTGTTTATTCTATTGTTCGGCTTTATTCGTCGGCTGGAACTGAAGCCGAATAGCGAACAAAAAGTTGAGAATATATTCGTCGCCCCGCCATATTGCCAAACCGCCTGTTGGCTGTAGTTGTTCTTCAAGTCAATAAACTTTTCCTTGTAAAGCATTTGGATAGAAGTTTATGATTTGCCCATTTATTGCGTTGACTTCTAATAGTTCTACTTCTTTTTGAATATTATCATAAGCGTCTTTCCATTCGTTTAAAATATTTATAACACTCCAGATATAAACATTTTTGTAGTGGTCGTATGTAAGAGAAGTTTCAATAGGCTTTATTGATTTCTTTACAAACTTGTCTTTGGCAATTTTCAAAATGTCTTCTTTAGTCAAAAAATCATTAGGTGTCCCACGAAAGATGAATTTAGGAATAAATGAAGTGTCAACAGGTTTGTTTAGTTTAAGGTCTTTATCAAACACTAAGCCTGTCCACACAAATGGTTGCTCAAACTTTTTTATGTAGAAAGTGTAGCGAACATTTATAAGCTTAATTTCTCCTTTCGTTTTTTTGACTTTGGTAAGTGTTTTTATAAGTGCATTATTTGATGAAATCTTAGCCTCGAAATATGAAGCAGAGTCAAATTTGTAATGGTCATCGAATATTTTTTGTCCAACTGCTGCAACCAATATGCTATCAGCCTTTTTAATTATGTCCGCTGTATAATATTTCTGTCCAAACGAAGTAACTAAAATGAAATAAAATAGAATTATAAATGTGATTTTCTGCATAAGGTATTTGTCAAGATGCAAGTCTGCCGAAATTTGCATAGAGTGTCTGTTACAATTACAGCCAACGTTGAAGCATTTGTGAAGGGATGGCAATAGAATCATGTCAGCTTGGTACAAATGCTTATTTGAAAAACTGATGTTGAAGATAATTACAAATGTTTAATAACGAAATGTCGGCTTGAACAATAGATGATAAGAATTACTGCTGTACAAGTGCGACTTGTCAGCCATGCTTTTACAAATGCACATGTTGGCTGCATACCCTTGTCAAAATGAAGCTGCAACATTTAAGACTTCTATTTGAGATTTTCTTTTCATTAGAAGTGTCAAAGGTCTGCTGCCATGACTTGTCGTAATTTCTACAATTCTCTCTTTTCTTAATTGCTCAAACTTCACTTTGTCAATATAGAAAGCAAGTTGAAAAATATGTGAGGCAGGCACGTCATTATATTTTGTGTCTGGGCAAGGTTCGTGCAAAATAAGTTTGTTGCCATCCGATAAGTCTATAACCAAACTGTCTATACTCTCAATGAAAATATGAGGTATGTACTTATTTGGTGTCAAGAAGAAAAGCTAAACGCCATATGTGCCCTTAAATTTTAGGAAGGTAATTTTTGTCTATGTCACTGGAGTTCTGGAAGAATAGTTTAGTGATACAGTTTCTGATTTTGCAATAACAGTTGTGTCACCCAGTTGAGCATAAGATGTCACACTGATTAATAGCAATAAGGCGATAAAAATCTTTCTTTTTATTGGCAACTGTCAAACAATTTGCTTTGAAACTTTTACGATTAATCGGGTTGCAGCCAACGTTCCGGTATTGCAGCAGGCGGGATAATAACATTCCGTCACACTGAACCGAAGCTAAATTAATAAACAAATGCTGATGATAAAATCTAATGCTCACCGCCATCCGTCACGATGGAACTGAAGCTGAATACTGTTACAACTGCTGATGCTGCGCTGTATATGCCCCGCTTGCTGCAATACTTTTGTTGGTGGCAATTATAGTCCATGGAATTAAACTATGTTTTGTGGTTTGAAGCCTAATGGAAAAGCATTAAAGGCATTTTGTCCCATTGCTAAACGAAGTTCGTCTAATGTTTTATTTTGAAACTCTTGTCTTAAATTTTGTTTGAATGTCGCATCAACTTGTTTTGTTTTGTCAAAGTTTGCTGATGAATAATCATCAAAGTAATAAGGAGCAGGTTTATGTGGTTGATATACTCGCATCATAATCCTTTGGGATTTCACTAAGTTTCCAATGATTGGAGACCAATCGTTTAAATTTGAATTATTGTCAATTGCAAGCCAGCCAAATTCTCCAAAAAAGAATTCAAAAGCACTATCAGGTTCACTATTCCAGTATCCATCTTGTGCTGGGTCAACTCTCAACTCACCATTTGTGAACATTTCAAATGCTTGACCAAAAACATTTGCATCAAGAGGGTCGCCAAAATGTTTTTTGTAAATCCCCATTTGCAAATCTGATATATAGTGTACATCATTTATGTCCTGTGAGTTTGGCAATTCTTGTTGAGGCGGAATTTGATTAGTCTTTCCATATACTCTTCTCTTATCAACTCTTGGTGCTAAAACGCCAACCGTTCTCATAATAATCGCCGTTCTTTTCTTTTTTTCTTGTGGTGTAATACTTGGGTTTTGCGCAACTAAAGGTGGGTTTGTATGATAATCCAAGTCGGCGTAAAAAGCATGATATTTCTTTTCAGTTGGATCGTGAATATTTGCAATAAACTCCAGCCTTTTTAGATGTCTTTTTAATAAATTATTTTCTTCACCAAGATTTTTATTTATAGTCAACATCTCAAAAGAAGTATCTATATCGCTCCGTTCTTTCCAATGTAAAGCTTCTATCTGCAAAGGTTCACCTTCGTAATGGACAATGACAGCGATTTGTTCTTTATTGAGCACAAGCCTGTTTAAAAAATCAATTTGAGCCACATTTACTCCTAATAATTGAAATTTAGTTTTCAAATCCGATGGCGTAATTTGTATGTCTTGGATAACTGTCCTTGTTATTTTAAATTCAATCACTAACGATTTTGCGTTTATACCGCTGTCATTTGAAATTTTAAATTGTTGCGCCATGATTATTAGTTTTGAAATGAGTGTTTTAAATTAATTGACACCAACGGCTCCGGCTTTGCTGAAGGCGTGGTATTAGCACTTAGTCAGCCGGTAACTGAAGCCAAATTGAAATACAAAAGTTGAAGATAAAAATAAATGCTTAATAGCGTTCGGTCACGCTGGATATGTTGCTGATTAGAATACAAAATGCTGATGTTGCGAAATGTCAGCCACGCTTTTAGCAATGCACTTGTTGGGCGAAGACTTGTATTATTTGTCAGCGAAATATTCAATTAATGGTTTCAAGTCATACCCGAAGCCGGCAATGTTAGGTTGAAGCAAAAGACCATTAACAAGCGCTTTACCAAAACCTCTTTTCATTTCTTTAGCTACTTTAAAGTCTGATAGCTCTTTCTTTTCTATAATGTCTCTAAAAATTCTGTCTATGTATTTAGCCACATCAGTAGTCGTCTTGCAATATTTTTTTAGAGGAAAAACAATTATTTTAAAATCTTTATTCTTTGAGTCAGCACTGTCATGTGGTCCATGGCTTTCTTTAAAGTCATGAGGATTTCTGTCTGTTATGAGAATTGCCGGTAATAGTTCTTCACCATCCTCACCATTGAGATTATGATACGAAAAAACATCATCATAAAAATGCACACCGTTGCCAGCGTTTTTAATAACTACAGCATCATTTTTTGATGCAAGTTCAGCCATTCTTTGAAAATTGTCAGCTAAAGCTTCACTTAAAGGTTCTTTCCAACCATAGTCTAAAAGATACACATAATAGCTTCTTTTTGCGTCGGCTGGAATTTCAAGTAAAGAGTGAACATGCAGACCCATAAAATGATTTTAAAACTGATTGGTGTCAAAATAGTTTTCGCCCAACTCTTAAATATACGAACCTTTTTAAGAGACTTACAATGTTAGAAAATATATTATTAATTCAAACCAACTAATAAAGCATTCGTTTTTAAATATATCAATCTCACATAAGAAGTTCTGTGTTGTATTCTGCTACCTTAAAACGAACACTTTGGAAAACTTACCTTATCAGAAGAAATTATATTAGACATACATCGTAGGAGATTGCCTGTTCATTTCTTGTTTCAAATTCTCTAATCTAAGTGAATGAAATTAAAGGTAAAAAAAGGTAAAATACAACTGAAAAGATGTTTGTCTATTAAAAGCTATTCTAATATCCTTTTACTTTTAACTAAAGCCATTACTTACAATAAACTCAGCTTTTCTCAAACTCATTCAAGATTTAGTATCTCTGTCAGGGGTCATTAATGTTAAGTACAAAAAAATAACAGAGAGAAATTTATGCTGATTCGATCCCATGCTCCATTTATTATTGAGAATTAAACGGATCGTATATGTACGACTATCTGTCCAATATAAGTAATCTCAAATGACTTTGGAAAAAATTTATTCTGTTTGTGTGTTAACAATAAAATTACTCTCTCAGCAACTGACTAACGTTTTATTAACTTCCTCTCGATTTAACTTTGCAGTATAGAATCCAAATCACAACGAAAGCGCAAATTTCAGTGTCCTAAGAGAAATAACTAACAATAACTCGTACACATTACTTATTAGTTGTTCCGTTTTTTTAAATTGTTATCAGCTGCTTAATGGATTTATTTTATTAATCTAATATCAAAAAATGAAACAAACAAAACAAAAGTTCTACACTGTTTGGCATGGATGGCAAACAGGTGTATTCGACAATTGGGCAGATTGCCAAGCCGCTACTTTCGGTTATTCCAATTCCTCATTTCAATCGTTTTCAACAGGAGAAGAGGCACAAGAAGCATTTAATAACAGTTATATTCGGGATACCCCCAATTTGTCTTATGATTACTCTGTATCCGAAGGTATTGTTGTTGATGGTGCTTTCAGCTCTTCCACGCAGAAGGGGGAATATAGAGGTGTGAATCTAAAAACCGGCAACGTTATTTTCGAAAGCAAGATATTTAGAGATGGTTCGAATAATATATTTGAGTTCTTGTCTGTAGTACATGCTCTTGCGTATTGCAACATACATAACTTTTCTGTACTTCCAATTTATACGGATAGCAATACCGCACTGAGATGGGTAAAGAATAAGCAGGTAAACACTTCAATAACAAAGAAAAATTCCAATCAAAGAACTTTTTATGCTGTTGAACAAGCACTAAGTTGGTTAAACACTACTGAGTATTCTAATCCTGTATTAAAATGGCAAACTAAAGAGTGGGGGGAGAACCCTGCTGACTTTGGACGAAAGTAAACTACACCCAAACCCAACCGCAACTAATATCAAAAACAAACTAATCGTATAATTTTAATTATTTTTAATTCAATATCATGACGTTCCTGATTCCAAACAACCTTCTTATTGACCAAATCATTAATCATGATGTACCTAATATTAAAGGCTACAAAAAGGAAAAGCTAATTTATATCTTACATCTTATAAATGATATTCGGTCTTGTAAATCAAACAGTGATGAAGCTGATGCGTATACACCACTGAGTTCAGCACAATTAAAGAAAAATATTGGCAACAACTATGTTGATTTCCTTAACTACCTCGTACTTAAAGATGTAATCGAGACGAATAATCAATATTACGAAGGTAATTGCATTGGTTATCGATTCACAGAACGCTATCGAACACCAGTAAGACCATATCAAATAAAATGTCCAAAATTTAAAAAGAAAATCTATAATGATCAGAAACCACATAAAGCTTTAATTAGGAAATATGGCTTTACAGTGAAGAATTTTAAAAAGCTAAAAATCAATGAAAAAGCCGCTCTTCAATTCTTGGAAGATGAATTACGGTTCAAGCAGGAATCACCTGATTATAAACAAAAAAGTGTAAACAAGCATTCCAAAAAGTATAGAGGATTATCGATAGAAACAAAATATACAATTAGTAAACAAAGCAATAACTTGGTTAAAAAAGACCCTGTAAAACAGTACAATCGAGCTGTAGGATGTGTTGAAAAATTGAAACAACAGGTCTTTAATATCAAGGTGGACACTACTGGTAATCGTCTACACCATATTCTGACAAGCATGAATAAAAACTTACGGAATTTTGTTTACGTCGACGAGGGAAGCCTTGTATCGATTGATATTAAAAATTCCCAACCCTACCATTCTTTGATTTTTTTTGATGAAAGATTTTATAATCCTTATAAGAAAACTGTTTGTCCGGATACACGTAAACAGTATAAAAGGTTAATTGAGGAAGATTCAATTAATTCAATCAGTAGATATTTTGTTTCGTCATCGCTTCATGACTTTAAATATTCTTCATCTGTATATATTGGTAATCAGGAATATTATAACAAGGCATACAATTATTCAGTAACAGGGTCATATGATATTGAATATTCCTTTGGTGATAATGGTGCTACGCTTCTTTCACTATGTAGTCCAAATGATATTCAATATTCCTCTACAACTCAATCTGGGACTGAATTACAAAGCAAAACAAAGATTGTAAACACGGGCTATGTTGATTTAGTAAAAAATGGGCTGCTATATGAGTTTATGCTGCAAGAAATTGAGGCTCGATTCGATGTAAAATTTAAAAATCGTAACGAAGTAAAAGAAACAATGTTTTTGGTACTATACAGTAACAATCGATTCCTTGGTCAGGAAGAAGCCAAATACAAGAAGGTATTTAAAGAGTTGTTTCAGAGAGAGTATGAACTTTTTAGTGTTATCAAAAAAAAGAAGCATAGAGATTTAGCTGTTATACTTCAGCAGTTGGAAAGTCATTTTATTTTAGATATTATTCTGCGACGAATAGCCTTGGAACGACCGGATGTCATTGTTTACACTATTCACGATAGTATTGTCACAACAAGCAACAATGTTGATTACGTGGCAGAAATCATGAGAGAAGAGTTAGAAAAAGGCATCGGTTATCCACCTACATTGAATTATGAAAAAGCGTGGTGCATAGCAAATGCAAAGCACAGTAATGGAACACTCTTTGTTCTTAACTCTGACCCATGTTAAGCCTAAATCATTCAGGTGTAGAAAATAAAAGATTATTGCTTGCAATGATCTATGGAATTAGGTGTTGTAGGCGATATAAAGCCTCTTGTTGGCCATAATTGGAGAAAGAATAGTTGTACTTTATGTGGATCTAAAAGAGGCTTAAATCGCCTGTAATGCCGACTGAGCGGTTTCTTGTAATTTGCTTGTTATGTAAAAATCTAAATACTTGTTATCACCATGCAAAATAGTATAAGCGCATTTGTCGATAAATGTGGAAATAACTCAATCGATTCTGTATCACAGGGCACGCATTTTATTGTAGCGACAGTAATATGTACAAACGAGAACATTGATCAGCTCAAAAATCAGATTGAGACAATTAGACGAGATCATAATTTTCAGACAGGGGAGCTGAAATGAAGTGGCGTAGGACCTAATCATAATAGGCGAATAAGAATTTCGAAAGATATTGCTTGTCTTGATGTTTCTATTTATGCTATTGTTGTTGATAAAAGGCACTTATCCTGACCCAACTTACATAAAACCAAATGTTAGGCGCAGATCTTAGAAAAATTGCCACCATTAAAAGTAACCTCGCCTGCAAACAACTCTATGAGCGGATGGTGGCAAAAGGAAAGAACAAAAAACTGGCATTAATAGCTGTCTGTAACAAGCTTCTCAAACAGGTCTTTGCTGTTGTCAACAACCAAACTTTATTCGATAATAATTATTCAAAAAATATTGCCTGATTTTCTTGGTTTTTTACACAGTTCGTGTTGTGCGTTCGCTTTTCTAAACTGTGATTTCTAATGAAACCCAATATCCTGATGGTCATTGTAAGAATGTCCACAAGTACCACATATAGACATGCCTTTCATTTGTGTACAACTACAACCACCTACCAAACATTGACCTTTTCCTGCTACAATTGGTTGGGGTTCTTCCGTTGTGATAATCTCTAAGTCTTCTACTTCAATGTCGTTTGAATTTGTAAAGAAAATTGATTCTTGTTTCATGATTTAATTTTTAAATGATTAGAAAATATTTGTAAAACTAAGATGGCTTACTTTTCTCGTTATTATAACTAAAATCTACTGAACCTAAAATGTTTTCACCTTCTTCATAAGCTTTAATTAATGCGTCACCGTCTATTCTTTTTGATTTATAACTATACAAGGCTTTATTTAAATGTCTCCAACCGTTGCGGCAATTATTAGCTTTAGAGGAAAGATTGAAAGAAGTAATTAAAGTTAAGAATAGAGTTGTAATAAATGCTAATATTCTGATTGCCATATTGTTTTTCCCTAAAAAGTCTGAACCAGCAAAAGCAGTAATAAAAAGTGAACAACCAATTGATAAAACACCTAAGATAATAAGTGTCGCTTGTAGCCAATTAGCCATTTTATACCAAGTAGCTAATTTGTCTTCTATGTCTTGTAAGACAGCCGTAGAAACTGGAATTAAAGTTGGAACTGCATTATTTTTTTGAGCAGAATCTGGAATGTTTGTCGGTAAAGAAGAGTCTGTCATAGTAGAATATTTATGTTTATAAAAGTAAATTCTGAAAGAGAGTCTGCTTAAAGTGACGCACAACGTTCAGGTATTGCTGCAGGTGGGATATTTTATAATGTCCAGCCCGGAACTGCTGCCCAATTAAAATAAAAAGTTGAAGTTAACAACAAAAAGCCAAATTGAAATTGGTCTGCCCGAACTAAAGTACAGCGATGCAAACAGCCGAAGTTTCAACGTCCTTTAGGTTTGCATTCATTAATTGAACATAAAATACTTACTATTATCACAACTTTCTTTTTTTGCTACTTTTTTTCTTTACAATTCACATTTATTTGTTGATAAACCTAACCACCGGCAGTAGCGCATTATCACAACGTCAGGGTTAATGACCCAGGGCTGGATACAATCCACTGCCGGTTTTTCCCCTTAGTGTCTCTATAGCAATTAGGGCTTCTATACCCATTATTAAGGACTAAGACGATGGGGCAAAAAAAGGTCAGGCTTATACTCAAATGTAAAAACAAAATTATGCTCTCAGAAAGAAAAAATTATCTCGGTATTGATGTCTCTAAACTTTGGTTTGATGTCTCTTTAATCGCAGTGGTCCAACACGCTAAACAACCTGTAATTACAGAGCGCTTTGACAATACACCACAGGGCATGAAAGGCTTTAAAAAATGGCTTAAGCTGCAACTTGTTTCTTATGATGAAAACAGCTTGTTAGTTATAGAAAACACAGGGGTATATCACCGCCTTATCTGGAGCTTTTGCAGCACTCACAACCTACAACTGCATATCGGTAATGCAGCACATATTAAATGGAGCCTGGGTATTACCCGCGGCAAGAATGATGTAGTTGACTCAAAGCGTCTTTGCATGTACTGCCTAAAGCAGGCAGATGAACTGAAAGCTACACCAGCACTGGATCCTGTGTTTATGATGCTTAAAGACCTTATGAGCAGTCGCAGTCGCCTGTTAACCCAACTGCACAGCACTAAAAACTATCTTAACGAGGTAAAATGTACTGATGATAAAGTGCTGCTGACTATGCTAAATAAAGCACATTATGCCGCTATAGAAGGTATCAAAAAAAGCATTGAACAAATAGAAGCAATGATTGAAAAAATCATACAACAAAACCAGGCTATTTACACCAATTATAATCTAATAAAAACCGTACCGGGTATCGGACATCTTACAGCGATATATATCATCTGCTGCACCAATAATTTTGCTTCAAGACCAAGTGGTAAACAACTGGGCAGTTATGCAGGCGTAGTACCTTTTGGCAACAGCAGCGGCACCAGCATTAAAGGCAAAAATAAAGTACACAAAATGGCAAACAAAGAACTCAAAAAAATGTTACATCTCTGCGCACTTGTCGCCATCAAATACTCACCCGAATTCAAACAATATTTCCACCGTAAAAAGGCAGAAGGTAAAAATGGAATGCTGGTACTAAACGCAATCAGAAATAAGCTCCTACTAAGAGTAGTAGCAGTAGTGAATAAACAACAACCCTATGTTAATAACGTATCGGAAGCAGCATAAAAATAGCCTAAAAATAGTTTTGTTTTTTCCATAGCAATCCAGCCCCACTTGCAGTAATACCAATGTTGTGCGTTCGTGCTTTTGTCACTATAATACTTTTGTTTCCTTTGTTGATATACTAGATTGGATTAATCGTAATTCATCCAATGAAGCCTCATTATCTAAGAATAAAACGCAACATTTTTGACCCTCAAGTTTTGCGGATGGATAAATTAAACCGGCTATTTTTGTTTCTGTATTAAATATATACCTGAAATACTCTGTGACAATTTGTGTCGGAACATAGTCAATGTGTTCTTTTCCATCTCGATTAATGGTTTTTGAAATATCGTTGACAAAGTCCCTCAAAAATCTCGTTGAGTAATAATTCTTGAAATTCGCTGTGTCGAACATACTTGGTGGATGTGGCAAATTGCAAAAGTCTATTACGTTTAAATTTCTATTAGCTTTAAAAATTGCAGTTGTGAAATGAGTTCCATTCTTGCTTACCTTGTCTACTGCTTCAGCTATTGCCGTCTCCTCATTGAAAGCACAATAAAACATTGATATTCCTGCAGGGCTCATTCTGTTAGAATAGATTGCAAACTCTTCAGGTGGTGATGTGATTTCAGAAGCGGTTTTTATTGTAGTTGCAGCATTGTGTTGCCTACAACGAAATAAGCTTGTCGTTTTCAAAATGACTTGTATCAGTTTAAATTCACTGACTTTGAATCCTATTTCATTTAATACGTCATAGGCGTTTTGGTTGTACGAAAACGTTTTAAACTTATCGCTTTGTCCAAAAAGGTAACGAGATTTATGTTTCGTCACTTCCTTAAAATAGTCCCAATGATAAACCAAAATATCACTGGGACTATCATAGTAGGCGTTTGGCTCACTCCATGCTCTGTCGTCAATACAATCTATTATATCTTCATTTAACTGGTAATTATCAACCTCTAATCCAATTAAGTCGTTTATTAGCTCCCATTGATTATAAGTGTCCCCTTGATAACCTCCTTCGCTGGAGTCATATGACATAAATTCCGCCGCATCCTCATAGAAATTCATAATTCCTTCCATCAAAAAAAACATTAGCTTCTCAAAGGGGATAACATTCTTTGCTCTGTCGCAATAAGTACATTTTCCTTTTTGAGAATTATTTTTTATGAAATCGGTTATTGCATAATCATTAATATGCTTTGAGCAAACGTATGTCTCTTTTAAACCGCTAAGACCCCTTGCCCATAAATCTTGTCTGTCTTGGTCTACACCACTCATGAAATTAAAATTGGTTGGTTATTTGAAGGTAGCATGACGCACAACGACCAAGTATTGCCGATGGTGGGGAAGTTGAAAAACCTCCGCCTAGCAACCGAAGTTCAATATTTATTCAAAGATTAAAAAATTGTTCTGAAGTTCAAAAGAGTTCCTTCCGCCGGAACCAAAGCTGACAAGCTATATGATGCCGACTGCTCCAACGTCCTTTAGGTTTGCATTCATTAATTGAACATAAAATACTTACTATTATCACAACTTTCTTTTTTTGCTACTTTTTTTCTTTACAATTCACATTTATTTGTTGATAAACCTAACCACCGGCAGTAGCGCATTATCACAACGTCAGGGTTAATGACCCAGGGCTGGATACAATCCACTGCCGGTTTTTCCCCTTAGTGTCTCTATAGCAATTAGGGCTTCTATACCCATTATTAAGGACTAAGACGATGGGGCAAAAAAAGGTCAGGCTTATACTCAAATGTAAAAACAAAATTATGCTCTCAGAAAGAAAAAATTATCTCGGTATTGATGTCTCTAAACTTTGGTTTGATGTCTCTTTAATCGCAGTGGTCCAACACGCTAAACAACCTGTAATTACAGAGCGCTTTGACAATACACCACAGGGCATGAAAGGCTTTAAAAAATGGCTTAAGCTGCAACTTGTTTCTTATGATGAAAACAGCTTGTTAGTTATAGAAAACACAGGGGTATATCACCGCCTTATCTGGAGCTTTTGCAGCACTCACAACCTACAACTGCATATCGGTAATGCAGCACATATTAAATGGAGCCTGGGTATTACCCGCGGCAAGAATGATGTAGTTGACTCAAAGCGTCTTTGCATGTACTGCCTAAAGCAGGCAGATGAACTGAAAGCTACACCAGCACTGGATCCTGTGTTTATGATGCTTAAAGACCTTATGAGCAGTCGCAGTCGCCTGTTAACCCAACTGCACAGCACTAAAAACTATCTTAACGAGGTAAAATGTACTGATGATAAAGTGCTGCTGACTATGCTAAATAAAGCACATTATGCCGCTATAGAAGGTATCAAAAAAAGCATTGAACAAATAGAAGCAATGATTGAAAAAATCATACAACAAAACCAGGCTATTTACACCAATTATAATCTAATAAAAACCGTACCGGGTATCGGACATCTTACAGCGATATATATCATCTGCTGCACCAATAATTTTGCTTCAAGACCAAGTGGTAAACAACTGGGCAGTTATGCAGGCGTAGTACCTTTTGGCAACAGCAGCGGCACCAGCATTAAAGGCAAAAATAAAGTACACAAAATGGCAAACAAAGAACTCAAAAAAATGTTACATCTCTGCGCACTTGTCGCCATCAAATACTCACCCGAATTCAAACAATATTTCCACCGTAAAAAGGCAGAAGGTAAAAATGGAATGCTGGTACTAAACGCAATCAGAAATAAGCTCCTACTAAGAGTAGTAGCAGTAGTGAATAAACAACAACCCTATGTTAATAACGTATCGGAAGCAGCATAAAAATAGCCTAAAAATAGTTTTGTTTTTTCCATAGCAATCCAGCCCCACTATTGGCAATACTCTTGTTGTGCGTAGTTAATTATTCAGTTGTGGTCTAACAATTTTATTGTAAATCTCAATGCCATAAAGCCCGTTTAACTTTAATGATGTTGCCAATTCAAATGGCAGGTCCGGTGCAACAATTCCAGTTGGCGAATATTTGAAAATGACACCTTCTTCCTCAAATAATTCAGGTTTAAATCGATTGGTAAATGAAATTAGATTAGATGAAATGGCATTCATAATCTTAACTTTATCGTTACCATACTGAATTTTCAATATATTCAGAATATTGGGTTCAACAATATCTTCTAAATCTAAAGTAGAAACTTTTGTCTCTTTTTTCAAAACAACTTCTGGTAAAAAGGTTTCCTCTCCCTGCTTATAGGGTTGTTGCCGAATAGTAAGGTCAACAATTTTAAAAGGCGGAGCAATTATCCACGAATGTGCTGCGACATAATTTCCTTGGTCAACTGACCAAAAAAACTTTCGTTTTAAAAGAGTTTGTTTAGGAAAAGTAATTGTTAAGCTTCCTTTTACTTGATAATTCCAAATGCCTTCTTTTTCTAAAATTCTACTTAAAACCATTGATGCGTCAATACATGCTCCAAGTCGTCCATCGGTTTGAAGCTGTTTATATAGAAGTGCTGTTGTTAGTTTAATTATCCTTTCAGCATTATCCAAATATTGATTGTCGAAGGTTTTTTGGTCAACAAAACCCGCGTAAGATTCAAGCAAATTTGGATTCTTTTGTTCCAGTTTAAAAAATTGTTCATCGTCATAGAAACCCGGATACGAAATATCAATTTTTTCTGAAGTAAAATAGTCTAAATAATTTTTATAGTTTTTAGATTTATCCAACATTTTGCGATGAAATTTAATTACGCACAACGTTCAAGGCTTTGTGGCGGCGCATTGCGAATGGTCACGCTTGCGAAGTGTCGCGCTGGCACAAAACCTCTTGTTACAAGCAGCTTTATTTTGTCCATTGAAACAGGCTTACAATTGTCACAAAAACTGAACGTTTTGTAAAGCTAATAAGCTTTGTCAGCTTTGTCAAAACAAAATAGCTTGAACAAAACAAAGCGACAAACTTTAGTTTGTCGCTTTGTTGCTTGTAACAAATATATTGTACGAACCGACAATAAGGAAAAGCGAATGAAAAGGTATTGATTGTCAATCTTCTTTGAGCCGCTTTTTTGCATTGTTTCAGTTCGCCAATCCACAAACACTACCCATCCGTCTCTTCTCCTTTCCACAGGTCATCAAGCGGACTAACAATATTGACCAGCTTTTCTTTTCAACATGCAGGTAGCGTTCAGTCGTCCGAATGTCAAAGTGCCCCAAAATATCTTTTACATAGCGGATGTCTACTCTGAAAAATATGTCACGCAATACGAACTAAAATTTGCTTTATGATTCAACAATTATTGCAATATAAACGTAGTAATTAAGCCTTTTAAGTTAATGTTCAGCAGGCGCTTCATATTTGCCAAAAATTGGCAGATAACCTATGATTGAATCCCCGAGCCCCGTATTATATCAGCATTTATATAGTCCTTATGAGGCTGTAATGAGATGTCAGTTTTTAAGTAAAGGAATTAAAGGTAAAAAATGGTTGTACATATTTGGAAAAATAGCTGCGTATTGAAAACCTATCTAATTATCTTTTTAGCTTAAATTAATTTCCTTACTCACAACAACCTCAGCTTTTCTTAGGTTCACTCAAAGATTCATTTTTCACTGTTAGGCGCTTCTTATAATTAAAGTATAGATATAACAAAGCTAAAATGAGATGACGAACAAGCGACAGGTATTAAGTGTAAATGAATTAAAGTCCTTTTTACAAATTTAAATTCACAGCGAATCCCAGTATTCATTTGTTTTTTGCAAAGCGTTAATCAGTTCCTTATGTTCCCCTTGTGTTAGTTTATTGGGAGTGTTATTTCGGTGTCGTTCGAAAATCCAACGAATTAAAAAAACAGAAATAACAATTTTAAGAAGGTTGATATTACGATGATTCATTTTAGGAAAGTGTTTCTGTTACCTGTTCAATAAAGCTCTTTATATCTGCTGCATTACGATCCGTTTTATGGAAACGAAATTGTCTTGAACCGCCATGCTGCATGATATTCAGTATGGATTCCAGCCTGATAGTAGGATTGTAAGTAGAGGCAATAACAAAACCAATCAACAATAATCCGATCATAATTAGTAAACCGACTGAATAAAAACCATTCGAAGGTAATAAAATGACAAAAAGGAGACCAACGCCTGAACACATTCCCATCGTTATACTCATGACTTTTTTCTTTTCAGCTTTACTATTAGCGTTGTATTTTTCAACATCATCATACACACCTACACCGGATAATCCGCGTAAAGGAAAATTCTCTTCCGAAACAGGTGAAACAATAATAAGACGAGTAGTAGTCAGTGTGGCAGTAAACTCTTGCAATTGACATTGGGTTAAGATGGATTCATCAGCTTTGAGTCTAATGGACATATTTGATTTGTATTATCTCTCTTTCTATGTCCCTCAGAAAGGAATTATGGTATAAACAGCCAGCGTGGGACATTATCCGACTATCGTTCTGAGGTAATGGGGATCACCGTGACTCAATAGACAATAAGCCCACGCCGTTAGACGCGAGCGTTATTGCTTCTTTCCTGAGTCGTTCAAATCCCCATTTTTCAGAACCAGAAATCAGCTTGTATATTCCGTAGAAGTTGACCAGGGTATTCCGTGGCAAAATGACCAGTGGTTATGCTGGCAAAAAGTGATCGGGTAATGCTCTGTGTAAGCGGTTATCAAAAATAGTTACTTTCTTCTTTGTTGTTAAACTTTATTCCTTTTCTACCTCCTGCATTGTTTGTTTCTTTTTCCTCAGCGATTCTCCTTTCAGTTCCAGCCGGTGCGCATCATGGATGATCCTGTCAAGAATGGCATCAGCGATGGTTTGTTCTCCGATCACTTCATACCATTTCGATACCGGCAGCTGAGAGGTAATAATCATCGATGCCTTGCCATGTCTGTCTTCAATGATTTCCATCAGCGTTGCCCGGCTTTGTGCGTCAAAAGGCTGTATGCCAAAGTCGTCTAAGATGAGAAGCTGCTGCCGCTCGATACGGGTGAGTTCTTTCATGTAAGAACCATCAGCCTTTGCCATCTTGAGCTTAGCGAAGAGCTTTGGTGTACTTGCATACAGCACCCGGTAGCCACTGATGCAAGCCTGATGACCAATGGCGGACGCAATATAGCTTTTGCCTATGCCGGTGCTGCCTGTAATGAGCACATTTTCTTTCTTGTTGATAAAGTTGCATTCAGCCAGCCTTCCCATCTGGTTGCGGTCAAGAGAGCGGTCAGCCTGGTAGTACATCTCTTCCACAGAAGCTTTGTAGCGGAAGTGAGCATTGGAGAGCCGTCTCTCTGTATTTCTGTTCTGCCTGTCTTCCCATTCGGCTTCTACCAGAAAAGCGATCATCTCATCGATCGTATACTTGTTGAGCCCATCAGTCTCGAGGCTGGTCTTAAAAGCCCGGAACATGCCGAAGAGCTTTAATTTGCGGATTCTGTCCAGTGTGTTTGCGTTCATAATTGATTGTTTGATTGTCAAAAAAAATTATCGGTAGTATTGTTTTCCCCGGATGTTGTCGTGTGATGGCATTTTTGAAGTCCCTGTGTCTTCGTTCAGTAAATCCATACCTTTTTCAAGGATGGTCTGGATCGTTTTATAGTTATAGACACCATAGTCCAGCGCCCTCCTGCAGGCGGCGATCAGCCTTTCACTGCCTGCTTTCCGGCTAAAGCTCAACACACCCATGCAGGATTTATAAGCCTGTTCAGGATGCTGCTTGCGCTCCAGTATCTTTACGATATACAGCTTCACATCTTCATGGATAGAAGCTGCCCATTCAATAAAGTGCTCTGCCGTCCAGTCTGCCATGAACTTGTGAGTGGAAGCCAGGTGTTCCTTGTCTGTCGTGTAAGCATAAGGGCACTTCGTTCGCTTGTGTACAGCAATACGTTCATAATGGTAGAAGACTTCAACGGAAGAGCGCGAGTAGAGCAGCTTTATTTTCTTACCAATGAAGCGGTAAGGAACACTGTAATAGTGCTTGTCCACACCCAAACAAACATGCCCGTTCTTCATGACCGTAGCGTGCATCTGTTTTTTAAATTCATAGCGAAGAACAGGCAATGGAGCTAACACCGACCTTTCTACTTCTTCGAACTGTTCTCTGCGGCTGTAATGGCGCCCCTTGAAAGGCTGGTTGTTATGCACTTCAAGGGCTGCTTTGATGGCTGTATTAAGCTCTTCCAAACTGTAATAAATGCTTTGTCGGATGAGCGTATAAACGCGCGTGTACATGATCCTGACAGCTCCTTCTACGAGCGCTTTATCCCGGGGACGGTAGGCTCTGGTAGGAAGAACTGCCATACAATAGTGGTCTGCAAAATCAGCAAACGACTCGTTGACGGTAGGCTCATAGCGGCTGCTCTTGGTAACGGCTGACTTTAGATTATCGGTAACGATAGCCAGCGGCACGCCACCATAGAAGTGCAGGGCGTTCTCGCAGGCTGGAATCAGGTCTTCTTTCCCTTGCGTCATGACAGCTTCGATATAAGTCAGCTGGCTGGCACCCAGAATGGCGATGAAGACTTCAACGTCCTTTACTTCCCCTGTGTTCTTGTCAACGATTGAAAGCTTCTCGCCGGCAAAGTCAACAAACATCTTGTCACCGGCTTTGTGCTCTATATGCATGACCGGGTTCACCTGCGCTTTCCACTGGTTATAGTAAAAGCAAAATTGTGTGTACTGAAAGCCTTTGGGATGCTGCTTCATGTATTCTTGCCATAAGAGAAGTCTTGTTGTTCCCTTGCGCTTCAGTTCCTTTTCCACATGGGGAAAGAGATTATGAAGATCAAACAAACGGGGATCAGGAGGCTTTTCATCACTCTTTCCAAAGAGGTCGTCGAGCTCTTTGTCAGTGAGCCGGTTGATGTCTTCGAACGTAAAACGGGAGTCCTGGAATGCTTGTATGTACTTCTTGGCGGTATTGCGCGATACGCCCGTCCAGGCTGCAATAGAAAGCCGGCTGGTTCCTTGTGTATAGAGGCGAATGATCTGACGGATTTTACTCATGCTGATCGGTGTGTTTGCCATACTTTGTAGTGTCAGCTTCTTATAGCTGACAACTAAAAATAGGTTGCTTACACAGTGGTCACAATCACTTTGAAAGGGTGGTCAGTTTGCCGCGGAATCCGCGGTAATTGAAGTGGTCAATTTGCGCCGGAATCCACTGGTCAGTTTACCACGGAACCGTTGACCCTATTCCCGAAATATCTATTGGTCATTATCAGCGAAATATCCAATCAGCTAAACGCTAACAATATTTTCAGGGCTAAAATAACGATTTTAATGAATTGAGCAAGTTGAAAACGTTCCCATAAAAGATTATGTAAAAAAGCCCGCTAATTAACACTTTCTGATTATGCTTATCAATGTAAGTTGATTAAGTCACCTGCTTCAGAATTGTTGAATATTGCTACTTGTTTCTGTTGAAAAATTTAATTTTTTATAGCGTTAGTATGTAGCTAATAGCTTTTTGCATTATATAATATCTAATGGATAATTAAAAATTTCTTGTTTTGCCGGTGATTTCATCAACTATACTGCTGATAAACAGACGAACAAGGTAGTATCAATTATCATTTATTCACTTCTATCTCAATATATCACTCCAGAATTCCTAATTCTTTTAAATCAACTTGCTCTTCTTCTTCATTTGTTTCGAGCTTTTGCATAGAAAACCATGTTTTAAAAAACCTCAAACTTCCATCTTCCAGCGCAAGCAAATTCTGATCATTACCATTATAACCGTTCTTTTCATCTAATCCATCTCTAAGAAAACAATTAAGATCAAGGGCTAAGGCTTCTTTGAAGTCGGATAAACGTAATTGATCTGGGTTAAGAAAGGATTCTACTTCGATACTGATCTTGTACTTTGTCATTTTATAAAGTTTGCTTCAAAGGTAAATAAATAAAATGATTTTTAAAATGCAAGTGATACATTATCATCACAAAATAGATTATAATTATAATTATTCGATAAATAAAAAACTTCTTTTCTGTTTTTATAATCTCAGTTGCTATTCATCAGCATTGTATCTATGGCTACTAAAGCAGAATAAAGATCAAATGCTGATAGCTCGTCTGTCAAGCCAGCCTATTGCCAAACCTACTGTTGTATGCCGTTTCTTATTTCCAATTTTTATGTCTTCCAAATATTTCGTCTTGTCTCTCTTTTTCAGCTTTCGCTAATAATTTCAGAATACCAAATCTACTTCGGTCAAATGAAGGAGAATGTGTTAGCAAATCATTATCAAATATGTCTCTATAAATACCTTTTAAAATCGTCGCTGCTAAATCTAATAAGGACTTTATTTGTTTGAATGAAATATCAATGTCATTATAGTCTGTCAGCGGATTGTCTGTATGTGCATACAATTTACTTCTAAGTAAAAGTATAGTGTCAATGATGTCTTTGTTTTTATTCAATTGTTCTTCCCAAAACTCAACGTGATTAACTGATATTCCGATTTTTCTAAAATGTCCAGAAGGAGCTATTGATTTTATAAAGCTTTCTAATCTGAATTTATCCATTTCTGAATGACTAAACAGTTTGGATACTTCACTTATCAAAGTCCTAAACATTAAGTGCATTATTTTTAAGATGTCTCTTGAAAGCGGCGAGTTTGTCACTAAGTCTAACTCTTCTTTTGTGTCAGGATTATGGAAATATTCTGTGTACAAATACGCTTCTTGAGCAAAGATGTAAACGTGCAATATTTTTTCTAATTTAAGCTCTAATTCCCTTTTTAAATTGTCCATAGGTAGCAAGTCTAATGAAATGACATACAACGGTAAGCATTTGCGATGGCATAGCAATAGCGAACTGTCAGCCGGAACAAATGCTTAATAGAAAAACTGAAGATGAAGATAACAACTAATGCTGAACAGCGAAATGTCGGCTTGAACAAAAGCTGATAAATGATTTGCAGCCGAGTGTACAACGTCCTTTAGGTTTGCATTCATTAATTGAACATAAAATACTTACTATTATCACAACTTTCTTTTTTTGCTACTTTTTTTCTTTACAATTCACATTTATTTGTTGATAAACCTAACCACCGGCAGTAGCGCATTATCACAACGTCAGGGTTAATGACCCAGGGCTGGATACAATCCACTGCCGGTTTTTCCCCTTAGTGTCTCTATAGCAATTAGGGCTTCTATACCCATTATTAAGGACTAAGACGATGGGGCAAAAAAAGGTCAGGCTTATACTCAAATGTAAAAACAAAATTATGCTCTCAGAAAGAAAAAATTATCTCGGTATTGATGTCTCTAAACTTTGGTTTGATGTCTCTTTAATCGCAGTGGTCCAACACGCTAAACAACCTGTAATTACAGAGCGCTTTGACAATACACCACAGGGCATGAAAGGCTTTAAAAAATGGCTTAAGCTGCAACTTGTTTCTTATGATGAAAACAGCTTGTTAGTTATAGAAAACACAGGGGTATATCACCGCCTTATCTGGAGCTTTTGCAGCACTCACAACCTACAACTGCATATCGGTAATGCAGCACATATTAAATGGAGCCTGGGTATTACCCGCGGCAAGAATGATGTAGTTGACTCAAAGCGTCTTTGCATGTACTGCCTAAAGCAGGCAGATGAACTGAAAGCTACACCAGCACTGGATCCTGTGTTTATGATGCTTAAAGACCTTATGAGCAGTCGCAGTCGCCTGTTAACCCAACTGCACAGCACTAAAAACTATCTTAACGAGGTAAAATGTACTGATGATAAAGTGCTGCTGACTATGCTAAATAAAGCACATTATGCCGCTATAGAAGGTATCAAAAAAAGCATTGAACAAATAGAAGCAATGATTGAAAAAATCATACAACAAAACCAGGCTATTTACACCAATTATAATCTAATAAAAACCGTACCGGGTATCGGACATCTTACAGCGATATATATCATCTGCTGCACCAATAATTTTGCTTCAAGACCAAGTGGTAAACAACTGGGCAGTTATGCAGGCGTAGTACCTTTTGGCAACAGCAGCGGCACCAGCATTAAAGGCAAAAATAAAGTACACAAAATGGCAAACAAAGAACTCAAAAAAATGTTACATCTCTGCGCACTTGTCGCCATCAAATACTCACCCGAATTCAAACAATATTTCCACCGTAAAAAGGCAGAAGGTAAAAATGGAATGCTGGTACTAAACGCAATCAGAAATAAGCTCCTACTAAGAGTAGTAGCAGTAGTGAATAAACAACAACCCTATGTTAATAACGTATCGGAAGCAGCATAAAAATAGCCTAAAAATAGTTTTGTTTTTTCCATAGCAATCCAGCCCTGCTTGTACGAAACCCCATGTTGGTGGCAGTTTTTATTCGTCGTTTGTCAATAATTTGCTTATCTCGGTAGTGAAAAAAAAGTCAATTGTTGCGTTGTCAATATTTGGGCTAATGTTTGTCGTTATATGAGCAAACTCATCTCCAATGTCATAACCCCAAGCAATATTCCAAACAGAAATTAGTCTGCCGTTGTTCAATTCGACTTTTGTTTCAAGTCCGTCACGACTTTTAAAAATCTCAATTATATTTTTGTCTTTATGTTCTGTCTGTGTCAAACCCATTTATTTTGTTGGGATTAATAAACTGCAGTTTTCGTATTCAATTATTCTATTACCAGCAGTTGTCTGAATTTCACTTTTTGTCCTTGTAACTTTAAAGTCATTTCTTTCTGTTCCAAAATCTTTTGTTATTTGTCCTCTATTTACAATTGTCAAAATAGTAGCTGCCCAAAATATGGGATTTCGTCAATGTTGTAAAAAACAACATCAGTAAGTCTTAAAATTCTTCGTTCAAAACTATTTTCTTCCCAATTGGTTGGAAAGTCTAACAGAAAGTCAAGATAATGGTCTTGTGTATTTTCTGTTACGCCCAATGTTTTTGAGTCGTGAAATGAGTACCTTATGCATCATTTCTCCTATTCGATTCGCCCATAAAATCATATAATGAGCTTCTTCTACTTTATAATAATTAACCCTTCTTTTTCCTGAACTTATTTTTTCGATTGCATCTATGATAAAGTCTCCGAAGATAGAAGTCTGCTTGTTAACGAATAAATCTGCAACATTTTTAGTGGCTTTTAAAAAACTGAATGTCATTGCTCTTAGGTCTAAATGTTTAGCATACTTGCTGTATACCTTTAAAGCATTTGAATGTATATCCTTCTTGATTAAGTCAATTTTGTTATCCTCTCCTAAGATGTACATTTCGGAGCGTTTTGTGAAGCTGCCGCATAACGGATAAGTGTTTATGCAGTGCTGGTATTTGAAAAACATCAGTTCAATTAACCACAAAAGCAAAATAGCGATTTATAGTTGAAAGCTTAATGTCCAGCCACAATTTTATAAACACACTGTTTGGCGCATACCTAAGTGTCCGCATTTTTCAATGTTCCATTAATTTCAAGTTTTTTGCCTTGGTAAATTTTGTTGATTTCGGCTAATGTTACTTGAAACCAATATTCGTTACCGTCCTTGTAATAAGAAAAAGTAAATGCTTTTTCAGTTGCGTCAAACCCTCCTACAAATTCACTTTTTTGAAACATGTCGTCACTCTCAATATTACACCACTCAACATCGGAATAATTCTTCTCTGAAATTTCCTTGCATATTTGCTGAAACTCCTCATTAATCGGAATTTGTATTTTCTCTTGCATAAAAGTCTTTGGTTACTTTTTAAATCAATTAGAAGGTTTGGTAATATAAAAGGCTTTGAGTGTAAAAATAGATTCATTGTTATATTGATAGCTATCACCGTCTTCTTTAACAAACTCTACTTCGTAACCGTCATTGCCCCAAATTTCAACTATTAAACCTTTCATTCCTTTCTTAGCGACAGGATTGATGTCTCTGGTCGTTTCGATTGTTTCATATGGTTGGAACATCTGAATAGGTTGCGCCTAACGTTGAAGGCTTTCTGCTGTGCTTAAATCAATTGAATGTCCAGCCCGGAACCGCTGCCCAATAGAATTACTGAAGTTGAAGTTAACAAAAAAAAGCTAAATAGTAATTCGCCAACCGGATAATAGCTGATAGCGATAGGCAGCTAATTGTTACTACGTCTGCCAGCATAGCAGAAAACCCAATGTTGTATGTTGGCCCTTCGTCTTAGTGTGGCAAAATGAATGCTATGTCAAATGAAGTATGTGTCCGGGAAGCTCTGTCACAAGGCAAGCTCGTAAGATTTTGCTGGTATTTCCCTTATTAAAAAAATTTGGTTGTTTAAAACATTTTTACAGATTTGCAATACATAGAAACACAATGCAACGCGAAACTATTAATCAACGAGAACTTTTCAAAGGAACTTTAGGCACTATCATTTTACAGCCCAAACTGCAAACGATGAGCAGTATTCCCATCTTTCGGTATGTAATCAGATTTAAAAACCAAGTACCCGAGAAAAATAAGATGAACACCTAAAAATAAAATACCAAAGTGGTAGCCACTTCTAAACATTGTAAGGTAAAGCATTACCTGCGCATATAACTGAGTCTGTCCAAATGCAGTCAGGTAATTATGAGCCGTAAGTAATTGGAAAATAACGACACGGTTAAGAAGTGCAACCAACGCAATCACAGAAAACACTAATCGAAACCATGCTGTTAACAGAGAAAGACATTCAATAATGGGCTTTAGCAAAATGTATAATGCTCACTATTTTATAGTATAAGCGTCGTAATTACATCTTCTGAAACCATGTTCAAATGCTTCAAAATTGCTCATAATTGGCAAATAAGAATATCATTGAAGTTCTCTGCAATCTTCTGATCAACCAGCCTGTATGAAGCTGTAATAAACTATTGTGTCATTCTCTAAGTGAATGAAATTAAAGGTAAAAAATGGTTGAACATAATTGAAAAAATGGCTACGTATTGAAAACCCACCTGATTGCCTTTTTAGCTTTAATCAACTTCCTTACTCACAACAACATCAGCTTTTCTCACGCTTATTTAAAGTAATCTTTGTAGAATTAAACTCTTGTTATACAAACTGTAAAAAGAAGGTGTAAAAAAAAGGGCTTCCTTAATTAAAAGCTATCTGATTATTGATGGAAATGATTTCTTGTTGCATTTCAAGAAATTTTCTGTTTATAATTTCTTTGGCTCTATTTCTCAAATCAACCTTTTTCTTAATAATGGTTTTGACCGCTTTCCGTTTTTTGTATGAACAAGCTTCCTTCTTACCTGCGAATCGAATCTTTAATGATCTATAATAAATAATTATACCCATTCCAAGGGATGCTACTCCATCTTTTAACTTTGTCACGGATTTATTATCGAAAACTGCTGAAACCATTCTTCATTTTCTTTTTGCTTTTGTTTCTTTAGGGAAATTCTTTTCTTAACCAAAAGCACATCTTCAGTCTTCGTTTTTATTCGCACATTGTATAGTCTTAAAAATTCACTGGCAATTAAATCCTGAACAATTGGAACCAATGCAGGATCACTCACATACAATGCATCATGCAAAGGAAGCAATAGATGTCCTTTCATTAATAGTGGTTTTAGAACAGTATCAAGCATAAGTTTGCTTTCGCTCTGTTGAAGCATTACAGCAAACTGCGCATGGAGTTTACTTGGTTTCTTCTTTTTTTGGATTTCGATGTTTGATTTAACTGACTCTTTCTTTCCTTTGAGTTCTTGCATAGCGGTTGCTACAGTAGGAAACAAATTTGTAAATACCGTGCCTAAAGTTCCGGATGGACGTTTGCTATAAAAGATTTCAGAGAAGCATTGGATTTTGAATTCATCATACCCTTCATCTGTATATTTTTCTTCATCTTCCTTTCTGAATTTATTAAATTTTTTACCCAGTTCTTTATATAGTTTGCCCGTTTCACACATGGTTTGGTAATCAACAAAATCTGCTGGTGGTAAAAATTGTGATTTAGACTTACCACTTTTTTGAAGGAGGTGGTTGTAAATGAGTGAAACAGATAAACAAGGCTGGCAGTTGCTTATGTCGACGTAGTGTAAGTGTTTCCCGTTTAATAGTAATACACGTCTGAATCTGCTTGGAAGCTGAGTGAAGTTGTAATAAATCCTGCTTTTCGTATCTTTTCGACTTGAAGCCTCTGGTCGCATTACTTCAATGTCACCAATGAATATTCGGAATAGTTGTAAATCCCCAAGTTGTATATGTACATGATTATACAATTCATCCTTGATTGTTTCTCCTGATTCGTACTGAACAATGGCAGGTGTAAGAAGTGGATATTTCATTCGAAGGTACCTCAGACCTATGGAATCAATTCGAACATAGTTTTGCATTATTGCTTTAATACGTTTGCATAGTATATCGGTTGATTTCTTTGTCTTAGCCGCAAGTTTATCGGTTAATCTTGTTTTGATGGCTGTAATTGGAACGGCAATCAGTTTGTCAAGAGGATGGGAGGAGTGGATTTGATAAGCTTTAGCTTTAATTCCCTGTTGATAGTTGTCATCTGTTATTTCCAGAACCTTCCATTCTAACAGGTCTTTTATTAGTTCTCCTGATCTGTCATAAGAAATAAGTTTATTTATATGAAGTTTCTGATTCAATCGCTTACCGGTTTCAAAATATTCTTCTGTACGGGTAATTGCGTTCCAAATAACGGTGTTTACGATTGTGTAATATTTAGCCCGAAATGTATCCCTTGATTCTTCAATATTTATTTTGTCTACAATAGACTTAGTCGGGAAGTATGTCTTCATTGATATTGGAATTAATTTCTTGGATAATTATATATTAGCGGGCTTCACTACGAACCCAACTCTTTAAAAATAGAGGCTGGAACACAGTATAGGCTTACATTTCAGCAAAACTAAATTTTTAGCGAAGGTAGTAAGGAGTATTCAAAAGTTTTGATAAATGCTTAAAGTAAGAATAGTTTCTTTAACTCCAACAATTTGAAAAAGGGTAATGAAAATGTCCAAGGCAATATGCCGAAAACAACAAATCGACAAGAATAAACATTCGATCCAAGTTTCCATCCGTTGAAAGTGAAAATTCTTCCCATAAAAATTTACCTTTGCAATAGCATAAGGCTCCTGTTCTTCGAATAAATGATTAGAACTTGCAAATAATTCGCAAATGAAAATCATGATTTGAGGAAGTCTTTATAAGTTATTGATTTTTAAGTATATATAGGCGGTATTATTAAAGGCAAATTGATTAAGAGTCAATTGCTCTACCAACTGAGCTACGGAGTCGGGTTTCCTTTTGTAAAGGGCTGCAAAAATAATAGAAACACAATGATTGTGCAAAGCATATTTACATATTCTTAAAACTTCATTAGCAATGATAACGTTTCAATATTCGTATTTTAGTACAATTATTGAAATGAAGCGCTATTATATCTTTGCAGCGATGTTATAAATCGGCTGCAGGCAATCTCAAAACAAAGACTATGGACAATTCAGAAAACCAGTATTTTTCAAAATCGGGTACTGACAAAGTGAATGTAACAAACGAAGAATGGAAGAAAATTTTGCCGGGCGATGTGTATCATATTGCCCGCGAAAAAGGAACAGAGCGACCTTATACAAGTAAGTACGAAGAGTTTGATGAAATCGGCACTTACTATTGTGCGGTTTGCGGCAATGCGCTTTTCAGAAGCGATACCAAGTTTGAAAGTGGTTGTGGCTGGCCAAGCTTTTACGAGCCAATCAGCAAAGGTTCTATTATTTACGAAGCCGACAATGCATATGGAATGCGTCGTACAGAAGTGATGTGCGGACGTTGCCATTCTCATCTGGGGCATGTGTTCGATGATGGTCCGAAACCAACCGGTTTGCGATATTGTATCAATGGTGTTGTATTAGATTTTGAAAAGGCAAAAGAAGCCTCAGAAAAGTACGACGCAGAACATCCCAACAAATAAATTTTCTTCCTGATTTTTTTTTAAGGATATACATCATTTGTATGTCCTTTTTATTTTCAAAAAAACAATCAAATCACTTTAGAAACAATTACAAAAACAGTCACAATTTTCACTTCTACCTCTGTTCATATATCGCCCGCTTTTGTGAATAACTAAAAAAAAATGTGCAATCCGGCTATTTATAAATGGTGATAAAAAAGGTCTTTTCAAAACCGTTTTCCTGTCATTTCTTTCACCATATTCGTTCTGTCAGAACAAAACAATTTGCTAAATATTATAGTATTTTGTTTACTTTTATAGAGCAACAGGAAATTTTTTTACTACCAACTAAATAATTCGCCGTGGATTTCAACATTAATAAAGACCGGAAGAACAGGAGAAAACCAGCAGCAGATGTTAGCACCATGATGTATGGCAAAGTGCCGCCGCAAGCCAAAGAACTGGAAGAAGCTGTATTGGGCGCCATCATGCTGGAGAAAACAGCTTTTGATACCGTGATAGAGATTTTAAAACCGGAATGTTTTTATGTAGATGCACACCAGCGAATTTATAATGCTTTTAAAAGTCTGGCTGATAAATCAATGCCGATTGATTTATTAACGGTTGTGGAAGAATTGAAAATGCGCGAAGAGCTGGATATGGTTGGCGGGCCGTATTATATAACCAGGCTTACCAACTCCGTTGTATCGAGCGCGAACATCGAAACCCACGCCCGTATTGTATTGCAGAAGTTTATTCAGCGCGAGTTAATACGTATCAGTGGTGAAATTATCAGCGATGCTTACGAAGACAGCACCGATGTTTTTGATTTGATGGATGATGCCGAAGAAAAGATTTTCCAGATTACCAACAACTTCCTCAAAACAGATTATCGCGAGATGAGCAGCGCACTTGCCGAAGCCATCAACCGCATTGATGAATTGCGTACCCGGCAGGAAGATATTTCCGGTATTCCAAGCGGTTTTCCTTCTATGGATAAAGTAACCTACGGCTGGCAAAAAACAGATTTAATCATCCTGGCTGCCCGTCCTGCAGTTGGTAAAACAGCCTTTGCTTTAAACCTTGCCCGCACAGCTGCGCTGAATAAAATCCGCCCGACACCGGTGGCTGTATTTTCGTTGGAAATGAGTGCCGGCCAGTTGGTGCAACGTATTCTTTCCGCTGAAAGCGAAATTCCGCTCGAAAAAATTTCGCGTGGTAAAATGGAAGATTATGAATACCAGCAATTGCATTCAAAAGGCATCAAACGGTTAGAACAAGCGCCCATTTTTATTGATGATACCGCAGCGCTGAACATCTTTGAATTTCGCGCCAAAGCCCGCCGTTTGGTAAACAAAAATAAGGTTGGTTTAATCATTATAGATTACCTGCAATTAATGAGTGGAAACACCGACAAAGGCGGCAACCGCGAACAGGAAATCAGTACCATTTCGCGTAACTTAAAAGCATTGGCAAAAGAACTGCAGGTTCCTATCATCGCGCTAAGCCAGTTGAGTCGTGCCGTTGAAACGCGTAAGGAAAGTAAAATGCCGCAGTTAAGCGATTTGCGTGAATCGGGCGCGATTGAACAGGATGCCGATATGGTTATGTTTATTTATCGTCCCGAATATTACGAGCAGATGGCAAACGAAAACGGTGAAAGCACGCGCGGCGAAACGCATATTCGTATTGCAAAGCATCGTAACGGTTCGTTAGAAACCATTAAGCTTCGCGCTTTGCTTCATATTCAAAAGTTTGAAGAATGGGAAGGTGATGGTGGTGCTGGTTTCCCGCAAGGTGGCGGAAACTGGAAACCCGTTCCGTCTTCGCCTGCGGGAGATAATACCGATGGCGGACGTTTGTTTATACAAAAAGGCAGCCGCATGAATGATGGTGAATTTGATGAAGGTTTTAGCGGGAATGATGTGTTCTAGATTTACTTATTTTATCCTCTTTAATTTATTTGGCGCGCTGGTAATGTAAGTTAAGATTTATGTTACCAGCGTTTTTGTTTACGGTTACGCATCATCACCTTACCATTCATTTGTATTATAACCGGAGATGTGTTATTACAAAACATATTGTAAAATTGTCAGTCTTTACCTTTGGCACACAATCAGTAGAATAATAAAGTATTATGGCTTACATAGATTACTACAAAGTATTGGGTGTAGATAAAAATGCCAGCGAAGAAGATATTAAAAAAGCATATCGTAAACTCGCTAGGAAACATCATCCCGACTTAAATCCAAACGACAAAGAAGCGCATAAAAAATTTCAGGAAATTAATGAAGCCAACGAAGTTTTAAGTGATGCTGATAAGCGCAAGAAATATGACGCTTACGGCGAAAACTGGCAACACGCAGATCAGTTTGAGAATTCGCGCCGCCAGCAGCAAAGTGGCGGCGGGCAACAACATTACAACGGCGGCGAACAACCTTTTGGGCAAGGCTTTGAAGGATTTTCAAGCGAAGGTAGCGGCGATTTTTCTGATTTTTTTGAATCTATGTTCGGGAATCGTTCCGGTGGCGGAAGAAGACAATCCGCTTTCAGAGGACAGGATTACAACGCAGAACTTCATTTGAGTTTACGGCAGGCTTATACCACGCATCAGCAAACACTGAACGTGAATGGTAAACAGGTTCGTATAACCGTGCCGGCGGGCATTGCAGACGGACAAATCATCAAATTAAAAGGTCATGGTGCGCCGGGTGTAAATGGTGGTCCCGCAGGCGACTTATACATGACGTTTGTGATTGATGAAGACGCCGGGTTTAAGCGTCTTGACAACGACTTGTACACAACGGTTAATATTGATTTATATGCAGCTGTATTAGGCGGCGAAATAACCGTTGATACAATAAGCGGGAAAGTGAAACTGAAAGTAAAACCCGAAACACAAAACGGAACAAAAACAAGGCTTAAAGGCAAAGGTTTTCCGGTATATAAAAAGGAAGGTGACTTTGGCGATTTGATTGTAACATACAATGTAAAAATTCCAACCAATCTTACCGAACAACAAAAAGATTTATTTACCCAATTGTCAAAATTATAATTGTATGCAGAACGAATTAATAACCATAGAAGAATATGTAAGAGAATCGCATACCGATATTCATTTTATCAACCAGCTTGGTGAATATGGATTGATAGAAATTACGCTGCAGGAGCAAAGACAATATCTTCCTTCCAACCAATTGCCTTTGCTTGAAAAATATACGCGGCTTCATTATGATCTTGATATTAATATGGAAGGTATTGAAGCCATCAGCCATTTATTGCAACGTATTGAAGACATGCAAAGCGAGTTGAGCAATTTGAAAAGAACGTTACGTATTTATGGAACTTCAGCTTTATAAAATCATATCACAAAGCAGGAATTTTATAAGCAATTTCTTGAAGAAATCAGCTTGTTTTTTATAGTAATTGATTCCAAAAAAAATCATGCAATTTCTACATAAATAGGACAATGATCGCTGTGTTTGATATGTGGTAAAATCTGCGCATCGCGTATCTTTTCTTTCAGGTTATCGGTAACGCTGATATAATCAATACGCCAGCCTTTGTTTTGTAAACGAACGGAAGGAAAACGTTGACTCCACCAGGAATAATGAGCCGTTTTATCAGGATGCGCATGACGAAACGTATCAACATAACCACTTCCGAAAAACTTAGTCAGCCATTCTCTTTCCTGCGGTAAAAAACCAGATGAATTTTTGTTTCCTTTCGGGTCGTGAATATCAATTTCTTTGTGTGCAATATTATAATCGCCGCAAATAATTAACTCGTGTTTTGTCTTGCGTAATTCTTCCAAATATTCATGAAACTCATCAAGCCATTGGTATTTGTAAGTCTGCCGTTCATCGCCGCTTGTGCCGGAAGGAAAATAAGCGCTGAAAACACTTGTATTACCAAAGTCAGCGCGTATTATTCTGCCTTCGGAAATCGCTTTGTTCTATACTGCTTCCATACACAATATTATCGGGTACAATTTTGCTGAAAATAGCCACGCCGCTATATCCTTTTTTCTGGGCTGAATACCAGAATGTATGGTAGCCAAGCGCTTCTATTTTTGCAAAGTCAACATTCTCTTTGCTGGCTTTAATTTCCTGTAAACAAATGACATCTGCCGGGTCGGTTTGCAGCCAGTCTAAAAAGCCTTTGTTTATAGCCGAGCGAATACCGTTTACATTATAGGAAATAACACGCATGAAGAAATTATTTTGTGGCGACTAAAATAAATGAAGTCTGTTAGATTAAACAAATTATTCCTTGATTTTAAATACCGGATAACGCAAATAATCGGGTTCTATAAACGGCGAATTGCGAAATACAAAATCCAGTTGTGCATCTGCATTACCAGCCAAAGAAGAATCGCTGTTTTTCTTATCTTCTAATGCCTTTTTTATATCAGGATGAGATTGCAAAAAAGTAGCGGCTGTTTCTTCAAAAACGTAATCTGAAAAATATTCTTTTTGTCCTAACACAGCGTCAAAAAAGTTCCAGGTAAAATAGCTGTCTTCGCTGGTTGGCTCTAAGGTTTCGATAAGAAAACGATTGGCTGTTTGGTTCATCGAAATATAATAATCGCCTTTGCGAAAATGAATCGTATCTGTGTGTGTTGATGTCTTCACATTTAGATTCAAATGATGACCTTCAAATTGCCTGGCTGATGCTTTGTAATCTTCAATCTTATACCAGTCAACTTGTATAGTTGTATCGCGCGAAAGCCGCGTCATTACTACATTATTTGCCTGCAATCGTTCAATCACTTTCCACCAGCCTTGCGGTATCATATACGCTTTTGGCTTATCAAAAAATACATCTGCTTTGTATTGATTATAAAAAGGAATTGTTTTGGTAAACGGCTTGGTTCTGTCGTAAAACAAAACAGGCAAACCAGATACCTGGCTTCTTCTTTTGCCCGCTTCATAACCTTTAAAAATAATTTGCGAAGGTTGTATGCTATCTATTTTCCAATGCAGTGGAAAGCTCGGTTGCGTTGCTGCTTTTTGCTTTGCATTCTGTCTCAACTGTGTAATGGTTTTGCTATTAGCAGAAGTGAATTCTATAAAACTTTTCATCAGCGCAACCGTAGCTTCTACACGTTGTTTGTAAGGCTTCAGCATGTGGGTTTCAGGCATAAAAGCAAACGTATTCCAAAGTGCCGCGAAGCCGCTGCTGTAACGCGGGCTGTCCCAAAATTCTGTCCAGCCAACATCAGGTGTATTATCGCCAAAATGATTGACATAAGGCACCAAATCGTAGCTTTTATCTTTCATCAGTTTATATATCGCCGGCTCTAACGTTTTATTCAGATAATCGCCCATTTCACCACCCAATTTATTATGCTGCGAAGAAAGCAACGTAATGATATGTTGATAGTCGGCGCCATTGCTTACATGATTGTCTATTTGTATATCAGGATCGAGAAGATGAAAAATATGTGTGAAGGCAAGCGCATCTTTTGAATCGCATTTAATGAAGTCGCGGTTCAGATCGAGGTTTTGCGAATTGCCGCGAAAACCAAACGCTTCCGGCCCGTTTTGATCAACACGATAATTCTCATTTCTGTTTAAGCAACCGCCGATATTATACACCGGAATGATTGCTAAAACAATATTGTTTGGCAGCTTATATTTTCCTTCCGCAATATCTCTAACCAGTAACATGCTGGCGTCAATTCCATCCGGCTCGCCGGGATGAATGCCATTGTTTATGAAGATGATGCTTTTGCCTTTTGCTTTGATTGATTTGATGGAAAAATCTTTATCGTTATTTACCATTATTAAATGCAATGGAAAACCGGCATCTGTTGTATCCATCGCTTTCATATTAATTATGGAATGCGCTGCATTTATCTTTTTCCACCAATCAATAGTCTGGTAATAAGTTGGTGTTTGCGTGCCGCCGGATTGTTCAAACAAAGTCGTTGTATGTTGTGCTTTGGAAGAAACAAATGCAATAAGTAAAAGGAATAAAACAGAAACGCGCATGATTGGTGTTTGTGTAAAAATAAACCGCATATAACATTGCAGGAAAAAGTTCTTTGGCAACGGGTTCTATTTACACTTAACATCTTATAAAAAGATAACGCTTTACTTTTCCGGTTTAAAAGACCGGATTTATATGAAAGAATCGGAACGAATTATTCCTGCCAAAGAACATGTGTATTTAGATGGCCCGCACAGCCGTGGTTACGAGTTTGTTTTCTTATGCAAAGTAATATGGCAATTCTTTACCGGCATCCGCAAACTGCACTTCGAAAATCCTTGTATAACCGTGTTTGGATCTGCGCGTTTTATAGAAACAGATTCTTATTATGTGGCTGCGCGAGAGTTTGGCAAACGTATAGCCGGCTTGGGTTTCAGCACCATGACGGGTGGCGGTCCGGGTATTATGGAAGCCGCTAACAGAGGCGCTTTTGAAAATGGCGGCACCAGCATCGGTTGTAACATTGTATTGCCACACGAACAGAAAGAAAATCCTTATTTGCATAAAGCCGTTACGTTCGATTATTTCTTTGTTCGAAAAACGCTTTTGATAAAGTATTCTTATGCGTTTATCATTATGCCCGGCGGCTTTGGAACGATGGATGAATTTTTTGAAACCATCACTTTAATTCAAACCAAAACCATCACACAGTTTCCTATTGTTTTGTATGGAAAAGAATATTATAAACCATTAATGGAAACCATTCGGGAAATGGCTGATAAAGGCACGATTTCTCCGGCTGATATGAACCTTGTGTTGCTTACCGATGATATTAACGAAGCCATGAACCACATCCGTACATACATTACTACCAACTATAAAATTGTTCCGCGCAAACGTTTCTGGTGGCTGTTTGAAAACGGAAAACGGTAACCAACGCAGATTGCAACTAAAAATTGAATTGATAATATTTGTTGTATTCAGAAATTACATATCAACTTTTAGCAGCGAAAAAGTAGTATCCGGAAAATAAAAAGAGTTGCTACCTTTAATTACAATTCGAGCATCTGATTGCTTGCCCTTACTTATGAAACTTCTTTACTCTATTTGCTTGTTTGTCATTGTTTCTTTTAGCAGTTGTATTATCGAACGCCCGACATATTATGTAAGTCCTTTCAACGGTAACAGTACGGCTTATCATACAATGCCACTAAAAAAAGATTCAATTAAAACAGCTACTTATACAGGCGGCAATTTGTATTTTGGAAGAGCCAATACAAACCAGACTGACAAAGTGATTCATTTTGAAGGCAATATTTACCAGGCAAAACAGTTTGGTATATTCCAGGCTTATTATGGAGCCAATGCCGGGTTTGGAAATTATAAAGTTGCGCCTTTCGACACGGCGACAGATTATACTACCGCCAATTGGAAAGCCTTGAACGCTATGGCCGGGAATAAATTTTATGGCAGTATTGGTGCTGAAGGAGGAATAAACCTGGTTCATGTTACAAGGCATGGTGAGTGGAGAATAATCGGAACAGAATTATCAACACACCATGAATTGGGTTCTTATGCAAAGTTCAGGAAGAACCTGCCTGATAACGCGGCAAATTTAATTATCCGAAGTCCCAATTTTTCAACAGTTGGTTTTAATACCGAAACCGTTAGAAAAACAAATCATGGTTCTTATAGTTTGCAGTTTGCGTATGGCTTTGTGTTAGGAAAATCGTACAGCCGTGTCGAGGCTCTTAATTATCTTACCCAGATACCTGAACATATAAATTACAACTATTCTACTTTAACTTTCCAATATACGTATGCTAAATGGACCGGCTATTTGCAATCTACAGGCGCTGCTTACGCGAGCGGTGTTCGCATCGGCGGTGTTTATCATCTTCGATAACCTTTATTATAGCTATTGAACCAATATTAAACAAGCTGATTTGGTTCTTTTTACGAAATAATAATTCACGTAAAAAACTTAGCTATTATACATTACTTATGATTTGATACATCATAAGTAATATCTTGTTATGTAAACAAAGATTGAGTGACTGATTGCCGTTATTATCGTAACCTATAAAAATTCACAAATGAGTAGTAACAAGTAAGATTTACTTTTGCCATCTTTACTTTTATATGATGACACTGAACAGGAAACAGGCGCCGCCCATTCATCAGCCGGTTGAGTTTGATGTAACGCTGAAGCCTTATGATTTTTATACGTTGGATAACGGAACGCCGGTATATGCCATAAATGCGGGCACACAGGAAGTAATACAAATAGAACTGGTATTTCAGGCAGGAAACTGGTACGAAGAGCAAAACATTGTAGCGGCAACTACCAATTTTATGCTGAAGAACGGAACTAAGCAGCGAAGCGCTTTTGATATTAACGAGCACTTTGAATTTTATGGCGCTTTTTTGAACCGGAGTTGCAGCAACGAAACGGCAGCGATTTCCCTGCATTGTTTAAGCAAGCACGTTCACGAATTGTTGCCGGTAATAGGAGAGTTGCTTACCGAAAGTATTTTTCCGCAGGAAGAATTAGATATTTATCGTCAAAATCAAAAGCAACGCTTGCAGGTAAATCTGAAGAAATGCGATTTCGTTGCCAATCGTTTGATAGATAAATATTTATTCGGGTTCGATCATCCGTATGGAAAATATACAACCGCCGATGGTTACGATGACGTAGCGCAGGAGCAGCTTGTTCAATTTTACAATACATATTACACACATGGTAAATGCTCTGTTTTTGTAGCTGGGAAATTGCCCGACAATTTAATTGAATTGCTTAACAAGCATTTTGGTTCGCTGCCTTTTAATCGCGAAGCGTTACCTCAAATTATTCATACACCAAAACCTGCAGAGCAAAAACTATATAACGTATCAAATGATGAAAAAGGCGTACAGGCCGCGATTCGTATTGCGCAGCCTTTTCCAAACCGACATCACGAAGATTTTCCGAAGATGCAGGTGCTGAATAATATTTTCGGCGGCTATTTTGGTTCGCGGTTAATGAGCAATATCCGCGAAGACAAAGGCTACACGTATGGCATTCATAGTTACTTAGAAAATCATGTGCAGCAATCTGCTTTGTCTATTACCACAGAAGCCGGCAGAGATGTAGCAGACGCTACAATAAAAGAAGTTTATCATGAAATGGAAACGCTTCGCAACGAGCCGGTTGAAAAGGAAGAACTTGACCTGGTACGCAATTATATGGTTGGTACGATACTCGGACATATTGACGGACCTTTTCAAATTATCAATCGTTGGAAGTTATATATTCTACAAGGCTTATCAGAAGATTATTTTTACAAAAGTCTCGGGATAATTAAAACTATAACAGCCGAAGATCTGCAGGCATTAGCCAATAAATATTTGCAGCCTGAACAATTTTATCAACTCACCGTAATCTAAATAATTATGAAGTTTCTCGGTAAAATATTAGTAACGGCGTTGGCAGCTATTATCGCTGCCAACTTAATTCCCGGCGTAAGTATCAATGGTGGTTTAACAGCCATTGTGCTGGCGCTGGTTTTGGCTTTGCTAAACGCATTTATAAAGCCAATATTAGTTATTCTGACCATTCCCATTTCAATCTTAACATTGGGCTTGTTTCTACTTGTTATCAATACGCTTATCATAAAATTGGCGGCTTCTTTTGTAACCGGTTTTACGGTGTTAAACTGGTGGTCGGCTTTCTGGTTTGGTATTTTGCTTTCAGTTGTAACCTATTTGATAGAATTACTGATTGGAAGCAGCAAAAAAGAAAGTTGATGAGTGTGTTTAGCAGATAAAGTTTGTTTGAACCTCTGAACCTGATAGCTGATTGCCGAAAGCTTTTAGCCATACCAAAAGCTAAACTTTTTATGAAGAAATTCGGAACAGGTTTTTACTATTCATTACCGGTGCAGCTTTTCTTTCTGCACTTCAGGCGATACCAGCTTTTGCTCCTGTTCTGGGTTATTTTATTTGCCACGGTTGCCGGTCATTTTTTACGGCCTTATGGCTCCGAAACCTTGTATTTAGCACCCGAATATTGGGGAAATGTAACTGCGTTAAGTACCGGTTTTGTTGGTTTTTCTATCGGTATCTTTGTTATGAGCTGGAACATAACAACGTTCATTCTTCATACCCGGCATATCCGTTTTTTAGCCACCACTTCACAGCCATTTTTAAAATATTGTATCAACAATGCGGTTATACCGATTCTGTTTTTGATTTTCTATTTCTATAACGCCGTCAATTATGATTTATATGAAGAATTAATTTCCGGTGGCGATGTTCTTTTACTTACAAGCAGTTATTTGCTTGGTTTTATAATCGCCGTTCTCATTGCATTCTTATATTTTTATAGCGCTGATAAAACCATTTATCGCCGCATGAAAACCATCATCAGCAAGGCGAACGAAAATTATACGGTTGCCATTAATAAAAATCCGTTGCCTGTTTACAAAGGCGAAATACGGGTTGAGTGGTTTCTCAGTGCCAGTATAGGTTTGCGCAAGCCGCGCGATGTGCGGCATTACAGCGAAGATTTATTACAAACCATTTTCAAACGGCATCATCTCGCGGCTGTGCTTGCTGTACTTATTGCCTTCATGTTTTTAATCAGCGTTGGTTATCTTAGCGACAGCACGGTTTTCCAGATTCCGGCGGCTGCCAGTATCACTATTTTCTTTGCTATTTTAATTGGTGTTGCCGGTGCGGTTTCTCTTTTCTTAAAAACATGGAGCATTCCGGTTCTCGTATTGATTTATGTTATCATCAACTGGCTGTCAAACATCAATGTCATTGACTTTCGCAATCGCGCTTATGGTTTGAATTACGATAAAAAAATTCCGCCATCACCTTATACACAACAATCTTTAGAAGCGCTTGCTTCGCAACAAAATATACAACAGGATGCAGATAGTTTTTTGGCAACTTTAAACAAATGGAAAGCCCGCCAAAGAGAAGAAAAACCAGTTATGTTTTTGATTGATGTAAGCGGCGGCGGCAACCGAAGCGCGGCTTTTGTAATGAACGTATTGCAACACCTGGACAGCGTTACCAAAGGTGGTTTGATGCCGCATACCATGCTGATAAACGGAGCTTCCGGCGGTATGATGGGCGCTACGTATTTCAGAGCTTTGTATTGGGAAAAAATAAAGGGACAAAACATCAATTTACAAGATTCAAAATATGCCAATAATATTTCCCGCGACTTATTGAACCCATTGTTTTCTTCTATGATAACGCGCGATATGATGGGACCGGCAACTAAGTTCAACGTAAATGGTTATACGTATGTAAAAGATCGCGCGTATGCGTGGGAACAAAAGCTCGATTACAATACACATGGCATCTTAAATAAAAAGATCGGTGATTATACAAAACCGGAAACAGAAGCGCAGATTCCAGGTTTAATTTGGAATGCTGTAATCAGTCGCGATGGCAGGCAAATGATTATCAGTCCAAGTCCAAAACGATGGCTGATGCAGACAGGTTTTGATACAACACGCATACCGGTAAAAGAAGTTGATGCGGTAGATTTCGTTTCGTTTTTTAAAGATAAAAATCCGCTGAATGTAAGTGTGCTTTCTGCATTGCGAATGAACGCAACCTTTCCTTATGTCTTACCAAATGTATGGCTGCCAAGCGCGCCGGTAATTGATGTTTTTGATGCGGGTTTGCGCGACAATTTCGGTCAGGAAACAACGTTTCGTTTTATCAATACATTTAAAACATGGCTGCAACAAAACACAAGCAAAATCATTATTATACAAATTCGTGATCGTCAGGCCGGCGATTGGGATCGTCCGCTTGAAAGCGACAATGTACTTGGCTTTCTTACCAAGCCGTTTTTGGTACTTCAATATAATTTGTTTCGGCTGCAAACCTATTATCAGCTTAGTCAGCTCGACTATTTGTCTGACAGTTACGGACCGAACTTATATCGTCTCAGCTTTCAGTATATTCCTTCCAAAAAAGAACAAATCGCGTCCATTTCTTTTCACCTCACGGCTTCCGAAAAAAAGGACATCGTTACATCTATAAATAGCAGCACCAACCAGGAAGCTTTCAACCAACTCATCGCTTTGTACAACAAAACCAAATAAATCATTTACTTATCAACTTCCTTTATATTGCACATCATTATACATCACTCGTTGATGTTATAAAAACAGGTTTATATTACGTGGTATTTATATTTCATAGAATCGCTGTTGTAATTAAAGATTTGTTGTTTTTCTGTTTAAGTAAAAAAAATCATACTTGTACGTTCTGAACAACAATTGAGCAATGTGTAAACCACCAATCATATATCATCTGCATGAACAATAAACTAACTATTTATATTATCATTTCCATGATAGCCGGTATTGCGCTTGGCTACTTTATTTTTCTAACTGCAACGCCTGCTTTTATTCAGTCTTTTTCCGATAATATAAAACTGCTCACAAAGATTTTTCTCAATCTTGTGCAGATGATTATTGCGCCGCTTGTATTCAGCACATTGGTTGTAGGGATTGCCAAACTTGGCGACTTAAAAGCCGTTGGCCGCGTTGGCGGAAAAGCCTTGCTGTGGTTTGTTTCAGCTTCGCTTATCAGCTTATTATTAGGATTGATTTTGGTCAATTTTTTTAAGCCCGGCGAAGGCATTGATTTATCAAATGCAGATAAAACCGGCGCTGCAGATTTGGTTGGTAAAACACAAGCGTTTAGCTTATCAAACTTCGTCGATCACATAGTTCCTAAAAGCATTGTTGATGCGATGGCAGACAACCAGATTCTGCAAATTGTTGTGTTCTCAATTTTCTTTGGTGTAGCCACCGCAGCCATCGGCGACAAAGGAAAAATTGTAGTGAAAGCATTAGATGCGGTTTCTCATATCATCTTAAAAATGGTTGGTTATGTAATGAATTTTGCGCCGCTTGGTGTGTTTGGTGCTATTGCGGCCGTGATGGCTACAAAAGGTCCGGCGATATTTATTTTTTATGGTAAATATTTCATTTATTTTATTACTGGTATCGCATTGCTTTGGCTGGTTTTAATTTCAGTTGGTTATATTATTTTAAAGAGCCGCACGACTACTTTGTTACGACGTATTACACAACCACTTATTATTGCTTTCAGTACAACCAGCAGCGAAGCCGTTTTTCCCAAACTTACCGCAGAGTTAGAACGATTTGGCTGTAACAATAAGATTGTTTCATTTGTATTGCCACTGGGTTATTCTTTCAATTTGGATGGTAGTATGATGTACATGACGTTTGCCAGTCTTGCCATTGCGCAGGCTTATAATATACATCTCGATATTGGTACGCAACTAACCATGCTTATTGTGCTGATGCTTACCAGCAAAGGGATTGCGGGCGTGCCGCGGGCGTCGCTTGTTGTGGTTACTGCTACTTGTGCCATGTTTAAAATTCCACCTGAAGGAATTGCTTTAATATTGCCGATAGATCATTTCTGCGACATGTTCCGAACCGCTACCAATGTACTTGGAAATGCTTTGGCAACCAGTGTGGTAAGCAAGTGGGAAGGAGAGTTGGAGAATGTGTAATTTTGAAAAAAGACAAAGGGATGAGTTATCACGAATATATAAGTATAAATCCTGAAATTATGGTAGGAAAGCCAACCATAAAAGGGACGCGCATAACGGTTGAATTAATTGTCAGAAAATTAGGAGAAGGAGCTACTGTTGATGATCTTCTGATTTCATATCCGCATTTGAAAAAGGAAGAAATTTTTGCTGCTTTGCAATATGCTGCTGCTGTGTTAGCAAAAGACGAGTCGTTAATTTTTGATTGATGATAATTATTGCTGATGAGAATATCGATCATAAAATTATTAAGACTTTACAGGATAATTATTTTGAAGTCTATTCAGTATATTTTACCAGCCGCGGCATGAGTGATCTTCAGATTGCAGAGTTTTCCGTGAAGCCACCCAAAATTATTTTAACAGAAGACAAAGATTTTGGCGAAATGGTTTTTAAAAAAGGTATACCAGGATTATCAATTATTTTACTTAGATATCCTTATTATGAAGATGATCTCATCACTAAAAAGCTGATTGATTTTTTAAAATTGCCATTAGATCATATTTTACATCATTTTACAACGATATCTACAAATAAAACCAGGTCAAGAAAATTATAATTTAAATCAGGCTCATACATGCTCAATAACTTAATAGACTGGATCATTACGCACGGCGGTTTATATCTGTTGCTCTTTATCATTTTTGCAGAAACAGGTTTGCTGCTGGGTTTCTTTTTACCTGGCGACAGCCTGTTATTTGCTGCCGGTATTTATGTTGGTAAATTATCAGAAAGTTTTTTCAATGTTCACTATAGCGTTATCATCATTTTAATTATCATCGCCTCCGTTCTGGGAAATATGGCTGGTTATTGGTTTGGTAATAAAACAGGACCTTTATTGTATGAGCGAAAAGATACGTTTCTCTTCCGTCGAAAACACCTGATGCGAGCGCACGACTTTTATGATAAGTATGGAAAAGCCACGGTGTTTGCCGCGAAATTTTTACCTATCATCCGAACCTTCGCGCCTATTGTAGCCGGCGTTGTAAAAATGTCGAAAGCAACATTTACACTGTATAATATTTTAGGCAGTATTGTGTGGGTTTCAACAATGGTTTTGGGCGGACATTTCCTAGAAAGCTGGGTGCAAAACAAGTATGGTTTCAGCCTCAAAGAACATATCGAACTCATTGCCATTGGTATTATTGCCATCACAACCATTCCGGTTATCATCAAATTGTTTTTTGGTAAAAAAAATACGGCAACTACCCATTCATCAAATATTTCCTGACATTTCTAAAATAAACTCTGTAAACTTCGCTTTGCTGTTATGAACACAAATAAGCAAAACATCTTTACAATACCATTATTGGTTGCTGCGCTGGGTTATTTTGTAGATATATATGATTTGCTCTTGTTCAGCATCATTCGCGTTCCCAGTTTAAAAAGCATTGGTTTAACAGATGCGCAGATTACAACCGATGGCGAACGCATCATTAGTTTTCAAATGATTGGTTTACTTGTCGGCGGCGTTATCTGGGGAATCCTGGGCGATAAAAAAGGACGACTGAGCGTTTTGTTCGGTTCTATTCTTTTGTATTCGGCAGCCAATATTGCCAATGGTTTTGTTCATACTGTTGATCAATATGCGTGGATACGTTTCATAGCCGGATTAGGACTGGCAGGCGAGTTAGGCGCCGGAATTACATTGGTATCAGAACTGGTTTCAAAAGAAAAGCGCGGCATCGCTACCTCATTGGTAGCAGGCATTGGTTTGATAGGCGCTATCGTTGCATTTTTAGTAAAACAGGAATTTGTAAAACCCGATAATTCAGGCTGGCAAACCTGTTATTTTATTGGTGGCGGCTTAGGTATTTTACTGCTCCTTCTCCGCGTTTCTGTTTTTGAATCGGGCATGTTTCAACAAGTGAAAGAAAGCAATGTTAGTCGTGGCAATTTCCTGATGTTTGTAACGAACGGAGAACGTTTTAAACGTTATATAAACAGCATCCTGATTGGGTTGCCAACCTGGTATGTCATCGGTATTTTAATTACGTTTTCTAAAGAATTCGGTGCTGCCATGCACATTGCAGAACCTATAGATACGGGTAAAGCGGTCATGTTCGCGTATGCAGGTTTATCGGTTGGCGATATTACGGTCGGACTCGTCAGCCAGCAATTACGAAGTCGTAAAAAAGCCTTGTATATTTTTTATGCGTTAACCATATTATTCACGGTTTTATTTTTTACCATTCAATATAACGGATCGGCACAAACCATGTATGTATTGTGTGCGGCATTGGGCTTTAGCATTGGCTTCTGGGCAATTTTTGTAACCATTGGCGCCGAACAGTTTGGAACCAATCTTCGGGCAACAGCAGCTACAACAGTTCCTAATTTTGTAAGAGGTTTATTGCCTGCTGTTATCTTATTGTTTCAGGCGCTTCGCAATACGTTGTCTAAACATTCTTACAGCGTTGACAGCAGTTATATAACCGGCGCGTGGATAACCGGAATTATTGTAATTGTGTTGGGCTTGATAGCAGCCATTTCTTTAAAAGAAACGTTTGGTAAAGATCTCAATTTTATTGAAGTATAACATAACGGAAATTGTTTTACACTTTTGCAGCTTCAAGTATATCTTTTCCTTCCAGTATTGTTTTACGATAACCATTTTGTGCCAGGTGAATCATACTGAGAGCCAGTTCTTCCATAGTACAAAAGCCACCCGGAAAAAGCTTACGGCCAATCGGGAACATCCAGTTGATAAATTTATAAAAAGAATGCGCCTGCTTTTGATTTGAAACAGGTTTTATAAAACCAGGACGTAATGCGAACGCTTTTTTAAAAGGCAGCTTCATGAGAGCAGTTTCTGTTTTTGCTTTTACTTGCGCCCAGTTTTGCCATCCTTTTTCGCTTGTTCCGGCACCCGAAATATAACAGAAGGTCATGTCGTTATTCAGCCGGCTAAGCGTTTCGCCAACATGCAAAGTCAGTGTGTATGTAATCTTATAATAGTCTTTCTTACTAATACTAACAGATGAAATACCAAGACAAAAGAAGCAGGCATTATAACCTTGCAATTGGTTTTCTATAGGTAATAAATCGTAAAAATTATTGTGAATAATTTCTTTCAGTTTTGGATGAACAATGCCACAAGGTTTGCGGTTAATTACCAATACTTCTTCCACATCAGGATGATGCAGACAAACAAGAAGCACACCTTCGCCAACCATACCGGTTGCACCTGTAATAATCGGTTTTATCTTTTGCATACTTGTTCAGTTTATCAACTTATGCGCCAACCAATCTGGATGATTACAAACAAAACAAACGTTTTTTTTGGCTATTTAATTGATTTGTAGAAAACAATTTATGATTGACCTAATTGTAGCAGATAATATTTTCATCTATCCGTTACCTTAGCTTTTTATTCATTTACTAAAACAACATAACATGAAACGATTGGCAGCCTTTGCAATTGCATGCATTGTATTTGCGGCTTGTAACAACAACTCTTCTTCTGCAACAAACAGCGACTCGACAGGAGCCACGACAGATTCTTCATCAACAGCATCTTCATCGGGCAGCACAAGTGGTTTTAAATTGGGTGTTCAGATGTGGACATTCCGCATGTTTACTTTTGCCGAAGCCTTAGATAAAGTTGACAGCGCAGGTATTAAAAATATTGAAGCTTTCTGGGGACAAAAATTAGGCGCTGGTATGACCGGCGAATTTGGCGGTGATATGAATGCAGCCACACGCACCAAGCTGAAACAATTGTTACAGCAGAAAGGCATTACAATGGTCGCTATGGGTGTGATTGTTCCAAAAAATAAAGCCGAATGGACCAAGGCTTTTGAACTGGCAAAAGATTTTGGTTTGAGTTATATTACCTGCGAACCAATTAAATCGCAGTGGGATATGGTAGATAGCATGGCAGGATCGTATGGTATTAAAATCGCTATTCACGATCATCCGAAACCAAATATGTATTGGAGTCCCGATTCTGTTTTGGCTGCTGTAAAAGGTCATAATAACATTGGTTCTTGTGCCGATATTGGTCACTGGTCGCGCAATGGTGTGAATCCGGTTGATGCGCTGAAAAAATTAGAAGGTCATATCATTGGTGTGCATTTAAAAGACATTGTAAAGTTTGATGATCCGCAAGCTGCTGATACAGTTGTTTCAAAAGGTGTGATTGATTTGCCGCCAGTATTAGCAGAGTTAAAAAGACAAAATTTTAGCGGTATGTTATCTATCGAACATGAATCAAACTGGTATCATAGTTTGCCTGATGTTATCTTAACAAAGAACTATTTTGACGAACAGGTTGCGAAGCTGAAATAGCAATTTTGTTCTCTTTATAACTGATTTAAAACCGGAGTTATTCTCCGGTTTTTTTGTTTGATTATGTGCTACGTAAATTTCGTAAAGCAATCAATCAATATGAATAAAATCTGCAATCATTCATCATTCTGATTTACAATTCTTACTTTCGGCAATCATCTTACAACAATTGCAAATAACGATACTGCAAGCCAGTGATAATCTTTATATTGATTGATAAAATAACCGACAGTTGCGTATGAAAACAAGTTCTCTTTTTTTGTTTCTCTTCTTTTGTTTTGTTCTGAATTCATTAGGTCAAAGCGGCAATATAAATTATATAAATAATCGCGCGCCGTTACAACCAAATCCATATATTGAATTGCCGCTGGGCGCTATTAAACCACAAGGCTGGTTAGAAGAAATGTTGATTCGTCAAAAGAATGGTTCAACCGGGCATTTAGATTCTCTGTATCCATTGGTGATGAATAGCCGAAACGGCTGGCTTGGCGGCGATGGAGACCAATGGGAGCGCGGTCCTTACTGGATTGATGGCTTGCTGCCGCTGGCTTATATTTTAAACGATAAAGAACTGATTGCAAAGACAAAACCCTGGGTTGAATGGGCAATAAAAAGTGCACAGCCGGATGGTTATTTTGGTCCTTCAAAAGATTACAGTTCAGAGCCGGGCATACAAAGAGATAACAGCCGCGATTGGTGGCCAAAAATGGTAATGCTGAAAGTATTAAAGCAATATTATTCGGCTACCGGAGATAAGAGAATTATCACTTTGTTGACCAATTATTTTAAGTACCAGTTAAAAGAATTGCCACAGAAACCATTAGATCATTGGACGTTCTGGGCGCGCTATCGCGCAGGCGATAATTTGATGGTTGTATATTGGTTGTATAACATTACGGGCGATAAATTTCTGCTTGATTTAGGCAATTTATTACACAAACAAACCTTCGATTATACAGATGCTTTTTTAAACACAGATTTGCTTTCCAGAGATGGCAGTATTCATGGTGTAAATTTAGCGCAAGGCATGAAAGAGCCGATCATTTATTACCAGCAGCATCCGGATTCGATATATAAAAAAGCAACAGAAAAAGGCTATGCCGATTTGATGAAGTACAATGGTATGGCGCATGGTTTATTTGGTGGCGATGAATCGCTTCACGGCAACAATCCAACACAAGGTTCCGAGCTTTGTACCGCTGTTGAAATGATGTTTACATTAGAAAGCACATTAGCCATAACGGGCGATGTATCGTATGCTGATCGCCTCGAAAAAATTGCTTTTAATGCGTTGCCCGAACAAACAACAGACGATTATATGGCGCGTCAATATTTTCAGCAGGCAAACCAGGTAATGCTGACAAGACACATCCGCAATTTCGATGTAAACCATAGCGGAACTGATGTTTGTTATGGCTTGCTTTCTGGCTATCCTTGCTGTACATCAAACATGCACCAGGGCTGGCCAAAATTTACCCAGAACTTGTGGTATGCAACACCTGATAATGGCATTGCGGCTTTACTGTATGCGCCTTCCCAAGTACAAGCTTTGGTTGCCAGCGGCACTGAAGTTTCAATATTGGAGGAAACGAATTATCCGTTTGAAGAAGCCATACATTTTACGATAAATATCAACAAAAAAGAGAATTCAGCTTCCTTTCCGTTTCATCTTCGTATTCCTGAATGGTGCACAAAAGCAACCATAAAAATCAATGGCCAAACCTGGAAAGAAGTTGACGGTAATCAAATCGTAAAAATCAATCGCGAATGGAAGTCGGGCGATAAAATCGGACTTCAGTTACCGATGCATATTTATACCAATCGCTGGTACGAAAATTCTGAATCCATAGAACGCGGACCGATTACATACGCTTTGCAAATCGGTGAGAAAACAGTAACCGTAAAAAATGATAAAGACCCCATAGATTATGGCGCAACGTATGAAGAAGTTCATCCCACAACGCCGTGGAATTTTGGTTTGTATGATGTGCCAAATGATAAGCTGCCCGAAAATTATATTGTAGAGAAAAAAGATTCGGTGTCCCGCTTTCCCTGGAACCTCGCAAATGTTCCCATTCAAATAAAAACCAAAGCAAAAGAGATTCCTTCCTGGCAATTGTATAACGATATGACGGGACCTTTACCATACAGCAATCCGTATGGCGGAGAAACCGGAAAAGAAGCCGATGTTATCCTTATTCCTTATGGTTGCACGCACCTCCATATATCAGAATTTCCGTTGGTTGGAAGAAAATAAATGAATTGTATTTGTGATGATATAAAACAAACGAAAAGGCTACCATTCGGTAGCCTTTTTAATTATAATAAAATCTCTCAAAAATTTAATATCCCGGGTTCTGTGGTCCGATGTTCGGGTTGTTTTGAATTTCCGTTGTTGGCAGCGGAAGCAAATAATGTTTTTCTGCCAGTACTGCGCCACTGCTGGTTAGCGCATGACCTACAAATTCATCAAAGCTGTTGCCGGCTTCATTATATGCTTTGTGCAAACGAATCATATCAAACCAGCTAACACCTTCATAACACAGCTCGTGCCAGCGCTCTTTCCAAACCGCTTCGCGAAAGGAAGCTTGCGTAAACGTACCTAAAGCAGGCGTGGTAAGCAACGCGCGGGAACGGATTGCGTTCAATGCATTCCATGCGTTTTGGTTAGGAGCGCCGCTTTCATTCTGCGCTTCTGCATACGTTAGCAATACTTGTGCATAACGCATGTTCATCCAGTTTAAACTGCTTACAGCTGTGCCTTTCACGCCAAAATAACCATTGGCAACAGAATCGAAATGTTTATAGATATAAGGCGCAGATAAATCTTTAAGCGGTCCGTTTCCACCATCATAATAGTGAGTATAAAAGAAGCCTACTCTGTCAACCGTACGAAGGTCGCCAGCTTCATAAGAATTGTAAAATTGAAGAGTTGGAACCGTTGAACCAATCTCGGTACCATAAGCAGATACTTCTTTAAAATTAGGAAGCAAAATCCCCTGGTTTGGATTATCAGCCACACCACCTAAATACTGAATTTCAAAGATTTGCTCGCCGGTATTTTCGAGTGTCGGATTGTGCAAATCACCATACTTGGGGAACAAAGAAAAAGACCCGTTATTTATCACTTCAGCCGCTTTATCTGCCGCCATCTGGTAATACTGCGCGCCTTTGCTTAGCGGATAACCAGCCATGGTAAGATAGACTTCTGCCAGCTCTGCTTTTACCGCGCCCAATGAAGCTCTTCCGGTTCCGTCCGACCAGGGTAAGCCTGAATTTTCTGCCGCCGTAAGATCACTTACAATGAGGTAATAAACAGAATCAACAGAAGAACGTGTTGGATATAGTTGAGGCGATGTAGCATTTACCGGCTCTGTTATTAATGGTACGCCGCCATACAAACGCACCAAATAAAAATAAGACCAAGCACGTAAAAAGTATGCCTGACCTAATATCCGGTTCTTTAACGAATCGTCCATCGGTGTAATGTCGGGCACTCTTTGCAAAACCAGATTGGTTTGTGCAATCACGCTGTAAGCGCCGTTCCACCAGTTGGCAACAAATACATTATCGCCGTTGTAAGACAATCCCAAAAGATTATTCAAGTCGGTGTTCTGACCGGTTTCTGTTTTAGCTGTACCGGTAAGCATTTCCAATAAGGAAAAGTTGTTGGCAAATATGCCAGCGCCGTTATTGATAAAACGTGTTTGCGCATAGGCAGAAGCAATTGCAGCTTCAGCCTGGTCTGGTGTTGTGTAATACGTATCAGGCGATAAGTTGGACGGATCTACGTCTCTGTCTTCCAGCCATTTAGAACAGCCGGCGCCAGCCATCAGCAATATAATCAGTATAAAAAACTGTATTTTTTTTATGGTATTTACTTTCATGATTTGCTCTTTAATATTTACTGAAAAATTATAATCCTAAGTTGATGCCCAGACGATATGTTGTTGGTTTTGGATAATCGAAAAAGGTTTGCCCTTGTGCAAAAGCATCGCCGTAAGTCGTTACTTCAGGATCGTTACCAGAGTATTTTGTAGATAAGAAAAAGTTTTGTACCGAAACATAAACTCTGAAACGGTTCAGCTTCATTTTATTGGTAACAGAAGCCGGGAAACTATAACTTAGCAACAGGTTTTTGCCCCGTATAAAAGAGCCGTCTTCAACCCAATGGCTGTCAACGTTAGTTACATATCCGGCGCGTGTATCGCGAGTAGTTGCAATCATTGTATTGTCGTTGCCTTTTGCCGGATCGTAATAATTCAATACAGTAGAAAAGCTGTTGGCAATACCGGTACGGTCTTCACCGCTGTGATGCGTCTGGTTCAATATATCGTTGCCATACATGTATTGCAACTCAACTATCAAATCCCATTGTTTGTAATTGAATGTATTGAGAAAACTTCCCCAGCCATCCGGATTTCCATGACCGATAATCATTCTATCCGCATCATTGATTGCATAATCACCATTAACATCAAGATATTTCAAATCGCCAGGTAAAATGGGTTTGCCACCGCGATAGCTGGCAAATTTGGCAGCTTCTTTTCTTTCCGCTTCGGTCCACACACCAAGCCGTACAAGACCATAAAAAGAACCCACAGGTTGGCCAACCTGAATGATACCTGTATTGGAAAGAAAATTAGGATTGCCTGAGAAAATAGGAGCCGGTGTAGCTAACGAAAGAACTTTATTTCGGTTCATCGAAATATTGAAAGTCGTATTCCAATTAAAATTCTTAGAGCTAATATTTACCGTATTCAATGTAAGTTCCAAGCCTTTGTTTTGCATACTGCCGATATTCTTTCTTATAGAAGCATAGCCGCTGGAACGGGGCAACGGCACATCTAACAACATGTCTGTGGTTTTGCGATAATAAACATCAGCTTCGAGGCTTATACGGTTTTGTAATAAACCCAATTCAACACCCGCATCAAACTGCGCTGTTTTTTCCCATTTCAAATCGGGGTTTGCTATGCGCCCGGTACCTACGCCGGTTACTCTTGTATTGTTCAATACAGCCGTGTAAGAATTTAATGAAGCATCAGACTGGTAAGGCGGAATTTCTGAGTTTCCGGTTAAACCGTAGCTGGTACGAATTTTAAGATTGGAAATGGTTTTGCTCCCTTTCAGGAATTTTTCTTCCGATACGCGCCAGCCAAGTGCGGCAGATGGAAAGAACGCATAATTGTTATTCAAACCAAATTTAGAAGAACCATCTGTACGACCGGTTACTGTTACCAGATACTTGTTGTCGTACGTGTAATTAATTCTTCCAAAATAAGAATTGAAAGCAAAACCGTTACGCACAGAAGAACCCGGATTTTGCTGGCTGCCCGCACCGATATTATTAAACAAATAATAATCGGTAGAAAAGTTTTGGGAAGAAGCACTGATATTGAAATAATTGGTTCCCTGCCATGATAAACCTAACAAACCGGTTACATCGTGTTTGCCGCCAAACTTGTTATTATAAGTCAGGTAGTTTTCTGTTGACCAATACGTTTCGCGGCTGTTAGATACATTGGCAATACCATTCTGATCTCTTGATATCTGGTCTAATGTTCTGCCGCTGAAATCTCTTACGCCACGTTCAACGATACTTACGCCTTCCTGCGTTTTAAACTCCAAACCTTTGGCAATAGATACAGTTGCATAAAAATTTCCGAGCGTGGTTTGTGTGTTTACAATGTATTTTCTGTCGGTTAAAATATGTACCGGATTAGAACCACCTTCTGCACCGGGATATTGCCAGTTTTCTGCCCAGCTTCCATCTGCATATTTTACAGGTAAAAACGGAAACCCTTCTGTAATCATGCGCACAGAATTTAACCCGCCGGTTCCCTGGTCAACAATATTTTCTTCCTGTGTATTGTAGCTTAAACTTCCGCCAAGACGAAGATAATCCGTCACTTTACTATCTAATGTAAAGCGTGCAGAATATCGTTTTAAATAAGAGTTAAGCAACAATCCATTTTCATCGCGATAGCCTAAGAATGCGCCATACGTTGTATTGTCATTGCCACCGCTTACACCTACCTGGTGGTTTTGCGAAAGATCGTTTTGCACTGATTCTTTCAGCCAGTCTGTATTGTATAACGGGTTGCCATTGCCATCAAACAACAGAGGTAAATTTTTTCTTTTTTCACGCGGATCAACTACAGAAGAATAACTTCCGGAAGCCCAGCCGGCAGAGTCATACACTTTGATGTTGTCGTAAGCTAAATTTTCTAAGGTTAAATATTGTTGCGCATCCAGCATGTGAACTCTGTGCGGCCCGATTGTATTTACAAAAATATCACCATCATACGTTACTCTTGGCTTGCCCGATCTGCCACGTTTTGTAGTTATCAAAACCACGCCGTTAGCGCCTCTCGCTCCATAAATAGCCGTTGCAGAAGCATCTTTCAAAATTTCAATGGAAGCAATATCGCTTGGGTTAATATAGTCAATCGAATTGCTGTTTTGCGTTTGTGTTCCGGTCGGCAAAAACACACCATCAATTACATATAAAGGATTGTTGGACGAACTGATAGAGCTAAAACCACGAATGCGGATATTCGTTTGTCCGCCTGGTCTGCCTGAGTTTGTATTCACCTGAACACCGGCGATTCTGCCCGACATTTGTTCGTTTAACGAAGCGGAAGGCCGTTCCTGCAACTGTGAGGATTTTACAGTGCCGACCGCACCCGTAAGATCAGATTTTCTTGCCGTTCCGTAACCAATCACTACAACTTCATCCAATGTGTTATTTCCGGGTTGTAATTGAACCGTAATTGTGCTTTCGCCGGCAACCGGAACTTCTTTGTTCTGAAAGCCGGTATAACTAAATACCAGCACCGATCCGAGACCCGGCACGCTGATGGAAAAGTTGCCGCCGTTATCGGTAACTGTACCTGTTGTTGTGCCTTTTACCTGCACAGAAACGCCCGATAACGCATTGTTATCCGGCAAGCCGGTTACCTTTCCGCTAACCGTTTTTGTTTGTGAAAAAGCAGCTAAGGAAAGGAGCAGCGCAACAAATAGTTGTAAGCCCGCTCTTGCAATAAAAGTGTACTTGTTTTTCATACGCAATGATTGTTTTATTAGTGAATAATTGATATAGGAGAATCGTAAAAAACATATAGAAGAGTTTTTCTTCTTGAATAACAAAACAGCCAGTTAGTCGTGATGGCAGCGAGTAAATGGATTCCTTATAATGTATTATTGGAACAAGATGTTATTCAATCAGCGAAATAAGCAACAATCCTTTTTTATTGATTAGCAATCAGAAACCGAAAGTAAAAAACAAATTGAAACCGGCAAGTGTTTCATTTCTTTTTTCGGTAGATGAAACGGTTTTTTTTGCCGTTGAATCGAGTAAATGTATAGATAAGTGATTGTATTTTCAGTGATTTATCGGCAGATAATTCTTCTCTTTTTTATTCCTTGCCTGTATATTATATCAATATAAAAATGAAGTCTTTAACGGCTCTGTTTTTGAACGTCATTCTTTTTATTAACTATGAATAATTACTTTGAATAATGATGTATAAATGTATCTCAGCTTCTATTATCTTCTTTCTTTTATAAACCTCTTTAATAGCGCAAAGCAATCAAAATAAAGGCTGGCTTTTATTATCGCATACACAAAAGCGCAACACGAAATGGGACATACTTGCCGATGCGCAAATTCGCTCAACAAATAAGCTTCGGTTTGTAAATACATTACTGTTGCGCATAGCGTTACATTACAATTTCAACAAACATTATTCTGTTGCTTTAGTTTATGCTTATAAAGGCGATTGGGAACATGATAAAGATGTTATCAATTATCAACCGGAGAATCGAATTTACGAACAATATTTGTTTACATCGAAACTGCTAAAAGCCGAGCTGACAGCGCGTTTGCGGTTTGAAGAACGGTTTATAAAGGAAGAGAAAATTTATTTGTTTTCGCAACGTTCAAGAGCGTTCCTCGCCTTGCAAATTCCGGTGATTGCAAACCAAGATTTTAGTAAAGGAATGTATGTAAATTTTCAGAACGAAATCTTTACAAACGTTCATCATAAAGAGAATGTAAACAACGACTTTTTTGACCAGAATCGTTTGTTAGGTTCGCCGGGTTATCGCTAGAGTAAAAAGATAGATACTGAACTGGATTATATATGGTAGCGACAAAGCGAAAGCGACGGTTATATATCATCAAACATCTTTCAGTTAATGATTACAACTGAGTTATGATTTGATAACTTATATTCATTTATTTCTTGTGATTATATTGTCTAATGCAAAACGATTGTAAGCGATAAATTGTAACAGCACAGCGAAGAAAGCTGCATGTATCAATTGCGATGGAATGGAATCCCATTGCTCAATCATAGCAGTTCCGAATATCAGCATCACCATAATAACGCCGCCTAACAATAAAGCTTGTTTGGTAAACAAACCAAGCAGCAATAACAAGCCTGTTATCAATTCACCAAAAGGCAATGCGTAACTAAATGGAATTACCAAAGCCGGTGGCAACATAGAGTGTTCAAAACTCTTTACCATCCACGCACTGAAGCCACTTAGTTTAGGCATACGAACCAAGCCGTGACCAAACATACTTGCGGCTATGGCAAAGCGTAAAATAAGATAACTGTATGTGTTCATTTGATAAATAAAATTATAAAGTCACTGCAATTCTGCCAACGGTTCTTCCGCTTTCTATTTGCAAGTGCGCTTCGGGCATTTGGGTAAATAAAAATGTTTTGGAAACATGTGGTTTTAGTTTTCCTTTTTCTGCCAATTCAGCCAAAGCTTTCATGTCTTCTCCGTTCGATTGAACCATAAAAGAAAAGCCATTCATTCCTTTCCCTTTTGCCTTATCTTCCACACCATCATTCTTACCACTTGGAATGCTTACAATTCGTCCGCCGGGCTTCATAACAAGTAATGATTGATCAATGTTATCGCCGCCAATGGTATCCAATACAAAGTCAACATTAGAAACAATATCTTCTAATTTCTGCGAATGATAATCTATATGTACATCGGCACCGATACTCAATACAAAGTCTTTATTCGCAGCCGATGAAGTGCCGATAACATAAGCGCCTAAATACTTCGCTATCTGTACAGCAAAATGACCAACACCGCCGGAAGCCGCGTGTATCAATACTTTCGTGCCTTGATGTATGTCTCCATGCTGATGTATAGATTGCCAGGCCGTAAGCGCAGCCAGTGTTGTAGCCGCTGCTTCTTCAAAAGAAAAATGTTTTGGCTTGATGGCGAGTTGCGAAGCTGGCGCAGCTACATATTCTGCATACGCTTTACCATGACCCGGAAAATTAACCATACCAAATACTTCATCACCTTTTGTAAAATGGGTTACAGCGTTGCCCGTTTCTTTTATTATGCCCGATATATCCCAGCCTAAAATAATGGGGTTTTCATCTTTTAATCTGCCTGCCGCACCTTTACCGCTTCTTGTTTTTACATCAACCGGATTTACGCTTACCGCCTTTATTTGTACCAATACTTCATCCTCTTTTATTGTTGGTATTTGTATGTCTGAATAAGTTAACTGATCTACACCACCAAAGCCTTTTAATGTAATTGCTTTCATTGTATCTGTTGTTTCTTAACATGCAAAATTGCAGTAAATAACATCTGTATTTTCTGGTCTCGTTATTTTTTTTGAATAAAGAAATCATGCTTTCAAAATCAGGCTGCGTCTTATTTTACACCATTGTTATCATCCCACCAGCCTTTCATTTTCCTGATGTAAAGTATTTGTCCTGTATGATAGGCATTGTGTGTTCCGATGTGTGCAATATTACTATACCAGCTTGCTAACTTCTTATCGTCAGCCGCCTGCACAACTCTTTCCCATTCTCTAAGTAACTCATCTAATTGTTTTACAGCAGCTGGCCAGGTAACATCGGTAACCGGAGAAAAGGTTTCTTTATTATTGCCATCAAAAGCATCCGGTTTACCGCCTTTAAATTTATCAAGTAATTGCTTGTTCCAAAAGATGAGATGCGTGGTTAACTGAGCTATGGAATGGTTTTCTGAACTGTCTTTCCAGTTGGCTTGCTCAGCGGTAAGACCTTGTATAGCGACCACCGGCGGCACAAACCAATCCTTTACATTATGTGTTGTTTTTAGTTGTTCAAGTAAAATAGATTTTAAGGTAGGAACACTATGTTTTTGTGCAAACAAAATTGTTGTCGTAAAACTGAACAGAATAACAGGCAGCCATTTCATACATACTTTTTATAAAGGTGATGAGAAGAGTAATTGTATTATGAAAGTATAAAAAGAAAGGTTACAAAGCACAACTTTGATTACAACAAATATTATTGCAAAAGAATTGGGTATGTCGGCTGTATCATTCAACAAAATGCTTCACAAAGCAAGGATACTTTATAAGAGTGGAGGTGTGGGTTTTGTATCAAAAATATCAAGCCTTGAACTACATAGGAACTACGACTTTTCCTATAAAAAATAGTTATGGCAATTACAAAACAATCATTCACACTTATTGGACAGAAAAAGGAAGAAAATTTTTACATATTATATTTCATCAGCTTAAAAAATCATCTTAAAAAAGCCTGTTTTTATGTTGGAATATTTAGTGTGAGACCGCTCTTCTTCTGTTAGAGGGGCTTTTTTATTTTTCTAAATTGAAAATTAAATATTAAAAAGAAGGAGTGGCAAAGCACCAAAAATAAGCAGTAAAGGAATAGTAAAGGCAGCAATATAGCAGTAAGCATTTGTTAACTACTTATGCTGTGTCTGTCAAGTTTGCCGCAACAAGATTGTTAGCGGTATGTTTTCTTTGCTGCATTAATTGTGTTACAAAAATTGTGTACAAAATGTTTCGTGTACTCACCTGATGTGTCAAGGTCCGGATCTAAGATTGTGATTTCTAAACCCGTTGCTTTGGTTTCGATTAATAGCAGTCGCATTATTTCGTTAAACTCATTATAATCCAATCCATCTTCCTGTCGGCTATCAACAGCAGGCATCAGTATATCATTCAAGACATCAACATCAATATGAATCCAAAAACCGTCTAACTTCTCCTTCTCAACCATTTGCAAAAAGTCCGTTATACATTTTTTTATTCCGATTTGTCTAAGCGAATTAAGGTCAATATAATTTATACTGGAATCCATTATTGCTTTCACATACCATTCTTCATAATCTCTGTTACCTACGCACCAAATATGTTCTTCTTTGAAATATGGTTTCTGCCCATTAATATCAGTGAGTTTGTTATGTCCGTAACCTGACACTATTGCTAAGTCCATTCCTGCAGCTCCGCCTGTCTGCGATAAAGCTGGCCACATGAAATCTGTATGACCGTCAAGGAAAAACAAAGCAAAAGTTCCGATATTTTTTAAGGCTAAAGAGTTTCCAATTAAAATGCTGCAGTCACCACCTAATACGATTGGAAATTTGTTTTCGGAAAGCACTGTCTCTAATAATTGAGACTGTTCTTCTGCATAATTCAAAATCTGGTCGGCATTTCTTACACCTGAAGTTTCATCGAGTGTCATACTGTAAGTTGGAGGATTCAGCCTGAAAATATTAGTGGGGTTTAACAATGAATGGAAGTTGTGCTTTTGTAAAAAGTCCGGTAAGTTTTTAACGCCCGGCTCTTTTCCTGCAACTGTCTCTTTCAAACCAAGGTTAGAAGGAAATTCTAATATGCAAATACTTTCCATCATAAAATTATTGGCAATACTTACATGTGCAAAGTTTTGAACTTGTGGTATGTTTTAAAGCCGGTATTTCCCGGCAACTCCAAGACCCACTCCAGCTTCGTTAGATGTGCGAAGAAAGCCAAACCGAAATTCAGGTTCTATAACCAAGCGTTTATCTAAAACGAAGGGTTTACTCACTTTACCAAGCAGACCAATCTTAACTTTTGGATTGATATTGAAATTATTGACATGAACCTGCGAGTCGTCACCTTTTTGTTTCCACCCAACAAAAACGTCCAGCGTAGGTCCGACAGAAAAATTAATGGTTTTAGAGTAATATTTATATAACACCGGAATATTGAGAAATTTTTGCGAGACTACAAATGGATATGTATTAAAATTAAGCGAGTCTGTATAAATAACGATGCCATGAGATTTTGATGCTCTGTAGAAAAGCCCGGTTTCAAGTCCGCTATGTTTTGTAAGATGTGCCTCAAGAGTAAAACCTATAGAAGGTCTGATGGTGCTTGAGTAAAGATCAGCATTAACATTCAGTCCTGCCAAGATTTGTTTTTGAGAAAACGCATGGAAGAAAAGTCCTGAAACAAACAGAAAACTAAGAAATACGGGCTTATAAGTTTTCATAATTACAATGTTTGTGTTTTCCAGATTACTTCTAAGTCTTAAATATAAAAGGTTTACAAATCAGTCAGCAAAGCTCCAAATATAATCCGTAAAGTCATTTTGAAAATTGTTCAAAGCCGACCGCTGTTATGAAGTATTTCTTAGTAAAATGCTACTCTTAAAAAGCTGCCACACATACTTGCAGCAACCTCTTCAAGTCAGCAATTCTTTTTTCTTTTGGCAACGTTTAATGGATGTTTGATAAGTATCGATATTAGCGATAGCCAGTGTCTGACGAATGGCTTCTTTATATTTCAGGATTGCTTCATCATAATTTCCCCGTAATTCGTTCATAATTCCAAACTCATTATAAACCGTAGCTTTATCAACGCCCGGCACTTCAAGCGCTTTACCCAATAATTCTTCCAGTTCTTTCCACCGGTTCATGCTGGATAAAACAGACGCATAATTCATGTAAACAGGTGCATATTCCGGTTCATAAAACAGGCATTTTTGATAGTATTCGGCAGCTTTACTCAGATTGCGGTATTTTGTATCATACAGCCAGGCTAAATGATTATAGGCTTTTCCGTAGTCAGGCGCTTCTGCCAGAATTGCTTCCAGAGTCTGCATGGCATCGGCATAATTGCGTTCTTTTATCTTGGCATCCGCTTCATAAAACAGATCATCTAACTTCAGCTTTTCGTAAAATTCCATAATAGTTATTTATACAAGCACCAAATATAATCAGTAAATAGAATTTAGTAAAATACCTAAAGTATAATTACAGGACTTTGCAGGTAGCGCTTTTGTTTTGTCAACCAATTGCTTTCTATTCTTTCTTACTTAATGCCATTCTAAATAAATTCACCGACAAACAAAATTATGGAATAAATTAAGGACGCAATCTACACGCAGTGTAAGCTATTTCATGGATGATAAACTGCGGCGAGTTGACTACGGGAAGCTCTATTCCAGTTTTACGTTGAAGCTGCCGTTTTTTACAAAAGTGCTGTCTGCGTTGGAAGTGAAAACGGTGCCACTGAAAGTGCCGGTGGCAATCTGCGTGGATGAGGCATAACTGATGATGGTTACATAAAACGCCTGTGAAGCGCCGCTGATGAGAATACTTTTCTGCGCCTTGCTATCGTAGTAATAAAAGGCGACATTGCTGGTGGTGATGTTAGATTTGTTGCCATCGAGCGGTTCAGAGAAATATACTGTCATGCGGAGCCCGGTATCAGGCGAACAGGAAGAGGGACCAAAAAAGGTAATGGTGGATTGTCCGCCAATAAAGCGCGCTTCGGTAATGCTGCCGCACAGATAGGTATTGCCATATTTAAAGCTCCAGCTTTGCGCTTTCTGTGCACTATCCTCCCCGCACAATGTACACGCGGGAAGCAAGACCGGAAAGAGGGACGTATCGGTAGAAGAAGGTATAGGAAGGGGTGAAGAAGGCACTGTATCGGCTGGAGGTGATGGCGCTATGATAACATTGCAGTTGCCTTCGCAACTGTGCTCTTTTTTGCAGGATACTAAAACCAAGAGCCATAAGAAGCCGATGATTGCAGGCAGATACTTGTATGGTGGTGTATGGCTCATAATGATGGCGATGCAACCGCAGCGTATTACACAAATGTACTTCTTTGTTTTCTGTTGTTTTATTGTGTGATAGAGATTCTGCAACTGGAGATCACCACAATCCGCGAGGCATGGATTAGCAAATGATGTAACAATCCTTTTATTGATCTACATCAATATAATCTAAGGGTAAGCCACACACAAAATCTCCATTTGCAATGACAAACCGGCAACGAAATCAATACTTCCTATTTCAATGTATAGCAAAGCACAGATGGCGTGCATTTTACAAATATTGGCAGAATAACTACCACCGGCAACGGTTCTGCAATTGAAAGTTATACTTATACAGATATTGGAATAAATTTACTGAATAGCAATATTGTATTACCGTTTGGAAGAAACAGATAAAGATGCAATATAAGTTAGTAAACGATCGGGTTGAGTTATCAGGAAAGAAAGAATATTGTTGGATTGGAAACAGTATGTTTTTAACTAAACCAGCCATGTTTTACAGTAAGTAATTTTCTGCATTTCTGATATACATCTTCCATATCGAAAGGTTTATTAATAATACCATCGGCAAAATTATCTTCATAAGAAAGCAAAGCGCCCGGCGAAGCAGAAAACAAAAGAACTTTAACCGGGTAAGGAACAGTTTCTTTTATCTTCCGGCATAGATAACGTCCGTCTTCGCCTTTCAACATAATATCGAGTAAAATAATATCAGGCTTCTCGCGTGTAATATTATCTATCAGGTTTTTACTGTTATCGAATGTAAACACATTATACTCCTTCATCTGAAACCAGAGTTCAAGTGGCTGCAGAATATCATGGTCATCATCTACAATAAAGATAGCCGGCATTGGTTTGCTTTTAGTTGTTAGAATATAAAAACAAGAAAATCTCAAAAGGTGTGCTAAGTGCAATCTGTAATCTGATAAAGTTATATAAAAACTTTTATATAGCTGCTTATATCCAGATGATTAAATTTTCTTTTTGATTAAGGTATTACATAGACGAGTGGGTTATAACAAACGCTTAACCCGGTTATAATACAGTTGGCGTTTATATTTGACTATAGTAAAAACCGCTCCTTATTATGGAGAAAACTTATTTATTTCTTTTAGTAACATTTGTTGCTCTTTCGGCGAAAGCCCAGAAAGATTCCGTAAGTTTTTCTCCTGATACGCTTAATCAGCCCGCCGCCGTCTTAAATCCTGTTACCGTGAGAACATCAACTTACAAAGCTGATTCTCTGCAAAGAAGAAAAGAGTATGAAGACATTTTCAATTTTCAGAAAACCAGGCTTAGTATGGGTAACAATAAGTGGAGCGAAAGCATTGTTGTAATGGGCAAAAAAATTGCGTTGGATACCCGAAACAAAAAGCTGAGTTTATTAAACATCCATTCGCTGGCTCATGTTATAAGTTCAAAAAAAGAAAAGAAGAAATCAAAATTACAAAGACGATTGACAGAAGATGAAAATAGCCGGTATGTAGAACAGTTTTTTACACCTGCTTTGGTAGAAAAATATTCCGGGATTCATAATGATGATTCCCTGCACCTTTTTATCAACACATATTCTCCGTCTTACAACGATATTATCTCAATGAATGATCTTGATTTAGGTATGTATATCATAGAAAAGATAAAGTTGTTCAGGCAAAACAATCTTCATTCATCAACATCAAAATAAAGATGTATTTGTAAAAGCTGATTATTCTGTATGTTCTGATTTTATTGATAAACAACTTTACCAATATATCTTCCTGTCAGGTTCTTTTAAGAAATCTTTTGTGTTGATGAGCATGTGTTTTGATACAACATTTTGCATCTGATAACACTTAATGACTTCTATATGAAAAATGAAAACAGCAACACCGAGCCACTCCGGAAAAACGATGTACAAAATGATGACAGCAGCATCGTTGATGCAGAAAAACAAGTTGTAAAAAATGATGGCAGCAAGGCGGAACAAAAGTCGCCGGTTCGCAATGCAAGCAAGCAACGAAGCACCTCAAACACATTGCCGCCGCTACAAAGAGTTCGCGATATTTATTAATTGTCTTTGCTTCTAACGAATGGCTTGCAAGTAAAAATCCGGAGTTGATTTATCGTCACGCGCCGGATTTTTTAATTTTAATAATGATGTAAATGTGCGGAAGAAAAAGCATTCAATATAATGAAAGTCGAACATAATTTCTTTTGGATTATATAGATTTGAATGAGAGTTTATATACAAATGCTTTTCGCTTATCAAAAGAGTAACTGGTTTTCTGGTTTAATACATCTTGTTTGTTTTATTTCATTTCGCACGATGTTTGCAACTTACTCAAATCACAATGCAAAAAATAAAAGCAGTCATTTTCGATCTTGACGGAACTATTGCGAACACCATTCCTCTTGTTTTAAAAGCGTTTCGGTTAGCCGTTGAACCTTTGGTTCATAAAGATTTGTCAGACCAGGAAATCATGGACACGTTTGGACCAACCGAAGAAGGTTCGGTAAAGAAATTAGCACCTGACAATTATAAAAAAGGAACGGCTGATTTCTTAGAATATTACGAGTCGTTTCACGATATGTGTCCCGAACCTTTTGAAGGCATTCCGGATTTATTGAAAACATTAAAAAGCAAAAACGTTCGTATTGCATTAGCCACCGGCAAAGGAAAACCGAGCAACGATATATCGCTTCGGTGTTTTAAACTTACCGATAGCTTTGACAGAGTAGAAACCGGTTCTGTAGATGGCAGCCGTAAGCCCGAAGCCATTCAACATATATTAGATTCATTTCCCGACATTACAAAAGAAGAAGTTATTTATGTTGGCGATTCGCCCGGCGATATAAAAGACAGCCGCAAAGCAGGTGTTGCTGTTGTTGCCGCAGCCTGGGCAGAAAGCGCCGATGCCAATAAATTAAAAGCTTTACATCCCGATGAATTGTTTACCAGTATCCCGGATTTTTCTGATTGGTTATATCAAAAAATATAAAAACTTTTATCATCAAAATATAAGACTTATAGTAAACAAAACAGCCTGTATTTAATATTAAATACAGGCTGTTTTGTTTATAAGAAATACTAATTATTTCAAAGCGCTTTTCAGCATAGAAGCCGCATGATCTTCCGCCGTTTTTGCTTCCGGTATCACGGTATTCATACCAAAAAATTCGTGCGTAACACCGGTATATAATTGATAATCTACAGTTACGCCAACAGAAGTCAGCTTATCAGCCAGTTGCTTGCCTTCGGTTTGCAACGGATCTATCTCTGCTGCAATAATAGTTGTCGGTGGCATTCCGCCTAAATTTGCTTCATCCACCAAAGATATTCGCGGATCATCACCCTGACTTGGAATTGGTGTATATTTTTCGTAAAACCAGGTTAGGTCGGTTCTTCCCAGCGGAATGGCATCTTTATAAGTCGTCATAGAAGCAACTGTTGTATCGTTATTAGCCACCGGGTAAACCAGCACTTCATACAACGGAACTTTTACACCCATTTGTATCGCTTTCATACTGGTAGCGGCTGCTAAATTGCCACCCGCGCTTTCGCCGGCTACCGCAATCTTAGACGTATCTATTTTTAAAGAAGCGCCGTTGTTCAAAACCCACAAGTAAGCGGCATACGCATCATCGTGCGCAGTCGGAAACGTAAATTCAGGTGCTTTGCGATATTCAATAGAAACAACAACGGCTTCTGTTTTTTCGGCAAATGCCTGCGCGGAAGAGTTGTAAGTATCTACCGTGGCTATTACAAAACCACCACCATGATAATACACAATAACCGGGTAAGAACTTTTACCAGTTCTGGGTGTATAAACGCGCGCATGAATAGAGCCACCATTAACCGGAATTTCTACACCAGAAGTATCTACCGTAGAAGCCGGCGTTGGAATGTTATACTCAGCTTGTACTGCTTTAGCTGCATCAGCCGCAGACTTACCTACACGCGCCTGCGCTACGGTTAGTGCATGAATTGGCGTACTATCGGTTAATTGTTCTAACTTTTCTACAACCGTTTGCATTTGCGGTGTAAGTGTAGGTCCCCACGCTGGTTTCGGACCTTTAGGAGTGATTACAGATGTCGGATCGTTATCGTCATCGTTATTTTTATCGCAAGAACTAAATACGAGCAGCGATGAAAAAGCTACTAAACAAAACAAATAAGAAATCCGGTTGGATCCAATAAATCCATTCTTAATAAGAGAAGTCGTCTTCATAAATGAACATTAAATTTTAATCAGAAACCTTATCTTAAATAATTATGCCATACCGAAGAAAGAAATATATAAAAAGAAAAAACATATTATATATTCTATTTTATAAGGCATAAACGGAAGAAAACAAATTATAAAGCTTTATAAAAGAAAACATTTTCTGATGCTGTGTTTTACAAATGAATTACCTGGTACCAACATATAAAACAGCGTTGCCTGTTGTTACTTGCCGGTTTTTTTGTATATTCATGTAATGGCTTTGGAGAATCAGCAGTTCCGGGATAAGCAAGCGCAACGGGCAGCCACGGAACAATTAAAATTTAAGGATAAACTTTCTTCGCTTCGCAACTTACCGCGGTTTTTTAAGCTGGTATGGCAAACCAGCAAGCCGATGACGATTATAAACTGTTTGCTTCGCATAGCACGTTCGGCAACGCCGTTAGCCATATTGTATGTCGGTAAATTAATTATAGATGAAGTTATCCATATCAGTCACGCGCATGGTGCTGTTTCACACAATCATTTGTGGATGTTGGTGGCAACGGAATTTGGTTTGGCGATTGCGTCGGATGCGCTTGCTCGCGCCATTAGTTTGATGGATAGTTTATTGGGTGATTTGTTCTCCAATTATACGTCGGTACAAATCATGGAACACGCTGCTACGCTCGATTTGGATCAGTTTGAAAACTCTGAGTTTTACGATAAATTAGAGCGCGCCCGCCAGCAAACCACAGGACGAACCATCTTATTATCGCAGGTATTAAGCCAGGTGCAGGATTTAATTACGATGGGTTTCCTGGCGGCTGGTTTGCTTGCGTTTAATCCCTGGTTAATATTGTTGCTGCTAATCGCTATTCTTCCGGCTTTTCTTGGCGAGTCTTATTTTAACGACAGGAGTTATGCGTTATCGAGAAGACAAACGCCGCAACGCCGCGAGCTGGATTATATGCGTTTTCTCGGCGCCAGCGATGAAACGGCAAAAGAAGTAAAGCTGTTCGATTTGTCTAACTTTTTAATACAGCGTTTTCAAACATTAGCCAATAAATTTTATATAGATAATAAGCAACTTGCCATAAAACGCTCGGCGTGGGGAACTCTTTTCGCCCTTATTGGCAGCGCGGGTTATTACGGCGCTTATGTTTTCATTATTTTATCAGCCATTAACAGCAAAATTACCATTGGAGATCTTACCTTTCTTGCCGGTTCTTTCAGGCAGTTACGAAGTTTGCTGGAAGGTATTTTAATTCGTTTTACCAGTGTTTCGCAAGGCGCTGTTTATCTTACAGATTTCTTCGACTTTTTTACTATCCAGCCTCGAATTACGCAACCGGAAAAGCCATTGCCGTATCCAAACCCGATTCAATATGGATTTGTGTTTGAAGATGTTGGCTTTAAGTATGAGAACAGTAACAAATGGGCAAACCGCCACTTATCGTTCACACTTCATGCAAAAGAAAAGCTGGCTTTGGTGGGAGAGAACGGCGCCGGGAAAACAACGCTGGTGAAACTGCTGGCGCGATTGTACGACCCGACAGAAGGTCGTATTTTATTAGATGGAATTGATTTGCGCCATTATGATTTGAAAGAGTTACGAATGAATGTCGGCGTTATTTTTCAGGACTTCATTCGTTATCAAATGACGGTAGCGCAAAACATTGCGACAGGTCATATTGAACAGCAAAACGACAGGTCATTAATTGTTACTTCTGCCGAGCAAAGCTTAGCGCATCCGGTTATCGAAAATTTGCCGGAACAATACGAGCAGGCATTGGGCAAACGGTTTAACCAGGGCGTCGAATTATCGGGCGGCGAATGGCAGAAAATTGCATTGGCAAGAGCGTATATGAAAGACGCGCAGCTCTTAATTTTAGACGAACCAACCGCCGCGTTGGATGCCCGCGCTGAATACGAAGTATTTCAGCGTTTTGCTGAATTAACCAAAGGAAAATCGGCTGTCTTAATTTCGCATCGTTTTTCTACTGTTCGTATGGCAGACAGAATTTTAGTGTTAGATAAAGGCCAGTTATCAGAGATTGGAAGTCATGAAGAATTGTTGGCAAAAAATGGTCGTTATGCAGAACTGTTTCGTTTGCAGGCGATGGGTTATCGGTAAAAAAACGAAAACAAATGAATATATCTGTGAAATAATTTCATCACAAATCAAGTTCATATTTCGCTTCAATATCATATCGCTATTCTTCAATCTATTCCTTTACTTTGTTTCCTCTAATTATTTGTTTGCATGAAAAAAATGATTCTTCTTTTATCATCAGCGATTCTTTCTTGTACCATTCTTTTTGCTCAGCTTACTAATGATTCAATACTGCCTCATGTAAAGGTTGCTAACGGCATGTTGGAAGGAATAATTGTGTCTGGCATCCGGGAATTTAAAGGGGTGCCTTATGCAACGCCGCCAACCGGCGCTCTTCGCTGGCGCGAACCGCAACCGGCGCAAAACTGGATAGGCGTTCGCAAAGCCGATAAATTTGGTCCGCGGGCTATGCAGTTGCCGTTGTTTGGTGATATGAATTTTCGGTCTGATGGAATGAGTGAAGATTGCTTGTATCTTAATGTATGGACGCCTTCAAAAACGGGCAACGAAAAGCTTCCGGTTTTGGTTTATTTCTACGGCGGCGGCTTTATGGCCGGCGATGGTTCTGAACCTCGCTACGATGGTGAAAGTATGGCTCGCAAGGGCATTGTAGCCATTACAGTAAATTACAGGTTGTCTGTTTTTGGTTTCTTTTCTCATCCCGAATTAACTAAAGAATCACCGCATCATGCATCAGGAAATCAGGGCTTGCTCGACCAGGCAATGGCGCTTCAATGGGTGCAACAAAATATAGCTGCTTTTGGTGGCGATGCAAAACGGGTAACCATCGCAGGTGAATCAGCCGGTTCATTTGCCGTAAGCGCACAAATGGCTTCGCCGCTTTCAAAAAAACTAATTAATGGCGCTATTGGCGAAAGCGGATCTTTATTAGGAACGAACGCGCCGTTAAGTTTGTCTGAAGGTGAAAAGATAGGAACACAGTTTGGCGAAAGTGTCGGTGCAAAATCGTTAGCTGAATTGCGCGCTATGTCGGCAGATCAAATTCTGCAAGCCACATCTAAACAAGGTTTCGGGCGTTTCCCGGTTACTGTGGATGGTTATTTTTTTACAAAACAACCTATCGAAATTTATAAAGCAGGCGAGCAATCTCAGGTGCCTCTTTTAGTTGGCTGGAATTCGCAGGAATCAGGTTATCAAGGTGTGTTAGGAGATGAACCACCAACGGTTGATAATTATACAAAAGCCATTCAAAAATTATATGGCGATAAAGCCGCGGAAGTGCTGGCGGCGTATCATGTTTCGTCAGATGCCGATGTAACAGAAATAGCAACCAAACTGGCAAGTGACAGATTTATTGGCTATGGCACATGGCGCTGGAGTGATATGCAAAGTCAAACAAGTAACAAGCCCGTGTATCGGTATTTATATGCTCGTCCGCGCCCGCAAATGAGAGCCGAAATGGGCAATGCAAAAGCGGGTTTGGCAGGCGGTGTCATTAGAGATTCAACGGCTGCAAAAACACCACCGGCTCCGCCTGCAACCGGCGCTTCGCACTCTTCAGAAATTGAATACGCAATGGGCAATTTAGCCACGAACCGCGTGTACGACTGGCAGTCCGACGACCAGGAAGTATCTAACATTATGCAGGCATTTTTTGCGAATTTTATTATGACCGGAAATCCAAATGGTTTAGGTGTTCCTGCCTGGCAGCCGGTTGAAAAAAACGAACCCGCAACGGTCATGTATATTGATGTGGATACGAAAGCCATAACAGAAAAATACAGAGATCAATATTTGTTTATAGAGAAAATGACTTCAAAGAAATAAGGTAAATGAGGAACAAATTTATAAAGCTTTATATCTTTTGTTCCTCTGCTTATTTTTCTTGTTGTTACAATTAATCATTACGTTCAAAACCTTGCTGTAATTGTATTTCAGTAAGGTCTTAAATGTTTTACTTATAATTGGATTATTCTTTTTATTTATTGAACAAGCAGCTTATTGTCTTCTTGTTTCTTTACCTTTTTATTTATCCATTATAATCTGTTATTGTTTTTTGTATAACAAATCACTTTCCTTAATAAACCAGGCATCATATTATGATCGGAGCTTTTTATTCTAACAATACAACTTACTTCACTGTTTGGGCGCCCCAAAAAGACAGTATGTTTTTGCATATTATAAAGCCGCATGACAGGAAGATAGAAATGCAGAAAGATAAGAAAGGATATTTTATCGTTGCCTTGAAAGAAGCAAAACCCGGATGGCAATATTATTACCGGCCGAACGATGAAAAAGATGTCGCTGATGTGGCTTCTAACTTTCAGCCGGAAGATACATTAGGACCTTCTGAAATCGTTGATCATAATGCTTATAAATGGAATGATAAAGACTGGAAAGGCGTTCCTCAGCAAGACATGGTTTTCTCCGAAATACACGTGGGAACGTTTACTGGTGATGGAACTTTTGAAGCCATCATTCCTTATTTAAATGATATTGCAGAGAGTGGAATTAATGCGATTGAATTGATGCCGGTCGGACAATTTTCCGGACATAAAAACTGGGGCTACGATGGTACATATCCGTATGCCGTTCATCTTTCTTACGGCGGACCGGAAGGCTTAAAAAAACTGGTTGATGCTTGTCACCAAAAAGGCATTGCTGTGTTCTTAGATGTAGTATATAATCATGTTGGACCGGAAGGAAATAACTTTGAAGAATACGCGCCTTATTTCAGCAAACGCTACCAGGTTCCGTGGGGAACAGCTATCAATTTCGATGATGAATATTGCGATGGTGTGCGTGAATATTTTTCTGAAAATGCGATTTATTGGTTCGATAAATTTCATATTGATGGTTTGCGTTTAGATGCGGTACATGAAATTTACGACCGCAATGCTATTAACTTCTGGCAAATTCTTCACGATAAAATAAAGTTCCTGGAACAGCAGGTTGGCCGCCGTTTATACATTATGGCGGAAAGCGATTTCAACAGCCCGAAAGTTACGAAACATCCCGATGACGGCGGCATGGGTTTCGATGCGCAATGGCTCGATGATTTTCATCACATTTTATATGTCTTGCTGGATCCCGCAGGACAAAACCGTTACAAAGATTTTGGTATGATGGAACAATTAGCCAAAGTATATACAGATGGTTTTATACACAGCGGCGAATGGGTTGGTTTTAGAAATCGCACGCATGGTGCATCTTCAGCAGGTGTGCCGGGCTACAACTTTGTTGTATTCAATATGAACCACGACCAGGTTGGCAACCGCATAAAAGGCGAACGGTTAAGTATGCTTGTAAGCTTTGAAAAGCAAAAGCTGGCTGCGGCTGCGCTTATGTTATCGCCTTACATTCCTTTGTTGTTTATGGGCGAAGAATATGGCGAAGACACACCATTTTATTTCTTCGTCAGTCATCATAACAAAGACGCCGTGAAAGGTGTACAGGAAGGAAGGAAAGAAGAGTTTACAAAGTTTGGTTTGAAAGAAGGCGAAAACTTTCCCGATCCGGCTGCCGACGAAATATTTAACGCCTGCAAACTGCAATGGAACAAACGCAAAGAAGGCAAATACAAAATTATATTGGAGTGGAACAAGATGCTGATCCAATTACGCCGCACTAATAGCATCCTTCACAACTTTAATAAATCAAATGTCAAGGCCATTCCGTTGGGACAGGAAGGTTTGATTATCCATCGTCAAACCGATGATGGCAGAGAACATTTGTTTTGTTGTTTGAACATCAGTGATAAAGAACTTACTTATACATTACCGCCTTATGCAAAGCAATATAAAAAGTTGATTGATTCGAAAGAACAACAATGGATGTGGGACGAAAAATCCGATCCTTATCCTGATGAAATCGGCAATGAAGAAATAAAGCTGAAGCCCTTTAGTGTTGTGGTTTATACAATGTAATTCTTGAAGAATCAGAACACAGATGATACAGACTTCATACACCAATTTATAAGTTACATTCTAAAAAATCTGTGTTATAAATCTATGTTATCCGTGTTCCATTAATCTCTTTCCAGGCTAAACAAACTATCTACAAATTCGTGCTTATCGAAGATGAGTAAGTCAGTCATTTTTTCACCCACACCAATAAACTTCACAGGTATTTGTAACTGGTTGGCAATGGCTAATACAACGCCGCCTTTTGCCGTGCCATCCAGCTTAGTAACTGCTAAAGAAGATACTTCCGTCGCCTGCATAAATTGCTTTGCCTGCTCAACCGCGTTCTGGCCGGTTGAACCGTCAAGAACCAATAACACTTCGTGCGGTGCGCCGGGAATCACTTTGCTGATGACACGTTTTATTTTGCTCAGTTCTTCCATTAAATGAAGCTTGTTGTGCAAGCGGCCGGCGGTATCAATAATCGCAATATCAACATTGCGCGCAACGGCAGCTTGCGCAGTATCAAATGCAACACTTGCCGGATCGCTTCCCATCGCTTGTTTAATAATCGGAACACCAACGCGATCGCTCCAAATGGTTAACTGGTCAACCGCGGCAGCGCGAAACGTATCGGCTGCGCCCAAAATAACTTCGTTTCCTGCTTTTTTATAGTTGTACGCCAGCTTACCGATAGTTGTTGTTTTGCCAACGCCATTTACGCCAACCACCAACATAATATAAGGCTTATGAGGAACTGTAAAATCTTTGTGTTTTTGGTCAGGCGAATCAACAAGCATTGCCTGGATTTCATCTTGCAACAACCGGTTTAAATCGCTTGTGCCAACATATTTGTCGCGCGCTACACGCTGCTCAATACGATTGATAATTTCTATCGAAGTTTCCACACCAACATCAGCCGTCATCAAGGCTTCTTCCAGGTTATCGAGCACTTCTTCGTCAACGGTACTTTTACCCGCAACCGCCTTGGTTATCTTTTCAAAAAAATTTGTTTTTGTTTTCTGCAAACCTTCATCTAACGATTCTTTTTCTTTCTTACCGAATAATTTATCAAAAAAGCCCATGTGAATAATTTGATTGCGAAGATATTGATTACCCTAAGTTGTTGATAAATCAATTATCTGATGATTATGTGAAGATTTTTTCTTTTGGTTACCATCGCCGGTAACTCCGGTTGATCTTTACTTGCGACGCTCCGTTCAAGGTTCCGAAAATAATTGAGCTAACACAATCTCTTTTAAAAATTGCTGTAATCAATTCAATAAAAAATGCGAAGCTTACGCTTCGCATTTTTTATAATAAATCGAATCAAATTATTTACACATTCGGCAACTTATATCCGTTGTGATATTCCTTCGCAAAGTATTTTGTATTGATGGCATCGTCTGTAAATTTTTCTTTGCCTGCATCCCATTCTAATTTTTTGCCACTGCGAAAAGCAATATTTCCCATCTGCGCAACGGTTGCAATATGAACCGCTTCGCTTACCGGGCAATGCAGATCGCTCATCTTACGGCTGCGAACCACATCTATAAAGTTCTGCATGTGCAGGTCAACGCCTTTATCCATAGACTTTTCGAGAGGTTTGCTTACTTTGTTTCCGCTTGCTTTTTCTTCCAATACTTCCCAGCCACCACGACTTAATACGAGCGTTCCGTTGTTGCCAATATAAGCAATGCCATGATCTCTGCCGTAGGAACCGTTGCCGATACCCATCGCAGAATCCCACACCATATTAAATTTGTCAAATTCATAGAGCGTTGTCAATGTATCCGGTGTTTCTTCATATAAATCAGGATATGCAAATCGCCCACCTAAAGCAGATACCGATTTTGGCGTGCTTACATTCATGCCTAACAAACCATAATCAAGAAGATGAACGCCCCAATCAGTCATCAAACCACCGGCATAATCCCAAAACCAGCGAAAATTAAAATGAAAACGGCTGCTGTTAAAAGGTCGCGTTTCTGCGGGACCCAACCACATTTTGTAATCAACACCGGCGGGTGGCGCGCTGTCGGGCACAACAGGTCCGGGCTTCATCCAATCCTGGTAACACCAGACTTTTACGGTGCGGATATTTCCCAATTGTCCGCTTTGTACAAAATCAACCGCGTTCTTAAAATGTTGCTGGCTGCGCTGCCATTGACCTACCTGCACCGCGCGATTATATTTCTGCTGTGCTTTTTGCATCAAACGACATTCTTCAATAGAATTGCCAACCGGTTTTTCACAATACACATCTTTACCGGCGGCGCAGGCTTCTGTCATAATCAAGGCGTGCCAATGATCCGGCGTGCCGATGATAACGGCATCAATATCTTTTTGTTCGAGCAGTTTGCGGTAATCGCTATACGTTTTTACTTTCGATGCATCTACATTCAAACCCTTCAAATCATTCATTCTTTTATCCAATACATTCTTGTCTACATCGCAAAGCGCAACAATATTTACACCCTGCACTTTTGAAGCCGCCGTAAGATCGGCCCAGCCCATTCCGTTAATACCAATGGCACCAATATTAATCTGGTCGCCGGGCGAAAACTTGTTTTTAAAAATGGCAAAAGCAGAATTGGAAAAAGCAGACGCAGCAAGCGTTCCGCCCGAAATAAGAGATGATTGCTGAATAAATTTCCTGCGGTCGAGCATGGCGAATCGTTTTGTATAAATGAAATTTAGTTTGTAATTGTGAAGTGAATATACAGAGTTACGTGTTGCAATAACAATTAATAAAAAGGATTTTTTACTTCACTTCGCATATTTCTTTCCAGCGCGTTGTATATCGCGGACTGTGCATGTCTTGCCGCATCTTCCAGTTCTTGGTTACACCGGCGGCGGCAAATTTTACTTTATCATCGCGCATAGCGCAGTTGATGTTATCAATCACGTTCATCAACATACGATTGTTGTTTTGAGAAGCCGGTGCAAACAGGTTGGCCTGTATAGAAGCATCCGGCACCAAACCCATCAGCATCACGCCTGCTTTTTTGTATAGATAACCGGATTTGTAAATACTTTCTGCAAGTGCAACGGCAACCTTTATTAATTCGTTGGTTGATGAAGTGGCGCGAAGCAATGTCGTATAATTGCTGATTGTTTCGCCATGATACGATGTTCTTTCACTCTTAGGAGTTTTTCGTACTACAAATACACTTATCAGATTCGCTGCACTTTGTTGCCGGCGCAGTTTTGTAGCTGCCAAAGACGTGTACGTCGCAATGGCTTCTTTAATATCCTGCAAACTGCTCACGGGCGCGCCAAACATGCGGGTCGTCGCGATATTTTTTTTATTGTCTAACGGGTCGCGCATATCAATAGATGGCAAACCTCTGAGTTCTCTTACCAAGCGGACACCAACAACGCCACCTAAAAAACGACTTGCCCATTCTTCGGTTTGTAAGCTTATATCATACGCTGTATTGATGTTATGCAACTGCAGTTTTTCGGCATATTTACGACCGACGCCCCAAATATCTTTCACCTTTGTATGCTGAAGCGTATAAGCCATTTTTTCCGGCGTATCAATTACTGCAACACCGCCTGTTTTTATTTTATTTTTCTTGGCTAAGCGATTTGCCATTTTTGCCAGCACTTTGGTAGAAGCCGCGCCCACACTCACTTTTACGCCGGTCCATTGTTCAATGGTTTGTTTAAAAGATTTACAAATGGCATGAACATCTGTTAGGTTTCCTAAGTTTACAAACGCTTCATCTACCGAATACACTTCTACGTTTTCTTTACCGGCAACAACACGCAGCGTTTCCATAACGCGCCAGCTCATATCACCATATAAATTATAGTTGGAAGAAAAGACTTCCATCTTATTTTGTTCAACCAATTCTTTTACCTGGAAATAAGGAACTGCCATGGCAACGCCGATCTGTACGGCTTCGTCTGTGCGTGATACCACGCAACCATCATTGTTGCTTAACACAACCACCGGCTTTTGCCAGAGGTCGGGACGAAATACGCGCTCGCACGAGCAATAGAAGCTATTGCAATCTACAATGGCTATCATGCTTTTGTTTTTAGTTATTAGTATAAGTAAGTTTGTAATGAGCGTCTCTCATATCAACTTTCATTTAAAAATAAGTTGATATGAGAGACGCTAATTAACTTAGTAAAGATAGGATCTGATTTTATACAAAACCGTGATTTGTAATAATGTGAATAACCTGTGATTATCAGGCCTAAACAAAAGCCGCTTATAACATTGGTTTGGGGCAAAACCGTTTACTTTGCAGGCTTAACTTGTTTTATAATGATGCACAATTTTAATTCGGGTCCGTCTATTCTGCCAAAAGAAGTATTGCAACAGGCGGCTGATGCAATACATGATTTTAACGGAATTGGTTTGTCCATTTTAGAAATTGGTCATCGTACATCGTGGTTTCAGGATGTGATGGATGAAGCGCAGGCTTTGGTAAAAGAACTGATGCAGCTGAATGATGATTACGCTGTTTTGTTCCTTCATGGCGGTGCTTCCACACAGTTTATGCAGGTTCCGATGAACTTGTTGGATAACGATCAAACAGCAGCTTATATCAACAATGGCATTTGGGGAAGTAAAGCGATTAAAGAAGCCAAACTGTTTGGTAATGCGGTTGAAGTATCTTCTACAAAAGATAAAAATCACTCTTATATCGCGAAGCAATTTTCTGTTCCGGATGATGCTGTGTATTTACATTACACAACCAACAATACAGTGGAAGGAACGCAATGGCACCAACTGCCAAACACAACAGCACCGCTTATTGCAGATATGAGCAGCGACATTTTTAGTCGCCCGATGCCGTGGAATAAATTTAGTTTGATTTATGCCGGTGCGCAAAAAAATGCAGGTGCGGCGGGCACCAATTTGTTGGTGATTAAGAAAGATATATTAGGTAAAATAAAGCGACCGATTCCAACCATTATGGATTACCGCCAGCATATTGAAGCCGGTTCTTTGCTAAACACACCGCCGGTTTTTGCGGTGTATGTTTCGATGCTTACGCTGCGCTGGATAAAGAAAGAAGGCGGATTGCAGGAAATGGAGCGCCGTGCAAAAGAGCGCGCTGATTTGTTTTATAACGCGCTGGAAACATTGCCCGTATTTACACCTATTGTTGCGAAAGAAGACCGAAGTTTAATGAACGCGACATTCACGATTAAAAACGCTGAAAAAGAAAAAACGTTTCTGGATTTATGTAAACAAAACGGAATGGTGGGCGTGAAGGGACATCGCAGTGTTGGCGGCCTGCGTGTGTCTATGTATAATGCAATGCCGATTAGAAGCGTGCAGGCAATGGTTGATTTGATGAAGGAATTTCAGAATCAACAATAGAATCGAGAGTAGTAAGTAAATAATCCATAACCTTAAATTTATTTTATGAGTACTTTAAAAAAATCTTTATTGGCAATTGTATCTGTTATTATACTTTTTTTTGTAGTTCACTTTATTAATGTTTACTACAATACTATTCATTCATTAGACGGTATAAAGAAAATGTATGTTGAGAGTTTAATCTTTGAAGAAAATCCGGATAAATTAAAACAGTTTAAACGTACAGAATATTATAGGAATATGATGAATGCTAAAACAAGTGATTCGGTTCGTTATTATTATAAACAATTCATTATAAATTCGGGCGAAGCAAAATAAAAATAGCTCCGCCAATGAATATATTCTTACTGCTTTCTCAATGATTATTTATAGAATAATTTTCCTGTGTTTGAATTCCAAAACATTCTATCTATCAAAATTAATTAGAAGCAATTAAATAAATGGCAATTATCAGACCTTTCAAAGCATTACGTCCGCAGGCGCAGTTAGCAAAACAAGTTGCCAGCAAACCATATGATGTATTGAACAGTGCAGAAGCAAAAATTGAATGCAGAGGCAATCATTGTTCATTCCTGCATGTTACCAAAAGCGAGATTGATTTACCCGAAAATATAGATGTGCACTCACCCGAAGTGTATGAAAAAGCAAAAGAAAACCTGACTGCATTTATTAAGCGCGATGTATTGTTCCAGGAAAGTAAAAATTGCTTTTACCTGTACAAACTAACCATGAACGGCAAAAGCCAGACAGGTTTGGTTTGTGTGAGTTCGGTGGATGATTATGAAAAAGATGTCATCAAGAAACACGAATATACGCGCCCGCAAAAAGAGCAGGATCGTATCAATCATATCAAAACGACCGGCGCACAAACCGGCAATGTATTTATTGCGTATCGCGATGTAGAAGCCATTAATGAAGTGATTGATAATTTATTAAAGAAAGACCCGGTTTATCACTTCACTGCAGATGATGGAATTGAACATGCAATCTGGATTATCGGCGACAGCGTGAACGTTCCAAACCTTACCAGGTTGTTTGAAACAGAAGTGCCGGCCACTTATATTGCAGATGGTCATCATCGCGCAGCATCGGCTGTTAAAGTAAAGCAGGCATTGGGTGAAAAGACAACGACTTCAGCCGATTATTTTCTTACCACTTTGTTTCCGGCTTCCCAATTATCCATTATGGATTATAATCGTTTGGTGAAAGATTTAAACGGATTCACAACAAAGCAATTTTTAGAAAATATAAAACAAGATTTTACGGTAGAAGAAAAAGGTACACAAGCTGTAAAGCCACAACGTCTTCACGAGTTTGGAATGTATTTGCATAATGCATGGTATTTAGTAACCGCCAAAGATGGCAGCTTTGAAAGCGATGCAATAAGCGTATTAGATGTGAGTATTCTGCAAAATAATTTACTCGATAAATGGCTTGGCATAAAAGATGCGCGTACAAGCGACCGGATTGATTTTGTTGGCGGAATTCGAGGTTTGGCTGAATTGGAAAAAAGAGTAAACAGCGGTGAAATGGCGGTTGCCTTCAGCCTGTTTCCGGTGAGCATTGAACAGTTATTTTCAGTAGCCGACAGCGGCAATGTAATGCCACCCAAAAGCACCTGGTTCGAGCCGAAATTGAGAGACGGGTTATTAACGCACCTTATTTACGATTAATGATGAAGCAACTTTTTTTTGTTTGTTTATTAGCTTTTACTTCTCTGTTTGTTCATGCGCAGGCAAACACAGATACTTTGCGTATGCGCGCGCAGGCTTTGATTATACGCGGCGATTATGATAATGCTTTATTGGTATTGAATCACGCGGCTGAAATGGATGCCGGAAACAGAGACATTCTGAAAGATGAAGCGTATGTGTATTATCTGCAAAGGAATTTTGCAAAGGCAATTGAAATAGGAAAAGAAATAACCAGTCGTTCTGATGCCGATGTACAAAGCTATCAGACACTTGGTTTGGCTTATAAAGCAACAGCGGATTATGCCAGTTGCGATAAACTATATAAAAAAGCATTGAAGCAATACCCGAACAGCGGTGTTTTGTACAGTGAATACGGCGATTTGTTAGCCCAGCAAAACAAGCAGGACGAAGCTATCAAACTGTGGGAAAAAGGCATCCAGGTTGATGCAAACAACAACAGCAATTATTATTATGCAGCGCGATATTACTCGCAAAAAAATAAACCTTTATGGGCAGTTGTTTACAGCGAAACATTTGTAAATATTGAAAGCCTTACGCAACGCACGGTTGAAATAAAAGATATTTTATTGAGTAATTATCGTAAGTTATTAACGACTGCATCATTAAATGCTTTATCGCAAAGCAACAACTCATTTGAGAAAGCGGTTGCAACTTTATACAGCAATTATACCGGCATGTACACCGAAAATCTTACGCCTGAACAACTAACCGCCATCCGCACCCGGTTTATTTTAGACTGGTATAAGAATAACACGCCGGCTTACAATTACCGTTTGTTCGAGCATCAACAGCTGTTATTACAGCAAGGTATGTTTGATGCGTACAATCAGTGGTTATTTGGAGCTTCTGCCAGTAGCAGCACGTATCAATTTTGGGTTAATACACATTCGCAGGAAATGAAAGACTGGCAAACTTATTTGCGCAGTGTCGTTTATAAAATTCCCGGCGGTCAATATTTTCAACATTAGTCAGCAACTGATTTTTATCTGTTTAGATTACGATAATTATAGCCATCGCAGTTATCATTTTACTCATTATTCATTTACAAGAAAATGAACAATACGACACGCATTTCCTTTGCTGTTCTTATTCTTGTGTTCACTGATTTTCAAGTGTAAAATATGCGCATTACTTTTTAAATTACTGCCGAGTAACAAATACCAGGGCAGGTATAAAAATGAACTCCATTCTGTGTATTGATCAATCGTTTTATAACTTTCATTATCTATAGCATACGAAAGAATACCGGCATCAGAACCGGCAACAACCGCGATTCCAACAGCCGTGCCTTTGAATGCGAAACGCAATGTGGATGCGGGTTTTACGGCTTCCAGCACCGGAACATGAACAAAGCCGTCACGAGTAGCGAGGCTATCAGATGGTGTCCAGTTTTTTATTCGTTTCCAATTGTCGTCTGTTGTTGCTTTTGTAATGTCAATATATTTTCCATTTGAAAAGTTGGCCTTATCAAGCGGTGATATTTTATCAATAGGCATAGACGTAAACGGATCTGTTGTTTGATGAATAAAACAGTCATCAAACAATTTTTTAATTGCCTGAAAATACAATTGCTGACCGAAAGGTGAAGGATGCAAATCTTTAAAATCTTTTTCCCAGTTAAACTCGCCATTTTTCATTTTATCTTGTACTTCTTTAGCCAGGTTGATGGATGACAAATGATAATGGCTGGCAACTAATTCATGATTAAAAATTTCTGTCGGAACAATGCCTTTGGTATAATCTGATGTCTTCTCAGGATCGGCAAAAGACAATAAGATGATATCCATTTCCGGATTGCTTTTTTTTGCGTGACGAACAATTCCTTCCAGGTCTCTTACCTGCGTTATACTATCGGTTTTATTTGTACGGTCATTCACGGCGGCTTCAACAAACAGCAAATCTATTTTGCCAGAATCTAATACATCTTGCTGTAAACGAAACGCATGTGGCAAGCTTCCAAGCGATGGAATGCCTGCCATAATAAAATGAAATTTTGCTTTCGGAAAACGCGTTTGTAAATAAACATAAACGCTGTCGCGCCAGCCAGGATTGTAAGTAATAGAGCCGCCTAAAAAAGCAACCGTTGCGGTTTGATGAGAGGTTACAGTTTTATAAAAATTGGAAAGTCCGCCTCTTATTGATATGTAGTTTTCAACAGGTAAGTTTTGATTGCTTTTTGTATTTTGTTTTACTTGTGCAAACAAAGCGTTTGTCGTACATAAAAACAGGCTTATTGCTATCCATAACTTCATCAGTTCTGCTTTTTACATTTAAAAATACCAGGTGATTGAATGACAAATGAAAGTTTATTTTTAATGAATATAAATTGATAAAGAATCACCCATTATTATCATACGATTTCTGCTTCTCACCATACCTATTTATTCAACAAAGAAAATTTGTATAATATGATTGATATGTAATTTACACACAGAAAAACAATGATTCCAATGGAATTATCTGTAAGAAATATCACTGCAACCACAGCCAAACCAAAGCAGCTATTACCGCACCTGTAACAGGCGCCAGCACTGGAATCCAGCTATATTTCCAGTTGCTGTCACGTTTGTTTTTTATAGGCAACAATGTATGCATAATACGTGGTCCCAAATCTCTTACCGGGTTAATGGCATAACCTGTTGGACCGCCCAAACTTAGCCCGATACCTAACACCACCAACGCAACCGGCAAAGCATCTAACGCACCCAAACTCGATGATGGCGCAACGATATATAAAACGGCAAGAATAAAAATAAAAGTGCCAATCATTTCTGTTATAAAGTTATGAAGATGGTTTCGTATTGCCGGCGCCGTGGAAAAGACAGCCAGCTGCAAATCGGCATCTGTTGTTTCATCAAAATGTTGCTTATACGAAAGCCATACAAGCAATGCGCCCAACATTGACCCAAGAAGTTGTGCTGTGATATATGGCAACACCAGGCTCCATGAAAATTTATGTGTACAGGCAAGCGCAATGGTAACAGCCGGATTCAAATGTGCGCCGCTGTCTTTATTCGAAATAAAAACCGCCGTGAATACGGCAATAGCCCAGCCAAATGTAATGGCAATCAAACCGCCGTTATTGCCTTTGGTTTTGTGTAAAACTACATTGGCCACCACGCCATCGCCCAATGTAATCAGAACGGCTGTGCCGACAAATTCGCTAATAAAAGGAGTCATGTAAAGTTTGTTTTATAATGAATAATAGAGTGTAAGCAATCGGTTTATTTATATGAATAAAATAAGGAGCTGATTTTGCGTTACTGCCATATTCAGGTTAAAGAATATTCTTTTGCCAATTTGGTAAAGCTGTTTATTTGTTGCGTTATCCAGGCTTCATCTTTATGTAATATCTCTGCCATTTTTTTTGCAATGGTTGGTGCTGCTGCCATCGCTTTATGAGCGTCTAAAAACAAAAGCCGCGTTCGCCTGGCAAGAATATCTTCAACCGTCATCGCCATTTCTTCTTCAACAAAATATATAATTTCTTCCTCTGAATACCGAACGTCTGTGAGCAAAAAATCGCCTTTATTATCAATAGTTGATTTGATTGATTTGCCGATATGCAATGTTTTGGTAACACATTCTTTGCGCTCAAGTTCGCCTGTAATCATTGCTTTCGAAATTACATCTTCGGCCATTTTTCGGTAGGTTGTCCATTTACCACCGCTTACTGTTATCAAGCCGGAAGCGGATAGTAGAATGGTATGATCGCGGCTAAGTGTGGCTGTAGCGGAAATGTCTTTTTGATTGATTAGCGGACGAAGCCCGGCAAACATGCTCAATACATCTTTTTTAGTAATGGTTTGAGATAAATACCGGTTTGCGTGATGAAGAATAAAACCGATTTCTTCCGGTAATGGTTTGGGTTCGATAGAAATGGTTGTAACCGGTGTGTCTGTTGTGCCGAGCAACACTTTGTTGTGCCATGGAACTGCAAACAATACACGGCCGTCATCTGTTTTCGGAATCATCATAGCGGCTTTACCCGGAAAAAATTTTTTATCAACTACAAGATGCACGCCTTGTGATGGTGCAATCAACTTGTCTTGTAAAGGTTCGTCCATTTGCATAACCGCATCAGCAAATACGCCTGTTGCATTGATAACAACTTTTGCTTTTACCGTAAACGATTGGTTGTTTACTGTATCGAGCACAATTACACCTGTTATCTTATTATTGGTTTTGATGAATGATTCTGCTTTGCAATAATTCAGAACGATAGCGCCTTGCTCAACGGCTGTAATTGCCAGATCTATAGCCAGCCTTGTGTCATCAAACTGACCATCATAATAAAGAATACCGCCATATAATTTTTTATCATTGATGCCGGGTAAATATTCTAAGGTTCGCTTTTTATTCAGCCACTTTGTTTTACCTAAAGAAAGTTTGCCGGCAAGCAAATCGTATAGTTGTAAACCAATGCCATAAAACCATTTATTCCATAAGCTGTAAACCGGAACAACAAACGGAGACGCCTTTGTAACATGCGGCGCATTGCGCAGCAAATAAGCTCTTTCGCGCAACGCCTCTCTTACTAATTTTATATTGCCTTGCGCCAGGTAACGAACACCGCCATGTACCAGTTTGGTTGATTTGCCTGACGTGCCTTTTCCAAAATCATATTGCTCAATCAACATTGTTTTATAACCCCTGGAAGCCGCATCTACCGCGCAACCCAAACCCGTGGCGCCACCACCAATAACAACAATATCCCATTCTTGTGTTTGATTGATTCGTGATAGCATTTGGTCCCTGTTCATAAAATTTTGTTTTCCATTGACTAAAGTCAATGGCTAATATCAACGCCTAAATATTAATGGCTAATCATTATCATTTGCCCAAACCTGTGCGGCACGTATTGCGCGATGCCATTGTTTTGATAAATGGTTGCGTTGCGCGTCATCAAAAGTGGGTTGAAAGATTTTATCCCGTTGCCATTGTTGCTGTATATCTTCTATGTCTTTCCAGTAACCAACAGCCAGACCAGCTAAGTAAGCAGCGCCTAACGCGGTTGTTTCTGTAATGGTTGGTTTGATAACCGGCGTGTTTAACAAATCGCTTTGAAACTGCATCAGCATATCGTTTACAGTAGCGCCGCCATCAACCCGCAATTCTTTAATCGAAATGCCTGAATCTGTTTGCATGGCAGCTAATAAATCCATCGTTTGAAAAGCGATGCTTTCCAAACAAGCTTTTGCAATATGTGCGGCTGTTGTGCCGCGTGTAATGCCAACAATAGTTCCCCGCGCATGTTGATTCCAGTAAGGCGCACCCAAACCCGCAAAAGCAGGCACTATATATACGCCATCACTTGAAGATACTTGTTGTGCAAGACTTTCCACGTCGGATGAAGAACGAATGATCTGCAAACCATCGCGCAGCCATTGCACGACAGCGCCGGCGATAAAGACACTTCCTTCCAAAGCATATTCCGTTTTTCCGTTCATCTGCCACGCAATGGTAGTAAGTAAATTATTATTAGAAAATACGGGTTTATCGCCTGTATTCATCAGCATAAAACAACCGGTGCCGTATGTATTTTTCACCATGCCCGGCTGTGTACACATCTGACCAAACAAAGCCGCCTGCTGATCGCCTGCAATACCTGCAATCGGGATGCTGTGAGCTGTAAGAAGATGCTGTGTATAACCATAAATTTCGCTGCTGCTTTTTACTTCCGGCAGCAGGCTTGCAGGTATATCCATCAGCTGCAATAAATCTTTATCCCAGCTTACTGTATGAATATTAAACAACATGGTGCGGCTGGCATTGGTAACGTCAGTCAGGTGTACGGTTCCATTGGTTAATTTCCATAATAACCAGCTATCAATGGTGCCAAAACAAAGCTCACCTTTTGCTGCTTTTTCTCTGGCGCCTTCTACATTATCTAAAATCCATTTAAGCTTGGAGGCAGAAAAATAAGCATCTGTTACCAAGCCTGTTTTTTGTTGAATTGCGATATGATGACCGGCTGCTTTTAGTTCTTCGCAAAACGAGGCTGTACGCCTGTCCTGCCATACAATCGTGTTATAAATTGGCTGCCCCGAAGTTCTGTCCCACACAACAACTGTCTCGCGCTGGTTTGTGATGCCGATAGCCGCCACGTCTTTTACCGTTATGCCTGCCTTCGCTATAGCTTCGGCAGCTACGCCTAATTGTGTGCTCCATATTTCATTCGGGTTATGTTCTACCCAGCCAGGCTTTGGAAACAATTGTGTAAACTCTTTTTGTGCGATGGAAATGATGGCTCCGGATTTATTAAAAACAATAGCCCGCGAGCTGGTTGTACCCTGGTCGAATGATAAAATGTATTGTGGCATACCGCTAAGCAATGAAGAATGAAAATAAAGCTTTCAACCGAACTTGCTTACAAATAAATAATACTCAGATTGACACAAACAGATAATGGATAGCAAAACACATAAGTAACAAACCATTTGCTTTATATTTATAATGCACGGTATGAATACTACAACAGTTGATCGTTATGAATATAAATCGGTTTTTCAAGAAGTTCAGTATTTATCTCGTTACCTGTGAACGAGAATCTATCTTCTGCCTCATGATAATGCTGTTTCCATTTCTTCGGTGTTTTTTTAATGCCAACCGGAAAAATTGTTACGCCATCGGCATGTATATGCAATCTTAAAAAATTTTTATAATTCGGAGAAGCCAGAGATGAAGAAGCTTCGTTTATATGCATACCTAACAAGCGATTGCTTATATAGAGATAAGCGCCCATAAAGAAGCCGGCAATAAAGCTTCCTGTTCCGCAGCATATTAATATAGCTAACAGTTTTTGCCACCACACGCCCTTTGGTATAATATCGTAAGTAATCATTTTTTCTAAAAAATATATAAATGAATAAAGTAAAATGATATGACCTAATGCATGAATAATTCCTATGATTCTTGCCCTTACTGCTAAACATACATTTACATCTGTAAAAGCATAAAAGCCACAACCTAAAAACAGAGTCATAAGCAGGATAACCGGACTTAGATATAGAGTGTGTAAAATGTAAGAGAAAAATGATGTTATTGAATTGTTCGGATGACTAGTTAATACAAAAAATTCTTCTTTTATATAATCATAAACTGATGGGAACGAAAGTATCGGGAAGGATGATGTTTTCTGAAGTTGATTGATGTAAATAATCCAGAAAAACAACAGGTAAATAAAAAAAATCAAAAGAGTAAAAACAAAATTTTTATAAGGAAAAATAAAATTACCAAGTAACAATCTTTTTGCATTTTTTTTATCAGGAAAAATTCGTTGCTGACGGATATTGTTGTTCATGTGAGTAAGCTTGTCGGGCAGGTTGTGCGTAAGATGCAGGAATGCGCCGCCACCGCCTGCCGTAATATATTGATGCCCGTTTGGCCGCTCAGGATTGCAATACCGGGAATAGTGATGTAAATCGCCTGTAAGAGTAGCCGCTAATTTGAATTGTTTTCCTATACATAAACCTTTATCGTGTATGTATTTTTGAATAAAAAAATCAAGCTTCGCAAATGAACGATCATTGGGATGAATTTGCTTATATATCCAGGCTGGTTCGGCAGTTACAAGAATAATTTTATCGCCTTCTGACATTTTTTTCTTAGCGATTGTTTCAAAATAAGAAAGCTGCGGTGCATCAATATCCAAGTTAAGCTGAATATCGGTAGCCCACACCCAATAATGGTTTGGTAAAGGAAGAGCAAAATAGCTGCGGTGCTGCTGCGTGCTCCAAATACCTATCCGGCGTTGCTGGCAAAACAACTTGATAAAATTACCCAAACCATCATACCAATCGTGGTTGCCGGGAATGGCATATAAGTGTGGCCGGTTTGCTTCTCTTTTAAGTTCAGCAAGATCATTACATGCCGAGGCAAACGGAATTTTAAACCGGTTTTCATACTCATCCATTGTGGGAAAAGGATATACTTCATCTCCGCCGAATATGAGAATTTTTCCTCTCTTCGTATTTACACTTTGCATGTTTCCGTTATCATCTTTGTACGTTAGGTTGAGTACGTCTTTCGCAACGGTTTTCGCTATCGTAAAAGTTGAATTAAAGCCATCGCCGGTATCGTTTATCACATCAATCCAAATATCATTTTCTTTGCAATATTCTTTTTGTATCGTTTCCCATTCATTTGTATCATCCGCATTATTTGTCAAAGCGGCTTCCAGTTCTCTCCGGTCGGCATAGTTGCCAAAAGTTCCTGAAATAACCGCTTTTAAACCTATGCTAAGCAACATGCGCGGATAATACCAGTTTATCATTTTTGGTTGCGTGTACTTCTTCTTCATGTGACGGAAATTGTAAAAAAACCTGTTTCGGTTTCTTTAAAAAGTTATTATGTAAAAAGATAAAATTTTACCAGCCAGATTCCTAACCATAGATTTTATTATCCTGATAAAACATCCGAAATTTTAACTGTTGAAATACTTATCTATGGATAGTAATTGCTCTTTAAAAAACTTTCTGTGTTTATATGTGCAATCTGTTCCCAGGCACTTATATTATTGTAATTAGATAATGTTTTGCTTTCTGTACATTGCCTGAAATTATTGTAGTCGTTTTGTTCAGGCATTTCCCGTTCCGTTAAAAAATAGTCAGTTCCAAACAGGATTCTCTTTCCAAAAACCGGGTGGTTTAAGTCTTCGATTATCGGGTCCTGAATAGCCTTGTTATGAACTGCGTATGAAATATCGGTGTACAAGTTCTCCGGAAATAAAGTCATAAGGTTTTTTATCTGTGTGCACCAATTGGTGTTCAGCATTCCGAATAACGGAGATTTGGGTTTGCTGTTGTTATGATCCATCAGTATGTGTTCATCGCCGCCAAAATGCGCCAGGCAAAGTTTTAATGGCGTTGCTTTTTTACTGAAATATTCTAACAAGGTTTTAAAACTCTGCGGTTCTAAAAAATAAGATGCTGTATTTAAATTGTTGTTGTTTTCATTTGTACCCAACAGCCATTTCCAGGTGTTTTTCTTTTCGTAATAAGAAGGTTCGGATAAGGTTGGATAAACATCGCTGTATTTTTTTCCTGCGTAAACATCAAACTGGTTAATATTACTTTTAAGAAAAGAAGTATCGGTTGTATAAATGCCGCCTAAATAATTGCAGTGGCTTAGAACCGGAACTCCATTATCTGCAGCCCATTCAAATGTTTCTTTCAGTTTTTCGTCGAACGCATAAAACCCCATACTGGGATAAAGTTTTAGCCCGACAAATGGATATTCCGAACGCACAGCATTGATTTCTACCTTTTTATTAAAATAAAATTCTACTGTTTTTCGTAGCTCCGTTCCACTAAATTTCCAACGGGGATCAATCCCCATAAATACAAGTAAATTATCAGGGTATCTTTGTTTTACTTTAATAATCTCTTCCAGTTGTCCTTCAAATCCGGATTCAGATACGTCAGCGCCGCATTTCTCCATATACATAGTAAGCGCAACAAATTTCATGGTCGGATCATTATATTGTGCCATGAGATTTTCAAATACAGAAAGCTGATCTGCGCTTTTACCAATCTTAAGAAAACTGGCATAACGCTTACTGCCGTTGCCAAGTTTTGACAGTATCCAGGCAACTGAATTAGCGCCGGCTTTGGTGGCTGTTATATTGTCAACAAAGGAAGCTACTGCATCGGGCAAATACATGTGAAGAAAGCGCTTAGGCGCATTATTCATGGTAAATGAATGGGTGTGTACATTATAAAATTGCATGACAGAATATTTACAGTTTTTTAGAATATATTTTTCTAAGCACATCGAACCAGAAAGGACCGCCAAAGCTGGCGGCAAAGCCTGATATCAAAACACCAATCAGTTTCAGAAGGAGAGCCGGAAGATTGAGTTTTTTTGTTGAGTTGAAAATATTGTACGAAAGCCCAACAGGAAGGCCGGCTTCTTTTACCAGCGAGTCCATGGTGGTTTTATAGGCCATTGTTTTGTTCTTAAGCGAATCTAATGCAGTTGTATCTGTGCTGCTGCCTCGCATACTATCAACGCGCAAAGCCAACGCAGACAATTCCTTTTCGTTCTGTTCGTAAAAGCGCGTAACGGTGGCTCCGGAATCCGGATGTTCGTTGTAAAAGGTGAAAAGTTGAATACTATCTACGTTTATAAAAAGACCTATTAAAGCACCTATTATAAAAAGATTCTGGCGCATTTTCTTTTTATACCATAGCGAGAGGCGTTGCATAAACTCCTGGTACCATGTTTCTAAGTGAGACTTCAGATTTTTATAAACTTCTGTTTCATCCAGCTTGCCATCCGAATGAAGAATTGATTTTGATTCTGCTGTAATGATTGCCTGTTTAAAAAGACCTGCCACATCGCTGTTGTGAAGTATGCCTGTTGCAAATTTGAAGTTCGCTAACAACTGGTTATTGTATACCGGAACAGGCGATAAAAGTTTATCCTCGTTAGTAAGATTGTAAACCCGCTGCATTTGCACCAGGTGAGAATTACCAACGACTTCTATCATCGCTTCGGCAAATAAACTGGGCGCAATATCGTTAGTTGGTTTATTGGTTTCCCGGGTGAGCAAATCAATAGGTCCATGAAGATATAACAGCGAAGCCCAATTGATTCCGTTAGATAAGTCCTGTAATTGCTTAAACAGGTAATCTTTCATAAACCTGCCTCTTTGCGCCAGGATTTGTGCAATTGATTCCTGGATAAGACTGCAAAAAATAGCAAATAATGCCCAGCTTACAATTAAAGCAATGGCAGTTGCGACGAAGGGAATTGCAAAAAAGTTCATAACCTTTTTTTGTGTGTCAGGAAATAGATTTTGAAAATATTGAAGTTGTAAACCGTAAAAATTCTTAAGAAAATTTATGTTATTTTCTCTGGAGATTCGCGGGGTAATTTCATCTGTGTCTCAGAGAAATAATTTAGCCTTTGTTGTCTTTTGTCATAAGGTTTCAACAAAGAGTGACGATGAATGTCAACATAATAATTGTTCATAGAAAGGTATATTGAGTAAAATTCTTTTAAAGAATATAATCAATATCAATCCATCAAGTCCTCAATAAACCTGTAATGAATAAGTATATATAGCGAACCGTTTTGCCTGATGAAGGATACTTAATTATATACTGCTAAAATAAAGCTTCGTTCATTAGTTATAAAGGGAAAATTCCCGTTGTATTACCGCTTTTTCCTCAATACCTAAAATACGTATGTCTGTCATTTCAGGAATAAATATAAGATAAAAATGAAAGACACGTACAGAACTTATTATGATTCCGGTATTGATAAAATGTATGCCTGGCAGAAATTTTTCAATCTTAACGAAAGGCTTTTACTGAACTGTAAACTTTGCTATAATTTTCATCTAAACGCAAAGAAATTTTGGGTTGATTTTACCAATGCTAATTGCTTCGTTTATAAAACTCTTCTTAAATAATTTTGAACTTCAATTTACCTTAGATAAAAGTATTAGCCTTGTGTATTAAAGAGCAATTTTTCTGTTTGGAAAGTCAATAAGTGATATGAAAAGATTCATGCTGATACTGTTCTTATATGCGTTTCAAAGTAAAGCACAAGAGGCAACATCATTGGTGCCTGATGACAGTACGAAAGCGACTGTAAACAAAACGATTTTGCTGTCATTGCTTTTAAACAAAACAGTAAATCTGCCGGCAGGAAAATTTTACCTCGATGGAAATATTGAGCTGCCTTCAGGCACTACGCTTATTGGCAAAGGTGATTCTACAGAGTTGCTGATGAGTGGTGGAACTGAAAGTAAAAACTTCTTTTTTATTAGTGCTGTAAAAAATAATATCCATATCAAATCCATAACAATCAATGCCAATATCGAAGCTAATATTGGCAAGAAAATAATCGCATTTGCAGTTGCCGACAGGGTTATGCAGCTTGCTTTTGATAATGTTTCTTTTTTAGGTTCGCGCGCTTATGGTTGTGTGCAAATAAAAGGAACAGAAACCGGTTTCGATGATTCTGTCAGCTTTACCAATTGCCGCTTTCTGCAATCGGGCAGCGCGGCATTGGAATTAAGAGGTGTAAGACATGTAAATATCAATAAATGTTATTTTACCAACTGGTCTTCGTTATATAAAAATGCGCCGGCAATACAGTTGCAAAGCCAGAAATGTTATGATGTAAATATTCAGAATAATCGTTTTGAAAATACCAAGGGCGTTCAGTTTGCTATTGAAAGCGCAGGTACGCAAGGCTTTGGAAACGTAACAGGCGCAAACATTTCGCACAATCAATTTATGGATACAGATAATTTGGGAGGCAATGGCATTTCCGGTTATTTTACACAATCTGTATTTGCTGATAATAAACATGAAGGCGGCAACGGTAACCAGCGTTCAGGCTACGAAATCTTTGGCAGCGATAATAAAATTTCTCACAACTTAATTCAGGCTGGCTTAATTGCAGTGTCTGCCGGAACTGTAACCAACACCAATACCAACCATGTAATTATTGAATACAACCGGATAACTACAAAAGGCAAAAACAGCAGTGGTGTTTTAATAGGAGCGTGGACAGGACTTAAAACAACAAATGTTGTGGTTACTAATAATACAATAAACACGAAGGCGGCAACTGGTAATAGTTCGCCAATTACAATTGGTTTTTATGGCCAGCCAGGCGTGGTGGATAGTATTAAAGTGATCAAAAATACTTTGTATTCGAATGCTGAATCGAAACCAATACGAATACAAGCAGCGGATAAAAGCGGAACCATTATTACAGCCGGAAATACATACAGCGGAACCTTTATTAATGATGTAACTCATAATACTAAAATTGTTCAGCAATAAAATACTGTTTGCATGTTTTTTAAATTCAATATTGTAATGGTTGAATGAAATTGCCTTTATTATTTGTAATGAACTTTCAACTCTATTATTTAACCGTATTGTAAAGAGATAAGCCGTTCTCTCTTTATAGAAAACTTATTTTGAAACTCCTTTTTTTCTCAGAATTTTTCTAAAGAATGTTAGAACATGCCTGAAATGAAATTCAGGTTGACATTGTGGTTGAATTAAACTAACAAATGTTCTTTAAAGAAATGATAAAACATATCTTTTTATTTAATTTATTATAACCCAACTCTCACTTTCTCTTTTTTGCGCATAGTTTTTGACAAGAGCCGCAAAATTTGCAGAAGCTATGGATATATTTTCTCATTCTGTATTGTACTATTAAAGTAATTTAATTACCTGTGATAATTCTTACTCATTTATAATTTTCTTTTAATATATATACCAAAACACCATCTTTCTTATCACGTTTTTACAAAAGGAATAACAACTAATTATTATGTAAAAAATCAGGGCTAACAAATTTATTATACCAAAACATTGTAAAACCGAATCGCATGACTTCATCATTGTGTAATGTAAACGGGCTATCAAAAATCAAGCAGACAGCATTTATATTATTCGTTTGTTTATCTTTTATATCGTGCAGTCAAAAACAGGACTTTATTGACGATAATGCCAATAATATGCAGGCGCTTACTTCATTAAAACAGATATCGAACCTTACCCCCGGCGGATTGATAGACAATACAACTATGCTGCAATCGCTGATAGATAGCAAGAGTACAAACCCGATTAATGCAAAAGGTGTTTATCTTACCAGGCAACTTACGGTTCATTCTTATGATACAATTATTATGAAAGCCGGCTTCAGACTGTTGTTGAATCCTACAGTAACTATGCAGCCAATTCTTTATTTACCTTCCGGTACGCACGATGTTTATATTGAAGGTGGTGTGTTAGATGCAAACTGGCAAAGCAATCTGTTAGGTTCTCAGTTGGAATGTATCAAAATGGACCAGGGATGCTATAATATAACTATTAACGGCGTAACGGTAAATAACGCTAAAGATTATGGAGCCATCCAGATTAAAGGCATAAGCGGCGCGCTTTGTCGTAATATCAAACTTACAGCTATTCAATCAAAACAAACAGGCAGAACAGTTATCGAATGTCGCGGTGTAGATAATATTGTTATTAGTAAGCCAAGGATTCAGCATTGGGGACAGCAAAATGCAAGTTCACCGGCTATTCAGTTTCAGTCAGTTCCCAGCCATAACGTGCAGATTCTTTCGCCGGAAACACAAGGTTTCGAAGCAACACAGTTTGCTATTGAGAGCGCAGCCGCTAATGTAGATAGTGTATATGTTTCTAACGGAAATTTTACCGACAATACCAATGCAGGCAATAATGGGATATCCGGATATTATACCAATGCGAATTTCTCTTATTGCACAATGACGGGTGGTGTTGGAAGTCAACGTTCCGGTTATGAATTGTTTGGCAGTAATAACATAATTGACCATCCAACTGTAAAGAGAGGAATCATTGCGATTTCTACAGGTTCGGTAACCAAGTCTAATGCAAATAATATTAAAATTCTGTATCCAAATGTAGCAAGCGGAGGCTCAAATAACAGCGCTCTGGATTTAGGTTCTTACAACGGGCTTGTATTGAGTAATGTTACTGTTACCGGCGGCACCTTAGATACACGTAACGCGACCGGAAACAGCAGTGCTTTTACTTTTGGATATTACGGAGGGTTAGGTATTGTGCAGAATGTGACTATTAACGAAACAGACATGTATTCAAGCACATCTGCAGTACGCATACAAGCCGCAAACGGCAGTAAAAACCTAATGATAAACCAGGTTGGATTTATGCAACATACGCAGCAGGTAAGCGATATTACAAAAAATGTAAACTATACTATCAATCCGTAGCAAAAGCAGTTGGGCTTAACGCATTTCAGGATTTTCAAATTTATTGTTACGTAAATTTATAAATGTACACTATTCGTTTTATTACTTAATAGTGTACACTTTGAATATAAAAACCTGTAAAATTTTTTAAAGATTATATTTCTTTGTGCTTTTAGAATTTGGTTCGTTAATATGTCCAAACTCTTTTCATTATAAATAAGCCCTTTTGATAGAATTGTTCTTGTTTAATTACGTTAAAACTTACAATGCAATGCCTTCGAATTTGTGTATTTATTATAGTTGTAAGCTTTTAGATATAAAATCAAATATCAAAAAAAATAATTTTCAACAGGCTATTAACTTTTTATTCTATTCGTATGTTATTAACATGATAAAATTATAAATACAAAATGCGGAGGTTGTTTTGGAGTTAGATGTTTTTAGAATAAAAGTTTTTTAAAGTGTATTTTTCTGATATGAGTATTTTTCTGTACCTACTATGAAATTTATTACTCATATTGATGTATGTTTTTTTGTTTTCATTTTAAATATATCTAAATGATAAGCTTTAAGTGCTCTTATTAAAAAGGGCATAGTTTTTAATAATAAATATGCATTAAAGTTCAATTGTCACAACTGTTAATTGAATTAACAACCTTCTTTCGTTTGCTTCTGCTTGATTGAATGTTATTAATTTATTTATTATGAATCAAATAATCAGAGTCAAACTCTGCTCAACCATACTAATAGCAATTATAAGTTTGCAGGTAAATACACAAAAGGAAGTTTATTTTGAGCTGCAAAACTTTTCGTCGCTCCTCCATATCGTATTGGTAGCAGGTATGAATGTTTATGTTTATAATGTATTAAAAAATTCAGTAATCAGGTTTAAACCAAAAATTTCAACGATATTTAATTCCGCAAAAGAAAGGAAATTCCTAATTTTGGAAGAAAGGCAAGATGTAGAATACTCGCCAACTCGATTGTATTCTAAAATTTCAAAGAAAATTAATAGAAAGTTATTAATTAACCCCGTCATAAATAATCAAAAAAACATTTTTAAATTAACTGTATTTCAAGGAGTTGTTACACATTTTATTATCGTGTTTTCAGAAATAGTAGATCAAAACCTGAAGATATTTATGGACTTGTTGGCATATATAAATATATGCGGCAAGAAAGATGATATTATAGTGATTCTAGAAAAAAATAAAAAAGTAACAGAAAATACTTCAAAGTTGAACCATCAGACTTGTTTAATTCGACCAACTATTACTCGAATTCAAACGATATGATGTATTATAACATTACCAAAATCAAAATTTATCAGTAAAGCCGTTTTACACAATTATTACGTATTTATTACGTGAATTATAATTCGCAGCGATTATTTGTTAATCGTTTAACCAAACAGTTATGGAAATAATAAGAAATAAAGAAGACAAAAAAACAAACACTCTCGGGCAAATGGTTTATAACTATTTACCCTACTGGCCCTTATTTTTATTACTCTTTGTTGTTGCCGGCGCCGGCGCATATGTATATATGCATTATGCAACTCCTGTATATGAAAGCAATGCCAGGATAATGATTATTAACGATGAAATGAAAGGTAGTAATTCTGAAGCAAATGGATTGCAATCGCTCGATGTGGCATCGCAGAACAAAAATATTGACAATGAAACTGAAGTTATACAGTCAATATCAATGTTAACAAAGGTGGCTGATACATTAGGATTATATGCTCCAATTTATGAGGAAGAAAAGTTTAAAAGTTTATCTGCATACACGACTTCTCCAATAAAAATCATCGCCCAAAGTCCTGACAGAATAACACCAGCCAAAAAAGTTTATTTTACTTACGATGCTACAAATAAAGCGGTCGTATTCGAAGGCAAATCTTATCAAACAGATAATTGGACAGAAACTCCGTATGGCAGTTTAAAATTTATTAAAAATCCGAAATATCGTAAGCTGCCGGAACCTGGAAGCAAATTGTATTTCTCATTGTCAAATCCTAAAAACACAGCTGAAAGTATAAGTAAAAGTTTAAAGGTTTCGACTTTCAGTAAATTATCAAGCATACTGAGTTTGAATTATAAAGACGAATCGCCGCAACGCGCCGAAGATGTTCTGAATGGTATTTTGAATGCTTATGTAAATACTTCTTTGACTGATAAAAATGCATTGGCAGCCAATACGCTTAATTTTTTACAGGATAGGCTTGTTAGCGTATCTAAAGATCTCAGCGGTATAGAGCAAAAATTACAACAGTATAAATCGGCACAAGGCGCGGTAGATGTAAGTACACAAGGCAGACTCTATTTGGAAAACGTAAGTGCAAACGATCAGAAAATAGGTGAAGTCACTACACAACTGGCAGCACTATCGCAGGTAGAAAAATATGTAAAATCGAAAGATAATAGCGGCGGTATTGTACCTTCTACATTAGGTATTTCTGATCCAACATTGTCATCACTTGTAAGCAATTTGTATACTTCTGAATTGGAATATGAAAGATTAAAACAGACAACCGGCGCTAATAATCCCATAACCTTACAGGCGAGCGACAGAGTGGATAGAATTAAACCTGGTATTCTTGAAAATGTACAAAATCAGCGCGCAAGTTTACTGGCAATGCAAAACAATATTTCATCAACAAATAATAATTATTCTTCTGTATTGCAAACCATGCCGCAGAAAGAAAGACAACTTATTGATATCAACCGTGAGCAAAGTGTAAAAAATGCAATCTATACGTTCCTTCTTCAGAAGAAAGAAGAGACCGGTTTAGCTTATGCATCAACGGTAGCAGACTCCAAAATAATAGACCAGGCAGTTGCATCTGACGAGCCTGTAAGTCCCAATAATAAAATTGTGTATCTCACTGCTTTGCTGGTGGCAGCGTTTGCTGGTGTGGGAGTTGTTTTTGGCAGAGAAACATTGAACCAGAAAATCATGTTCCGCAAAGAGATTGAAGGGTTTACAGAAAGACCTGTGATCGGAGAAATTACTTCGCAATCGTCGAAAGAACCCATTTTGATTGAATACGATAAGCGCACTTTTATAGCGGAACAGTTTAGAATGTTGCGTATGACGTTAACTAACTTTGGAATCAACGGGCAAAATAAAAGACTGCTTGTAACATCTTCTATATCGGGTGAAGGAAAAAGTTTTGTTGCTTCTAATCTGGCGCTTAGCCTGGCAACAACCGGTAAAAAAGTAGTGTTGATTGATTTTGATTTGAATAATCCATCGCTTAGTCACAAACTGGATATTAACCATGCGCCCGGCGTAACAGAATATCTGCAGGCTCAGGCAACCGTTGATGACGTAATGGTGCAGACAACACTTCATGAAAGTCTCTATTTTATTCCCGCCGGCGATTTACCAAATAATCCTTCTGAATTGATGATGAATGGCAAACCAGAAGAGTTGATCAATTATTTATCTTCAAAATTTGACTATGTAATCGTTGACAGCGCGCCGGTTTTACCAGTTACGGAAGCGTATATTCTTTCACCGCTTTGTGATGCTACCTTATACGTAGTAAGGCATGGCTACACACCGAAAATTTTTGTAGAGCGTATTGATGAAAATAATAAAATCAACCAGCTTAAAAATGTAGCTATTGTTTTTAACGGCATCAAAGCACGCGGATTTAATAAAAATTACGGTTATGGTTACGGCTACGGTTATGTTTATAAAAATGCAGGCGACAAAAAGAGCAAAGGCAAAAACAAAACGTTGAACTTACCAAGCGCATAACTTACAGATAAAGTAAAAATTGTTATACTTTCTAATAACTACAATCCATGGAAAGAGAGAAGCAATGGTATATTATTTATACGCATGCAGGTAATGAACTAAAAACGCTTTACGCGCTACGTAAAAAGCATATTGAATGTTTTTGCCCGACAATACCGGTTGAAAAACAAAAGCAGAAAGGAGTTGTAACTCCGGTATTACCTAACTACATATTCGTGCAAATATCACCGGAAGATCGTGTTATGATAAAGCAGAAGAAAGGTGTATTGAATTTTATGTATTGGTTAGGTGAATATGTAATAGTAAAGAATGATGATATTACTATTTTAAAAGAACTGACAGAAAAATGCCAGTGTTTAACTGCTGAAAACATAAAGATAAATACAACACTCTCAACTACTAAAATATGGAAAACGGTGCCTGTTGAAAATAATAAAAACAGTACCATGGAAGAAGATTTTATAAAAGTTTCTTTTCCGGCTTACGGTTTTGCTATAACGGCTAAAGAGAGTCAGATGAACGTACGTGTTATTGATATGAGTGCCAACAGAGGTCAGCAAAAAGCAGTAGATATACAGTATATACAATAACAATTTGCGGAAATTAAAATTATATCAATTTATAAACACTAAACATTAACTAAGATTCTTAATGAGCAGAAGTATTCTCAGGTGGAATTTTGTATTGAATTAAGAACAATGCTAAAAGAAGCCAGGTTAAAATGGCAGAATTATTTGACTATAAAAAGGTTTAGGCTTTCACCAATATACAAAACTAACAACCAATAAGGTCTTCTTAAAAGTTATATATGGCAAAACTTGTAGTAATGCTTAGAGTAAAAGACGGAATTTTCTTTGCACAGGATTGGCTTGATTGCTATGAAAAAATTGCAGATGAAATTGTCGTTCTTGATAATAATTCTACCGATGGTACTTATGAATTATTAAAGGCTCATCCCAAGGTAGTAGAAATCGAACAAACCTTCGATTATCATGAAGGACGGGATAAAAATATGATGTACGCACTTGCGCGAAAACGTAATCCCGACTGGTGTCTTTGGGTTGATATTGATGAAATTTTCGAACCTGAACTTACGCGCAAAGATTTCGACAGACTGATGAGCAGGAGTTGGGTTACCAAGTATGCTTTCAGGCGTTTTCATTTTATTGACAGGGAACATTTTGCCGGCTCATGGTACAGGCTCAATTATAGTTCCGGTCATGATAGGATTATGTGGCGCGAATCTCCAAAAGGTTATTTTGAAAATATCATTATTGATTCGCCTAATGTAAAAGGTGTTAACGGAATTACCTTATACACAAACTTCAGACTAAAACATACAGGATACATCAATAAAGAAATCGTTGATAAGAAGGCAGAGCTTTATCGCGGAATTGTGCCTGAAAAAGAAAGCACTTTCCAATCCATGTACATGAAGAATGAACGTCCTGTAAAATGGATTGATAACAGGAACAATATAAAAGTAATAATGATGAACGGATTGCTTAGCGGGCTGCAGTTTATCAACCTTATCCGTAAAGTTTATAGAAAAGGAATAAAAGTGGCGGGCAGTTTTTTTGGTAATAAAACACAACCCAAAGATTTAAACGCAACCGTTTAGAATAAGTGAACATTTATGTTGAGTACGAATAAGCCATTCATGTTACGGGTCTTTAATTACAGATTCTACTTGAATGAATTTTTCATATTGTTTTTTACTTATCTTCTTAGCGAAGGTATTTTCGGCTGGCTTATAGTGCCCAACTCCGGCATTAAAGAAATGTACGACAAGATATTGAGCCTGCTTATTTACGGCTTTATGCTTTATAGCTTTAAGCAACTAAAAAAAGATGAAAAAATATACATCGGTTTATTTACGCTTCTGATAGTTAAGCTCGTCTTTGAATCATTATATGTGTTCGGTAATTTCTTTAACCAATTTACCATTTATACAGTTATATATCCGGTTGTTTATGTCGTGTTTATAAAATATATATGCCGGTCTTTAGATTTTGATTTGTTAGAGTTTCTCGCCAAATTCTACCTGTTTACTTACGTCGTCTTCATGTTAATTTACGGCAGAGGATTTTCTTTTAGCCTTGCGATGGTTGATATGGAAGATTACGGACCTTTTTCCGGCGACAGCCGCATAATACACGCCCGTTCTGTTTTGATGATGATCATTCCCTTTTTGTGGTATTTAAGTAAGTATGTTCAGAAACGAAAAATCGTAGACCTGCTGATATTTTTCTTTTGTTTCATTGTTATTCTTGTTCATCAGCACAGGTCGGTTTGGAGCGCAGCTATTTTCTCAACTTTTGTATTCATTCTATTAACGATAAAAGCAAACCGGAAAACGGTTTCCGGTTTTTATAATCTAACTCTCATCAGCCTTGTAATTCTTGCCATGGGTGCTTTTTATATCAGCAACTTATACCCAGGATTTTTAGATTTTATGGCAGATCGTTTTAGCGAAATATTTAATCCGGCAAAAGAAGGCAGTACCGGAAATTTCAGGATAGAACAAACAGAAGTGTATGGCGAATTTATAAAGCAACGTCCCATATTCGGTTGGTCGTTTGACGGCTTTTTAGTAAGGAATCCATTGGTAGATTGGTGGGACGAAAATACAGGGCAGCACTTTCATGAAGGCTTTGTAGAAATACTTTTTTATCATGGTATCGTCGGGCTTATTTTAAAATATTCATTTCTGGCAATCATTTTTATAAAAGCATTTACGCAGAAGCTTTCGCAGAACTCGATCATTATGGTTTCTTTTTGTTTGTGCGGGCTTTTATTCTCATTAAGTTATGTATTGCCAATTGTATTCTGGGGACATGTTGGTTTATGTCTGTATTATTTAGAAAGAAAAAACGAAGCTTATGATTTACATAGTTATACCCGTATTTAACCGGCTTCATTTTACAACGGCTTGTATTGAATCATTAATTCATCAAAGCTATAACAACTTTACAATTATTGTTGTAGACGATGGTTCTACAGACGGAACCGCTGATTACCTAAAAGCGAATTACAAGGATATAATCATTGTACCCGGCAATGGCAATTTATGGTGGACCGGCGCAACCAATGCAGGCGTAGAAAAAGCATTGCAAATATCAACGTCTGATGATGATTTTATATTGACATTGAACAACGATTTAGTGGTAAAAGAAGATTATTTGCAAGCTTTATTAGATGTGAATCATAAACATCCCAAATCGCTGATAGGTTCTGTTTCGGTAAATATTGATGATCCTGAAACCATACATTTTGCCGGCACAAAATGGAATTCTAAAACGGCTAAATATCAGTCTGTATTATCTGTTAAGCCAAGCTATTCACAGTTGAAAACTGAGTGTGCAGAAATAGAAACAGACCTGTTGCCTGGCCGAGGTATATTAATTCCTATATCATTATTTAAAGAGATTGGTTTGTACGATACCAAACACTTTCCGCATTATATGGCTGATGAAGATTTCTCGTTACGCGCAAAAGCGGCCGGCTATCGTTTATTATTGGCTACCAAAGCGGCTGTGTGTAACCATGTATCGGCAACCGGCTTATCACAACGCAAACAGAATTTTAAATATTATGTAGATGTTTTTACCTCGATAAAATCGCCGTTGAACAGCAAGTACAGGTGGAATTGGGCAAAGCGTCATGCAACTGTTTTCCCGCCCATCTATTTTACAATTGATTTAGCCCGAATCTTAAAAAGTTTAATTGCCAAAGTATGATTTCTAAAATTACCTATCCTCTTGCGCCTATTTGCTTGTTTGTTTATAAAAGACTTGATACGTTGAAAGAAACCGTGAAGTCTTTACAGGAAAATGAACTGGCCCGGTTATCTGACTTGCATATTTTTTCGGATGCAGCCGGCAAAACCAGTGATGATGAGGCGGTAAGTCAGGTGCGTAATTTTTGCAAAACGATTACAGGGTTTAAATCAGTTAATATAGTTTGCTCAGAAAAGAATTCTGGGCTTGCTGTATCTGTAATTAAAGGCGTTTCTGATATCATCAACAAGCACGACAAAGTGATTGTTTTAGAGGACGATTTAGTATTGTCTGGCAACTTTTTATTCTTTATGAATGAAGCTCTTCATTTCTATAAAGATAATGAACACATGTTTTCTGTAGGCGGTTATACATCGCCTATGAAAAACGGGAAAAATGCGGATGTATATTTTACAAAACGCGCTTCTCCCTGGGGCTGGGGAACATGGAAAGACAAGTGGAATACACTTGACTGGAATGTAACCGACTACGATAGTTTTATTCGCAATAAAGCGAAACAAAGACAATTTAATAAAATGGGATCGGACCTTACAATCTTGTTGAAGAGACAACAAGCCGGTAAGAGAGATTCCTGGGCAGTTCGCTGGACGTATGAGCAATTCAAAAGAGATCAATATACTGTTTTTCCAGTTATTTCAAAGGTGACAAATGAAGGTTTCGGAGGCAACGCAACTCATACATCTAAAATCAACAGAAGCCGGTTTTCAACAACGCTGGATACGACATGCAAAACCCATTTTTCCTTCCCGGAAAATCCGGCTTTAGATCCGTATTTCCTGAAACAGTTTACGGATGTGTATAGTATCAAAACAAGAGTTTTATATAAAATAAAAGGCATTTTAAACCAACTTTATAATGGATAATATAATTGCTACCTGGGTATGTGTAGATACGCAAGGAAATGGTACTCATTTTCCTTCCGCCGGCGGCAACTCTGCCGATACAAAAGTGCAGGATATCTACTGGCGTTGTATCTGTTGTTTTTATACCATGGCAAGACTCAACAATCCAAATGCAAAATTGGTTTTGTTCAGCAACAGTTCTGTGCTGCCGGTAGTAGAAAATACAGACGTGAAGGAAGTGCTTCAAAAGCTGAATGTAATATTTTACACAACGCCGTTTGAGTATGTAACACCCGAAGGATATTACAACCAATGGCGCAACCAGTTTTATGAATTTTCTATATTAAAATTCATTAGTAATCATAAAGATTTTAATGATGGCGACCGCTTTCTGCTGTTAGATTCTGATTGCATTATAACGCGGGATTTGTCTTATATGTTTGATGAAATAACCAGAAATAAATGTATAACCTATATTATAGATTACGAAGTAAAGCACGTAATTAACGGCAATTCAAGAATGGATATGCAAGCTGCTTTCAGCGAACTTTCTAAGCAGCCTGTAAAAGAGATTCCTGAATATCATGCCGGTGAAATATTCGCAGCTACTATCCAGGTTGTAAAGAGATTGATAAATGATTTTTACCCGGTATGGGATCAGTTGCTGGCGTTACACGCTGCGGGTTTACCCAAACTCACAGAAGAAGCGCATGTGTTGAGTTATTTGTTTTATAAAAACGGATTTACAGGCGGACAGGCTAACGCATATATTAAGCGTTTGTGGACAGATCCGACAACATTCCGGAACATAACAAATGAAGACAGTCTGTTGCATATCTGGCATTTACCGGCAGAAAAAAGACATGGGTTCAAAGAGTTTTTTGAGTGGTTACAAAAGAAGAATTTCGATTTGCGTTACCTGAGCCCGGTACAAGTAAAGCATCGCATTCAAAACACTTTTATGATTCCGCAGATACCGTTGCAAAGGCGGCCTTATTTCGCCGGAAAATATTTATACAAAAAACTATTTGCTGCAAGCTAAAGCCTTTGGTTACTCGTATATAATAATGTAACTGAAGTTGAACAGAAAGATAAAGCGCCTTTTATAAAGATAATTGTATTATAAAATAAATTGAAATTGAGAATAGTTAACGGAAAGTGAGTGATGCGGGACGTTTTAAATCATTAGTAATTAATGATATGCAATTGTTTTTCAAAATGGCGAATAAGATATTTTAGTGATGGTACTGAATAAGTGCCCGTTCTTTAAGTTTTATTTAAGTTTCTAAAAAACTTTTCATAAACAAACTATCATTTTAACGCCTGGCTATTTTGCGTTTATAGCTAAAAAAAGAGTAATGAAAGTTGGAATTGTTCATACCGTGTACTTACAAAAAGGCGGAGAAGACGTTATGGTTGAGCAGGAGTATGATTTGCTAAAACGTAATCATATACCTGTCAGTATCCTGTATTTTAAAAATGCCACCGGCAAAATGGCACAGCTAAAAAACTTTCTGAGTTCGGCTTTCAACGTAGGTTCGTACAGGATTGCAAACAAATGGATAACCAGCGAAAAGCCGGATGTTATACATATACATAACTGGCATTACCAGGCTTCGCCATCTATTTTTCGCGCCGCCAAAAACAATGGTATACCGGTTGTTCACACACTGCATAATTTTCGTTTGTTATGTCCGTCCGGCACTTTAGTTCATAACAATAAATTGTTTTTAGAAAGTCTCAATGCTGCTTTTCCCTGGCGCGCAGTAAAAAGCCGGGTTTACAGAAATTCATATTTGCAGACTTTCTTGTTAGCATTTACTGTGTGGCTGCACCGAGTTAGCGGCACGTGGTCTCACATTGCAAAATATATCGTGCTTACAGATAATGCTAGAGACATTTTTAAAGCATCGAAATTTCATTTTAAAGATGCACAACTTGCTGTAAAGCCCAACTTCATTCAATATATACCGTCTGTAGAAAGTGAGCAACCGCGAGAAAATCATTTCTTATTTGTTGGCCGGTTGTCGGAAGAGAAAGGCATCTGCACACTGTTAGATGCCTTTGCAAATAGTAAACACCAGTTAGCTATTATCGGAACGGGTCCTTTACAGCACCTGGTAAATGAATATGCAGATAAGCATAAGAATATAAAATACTTAGGTTTTCAAAATCAGGAATTTATATTAAATGAGCTTAAAAAAAGCACAGCTTTCATTTTTCCATCCATTTGGTACGAAGGCAATCCACTTACTATTATCGAATCTTTAGCCTGTGGAACGCCTGTCATAGCTTCTGCTATCGGTGCAATGAAAAGTATGATTACCGATAAGTATAATGGCCTATATGTAGAGCCGGGAAGTGTAGAAGATTTAAAACATAAGCTGGATATATGGCATACTATGCCGTTAGAAGAGCAAAAGAACTTTTACAAAAATGCAAGAACTACCTATGAAAATATATATACCCCTGAAAAGAATCTTGAACAGCTATTATCCATTTATAAATCTGTAAAAGATGAGTAAAATTAATCTGCTGAGCATATCTATAAATACAGGTACTTATCAGGATATGCTGCAAAACATATTAAGCACCGCGCAAACAAAATCGAGCAGTTATACCTGCGTTGCGAATGTTCACATGCTCGTAGAAGCCAGTAAGGACAAAGCTTTCGCAAGAGTGGTAAATGAAGCAGACATTACAACTCCTGACGGTAAACCACTTACCTGGGCTTTGAAAATGCTGTATGGTAAAGAGCAGGAACGCGTGGCTGGAATGGATTTATTGCCAGACTTGTTAGCACGCGCCGAGCAACTAAAACTTCCCGTTTATTTCTTAGGCGGCACAGAAGAAATGTTAGATAAAACAGAATCATATCTTTCGGAAAGATATCCGGAACTGATTATTTCCGGTATGTACAGTCCTCCGTTCAGAACCTTAAACAAAGAAGAAAAAAGTAAGTTGGTAGATGATATAAACGATTCCGGAGCTAAGCTTTTATTTGTATCTCTCGGTTGCCCGAAACAGGAAAAATGGATGGCAGCTATGAAAGGACAAATACACGCAGCTATGATAGGCATAGGTGGTGCTTTGCCGGTAATGATTGGTCATCAAAAACGTGCCCCGGTTTGGATGCAGCAAAATGGTCTTGAATGGGCTTACCGGTTAGGACAAGAGCCAAAGCGCCTGTTCAAGCGATATGCTTACACCAACTCATATTTCATTTATGCGGTTTGCAAAAACTATTTTTCTTCTAAAAGAATATCCAGAAATAATCAGCAGTTTCTTCACTAAAAAAATGACAATACACGGCTTTTGTTTGTGGTTATATGTAATGAATTTATTGCCTGGTATCAAATGGTTTAACTGCATCTTATAACGCTATATCAAAGAAAAAAAATCATTGTAAAAGAACAAAAGAGGTACTCACTTTATTTCAAATAAAACTCCGGCAATATTTTTTTCTGTTATGACTTTTTAAAGCATACAATACGTAAAAATCATAATCACATAATTGAGTTGTAAACCGGTTAGCTATATTTTCAGAATAATAAAAGCGATTTTTAAAGTATTAAAGAGATTTAATTGGTGTAAGCAAATGTTCTAACTTAAATTGCCAAAAAGTAAGGTGAAAATTAAAATTGAAAGATGAATTCAATTTTTAATATTCAATTTTTTTTTGCATAAACAATATTTGGTTGTGCTTTTTATGAATCCACGTATTTAAAATTCAATTGAAAAAGTCATTTCATAATCCAAAAATATTCCTGCTTGTTCTTGTCTGCCTGCTAATAGCAAATGCTTTACAGGCGCAATTAAAAGCTGTTTTTACGGTAGATACAATAAGCGGTTGCGCTCCATTTTCCGTAAAAATAAGAGAAGCAAGTACAGGCAATCCAACACAATATTTCTGGGACTTTGGCAATGGGCAGACATCAACATTACGCACGCCTATAGTTATATATACAAAACCCGGTACGTACACACTTACAGAAACTGTTACTTCAGGCACTACGCAAAGTTCCACGTTTGCTACGCTATATGTTCGGGGTGTTCCGGCTACTTTTACTTACGATTATACAGATGTTTGTAAGACACCTGCTACAATCAATTTTTTTGCAGACAGTGTTGATAATATAACAAAATATCATTGGAATTTTGGTGATAATAACAAAAGCATTGCGAGCAGTCCTGCTAACACATACACGATTGACGGTAAATATGCTGTACAATTAATAACGGTAAGCTCACAAGGTTGTCAGGATACCAGCGTGCAACAAATACAAATTGGAAAAGGTGATGCCGATTTTCAATTGCCTTCTATTGCTTGTGTAGGTCAGCCCATAAGCTTAACGAACGCTTCTTTACCAATACCTAAAACGACTGTTTGGACAATTGACAATACAACTGTAACCGGAACAGATGCCAGCTATACTTTTAATAAAGAAGGCCGCTATAATATAAAAATGGATGCTGATTTTGGTAGTTGTAACCAAACTGTAAATAAGCAAGTAAATGTACTTCTTTCTCCAAAAGCCGCGTATAATGAAGCGGGAACTTTAGTAAGTTGTTCTTACCCGGTAACTGTTACATTTACAAACACATCTGCAAATGCAGCTTCTTATAAATGGTTGTTTGGCGATGGAGAAACAGCCACTACACAGAATGCAACGCATACATTCTCCAAAGCCGGTATGTTTAATGTAAGCCTTGTTGCTTTTAATGCAAACGGCTGCTCTGATACGCTTACAAAAGCATCACTTGTAAAATTGGGTCCGCCGGTGATAAATGGCTTTATCAACCTGCCGGTTAGCGGATGTATTCCGGTAACTGCGAAACCGAAAGCTAACATTATTTCGCCGGAAGAAATTGTTTCTTATGATTGGGATTTTGGTGATGGTCAACACGCTTCTGTAGCTGAGCCAACACATATTTATACAACAGCCGGTTATTACAGGATAACACTTACTGTAAAAACAACCAGCGGCTGCTCCGGAACCTATAGTATGTTTCAAGCCGCGGCTGGCGGCGCTTTTCCACCCGTGGCAGATTTTTCAGTACCAGACACAAATGTTTGTGGCAGTAATGCCGTAAAGTTCACAGCATCAGCGGCAGGTACAGTTACGTCGTGGAATTGGGATTTTGGCGATGGTTCAAAATCTACCATTCAAAATCCTTCTCATCAATATGCTGCGCCGGGAAATTACACAGTAACTTTATATGTTTCTGATAAAGGCTGTCCTGCAAATGTGCAGAAGAAAAATTATCTTTTAGTGAAACCGCCGTTCGCAAAACTTCAGCCGGTTTATTATTGCGACGACAGGTTAAAAGTTGATTTTAAAGACAAATCCATTCAGCCGCTAACATGGAACTGGGATTTTGGTGATGGCAATTCATCCACAAGTCAAAACACAACGCACACATACAGCAAGTCCGGTGAATATCATGTAAAATTAACCACAACCAACGATGGTTGTACCAGCATAACTGATACGGTGGTTTCGGTAATAGATTTCAAACCAAAAGTTACGTTATTGCCTGCAAACGGAGCGATATGCAGGAGCGACAGCCTTTCTATTAATACAGATAATACAGATTTTATCAGTGATTACCTATGGAAGCTGGGTGATGGTACTACGATATTTGGCAATAGCGATATAAAATATGCTTATAAAAAGAACGGAACGTACACACCTTACCTGATTGTAAATTATATTAATGGTTGTAAAGATACCAGTGCGTTGGATCAGAATATTAATGTTTATGGACCTACTGCGGGTTTTACTGTTCCGGCAACGGTTTGTCTGCGTAACGTTATAAATTTTGCGGATGCTTCATACACAGATGGAATACATGCGATTCAAAGCTGGCAATGGAACAATGGCGACGGCGGAAATAATCTGCAAACAACTGCTGCTTATTCACACGTATATTCAGCAGGCGGAACGTATATAGCTTCTCTAAAAGTAACAGATGCTTTTGGTTGTACAGATAGTATGTCAATGCCAATTGTTGTAAAAGGTGCTTCGGCTGCTTTTGATTTTGAAGAAAACAAATCAACCTGCGACTCTGCCATATATAATTTTGCCGATCAGTCTTCGATGCAGGATAACGATGCCATCGTTCAATACAAATGGAATTTTGGTGATGGTGAAAGTGCTTTTGTAAAAAATCCTTCCCATTCTTATACTCAAGACTTAGCAAAAGGATTGGTTTCATTAGCTGTTAGTACGGCAAGCGGCTGTGCAGATACATCAATAAAAAGTATTCAGGTAACTGTACCGGAAGCTCCTGAAGTGGTTATAAGTGTTCCCAAAACAGTATGTCTGAATGAGCCGGTAAACTTTACGGCAACACAAAACGCGGGAACAAGTGCTACAAACTGGTTATGGACTTTTGGTGATAATGAAATAAGTAACGAGCAAAACACAACGCATACGTACACGACTCCATCTGTATTTGAAGTCAGGTTGATTGCAAATACAGATGTAAGTTGTGCTGATACCGTTACACAAAGAATAGCAGTAAATGCTTTGCCAACTGTTAATGCAGGTGAAGATGTAATTATCTGTGCCGGTAAAGCAGTTAACTTAACGGCATCCGGCGCCGAAACATATATATGGCAGCCTGGTGCAAGTCTTAGCTGTGCAAACTGCGCTGCCCCTGTCGCTTCTCCTGCAGCTACAACCCAATATTATGTAACAGGTACAGATATTAATGGCTGCATTAACTCAGACACTATAAATATAGTTGTGCAGCAGCTACAACAAGTTTCAGTAGAAAAAAGTGCCGTTACTCTTTGCATCGGCGATTCAGTAACATTGGCTGCTTCCGGAAGCGATGAATATATATGGCAGCCGGCGGCAACACTTAGTAATCCTGCTATTGCCAACCCGGTTGCAAACCCTTCTGTAAATACAATTTATACAGTTACTGCAACCGATGCAATGCATTGTTTTACTTCATCGGAGCAAGTAACCGTTTCAGTAGTAAACAAACCTTCCTTTGATATTTCAGATTCTTTACTTACGCTAAGTAAAGGCGCTGTTCATCAGTTACTAACCAGCAGTTCTGCTAATGTAGTAAACTGGTTATGGCAACCACAGCAAGGTTTGAGTTGTTACAATTGCGAGAGTCCTTTACTAACCGCAAATCAGGATATCGCTTATACGGCTACAGCTACTACAATAGCTGGTTGTTCGGCTAGCGACGTCGTGCATATAATCATCTTGTGCAACAGTTCACAGCTATTTATGCCATCTGCTTTTACACCCAATAACGATGGTAAAAACGATCGGTTTTACCCGTTGTCTGTTGGTAGCAGTTCTCAAAAAGTAAAATTGTTTGCCATTTACAGCAGTACAGGACAAAGCGTTTTTAGTAAACAAAATATCTATACCAATACATTTGCTGATGGCTGGGATGGAAATTATAAAAGCAATTTGTTAGGTAACAGCACATTTATTTATAAAATAGAAATTGAGTGTGAAGGTAAAATTGTTCCTTTAACTGGTACTGTTACTGTAATCAGGTAATCAAATTTCTTATCAGGTTTTATCGTTAATACAACTGTTTTAATTTTTCAATAATTACGTTGTTTACTATGCTTATATAATTTGCTTATTAACTATAGTTTGGATTCGATTTTTTTAACTCAATAAAACTGATTACAAATAGTTAAGAACATTGTTATGACAGAACATAACTCAAGAACCAGAAAATTTTCTTTCCAGTAAAGTTAGCTTCAATGAATAATTCTGATATTGATTCTTTAAATATATTAATCTGCAATTCGATTCTATCTTCTTATAAATAAATAGCTGTCGCATAGACTTCAACTATTAAGTATAAACATCTTTTCAAGAAATAGTATTTAGAAATTGTAATTATGAGAATTAAGCTTATTTGATTTCGAGAATATTAGCTTTTGCAAATAAGAAATTTCATGCAAAAAGTTTTATATAAAAACCATTAAATATCTTTTTAATTTAATAAAAAGTTTAAAGTATTTAATGGCATAAAATCATTTTTAAATGATGTAGTTTCTTTTTTAAATAAATGTATGATTGTCAATATGTTTTTATTTGTTCTGGCGTAATAATGACGTACTTAAAAAATAGGTTGATACCTATGAATACTGCACTTTTACTGCGTTAAATAATTTATAAAGGGTATCTTGCACCCAATCAAAAAAAATTGCTTGTATATGAAAGTGAAGTCAATTCTACTGCTTTGCTGTGTCCTCGTTCTTTATTCTTTTACTGTAATTCATGCACAAAGTTTCCGCGTTACGGGAACAGTTACGTCAAAAAACACAGGTCAGCCCTTGTCGGGTGCTGCTGTTACCGTAAAGGGAACAACAACCGGAACCTCAACCGATTCTTCAGGTAAGTATTCTATTTCCGTATCCAAAAGTAATACCGTACTTACAGTTAGCTATGTTGGAGCTACTGAACAGCAAATTACTGTTGAGCGTGCCGGAACATACAATGTTCAATTAGATGAAACTGTAAATTCGATGGATGAAGTGGTTGTAGTTGGGTACGGTACACAAAGGAAAAGTGTAGTTACCGGAGCCATTTCAAGTGTAAAGGCAAAAGATCTTGAAAATGTTCCAAATGGCAGAATTGAACAATCGTTGCAAGGAAGAGTTGCCGGTGTAACTATTTCACAGGCAGCCGGTCAGCCAGGGTCCGGATCAACAATCAGAGTACGTGGTGTTACAACTTTTGGAGATGGTAATAATAACCCGCTTTGGGTTGTTGACGGAGTTGTTGTAGATGCTGGTGGTATTGGGTATTTAAATCAATCTGATATTGAATCTATCGAAGTTTTAAAAGATGCAACTTCTGCAGCTATTTACGGAACGAGAGCAGCGGCAGGGGTAATTTTAGTTACCACCAAAAAAGGGCGCTCCGGAAAATTAGTAGTTAGTTACAATGGATTTTATGGCACTTCATCGCCTGCAAAAAAGTTAGACCTTTTGAATGCTACCGAATACGCTACCTTAATTAATGAACGTTCTCTTGCCGGCGGCGGTTCTATTGTATATGCAAACCCGGCGGGTTTAGGAAAAGGTACCGACTGGCAAGACCAGATATTCAATAACGATGCCCGTCGTTATAACCATGAACTCAGCCTGAGTGGTGGTAATGAAAGATCAACATTTTATTTATCCGTTGGCATACAGAACCAGGAAGGTATTGTAGCTACTGATATTTCTAATTACAACAAGAAAACAATACGCCTGAATTCGACCCACAAAATAGGCAAGTATGTTACGTTTGGCGAAACCGTAGGTTACACCCACCAGAAAAGTATGGGATTAGGAAATACAAATAGTGAGTTTGGCGGTCCGTTAAGCTCTGCTATAAACCTTGATCCGATTACTCCTGTAATTCAAACAGATCCGGCTATACTGGCGCAGGCTCCATATCTTAGTAATACTGCACTTATTTTGGCTTCTAATGGATATCCTTACGCAATTTCAAATAATGTAGGACAGGAAATGAGTAACCCAAAAGCTTATATTCAAACAAGACTTGGTAATTATGGCTGGTCTGATGATATTGTCGGAAACGCATATATAGAAGTAAGCCCTACAAAAAATATCAGAATCAGGTCTTCAGTAAGTGGAAAGCTGTCTTACTACGGCAGTCAGTACTTTACGCCTGTATTTTATTTAAGTCCTACCATTAGTGCTACGCAAAACAGTTATGGAAAAAATACAAATAATGCATTTAACTGGAATATAGAAAATACAATTCAGTACAGTAAAGTTATTGGTAATCATGATTTTAGTGTATTGTTAGGTCAGGGCGCCTATGTTGACAATAATGGCGGCGGTTCTACAGTTGTTGTTTCTAATTTACCGGTTAATAATTATCAAGACGCCTCTTTTAATTTCCCGTCTACCCAGGCAAATAGAACTGACGGCGTCTCTGATTTAATTTTACATAAGATTACTTCCCTTTTTGGACGTATCAATTATAATTATAAAGAGAAATACTTGTTTACCGGTATTGCCCGCCGTGATGGATCAACAAGGTTTGGCGCAAATAATAAATTTGGTAATTTCCCATCTGCTTCTGTAGGTTGGGTAGCTTCTAAAGAAGATTTTTGGCCTGAAAATAACTATGTAAAAACACTCAAAATAAGAGGTGGTTATGGTAAGGTTGGAAACGATGCGATACCTGATTTCGGATATACACCTTTAGTAGTTGGTGGTTATAACTATACGTTAGGAAGCGGCGGAAACATCGTAACCGGTTATGCACCTAAAACATTGGCTAATCCTGATCTTCACTGGGAAGAAACATCACAGGCTGATATAGGTTTGGATGCGCAGTTGTTTAACAATTTCACACTTACTGTAGATGTATATAATAAGAAAACCAGCGGCATTCTTCGCCAGGTTCCCATTCCTTTATATGTAGGTGTAAGCGATCGTCCGGCTGCAAACATTGCCGATATGGAAAACCGCGGTCTTGAAATAGAATTGGGTTATCGTAAAAGACTTGGTCAGGTTGATTTTGGTGTCAATGGAAACGTGTCTTTCCTGAAGAATAAAGTTACATACATAAATTCTGATGCTGATTTTATAGATGGTGATGCAAGTTTTCAATCTATGGGAGCCGTAACCCGTACACAGGTAGGACAATCTTATAATTCATTCTTCGGTTATCAAAGCCTGGGTATTTTTCAAACACAGGCAGATGTAAATGCTTATACCAACAAAGGTGGCAGTTTAATACAACCAAATGCTAAACCAGGTGATTTTCGCTGGCAGGATATGAACGGAGATGGAGCTATAACGGAAGCAGACAGAAGTTTTCTGGGAACAAGCATTCCGAAAACAACATTTGGTTTAACACTTACCGCTTCCTTTAAAGGATTTGATATAATGGCGTTTGGACAAGGCGCTGCCGGAAATAAAATATTCCAGGGATTACGCAGATTGGATATTGCCACTGCAAACTATCAAACAAAAGCATTAAACCGCTGGACTGGTCCAGGCACATCTAACGATTATCCACGTCTTACCAGTAATGATGCGAATGGTAACTTTACCAATATGTCTGATTTCTATCTTGAGAAAGGAGATTATTTACGTCTTAAAGTAGTTCAAATTGGCTATACGTTTAATATCAGAGCTTTATCTAAACTGGGTAACAGTAAATTACGTTTATATGTTACAGCCGAGAATCTTGCCACACTAACAAATTATACCGGATACGATCCTGAAATAGGCGGAGGTGTATTTGGTATAGATAAAGGTTATTATCCGCAAGCTCGTTCCGTACTTTTTGGTGCACAGGTTCAATTTTAATCTTTTGTCCACACGACAACAAAATAATTATCAGACAATGAAAAAAATACTTTCGATTAGCTTGGTTTCAATAACAGTGATGAGTTTGTTATTGGCTGCTTGTAAAAAAAGTTTCGTAGAAATAGACCCGGAAGGCGTTTTTGCTGCCGACACGTATTATAAAGATCAGCAGCAGGCTTTTACTGGCTTGGTTGCGGTTTACGATGTGTTACGTAAAAATTCGGGTGGCTTTGAGAATATGATCACTTTTATGAATGCCGGTTCCGATGACAACTATGCAGGCGGCGGCGGTGAAACAGATGGTGTAGGAATTCAAAGTTTTTCCAATCATACTGTAAATGCCGAAAAAATGCCGGGCAGTTATTGGGGCGACCATTACCAGGGAATTTTTCGTGCAAATACTTTGTTGCAAAAGATTCCTAATACAGTTATGGATGAAAACCTGAAAGCAAGATATGTGGGCGAAGCGAAAGCTCTCCGCGCTATTTACTACTTTAACCTGGTAAGAATGTTTAAGAACATTCCTTTGCTTTTAGATGCCGTAACAGCAACCGGAATTTATCAGGTAAAACAATCTTCTTCCGATTCGGTGTACGCCCAGATTGAAAAGGATTTGACAGAAGCAATTTCTGCCTTGCCACCAACTGTTCCGACCTCTACAGAAGGCGGACGTCTTACAAAAGGAGCTGCACAGGCAATGCTTGGCAAAGTTTATATTTACGACAATAAACCTTCACTTGCCGCGCCTGTACTTGCCGAAGTAAACGGTACGCCGGGCGGAGTTAGTCAATATGGTTATTCACTGCTTCAAAATTTCAGCGATTTATGGGTGTATTCAAATAAATTCAATAGTGAATCTATTTTAGAAGTTACACATACCAATAAAAGTTTCGCCGATTGGGGTTTTTGGGGTAGCAGTTCGGATGAAGGAAATACAGTTGATCAAATGGTTGGACCTCGCAGCTATGTAAAAATAAGCCCTTCTGCGCCGGATATTTATACAGGTGGCTGGAGCTTTAACGTGTTTACTCAGGATTTTTATGATGCTATCAAAGGTGATCCCAGGTTTGGAGCTACTGTTTTTGATGCCAAAGCGCTGAAAGACGCGGGACAAATTGATTACTTAGCAGGCTATCAGAATACGGGCTATTTTATCAAGAAGTTTTTACCAACTCCTTCCGATAAAGCTACAGTTGGTACGGTTGAATTAAATTTTCAGCAAGACAGCTATGTTATTCGTCTTGCAGATACCTATTTGTTAGAAGCAGAAGCTTTAGGTGCAACTGGTTCCAGAGCACAAGCTTTGTTAGATGCTGTACGAGCCAGAGTTGGTTTGCCATCCGTTCCGGTTTCTATGGATGCCATTAAAAATGAGCGCCGCTTAGAATTAGCTGGTGAAGGGCATCGCTTTTTTGATTTGGTAAGATGGGGTGATGCTGCAACAAAATTAGCAAACCGTGGGTTTAAGGCAGGAACAAGTGAAATTCTTCCTGTACCAGCTTCTGAATTAAAAGGTACACTCTTGGTTCAAAATTCAGGCTATTAATCAATAACAAAATCAAAATGAAAAATCATTTCAAATTATATAGTATCGTTGCTCTTGCGGCACTCACCGCTTTGTTTATTTATTCTTGTCAAAAAGAAAATAACGGATCATTAGGCGCCATTCCAAAAGCCGATTTTGAAGTTGTTCCTGATGCTAGTAATGCAAATAATATTACGCTGGTAAATAAATCAAGCACAGCGAGTATTCCTTACTGGCGCATTAATAATTCTGCCAGTCTTATTTCAGGCGATTCTGCCAAAACCAGCTTTGTTTTCACCGGTACATACGATGTTACATTGTATGTGGCAGGAAACGGAGGATTGGATTCTGTTACAAAACAAGTGTCTATTGCCCAGAACGATCCTACTGCATGTGTAGGTACGCAGTTAGGGTTTATTACAAGTTGTACTTCCAAAACATGGAAATTAGATCCGGAAGCGGCTGCTTACCAGGTTGGTCCCGGCGCTAACAACGGAAGTTGGTGGTCGAGCGGAGCAGGTGACGTTACAGCAAGGTCTTGTGAGTTTAATGATGAATATACTTTTGATTTTAGTGCCGAGCAGACTTTTATATACGATAATAAAGGTGACTTTTTTGGCGATGGCTATTTAGGCGATAATACGGGAAGCTGCCAGCCATCTTCGAATTATACTTCTGTGCAAGCGCCTTGGGGTTCCGGTACATTTCATTATTCTTTTGCGCCTAATGCAGGCATAAATAAATTAGGACAACTTACCGTAAATGGATTGGGCGCACATATTGGTTTGCAGAAAGTAAGAAACGGTGGTGAAAATACAAGCGGACCAACCACTTCTATTACTTATGACGTATTAGCCGAAACTCATAATGATGCAGGAAACTACGATTTACTGACATTAGGTGTTGACATAGGCGGCGGTGGCTGGTGGACGTTTAAGCTGCGTTCTGACGACTAATAATGATTTTAAAGATTTTACATTATTACTAAAATAGCAGCTTATTAAATCAATAAGCTGCTATTCATTAGACAAGATATGAAAAGAATAATTTTTACAGGGTTTATAATCGGCAGTATGATGTTTATTGTATCATGCTCAAAAAAATCAGGTGATGATAACGGCGGCGTTATTTATACACCGCCCACAACATCCGCACCTGTTGATTCGAACTGGAAATTTGAAGCAACACCGGTCTGGGATGAAGAATTTAGTTACTCCGGAAAACCTGATCCGCAAAACTGGGGATATGATCTTGGCGGCAGCGGCTGGGGAAACAACGAGCTGGAATATTATACCGATGATACCAGCAATGCAAAGGTCGACAGTGGCTATCTTACTATTACTGCCCGAAAAGAAAGCGAGGGTGGCAAAGATTATACTTCTGCCAGACTTATTTCTAAAAACCTTGGCGATTTTTTATACGGCAGGGTAGAAGTAAGAGCTAAGCTGCCAGCCGGAAAAGGTACTTGGCCGGCAATATGGATGCTGCCAACTGATTTTGCTTATGGTGATTGGCCGGCTTCCGGCGAATTCGATATTATGGAACATGTTGGTTACGATCCGGGAAATATTCACGTGAGCGCGCACACAGAAGATTATAATTTCAAGAAGAATAACCAGCAAACGGCTACAACTTTGGTTCCGACTGCAACGGATGATTTTCATACTTACCGAGTTGACTGGACACCTTATGCCTTACGCGGTTATGTAGATGATAAACTCGTATTGACATACGCAAATGACGGAACGGGTTATAAAGAATGGCCTTTTGACAAACGTTTTCATGTGTTGCTTAACATTGCTGTTGGCGGTGATTGGGGCGGTGCGCAAGGTATGGATGATAGTATTTATCCCGTATCAATGGTTGTTGATTATGTAAAAGTGTACAAGATAATCCGGTAGAATTGGTTTGTTCTAAGATTTTTGCAAACCAGGCTCCGTTCTTCAAACAAATTATGTTGCTGAATAGATAAAGAAGTCTTATACTTTGTATAAAGTTGTAATTATAATTTTACTATGAAATATTGATTGGAATTTCTTTATCCTCAGATGCAGCTAGTATGTACAAAATAGAACTTTCGCTAATTAAATAGTAAAGCAGCCATATCTGATGCTTCCTTATAAAAAAATATCAGTAATCGTAGCTGCGCTTTTTTTTGCGATTTTGATTTTTGTAAGTTGTATAGAAAATAACCAGGATAAAGATATCAGAGGTGCCGAATATGCCGGTTCTCAAACCTGCGTCAATTGCCACAAAGATATATCTGAACATTACCTGCATAACGCCCACGAAAGAACTTCAAGACTTGCATCCGGAAAAAACATTTCAGGAAATTTTACTGCGCCAAACAATGTGTTTGCATATAACGATTCTGAGAAAATAATCATGCGTAAAACAGATAGCGGCTTTTATCAAACACAATACATACATAGCGAAGAAAAAAGATCGGAGCGTTTTGATATTGTAGTTGGTTCAGGCAGGAAAGCGCAGACTTATCTTTATTATAAAGGAGACAAAATTTATGAGTTACCTGTTTCGTATTTTATAAGTATTGGCGCATGGGCAAACAGCCCGGGCTATCCGGTAACACATCCTTATTTTGACAGGGATATACCCAGTGCCTGCTTTGGCTGCCACGGCTCGGCTGCTAAAGTAACACTTGAAAATCCGGGCAGTTTACGGATAACTGAAAAATATACACCCGGACAGTTAATGTTGGGTATTGATTGTGAAAGATGTCATGGCCCTGCTAAAGCGCATGTAGAATATCAGTCGGCACATCCAAATGAAAAGACAGCGAAATTTATTGTAAACATAAAGACGCTTACAAAAACGCAGCAGATGGATATGTGTTCTTTGTGCCATTCAGGTGTGAGACAGCCAATACAACCCATTTTTTCATTCAGGCCGGGAGATAAATTAGATAACTTTTATTATCCGTATTCATTACATACTGACGCCGGAGCTTTAGATGTTCACGATTCACAATCGCAAAGCATTATGGCAAGCCAATGCTTCATAAAAAGTAACACTCTAACGTGTGTGAGTTGTCACGATCCGCATCAAAAAGAAAGAGACAATATATCCTTGTTTTCCCAGCGCTGTATGACTTGTCATTCTGAAGCGAATCATAATTTTTGTAGCCTGGCAACGACTGTTGGCGCAGTTATAAAAACAAATTGTATTGATTGCCACATGCCTGCGCAGCCTTCCAAACTAATACAGATGCTTTCTGATACCAATGGTAAAAAAAGTTTGCAACCAGATTATATACGCACACATATTGTGGCAATATATCCTGAAGAAACCAAAAAAGTATTGGCGTTGTTGAAGAAAAAAGAATTGAAATAAAGATTGATAACATGTTTAACTATCAATATGAATGTTTTCTTTTCTCATTGTTTTCATTATCAGCTATAATGTGCAAAGCGCAAACAAACAATTCTGTAATCAATAAAATCCGGCAAAGTCATTTCAAACTTTATTTTGTATTTGCGATGCTGTAACGGTGTATTCATAAATTACTTCATTATTCAATAACTTATAACAGTTCAATAAAGATCATCATTCATGAGAAATACATTTGTAAACATTTTTTTATCAGCTACTTTACTTGCAAGTATCATCAGTTCTGAAGCGTGCAGCAAAGGCAACGGAGGTGGCGGTAATATTACACCAATACCGCCTGTTGATACCACTACTCCGCCGGTTGTTGCATCCGATGTTTCTTTCTGGCTTACCAAGAGCAATCAGACTTCATTATTTAAAAAACAAAATGTACCTATCAATTTTACAACAGCAACTAACAGTTATAGCGATATAACCATAGATACAACACAAAAATATCAATCCATTGACGGCTTTGGTTATACGCTTACCGGAGGCAGCGCTTATGTTATTAACCGTAACCTGAGCCTGGCTGACCGCAACGCACTGATCAAAGAATTATTCGGCAGTGATAGTTCAGCTATCGGCATTAGTTACCTGCGTATTAGTATCGGCGCTTCCGATTTAGACCGGTTTGTTTTTTCGTATGATGATTTGGGAGACGGACAAACAGATTTGAATCTTGATAAATTTAGTCTTAAGAATGATGAAACGGATTTAATTCCGTTATTGAAAGATATTCTTGCCATCAATCCATCTATAAAAATATTAGGTTCGCCGTGGAGTCCGCCAGCCTGGATGAAAGATAATAACAGTACCAAAGGCGGAACACTTAAACCGGAATATTATAATGTATATGCAAATTATATTGTCAAATACATTCAGGCAATGAAAGCGGAAGGCATTACAATAGATGCCATTACACCACAGAACGAACCGCAGAATCCTAACAACAATCCGAGTATGGTATTATCGGCAGAGCAGGAAGCGGCTTTCATTAAAACGGCATTAGGTCCTGCTTTTAAAACAGCCGGTATTATCACAAAAATTCTTGTATGGGATCATAATTGCGACATGCCGCAATATCCAAAAGATATATTGGCAGATGCCGGTGCAAAGCAATACATAGATGGTTCTGCCTTTCATTTATATGCAGGTGATATTAGTGCTTTAGGAACCGTACACGATGCTTATCCGGATAAGAATATTTACTTTACGGAACAATACACAGCCAGTAAAGGCGACTTTGCCGGCGATCTGAAATGGCATGTAAAAAATGTAATTATCGGCAGTATGCGCAACTGGAGCCGCAATGCATTAGAGTGGAATCTTGCCAACGATCCAAACTTCGAACCGCATACAGATGGTGGTTGTACAACCTGCAAAGGCGCATTAACCATCAACTCTACAGTTACACGCAATGTGGCGTATTATATTATTGCACATGCTTCCAAATTTGTTACGCCGGGTTCTGTTCGGGTGTCTTCCAATAACCTGGGTAATATAAATAATGTAGCTTTTATAAGACCGGATGGCAAAAAAGTTTTGATTGCAGAAAATGATGGCGATGCAGCAGTTTCTTTCAATATATCAATCAACAATAAGAAAGCAACGGCAACTTTGGATGGAGGTTCAGTTGGAACTTTTATTTGGTAAAAAGAATCGTAACTAATAACTCATTTTATAATAATAGAGCAGGCCTAAAAACCTGCTTTATTATTGATTGTATCATTCCGCTTTATATTGATTAAAAAATCAAACAAACCGGTTTCTTCATTTGTAATATCTAATTTTTTACGCAGGCGATAACGGTTTGTTTCAACGCCTCTTATCGAGATATTCATCAACTGCGCAATCTCTTTTGTAGATAAATTGAGCCGTAAATAAGCGCAAAGTTTCAATTCCGATGGCGTTAACCCGGGATATAATTCTTTCAAAGTTTTTAGATAATCTGTGTGTACACTATCAAAATGAACAGCAAATTGTTCCCATTCGTGGCTGCTATCCAATTCATGATCTATAATCTTGATTATGCGCTTATGATCTTTCGATTCTTTCTCCGTTTCAACATTCTTTTGCAGCTTCAGCAATTCATCTTTTATCTTTTGCAACAACTCACTTTTCTGCACCAATACCATCGCATTTGATGCCAGTTCTGCGTTCTTGCCTGTGATTTCGGTATTCAGTTTTTCGTTACGTAATGCCACCAGTTCCCGTTCTGTTTTTTCCACTTCTATCTGGTGCAGTAACTGCATTCTTTTTTGTTCGTCTTCTAAATTTTTTTGTTCTATTTCTGCTTTTAGTTTTTCATTTTTTAGTAATATAATTTCTCTTTCATTTCTTTCTATTTCAAGTAAATGTTGATGCTCGGCGTGCCGTTGTTCTTCTTCATACTTTCGTCGTTCTTCCTGTATATGTCGTTGTTGCCTGCGTTTAAATTTAGTAACCTGGAGTTTATGAACAGCAAATACTGCGAAGGCTAATAATACAAGGTAAATAATATAAGCCCATATTGTCTGATACCAGGGTGGTAAAATCTCGAAACGATAAGTAGCAATAACTGATATTTTATCGTTGCTGCTGCGGCACTTTACTTTGAATACATATTTGCCGGCGGGAAGGTTGGTATAATCCTTTTCGGTTTTGGAAGTCCATTCCAGCCACTCTTTATCAAAACCATCTAAGTAGTAACTGTATTCAATATTTTGCTCTTGTCCGAATAAAGTAGATGAGAATCCAAAATACAAAGAATTATCAGCGTATTGTATGGATGGAATTTTCTGGTTGCCGGTTTCATAACCTCCGAAAATAAGGCTGTCTTTTCCGTTAAACATTTTTACGGTTCTTATTAAAACCCGTAACTCGTACGTATGTTTTTTATAATCCTGGTAGTTAATATGAAAGAAGCCTTTTTCTGCGCCTATAAACACATTATTGCTATCAGCCACATAGATATTTTCATAATCACCGGAACGTATGTTATTATTTAATTCAGGAAAATAAATTGTCTTTGGAGAATGGTCAGACATATCAATTACACCCGGTTTTTTACCTAAGCAAAACCAGATATTTCCATATTTATCTTCTTGTAAATAAGTTACCTGTTGCTTACCAAAAAGCTTTTGAAAATACTTCGAGGTTATAAAATCTTTTTGTTGATAATCGTATTCAAAGATTCCTTTTTCGTTGGTTAAAACCACGTGATTTTTTATTTTAAAAAGATAGTTGTGATTGGGAGATAAAATATGTTTTGTATCAATATAATTAGTCGAAAATGGTTTTCCATCCTTATCAAATTTTACATTGTATAAGCCTTTATACGGATGCGCGATCCAGATTATATTGCTGTCTATAACTACAAATTTGGCAGACTCAAAATGCGCATGAATACCAGGATTAGAAAATGTATTGGCGCTGTCATTATAAAAATTAATCCCGTTATAAGTGCCAGCTATCATTACAGGTGATGGCGTCGAATGATACATCGGTTGAAAAGTCCAGAAGCCGGTTGTATTGTCTATAGATTTTGCTTCCGTGTTTTGAATAAAAAAAGCGCCTTTATTATGACCCAATAACAGCTTTCCGTTTACCTCGGAAAAGTTCCAAACCTGCCCGGCTGTGTTTGATACAAATTCGAAGTTGCCTTTTGTAAAACTCAAATCTTTACTGCTGTCAATCTTCGCCGTATATACACCGGTTGATGTGCCCAAATAAAGGCGATGATTATAGATAATTGAAGCATAACCTACGCTTCTGTCTTCATTTTCCGGAAAAATATTTTTGATTGAATTGTTGTATGCAATGAGATCAATTCCATTATCCAGGCCAAGCCATAAGTTTTCGTTTTTATCAGAAAAAATACTTAAGATATTATTGTTTTGCAAACCTTCTGTTTTGGATAACCGTTGTACAAGTTTGCCTTGTTTGGTAACCACAAAACAACCGGCAAGATTGGTTATGAAGGCAATTCTATCTTGAGTAAGCATTTGAGCGCCATAAATATTGGCTGCTGCAATTGTTTTTAGAGCAGGTGTTTGATAGGGTGAAACTGTATTATGGCTAATAATAAATACACCGTTTGTTAATGAAGCCAGCAGCAATTTATTGTTGTCTAAATCTAATATCGAACTGATTTGTATGTTAGAAGGTAGTTGCTCTTTAGAGATATAAGATTGCCAATTGCCGTTATTATAAGTTACCAATCCAACAGAATAATCGAAGGCAAACAGTTTGTTGCCGGTGCTACCCAGGAAACCCCAGTTGATACTATTATAAACAGTAATTGTATTGTTATGAAGCTTGCATATTTTTCGGTTAGAACGAAAAAAAATGTCTCCGTTAAAGCTTATAATATTCCATACATCTGCAAAGTCGTTATCACTTTTCGGAATCAGTTTATTTAATGAAGTATAAACCAAATCGCCATTTCTGCCTGGTGAAAAATAGCCAATTTCACCCTGACCACCAATATAAATCTTATTCGTATTGTCAATGCAAAGAGATCGTACAATTGTTTTGTTTGGAAGCGGGTAAATGCGCCAGAAGGCACCGTCGAAACTTAATAAGCCTTCATCATTGGCAAAATAAATAATGCCATTGCTGTCTTGTTTTGCATCCCAATTTTGACTGCCCGCATTGTATTGCTGTTTTGTATAGTTTGTGATATTTGGAATTCCAAGCGTATTCTGACAAATTATTTTACTTTGAAACAACAGCAGTCCTAACAGAATCAAAGAAAACCTCATTTTCTATCTTCATATTTATTGATACTTGGCAAAATAAAGAATTGTGTAAAATTAGATGAGTTTATTAAAATGCATTAGTACAAAGCCAGACACAAAAAGAGCAAACATCCGCATATTTTATTTTCCCCGGTTAAAATTGTTTCATTCAATAAAGAAGAATGTTTTTGCTGTGTGATCAAATTCAATTCAAAACAATTTTAAATGATTTATAGTATTCATTCATTTTAAACATAAACAAATTATAAATAAAAAAGGTTGCCTTGAAAGGCAACCCGTTAAGCAAATTATATTGCTTATGAGAAAAAAGTAAATAACTTTTACAACTAATATTAAAGAAACTTACTGCAATTGAAATTTCCATTGCTGACCAACATCACCATTTGTTGCAGATATATATACTGAATTGCCATCAGATGTAAGAGATGAGCCTGTTGCGCTAAGCGGCGATAATAAAAAATAACCTCCTGGAAGCAGCTTCGTTTCCCATATTTGTGTATCGTCATTAGTATCTGTAAAGATTTGAATTGGAGAATGATCTGCTGATCCATCGCCGGCAACCGTCATTATTTTTGATAGTATAAGAAGCGGGCGTACTTTATATTGAAGATTGCCTAATGGTTCAAGCTGGTAAGTTTGATTGCTTGATGAAGGATAATTCTGAGTCCATAGACCGATGGTGCTTCCATCTGATGTGCTATTACCGGCAACATCTAAAAGTTTTGACCCGTCACCTGTAGCTGAATATATTTTATAATCTCCTGCAACTAGAACAGAAGGATTAACAACGATAAGATAAATAATTTTTTGCGCTGGAAGTAAAGGCAGGTTACTTCCGGTTACACCTGAAATAGTAAGTGGCAATAAATAAAAGTCAGTTAATGAATCTGCGGTTGCAGTTATATTAATTTGAATGCTGTTGGAAACATTTGTGCCTGCTTTAATTATAGCTGAACTTTGAGGAATGGAATAATAGGAAGAAGGCAAAAGTTTATATTTTATCGTTGAGTTTTGGTTAAAAGCATCCACCAATTCCGGTACGGCTGCAAAGCTTACTGTTGCATCTGCCGGTAAAACCGCTGAAGCAGTTGCACTAAGAGAATATGTGCCGGAAGGCGTGCCGGTTTGGCTTACTGTTAAAGAAACAATATTAGATTTGTCAGTGCCGGATATATAAATGGCATCATGAAATTTTACTTCTTTCTTACATCCCCCGATAAAACTAATAACGATTAAGATTATCATTATTGAAACCGGATAAAAATATTTCTTTTTCATTATATATTATTTATGATCTTATAAAAATTAATGTTGTGAACAACAATGTTGGTTTAAAAATTAAACAGTTTTATTCAATAGCATTTATTTCACTAAACCCTACCAGAGGTGCAGATGGATATGAACTGCCGGTTATAGAAAACCTGAAGTATCTCGCCTGAACAGGAGAATAGAACTTTACATATTTTACATCAGGTGCATCTGCTGTACCTCCAGCCGGAGCATTTGAATAAACGCCCTGGCTTTTCCAAGTCACGCCATCCATACTTGTATAAACTGTCATTTCGATGGGAGATATAACAATGCCGTAAGCTGTATATAGTGCATAATTAGCTGTGAAATCAAACCCCTTTATCGTATTTGTTTTGCCCATATCCACTGTCAGGTCCTGCGGGTAGCTTCCGTAGATATCGCTCAGCCATCCTGTATTATAATCGCCGTCGAATACATATTTTGGGTCAGAAGTAGAAAAATATGGATCGTTTGAGCTTGCTGTTGCCGCCCAGACAGTTCTGTCTATTGCGGTACCGGTAACAGTGCCGTTGCTTGGGTCTATATTTACAAGTTTTTGTGTAACCCGTACATAAGCTGTATCAGGAAAGGTTTTATTGTTATCTTCTTTTGTAATAACCGGTAACAGGTATATTGTGTTTCCGCTATCTGCATTACTTAACTGGTTAACATTTTGAAGCGTAATAGTTACCCGGTCTGTTGATGATGTTTTCCCTGCATCAATCGTTAATTTGCCGGTTGATAAAGTGTATGTGTTTGCGGGTAAGGTTAAATAAGCTGTATTATGTTTAGTGTTATAAGCCTGTACTAGTGAGCTATTAGCTTGTGCTTGCAACGATAAACTAAGTGCCTGATTTGTAGATTGTGGTAATAAATAAGCGTTTGCATTAACCGGGCTGCCTGCAATATTTGTTCCTACAACAGTAGCATAACTCATTTCAATTATATGGTTCTCATCAGGCTGAGAATTGCCTAATTGCACCCTTAGCCTATTTGGTGTAAATAATACGTAAACCGTATTATTAGCGGTTATTGGTGGCACAGTGTCTTTTACTTTTTCCAAACTTGTTAAGGTTATCGGTAATAAAAGACTGTCGGCTTTATTAAAGACACTTCCATCTGTTAGTGTGACAATCATAGAATCCGATTCCATTGTGCCGGCTTTAATTACCATTTGAGTGCTTTTAAAGCTAACACCCGCTGCCGGCATGGCAGCATAACTTGTACCGTTCAATGTATTGTAATTAGATACAAGCGTAGTATCAATTGATACGTTTGCGATTATATCTGTAGCCGATGGAACGGTAGATATTGCTCTTAGTTTAAAACTATCGGATGATTGTACACCTGCGGGCGTAATATACGAAGTAAGATTAACCGTTTGTTTTATATAATCAATGCCGGAAAGCGAAACAAAAAGCAGGTTACCTGACGGCGGTATAAATATCGGGTCATCGCTTTTTCTGCATGAGAAAATTAAAATGCCGCAGAGAAATATAAAAGCCAGGCTTAGCTTGTATGATGTAATTTTTTTCATTCTGTAATTTTTATGCAATGGCAAGATGTATTGATAAGTTTAAGGTTTAAATGTTTAGCGTGTTGTGTTTAACTAAGTGATTTAAACGTGTTATGGTTTTGCCGGGTTCATTATCTGGATGCCTTCTCTAAAATAATTATATTGAGAATTTGCATTATAATCTCCTTCAATAATATATACACCGGCGCCACCTTTCTCGCCTTGGGTTGGTTGCCATGCTGCCATTCCTAAAAATGAAGGCACAGTATTACCTGCCGTATCTAAAAATGGTCCACCGCCATTGGCAGCATTAGTCTGAAAGTTCTCAGTAACAATAAATTTCCCGGGTGGTATTATACCGCTTGTTGCATTGTACCTGTTTTGAAGGTCTTTGTATCCGTATGAACTATAAGACTGTGCTATGCCATAATCAATTAATTCTCCCAATTCAGGTAATAAAAAATTAGGTTCGCCATCCACTATTAATAATTTGCCGGTGCCTGATTTCGGACCAAAAAATTGCGAAAGTGCCGTTACAAAAACAGCCATTGCTTTCGGGTTATTCAAAATACTATTATCACCATAATGTGGTTCGTAATCAATATCAAAACCATCAAGACCATATTTATATACAGAATCAACAACTGATTGTGCTGCCTGCCTTATGCCATCATCATTTTGCGGGAAATTGTTTACAATCCTGCTTATAATCTGGCAAAAAACAAACCTTGTTCCCTTAACCTGTTGAGTGTATCTTAAGTCAGCCAGGTTTCCTGAGTCTTTTGGAATGGTTGTAAAAAGACTGTAAATGTCCAGGCTGTCAGGCATTCCTGAAAATCTAAAGCCAACAGTCGGATCATTGGGATCTGGCTCAGAATCTCCCCAGGCGAACGAAATCTGGTGTTTGGTTTTTTTAAACGCTCTTAAATTTGCATAATAATCGTTTGAAAACTTATCCGGCACTTGTATCTCCAACGCTTTTGGAGTTGTTTCTTTTTTGCAGGCTGCAAACAGTATTACACCTGTAAAAATCAGCGTACATATTTTTATAACATTTTTCATTTTAAGTGATTTAGTTGCATTAATAATTTATGGCTTTTTATCCCACCATAATTTTGTTCCTCCATTATCATCTCCGCCTAATAATGTAACGCCGGTGGCAACGCCTGATGCATTACTTTGATATTCGCTTTGCGGAAACGGAATGCGCCTTACCTGCACAGAAGTGCTGACTGTGCCATTACTGAAATTATCTTCAACAGGAAATATTTTAGGATAATGCGTGCGTCTGAATTCGGTCCAGGCTTCCTGCCCGTCCGGGTACATTGCAATCCATTTTTGGGTGATGATTCTTTCCAGGTTTGTTTCAAAATTATCTGCGGCATTCCATTTAATGGTAATGGTGCTCAGGTCAGATCCTGCGCCTACATTATTGCTGCTGTTTACGAAATCTACATAAGGCGCCGGTTTACTCGCATCATCATTTATATATCCTGCATAACCGCCGGTGCCGGTTTGTGTAAACGAAGTTTGAATGCCTGTTTCATAAAGGCTTTGCGCTGTGCCGCCCATGTTCCAGCCTCGTAAAGCGCCTTCTGCTCTCAAAAAATATACTTCTGCAGCTGTCATCCATTGTACAGGTGTTGCGTTGGTAACATTCAATTGAGAATACGGTGTATAATCAGCTTTATTATCAATCACAATTCCATTACGTATGCCATGATAATCAGGATTAATATTCGTATTGGTAGCTTTAATAAACCAGGTTGCAATACGCGGATCGTTATATCCTTTCAGGAACGATTCCATGCTGGCGCCCATGCGTATATCGTTGTAACTATAACAAATAGTTTGTAACGGGTTATTGATAACAATGCCATTGGATGTTTTCAAAAACGCATTATCACCATTTGTAGTTAAAACTCCGTAACTGTTATTAATGGCTGATTCAGCGTATTGTCTTGCTTTATCAGGATTCGCATATACAATACGCATCGCTAATCTTAGCTTAAGCGAATTGGCAAATTTTATCCATTGCGCATAATCTCCTCCATATATCAAATCAAAGTCAGCCAGCGGTTTTGCGCCGGGATTAATTTGCAGGTAATTATCTAAAACGGCAATAGAAGAATCAAGATCATTAAAGAAAGAATAATAAATACTATCCTGCGGATTATAACGTGTCGTAATCGAACCGCTTCCAAACTGGAAATAAGGCAAAGGACCATAAATATCCGTGGTGCGATGTAAAGCTTCTACTTTAATTATTTGTGCTAAAGCGAATACATCAGCCGAAGGTTTTTTCAATTTAATTAATTGCCACGCAGGTAAAACACCTAAAAAAGACCTGTTAAATGGTTCGCCATACCAACCGGTAATAAACGCATACGTTGTATTGTTGCGGGAAGCGAACCAATTGTTGCTGGCGCCCATGTAACCTGAATACACATCGCCAAGCAGGTTTTGCGCAAGCTGGTATTGATTGACTTCGTTGGTGCCATTAGAACCTGCAGGAATAACATTTTGTTCCATTTGTGCAAAAAAGCCACCGACAGCAAGATTGTCTTTATCTAACATTTCCTGCGTAGCATTATTAGGATTTGTATTATACTCCTTAAAATTTTTGGTGCACCCGGCACAAAAAAGTATGCTTAGGTAAATAAGTATTTTAAAGTTTTTATAGTTGTTCATTATAAATAGAGTTTAGTGATTATTAAAATTGAATTCTCGCGCTAAAGCCAACACTTCTTAAACTTGGTTGCCTGAAATAATCAATTCCCTGGAAATAAGTAGAAGTTGAAGCTGTACTTTCAGGATCAAACGGCGCTTTGTTATAAAACATAAACAGGTTGTGCCCGGTGGCTGAAATGGTTATAGCTTTTATTTTATTCTTACACCATTTTCCCGGTAAAGTATAACCTAATGTCGCTTCCCGTAATCTTACGTTGGTAGCACTATAAACATATAAAGAACCAATACCTGAAACACCGCCGCCTACAACACTGTAATATTCCTGCGCAGGTATTTTTGTACCATTTATTAATACACCGCCGTTGTCTCTTGCTTCCGCGCTTGTTTTAGAAACACCAAATGCATCAAGAATTGCCTGCGTTGCAGATACGCCTACGCCGCCGATTCTTGCATCTGCCAGAAAGCTTAAACTAAAGTTGCCAAAAGAAAAACTGTTATTAAAGCCAATGTTATAGCGTGGATTTGCGCTGCCTGCTTTTACATAATTGTTGGGAGATGGAACGATTGTTTGTGCTGTCGGATCGAAAAATATACGCCCGTGATCATCCGTTTTAAGTGTGTTTACATAAATATCACCAATAGAACCGCCTTTCTGAATTACCATCAAATAATTTCCGGTTCCGCCAATGGCAAGGCTGTCTAATTTTGTGGAAACGCCTGTTACAGGATCTTTATAATCACCTATTAACTGAATTATTTTATTACGGTTAAGACTGAAAGTGGCGGTTGACGTCCATTGCAGCTTTTTAAAAATTGTACTGTTATAACTTAAAGAAGCTTCAATTCCTTTATTATCAACCTGCCCGGCATTTAAATAGAAACTTGTATAACCTGAGCTTGGCGGCAGTTGCGGGTTAAAGATTTGATTATAGGTTGAAGAATGATAACCGGTAACATCTAAGCTTATTTTATTTCTTAAGAATTTTAAATTGATGCCCGCTTCATACGCTTTTGTTCTTTCCGGCTGTAAACCAACTGCCTCTTTAAAAGAAGATACCGTTGGTAAATTACCACCACTTACCGGGAAGCTTGGTGTGGTAATATATCGCTGTGGCGGATTTCCAACTTCACCATACGAACCTCTTACTTTTATATAGGATATTGCATTTGAATGAAGTTTGAACAAATCACTTAAAACGCCTGATAAACCAACAGACGGATAAAAAACAGATTTTGCTGTAGAACCGGATAAAGCCGATAACCAATCATTACGACCTGTCGCATCTAAAAAAATCATGTTGCGGTAACCAAGCTGGGCGCTTGCAAAAATTGCCTGCGACTGGTCATGAAAACCATCCTGTGTTGAACCGGCAAGTGTTTTATCAACATTATCAAAATTGAATAAATCAGGCACTTTGCCAAGATTACCACCAAAGCCGGTTAACGAATACTTCGTATCTAAAATACTTGTTCCTGCATTTACTGTCAGGTCAAAATCACCAAAGCTTTTATTAACGGTAGCAATAACATCAGCATAAATTTGTTTGGTTGAAGTTGTATTGTTTGTATACGCACCTGTGCTGGAAGCAAACAATTCATACGTTGAAGCGTAGAACTTTTTCTCGCTGATAATATTTGTATTATCGGTGCGTGCCCTGCCTGTAATATTCAGCCAACTGTTAACGCTGTATTTTAAAGCAGCACTGAAAATATATCTGTCAAGATTGTTGGTATAAATGTTTTTGTTGGTAATCCAGTAAGGATTTTGCATGGCAAAACCTAAATCGCCAAATGGCCAGAATTGCGTTTTAAAATTACGAACCGGATCATATCGTTCGTACAACTGGTACTTCTCAATATCATCACCTCTTGGAAAAAGATACACAGGTATAAGAGGATTTATGTATTGACCTTGCGCCAGCATATTCTGATCATTTTGCTTTACGTAAGCGGCGTTAATATCTAAAGTCAGTTTATCATTTAACGAAGTTGTATTTCGTATTGAAAAATTATACCTGTTTAATTTGTTATTCGGTATAATGCCAGCCGCCTGCACATTTGCCGCAGAAAAATAAGTTTGATTTTTATCTGTGCCTGTTGAAACGCTTATTGTATTTGTAGCGTTATAACCGGTTTGAAAAAAATCTTTCGGATCATAAGACGAAGGCTTGTCTAATTTAGGTCCCCAGCTATAATAATTTCCCGGCGCTGAACCATAAGTATTTTGAAATTGCGGCATTACAAACGGATCGTAAAAACTTGTGCTGTTTGAAAGATTTACACTGAGTTTACCGCTTTTGCCTTTTTTTGTGGTGATTAATACAACGCCGCTTTGCGCAATGTTTCCGTATAGAGCCGTGGCTGCTGGTCCGGTTAAAACCGAAATGGTTTCAATATCATCCGGGTTGATATTAGAGATTGCATCGCCCTGAACATTTGTGCCATCAAACAAACCTCCCGGCTGATTGCTGGTAAAGCTGGGCAAAGGCATACCATCTACTACATACAATGCATTGTTATTTCCAAAAAGAGATTTTGCGCCGCGCATTACAACTCTTACGGGTCCGCCAATTCCTGAGGCGCTGCTGTTAATAGTAACACCTGCAACTTTACCGGCAAGGCTGTTTACAAAATTTGCATCTTTTACTTTGTTTACTTCTTCGGTTTTAATTTCCTGTACATTATAAGTTAATGCTTTGGCAGATCTTTTAATGCCTAATGCTGTAACTACAACCTGTTCTAAATTTTTATTTGAAAGCGCTAAAGCAATAACAGTATTATTTGCAGCAGCCGCTTTAATTTCTTTGTCATCATAACCAACAAACGAAATAACCAAAACATCATTCTCATTTGCCTGGATGGTAAAAGTTCCATCATCACCTGTTGTAGTTCCGCGAGGTGTTCCTTTAATTTTTATGCTTACACCGGGCATCGGTTCGCCATTTTCATTTACTACTTTGGCTGTAATTGTTACAGCCGCCGACGCAACATTTAATGTGTTGTTTAAAAGGGTTTGGGTTAATGTTTTTTTCGCGTTTATAATTACGGTATTGCTGTAAATTGTATAACTTAAAGGCTGATCTTTAAAGCAAACCTGCAACACCTGATCCAGCGGTTGATTTTGAACATTTACAGTAACTTTTTTTGCAGTGCTCATTACAGCTTCATTATAAAAAAAGCTGTAACCGCTTTGCTTTTGTATTTCGCGAATTACATTTGATAAGCTTTCGTTCTTAACAGAAAATGTAATGTTTTGTGCATTCGTTTTTGCACTTGCTTGTAAGCATACAAATAATAGTATGGCAGCTATTAGTTTCATCTTTAATAAAAAAATTAAATAAACTTTATTTCGGTTGTACTGGCTGTTCATCAGCCTTTTAAAACTTTTTATTTTCATAAATGGTTTAGTTTGAAATTTCAGGCATACAACAAACAATAGCTACGATGCTATTATCTGTAAATCATTAAATCAAATTCTTTTTGCGTTTTAAAGCGTGTTTAGTTTTTTGTTGAAAATTTTCATAAGCAATACATTTTTTAATCAGGGTAAAACAATCAATTTTCTTCCTTCAAGGCTGCAGTTAATGTTTGATAATTTTAAAATTTTAACTACTTCGTTAAGCGTTTTTTGTCGCGAAACATTTGCTGAAAACCGTTCGTCTGTGGTTACATTTTTATAAACTATATCAACATCATACCATTTTCCCAATGCTCTCATTATAGTTGGCACATCTGAATTATTAAAAACAAAACGTCCGTTTTTCCATGCCATTACAGATTCAACATTAATACTTTTTGCAACCTGTATAATTCCATTTCCGTTGACTTGAGATTGCTGTCCCGGCGATAAAGTAATTTGATTATTTACTTTAACTGAACCTTGTAAAAGCGTGGTTTTTATGTCAGATTCATCATCGTAAGCATTAATATTAAAGTGCGTTCCCAAAACCTGCACATTCATGTTGCGTACTTTTACGCTGAAAGGTTTTTGTGCATTATGCGCAACTTCAAAATAAGCTTCGCCGGTAACGGATACATTGCGCTCTTTTCCATGAAACGCAGAAGGAAAAGTAATAGATGAAGAAGCGTTTAACCAAACCTGCGTTCCATCAGATAATTCAACTTCATATTGACCGCCTTTTGGTGTTGTTACCGTATTGAATGCAGTTGCGGTTTCATCATTGTTGCCGGCTACTTTAAACAGAATTTTTCCATCTTTATTAATAGCTTTTATATTCCCGGTTTCATTCACTTTATTATTACTATCCAACAAAATAATTTTACCGTTCGCTAATGTGAGCGTTGCTTTGTTTGAACCCGGAAGTATTATTGTTTTGTTTTGATTGGCTAACTGTGATGAATTGTTATCAATATTTTTTTCATTGATAAAAAACCATGAAGCAAAGCTGATAAGCAACACAGAAGCCGCAACAGCCGCAATTCTTATAAATTTTATATGATAAACAGGAACTGTTTTAGAAAGAATTTTTTGTGTGTGATGTTGCAATGGAAATTTTTCCATCTCAAGCAGTTCATCGCCAATTATGTTATCGTCAGTTAGTTTTTTAAAAGGTTCAGGGTTATGTGAATTGCTTGCATTCCAGTTTTCTAATTCAATCGCTTCTTCACCGGATAATAAATTATCCTTACTTTTTTTTAGTAAAAATGCGATTCGGGAAATTTCGTTAAAATTAGGTTCAGGCATGTTCGTTAGTCACTGGTATATATAACACCACGATATATATTTTGTACCATCTAAACACAAAATATTTTTTTAGCGTGTAGTAACTGCTATAAAATAAGCGATTAAAAACGCGTATTCTTTAAAACAGCGATGCTGCCGCTAACATCAAAATCTTTTCTATTGATTGAAAAACTGCTTGTAAAATCAACCCGCCGCTTTGAAGCTTAACTGAAAAAAGAAAGGAAATATTTTTAGTTGTTGCTTTGATAGTTAAGCTGCCGGAAACTGTAAAGCCATCGCTTGTTTTCTTTATTTCTATTGATTTGAAGCTGATGATTGGATATTACTTGATACAGCTTTCAGACACGATAATTACGACTAAAAATTATAATGACGAAACTTTTGGTTCATGGCTTATAGAAGTTAGTGGCAAGAGACTTGTTTATATAGAAAAGATTTATTGGTTAGGGTGCAGACACAAAAAGATGAAAAGTAGTTTAACCAAGCAGTTTTGAAAAATAGAACTTGACATACTCACTGCTCCTAACAATCATCAAGCAGACACAACCAGGACTTTGCCAACATGAGACTTTCTGTAATTGCAATTGGTACAGAAATACAGGGTTATATTTTATCGCCTCTATATCGACAATACTACATACAGATTAATACTCCGCAGCTTATCGCACTGCTCAAAGCCTTGTATCTTATATCTAAATCTGCCATGATGATATAAAAATTAAACTGTGCTTGTTGTAATCAGGCTTTGTATGCAAATAAAAAAGCACCCACAATCATTTCATTGTAAGTGCTTTTTTATCAAGCTCCCGAAACTGGACTTGAACCAGCGACCCTCTGATTAACAGTCCTACGTCTTTATTTTCCTTTGTTTTCTTTTCATTTCTTTTCGTTTGATTATGAATTATTTAGCAATATCGTTTTGCTTTTCCTTGCCTCTTTTTTCCTATTTTAGAGAAAGATTTGGTGCAAATTCTGGTGCAAATTTGAAAACGATAATTTTAAAAAATGATGATGATGAGCGAGGCGACAGTGAATTTATTGTTTGATGTCAGGAATAAAAAGGCAAGCGGGAAATATCCGGTAAAGCTGACGGTTTATTTCCTGAACAGTAAAAAAAGGTACAAAACAGGCATTGATTTAACGCAGGAAGGATGGAATAAAATCAACAGTTCAAACCTAAAAGATCAAATGCTCAAATCAGCAAAGCTTCGGTTGGATGCACTGGTTTCAAAAGCTTCAGATATAATTGACAAGCTTGAAGAATTTTCCTTCGAAGAGTTTGAAAATGAATTCTTCGATTCGCGTCAACATTTAGAGAGTAATTCATTTATAAAACTATTTCGTGATTACATCGCAGCTTTAAAAAAAGAAGAAAGATTGGGAACAGCTGCTACTTATAACACGACACTCAATTCGTTACTAAATATCAAAGCCAACATACGGGTGAATGAAATCACCAAATCATTCCTCCAGCGATATGAAGGTTTATCAAGAGATAAGGGGCATTCTGAAACTACGATTGGTATCAATCTTCGCAATATTCGCACGATTGTCAACGTAGCAATTAAAGAGGGATATATGAAAAAAGACAAGTATCCTTTTGCAGGTTATTCCATTCCAAGCGGAAGAAACATTAAAAAGTCACTTACCTGGGAAAACATCCAGGCACTGTTACATTTTCATCCGGAAGATGAAAAGCAGGAAAAAGCACTTGACCTTTGGAAGTTTAGCTATTTGTGTAATGGAATGAATATAGCAGACATTGCTCAACTTCAGGATTGCCATATTTCGGGAGACTTTTTACAATTTCAGAGAACGAAGTCAAAACGCACTGCTAAGCAACGGCTACCAATCCGGGTAGCATTACACCCAATGGCAAAAGAAATTATCAAAAAATGGAAGCAGTCCGACAACCCATACATTTTCAATATTTTTCAGCCGGGTTTATCCGCTGTTACGCAGAAAAACAGAATTGACAGAGCAATAAAAAAAGTAAATAACAACATTCAACCGGTTTTTAAAAAGCTTGAAATCTCAATTGGATCAACTAACCGGATTACAACCTATGCAGCAAGACATTCATTTGCCACTACTTTAAAACGAAAGGGAGTACCAACTGACGAAATCAGTGAATATTTAGGTCATTCAAGCCTGACAACAACGAGAGCTTATCTTGATAGTTTTGAAGATACTTTATTAATAGAAAGAAGCAAACTCTTAGTCGAGTAAAAATGGAAACTGACTTTAAAAGATAGCAAGTGCATGGGCAATGAGATAGGCAAAAGAGGGGAAAGTATTTTTTCAACTATTATAAGCCGGTACATACATCCGGACGGCTTTTTATTAGACCCAACGTTTTTAGGAGATAAATTTCCAACCGTTGACTTCTATATACATCTGCTTGCGTTTGCAAATATTAAGGGATTCTTTTTTGCCAGTGTAAAAACGACAACAACGGGCTATAATGCAGATCAGTCGAAACTGAAAGTTGTAGTGGATAAAACGGAAATTACAGAATTATCTAAGTACAGAGTTCCTGTATATTTATTTGGTATAGATGAGAAAGCAGAAACCGGATATTTTATTTGCGCAAACAGCCTGACTATTACAGAAAACCTAAATGGAATTCCTACATTGTTTCAGGTAAATGCAGGCAACCTCAGGCTTCTCTGGCAGGAAGTATCAGATTATTGGAACAATCAAAAAGAAATGACGAAATTTGTATCACACTTCAATATGTGAGAGTATGCAAAAAGACAGAGACTTTAATGAATGGAGGGCTGAGAAGCTGGGTTATGTTTACTTTTCACGGTTGAATGATTTAATTATTAAGGAAAAGGATTCCAATGATACCTTTTTTGATTACCTGATAGATATCAGCGATGACCAAAGGCAAACCGGGCGACTGTTCGGTGTTGAAGTAAAGGCATTGAATGGAACTCCCGTGAATATTAAGTCCGTTGCCGAACAGTATAAAAATATCACATTCCCATTCATACTTGTAACTTTTGATAACCAAACGGATCAGGGTTATTTTAAGTGGATAAAAGAACCTGTGAAAGAGGGGCGTTTACTTTTAGGCGATGCATCTGAAAAAATGATTCCGTTAGACGACGACTCACTTGGAAAAATAGTAAGTGAAGTAAAAGATTGGTACGCTTGTCAAGCTGTTGTCTCTGAGTAAGCTTGCGTTATAGCTTATCCTTTATCGGAAATTTCTTGCTCCCGGAAAATTGTCTTCATTTCAACTTGGCGTATCTGAGTTATACTATTAACTGACGGAAAGGGAAAAGTTCCATCTTCGTCCCTTGGCGAAAGCGTCTACACAGGAGGATTCTCTTTACAATTTGCAGCCAGGTTGCGAAGCATTTTCGACCAATCTTCACAATGATTTGCCACTACATGAATTACCTGTCCTTCAATCTGCAATTTACCCTGCACCATTAATAGTTTTGATTGTAGAAATTCCTTCCGGTATTGACCCTCCAAACAAGTTGCGGAATACAACCAGGTTTGCGATACATGTTTCATCTACAACGGTGATAAAGCAGATACCGCCAGCTTTGCCAAGTCGCTGCCTGATGAGAACCAAGCCGGCAACTTTTACAATGTCTTCATTCTTTCCTTTTGACAAATCTTAGTAGCTCTTACACGAAGCAATGAAAGTTTATTGCTGATAAAACCAACCGGATGTCCTTTCAGGGAAAGAAAGTTGTACCATGATCTTCAACGACATGCTCAGAGAAAAGCGCGCTGTGGGCGATGCGGAGGACCGCTTTACCGTTGCGGATGTAACCGGTGACGGGACTGATCTTGCCTTGCAGTACGCCAAGGATGCCGTTGGGTATGCGTGCCATGGTGATATTGGTTGTTGATGGTTGTTTGTTAGTGGTGATACGGATGCTGATTTGTTTTTGTGAGAATACGTTTGTTGTTTTGTTTATTGTTTATTTTTGGGCTTCTGCTCCCCTTTTTGTTGCCCTTCTTTTCCTTTCTCATTACCGAAGAACGATCGAACAAGTAACGAAGATGTATCGAAGAAGTGCTGAAGCGAACTGCTTTGTGATATGGTTGAAGCCATTAGTGTGTGTTAGGTAAGAGTAATGTCAATATCACTGTAGGTACCGTAAACCAACAGGCCTGCATTGTTTGTGTGATAGAGATAGTAGAAATCGGTGTACTCATCTGTGTTGTTATCGCCTTTTACTTCGTTAAGCTGTTTTTGATTGCGTGCCCATTCGAATGTAATAGTTACTATGGTTGGTTGCTGCAGGTAATATTTTTGTTCTGCTGTATAGTATTGCAGTGCCTGACTGTGCAGTTTTTTGTACCAGTGTAATGCTTTTTCATTGCTGTACGATTGATAATTGGCTTCGCCTGCATGCTTTGCTTCAACAAGGAACTCGGTGCCCGATTGATCGCCTTCGAAGGTTATGAGTAAGCCTGCCCTGCCTCTTTTTGCACCTTCGCCATACACACCGAATTCCTGTAAGGTAACGGCGTTGGGATAGGTACGGATAACGGCAGTGTTGAGGATGCCGACATAGGTTTGTTCGATGAGGGTGAAGACATCATTTTCGCTTTCTAAATCATCTAAGCCGAGAAGGTTGTTGGGGTATTGGCAGATGACGGATGCAAGTTTATTAAGTTCTTGTCCGAAGGCATTTAGGATGTTGGAGAAGAAGATTGAAATGAAGGTGTTGGTAGGAGATTCTTTTAGTATGAATGGTGTGGTGGTGATCATGTATATGAAGATAATACGTAAGTAAAGAAGTTAGTAATAACAGTTGTAAAAAATTGTGTTGTATATCAAGCCTTTTTTTATATTTGGTTTCTAAAGATTGGTTGCTTTTTCTAAACTTAATAATAAAACCATAAACTAACATATGACTACCCTTTGTTGACATAAAAATGTTGAATGCCACCACATGTTTTTTTTTGCGCGAATTGTTTTGTAGAGTTTCAAAAATTTTAAAAAGCTTGGAGATAGTTGAGGCATCGAATAGCTCAATTGTAAAAATAATATCTAAAAACTAATAAATTTAGTATTTTTATGGCAAAGTTTGACCCGATTATCCATGTAGAGGATGATGGTATGTCTACACCTGAGATTGGAGTCTGGGGTTTGCAGAAGTATAAATTAATGGGCGCTTACTGTGATATTTTCACAAGTGGAATGAAGAATAACTGGGAGCAACTTATTTACATAGATCTCTTTGCGGGATCTGGATATGCAAAAATTAAAGACGACAATAAAATACTTAAAACGTCAAGCTTAATAGCAGCTTCTATAGCAACTCCTTTCACAAAATATGTGATAAGCGAGTTTGATAAAAGTAAAATAGATGCGCTTCAAACGCGTTTTGATAGAGAGTATAAAGATTTAAGTAACAAAACTGTATTTATACAAGGAGACTCAAACAAAAATATTGATCGCATTATAGAAGAGATACCTAAAGAAAGTAACGCACTACGATTTTGTTTTGTTGATCCTTTTTCTTTAAATCTGGAGTTTGAAACTATAAAGAAAGTTGCGGCAATTGGTAGGGTTGATTTCCTTATTCTTCTTGCTTTACAAATGGATGCAAAAAGAAACTTTCATAATTATATAAATCAGCAAAGCGATAAAATAGATAAATTTATTGGTAACGTTTCTTGGAGAGAGCCTTTTAGAAAAGGAGAAATTGCACAACATAAATTCATTCAGTTTTTAGCTGATAGCTATGACAAGAATATGCAGCAGCTAGGCTATATTGTTAATCCGAATCTTAAATACAGGGTTAAAAACAATGAGGCTAACTTAGGTCTATACTATCTAGCATTTTATTCGAAGAATGAAAGAGGCAACGATTTTTATCAGAAGGTTGAGAAGTATCAAACCATTCAAACAAAATTGTTTTAATTATGGCACAATCACATATCGAATGGACCGAGATGACTTGGAATCCCGTGACGGGTTGCACTAAGGTGACAGCAGGTTGCAAGTATTGCTATGCAGAAGTAATGGCGAGACGGCTTCATGCAATGGGAGTTGAAAAGTATAAAAATGGTTTCAAGGTTGCCATGCATTCTAGTGCTTTGCAGATTCCTTATGGCTGGAAGAAACCGAAAGTGGTGTTTGTAAACTCGATGAGTGATTTATTTCACCCTGAAGTGTCATTGGAATTTATTCAGCAGGTATTTCAGGTAATGAATGAAAACCCGCAACATACCTTTCAGGTGCTTACCAAAAGGTCGGAAAGATTAGCAGAGATACATACTGAGTTGAACTGGACGGATAATATTTGGATGGGTGTATCGGTGGAGGATAGCCGGGTGACGCATCGGATAGATGGTTTACGGGGAACAAATGCAAAGGTGAAATTTTTGTCGTGTGAGCCTTTGATTGGAGCCTTGCCTAATATGGATTTGACTAATATTGATTGGGTGATTGTGGGTGGTGAAAGCGGACGGAAACCAAGACCTATGGACGAAGATTGGGTATTGGATATTTTAGACCAATGCCAAGCAAGTGGTACTAAGTTTTTCTTTAAACAATGGGGCGGAACCAATAAGAAGAAAACCGGAAGGTTGCTGATGGAAAGAACTTGGGATGATATGCCTGTGAGGGAAGTGGGAAAGAAAGTTTTTTTACAAGTATAAATATTTGTTTCTTTTGATTTTTAACGTGAGAAAAATCTATCTGATTCGACTGAGATATATGGTCTTTTTTGGTCTGTTGAATAATAAAAGTCTATAGTAAAATCGTCATTGTCCCCTTCAATTAAAATCTTAAATTCGGAAAGATTAAATTTGAAATCTTCCTTCTTTGAAGTGTCTAAGCAGTAAATGTCTTTAATAAAAACAAGTTCGGTTTTATATATGCTTAATGGTATTTCCTTGATATTATTTCGTAAGCCAAATTGTAGTATTAAATTACTTGGATTTTTTGATGTATTTATTTCAACCAGATAAACTGCAATTTCTTTAGCTTCTTGTGGATAAAAAGTATCATTTGCAAAGTCATCAGGAAGTTTATACATGCTTATGACATTGACATCTTTTGTGAGTGTAAATTTCTTTACTTTCATTAGATAGAAATTTTTTTGTAAAAAGTATTACCATCGATTGTAATTACCAAAGTTTCCTCTACTAATCACTTCTAGAAATTCTTTTACCTGTTTATGGTAATTAGTAATTGTGAAGCTCGCTGCTGGCTTCAATTCTTTATGATCATCAAAAAACTTGAATAAATTCCTTTCATCGTTTAGTTTTAGCAATTGTGTGGGATTATGAATAAAGCCTATATTTTGGTAATTAATAGGAGGCATAATAAAAGGAATTACATTTTTATTTAGTACCCAAGCAGCACCCATCTCATTCAGACAAACTTCGCTACGCTTATAGTTTTCTGTAATGATCTGTATAACTGCAGTTGATTTCTGCAATTTTATTTGAATTGCTTTCCTAAAATCTGACCCCGACTTAATGCCAGTATCTTCATTTGAGGTATAGAATATTCTACTTCTAGGAATTCCCATACCAATAATAATTATCTTCTCCATAAAGGGAGTTACTAACCATTCGTCTTTACTTGAATGACTTATGAAAATGGTTCTTGATTGTACTGCCATAATGGTTGAAAGTTATTTCTTTTTGTTCTCTTTTACAAACATACCACTCGTGTATTTGTCGTAGAACTCGAAGAGGTACTCGATGCGTTTAGTTTCGTTGGGGACGGTAGCAGAAGTCCACGGTTTTAACTTGTTAGACTGTGGAAGTTGATACTTTGTTTGGTTCATTATTGACTTTCTATAATATTAATTTCTTCTTCGTTTAGACTATACAATTCATAAACAAGCTTATTTAGCTTATCGTCAGTATAGTTGATTCGGTGTTGTAATTGTTCAAGCTTTTCGGGTAAGGTCGTTTGTTGTTTTTCTTTGTTTAAATGAAGAATGGTATCAACCAGCTTAATAATTTCTTCTTTTATCTTTTCTTCTGTTTTATCAAATTTTACTTTTATGGATAGTTGCTTTATATAAATAATTTTTAGGCGATAGAATCCACCTTGTACTTTATCGCAAATGTTTATTAATTGAAATTTAGATACAGCAGAGTTCAAAATGCCTAACAAGTATTTGTCACTTGATTGAATTAGCTGCATATTGTCATTGCCATAAAAGCAGTTGTTATCAAAAGCAAATGAAGCAACAGTGGAACTGATTCCAGGCCATAAAATTTTCTCTTTTTCAAACTCCTCATAATAATCAATAGTATCTTGTATTTCATACCATTGATAAGCACCTGGTTTTCTACCTTTCCATACTTCGCCATTCCAATCTTTTGGCTTTGGCATTAGTTGTTCTTTGAACTGGCTTAAATGGTTTTTTATTGCAGGATAGTTGTTGATGTTGATTCCTCTTTTTGTGAACAACAGATACTTGTTGCTTGCTGGTTCCATGTATCGTTTAATATCTCGTCCGGCTAAGAAAGACTTTATTATTTCTTCACTCTTTTTGTCTTCTTTAATCAATTGTTGTTTGGTTTCTTCATCAATGACAAAGGCTTCGTTTAAGCCCGTTAATACACCGCGATAGATTTTGCCTTTTACGTATTCGCCTAAGGGAATGCCGGTTTGTTGCAGCTTCTTTAGCAGTTTGCTGTTTGGTTTTGCTACCGAGATTCCAGCCGCTATCCTGTAAGGAAGAAATGGCGGCGGGTTGCTGATTGGTTTCGATATAGTTGTAAAGACTGTTGAAGGACAGGGTTTTGACATCAGTAACAAAGAAGCCAGATGGCTTTGCGCTTTTTGGCGAGGCAAGGATGATGCATGGATAAGTAGTGGCAGATTGAAAGACAGGCAAGTCGCCAAAGTCAATGATGCTGTGAAGTTGCTGATCCTTCATGTACCGGCGAAGGGGTTCGCCATAGTTGGCGCGCATCCATTTGTTGGCGACGATGATGCCGAAATAGCCGGACGATTGTAAAAGGCTGATGCCACGCTCGAAGAAGTAGCTGTAAAGGTCTGCTATGCCGTGGTAGACCTTGTACTTTTTAGCAAAGTAAGGTTTGGATGCGCCAAGCATTTCCTGCCTTACATAAGGAGGATTGCCAATGACTATGTTGAAGCCACCGCTTTTGAAAACCGTTGGAAAGGCCTGCTGCCAGCTAAAGGGTTTGATACTCTTTTCAGTGCCTGGTTCGAAGTTGAACTCGCCGTCGTAGAAGTCGAGGTCGATGAGGCTGTTGCCGCTTTTTATGTTGTTATCTAAGGTGGGCAGGACGCGCTCGCCGAAGGATATTTCGGCGGTCATGCTGCTTTGGGTTTCGCCTTCCATGCACTTGAGCAGAAGACTAAGCTTGGTGACTTCGACAGCCTGCGTGTCGATATCTACACCGAAGATGTTGTTGGTGAGAATTTTCTTTTTAAGAGCGGTAGTGAGGTTGCCGTCGGGCGTGAGCGGAAGCTTGCTGCGTTGTTTGATGGCGGCTTCGCGCCCTTTTGTGGGCAGGGTGGTATCGGCAGCGGTTTCACTGAACTTAATAAAGTCTGGCTTGTAGTATTCGAGATGCCAGTTGAGCAAGAACTGGTAAGCACCAATGAGAAAGCTACCGCTGCCACAGGCAGGATCGACAATGGTGAGCTTTGCGACGGCTTCGGGTGTTTTGCCTTCTACCAGTTTACCTACGGTTTGGGCAACAATATACTCTACAATGTACTGCGGGGTATAGTAAACTCCGCCTGCTTTGCGGACTTCGGGCTTTTCTTCAATCTCTGCTTTGTGACGGCTGCTTAGCTTGATTTGTTTGCCAAGGAACTGCTCGTAGGCACTGCCGAGAATTTCGACACTTAGTACGCTGAACTCGTAGGGAGAGGCAGGATAATAAAGATCGGTAATGACAGACTTGATGACCTTGTTGTCGATGACGAGGGCCCGGCTGAGCTTGTCGCGCTTGAAATCGAAAAGACCGGAGTTGTATTTGTCGTCGGCTTCTTTGAAATAGGTGAAGAGGGAGGCGTAAAAGTTATCGCCTTTGAGGGCGGTTTTCATGCGACCATATTCTTCAACACCTCTATCCTCGGCAATGCGGAGGAAGATGATGCGGTCGAGGGTTTGCTGAACGGTGAAGTTCAACTCGTCCTCAGTAAAGGCTTCGTTGCGCAGTGCAATGTTTTGGGCTAACTGGATGCGCCAGCCATCAAGGGACTGGAGGAAGTCTTTATCTACTGTGGTGGTGCCGCGCTTGGCGCTATCGCCTGCGATGTATTGGTCGAAACTGCCTTTGAGGACGCGCTCTTTGGAAAAGGTATTCCAGAGGAAATCGAACTCGGTGAGGTAGTCTTTATAAGTGAGGTATTTGATGCGCGCGATGGAGGCTTTGTCTTCGGGCTTGGGCTTTTTGTTGCAGTCGTAAACGGCGAGTTCTTCGAAATCGGTAAGGAGGGAGATGGGAAGCTTGGCACTCCATGCATAGCGCCTGACCTGGTAGGCAGGAACAATGTCGGTTTTTACCGCAACACTTGGCCTTTTGGCTTCGACGAAAAAGAGACGCTTGCCGCCGGGCAGACGGAAGGAATAGTCGGGTGCTTTGGTGGCACTGCCGACTTTTACTTTGTCTTCATGGATGACCTCGCGGTAGGCTTCGGCGTAGCCTTGTGAATTATCGACATCCCAACCAAGAGCTTTGAAAAAGGGATCAATGAAATCGCGGCGAACGAGGGTTTCGTTGTAGCTGGCGTTCTTGTAGGAAGTGATCTGTTCGCCGAAACGAATGGTTAGTTCTTCGATCTTTTGGTAAGCTTCGTTTTTAGTGTACATGTGGCTTGGTGAATAGAGTGGTAAATATAAGGGAAGGTTGATAACGTTGAGAGCAGTTTCCGCATGGCGCAAAAGACGCCACAGGCTAAAGCCGCCAGCGAGTTTGATTATAGTGTATGCGTTGTTGGCGGCATGGCGCTAAAGGCGCCACAACATATGCGGCATGACGGCGAGCGGTTTAGGGATGTAAGTCTCATCACCTCGCCACAATCACAACCTCACTCTTTTCCATTCCTTCCACTTCAGCAGTTATCGTAATCATTCCCTTTGCTTCCTGGATATTTCGCTGATAATGACCAATAGATATTTCGGGAATAGGGTCAACGGTTCCGTGGTAAACTGACCAGTGGATTCCGGCGCAAATTGACCACTTCAATTACCGCGGATTCCGCGGCAAACTGACCACCCTTTCAAAGTGATTGTGACCACTGTGTAAGCAACCTATTTTTAGTTGTCAGCTATAAGAAGCTGACACTACAAAGTATGGCAAACACACCGATCAGCATGAGTAAAATCCGTCAGATCATTCGCCTCTATACACAAGGAACCAGCCGGCTTTCTATTGCAGCCTGGACGGGCGTATCGCGCAATACCGCCAAGAAGTACATACAAGCATTCCAGGACTCCCGTTTTACGTTCGAAGACATCAACCGGCTCACTGACAAAGAGCTCGACGACCTCTTTGGAAAGAGTGATGAAAAGCCTCCTGATCCCCGTTTGTTTGATCTTCATAATCTCTTTCCCCATGTGGAAAAGGAACTGAAGCGCAAGGGAACAACAAGACTTCTCTTATGGCAAGAATACATGAAGCAGCATCCCAAAGGCTTTCAGTACACACAATTTTGCTTTTACTATAACCAGTGGAAAGCGCAGGTGAACCCGGTCATGCATATAGAGCACAAAGCCGGTGACAAGATGTTTGTTGACTTTGCCGGCGAGAAGCTTTCAATCGTTGACAAGAACACAGGGGAAGTAAAGGACGTTGAAGTCTTCATCGCCATTCTGGGTGCCAGCCAGCTGACTTATATCGAAGCTGTCATGACGCAAGGGAAAGAAGACCTGATTCCAGCCTGCGAGAACGCCCTGCACTTCTATGGTGGCGTGCCGCTGGCTATCGTTACCGATAATCTAAAGTCAGCCGTTACCAAGAGCAGCCGCTATGAGCCTACCGTCAACGAGTCGTTTGCTGATTTTGCAGACCACTATTGTATGGCAGTTCTTCCTACCAGAGCCTACCGTCCCCGGGATAAAGCGCTCGTAGAAGGAGCTGTCAGGATCATGTACACGCGCGTTTATACGCTCATCCGACAAAGCATTTATTACAGTTTGGAAGAGCTTAATACAGCCATCAAAGCAGCCCTTGAAGTGCATAACAACCAGCCTTTCAAGGGGCGCCATTACAGCCGCAGAGAACAGTTCGAAGAAGTAGAAAGGTCGGTGTTAGCTCCATTGCCTGTTCTTCGCTATGAATTTAAAAAACAGATGCACGCTACGGTCATGAAGAACGGGCATGTTTGTTTGGGTGTGGACAAGCACTATTACAGTGTTCCTTACCGCTTCATTGGTAAGAAAATAAAGCTGCTCTACTCGCGCTCTTCCGTTGAAGTCTTCTACCATTATGAACGTATTGCTGTACACAAGCGAACGAAGTGCCCTTATGCTTACACGACAGACAAGGAACACCTGGCTTCCACTCACAAGTTCATGGCAGACTGGACGGCAGAGCACTTTATTGAATGGGCAGCTTCTATCCATGAAGATGTGAAGCTGTATATCGTAAAGATACTGGAGCGCAAGCAGCATCCTGAACAGGCTTATAAATCCTGCATGGGTGTGTTGAGCTTTAGCCGGAAAGCAGGCAGTGAAAGGCTGATCGCCGCCTGCAGGAGGGCGCTGGACTATGGTGTCTATAACTATAAAACGATCCAGACCATCCTTGAAAAAGGTATGGATTTACTGAACGAAGACACAGGGACTTCAAAAATGCCATCACACGACAACATCCGGGGAAAACAATACTACCGATAATTTTTTTTGACAATCAAACAATCAATTATGAACGCAAACACACTGGACAGAATCCGCAAATTAAAGCTCTTCGGCATGTTCCGGGCTTTTAAGACCAGCCTCGAGACTGATGGGCTCAACAAGTATACGATCGATGAGATGATCGCTTTTCTGGTAGAAGCCGAATGGGAAGACAGGCAGAACAGAAATACAGAGAGACGGCTCTCCAATGCTCACTTCCGCTACAAAGCTTCTGTGGAAGAGATGTACTACCAGGCTGACCGCTCTCTTGACCGCAACCAGATGGGAAGGCTGGCTGAATGCAACTTTATCAACAAGAAAGAAAATGTGCTCATTACAGGCAGCACCGGCATAGGCAAAAGCTATATTGCGTCCGCCATTGGTCATCAGGCTTGCATCAGTGGCTACCGGGTGCTGTATGCAAGTACACCAAAGCTCTTCGCTAAGCTCAAGATGGCAAAGGCTGATGGTTCTTACATGAAAGAACTTACCCGTATCGAGCGGCAGCAGCTTCTCATCTTAGACGACTTTGGCATACAGCCTTTTGACGCACAAAGCCGGGCAACGCTGATGGAAATCATTGAAGACAGACATGGCAAGGCATCGATGATTATTACCTCTCAGCTGCCGGTATCGAAATGGTATGAAGTGATCGGAGAACAAACCATCGCTGATGCCATTCTTGACAGGATCATCCATGATGCGCACCGGCTGGAACTGAAAGGAGAATCGCTGAGGAAAAAGAAACAAACAATGCAGGAGGTAGAAAAGGAATAAAGTTTAACAACAAAGAAGAAAGTAACTATTTTTGATAACCGCTTACACAGAGCATTACCCGATCACTTTTTGCCAGCATAACCACTGGTCATTTTGCCACGGAATACCCTGGTCAACTTCTACGGAATATACAGGCTTCCGGCTGAATGATAGCCAGACACTTTCCGCGAAACGTGGTGTGTGAAGGTTGTTGGAAGCTTTGTGCATCATCGGGGCTCGCGTTGGCGGTGGCTTTGATGATGGCGCTGCCTTCGACAGAGAGTGGACGGTGGTGCCGTTGTTGGGGGAGATGCGCAGAGGATGCAGAGATTGACTATTTGGTGATGACAAGATGCGCTTTTGCGGGATCGTTCAGAATGGCTTCCATTTCATTTTCTATGATGTTTTGAATATCATGTTTTATCTGCTGATACACTTTCTGCACGACAGCCGGATTGATTTGTCTTATGACGGGAAGCTCCTTACCAAATTCTGATTCTTTTGCGAGTGCCTTGTGATTGTTGATGATCTTGCAATGGAGCGCTTTGAGCAGGATTTCTTCTCCCGGATTATCGGCTATAATTCCCACAAACTCACCACTCGATAAAGAAGAAATTACTGATGCCGGCACTGCTTGTTCTAACTGTTTGGAACGACTGACAGAAGTATCAGTTGCGTTAACAGAAACACTTTCCTTATCCTGTAGAATGCGCCCAAACTTCTCAGATAAAAACTTGGCAGTATCTCCGCTTACCTGACCGGAAATCACGTTGCCCATGATGTTCATGATTACTTCGGCTTGCTCGCGGGAATATTCATTTTTGAGCTGGCTGTAATCCTGTACAGCAATGGTAGTAGCTACTCTGTTGGAACGGGCTGTGGCAATCAGGTTGTCTATGCCCCTGAAATAGATGGTTGGGAACTCATCGAAGATGAGACTGCTTTTAAGTTTGTCTCTTTGGTTAACAAGTTTGGTCATACGGGAAATGTAGAGGGAAAGGACGGCGCCATACACTTCTGATTTTTGTGGGTTGTTCGCCAGGCAAACAATCTTTGGTGCCTGCGGGTTGTTGATGTCGAGAGTGAAATCGTTTCCGGTCATGACATAGTAAAGTATAGGCGACGCTAACCTTGCCATAGCAATCTTGGCGGAAGCGATTTGTCCTTCCAGTTGTTCTGCAGCTCCGTTTATGTAGGCAGAGATAAATGGATTGATGAAAGGCTCTATTTCTGGTTCGGTGCGGAGAATGGTAAAGAGTTTGTCCTGCCCGGCTTGCATCAGTTCGATCACGTGAGGTAACGTGCAGAACTCACCATCCCGGTATTTGCGAAGAAACCAGATGATTGCCGTAACGAAATTGATAGGAGACTCGATAAAAAATTCACCCTGCTTTTTTATCCATGAACGGTTCAAGCCAAGGAGAATGGTCCTGGCTGATTCAACTGCATCGGTGATGTCGTTCATGCCATCGGGATGAAGCGGATTGCAACGATGACAACGGCTTAGATCATCGAAGTTGATAAGGTAGAACTGAGGCTCGACCTTGTACTTCTTTTTGTTTTTAAGAAAGTGGTTATAGGCAATCTTTGTCAGGTCGTCATACTTGAAGTCGTATATGAACATGCTAAAGCCTTTTTCGATGTGCTGCCGGATGATGTGCTGGATGATGAAATATGACTTGCCGGAACCGGGTGAGCCCATAACGAGTACGCCACGCATTGGATTGATAATGTTTATCCAGCTGCTGCGTTGCTTTCCCCTCAAATTATAAATTGCCGGCAGGTTAATGGAATATTCGTTTTGCAGTAACCGTTCTTCCTGCGGAAAAGTTTGGTTGTCTTTATTAAACACATCTTTTGACAAATTGACCTTAATGATTCTGGTCAATAATCCGCCACCGGTTAATAAGAAGATATACCCCAAAGATGTAACTGCTATGTAAGCTGCAGCTTGCGTATCTAGTGTGCCTAAAAGTGAGAAGCAGATAACACTTCCGAAATAAAGCACCAAGCCTGAAACGAAATAAATACATGCTGTTGTGAACTTTACTTTTTCACTCTTTTTTCCTTTGACGCCAAGCAGTGAAATCATCAGGAACATAAAGGCAACTCCTTTGGATTTCTGGAAGGAAACAAACAACCCGGTGTGTGCTAAATTCTGCAACAGCCTGTCGGAAATTGTAGCTGTAAAATTCCATTTCTGAAATGCAGCATAGCAGTAAAAATAGAAATGCAGTATCAGAATAACGATACTAATCATTCTGGTCAAATCAATCACCTTGCGTAACCCCTGTTCGTTCTCTCCGGTATTCATTGCCATACCAATTCACTTTTTGTAGGTTATAGTTGCTGTTTCTTTTTTCGTTTGCGCTTTTGTTCTTCTTTTAACTCAGTTGCCAAGGGTTGCGTGTCAGATTGTATTAAGTTCTGGATAATGCCAAGCAATATTTCGGAGGGTCTTTCCTTTGAGATCGCAGGGTCAAATGATGTTGTCTGGTCATTGCGAAGGACAGGTTGTTGGGCAGTTTCTGTTTGTGTTATTGTCATTCGATGCTGCACAGCGTTCGCGCTATATTTTTTGCCTAACTCATTGCCGTTGAAAACGCATTTCGTTCTGTGGTCAACGTAGGTAAGTCCGTAAATAACATCAGCGTCATTCATGCGCAGGTGCAGGTGAATTCCTTCTTTTTGTAAGCTCTGTTGCAACGAAGCCATGCTAAGATCAGGCTGCTTGGCAAAAGCCAGGTCAACCGATGTAGTAATCCGTTGTTTATATCGCTCACGCTCTTCTTTATTCCCGGCAAATCTTTTCTGAATTACTGAAAGGGTTGGCTTGTTATAAATCAGACTGGCTTTAACAGGAACTCCTACCTTCTCCCCTCTCCCGTTAAGCACGCGGTAAACTAAACCTCCCCTGCGGTAAGTTCTTGACTCTTTGCCGCCCACATCAGCCGTGATGTTGTAATCCCGAAGTATCGCATTCAGTTCCGGAATAGAAGCATACTTGTAGTATGGTAACACTGCATCAAGGACATTGGTAATGGCTCTTTTGGTTTCACTTTTTCCATACTGCACTTTTTGAGCATTCACAGGGTTGATACCGCGATGAACACGGGACTTGCTGAGAGCCTCGATAAGGTGAAATTGCTTTTCAATTTCCTTACTTGCTTTCATGGATTGATTGCGGGCTAAGTTGTGAAGTTCGATGCGCCTGCCATCACTTTTGATATTGGTGGTTACAATATGAATATGCGGATGCCCGGCATCGTGATGCTGATACACCAAATAAGGCTGATCACCGAACCCTATTTTCTGCATGTATGTTTCGGAGATGGCAAGCAGTTTCTCAAGACTCAGTTTATCTGATGAATCGAAGTTCAGCGAGATGTGCACCGTGTTGATTTTTGTTTGCTGATTGAGCAGATTGAGGTTGTTAAGCCGGTTAAATTTATCCTTGAAAGAAAGCTGCTCTGTATCCTTCGGGAAGCTCACCGAATGGATACATTCAGCAACGCCTTTTGACACTTTGTTTTCATTGTAATGCAGAGCATTTCGCAAGCTTCCGCTGTTGTGAATTATTGCAACCATTTGTCTGAAAATTGAGCTATTTTCTGTTTGATATTTTCTACCTTTTCCAAGAGAAGTTTACGGCTCGCTTCATACAGCAGTAACCACGACTTAAACTCAGGTATTTTCTCTAATGTGTGTAATCGTTTCACTGCCTGATTGAAGTTGTTCCCGACCGGATGAAGCTCATTGCGCAGGCGAATCATCTCCGCCATAAAGTCGTCAAGCGATTGGTTGCGTTGGTTCACAATGATTGTTTTATCAAGCAAAACGCGCCTTGCATATTCACTCATCTTACGGCAGGTTGATACCTCGAACTTCTTTTGAATCTGTTTGTATTCTTCTTCCTTCAGCCTTATATGAAGCCATTTGGAATGAGTCTGTTTACTGTTGCTCATACTCGTTTTTATTTATCTCGACAGTTTCTCTTTGCATCAGATAACCGCCTAACGACTTCGGAGTGAAGAGGCGGACAGAAGCCGGTTGTGATACAACCGTACTTCTGGCAGATTGCTGCAAAGCGGGCAATCCTGAGCCTTTTGCAGCTCTTTTCGCCCTTTCTATTGCAAACGTCTGAATCTAGTAAGGGAAAGGTTTTACAAGAGGCTACAGGCTTTGTTTACAGCTCTTGTTGAATGAATGATCGTCCGATAAACCGAACTTCATCAGCCACTCGTTCAAGTCTTTATTAGTCTTATATAAAGCACTTTCATCTACAATACTGTTAGATGATTGCAGTAATTCCTGCGTGGCTTTAATACCGGCTTTGTCGTGGTCGAAGAATAATCGTGTTGCACGATATTGTGGATGAAGCTGCCTGGCTTTGTCGAGAAATGAAAGAGAATTGAGGATACAAAAATCTTCCGTTACGCATTCAGTTTTTTCTATTATCGTTTTATAGGATAGGAAATCGAAGAACCCTTCAAAGAAGCTTATTTGTGTGCCTTGATTCTGAATGAGAGTCAGGTCTTTGGGATTCGTGCTGCCTTTGAAAAAAGAGTTGCGCAATTCGTAACCACCGATGTTATTTTGAAAGCCGATTGCGAAGTAATTTTTTTCGTTCATGGTGAACGAAATCTCCTTGCAAAAGATCCTCGCGATCTCCAAATTGATTTTCCTTTCCTTTAGGTAATTTCGAAGAGAAGGAGATGAAAGCATTCTGACCTCTTCTATATTAATCGAAGATTCCGGCTCGTCATTTTTCGGATAATAATTTTGAACATTTTGAGTACCGGCTGGTGAAAGAAAAAGCTGCTGTAGAAACTCATACACCGAGCACTTGAAATAACGAATACCGAAGTCAATCATAGTGCCTCCCTTTCCTTCGCCGAAGTCGTACCAGCAGTTGATGTTTCGGTTGATTTTAAACGAAGCGGTCCGTTCATTGCGGAAGGGAGATAGATACCAATACTGATGACCGCTGATTCTTTTAGGCTCAAGTCCTAATCTGGAAAAATAATCAACCATATCAAGGTTGTTCGCTTCCTCGCAGGAAAGCAGTTTACTGTTGCTGTTCATACCACACATTTTCTCGTTCACAAATGATTTAACGGATGTGAAAGTAAAATGCAGACACTGCATCATCCCATTCAATAATTGATAGGGATGATTGTTTTCTGCCTCGTTATTTTTAGCCCTGTGAAAATGAATTTGTGAATTTAAAATCAGACGTATGTTATCAACGAAAGACATTACCATTGTGTATGAAACTTTACTGGCCTCTCCCGGCATGAATGAGCCGGTTAAAATTGCGCTGAATCTGTCGAGAAAAAATGTATTGCTGCTGGCAAAAGTGATAGAGATGGGGCTGGCAAATCAAGAAGCAAACGGAGACACCGGTATTGTGAGTGTAGCTGGGAAGGACACGGTTACAGAATTAACCGCGGTATCGGCAGAGTTGCTAACCAAAGCCGGATTGCAGGAGATGAACAGCAAGCTTATTACGCTGTCTGCCAAATGAGTTTATCCTTACTGAAGAAACAAAAAGCAGCAAGCTTTGATCTTTCAGAAAGCTTGCTGCTTTTTTACATCAGTCCTTCATCGGCTAAAGAAAAGAAGCCTTCGCTTGATAAAATGATGTGGTCTAAGACTGCAATTTCAAGCAACTGTCCAGCTTCTTTAATTTTTCTTGTCAATTCAATATCTGCCCGGCTTGGTTTGAGGTTTCCTGATGGATGGTTGTGTGCCAGGATGATATTGCTTGCTGCCGCTTTTAAAGCCGCTATAAAAATCATTTTCGGGTCAGCTACGGTTCCCGATATTCCACCACTTGACAGCTCACAGATTCCTAGAACTTTATTAGCACGATTAAGCAACAGAATTTTGAATTGTTCAATTAAATCAATTTTGCTGTCATCCCAATTTCTTTTAAGCAGTTCATATACATCCTTTGATTGTGATACCATCGGTCTCTGTGTTGGCTTAACCTGAGTCTTATAAACAACTTCTACTTCACTCACTTTCAAACTGTCTACTTCGCTGATACCAGCATTTACCATAATCTTTTTCATTGTTTTAAAATTTATTATGGTGCACTGCCAGCCCCGGCGCAATCAAGGCAAGGGAGGAACGGAATAAAATCGGGAATGTAGGGAAGAGATATCAGCGGGTTTATGCCGGAAATTCCCTTGCCGCTTCAGCAGCGCCGCGGGCTAACTTTGTAGCAGAATAATTGAAGGGATATCTCTTTTTATAGCAAGCTTAGAATATTCAAATTAACCAATCAACCGAAGGTTACCATCCGGCTTTGCGTTTTCTTTGCATAGCTTTCTTTTGGCAAAAGAAAGCGGCTCCTTTGTAGAAGCCACCCTCAATCTTTACTATTTAACAAACTAAAAAATACGGGTTCGCAAATGGCAGCCCGGTAACCTGCTTTTACAACCGTCTTTAGAAAGGTATCTATTTCATGATAGGGAAGAATGCAAATTTGTCTTTCCTTCCATAAAGGAATCGGTTCTCTCTCCATCGCTCCGGTAATCACATCGGCATCATCTTCAAAAGCGTAATAGTTATCACCGTTTCTTAGTATCACGATAGCATCCTGATACCTTATTTTCAGCTTGTACCAGACCTCGTATGTATCGTTTAAGGTAACGGGCTGCTTTTCGTTTTCAATGATATTGACTGTCATAATTTATGATTTTTATTTCTTAAAAAGTTTGTTGGAAAAGAAGGGCAAACGGTTGTTGTCTGCCCTTCTTCTGTCTGTGCTTAATTGAGTAAAAAAGCGTTATCTCCCTGTTGAGCGAATGCAGTACACAAATTGAATGCAACCTGTGTGCGCTGCTGCCCGGTGCCTCCGTATAAAATCGACTTGAGTTTACTTTCATCATCCTTATACTTTCTTACGTTCTGGAAGTAGCCGGTGATGCCGTTGTAAGCTCCAAAGAGGGTTCCCTTTGTGGTGTCTAACTGCTGCGTTTCATTCCCTAACGCATATTGGTAAGCATCCATGCTTATATTGAGAAAATGGGTGGACAATTCATCTTCTTTTCCGCGCCGGATGTCGCGCAATACTTCTTTATTCGGAACCATGGCAAGCTGTACCAGCTTGTATACTTCCTTGTCTGTTATCCGCACCTTCGACCAGTTGTTGAAAATGTCTTCCAGTTGGGAAGAAAGGGTGTTGGTAATACCCATTACCTCGTGCGCCTGCTCCAGCTTCTGCTTGACATTGTTAGTGTGGCGTATGCGGATGCAGTTGCTCATATTTTTCAATGCTGCGTTCAGTGTATTGTTGCAAACGATGCGGATGGGTGTAAAGGCTGCCGTGATCGCACCGGAACCATCATGTGTGGTGGTAAGAAAAAGGTATTGCTCAATCAAATCTTCCCTTCCCACTTTAATGTAAGAGGGAAGTTTTGCGGTGATAAATATCCGTTCTCCTTTTCCCAGTGCGCCGGCTGTTTCATACAGGATGCCTTCTCCTTTTATGATTGAATCAAAGAAAGAAAAAGCATCGCGGTTCTGTACCACTTCGTACTGGTTGCCTACTACGCCTAATACCTGTTCAGTATCTAACCTGACGGTGGCAAAACAATCTGGAATCAGTAAGCGTTCTGTACCGGGAATGAGGGTTCGTTTGGAAGTAAACATAGTTCTGCGTTCTACTCTGAAATCTAATCCTGCATACTCTAAAGCTTCTTTGCTGTTGGGATAATCCGTTACCACTTTTCCCAGCCCATGCCACGGCTTTTCCTTAACTGAAAAAAAGCTGTGTTGGTTCGTTTGCTCGTTGAAATGAATGTTATGTGCCATTGTTGTGCGCCCAGCTTTTATTTGTATCCCGCAGGCGGTCGGGCTGCGGTTTTTTATTGATTGAATAATTGATGAAGAAAGCGTTTGATAAGGGTAAAGGGCTAATGGTTAGAAAGCACCTACCTAAAACGGCATGTCGTCCATTGGTTCGGTGATGGCAGCGATGTTTTCGATGACCGGCTTTCCTCCTGTGCCGGCTCCAGTTTCTTTCGCTTTGCTGGTGCTGTTACCGCCATGTACTTTAATGTTGTAACAGTGCATGTTCAGGGAGGCTTTGGCGGTGCCGTCCTTGCCGATATACGGCTGCACGGATATGCGCCCGCTTACCTCTGCCACTGCTCCTTTTAAGAGGCGGGATGCAACGCCTGTGCTGATCCAGTAGCTGCATTCCACATACTGCGTGACCTGTACGCCTTCTGTAGCTCCTTTGGGCTTGTAGTAGTCATTGATGGCGATTGAGAATTCAACGACTTCCTTACCACTCTTCGTGGTGCTGATGACCGCATCTGCGGTAACTCTTCCTGTCAGTTCCATAACTGTGTATTTATTTAGTGATTAAATGCTTAGTGATACTGGCGGCAAACAGGGCAGAAACAGCGGGCTTTCTTGCAGTTTTTGAGTTTGCGTTCCAATGTTCTGTCTCCTTTCTCCCAGATGCGGACAACGCCCCACTGAATGCCTTTTGCATTAACGGCAATAAGCAGTTTTGCGCCTTTGTTGCTCTTATGCTTCTTGATGCGCTGTTTGAGGTTCTTTTCCACGAACCCGATGTAGTGCTGTGCGTGGTGGAGCTTTTCTTCAAAGTGTATCAGGTAAACCATAAAAAACATCATTTGTAAAAGAAAAAACGGAAAAAAAGAAAGCTGTTGAAAGAGCAGGCTGCCCCGCAATGCCAAAAGGAAACGGAATAAAATCAAGGATGTGGGTATGGGTTTACAGAAGGTTTATGCCGTAGTCTTTTGGCAGCTTTTACAGCGGTTGAAACGATGGCAGCCTGCACAGCTTTGCGGCTCTTTTTATCCGTTGTTCGCGTTACAAAAGGAAGATTTGATGTCAGCCTCTTTATTGGCTTATAGACTCCTCACAGAATCTGTTTTCAGGAGTTGTTTGTCAGTTTGAATAGTTTGTTTACAGCTGTTTCTTCTATGCAGTGCTTTGCGTCTTTGCCGGAGGCTTTGTAAAAGCTTCCGATGAACTGCTGATTTGGGACTTTAGCGCATGGAGGAACTGAATGCGCAAAGTGGCAAATCAGTATGCCGGCTGTCTGGTCGCAGGGTGCTAATACTTTGGAATGAATATAACCGCGAAGAGTCAAAGACCAGGTGAAGAGAACAAACAATTTTACAGTATATGCACTAAAACTTAAAAAAAAATGGGAAACAGGACACTTGGAGCAGGAGGGCGATTATGAAAGTGTCTATCCAACAGAGAACTGGAATTATGGATTACTTGATACTGTAGTTGCATCTGCTGCTACCGTAACACAGGTAAAAACGGTGAAGCCCATTACTGCGGACTTTGTTTGGAATATTGATCATGCGCCCATCGAAATTGCAACCACAGCCAAACAAATTCCTGGCTGGAAAGTAAATGAAGACGGCGTTGCCATGCAGCCGGTGACCGATAGAACCGGTATTCATAAAGGCGAGGTGTCACGAAAAGAATAAAAGATTACACTCATTCCATACGGGTTTACCAAGGTTCGTATTGTAGCCTTCCCTGTTGTAAAATAATATTGACAAGCAAATATTCAATCCGTTGTGTCGTCTACAATGGGTTTTTTGAATGTATTTTTTTATGAGACAGGAATTATTTATAACTGGTTTTCTTTATTACCTGATCTCATTTAAAGGACAGGGTTTCGCTTGCAAATTCTTTTGGGTTAAATAACTACGAAGATGTCATTTTATGTGTTTAACCCTGTGTAAGCCAGTGCAGGAATTGCGGCATTTTTTCTTTGCTGACGACTATTGCTTCTTCTGATGGGACAGATAAAGTAACGGACAGTTTACGTGATGGATGATTCGATGCGTCTACTACCGCTTTGCGATTGACCAGGTATTGACGATTGACCCTGAAAAAAGATGTGCCAGCCGTTTTTTCCAGCTCGTCTAAAGTTTTATTCAGATAATAGGTTGTCTTATCTGATGTGGTAAGGTGTACGATACCGTTATTCAGAAAAAAGAAAGCAATGTCACTCATGGCAACAGGAATTATCTTGTCCTGATGGTATACCAGAAGGGCGCCTTGCTCATCATCTTTCCGGGAGGTAAGCGCTTGCAGAAGTTCTTCCATTGGCTGCGGCTTACCACATAAATTTTCTTTTAAAGTCCGGTACTTACTCAGCGCGATTTGCATTGTCTTATCGGTAAAAGGCTTGAGGATGTATTCAATGCCATTTGCATGAAACGCATCAAGCGCATATTCATCGTAAGCGGTGCAGAATATGACCGGTGCCTCAATATGCACCTGCGAAAAGATGTCAAAACAGATGCCGTCGCCGAGTTGAATGTCACTGAATATCAGATCGACTTTGGGCTTTTGCTCAAAGAAAAAAATACTTTCTTTTACCGAAAACAACTGACCCATAATATTGGCACCGGGTTCTATCTTGGTGATGGTTGCCACCAGGTCATTCGAGGTTAGTTTTTCATCTTCTATCACAACAATATTCATACTTATAAGATTGAGAGGCGAACAGAAAAGTGAGTGCTGTTTTCCCGAATGATGATTTCATCACCGGAAAGCAGCTTGTAACGTTTCATCAGGTTAATCAACCCGTTTCCGGTGGAAGGTACTGGTCCTGTTTTACGTTGCAGGTTATTGCTTACTACCACATACTTTCCTTCTGTATAAATGTCAATGGTAAGCGGCTGTTCATCGGTAACCATGTTGTGCTTGATGGCATTTTCGAGCAAGGGCTGTAAAGAAAAAGATGGAACACAACATTGCGTGCTTTCCGTTTCGGAAATATTGATATTATAATTGAGCGCCTTGCCGAAACGGATTTTCTGCATAGCAATATAATCATTACAGATTGTTATTTCATCGCACAGGCTTACCACTTTAGCAGAGGTGTTGGTCAACGATGCGCGAAGGAAATCGGCAAGATGAACAATGTACGTATCGCCGGCGCTAACATCTGTCTTATACAAGCTCTTTACTATGTTCAGTGCATTAAACAGGAAGTGCGGATGTATCTGTTGCCTGAGTAGCAGATTATTGGCTTCTGAATTGGCTACTTTAAGTTTCGCATTTTCAACTTCAGCTTCGGTTCGTGCCTGGTAGCTATTGACCAGGCTATGTATGATTATGATGAGTGTATTTAAGCCAATACCTGTGATAATATTGAGAACTACCCGCTTGTGAAATGTCATCTCCTGCCAGTTACTATCGGCTAAGAAATTGCGGACAGGAATGGTGAGGAATGAATATGCCAGTGCAGCGATGTAAGTGATGATGTAAAGATATAAGCGGCGTTTTTTAAAGGAAAGATGCCTGCGGTATATGTATAGTCTTACTGCTACACGGATGTGTAAAAAGCTGATAACAATCAGACTAATAACGGCATTGACAACGATGTAAATCGTTTCGGGAGTGAAACCGCCATAAATAAAAATGAGTATGGAGAGAAAACCACCCGAGACAATCGTCATCAGCAGGTTCACCTGTGCCAGGCTTTTCACAGGTATTTTTCGATTCATGGCTTAAAGATATTCGTTTGCTTTCTTTTCATCAGTAATTGGTTCTGTTTGGCACATAACCCATATTGTTATTTGCCAGTTATTCAATTTGTTTGACCTGTTTATAAATGTTTCCTGAAAGAAAAGAGCCACTCTTTTTGAGAGCGACTCTTTCTTATAAAACCACTTACGACACAAAATTACATTGCAATTCTGCCATCCTGTGCGGGATTTAAAACAGTGTAAATTCTACTCTCCTGTTCTTCTGGCGACCTTCGGCAGTTTTGTTAGATTCGATAGGTTGTGAAGCGCCATAACCGGTGGCTTCAATGCGGGAAGCATTGGCACCCTGGCTAACCAAATAAGCTTTTACTGATTCTGCCCTGTCTTTCGACAACTTCATATTAGCAGAAGCAGAACCTACATTATCTGTATGACCAGCCAGTTTCAGAGTGAAGTTTTTCTGCACTAATATCTGCGCAACCCTATTTAAAGATTCATCAGAGCTTTCTTTGATCACAGATTTGCCTGTTTCAAACTCTAAGTTCTTGATGGCATCAGACACCATACGGCGATCTTCATCTGTAACCACAACTCTTTCTGTTACCTGTGTTACCGGTGCAATCACTATAGGAGCCGGCACTTTCAAAGGACAACCAGAACCATCAACCGCTGTATCAGCAGGTGTGTTGGCACATTTGTCAAACTTGTTGGCAACACCGTCATTGTCATCATCGCCCAATGCGGCAGCCATCTGCATAGAGTCTGACATTCTTTGCTGTTCCATCATTGCCAGCCTGTTACTCATCTCCATCCTTTGCGCCTCGTTGGCTTCTCTCAAAGCGGCTACCGGGCTAAAGTTTTGCAACTGGGAAGCGCCCTTTCTGCCCAAGGCAATTTCAAACCCGGCATGAGCATAAGAGAACCTGTCGTTGCTGGCAGAGGCAACGCCATCAAAATTGTTGGTTTTCATGAAGTAGACATTGTAGCCCAAATCAAAGTTCAACGCTTTGGCTAAACCAAATTTAAAACCTGCACCAACCGGCACAAACCAGTTTTCCTTAAAGTTGGTGGATGCACCCGCTGGTGTGTTGTACACGTTTGCCTTGGACGACATGTAACCGGCACCTGCTGTTAAGTAAGGTGAGATAAAGCTACGTTTGTGATTGAGACCTAAGTTAGCAATGGTAAGATTTGCACTTACGGAACCTGACCAGTCAATGTGTGATCTGAAGTGACTGGCATCCTGTACGGCTGTATGATCTGCGAGTGCAGTAGAACGCATGCCCTTTACCTCACCGGCTAAGAAATCTGCCTGTAAGCCGAAACCGGGAAGAATCTGTTTTTTAATGTAGCCACCATATCCCCAATCATACTGGGTGGTTCTAAAGTCGCCATTGCGCCTGCTGTTGAATGGCGTGAACCCACTTAATACACCACCGTTGATACCGATAGACCAGGTACGAAAGGATTTCTTATCATATCGTTTTGCGGAGTCAAGACTCGTTTGCTGTGCTTGTACCGCTCCGCCGAATGCACACAGGCACATCATCACTAATAATTGTCGACTTACTAATTTCATAAAACCTTTGTTTGAATTTAATCTTTTGAAGCAGTGATTGTTTTGTTTGCCTGCTTCTTTGTATTCTTTGAGGCTGGGGAAATGCAAACGCTTTTCCATGTTAACGAAACAGAACAAAACAGCGGGCGAAACGGACATAAGGATGCAGGAAACGGACAGCGAATGTGCTTTAGATTTTTGGTCTGTATGGAGGATGTTTTATGCGAGGAATATTCTACTCATTTTGGATGGGTATATTGGGTTGCAGATAGTACACGGGTGCGGATGTAATAGCTAACCCTTTTGTTTCGCTGGTGATAAAGCCGGCGATAAATGCGCTACCTACATATGAAAGTACCCATGTAAATGAGATTTTGGGCGAAGACTAACGCTGCCTGCTAGGTGTTGTCCTTACCAGGTGCCGGTGCTGGCGCGGAAGCTATTAGCGGCAACCTTTTTATTGGCTGAAAATAAGAAAGTAAAGTAGGGCATGATATTGTAGTTTGGTTGATGTGAACGATGATGACCAGACCAGACAGAAGTCTTTATTCCGCCTGTGCGCAGCTGAATTTGTGGGCACCGCCCTGCTGCTGGGTGTGGGTCTTAGCTTTGTAATAGTTGACTGGGGCAAAGGATCAGTGATAGCGCAATGGATTCCATCAGCAGGCGCAAGGCGGTTGCTAACCGGCTTTCTGTTTGGCAGTACTGGTTGCCTCATTACGCTTTCACCGGTTGGGAAAATAAGCGGGGCGCATATCAACCCGGCCATGTCGCTTGCCTTCTGGCTGCGGGGCAAGATGAAGACGCGCGCACTATTTGGTTACATTATTTCTCAAATGTTGGGGGCAGCCGTTGGAAGCCTGCCATTGTTGCTGTGGGGAAAGCAGGGAAGTAGTATTCAGTATGGAATTACCCTGCCTGACAACGCAGGCATTGCCGCAGCTTTCAGCGGCGAACTGATTACAACGGCAGCATTGATTGTTGTGGTGTTTGTGTTTGTGGGTAGCAAGAAATTGCGAAATTATACAGCTTATGCAATGCCTTTTTTGTACTGCTTTATGGTGTGGACAGAATCTCCTTATTCCGGTTGCAGCACCAACCCGGCACGTAGCTTCGGACCGGCTTTTATTAGTGGTAATTTTACCAGTTATCTTATTTATGTACTTGCGCCCTTGCTGGCTGCCTTTGTGGTGTCTATAACCTTCAGATTGCTTCGCCTGCACGAGCTGTTACACATAGACTCTGCGAGGGTAAGCTTTCACAATGATCCAACAGATGACAACATCAGGCTAGGCGATGTATTGCCCGATGAAAAGGCAAATAGAAAATCTTCATAAGCTTATTCGTTTGCGCTGCTGCATTTTACTGTATAGAATCTATTTGCCTACCAATCATTCAATATACATTTATGTAAAACAGAAAACGGGGCAAACCGTTCGTCAATTATAAGAATTATGTAAGTGGCAGGCAGAATTGTGTAAGTTTTCTGGGCTTTTGAACGGTACATTGCAAAAATTATTTTTATACCATAATGCAAAGAATCATATGAAGTATTTCCGGAAACAAACCGCCGCAGGCATTCTTACAAATGTACCACGTCTATCAGCCTTTTTAGTCCTTTGTACAATGCTTGCTTTTTCATCCTGCGCTACCAAAGCAACGTTTGCCACTTCAACGGTAGTACCCGCTGCGGAAGGGAAAGTAAAGATTAAAAAAGATGGCAACGACAACTATAAAATAGAACTGTATGTAGATCATTTGGCGGATCCAAAGCGATTGACGCCTTCGAAAGATTACTATGTGGTATGGGCGCAAACAGACAATGATGTGGTAAAGAATCTCGGGCAATTAAAAAGCTCAACCGGCTTCTTATCCAGTACAAGAAAGGCTTCCTTAGAAACAGTTACTGCGTTTAAACCCAACGATATATTTATTACGGCCGAAGACCAGGTTGATATTCCTCACCCAATGGGAATGGTTGTGCTGAATACCAACAAATTTTAGACAAAAGAGATGATAATATAAGTACATGGGAACGAAGAGCTGAAAACAAAAGCGGTAACATCATAATGATGTTACCGCTTTTTATGTCTGTTACATTTTCTCCTTAATGCCACTCCTGATGAGCCACCAGTTGATGGGATAAGCCGTCAGAAAGCCAAACATCATGGCTATCTGCATCATAAACCAGAACACCGGATCTGAAGCTTCCAGTGAATGATGAAAGATCAGAAAGATGCTGATTGCCATCCAGCCATACATCCCAATCTGCCAGAAGGTAAGCGATAGTGTATCGGCTTTTAATGCCGCCACGAGGGCAGCCTTTGTTGACAGGTGCTTCATCGGTTTGATAGCGTAATACTGGAACACAATACCGATGGCAAATGCAATGATGTAATCCACCAGCCAGCCTCCGTACAGATGGCTTCCAAACAGCGACACCGGCACGGCGAGAAGCAATGTTTCCGCAATCATATCGCCCAGTGTGCAACCGCTTCCGCAATGCAGGGCACCCAATAAAACGCTTTGCCAGAAAGGCTTTTTAGAGTGCATGTCTTTGCCTTTATCCATATCCATGTTCATCTCCATTCCTTTCATTCCATTATGATGCATCATCCCGCCCATTCCTTTTTTCCCTATCATATAGTAGGCAAGCAAGCCTAATGCTCCGGAATACAAGACGGTTACCGGCCATACCACATTCATGATTTTCATAGACTGCGGATGCCTGATAATGTCCGCGAGAATAATGAGGAAGCAAACAATACCAATAACAATACTGATAACAGCGATGGTGGTAATACTCATGTGTGAAAGTTATTTTTGCGAGGCCAAAAACACGGTCAGATTATGCAAATCCTCTTTAGATAAAATGCCGCCAAATGCCGGCATATTCTTTCCGCCGTTGACAATCCGAATGGTAAGTTCCTGCTCCGATAAAACGTTCCCGATCTTCGTCAGTTCAGGTCCCGCTTTTCCGCCATAGCCATTGACGGTGTGGCAATACTCACAGCTTTTAACATAGAACAAATTCGCGCCTTTGAGGATCGCAGAATCTGGGTGTACGGCTTTGATGGCTGCCAGCGGTAATGGTTTTGCATTGAAGTCCGGCGACCACGGCGCATGTAAGCCAATAATAAGCAAACTGATGACAAATACAAACACGCAAATTACGCCAAACATAGACCAGGGACGCTTTAAAGGGCTTCTTTCGCCTTTGTTGGATAAGAAGGGAATGGAGAACAACAAAGCGATAGTAAGCAGTGGACCGAGCATCATGGCAACCGATTCTATCTTATGCGGCATCAAAGCGAACAAGGCAAAGAACGGCACCATATACCAGTCTGGCGACGGCGATGTTTGCACCATTGCAAGGTCGGGCGCCGAGGTAAGCGCAGGCGGACCAAATATCAGCGCCAGCATCAGAATCAGGATGATTACCACCGAAGAAAAAATAGTATCGTGATAAGCTGCCGTTGGCCAAAAAGGAACCCCTTTTTCCTTCATGTATTTCTTGTACCAGGGCCGGTACGTTTTCGGGTCAACCAACTGACCAGCTTTGGGTGGCTCGGAGATGCCATTATGCAAAACCAGGTACAGGTGAAACCCGATGAACATAAACATGAGCGCCGGGAAAATGAATACGTGGTAAGAGAAAAAACGGCTCAGGCTCTGCCCGCCCAGCGTGTCGCCGCCGATTAATAAGCGGGCCAGGTAAGTGCCGATAAAAGGTATCCGTCCCAATTGCTCCGCCGCCACAACGGACGACCAGATACCATTAGAATCCCAGCGCAGCAACTGCCCCGTAAAGCCCATGAAGATGGTAAACAGCAGCAGGAATACGCCGCTGATCCAGTTCATCTCACGGGGAAATTTGAAGGACGCTGTGATGTACACACGCATCATGTGAACACCCACTAATATGATCATTGCAGACGCACCGAAATAATGAACGCCGCGCAGGAGGTTGCCCATCTTTGCCTGGTGTGTAATGAACTGCAGCGACTGGTAGGCATTGTCGGAAGAAGGCTCATACAACAAGGTAAGTGACACGCCCGTTACTACCTGCAGGATAAACACAAACAGCGTGGCGCTGCCAAACACATAACTCCACAAATGTTTAGGCGGCGCAGGATGATTTATCAGCGGCTTCATCATGGCCGATAAACCGGTCCGGTCATCAAACCAATACCATATTTTTTTGGTTATCTTTTTCATGGTTATGCGCCAATATTGGTGATGTGAAGCGGCGACGTTTGTATCTGCACCTCGCCGTTGTTAATCCGCACTTCATACTTTGTCAGCGGCTTGGGCGGTGGTCCGGCGGCTACCGTTCCGTCCTTGTAATAGACGCCGCCATGACAGGGACACATAAACAATTCCGAATGCTCTTCCCAACGCACGGGGCAGCCCAGATGCGTACAGTTGGCAGCAAAGGCAATGAACTCATTCTTGTCGTTCCGGCGCAGCCACGCAGCCGACTTGGCGGTGGTGCCCGCATACGGTTTCGGGTCGGCATTTATAAACGTTACAAGGTGGGTGGTATGCAATGGAAAATCATCCACGCTTCCCACGGTGCGCCATTTTTGTTTTCCGTTTTCCAAGAGCGGTGCCAGTAAGGCGCTAAACACCGGAATGGCTGCTACCGCAGCACTCAAGCCGGCAAGGCTTAAGCTCAGTCTTACCATAAATTTTGTCCGGCTGATCTTCTTATCGGGCGTCTCTTCACTCATGTCGCATCAGGTTTATCCAGCCAGTTACAGCGATCACAAACACGATAAAACCAGCCAATGAAATCAGCCAGAACGTGACCATTCCCCAACCCATAAACATCAACCCCAGCGCCGCGAAGAATGGCCAATAAGTTGGCTTGGGCAGCTTCTCCGGCTTCGTTTTTACCCATTCTTTTTCATCAAAATATTTGCTCATCGATTACACATTTACAGCATGAATAAGCGGCTGTTCGTTTTTTTGTTCCAGCCATTGTATCAACAGGATTGTGGATGCCGTTAAATAGATAAAGCAACACGGCACCCACATGATTAAACCGCCCGCCTGCTGGTCGTCGGCTGCAGAAATGTTCCAGTCATTTCTGATTGCGGGTAAAAAGCCATACATGTCCCGGATATTCAGGTAATGGGTATAAATACCTACCGGCGCAAACGTAATCAGCAAGCCAAGCAGCGAGCAGAACACGCAGGCAGAAGCGAGGTAAAACGCAGCACCCGGCGCAGAGATGCGGTACAAAGAGTATGGCGTGATAACCGGCAGACAGAATATTATTCCGGCTAACAACAAACTCAGCATGTGGATGTATGACAGTGTGTTCATATTGTGCATATTAATATCCATCATACCCGGCATAAACAATTGGTTAAATATGGTTGGCACATGCCAGATCCACATCACCATTACGCCGGTAAGCCACGCCGCAAAAGGCGCTTTGTTTATTTTCTTTGATAATAAAACCAATATATTCTGAAACCTGTTTTCCTTCGGAATGCCAATTACCAATAGTGGTGCGGCAATCAGCAGGATGATAGTATGCGTAAGCATGTGCGCGCTGAATAAATAATTTTCGCCGACAAAATGAAGCGGTGATGATGTGCAGATGATTAATAAAACAATTCCTGCAAAGAAACAAACCGCTTGTTTTTGCAGCCGGAAATTGACGGCGTACAAATACAGCACACACATGAGCAGGATGAATGCATTTGTAATCAGATCGAAGCTCCAGTATGAATAAATTGAGTGCATAATTTTTTGATTTAAATGCGCGTAAAATGAGGCAATACATACACCACCGTAAACACGAATATCCATACGATATCAACGAAGTGCCAGTAGATAGCCACCGTGCTGATAACGGAAGAAGGACGCCGGTTGAAGTCGCCGAGATAAGTCAGCAGCAACACGATGGATAAGATAACAAGCCCGATAAAAACATGTAGCCCGTGGAAGCCTGTGAGTGCATAAAAGCTGGTGCCGAATACGCTGCCGTTCAGCGTGACGTTCGCTTGAATCAGCCGCCAGTATTCCTTCCCTTGTCCGATCAAAAAAATAATCCCTAACAATATCGTGACCAGCAGCCATACTTGTAAGCCCCGCATCTTGCCATGCCTGTATTTTTTTTCTGCCAGCATCAGTGTAAAGCTGCTGCTGAACAGGATGATGGTAAAAATGCCGGTGGTGGTAATGTCAAGCTGGTTCACTTCAAAAGGCTCGAAGCCGGCGTTGTAAGCCATGTACACAAAGGCAACAATCAGCGACAAAAAGAACATCGCTTCCGTGCCGACCACCAGTTTCATCATCGTTTTGCTGTCTGTACTTCTATTCATTGACTCCTTGTTTATCTTTCATATCCCACAGCGGACGAATGGTTTCCACCACCGGCAGTTCCTCAAAGTTTTTCAGCGGCGGCGGTGCCATCGTTGCCCATTCCAACGTAAACGCATTCCACGGATCGCCGCCGGAATCTTTGCCATGCTTCTTACTTTTTATAACCAGGTAAAGCAGCAGCAGCATGGAAGCGCCCATCACAAAAGCACCGATGGTGGATATGAAATTCAGCGCGCCATACCAGGGCAAATCGGGATACGTAAACACACGCCGCGGCATACCAATGATACCTAGCACATGCTGTATCAGAAACGTAAGATTAAAGCCAATCACAAAGAGCCAGAAGAACCATTTGCCCAATTTTTCATTCAGCATTTTGCCGGTCATTTTCGGAAACCAGTAAAACAACCCGGCGAACAAACCGAAGATGGTGCCGCCGATAAAAACATAATGCAGATGCGCCACCACATAATAAGTATCGGTAAGCTGCCAGTCAACCGGCACAATAGAAAACGCAATACCGCTTAAGCCGCCGATTGTGAACTCAACGAGGAACGCGATGGCAAACATCATGGACACCGTAAACTGTATTTTACCGCCCCACATAGTAGCTAACCAATTGAAGACTTTTACGCCTGTGGGGATGCCGATGAGCATGCTGCTGGCAGCAAAAAATGAATCGACCATTGTGCTTAAACCCACCGCGAACATGTGATGCACCCACACGCCAAACGCAAGCAGGGCAATGGCTACAGACGATGCAGCAACAAATGAATACCCGAAGATGACCTTGCGCGAGAACACCTGGAACACTTCGGATAAAATACCAAACGCAGGCAGGATCAGGATATACACTTCGGGATGACCGAACACCCAGAACAGGTGCTGCCACAGCAAGGCGGAACCACCGTTTGCTGTGTTGAAAAAATGCGCGTTGAACTGCCTGTCAAGGATGAGCATCGCCAACGCAACGTTGAGAGATGGCAGGGCTGCGAGAATCAAAAATGAATTGACGACCACCATCCACACAAACAGCGGAAGCTTGTTTAGAGCCATGCCTTTGATGCGGTAATTCAGTACCGTTACGATCAGGTTGACAGCCGTTGTAATGCTGCCGATGCCTGCTACCAGCAAGCCCAGCGCATAGTAATCTATGCCATGACTAATGGAGTAATTTTTTTGATTGAGCGGCGCATAGTTGAACCAGCCGGCATCGGGCGCGCCGCCTGCCAGGAAGCTGAAATACAATAAGAGTCCGCCGAAAAAAGTAAGCCACAAACTGAACGCATTCAAACGCGGAAACGCCATCTCGTTGGCGCCAATCATCAGCGGCACGAAGTAAACGGAGAACCCGAATATAGCAGGCATCGCTACAAAAAAAATCATAGTGGTGCCGTGCATGGTAAACATCTGGTCGTAAGCTTCGGGACTCAGGAAATGATTGACCGGAACGGCAAGCTGCGTGCGCATCAGCAAGGCTTCCGCGCCGCCGATAAAAAAGAACATTAGCGACACCAGCATGTACATGATGCCAATCATCTTATGGTCAACGGAAGATATCCATTGCAGCAAGCCTTGCTCGGTGCTTACGCCAACGCCCGGAAAGGCTTGCAACGGTTCAGGTATGTCCACTAATTCTTCCATGTTACTTCAGTTGAGCGAGGTAATGAGCAAGGGCTTTCACCGAGTCTTTATCATAAATAAAATCGGGCATGTGCGCACCTTCTTTTATCTGCTGAGGATGGTTGATCCATTCGTATAAATTGTCTTCGTTTGTTGCCAGCAAACCCGTCAGCAATTGTTGGCGGCTGCCTATATGCGTCAGGTCAGGACCAATCGCTGCCACCGCATTGGTTCCGCCGATGCGGTGGCATCCCGCGCATGAACTATTCTGGAATAAAACAGCGCCTTTCATGGCAAAACTGTCCGCCGGCTGCGCCGCATCCGTTGCATTGGCAGCCAGCCATCGGTTGTAGTCATCTTCGCTTTGCGCAATCACATTGATGCGCATCCACGCATGTTCCTGCCCGCAAAACTCACTGCACGCGCCGGTGTAATGCCCGGGTTTGGTAATGTCAACCTCGAGGTAATTATTCACGTTCGGAATCATGTCCATCTTATTGCCCAATTCAGGCACCCACCAGTCGTGTATCACGTCGGCGCTCCGCAGCTCCATCACGATGTGTTTGCCTACCGGCAAATGCACTTCATTCGCTGCAATCACCTTTGCGTTTGGATATTGCACTTCCCACCACCACTGGTGCCCGGTGATGATAACATCAGGATGCGTGGTGGCATTTGCCTTCGGCGAAACCGCCCTTTCCGTAGAAACTGCCATGTAAAAAAAGTAAACCAGAACCAGGAGAGGAACGCCAATCATCAAGCCTTCCAGCTTATAGTTATTGTTGGCCTGAGAGGGAGTTCTATTTTCATCTTTTGTCATCCGGTACCTGATGCAGATATAGGTAACGAGCCCGCTTACCAACAGCAACATGCAGGATGCACCGATATTGAATGCATAAAACAGCCGGTTGATTTTATCGGCCTGCTGCGAAGCTGGTTGCGTGATGGATGTCAGCAAAACGCTATTAAGAAAAATAATGATTTTCGTTCCCATGAACCAGGCAGATTTACTTCACATTCCCACTATTCCGAAACGACTTATTTCTTTATGCTAACCACAAAGTTCTTGTTCTCCCAGTTTTTGGTTTCCGGCCAGAAGAATGTAAAGGCGATCTCTCCCTGGCTGTCTTCCGGCACCGGAATGTCAGCTACGAAAATCCCGATGCCTTTGTCGGTGGCGGGTGTTTGCGTGGTGGTCTTCCAGCCATCGGCCGTCCAGTTTACAACGGCTTCCGCCATCACTTCTATGCGCAGTTGCTTACCAATTGATATGCTTTTACAAGGGTTGGAAAAGCGCCACACGTCGTAAGCAGATATTGTATTCTTCTTCAGGTAACGTTCCTGCGTTTGCGGTGGCATATCAAATATCTTCTTATCGCGGATAGAGCAGCAAAGCTTGATGTACTCGGCGTGTGCCCAGGTAAGCGGCATGGCAGAGCCGGAATGCTTGCCAAAGAACAACTCTTTCTCCGGCATGTCTTTTTCGTCCCATACCTGCTCGGAAATCAGCCCGTTGTTGGCAAAGTTTTCCATCGCTTTTTGCAGTTCCTTGGCACCGGCAATATTGCCCGCAGCAATCTCGTAATGCCCCCGCTCGCCGGCGAGTAACGGCCAGGCACGACCAACACCGCTGCCATCATACGGGTCGCCGTTTTTCTGTTCGCCATAGCCATCATTGTTGTAGCGGTGCCAGCATTTGCCGCCGGGTGTTTCTACCATGAGCTTCGCATCAATTACTTTGATGGTATTCAATATCTTCGGGTCGTTTGCCGCGCGCAAGCCAAAGCGAACCAGTGCCAGCGCATCTACGCAAACCAGTTCCTGCAGCTTTATTTTTCCTTCGCCATCTGTATGGTTTTTTAAGTTCATGGTTCTCTCTCCCAATTCATTTGCAGAGATGCCATAAGCAGGATTCAGGCGGATATAGTATCCATCCACGCCGTTTTCCTTCGCCATATCCGTACCCGTTACATACGTCCAGTGCTCAATATGATCGTTCCAGTAATCCGCCGTTTCGCGGCAATACTGCGCCAGTTCAGGTTGCTTGTTTTCATCAGCAATATCAGCCGCAGCCAGCAAGCCGGCTATCTCGGCAGCCAGCGTAAAGGGCGTGAATCCGGGCTCTTCCTCCCAGCGGTCCTGCTGTGTGTAAGGTCCGTTCTTTATAAGGTAAGCAATGGCTTTTTTAATAATTGGCCAATACCTTTCCATCCGGTCTTTGTCCATCGCCTTATCCTTGTTGCAGCGGTCAACCAGCACGATGGGTAACGCCGTCTGGTCCATCTGTTTGCCCTTCCAGTGCGGCGTGCCTTCCAGCCACATGTTCTGCGGCCAACTGCCATCGGCTTTTTGGGTTGACATTAAATAGTTCACGATGCGCAACGTATCGTCTTTTGTGTTCAGGGCAAGAAAGCCACTTGCGCTTTCCACGAGGTCTCTTGGCCAAACGAGGTGGTAGCCACCTTTATCGCCGTCACCTTTCGATTCTCCCCAGGGAATGGACATGCTGGCAACGATGCCGCCGGGAAAGGTTTTGGCTTCGTTCATGCGAAGCACGGCAGCACTGATTTTATAATGTTCTCCTTCTATTTTATCCAATGTATTCAGCCATTCGTCCCAGCCTTTACTGTACCAGTATTTAGCTGATTCAAAGCCATCCAATATACTGCCCAGCGCGTGGTTGGCGGCTTCTTCCGCGTTCCTGCCAAAGCCAAGCGCGAGCACAAAATCGCCTGATGAAGACACATCAATTTCGCCGGTCAGAGCGATGTTGCCATCATCGGCGGTGGTATATTCCCATTCCATCGTTTTGTGCTCGTTCAAATCTGTCCAGCCATCCGATATTCCCACATAACCTACCGAGCGTTTCAGCCAGGGTGCGGAACAAGCTAATGCTAACGAAAGACCACCGCTTTGCGCAAACAGCATCGGGATGCCTTTGTAATCGCTGATATAGCCGCAGTTGTTGTTGCCTTCGTTGTTCAGGTGCGGTGCAAGCAGGGCATATAACTGGTAGGAAGCTTTGTCATCGGTTGGTTCAAAGCTTATCTTTTGCAGTAAGGTATCGCGGAACGGATCGGTAATAATTTCCTTCGTGATCTTGTATTTATTATCAATACAGGTATTGATAATTTTATAAGCCGGAACGCCGTCTTTTGCCAAACTCAGCTCGTGCCTGGTATGTCTTTTTTCTTCGGAAAAAAAGTTGTTGCCATCGGCTACCAGCAACCCCAGGTCGCGGATGCAGGCAATGTCTTCTCTGGGATAATACACTTCGTTCACGATGCCATGACTCAACGTGAACGCCACGTCGGATGCGGCATTCAGGGCTTTGCCCACGCCCGATTTCGCGCTCGATGTCCATTTGGCTTTGATGCCCGGCGCGCCGGGTGCTTGCTTGTTTTGCATGTAATATTTTAAATGATAACTGTGTTTGCAAAGGTTACAGGATGATGCTATTCATCTGCATAAGGTACGGCAACTTAAAAGAGTTCTGTACGTAATAATGTTAGCACAATACAAAATTGAGTTGCGGCTAAACGGTGTTCTTACATCTTTCTTCTCAAAGCTTACATAATTCACAGTTGGCAACAGGGCAGGCAAAGAAGGCGCTTTTTAAATTGATGTGCGGTTTCACCCGTTGGTTATTGATTCTTCTATCAGCCGTTTGGCGTATGCGGTAATCAGGTATTGCTTGGGTGGACTAATGCGGGTAATGAACCCGGCTTTTTTCATAGCCGCCATCCGCTTAACCATTCCTTTTTCGGAGAGAGTGGTGCAGGCGCGCAGGCTTTTTAAAGAGGTAGCCGGTTTGCGGTACAATGCCAGTAAAATATTGGCTGTATTGCTGATGCAATCTGCGGTTGCATATTTCATTTTTACAAACAGCTTGTCTACAAAACGATTCCTGCTTTCATTATTCATTATAGTCGCATCACCCGTATATTGGCTTCGAGATGTAGCGGCTGGCTGGTGGGTATTGAGGGTATTATCAGCGGCTTGCTTTATCTTCTCCGTGCCATTGTGATCAGCCTTGTCATCCTGCTTTTCGGGAATGCCGGCGGGCACATAACTATGTAAACCGGTCTTTGCTGTATCCTGCTTTCCCTGCCTGTTATCCGGGCTGTGTTCTGTCCCATCCTTTTGTGCCGGTATATGATAAAAAAGGTTTTTTGTCTCATTCTTTTGCGTCGGGATGGGATCAAACACGTGTTTTGTCCCGTTCCTGTCTGCCGGCATGGGATCAAACTCATGTTTTGTCCCGTTCCTTTCTGTCGGGATGGGATCAAACTCTTGTTTTGTCCCGTTCCTTTCTGTCGGTGTGTCGTCAGAATCCCGTTTTGTCCCATCCTTTTGTGTCGGGATGGGATCAAACCCGTGTTTTGTCCCATCCTTTTGCGTCGGTACCAGATAAAACCCGTTTTCTGTCCCATCGTTTTTCGTTACGACATAGCCCGGAAGAATTTGTACTTCGTTCGCGTTCGCGGCATAGGCAGCGAGCTGCTGTTGCTGCAGGTTAATTTTATCGAGCAGGTGGGAAATAATCTCTTTTAATTGTTGCACTTCTTTGCGAAGCAGTGTATTTTCTTCATTCATCATACCTGTGATGATTGTATATTATTGGTTACTGCTAACAGCCTTACCTGGCGGAGCAATGAGGCGCTGCCGGTAACGTGATAGGCACCTACAAGTATAGCACTATTTTATTTTTTAAAAAAATGCAAACCACCCGTTGGTTTATGTATGCTGTTTTCTTTTGTTATGCCTGCCTGTTACTTTATAAAGATTAAAAAAACAAAATTGACCTAATCATAACAGTACCGGCAGGTGAAAAAATCGTCCTGAAAACATATTTTTACATATCGGTTTCAATTGTGTAAATAGTTCACGACTATGGCATTGAACACTACAGATATACAGATTGATGTGCGGAGCATAAGGGTACATGAGATGAACACAACACGCCTGCCCGTTGTTCTGCTATCGCGTAACAGGCATTGGTGAATTTGCCAGGCATTGTAAACTGGCTGCTGCTGCTTTATAAAAGCACCGGAAACTGAAAAAAAGTAAAGAAAAGAAAACGCAACGCTTATGAAATTATACATCCAAAATATGGTTTGCCTGCGGTGCAAAATGATGGTGAAAGTAAAGCTGGATGAAATGGGTATTACTTACAAAAGCGTGGAATTGGGAGAGATAGATCTTGCCAATAAAATTACCGGCAAAAAGCTGGACGAAATCAGGAAATGCCTGCTTACCTTGGGGCTGGTGCTGATTGAAGATCAGAAAGCCATCCTGGTAGAAAAAATAAATGCTCTTGTCATTGCAATGATACATGATGACGACGAACTGCCCAGCGTGAAGTATTCCGTTTACATCAGCGAAAAGCTGCACCACAACTATACATATTTAGCCAATCTTTTTTCGGAAATAAAAGGCTGTACGCTGGAGAGTTTTATAATTATGCACAAGATAGAGCGCGCCAAAGAACTGATTGTTTACGATGATCTGAGCCTGGCAGATATTGCTTACCGGCTGCATTACAGCAGCCCGGCACACCTGTCGAACCAGTTTAAAAAAGTAACCGGTCTTACGCCTTCTTTTTTTAAAGAACTGAAGCGAAAAAGAATGCGTTCCGTGGAATAGGTTCTGGCGTAGGAAGGGTTGCGTTCTGTATGGTCAGTTATCTTTCGCCGCTGCACTTTTATCCTTTACTATCTGTTTGTTTACTTCATTGCTCTGCAATTCTCTTTCAAGGAAATAATTTAACGCCGTTCGCAATACAGCGATGGCGGCTAATTTTCCAATATCATCCCAGGTGGGCGCAATGGCTGTTGCTAAAATATCGGCACCCAATAACAGCTCTAACGATAACGCTAACGCACTGCCAAACTGGATGCGGATGCTCTCGTTGGTAAAGCCATCATTGGGTGTGAAAATATGCATGATGTAACGGTACAGGAACTTCAGCAGGGCGACGCCGATTACAAACGCGGCCAGCACTTCTACCACGCTGCTGAGATATTTGGTAATGAGTTCGGCAATGTCTTTCATACTGTTGTTTTTTTGTTTTCGCTCCGTTTAATCAGCCATAATGATATGCGCTGCAATACAACCAATATTACCAGCAGGCACACGGCAAAAAAGAACATGAGCAGCGTGTTTGGTTTGGTATGCTGGAACGCAAACACAAGCGCGGTAGAAACGGCAGGCGGGTGCATGGCTTTGGCAATAATCATTACGGCGATGGCGATGATCATGGCGATGGCAGCTGACGTATAACCGGCACCCATTACAACATAAACCAAATATCCGATAGCCGCGGCTGATAGCTGCGCAATAATCAATGTGCGGATACTATTTGCCGGATGCTCCGGATCGAGATAAATAAGAAACGCGCTTGATGCCAGGGAGGAAAATAATACTTCCTGCCTGCCGAATAAGTTGAGCAGTAACAGCACGCCCACCATCACGGAAGCGGGCATCAGTGCCAGCAGGATGTCGGTTTGCAGATCGAAACGGCGCAGCGTGTTTTTACTTGCGGAACTGCTTGAAGAAATATCTGCCATTTACTTTAAAATTATAAAGTGATTGGTGGTGCTTTTATCATAAGCTGCCAGGTTAAGCTCTTGCCTGCCTGTTTATTCTTTCGGTTTATCCTGCTCGGCTTCGGCAATAATTTTCCGTTTGCTTTTGGGCTTTTGCGTTTCTTCATCACCCAATAATAATCCCCACGGCTGTAATGTTTCAATACGGTCGAAAATAATTTTACTGATGGCAATAACAGGTATCGAAAGAAACATACCGGCAATGCCCCAAATCATTTCGCCTGCAATCACGCCGATAATGGTAATTAAGGCATTGATGCGGACTTTGGAACCCACAATAACAGGCAACAATACATTGCTGTCGGTTAAATGAACAACAATATAAGTAATGACCACCAGTAAGATTTTTGTGTCCGACGCGCCGGTAGCAAACGTAATGAAAGTGCTAAGCAATAAAGAAGTAAAAATGCCGATGTAGGGAATGAGGTTGAAGATACCTGTTATCAAGCCGAGCAGCAAGGCATACTTAATACCCAATATTAAAAACGTGACGCAGCAAACGGTAGAAACAATTGCCATCTCTAACAGCAATCCTAAAATGTATTTCCTTACGATGTACTGTACCTGCTCAACCACGTCGTAAACTGTTGACGAGTTTTCTTCTTTACATACAGCAATCAGGAACTTCAAAATCAGGCGGCGGTAAAGAAGAAGAAAGAACGTATAAATCATGGTAAAAACAATGAATAACAGGATTGAGGTAAGCGAAAAAAATGTAGCACTGATGATGGTAGAGCTTGACGAAATAGCCTGCGTTGTGGCTTTGTTCACATACTTCATCTGCTGCTTCATGCCGATATTCATAGTGTTGTGCAGCCATTGCTGAAGGTTATCTATGGTGCTGTCAATCTGTTCCTGGAACTGCGGCCAATCCTGCGCCAGGTTGCTGATGCGCGAGCCGAGAAAATAAAGCAGCGCCACAAGGGATGCCAATAATAAAATAACCGACATGCCTGCTGCCGCTCCGCCCGGAAACCGGAGTTTTCGCTCAAAGAAATTAACCAGCGGCAGCAAGGCAATAGAAAACAATAAGGCGAAGAATAAAGGCGAGAGAATTTCTTTGGCTTCAATGGCAACAAAACACAAGGCGATAAGACTAATGAGAATCAGCGCCAGCTTTACATAAAACGGTAACGCGCGGGATAATGACGGTGTCATAAATAGTAGATAATGCTGTGAAGTAACGAAAATCAGTTTGGGATTCTTTGTACTCTCCAATCAATGAGGATGTATTTGCTGTTGTATCAAAATAAAAGCGGCGACCGTTACAGTCGTCGCTTTGTATAGTAAATATAAAACAGGAGAAGTATTACTCCTTTAGTTTTTTGATTTGTCAATGGTTATTTTATGATCTTTCATGTCTTCCACATCAACTTCGGTTTTACGAACGGTATCGCGAACTGTTTCATTGCGCTCGTTCACTTCTTTGCCGAGACTTACTTCTTCCACCACGCGCGCCTGCTTGGACACAACCGGCACTTCCTTGCTTTCTTTCATTTCGATTTGACCTTCCTTAAAAGCGGCAAAATCAGCATCCGTAGCGGGACGGTCAACCGCATTGCGCTTTACATGCACAGTTTCTTCGCGAAGACGAACCTGTTCTTCTACCGGATGTTCTACAATGCGGCTTCTCAGGCGCATGCCACCGGTTTGCACCGATTTTTTACGCACTTCAAGGCTTTCCTCAATAATAGGGATTGATTTGTTTGTATTGGCTGTATTATCGTTTGTCACTGCATAATCCGTGTTACCTGTACTCATCGCTGCATTTGGTGCAGGCATCGTGGTATTGTCATATCCGCCAGATTGCAGGCTCAGGTCAACCGCACCATTATCATCCATAATATCGGCTGCTTTTTCAGCTTCGTCGGCAGACGTTGCATACACGCTTACAACGGCTTCGCTTTTTGCTGCGTAACTATTGTAACGGTCTGCTTCAGCATCGTTATCACCGAATAAATTTTTAAAGAACCTGGAAATACCACTTTCCTGGTCGTCATTGTCTAAATTAAAATTCTTCTCAGTGCCGGCTGATGTTTTTCCACCTGCTGACATGTCAATGTTGCTGCGATCAAAACCTTTGTTTACCAAGGCTTCTACTGCATCCTGCGCATTTGAATTTTTATCGAAAATACCTACTACTGTCTGTGCCATAATGATTCCCTGAACGGGTGTTTAATATGTATAAAAATTATTACCGAAAAAACTTATTGCTGTGTGTCGTGTCGCTCAACGGTTACTACTTCTTTGCGCAGCATCATTTGTTGCGGCTCGCTGGTTTCCGTTGTGTTCTTTGTGATCCTGATTTCTTCTACTATTAAGATGCGCTTTACCATCACTTCCCGGATCACCGGAATGATCATTACCTCGCCTTCATATCTTATTGAGGGCGCTTCATCAACCAGTTTATCAACCGGTATATGCTCAATGCTATAATCTTCGCGAAGCAAGGCGATATTAACTGTCTCGATTTTTTCCTCTGTCTTCTTCGAGATTATCACTCTGCCGGTTTCAATTGTTTTTCTGTCAATAATCAAGTGTTCTTCTATTACCGGGATGGTAACAAGCTGCTGACTTGCAATGACAATATCTGATGTTCCGATAGATGTATTCATAGGAAGAAGATGGTTAATAGTACGTCGTTAATGAGAAATAGAAAACCAGCAAAGCAAACGATACAAAGCAGGAACCACATATCTGCAAAAGGTTACATAATTCTGTTCCTAACTTACATAATTCACCGGAGGACAGTTTGCGGCTTTGTGTCGCTTACCTTTGTTGCTTATCAAAGTTGTTACCATTTTGAAAAACAATCACTTGCCGATTATGGCAATTTGTCCTTGGTATTATTCCTATGTTATATTGGTTAAATGATGAGCGACATGCAGACGAACTTAACTAACGATATACTACTGCATGTTCTTTCTTTGTCACCGAATGCCACTGCTATTTATACAACAGAGAACCTGGTTATAGAAATGGCAAACGATGCTATGATTGCAATGTGGGGCAAAGACAAGTCAATAATCGGGATGACCTTTGAGGAAGCCATACCCGAACTAAAAAGCCAGCCCTTTGCTGCATTGCTGAAAGAAGTATGGAAAACCGGCGTTCCTTATAAAGCAAAAAGCAAGGCTGCAAGCATTAAAGTAAACGGTGTGCTGTCGGTTTATTATATTGATTTTACCTATCAGGCAATTAAAAATAAGGATGGCAAAACGTATTGCATTCTCCATACAGCAATAGATGTAACGGAACGTGTAGTAAAGCTAAAATCTGCCAGAAAGCAGCGAAGAAAGCAACGGGATGCAGATGCAGAACTGGCAATTGCAATTGAGGCTTATAACAAACTGCAACAGGTAAATGAAAGCATAGTAAACAGCGAACAAAATACTCGCCTGACGTTGCTGAATGCACCTTTTGCACTCGGCATTTTACGGGGAAGAAATCTTGTGATAGAATCCGCTAACGAAGATCTGTTAAGCCTTTGGGGAAAAGGCAACGATGTAACCGGCAAATTGCTGACGGACGTATTACCTGAAATGACAGGACAACCTTTTCTATCAATCTTGGATACTGTGTTCACATCCGGCAATCCTTATTATGGTCAAAAGGATAAAGCAGTTATCGAACATGAAGGCAACATGCAAGAAGGTTATTTTAATTTCGTGTATCAACCCATTGCTGATAAAAGCGGGCAAACTGCCTGTATCATGGTTGTTGCCAATGAAGTAACGGAGCAATATCTTTCGTATCGCAACATACAGGAACTGAACGAAAACCTCTCGCTGCTGAATGAAAAGTTACAAGATACTAACCTGCAGCTAACTTCTTCCAACCAAGGACTGACAGATGCCAATGATGAATTAGCAAAAGCACAGCAAAGCCTGAATTCTCTTCTTGTAAAGCTGACCAACAGTGAAGAGAAATTAAGACAGGCAATAGAAGCTGCTAACCTGGGAACCTGGAGTGTAGATATGGATCTGACACATATCCTGTTGTCTGAACGGGCGAAACAAATATTTGGTCTTGTGTCCGAAGATGAACACATACCTGTTGCCAAAGCTAAAGAAGCTGTTGACGAAGAGTACCGGGCTATGATGACCGATGCGATTCAGAAAGCGATGCACGATGACCAGGTATGTGACATTGAATATCCGGTTACGAACCTGCAAACCAAAGAGCGCAGATGGATACGCGGAATTGGTAAATTGTTTTATACCGAACCGGGAGAGCCTTCTCATTTTTCAGGCGTTCTCCAGGATATTACCGAACGCAAACAGGATGAGCAACGCAAGAACGATTTCATCGCCATGGTAAGCCATGAACTGAAAACACCGCTTACTTCGCTGAAAGCTTTACTGCAACTGCTTGCTATTCCATCAGGGCAAGCCGATAATGAGTTTGGTATTGCAGTGCTGACTAAAGCTGATGTACAGATTAATAAAATGACTAACCTCATCAATGGGTTTTTAAATTTATCACGGCTGGAGGCAGGCAAAATTGTATTGGATAAACAGAACATTGATATAGAAGAACTGGTAAAAGAAATCGTGGAAGAATGCCAAATGTTGTTTCCCAGTTATCACATCGGCTTTACTAACTGCGCATCCACATTTGTGCAGGCAGACCGTGATAAGATCGGGCAGGTCATCAATAACTTTATCAGCAACGCTGTTAAATACGCGCCGGAAAGTAAGATGATTGATATCAGATGTTCTGTCACCATGCGTTATGTACAGATCAGCGTAACCGATTATGGAAAAGGCATTCAGCCCGTCGATATTGGTAAGCTGTTTGAGCGCTTTTACCGTGTGCAAAATAGCCATACGAATATAACCGGCGGCTTTGGTATTGGCTTGTATTTGTGCTCGGAAATTATCAAACGTCACGATGGTAAGATTTGGGTAGAAAGTGAATTGAATAAAGGTTCCACATTCTGTTTTGCGTTACCTTTGGTATGATGTGCTGATGCTAACTTTGAACGTACTTTTGACCTTACGTCTTATACGCATTTTGCCAGCGACAAAGCAACAGCAGAGCATTAGATTCAAACATGATTTTTTTGACCAAGAGTTGTTTTACAACCGGAGAACAAGAAGTGCTTTATAAAGGAGTATTGAATAAAAACGATGTTATTGTTTTGAAAAAGGTTGCGCAGTTCGTGCAACCTTTTTTGTTTGCCATAATTAAATTTGGAAATGGCTTTGTTTAACAACGCCTTTAGAGATTTCTACAGAAGTGCTTCATAACTGCCTCTAACATTTGCTTCATTAAATAAAAAACAACAAACAATAGTTATGACATTCAAACAATTTTTCGCGGCTTCCCTTATCGGGGCAGCTACGTTAGCAGGCGGTGTGTGGGCGTATGGAAAATATGAACACCAGGATACATTTACTTTAAAAGCTCCGGCAGCAGCTTCTATGTTTAAGCCGGCAGAGTTTACCGAAAACAGCAGCACTACTCCCACGGTAGATTTTGAAATGGCAGCCGGGAAAGCAGCTCCCACAGTCGTTCACATCAAAGTGATGCAGCGACCGCAGCAGCAAAGCTTCAATCCCTTTGGCGGCGATGGCGTCAGCGGCATGGCTTATCAAAACGGCGATGACGACGGTAGCAACGCCGTGCAACAGGTTGCATCCGGTTCGGGCGTTATCATCAGTGGGGATGGCTACATTGTTACCAACAACCACGTGGTAGAAAAAGCCGATGCGTTGATGGTGACATTGAACGATAAAAAAGATTACAAAGCCAAGGTGATCGGCACCGACCCAAGCACCGACTTAGCCGTGATTAAAATTGAAGGAAATAACTTTCCTTCCCTGCAGTTTGCCAACTCGGACAACGTGCGCATCGGTCAGTGGATACTCGCCATCGGTTATCCTTTAAATTTAGAAACAACCGTTACATCAGGCATCGTAAGTGCGCGGGCAAGAAGCATTGGCATCAACAGCCGCAACAGTAATTCACCTATAGAATCGTTTATTCAAACTGATGCGGCTGTAAACCCCGGAAACAGCGGCGGCGCGCTGGTAAATACGGATGGAAATCTGATCGGTATCAACAGTGCCATTGCATCGCCAACAGGTTCTTATGCGGGTTATTCGTATGCCATTCCTTCTAACTTGGTAAGCCGTGTGGCAAGTGATATTATTAAATACGGCAGCGCCAAAAGAGCTTACCTCGGTGTGATGTATGGCAGCGACCAGATGAGCGATGCTGACCGTCAGAAAAACAATATTCCGGATGGTGACGGCGTGTATGTAATGAGTGTTGCGAAAGGCAGTGCGGCAGATAAAGCAGGCATACAGAAAGGCGATTTCATTACAAAAATAAACGGAACCACACTCCATACCGGCAATGAAATGGTTGAAAAGATTTCAGCGCTTCGTCCCGGCGATAATATTGAAGTTACTTATAACCGCAATGGCTCTGCAAACACGGTAACCGTAACATTGCAGGGCGATGCCGGCACTTATCAGCAGGATGCAAACAACCTGAAAAATGATAACCGCCAGCAGCCCGGTGATGATGAGGATTCTGACCAATAGTTACCGCCGGAACGCGCGTGGTAATCAGTAATCATAATTAAAAATGTGATTATTTGCATAACAGCCAGCGACGCTTTTGAAAAGAAATTCAGACGTTGTATTACCGATGAATACAGTTCGATAATAAAGGTGAGAAATAAATAAATCGCTACCGCAAAAGCCTGCCTTTTTACAAGGTGGGCTTTTGTTATTACATTTATCAAAAACAAGTACTGCTGTCACCATGAAAGTTCTGATTATTGAAGATGAAAAAGCATTGCAGGAATCAATTGTTAAATACTTAGAACATCAGGGTTTTGTTTGCGAAACTGCCGATGATTTTAAAGCTGGTAAAGAAAAAGTAAGCCTGTTTGTTTACGATTGCATCGTGGTTGATATTACGCTTCCGTATGGCAGCGGGCTGAACCTGGTGAAAGAGCTTAAATACATGGAATCGAAAGCGGGCATCATTATCATTTCTGCTAAAAACTCTCTTGACGATAAGTTGACCGGTCTTGATTTAGGCGCAGATGATTATCTCACCAAACCATTCTATCTATCTGAACTTACGGCGCGGATCAACGCAGTGATCAGGCGCAGGCAATTCAGTGGCAGCAAAGCGGTGCAGTTCAACGAAATAAAGTTAGATGCTGAGGCACAAAGCGTGATGGTAAATAATAAAACCATTGACCTGACGGATAAGGAATATCAGTTGCTTGAATATTTTATTGCCAACCAGCGTAGGTTGCTTACTAAAGCGGCGATTGCGGAGCACATCTGGGGCGACGGATATACACAGGCTGGCAGCTTTGATTTCATTTATGCGCACATTAAAAACCTGAGAAAAAAACTGACGGATGCAGGCAGCAATGATTACATTAAGACGATACACGGGTCCGGCTATCGCTTCACCGATTAGAAGTTTGTTTTACTATTCTATTTAACCTCATACATGAAACTTCTTACCAAGACAACCTTGTACTTTTTATTAGCGATGGTACCGTTACTTATTGTCGCCGGGTATTATTTGTTCAGCCAGTTCAGTAAAGAAATCAACAGCCGAAGTGATAAAGAATTAATCAGCGATGAGATAGAATGGATACAGTATGTGGAAAGCCAGGAAGAAGATGGAGCCAGCGTTATTTTGAAGGCACCCGACCTGTCTATTTATCCAACCAATGCCGAAGCTGATAAATATGCCTCGCTAACCGACATCAGTTATTTTAACGCAAAAAGCAATACAAAAATTCCATACAGGCAGTTGTCGCAGGTAGTTTTTATTAACAATGGTTCTTACCAGATTCTTATCCGGCAATCGCAGGAGCAAAAGGCAGCCTTGGTTACGGATATTACGCGCATCATGTTGTTTGTTTTCATCGGGTTATTTGCAGCAACGCTCATCTTTAACTGGGCAATCAGCCGGCAGTTATGGAAGCCATTTCGCAATTCTCTTAATAAAATCAGGAGTGCCGAATTGCAGAAGATGCAGGCAGTTCATTTTGAAGAAACTCATACGCAGGAATTTAATGAACTCAATGCTTCGCTAAACGTGATGACCGGAAAAATATACACGGATTATGTAAACATGAAAGAGTTTACGGAGAACGCGGCGCATGATATGCAAACACCAATAGCAGTAGTACAAAGCAAGCTGGAACTGTTGATGCAAGACAGCAATCTTACTGATGAGCAAGTGCAATCTGTGGTTCAGTCAACCACGGCTTTGAACCGGCTGAGTAAATTGAATCAAAGTTTGCTGTTGCTGGCAAAAATTGAGAACAATCAATATGAAGCGAAAGAAGACATCAACCTCACGGAAATCATTAAAAAACACATCAGTTTATTCAACACGTTTATCAACGATAAGAAGATAAGAATAGAAAGCAGTTTTGCTGAAGATTTTATCATCAAACTGCACCCGTTATTAGCCGATTCTTTGATTGCAAATCTTTTGGGAAATGCCATCAAATACAATTATACAAATGGTGAAATCGGCATACTAACATCACAAAAAAGTTTTTCAGTCAGCAATACCAGCCAGCGGTCAGAAATCAAGCCTGATAAGCTGTTCAGCCGGATGAACAAAGACAATAACGGTGATGATCTGTCCACTGGTTTAGGACTTGCGATTGTGAAGAAAATTGTGGATGCCAACCAATTAACAATTGATTATACAGCAAAAGAAGGCACTCACAATTTCATTATCAGGAAACAGTAAAGAATTAGAATTTAATTCATTATCATTCGTTGATAATGCTGTTATAGAACGATACAGGTTCGTTAATGTTATACATTGCCTATTGTGGTTCATTATTTTAGTCTGGTTTTTGAAATTCACTACACAAAATATTTATTATGAAAGTTTTTTTATTTTTCCTTCTGCTGTTTCCTGTTACTTTTATCAATGCGCAGAACACGCATAAAAAAACCATCAAAGCTGCACAGGCAAAGAATTATGTTGGTAAAACGGTAACGGTTCTTGACAGAATTCATGAAGCGCGCTTAGACAATATCTCCAAAAAAGAAGTGAATGTATTGTACACCGGCAACGATTATGATCATCGCACATTAGCCCTTATTTTTCCGCAGGATGTATTAAAACGTTTTACTTATAATCCAAACTCCAAGATGATTAACAATACATTTTATGCTACGGGCAAAATTGTGATGTACAAAGGCAAACCAGCTATGTACATCAGGGATGAAAGCCAGTTGAATGTTGCAGAATAAGTATTTGTGTAAGCTATCTGCGGCGATTCATTTTACTTCAGCCTTTGGCATTGTGATTTACTAACTCAACAACCTGATACTTCTTACATTTCGACCAAATTCTAACATGTGGAATAACATCATTACATGGCTCATCAAGCGTTACCAGCGCATTGTAAACAGCATTGCTTTTTACCCTGCGCTTATTGCGTTGTTCTTTCTTGCGCTCTCCTACCTGATGATAACGTTCGATTTTTCGGAAGCCGGCAAGCATTTTAAATCGCAACTGCACTGGCTGAGTTTAAAGGATGCCACCACAGCAAGAAGCATTATCTCATCTATTGTGTCGGGTGTTATTTCATTAGCCGTATTCAGCTTTTCTATGGTAATGATTATCCTGAACCAGACGGCTTCGCAGATGAGCAACCGCATATTGGATAAGCTGATTGGCAACCGCTTTCAGCAGGTTGTATTAGGTATTTATATCGGCACCATTGTGTTTGCTTTGTTTCTGCTGAGCACCATCCGCGATGTAAATTCCGGTATTTATATTCCTGCTATCAGCACATATGCTTTGATTGCGCTTACCATAGCGGATATCTTCCTGTTTATCTATTTTCTTCACTTCATCACGCAATCGGTAAAGTATGAAGTGATAGTAAACAGAATTTACAAAGACACGCAAGCCGCCATGCAAAAATTATGTACCGAACAGGAAGAGCCGATAGATTATAATGAAACAACAGAACATACTATTATAGCAGGAACCGCTGGTATTTATGATGGCTTTTCCGAAAGGTCGTTACTGAATATCTGCGAGGCAAATGATTGTACGCTACAAATTAAAACCATACCCGGAACGTTTGTGTGGCAGGATGCCGGTATTATACAAGTATCAAAGCAGCTGTCTGAAAAAACAATCAGCGAAATTCAGAACGCTTTGGAGATTAATATTGGTGAAGAAATAGAAGATAATTTTTTGTACGGTTTCAGGCAATTGACCGAAGTAGCCATGAAGGCATTGAGTCCGGGAATCAACGATCCGGGAACTGCAATACAATGCTTGTATGCGTTATCAAAACTGTTTGCGTTTCGCCTCTGCCACTTTCCCAGCACAACGGTTATGAATAAGCAGAACGAAGTCAGAATCCGGTTTTGCCAGCCTACGTTTGAGGAGATATTTTGTATGAATATCCTGCCGATATGGGATTACGGGCAAGAAGACCGTAAGATACAGCACGAGATGTTGCGGATGCTAACAAACATACAAAGCCGCACCTCCGTTGCTTCGGTTGACAAGCTTTTGCAAAAAGTAAAAATAGCCATTGAGAATAATCAATTATAAGCCTTGCTTTTTCATTTATACATCCGCTGCACTTTATTTTTTATTCATAAACAATCATCTATTTTCAGTCATTAAAAGCAATCATTATGAACATTGGTAGTGCGTACAATCTCATCATGCAGAAAATTAATTTATGGCTGAAAGAATTTATTAAGTTGCTGCCAAATATCCTGATTGCAGCGGTGGTTCTGGTGATTGGTTTTTTGCTGGCAAACCTGGTTCAGAAATTAGCCAGAAAATTCTTTACCAAAGTATCTCATAACAAGGCACTCAACCGGTTGTTTGCTACGCTGGTGTATGTGTTTATTGTTGGCGTTACCATTTTCTCGGCCCTTAGTATTTTACAGCTTGATAAAGCCGTTACTTCCATCCTGGCGGGTGCAGGTATTGTAGGTCTGGCACTGGCATTTGCCTTCCAGGACATTGCCGCCAACTTCATTTCCGGCGTGTTTATTTCCTTTCGCCGGCCCATTTCGGTAGGTCATATTGTTAAGATCAAAGATTATATGGGTAAGGTGGAAGAGATTAATATGCGCGATACAAAACTGCTTACCTTCCAGGGACAAATGGTAATCATTCCAAACAAAGATGTCTATCAAAACCCGATAGAAAACTTTTCATTGCTGGGTAAACGCCGGTTCGATATTACCATCGGTGTATCGTATGGTGAAGACCTTGAAAAAGTAAAGGAAGTAACCATGAAAGCGCTCAGCGATCTGGACGGTTTATCGCCGGATGATAAGATCACCATGTTCTACAACGAGTTTGCTGGCAGCACCATCAATTTTGTGTTACGGTTGTGGGTAAAATCTCCCGAGCAGGTCAGCTATCTGCAAGTCGGGAGCGAAGCCATAATGAGATTGAAAAAAGCGTATGATGCCAATGACATTATGCTTCCTTTTCCAACAACAACGCTGGACTTTGGCGTAAAAGGCGGAACGCCTTTGAAGGATATGCCGCTGCATGTTGCGCAACCATAATAAACGCGATAGCACAAAAAAAGAGAACTGCTTTTGATAAGGATATACCGCTTGCTTCGCGATAGATATAGTTGAAAGCAAAGTTGGCAAATCGACCACAGAGCCGGTGAGTAAGCCGCTCATCGAGCAGCGCGATAGTAGTGTTTGTTTGAATCTATAATCCATAAAAATTTATGGCGTAATATTACTAACTACAGGTAGATGATTTATTCATAAATAAACAGTACCCTGAAATGAACTTAGCATCAGGAACCTGTAATTGCTAAATGATATATCCTGCTGTTCCGGATAAGCGAGAACTATTTTTCCAAACATTTAATATTAAAAACGTATGACAGATACAAATACCGATCAGCCAAAGAAAACATTCGCCCGCCGTGTATGGCTTGCCTGTGGAATCATTGCTTTAATAGCTGTAGTCCTTCTTTTGTTTAAAACACTGTTCAGCCTGGTTTTATTAATTCTTGCCAGTGTTTTACTCGCCATCTATTTTCATGGCTTTGCCCATCTTTTACAAAAGATAAAGGTGCCTGCCAAAGCCAGCGTGCCGGTATCAGTTATTTTCAATTTATTGCTGATTGTAGCCTTCTTCTGGTTTGTGGGTGCGCGGCTTGAGCAGCAGATTGCGCAGCTCAGCGATACCTTGCCCAAAACTATACAGACGGCGCAGCAAAAGCTGAATGAAAGTCCTGTCGGAAGTAAAGTGGTAAGTTATATGCAATCGTCAGGCAACTCAGAGAAGACAATATCGTTTGCCAAACAATTCTTCTCATCCAGCTTCGGCATCCTGAGCGATCTGTACATTATTTTATTGATGGGTTTATTCTTTACTGCCAGTCCGTCAATTTATACAAAAGGCATTGTAAGCCTGATGCCGACAGAAGAAGCGAAAGACAAAACCAAACTGCTCTTCAACGATTTATACAACATTCTGAAGAAGTGGCTTGTGAGCCAGATTATCGGTATTGTATTCATCGGTTTGCTCACCGGGGTTGGATTGGCAATCGTGGGTGTGCCTTTAATATTTACGTTATCTCTTATTGCCGGGCTGCTCAACTTTGTTCCCAACTTCGGTCCTATTATCGCCTTTATACCTGCGGGTCTCATTGGTTTATTGCAAGGCACCAATACTGTACTTTGGATTGCCGGCATTTATGTGTTTGTGCAGATTATACAGAGCGCCGTGCAGCAGCCTTTGGTGCAAAAAAAGCTGGTGAACCTGCCGCCTGCTCTTACTATCATTGCGCAGGTGGCGTTTGGTGCGCTGGGTGGCTTTTGGGGTGTGCTGCTGGCATCGCCTATCATTGCTATCATCATGACGATAGTAAACCGGTTGTATTTAAATAAACCACCCAAGCAGAACGGATAAAAGGGCTCGCTTTATATATTGTGTGATAGTGCCAAACAAAATAGGGTCTAACCATCCCACGATGATAACCACTAAGGATATGACAAGTGAAATCAGCATAATGCCGATGGTGTCCGGCAATTTTAAAAACCGGTGGTTGACGTATCCAAACAGCGCCGTGAGCACAACAATAACGGTAATGAGCTTATAGATTTCCAAGATGGTTACTATTGATAAAGCCGCAATGTATACTTTTCAGGCAGTGTCAATTTAAAAAATGAGATGCGCCTGTCAGGATATGCTTACCGTTAGTTGAGATTGAATTTTTGAGCCTAAGCTAATCTTATATAATTATATAAATACTTACATCATTCACAGGTAGACAAAAGGAAGCATAGCAAATGAATGTAGATTTATTTGCTGTGCTTTTTTATTCTGCATTTCATGCCCGGTTATAAAACAATGAGCGCAGTTGCTTGCCTTACAATGAGTTAGCCTGAATTGAAAACGATACAGCAATGTAAAAGTAACCTGCCTGTTCTCCGGTTATGCTATTTCGATGAATGCTCATTGATAAGCCTGTTACGCTTTCTCTTTTTATACTCATTCTCGTGGCGTTGTTGTTGGCTACATCATTGCTTCAATGAAAACGGAAGACAGAAAGTGGTGATCATAGCAACGGAAAACAAAGCTCACCTGTTGTCAAAACTCATCATCTGCCATGTCTGTTTCAGTCATAGATAAACGTCATTGGCGCTAAGCTGTGCTGCTTTTGATCAGGCTGTTAATGAGATGGAATTATACCACCAAATCGATCAGATCATTTTTTATAAAAGGATATGATGAAGTATAAATATGCCGTTGCATTATTTGCAACGTTTATTGCAGGCTATACCGCAAAAGCCCAGTTTAATGAAACGATTCGCACCGGACGTCCTGGTCAAGCTATCGGTCCATACTCGGTTGGACGTTCCGTGTTCCAGACACAAACCGGTTTTGATGTCGGAGGCTCTAATAACAATAAAAACGATGCTACTACCACGACGCTGTTGCCCAATACCGTTTTCCGGTTTGGCATCACGAAACATTTTGAGCTGAATACATCATTGGCTTACAGCAATAATAAGTACAACTTTTCCGATTCTTCTTATTCCACGCATGGATTAAGCACAGCTACGATAGGTACGCGTATCAATCTGTATGAAGGAAAGAAAGCGATACCAGCTGTCGGTTTGCAGATAGTGTTTAAACTCCCGGTGTTGGCGCATGATTATAACCCAAAGTATCTGGCACCGCGCATCCTGTTTATTGCCAGCCAGAGCCTGACGAATAAACTCTCCTATGTAATAAATATCGGTCCCGAATGGAATGGCAACGATGCCAAACCAACCGGCGTGTATGTAGCGAATCTAACTTACAGTTTTGCGCCTAAGTGGGGAACCTTTCTTGAAAACTATGGAACTTTCACCAACAATCATTTTGAGAATCACTGGGATACCGGGCTGGCATGGCTTGTAAATAACAACCTGCAGTTAGATGCTTACGGCGGGGCAGGCAGCAATTATGGAACCGTAGATTATTTTGGCAGTATCGGCATTTCCTGGCGCGTTGTCACGGCGCGGTAGCGTGTTCTGAAAAGCTTTGCTAAGTAATCGCTTGTACAAAAAATTATTGATACACGTCTCTATTCACAATGGTTGGCAATGGCTCATTCTTTAACCCGGCTATTACATTTCTAGCGGCTAATATTGCCATTTCATCTCTGGTCTCCGCCGTTGCAGAACCGATATGCGGCAGCACGCAAACCGTTGGCATCGTGAGAAGCGGGTTGTCTTTTATCATTGGTTCAGGGTTGGTTACATCTAAGCCGGCACCCCAGATAATTTTGTTTTGCAGGGCTTCCAGCAAATCGGTTTCCTTGTGCAAAGCGCCGCGACCTGTATTGATAAAAAGGCTGGTTGGTTTCATTTTTCTAAATGCCTCTTTATCAAACAAGCCTCTTGTTTCTTCAGAAAGATTAGCATGAACGGAAAGCACATCGCTCCGCGTCAGCAAACTATCAAAAGAAACATAAGTGGCATCTAACTCTCTTTCCGCCTCTTCATTATGATGCCGGTTGTTGTAGATGATGCTCATGTCAAAAGCCGCTTTGCATTTCTTAGCCAGTTCAAAGCCTATCTTCCCCAATCCAAAAATGCCTAATGTTTTCCCATAGAGTTCTATTCCCAGGTTAGCTGTTGGCTCATACCAGTTCCAGTTGCCATTCACGATGGATTGGTTCATATAAAACGCCTTGCGCGATACAGCTAACATCAGCAGCAAAGCCACGTCCGATGTAGCCTTGCTCAACACGCCCGGCGTATTGCCAACCGGGATACCCAATCTTGTTGCCTCAGCCATATCAACATTATCATAGCCAACAGACAACAGGGAAATGACTTTTAAATGTCTGCACGCCTGCAAAAAGTGAGCGTCTATTTTATTATACCCGGCACTTAGCAGCGCATCATTTTGTTTACAGAAAAAAATAAGCTCTTCCTGTGTCAGGTCGCGTGTTTCTTTATGTTCGGTTACGGTGCAGCCTGCTTCTGTCAACAGGCGAAAGCCGGCATCCGGAATATGCCTGGTAATAAATACATTCATAGTGTTCATAGCGCTCGTTTACTTCGTTAGCAGGCTATCAATCCGCTTCGTTTTGCACAATTTATTTTAATTCTTGTAAAATGAAAAAGAAGCTCGTTGCACTTTTTTAGCAGATCGGTTCACTGATGGCATAACCATTTAAAACCAGCCTGTATCAAAATTCAATGAACAAAAAATATAAGTTTAATAGTTACCAGAAAAAAAAGGCATAGCATTCTATTTCCAGCATCATTATTTACAATCTAAAATAAAAAGTAAATCTATCGTATGTTATTGCGGTAATTCTGGTTATTGCATGGTTACTGGGTTATTTTGCATTTCACGTTACGGCTCAGGCTCGGCGAAGAACTGGTGTTTGAAACTCGTCAGCCCGAACCGAAGCTAAATTTATAAATAAAAGTTCATTGTTATTTCTATTGCCAAATTTATAACGTCGAGCTGATTACTTAAGTTGAATAGCGAAACAAAAGTTGATGCTGCGCTTTGTCAGCCAGTTTTTGGCCAAACCGCGTGTTGGCGGTAGTTTTCTTCTTCAATAAGAATAATAAGAATTTTATTCCGTCCTTAAACTCTTTACCGGGTTTGCTATCGCTGCTTTTATTGTTTGAAAACTGATAGTAATTAATGCAATCATAATGGCAGCAAAACCAGCTATAGCAAACACCCACCATCTTACTTCAATCTTGTAAGTATAATTCTGCAGCCAGTTATTCGTAAGCCACCAGGCAAGCGGTGTGGCAATTACAAAAGCCAGCACTACAAGCTGAATAAATTCTTTTGATAATAATGCAAATACGGAAACAACGTTTGCACCCAATACTTTTCGGATGCCTATTTCTTTTGTACGCTGTGCAGCAGTAAGCGTAATGAGACCTAACAATCCAAGTGAGGAAATAAAAATGGCAAAAAATGAAAAGTAGCTGGTTAGCCTTCCAAATAATTGTTCCTGTTGATATAACCTGTTATAATCTTCATCAACAAACGAGTAACTGAATGCAGCTCCCGGATTAATGCTCCTATAATTTTTTTCCAGTGCAGCAAGCGCCTGTGTTGTTTTACCTTGTTGAATGCGAACCAGTACATTTCCCCAATCTTTGTTTTCCCCAAAATATAAAATGAGTGGTTTAATAGGGTCATGCAATGAGGAAAAATGAAAATCTTTCAGCACACCTATCACTGTGCCGGTATTGCCCCTCAATGTAAATGGTTTACCGACGGCATCTTTATAACCTATCAGTTTTTGTGCAGACTCATTAATAATATAACCTGTACTGTCTGAAGGAAATTCTTTTGAAAAATCTCTGCCTGCAATCAATTTTAAATCCATTGTTTTTACAAAATCGTATCCAATTATCGAGTTTGTAAAGGTTGCTGCGGCATTAGGATTTTTTTCCTGCCAATTTACATCTGCCGTGCTGCTGCCAATTGATGTAGGCATTTCGCCAAGTCGCGATACGTAAATAATACCCGGAGCATTCAGCGCTTCCTGCTTAAACAATTTATATTTATTGGAAAGACTGCTTTCAATTGGTATTTCAATTAAATTTTCCCTGTTATAACCAAGATTTATCTTACGGATATAATTCACCTGCTGTAATACAACAATTGTTGCAGTAATTAGAATAATGGAAAGTATAAACTGAAATGTTACAAGTGCTCTGCGAAAAATAATTGATTGCCCGCTAAACTTTAAACTCTTTTTTAAAACTGCAATTGGTTTAAAAGATGAAAGCAATAAAGCCGGATAACTTCCTGCCGCTAATGCTGTAACAAGAGTTAGCAACACAAGATTTACCCAGAAGCCTGCATTTGTATATAGAAATAAAATGTTTTTATCTGTGAGTTGATTAAAATAAGGCAAGAGCAATATAGCCAAGCCAATTGCAATCACTACCGCAAACACTGTTAGCATTAATGCTTCTGTAAGAAATTGTCGTATTAAAGCAAAGCGTGTGGCTCCGACAACTTTGCGCACACCGATTTCTTTAGAACGCTTTACAGACCTCGCTGTAGAAAGATTCATAAAGTTGATACACGCAATAATCAAAATAAAAAATGCTATGATGCTAAAGAGTTGAACGTATTCAATTCTTCCGCCTGCAATTTTTCCATTCTTAAAATCACTATGTAAATAACTATCACCAAAACGTTGCATGCCTAACTCAACTTTATAACTATTAGTGGGCTTAATGTATGCATCAAGAAAATGCGTAATCTTATTTGAAATCATGTCGGCATTTGCATTTTTTTTCAACATGATTAAAGTATTAGGTCCACTATTGCCCCATTGTTTTGCCCAAACGTTATCATCTAAAAAAGCTGACCAGTTGATGAGGCAATCGAATTTAACAGATGCCTTTCCCGGAAGGTTACTGAACACACCCGTTACTTTTAAATCCTTTTTATTTTCATATTGGATGGTTTTTCCATAAGCAGCATCAACGCTTCCAAAGAAAGCGTTTGCCATCTTTTCAGAAATGCAAATACTTAGTGGTGATGTTAATGCACTTTTTGCATTTCCTTGTAGCAATGGATAACTCATCATTTTAAATAAATCTGAATCTGCATAACAGGCATCAAATTTTAATGATTTGTCCGTTGCCGAAAAAGTCAGTTGGTCTGGCACATCTTTTAACCATGAAATATTACAAGCATATTCAATTTCAGGAAAAGCACTTTTTAATTGTGATGCAAGTATTCCCGGTGTTCCATAACCTGCATCCGGTTGCCCGCTTGTATAACGGGTTTCATATAAAAGGTATAGTTGCTTTCCATTTGCATGAAAATTGTCAATACTTTTTTCATCCTGTATCCATAAAAAAATAAACAAAGTGCAGGTAACGCCCAATACAAGTCCCATAAGATTAATAAAAGAAAAAGTTCTATCTTTTATGAGATTTCTCCATGCGGTTTTAAAATAATTTTGGAACATAAGATGATTTGACTTCAAAAGAACCATTGAAATGCCAATTTATTTCTCTGTGATTACCAATTAATTGGTAATCATAAACCAAGATAAAGAGTACGTTTTTGATACAATGGTGTTCGTTTTTGTTATAGGATAGATTGATGGTGTATTCTAACAATTAGAAGTGTCCATATAAAATTACCGCCAACAACGAGTTTAATCCACATTCTTCTTGTGGCTGCTGTTATCGTCATTGTCATTAAGCTGGTAACAGGTAACAGAGGAGTATAAACGCAGTTTTAAAAGTACAAAGCACCGGGCAGTCTCACTTTTTACGGTGCTTTTTGGTTTGAGTGTCTCTGCTGCTAATAGCAATGGGTCAAACCTTGCCGAACTGAGGAAGTTTTGACAACGGCAAACTGTCGGTATCTGTAAGTAAAGGGTTGCATAATTCTTTTCGGAGCTTACATAATTCACGGTTAGATCGGCTTCAATGAGAAATCTAACCAATGCATATTCTGCACCCGTTATCTGAAGTAAAAATAAAAAATAACTATTTTATGCAGACAGCCCTCAAACCGTAAGCAAAGACTATCAATACAATCCCTTACTTATCAAAACAGCTTTTCCTTTATGTTCTCACTTGTGGCAGGATAAATCAATCCATAATCCGCCGTTACCAGCTTCTCATCTTTATTATGATATGTCAGGCGCTGCAGTAAATCTGCGATGACTGCGATATGCGTCTTTTTTTTATGATCTGCTTTCACAATTGTCCAGGGACTGGTTTCAAAATTTGTTTTCAGCAGCATTTCATCCCTGGCGTCAGAATAGTCTTTCCAGTAGCGCAACGCTTCCTTATCAATCGGTCCCATTTTCCATTGCTTCAAAGGGTCGTCCACGCGGGCTTGTAATCTTTCTTTCTGTTCCTCTTTGCTGATGTCGAGATAGTATTTCACGATGGTGAAGCCGCCTTCAACCAAGCCTTTTTCAAACGATTTCACTTCATCAAAAAATGATTTATACTGCTTATTCGTGCAAAAGCCCATCACCTTTTCTACGCCAAGGCGGTTATACCAGCTCCTGTTAAACAGCACAAATTCGCCCGATGCAGGCAAGTGTGCCGTATAGCGCTGAAAATACCATTCGCGTTCCTCCCGGTTGGAAGGTTTACCCAACGCCACCACTTTTGTTTCGCGTGGGTTCAGGTGTTTGATGAATCTTTTTATTGTCCCGTTTTTCCCGGCGGCATCCCGCCCTTCCAGTATTACCAGCAGCTTTAAATTAGATGAAATAACTTCCTTTTGCAGCTTTATCAGCTCAATATAAAGCTTGTGTAATGTTTCCTTTTTGTGTTTCATTAAGCTAAGTACTGGTTTTATCAGTAAAGGTCGCTGGCTACCCGCTGTATTTGTTACAAAACTATTTGCATTCCTTACATCATTCACAGCTTTTGACGGGTTTGCAAAGCGTATGAAGGAACTTATACAATTGTAAGTAAGCTGGAAGTTGAATTCCGGAAAAAAGCATCATCACATATTGCAGCTTGCGATTGTTGCCCACTTTCATGGCATAACTTTTAGAATCTAAGCATCATTATGTTTCGAGGATTCATGTTTGCCACCGGCATTGAGAACAGTAACCCCACCATACAGAATGGAAAACTGAGGGTAGATGAGTTAGAGAAGTGCGGTCACTACAAGTATTGGAAAAAAGATTTCGAGCTGACCCAGCAATTGGGAATCCGGTTCCTGCGGTATGGTCCGCCTATACACCTTACTTTTTTGGGTAAGGATAAATATGACTGGAGCTTTGCCGACGAAGCCTTCGGCGAGTTGCAGCGTCGCAACATCATTCCCATCACCGACCTCTGCCATTTTGGTGTGCCCGACTGGATCGGCAATTTTCAAAACCCGGAATTTCCCGAGTTGTTTGCCGGGTATGCACGCGCTTTTGCCCAACGCTATCCCTGGGTGCAGCTATACACGCCGGTCAATGAAATGTATATCTGCGCACTCTTCTCGGCTTACTACGGCTGGTGGAACGAGCAACTGACCACAGACCGTTCTTTTGTAACGGCATTAAAGAATATTGTAAAAGCCAATGTGCTTGCCATGCGCGCCATACTGGAAGTGCGGAAAGATGCCATCTTTATTCAAAGCGAATCCTCGGAGTATAGCCATGCAGACAATCCAAAAGCTATAAAACCGGCTGAGATTTTAAACGCAAGACGGTTTCTCTCGCTTGATCTGAATTACGGCAAACGCATCGAATCGGACATGTACGAATACCTGATGGACAACGGGATGACCCGCGAAGAATATCACTTTTTCCTGCACAATAATTTGAAGCATCATTGCATCATGGGCAACGATTATTATGTAACCAACGAGCATCGCGTCAGCGCAGATGGCAACACGCGCGCCGCCGGCGAGATATTCGGTTATCATGTCATCACCACCCAGTATTACCAGCGCTACCAGCTACCCGTTATGCACACGGAGACCAACTTGTGGCAAGGTCCCAAAGGTGATGAAGCAGTCAACTGGTTATGGAAAGAATGGGCGAACGTAATGCGGGTGCGCAATGATGGCATGCCCATCGTCGGCTTCACCTGGTATTCACTAACCGACCAGATAGATTGGGATACAGCGTTGCGCGAAAACAACGGCAACCTCAACCCGCTTGGCTTGTTTGATCTTGACCGGAACATTCGCCCCGTTGGCGAGGCATATAAGCAATTGATTTCCGACTGGCGCAACGTATTGCCCACCCAGAGTGTTTGCTTAAGTGTACCCATAGATTTGCCCGATGATGAAACAATAGCGGACGAACCGGACGATGCGCAAACAGATGACGCAAACAGCCAGGAAAAACCCACTGAAACAGTTTTAAAAGCAACAAAAGAATAAGCTATGTCATTTCAAAACAAAGTCGTCATCGTTACCGGTTCTGCCAGCGGTATCGGGTTAGCTACCGCAAAACGGTTTGCTAAGGAAGGTGCCAAAGTAGTGCTGGCAGATATCAATGGCGACAAACTGAAAGAAGCCGAAACCGAAGTCAGAAGCGCAGGCGCAGCCGCCGTTTGGACAAGCGTATGCGATGTCAGCAACGAGCAGGATGTGGAAGCCACCGTTAGCGGCGCCATCAAAAATTTAGGCGGGTTCGACATCATGGTCAACAACGCCGGCCTGATGGTATTTAAAAAAATAGAAGAGCAAACCAAAGAAGATTGGCTTAAGATTCTAAGTGTTGATTTACTCGGCGCTTTTTTCTTCACCAAGCAGGCTTTCCTGCACATGACCAACGGTGGCGCTATTGTCAACGTATCCAGCATACACGCCGTAGAAACCACGCCCAATGTTGCCACCTATGCCGCCGCCAAGTCAGCCGTGCTGTCCCTTACCCGTTCGGCTTCCATGGAAGGCAAGGCAAAGAACATCCGCGTCAATGCCGTGCTGCCCGGCGCCATAGACACGCCTATGCTTTGGGACAACCCGAATGTAAAAGCCGGTCTGGAACAGATACAGATGACCGATGTAGGAAAACCCGAAGATGTAGCCGACCTCATTGCCTACCTCGCTTCCGACGAAGCTGCTTTTGTGCAGGGCGCCGCCGTAAGGGTTGATGGCGGGCGGCTCGACAGGCTGTAGCGTTGTAGCGTACACCTTTTTTCTGGCGCAAGCGTCTCGCTTGTGCCTGTTATTTTTTCGGTTCCAGCACCGTCGGGAGAGGACGGTGCGGTGCAGAGAAAAAGGTAACCTCTCTGTAATGCGTCAGCTTCATTAACGGATGCGGTTGATTGAGTTCATAAAACGCAGCACTCGAATGCAGATATTCTTCCGGTGTGGCTGCTAACATTTACCACGCAGCGGGTTGCTATGTATATAAGGTAGCTTTTGCAACACATAGCTCTCATAATAGCAAGGCTTACTATCCGGTGATACTTCAAACACACGATGCTTCTTCTTTCTTTCTTTTTCTTCCCGGCTCACAGCTTCTGCTAATTGCGTCAGAACATCATCCTGCTTTGCATTCTCCGGACGCCTCACAATTTCATAAGCCAAAAACCGCTTGCCATTTGCAGGCAGAGTATTGACAGTTGATTCATCGTTACCAATGTAAAGTAACAGATGCAGATGATTCGGCATCATCACAAATCCTTCTATTTGATGCCCTTTCTCAGTAAGAACAGAGAAAAACTTATAAACGCAGTCGTAAGCATTAGTAACCTCAAATAATGGCAACTAATGAAGGCATGTAAATGTGCAGAAATAAGTTTGACCAGCTTCAGTTTGGATGCGTTTGACTGACATCAAATAAAGATAAAGATTTCCTTACACCGCACCGTCCTTAACAAGTTTAAGATAACCCACAAAAAGGCATCAGGAAGAGTTATTACTAAGTCGAAAGCCGGCAAGAAGGGATTGAAAGTGGGAATATCCCTTCCAAAGGGTTTGCCATCCGGGCAGTCCTTTTTGTCTGACACCCTGATGTCCACCCATTCTACCCAGCAGCAGAAGCCACCACAGAGTAGTGAAGGGCTGGCTGTCTTTTTTATCCACCGGCTTCAGATACGTGGCGGCTATGGCTTTGGCGAGCCGTTGTTCGGTTGGGTCGGTAATCACTGTTTCAAAAGGGGCATCCGGCTGCTGTCTTGCATAATAGCTGGTTCTGAGCAGGATAACAGCCTGCAGTGCCAGCATTCCGATGACCGTCGTCAGGGCTTTGCGCGAATCAAACTGCCGTTCTTCAATGGAGCATCCTGTTTTATAGCATTTGTGGTACTCTTCAACGATCCATCTCTTTGCATAATATTTTGCTACCCGCTCTGCTTCTTTATCCTTGCTGACCATCAGGTTGGTTAGCAGAAACCATTCAGACGGTTCTTTGCTTTCTTCCAGCTTTCTTTCCCGTACCCATACGCAGGTAACAGGCTGGTCAATATCCCGAAAATAAAAGAGGTGATGGTTTATATCACAGTCAGCTTCATACCCTTTGCCTTTGCTGTCTCTGAGTGTGCGCCGGATCTGAGCCGGCTGGGGCAGCGAGCGCATGATATGAAAAAGACGGAACAGTTCGGGATGTTCCGCCTTGTCTTTTTGGTGGCGGGAAAGGGTGCTTCTGTCATGGCGGGCTCTGATGATAAAATGCTGTCCTTTATTCTGGCTGCAATAGTTGATAACATCTATAATATCAGCTTCCCTGTCCATGATATGAATCAGGTCTCTGCCGGTCGCTTCGCTGAAAGCCACACCTGTTTTGAGAGCTTCTATCCATTTGTTTGATTCTTTGTCTGCTGTGGGTTTGCTGTTCCACAGTTTTGATTTGCCAAAATCTGTGCGTTCGCGGTGAATGACCTGCTGGTGAAGCAATCCTAAATGAACAGCTCCTTCATCAAGTAAAAGACCATGATGAAGCAAAAAACCGTTAGACTTCTCAGTTTGTGTATAACCCAGATCAAGATGACGGCTGTTATAATCAGTCAGCATGGTGTCCTGGATCAAAAGCCACGGCTGGCTGCTGTCTGTTTGTTCATTAGCATAGCGGATAAGTCCCTGTTGGTAACCGTTCAGAAAAGAAGAATGTGTAATCTCAGTGTTATTGATAAAGCGATAAAATCCTTTTAGCTGATATTGATCTTTAAACAAAAAAGGAAAACTGACAGAACAGCTGTTTTGATCCAGCAGGGACATCACTCTCTCATCTCTCGCTTTACGGTCAGCATGACCAAAGTCCATCGCTTCTCTTTGCAGTTCTATGCTCCTGCCTTCCCACAATCCATTCATCCCAACCACAAAACTAATCTCTTCTCGTTTTTATGGGTTAACTTAAATTAACAAGAGACGGTGCTGGAACCTTTAAGGTAAAGATGAAACGGGCAGGTATAAAAAACAGCAGCAATAAAAATTGGCAATTCTGGCAGCCCGATAACCATCCTGTTGAATCATATAATTTCGAAATTACAAAACAGAAACTGGATTATCTTCATCTCAATCCGCTAGTGTCGGGTTTTGTCACGAAGAGGGAAGAATACCTGTACAGCAGCGCCATTGACTATTATGGCGGCAAAGGGTTGCTGGAGATACGGTTACTGGATGAGTGTTAGTGATTGTATAGCGGGCGGGCGCTCGAATGAGATAGGCACAAGCGGGACGCTTGCAGAAAAGGGTTCGCTGGAATGGCGAGTTCTTTTTTGTGAATTGTAGGTATCTTTGATTGGTGCTGCCGTTTAGTGATTGATGTGTGATATTTGATGATTGCTAAAAGCTATTTTAGAAGTTGACATATGCACAGCCAACATCCAGAATTAAACAGATAAAAAATGGAAATAAGTGAAATTTTAGAAAAGATTGATTTCGCAATAACACAATTATTGGATAATGAAAAAGATATTCTGGCAAGAGGTTTAAATGAATTGAATTTAAATGGGCATCTCACAAAATATTTAACGCCGCTCTTCAACGATTTAACGGTTGATCCAGAATATAATGGAGATAAGCTGAAATCTAATGACAGGAAAGCTCTTGATATTGCAAAAAGCAGGATGAGGGAAATAGGGATTGAACCTAATAAAGAAAACAATTACCAACTAACTCCCGACATCATTATTCATGAGAGGAATACAAATGAAAATAACCTTGTGGTCATTGAAGTCAAAAAGGATTCAAATTCAAAAAAGAGAAAAGAATTTGATTTGTTGAAGTTAGAACATATGACGATAGACTTTTCGGGAAATCACTACAACTATAAGTTAGGAGTGGCTTTAGTTTTCGGTACTAAGGAGAATGCAGGTTCGTGTGACATTCAATATTTTCAAAATGGAAATCCCATTAATCGAGAAAAGTTACAGTGATTAGTATCCAAATAAAAGCGACAATTTCTAATGCCTTATTTATTAATAGACACCTGTTCTTTACTACAATTGGTAACTGTCAACGGCTATAACCGCTATATTTCTGATTTAGAGAATTTGATAAATAGCCATAAGCTTCAAATTATGGCACATGAAACCATAATTCAACAATGGAATAAACACAAGGAAACTGAAAGGCGAAGAAAAGAGAGAACGTTGTTGTTTTACGAAAAGAAACAAGAACAAGACATAGATTCTAACCAGAGCAACTATAGTGTAATAACCACCGATCATTTAGACTACCAATTTCAAAAAATAGATGAGTTATTAAGTAAAGCGACGATAACATTAATTACGCCTGATATTATAAAGCACACAGGCTCAGATACCGATAGCTGATGTAATTAAAAATGGGGTAACCAAAGTTATCAAAGCCGTCGATTTAAAAGTTCAGCGTTTGCAGAACAAAACAATATGGCTTCAAAATGCACAGAAGGTTGTTGAAAACACAATGAGCAAATCGCACCTCGATGGCATTACTGATTGGGTGCAGAAGCAAAAGGATTTATACAGCGATTACTATAAAGGCTTGTCAGAGGTCAAGTCGGTAATTGTTTATTATCATCAGGTAAAAGATATTTCGGAAACGCAGGCAAAGCTGATTGCTGACTATAAGCATGCTTGGAATACAATTAAACAAGACTCTCATTTCACGCCAGATGAGTTAGCCTATATGTCTCAGGTTTATTCCGGGATATTAAATGAAACCGTCAACAATGTGGATGGCTTATTGGGTGTGGTCAATTCTTTCGTAACTCAAATGTCGGATGCCAAGCGCATTGAAATTATTAACAGTGTGGCAGATAAGGTTACCGAAAACTACAATGATCTACATCAATTTAATAATCAAAACGCGCTACTCTCTTTACAAAGGGCACACAGTATAAACGAAGCCAGAACCGTGAAAGCCATGTATGGTTTGTAAAAAGTAAAGACTATTGACAGGATATTTTTTGTGAAGAATGAAAATGTGTGTTATGAAAGGTATATGCTTGGTTATTTTACTAATGGTATCGCTTACCCCTTATGCTCAGACATGGAACGAATGGTTTCGCCAAAAGAAGACACAGATTCAATACTTGACGCAGCAGGTTGCCGGCTTGCAGATATATGCAGAGCACCTCAACAAGGGCTATAAGATTGCGAAGTCTGGTTTGCAGACAGTCGGCGATCTGAAAAATGGAGAATTGGATTTGCATCGAACATTTGTCAAATCACTCTCAAAAGTGAATCCTGTCATTGGAAAAGATTTTCGAATCGCTGCCATCATTGCTTTCCAGGTAAATATTTCACAACAATATCAAAAGTGTTTAAATAAAGCTGTTGGTGGTGGAATGATAACGACCGCTGAACTCGGATATGTTCGTTCTGTATTTGCCAATTTATTAGATGGTTGCGGAAAGGAAATAGACGACTTGGTTGCTGTAACAACTGATGATCAGTTTCAATTATCTGATGATGAACGTTTGAAAAGACTTGAATCCATCTATCAGAGCATGAAAGAGAAGTATCAGTTCACTGAGAGCTTTTGTAATGAGGTCAGTGAATTGTCTACTTCGAGGCAGAAGGCACAACAGGAAATTAGTAACACAAAAACATTACTCAATCTTAAATAATCCGTCATGAAACCATTTCTTTTTTTCGTTGCGCTATTTCTATCCGCTTGCAGTACGAAAACTAAAGCTCAGTCATACGAGGCACAGCAACTGCTTTTGGATTGGACAAAACTTTCTCAGCTGAAAGGAATATTGAAGGATATGAAGGAAGGATACCAAGTTGTATCCAAAGGATATTCAACTATTCGGGACATTTCTAAAGGTAGCTTCAATCTTCACGAAGCATTTGTGGACGGTCTTTGGCTGGTCAGTCCGGCGGTTCGCAAATACTGGAAAATCCCGCAGATTATTATTAGCCAGTTGGAACTTGTAAAGGAATACAAATCCGCTTTCAACCGATGCCAGACCAGTAATCTCATGAATCCTGAAGAACTTGTTTATCTCGGGGAAGTGTATGGCAACCTTTTTAATCAGTCTTTACAAGACTTAACTGATCTTACTTCCTTGCTTACTCCCAACAAAACACGAATGAGCGATGATGAGCGACTGAGCGGTATTGATAAAGTCTATGGTGATATGCAGGATAAACTTCAATTCCTGCGAAGTTTCAATAACCGTAATTCCATCTTGCTTCTTCAAAGGACAAAAGCTCATAATGAAGCAGAGCAAATGAACACTCTTCTCGGCACAAACAAATAATCAAAAGACATGAATCGTTATGTAAAAACTGCCCTTTGGGCGGTAACAGGAATCATATTGCCCTTCTTTTCGAAAGCTCAGTCTGGTTCTGGGAATATGGCAAATGAGCTATACAGCCTGCATAGTGTGCTTGACCAGTTATACAATGACATGATACCACTCTGTTCTCAGCTCATTGGGGTTGGGCAGGGAATCGCCGGTTTTGCTGCATTATGGTATATAGCTTTCAGGGTGTGGCGGCATCTGGCGAATGCAGAACCGATAGATTTCTATCCTTTGTTTCGCCCGTTCGTTATTGGCTTTGCCATCATGATTTTTCCTTCTGTCATTGCCATGATAAATGGTATGATGCAACCAACGGTTATAGCAACGGCGTCCATGGTTTCCAATTCAGATGAAGCTGTGGCTACTCTACTGAAACAAAAAGAAGAGGCGATAAAAACAACCGATGTGTATCAGATATATGTTGGTGATGATGGTGAAGGGGACCGTGATAAATGGTATAAATACACGCATCCTGGTAAGGAGGTATCAGAAGAAGGAGCTTTTGAAGGCATTGGAGATGATATCAAGTTCGTGATGGCAAAGGCATCCTACAACTTCCGCAATTCCATTAAGCAATGGATGAGTGAGATTCTGCAGGTACTTTTTGCCGCAGCATCCCTTTGCATCAATACCATCAGAACGTTCAACCTGATCATTCTTGCTATTCTCGGTCCACTGGTGTTTGGGCTAAGTGTATTTGATGGCTTTCACCATACACTCAGGCATTGGATTGCACGGTATATCAATGTGTTTCTATGGCTTCCCGTTGCCAATATATTCGGAGGCATCATCGGGAAAATACAGGAGAACATGCTCAGGATAGATATACAACAGGTCGGGCAGGCAGGAGATACCTTTTTCAGCCCAGCAGATATGGGTTATCTAGTCTTCATGATTATTGGAATCATCGGCTACTTCTCTGTTCCATCTATTGCTAACTATATCATGCATGTTGGCGGTGGCGACGCTTTGGGAGGAAAGATGACAGCGATTACCACGGGCGCTGCAGCAGCTACAGCTGCAGCTGGTTCATCCGCAGCGTCAAGTGGTGCTAGTCAGATGGGTGCAGGTGCTGCCAATCTCTGGAATGCGCCGGGCAGCATTATGGATGGTTATAACAGTGGTTCAGATGGCTCAGGAATAGGGCACCATGCCGGCAAAGCTTATGGTCATGCAGACCAGTATCTCAGAAACAAATTATCAGGCGACAATAAAATCCACTAATGATGTTCACGAAAATGAAAAATATCGAAACCGCTTTTCAGCATATCCGGCTGTTTACTGCGGTAATTGTAGGAGGCTGTTTTCTGCTGTGTGTTTTTGTATTGCTCAAAAGTTATCAACTCGCAGCTATTACACAGAACAAAGTATATGTGCTGGCGAATGGAAAAGCTCTGGAGGCGACATCTGCTGATAGAAAGGATAATATTCCTGTTGAAGCCAGGGACCATGTGAAAACATTTCACGAATACTTCTTCACACTCGATCCTGATGAGAAAGTGATACAGGGAAACATCAGCAAAGCCTTGTACCTGGCTGATGCTAGCGCAAAGCGCCAGTATGATGACCTGGAAGAGAAAAACTATTACACGAACATCATTGCGGGTAACATAAGCCAGCAAATCAATGTAGATAGTGTAGACGTAAATACAGCTTCTTATCCCTACTATTTCCGGTGTTTCGCAACAGAAAAAATCATCAGGGCTACAAGCATCGTTGATCGTTCCCTGATAACGGAAGGCTATCTGCGTAATGTTTCGCGAAGTGATAATAACCCGCATGGGTTTCTAATCGAGAATTGGTCAACAATTGAAAACAAGGACATAAAAACGGAAACGCGCCAGAACTAAAAAAATATATTTTATGATATCAGTATTCAGAAAAAAACAACAGACAAACTATCAGTTATATGCTGTTCAAAGTGTCAAGAACAAACTTGATTATAAGCTGCACCTGCTGGCAGATTATTTATCAAAAAAATCAGAACACCTATCGCCTAGAAAACTTGCCTTGCTGATTATTACTTCCTGTGTATTGATGGCAGCTTGCTTTAGCTATATCGCCATCACTTCAAGACGGTATAAAAAATTTATAGAAGTACAGAGTATTCGTGCACCTGCAATAAAGCAATCGGCAATGCCGGATGATGATGCGTTTCTTCTAAAACGAATCACCCGGTTTCACAAGTATCTGGATAGTTTGAAAGAATACGATTTAAGTTACTACCAAACAATCGTGAATCAGCGTCCGCACCTTGTTGACAGCCTCATCCAGGCGGAACAATTTCTTCAATCAAAAAAATTTTAGCCATGAAACAGAATCCCATTGAATTTACCAAAGAGCAAACAAAGAAGAGAGCTTTTCTCTTGCTGCTCCCGGTTTTTATTATCCCTTTTCTCACTTTACTGTTATGGTCAGTTGGCATCTTGGGAAGCAATGCCGCTATCGCTTCTACAATGGGAGGGTTAAATTCCCGACTGCCGGATGCAAAACTTAAAGAGAACAAAACCTGGAACAAACTTTCATTTTATGAGGAAGCCGATAAAGACTCGGTTAAGTTTCAGGATGAACTGAAAAATGATCCGTCTTTCCAATCACATCGGGATAGCTCTGCCAGCGCTGGAGCATTTTCATACAATCCATTACCTGAAACCTATCAGGATGCAAATGAGGTTCGCGTCAATCAAAAGCTCGCGCAGCTCAATGCCGCCTTGAACAATAGCAAAAATGAAAGTCAATACCAGCAGAATTATCCAACGAGTCAAAATCAGACTGCGGCGATAAAAGCAGAAGATGTAAACCGGCTTGAACAGATGTTGCAGGCTGTCAATCAGCCCGATTCTGAAAAGGACCCGGAAACCGAACAACTTAATGGAATGATGGATAAGATATTAGATATTCAGCATCCTGACCGTGTGAAGGCAAAACTCCAACAGGAATCCATCTCTAATAAGAAAGCAGCCTATCCGGTATCAGTTCATTCTGCAGAAAGCTTTGTTTCTCTGCTGGGAAGTACAAAACAGAAAAGCACACCCATAAAAAGTAAAATTGCTTTCTACTCATTATCCAACGATACTGTTTCTACTGTAGAAGAAGATAATACCTTTTCAGCAACTGTCTATGAAACGCAAGCCGTCACTGATGGTTCTCTGTTAAAACTGGTTATCAAGGATGACATTTATGTAAATGGAACTCTCATACCTCAGGGGAATTTCGTGTACGCGCTGGTTTCCTTTGCCACACAGCGGTTAAACCTCGCAGTATCATCTATCCGGTATCAGAATAAAATTTTACCTGTTGAGCTGGTTGTTTATGATGGCGATGGACTTCCAGGCATTCACATCGCAAATATTCAAAGAAGCGATGTAGCCAAACAATCCGGCAGCGAGGCAATCAGCAATCTCGATATGGCCTCCCTTGACCCATCTATCGGCATGCAGGCTGCCAGTGCAGGTATAGCAGCCACTAAAGCGTTGTTGAATAAAAAAGTAAAGACAGTTAAAGTTTCTGTTCCGGCAGGCTACAAAGTATTTCTCAAAAGCAATTTCGAAAACTGAATCACAAATCAAGCGAACAATTATGAAATATTTCATCTTTCTAATGTCGGCAGTATGCGCACTATGTATTGAAGCAAGTGCACAGTATCTCCCAAAGAGTATTGAACCTTACCGGATAACATTGAGCCATGATAAAACCAGTAATCTCATCTTTCCATCTTCCATTAAAAGTGTTGATCGTGGAAGCGAGAATATTCTTGCGCAGAAAGCGCCGGGAGTTGAAAACATTCTTCAGTTAAAAGCCGGAGAAGAAAACTTTAGAGAGACAAATGTAACTGTGGTCACGGCTGACGGACATTTCTATTCATTTGCCGTCAGCTATAACCCTTATCCCGGTACTCTCAACTATTCTTTTGTAAGCGATAGCGGTGAAAAAGCGATTGTAGCCAATCAGCCGATAACAAGCGTTTCATATAACACGATTGCTAAGCAGATTTTACATCAAAAATCATCAATACACAAAATTGCAGTTGTTGAGAACGTGTGGCTTGGGCTGAATAATCTTTTTATAAAGGACAATATGCTGTGGCTGCATATTACTATCTCCAACAACAGCCTGATACCGTTCAATCCTGCATTTCTCCGGGTGTTTATGCAGGACAAGAAACAGGTAAAAAATACCGCCATTCAGCAAAGCGAAATAACGCCATTGATTCCGGTGTCTTTACAAACGACAAATGCCCATTCCGCTCAATCTTATGTATTTGTCTGCTATCCTTTTTCATTACCGGATGCCAGGCATTTAATTATTCAGGCAGGTGAATCGGCAGGTAGCCGGCAACTTACGTTAGAGCTTACCCACCGTATCATGAAACAAATAAAGCCATTACCTCAAATAACTAATTACTAAAAACAAAAAATATGAATCAGGTAAATTTTGAGTATTTGAAAGAGCAGTTAAAGAATACTGGCTTTGGGGAAAACCTAGGCGAGGCTTTGTCCGAGAAAATAAAAGAAAACCAACCCGAGTTTCAGCTTCCTATGACACGTAAATTCGGAACTAGTGATGATGTCAATGCTACCCTCTACTTTAAACGTGGAGCTGACTCGGACATGTATTTCTTCAACCGTTACAATCTTCAACTGCTTAACAAAGACGGAGATGAAAAGGCTAAGCAGATGTTCTATATCAATAAAGGCAGTTCTGTTACTTTAAAGGAAGGTTATAACTTGTTAGAAGGTCGTGCGGTTCATAAAACTCTTACCAGCCGAGACAATGAGAAGTATGGCGCCTGGCTGCAACTTGATTTTAAGAATGTATCTCCATCCGGCAACTATGAATTTAAAAAGCTTCATGATAACTATGGCTATAAGCTGGAAACTACTTTAGCTAAGTACCCCTTCAAAGAATTAAGCGATGAGAAGAGCAAACAGGACTTAATGAAATCGTTGGAGAAGGGCAACCTTCAGTCCGTTACAATCAAGGACGGTGACAAAGAAGAAAGAATATTTGTTGCCGCAAATCCGGAGTATAAAACGCTGACAGCCTTCAATACAAGTGGTCAAAGAATAAAGCTAATTGACTTTTCTCAGAAGCAGGAGCAAAAGAAAGAAGCAACAGTTAAGACAGAACAATCGCAGAAACAAACGGCTCAGAAAAAGGCTCCAAAGCAAAATGAGAAGCCCGCTGCAAAAAGAACAAAAAAAGTGAAGGTGTAAAGCGGAGAAAAGATGTTGTACAGTGAAGAATTAACGAGGTTTATAGATGATGTAAAAGATGATGGGAGAATAGGTCCATCACATATCAGTTTGTTTATCGCCATTCTACAATATGCCAAACAAACTAAATCTATAAATCCGGTTTGCGTATTTAGCAAAGACTTAATGCCTCTCGCTAAAATATCTGCAACAGCAACGTTCAACAAAAATATTTGGGAACTGCATAACTATGGATATATTACATACGAGCCTTCCTATAATCGTTATTTAGGAAGCCTGATTTTTATAAATGAAATGTCAGAACATCTAAAAAAGGAGGTAGAGAATGGAGAAGGGAGAAAAGATTTTGAGAGAACCAGCCGAAAAGATGCTCTATTTATTACAGAAAGAAATTCTCACGTTTGAGGAAGCCTGTATCTATCTAGGACGAAGTGCATCATCCATGTACAAGTTAACCAGTGGTAGATTAATCCCATATTACGTTCCTACAGGTAAACTAATCTATTTCAGAAGATCAGAGATAGATACATGGGCACTTCAGAATAAGAGAAAAAGTAAAGACGAAATAAAAAATGATATTGAAGATTTTCTTTTGGAAGAAAAAACCAAGAGAATATCAAACTAAAAGGAGCGGTGATTTGAAAATCACCGCTCCTTTTTTTCTATTGATTACTAGCAATCATTTGGTGCAAATCTTGGTGCAAATAAAAAAGCACTTATCATTTTTACAATGTAAGTGCTTGATTTTCAGGCTCCCGAAGCTGGACTCGAACCAGCGACCCTCTGATTAACAGTCAGATGCTCTAACCAACTGAGCTATTCGGGATTGTTCCCTTTTGTAAGGGGTTGCAAAAATAGGAGAAAATCGTTTTTATCCAAATCGTTTTGAAAAAAACTTTGCGTGCATTTTTTTCTATTGAAATACCGGCTTGTATGGATAGCGGATATTATACATATCCTTTACTTTATTCAAAATAAATTCGCGCAGCCCGTCTATATTTTGTTTTCCGGTCGCAGAAATAAAAATACAATTGCCATCAGTCAGGTTCCCCCAACGCTCCTGCAAATCGCGGAGCAGTTCCTGTTTTACATCTTCCTGGAGCCATTCATCGAACGTTCTGGATTCGTACAAATCCATTTTGTTGAAAATCATCAGCACTGGTTTATTAAACGCATTCAGTTCCTGCAAGGTTTTATTTACCACACCAATATGTTCTTCGTATTGCGGATGCGATACATCAACCACGTGCAATAAAATATCCGCCTCGCGCACTTCATCCAATGTACTTTTAAAGCTTTCGATCAGATGATGGGGAAGTTTGCGAATAAAGCCAACCGTATCGCTCAATAAAAAAGGGATGCTTTCAAAAACCACTTTACGTGTGGTTGTATCCAGCGTCGCAAACAATTTATTTTCGGCAAACACTTCGCTTTTACTCAGCAAATTCATGATAGTACTTTTGCCAACATTGGTATAGCCAACCAACGAAACCCGAATCAGATCGCCACGTTCTTTACGCTGCGTCATAGATTGTTTATCAATTTCACCCAACCTTCTGCGCAGCAACGAAATTTTATCTTTCACAATACGACGGTCAGTTTCGATTTCTGTTTCACCCGGACCGCGCGAACCTATGCCACCGCCTTGCCTTTCTAAGTGCTTCCACATGCCTTTTAAGCGGGGTAACAGGTATTGATATTGCGCCAGCTCAACCTGAACTTTTGCCTGTGCCGTACGCGCTCTGCGTGCAAAAATGTCTAAGATTAAATCGCTGCGATCAATTGTTTTGATACGAAGTTCTTTTTCTATATTGGTAATTTGCGAGCCGGTTAGTTCATCGTCAAAAATGGCGAGATCAATCGCTTTGCTTTGCACATAATTTTTTATTTCTTCCAGTTTGCCGCTACCCACAAATGTGTGGCTGTCCGGATGCTGCATCTTTTGTGTAAACCGTTTGACTGTTATAGCGCCGGCCGTCTCTGCCAGAAAAGCCAGCTCGTCCATATATTCCTGAACCTGTGGTTCGGTTTCATCTTTTTGGATAAGACCAATCAAAACTGCTTTTTCTTCTTTACTTATTTTTTGTAATTTATCTATCAAAGTTTATACTAAATTTATTGATTTGAAAAGGTGTAAAATGATTGTTCAATTAAAGTAAAATAATTTGATTGAGCAATTTTTTACTGATTTTATATTGATTTTTCTTCAGTAAAAGTTAAAAGAAATTCTAACCTTCGATTTGCTGATTTATAATTGCTCAACAAATGACTTCATTTCTAAATGGTAGGCTTTAGCAGCCTCAGCTGCTTTCTCTGCAAAATCTTCGCCGGAGCTTGCGTAAATAACAGCGCGGCTGGCGTTTACCAGTAAACCGCAGTTTGTATTCATCGCATGTTGCGAAACTTCTTCTAAGCTGCCGCCTTGCGCACCAACACCGGGAACCAATAAAAAATGATTTGGTATTATTTTTCTTAACGAAGCCAGTTGTTTGGCTTGTGTTGCTCCTGCTACAAACATCATATTATCAGGTGTTCCCCACGAAGAAGCTTTTTCCAAAACCATTTCATACAAATATTTTACCGGCTCATAATTGCCCGCTTCTTCAAAATCTTTTCGGTAGGCAGAAAAATGAGTTTGCGATACATCTGTAATTATTTCCTCTTTCTTATACTTTTCCGCCATCTGCAGCATTTCAAAATCCTGGGCGCCTTTGTTTGAAGTCAATCCCAGCAAAATCGTCACTTTATCTTTATATTCAAGAAAAGGGCGAACGCTGTCTTCACCCATATACGGATTTACCGTAACCGAATCGAAAGGTAAGATTTCAAAAAAAGTTTTTGCATAATGCGCTGACGTGTTGCCAATATCGCCGCGCTTGGCATCGGCAATGGTAAAATGCGTTTCCGGAATATGATGTAATGTTTCTTCCATTGCCTGCCAGCCTTGTATTCCCTGCGATTCGTAAAAAGCTGTATTGATTTTATAAGACACACAAAAGTCTTTTGTGGCATCAATAATGGCTTTGTTGAATTCTGCTACTGCGTTTTTTTTGCCTTTCAAATGCGCTGGAAGTTTATCAATATCTGTATCTAACCCAATACACAAATAGCTTTTTTTTGCTTTAATCTCTTGTATCAGCGAGGTTATATTCATATTCACAAAAATACTTTGATTCGTGTAATAAGAAATCCAAAACTATTATCTGGTAGAAAGCAATAAAAAAGGTTGTGTTGCCACAACCTCACTGAAATATTATAAGTAAAAATTCCTGACTAAATTCTTACGCCAACATTGATGCTGAACACGCGATACTTATTTTTGTCGTTTGTATTATTATCCTGGCTTGCATAAATTTTAGATAACCCTAAATCATAATTTACGCCAATATAAGCTTATCTACTTCAACACCGGCAAGTCTATTCAAACCAAAATCTAATGTCATTACAATTCTGCACTTTCATCCGGCTTTTGTGGCGGTGGAATTTGCGGTGGACGGGATTGAGGTTTTTGCTGCGGTGGCAACTGCTTTCTTTGCTGTCCGGAAGCCGGATTATTTTGCTGCGGACGCGGTTGTTGCTGCGGCTTTTGATTATTTTGATTGGGTCGTTGCTGTGGCTGACCCTGATTATTTTTTGCCTGTTGTGACGGGCGTTGCGGTGGCTCTTCTTTTTTGTTGATTGATAAAGATGGTGAATTGTTTCTGTTCTTTTGCTGCGGATTTTCGCCACGATTATTTTGACGATCATCTTGTTCTTTGTCTTTACGCTTTTTGCTGTTGCGCTCCAGGCTGCGTAAACTAATCTGACCCACCACATCAACAAAAGTCGGTTCTATGTCTTTTGGCTTGCTGCTTGTAATTTCTACCGCTTCCAGTTCATTCGGACGTTCGCCTTTGGCATTCATCCGGATAATTTCTTTTACTCTTACAATCGTTACCGGGTATTGTTTGCTGCTGTCCGGCAGCATATACCACATCAAATTTTTAAAGATGTCTTTTTTAATCAGAGATGCCGTTCCTTTTGTAGTTTGCAACAAATCGGCATTGTTTGGAAATCCTTGCAGCGCATCTAAATAAGTATCCAATTCATAATTCAAACAACACTTCAAACGTCCGCATTGTCCGCTCAGTTTTGTTTGATTGATGGATAAATTCTGATAACGCGCGGCCGTTGTTGTTACACTTTTAAAATCAGTCAGCCAGGTTGAACAGCAAAGTTCTCTGCCGCAACTGCCAATGCCGCCGACTTTACCCGCATCCTGGCGGATACCAATCTGGCGCATCTCTACTTTTACTTTGAATTCGGACGCATAAATTTTTATCAGTTCACGAAAATCAACTCTGTCATCCGCTGTATAAAAAAAAGTGGCTTTGCGGCCATCTGCCTGAAATTCAACTTCGCTCAATTTCATTTGCAAATTCAATTGGCGCGAAATGGCTCGGCTGCGCATCAAAGCTTCCGGTTCGCGTGCTTTTTGCTGCTCAAACGACTGAATGTCTTTTTCGTGGCTGCGACGCATCACTTTTTTCATATCAGGATTCAGCTCATCAATTCCTCTTTTTTTCATTTGCAAACGAACCAATTCGCCTGTCAAACTAATTTCTCCGACATCATAACCGCTAACGCCTTCCAGCGTTACCAGTTCGCCTTTTTCAAATTGCTGAAGTGTTACATTTCTGAAATAATCTTTCCGGCTTCCTTGTTTAAAACTGACTTCAACAATTTTGCAGCTATTATCCAAATCATCGAACGGCATATTTTTGAGCCAATCGTAAACATTCATCCGGTTACAACTTCCGGTGCCGCAACTGCCATTGCTTTTACAGCCTTTTGGCGAGCTCGTTCCACAAGATCCACATCCCATTCTTTATATAGAATTTATACTGGTAAATGAAAAAATATATAGAAAGAAGAACGAAAGAAGATGAAATAATTGCTCTTTAATTGTATAAACTTTATAGGACAATACAATGAAAATTTTTCATTTCAAATTGAAAATTATAACGTATTGTCTCTTCAATTTTGTATTATTTGTTGTTTATAACACCATCACAATCAGGCATTACGCTTCAATCGTTTCTTATCTAATCACTCAAAATTAAGGCTTTGTCCTGAATAATATGATAGAGCTTAATGGTAAGCGCATGAAACAACATTTTAGCATGTGCATTTCGCTCAATATAATAGATGGCTTTGTCTAATTCTTCCGAAATTACATGCTGTTGGCTCACGCTGGCTATTTTGCCCAATCGCAACGCAAAGTCTTTTTCGTTATCGGGCATAGGAATATTCTCGGTTCCCAACACTTTAATGCGAATACTCTGACCAATCAAATGGTTGAAATAACGCAAAAATTGTTTTTGCTTTTCGCGACCTAATTTGCTCACTTCATCCAGCCATTTTAATTGTTCGGGCAACATTTTTCTTATAATAAATTTCAGCCAATCGCTCAGGAAACTTTGCCAATCTTCTTCGGCATGTTGCAATTGCTGTAACGCTTCGCGATAATTGCCTTGCACAATGGCAGCAACCTGTTGCGCTTTTGCTAAGGGCACATTACACCTGGTATGTAACGCTTCGCGAATGGCAGCGTCTTCCGGCGCCGGCAATTTTACCAATTGGCAACGACTTAGAATGGTTGGCAAAATGGCTTCTTCGTTTTCGGCTATTAAAATGAAAAGCGTATCCGGCGGCGGTTCTTCAATCAGTTTTAATAACTTATTTCCTTCTTTACCTAAATATTCAGGTATCCACAAAACCAAAATTTTATATTGACTTTCAAAACTCTTCAGGCTTAGTTTGTGAATAATATCATTACATTCTTCAGCCGTTATATTTCCCTGTTTGTTTTCGGCACCAATGTGTTGCAGCCAGTCGAACACATTTCCGTACGGATACGTTTGTAAAAACTCACGCCAGTCTTTTATATAATCTGTGCTGATAGGTTTATCGCCACTTTTTTTTGGAATAACCGGATAAGAATAATGAATATCAGGATGAACAAACCTCGCTGCTTTTGTGCAGGCAGAACAAATGCCGCAGGAATCAAATGCTTGTTGATTTGATAATGATTTTTCATTGCCTGATGTCTGGCTTATAACTTTTGCTTGCCTGTTTTCGCAGGTTATATATTGCGCAAAAGCAAGCGCCAAAGGCAAACCGCCAACGCCTTCTTTACCTAAAAAAAGCAAAGCATGACTTAACCGGTTTTGCTGCAACATATCGGTAAGATGCTGTTTGATTTGTTCCTGGTCAATCACATCTGAAAACTGCATGTGGCGAAGCTAAGAAGGGGAAAGTTTTAATTTGATTTGTTTTTAAAAAAGTTTGAGCAAATGACTTTTTGCGGTTGGATTTTACCTTTTGATTTCTAATCGGTTTGCATTTATTAACAATTAATTACTGATTTTTTCCTTCCATTTTATTGCAATATTCTACCGAGCCGAGGCGAAACCGAAACGGTATTTTAGTTATCTTTTCCAGCTTGTATTCTTTATCGCAAAAGAAAGGAAGATTTTTTGTGGTGAAATTCTGCGATATAACAGCAGCGGGCATTCGAAGTGCCAGCTTGGTCTGTTCGGAAAATAAAAACTTCTGGTGTACTAAACTATCAGAATGGGTTTGTGCCTGTGCGGAAAATATAAATAAAAAAACGGAGAAAAAGGCTGCAAAAGTTTTCAACATACATAAATATTACAATTGTAAAATTAGCAGCGACAAGTTAGCTTTGCAAAAATCATACTACTTTTCAGGATAAGTTTTAAAATCAGAAATGGCACTAAGTCAGACATTACAACAAAAGCTTTTACAGAAACTATCTCCGCAGCAAATTCAACTTATGAAATTGCTGCAGATACCAACTGCAAATTTAGAAGAAAGGATAAAAGAAGAACTGGAAGAAAATCCTGCCTTAGAAGTGAGTAACGACGATCAGCATGATGAAATGGGCGAGGATATGCAGGACGAATTTTCATCGCCGGAAGAAGAGAATTACGAGATGGAAGGCAGCGCCGATGAATATGATAATCTTGATTTGAGTGAATATGTTTCGGACAGTGACGACGAAGTGGCGGATTATAAACTTCGCGATGATAACTACCCGGAAGCAGACGATAACAAAACCATTCCTTTCAAAATAGAAAGCAGTTTTCACGAAATGCTTCTCGACCAGTTGGGTATGTTATCGTTAAACGAAAAAGACCAAAAGGTTGCCGAACATATTGTGGGAAGTATAGATGATGATGGTTATCTGCGCCGCGATTTATCTTCGATGAGCGATGATCTTGCTTTTCGTCAGAACATTTTTGCCAGTGAAGCCGAAATTGAAGCGCTCATTAGAAAAATACAGTTTTTTGATCCGCCTGGAATTTGCGCGCGCGATTTAAAAGAATGTTTATTACTACAGTTAAACCGCCAGTTCGCAGAAGGTAAAGATGTGAACCTGGCGATTAGTGTGTTAGATAAATACTTTGAAGAATTTACCAAGAAACATTACGAGAAAATTCAGCGCGGACTTGGCTTAACAGATGAAGATCTGAAAGAAGTTATCACCGCAATTATCAAGTTAAATCCCAAACCTGGCGGCAATGTCGGGGAAATAAACAAAGCGGAAAGTTATATTGTGCCCGACTTTTTTATCCTGAATAATGCTGGTAAATTAGAGTTGACGCTCAATGCGAAAAACGCACCTGACCTGCACATCAGCGAAGGATATCGCGATATGCTGAAAGAATACGATAAAGGTTCTAAAAAAGATAAACGACAGAAGGAAGCGGTTCTGTTTATTAAACAAAAAATAGACAGCGCCAAGTGGTTTATTGATATGATAAAACAGCGCCAGCATACGCTTCTCAGCACGATGGATGCCATTATGAATTACCAGAAAGATTTCTTTCTTACCGGTGATGAAACGATGCTTAAACCTATGATATTAAAAGACATTGCTGAAATTACAGGTCTCGATATTTCTACCGTGAGCCGCGTTGCCAACAGCAAGTTTGTGCAAACCGAATTTGGCACATACCGGTTGAAATTCTTCTTCAGCGAATCGTTAAGCACCGACAGCGGTGAAGAAGTAAGTACACGCGAAGTGAAAAAGATTCTTAGCAATTTAATTGAAGGCGAAGACAAGCACAAACCTTTAAGCGATGAACGTCTTACTGAATTATTACAGGAGAAAGGTTACAATATTGCGCGCCGCACTGTTGCTAAATACCGCGAACAACTGAATATTCCGGTAGCGAGATTGCGAAAAGAGCTTTAGTAATTATGAATGATAAATTAGGAATTATGATTTGATTGAAGATGCTATTTTAGTTTCCATTTTTTCCATTCATAATTCATAATTTATCATTCATAATTACTAAAATGCAATCAATATCGCCGCTTTATCCGCAAACTTATTTTCGCATTCCGGCGAAGATGGTGTCTTATGTCTTGCATCCGCTTTTTATTCCAACATACATTTTTTTCTGGCTGGTAAATCGTTTCCCGTTCCAGTTTGCCGGTATTACACCACAATTGCTTTTCTTTCGCGAGTTTAATGTATTCTGGATGACGGCTTTTTTTCCGGCTTTTTCTGTCTTTCTTTTATGGCGATTGGGTTTATCAGAAAATGTTCAGTTGCGAACACAAAAAGAACGTATTATACCATACATCATTACCATGATTTTTTATTGGTGGATGTGGTATCTCAGCCGCAACTTCAGCGATCAGCCGGCAACCTTACAATATTTTTATTTCGGTATTTTTCTTACAACTGTTTTTGGTCTTATCATTAATTCATTTGGCAAAATAAGTATGCACGCAATGGGCGCATCGGGCGCACTTATGTTTGTAATTATTACCTGCTTTGTCAACCATATTTTTTTAGGATTTGATATTTGTATTGCGGTTCTTTTAACCGGTTTGGTTTGCACCGCGCGTTTTCTTTTACACACACACACGAATAAGGAAGTTTATATAGGTTTATTTGTTGGCGTTTTATGCCAGTTAATTGCGGCTTATGTTTTATAGCCGTTTTACTTTGGATTGAGATTAAAATATCTGCTGAATTTATTTTGGATTGCAAAAAGAAGTGTCAATCAAAGCACATAACACTTACCATAAATATCTTCTCACTTTATATTGATCGGCTCTAACTTGTGCTTGTTGCCGCAAACAGGTGCGACTTATTTGCCAGGCGTTATTTATTCTCTTTGTAACAAAGGATTGCAGTGTATGTTTGCGCAATTTTTTTCGTACTATGATTTTTGTTACGGGCGCTACGGGCTTACTGGGTTCACACCTGATAAAAGCTCTGCTGCAAAAACAGCAGCCTGTAAAAGCTTTGTATCGCTCTGCCATTCCAAACTTTGAAAACGCAGAAAAAGTAAACTGGGTAAAAGGTGATATTCTTGACGTGCCTTCTCTGGAAGAAGCGTTGCAGAATGTTCAATATGTTTATCATTGTGCAGCGATTGTTTCATTTCATCCTGATAAAGCCGAAGAATTATATAAAACGAATGTCGAAGGCACGGCGAACGTGGTAAATGCGTGTTTACGAGCCGGGGTAAAAAAGCTGCTGCATGTAAGTTCTGTGGCTGCGTTAGGTCGCCCGAAAAAAGGCGAGCTGATAAATGAAGAAACGCAATGGACTGAGGAAAGCAACAAGAGCACTTACGGAAAAACAAAGCATCTCGCCGAAATGGAAGTCTGGCGCGGAATCGGAGAGGGGCTTACTGCTGTTATTATAAATCCTTCTATTATTTTAGGCGACGGAAACTGGAACGAAGGTTCGTCGCAGATATTTAAAACCGTGTACAACGAATTTCCCTGGTACACAGATGGCGTTACGGGTTTTACAGATGTTCATGATGTGGTGAAAGCCATGCTGCTGCTGATGAACAGCGATATTATTGCGGAGCGGTTTATTTTAAACGCAGCAAACATTCGTTACAAAGATGTATTTGATATGATTGCAGATAATTTTGGCAAAAAAAAGCCCTCTAAAAAAGTAACACCGCTGCTGGCATCACTTATCTGGCGATCGGAAGCGGTGCGATCTTTTTTTACCGGCAGTCGTCCTCTACTCACAAAAGAAACATCTGCCAGCGCGCAGTCTAAAATTTACTTTGATAATCAAAAATTTCTTCAAACATTTCCCGGTTTTCAATACACTTCTTTGCAGCAAAGTATTGCCAGAATTTGCAATCACTATAAAAATCAATTTAATTCACAATAGATTGTTTATCAGCGTCGTTCTAAAAAAAGAAAGACTTCTTCCAAAAAGGATTATAATTGCTCTTTAATGGAAACTTAATTGTATGAATGGCAGGTATGAAGTTACTTGCAGGATATATTAATATTATTTATTATCAGCCGGATTCGATTACGATACAAGTACAAAAAAAATAATCTCTTCTGGATTGTTGCAGCCGCAATTGCAACTCTCTGTATGATTTTTTTTACTGTACAAACTATACATAATTTTTATACAGTAACAGGCGGCAGCCAGGCAACCAGCACGGTAAAAAATGCAATGTATATTCTGGTAGCAGCCACACTTGTTTTTATCGCCGGATTCTTCGGATTTGTTTACTTATTACAAAAAAATGCACAATTACGCGCAAAAGCAGATAACCGTTTTGTAGAAGCGAAAAACCTGGCGGAAGATGCCAAGCATTCTAAATCTCAGTTTCTAACAACAATGACCAATGAATTAAGAGCGCCGCTAAACCGTGTATTAAGCAATATATCTTCATTGTTGCAAACATCGCTTACCGATTCGCAGAAAAAACAGGCAAACAACATTCATCATAACAGCATCAATCTTTTATCAATCATTAATGACAGCCTTGATTTTTTTAAAATTGAAAATGGAAAATTAGAGATTGAAAACAACCCGTTTGAACTTCGGCTGGCTATTGAAGAAGTTTTACAGATTCTGGTTTCTGACAGTTATCAGGTTGATATTCAATATGAAGTTGATAAAAAAATTCCAGGTTATATTGTCGGCGATTTAGCACGTATCAGGCAGGTAATTATGAATCTGATTGGCAATGCCATACAAATCAATGATACCGGTAAATTAAAGCTGTATGCAGAGTTAGTAAGCCAGCAGGATAACAATATGATTCTGCAGTTTAAAATATCGGATGTTGGCGAGCGGAATAAACTGGCAGAACTAACACCGGAAACCGCCGAAACCATACCGTATGTATCACATTATACAGGTCTTGGTTTATCGGTAGCCGCCCGGCTTGTCGCTTTAATGGGCGGTGCTATTAAAATTGAAAGTACATCCGCAAGCGGAACCGTTTTTACCTTTACCGTCAAAGTGAAAAAAGCAACTGATATCTCCAATATGAACAATAACAATAATGGTCTTGCGCCGGAAAAAATTGACAAAGATTTATTTAAGAAATACCCGCTGCGCATACTGGCAGCCGACGATAACGAAATCAGCCAGATGGTGCTGTCGTCTATTCTTCTGAAAATGGGTTATAACTGCGAAGTGGTTCAGAACGGATCGGAAGCTGTAAACAAAGCCATTGAAAGAGAGTACGATCTTATTTTTATGGATATGTTTATGCCCGAAATGGACGGACTCGAAGCCACGCGCCGCATTCGCGAATATTATTTAAAAAGCAAGCATCCGATTATCATCGCCCTTACATCGAACGCGCTCGAAGAAAAAGAAACGTTTCTGCAGGCTGGCATCAACGATTTTGTTACCAAACCTTTCAAACCAAAAGATTTAGAACAGATTATCATTCAAAGCTGCAGCAACTAATACAAATGGATTGAAATACAGTTTTGGTAACGAGCGTTCGCAACTCCGATGTATCGTCTCTTGCGACGCTCCGTTCAACGTTCTGAAAAGAATGCAGCAAAATGCAGCAACTATCAAAAGAGATTCAATAAAAAAAGTCTGACTGATAAAGTCAGACTTTTTTCTGTTTATAAATACGTTTACCAGTTACTAAACCTGATACCAAGCGCATAAGGATATTGTTTTAACGTGTTATCGTGCAGTGGCTGAATGCTATAAGAACCATACAATCTTATCGGTCCGATTGACAATTCGCCAACATAAGCAAACCGCCATTTGTTTATATCAAAATCGCCACGCGTTTTATCTTTCCCGCGCTCATCGCTTTTTTGTTTTGTATGGCTGCCAATCAGGTAACCTGCGCTGGCACCAACACTTAAACTCACACGCTTTTTATTTGGCCACGGATTAATGTTCAGCATCAACGGAATTGTAGCGTACGAAGTGTACAATTTATCTTTCGAGAAGTTTACGCTATCTCTAAAAATATAAGCCGGTGTTTTGTTATAGCTAATGTTATTATCATACCGGAAATTAAACATTTCAAGTCCCAAACCGTACTTCAGGTTAATAGCTCGTTTGCTTATATTCAGCTTTTGCATCAATATCCAGATGTTTACATTGGACGATTTGGTAAGTAATTTCAAATCGCTTTTAGCAAAAGGCTGCGCACCCGGGTTTACACGCAGGTAAGAACTGCCGGCCGCTTCTGTATAATTGGTTCGGTCGTTATAATTAGCAAAGCCAAGGTCGAAGATAAACCAGTTGGTGCTGAACGCCGATTGCTTTGTATTTGCAATGGTATCGTTGTCATGAGAATGAGAGCGGATGATGATGGTAAATGTTTTTCCATGCTCTGATTTTTGCTCGCCGTTTTTATTGCGTTTTACAATCACAAAGTTTCCCACCCGAATGGTATCCGGCTCATGAATGGTTGTGTCGGTTTGTGTTTTCAAAAGCGTATCAGTTGTTGTTTTGCTGCTATCAGTTTGCGCAAAAGACACAACCATAAAAAGTGAAAAGGCGAATAGTAAAAATACTTTTTTCATGATGTTTTAATTTAACACTCCAAGTATGATTTCCTTTGTTTTATAAATGTGTATGAGTCTGTATTTTATTTGACTTTATTGCCAAAGAGGCGCGATGCGCTTTTTAAAAAACCATTTACTTTAGCCTTGTTAAGCTGAAGAGAGCCAACATATAAAGTTTGATCTTCATTATCAGTGCTCAGTTCTTTATATACAGCCGGTTTTATAATATTATCATCCGATGCAGATAAGGCTGTTTCGTTGCTTCTATCGTCGTCGCTTACCAATTCCAGAGGCTTTAAAACGGTTGCCTGTTTATCAGCTTTTACCTTCTCATTATTTTCAACAAGAGCAACCTGTAATTGAGGCTGGGCTTTGCTTTCCAAAGTTTCAGGCAATACTATATTATCATCTGTTACTTGCTTTTTTGCTTGTGTAACCGTTGCAATTATAACAGGTTGAACTACTGATTTTTTATGATCTGTTTGTTTAACAAGTTCTTTCTGCACAGGTTCTGTATATTTTTGCGTAACCGCTACCGATTGCTTTTCTTTTGACTGATTATTTATCTGGGATTGAGTTTGTGTTTGCGGTTGTATTTGTACTTGTTCCGGCTTTGTAACAGGCTTTTTAATTTCAATATGTTTTGCTACTGCTGTTGATGTATTATTGCCGGAAGGAACAAAGATCCATGCAAATAAGACGAGGATAAAAATGGCTGCCGCGGTTGCTATCCACGTAAAGTAAAGTGGTAAAACTCTTCTTTCTTTTTCCTGTCTGTACAATTCTTTTTTATCGGGATACACTATATTTTCCGGCGATAATCTGGCTTGCTGCAGCAAAGTAAATTCGGCCTGTAACCGGGGATGCTGTAAAACAAAACGCTCCGTGTTTTTTTTGTCTTCTTCACTTAACTCATTGTCGGTGTAAAGCAAGAAGTAATCTTCATAATTATCAATCCCGATTTCTGCTTCAGCGCTTTTATACAGCGACTCTTTATTACCAAATAAAATACTTTCCTCACCGGAAAGTTTAGTTTGCAAATACATGTCCAGCACAGAAGCATATTGTGGATGTTGCTGAACAAAAGCCTCAACCGCATTGCGTTCTGCAGCGTTCAATTCATTATCTGTATATAATAAAAAGTATTCTTCGTAATTGTTTTCTGTAATTATCATAACCTCACTTTTTATTCTTATATCACGTTTTCAGGACTCACCAAATAATTTTTTAAAACCAGTCTTGCGCGGTGCAGGTACACTTTTACCTGGCTTTCATTCAGGCTCATAATCTGCCCGATTTCTTCGTAACTATAACCTTCATAATCTTTCAGCATCACTAAGCTTTTCTGCGTTTCGCTAAGGCGGTTTAAGGCTTCGTTCAATACCTGTTTTGCGTTATTTATTTTATTTTCCTGTATGCTTGTTTCTGCGGCAAATTCATCTTGTAAATGAATGCGTTTTGTTTTGCGGATATGATCTATCATTTGATTATAAGCAACGGTAAACAAATACGATTTGCTTTTTAAAACATCCACAGCATCCCGGTTACGCCACATCTTTTCAAACGCCGTTTGTACAACATCCCGCGCATCTTCTTCGTGCCGGAGATTTTTTACAATAAACCGGTACACATTGTCGGCGTACTGGTTTACACAATTATTATATTCAGATGCAGTCATAAACAGCGGTTACATACAGTGATATGATAGTATTACGCAGCAAGATGAAAGATGTTACAATGATTCTGAAATTTATTCAATAAAAATAAATAACCACAAATAAACACTGCTAACCGAGTTTAAGAAACGGTAACCGACGAACAAACATCTTATCGATTTTTGTTCTGAAAAACTTGCTTTTTGTTTGCTATTTTATCAATCAAATTAGCATTTGTGAAGCGATGTTTACTTGTTACTTATAGCGTTATAAAAATTTTCAAAAATTTAAATGATTGTTTTTACTACACCGCCATCAACACGCAAAGCGGCGCCGTTTGTTGCAGAAGACAGCGGGCTGGCAACGTAAACAATCAGGTTGGCAATCTCTTCAGTAGTGGCAAACCGTTGAATGATGGAAGAAGGTCTTGCTGTCTTAAAAAACTCTTCTTCTACTTGTTCTTTCGATTTGTTTTGCTGCTTTGCCATGCTTTCTATAAAGCCGCCAACACCTTCCGAATTTGTGGGTCCGGGCAGTACAGAATTCACGGTTACAAGCGTTCCTTTTGTTAGTTCTGCCAAGCCCCGGCTTACGGCTAATTGCGCGGTTTTCGTCATACCATAATGAATCATTTCTTCCGGAATATTAACCGCGCTTTCACTTGAAATAAAAATAATTCTGCCCCAGTTTTTCGCCAGCATTTTGGGAAGAAAATGTCTTGATAAACGAATGCCGCTAAGCACATTTACTTCGTAAAAATTCAGCCAGTCTTCATCAGGAATATCCAGAAAAGATTTAGGTTCAAAGATGGAAATATTGTTGATAAGAATATCAATTTCGGGCAATTGGTTAATGAGATTATTCACTTCATCCACTTTCGAAAAATCTGCCGGAACGCCTTGTATATCTGCGTTTGGCACTTCCTTTTTTATTTGATTTATGGCTTCGTCTATGCGTTGTTGCGTTCTGCCATTGATATAAACGGTTGCACCTTCAGCCGCTAATAATTTTGCTGTCGCAAATCCGATACCTGCTGTTGAACCGCTCACGAAAGCGGTTTTATTTTTCAATTGTAAATCCATAATTTGTTTGTATTAAGACTGTTATTGATTCAAAATAAATCAAAACATCTTATCAAAACGAAAGCCGCATATTATTTCGATTGAATTACTTTAGCCAAAACTTTTTCATGGTTACTAAAATACCTTATTACTTACTGCTGGTTTGTATTATAGCCGCTTGTAACAACAATAAAAAAGAATCGTCAAAACCAGATGTGCTGGCTTCAAACATTGACTCGAGTATCAATCCTGCTGATGATTTTTTTGATTATGCAAATGGATCGTGGATTAAGAAACATCCGATTCCTGCAGATGAAAGTGCGTGGGGACTTTTCCAGGTAATTCCGAATGAAACATTGCAAAGACTAAAAGATATTAATGAAGAAGTTGCAAAAACAACGCACGCAAACGGAACGGCAGAACAAAAGATTGGCGACTTCTGGAAAGCGGCAAACGACACAGCAAAAATTGAGCAGCTTGGCATTGCGCCGCTCAAACCTTATCTCGCAAAAATAGATTCTGTTAGCGATGCAACTTCTCTGCAAACTACAATGGCGCAACTTGATGTTATTGGCGTTGGCGGCGCCATTGGTTTTTATGTTAGCCAGGACGCAAAAAACAGCACAAATCAGGTTTTGCAAATGTGGCAAACAGGTTTGGGTTTGCCGGAAAGAGAGTTTTATTTTAAGATGGACAGCACGTCAATGGCTATCCGCAATGCGTATGTAAAAAACATTACCAAGAACCTGGTTCTGCTCGGTGAAGATTCTGCAAAAGCAGCCGCTTCTGCAAAGAATATGTTAGCTCTGGAAACATCGCTTGCCAAATCAAGCAAGAAGTTAGAAGATTTGCGCGATCCGTATGCCAATTATCATAAATATGCCGTCAGTGAATTAAACAAAGTATCGCCGCAAATTGACTGGAAAAACTATATGTCAATCTACGGAGTTGCCGGTGCAGATTCTGTCATTATTGGTCAGCCTGAATACTACAAAGAAGCAGGCGCAGTGCTGCATTCAGCTTCTATTGATACATGGAAAAATTATTTGAAATATCGCCTTGCAGATGCTTTTACGCCCGCACTTCCTGATGTATTTGGAAAGACAGATTTTGAGTTCAATAAACTCTTTTCCGGCGCTACTGAAAGAAAAGCCAGGTGGAAACGCATCATCAGCAATGAGCAAGGTGTAATGGGCGAATTGCTGGGACAGATTTATGTAAAAAAATATTTTAACGATAGCGCAAAAGCGCGTTATACAACGTTGGTAGAAAACATTCGCACGGCTTTGAAAAACCGGATTCAAAACTTAAGCTGGATGGGCGACAGCACCAAACAAAAAGCGCTGGCAAAACTGGCTGTTGTAAATGAAAAAATCGGTTATCCTGATAAATGGAAAGATTTTTCTGCTCTAACAATTTCGCCTGATAATTATTTTCAGAACCTGGTAAATTCTAATATTTTCTGGCACAACTTCAACATCAACAAGCTTGGAAAGCCGGTAGATAAAACCGAATGGGGCATGTATCCGCAAACGTATAATGCGTATTACGATCCATCAAATAATGAAATTGTATTGCCAGCCGCCGCTTTCATCGTTCCCGGTTACAGCGATAACGAACTGGACGATGCGGTTGTGTATGGTTATATGGCAGCTTCAACAATCGGGCACGAACTAACACATGGTTTTGATGATGAAGGCAGGCAATACGATGCGCAGGGAAATTTGCGCGAATGGTGGACGTCGCAGGATTCTGCTCAATTTGCGCAACGCGCAAAAGTGTTATCAGACCAGTTTAGTCGTATTGTTGCTATTGATACATTTAAGATAAACGGCAAAGCGACACTGGGCGAAAACATTGCCGATTTAGGCGGCGTTTTGTTAGGTTATGATGCCTTTAAACTAACCGATGAATATAAGAAAGGAGAGAAGATTGGCGGATACACGCCAATGCAACGTTTCTTCCTCGGTTATGCGCTTAGCTGGCTGGATAATGAGCGGGCAGAAGAATTGAGAACACAGGTATTGACTGACGTTCATTCGCCTGCCAAATATCGTGTTTTAGGACCGCTTCCGAACGTAGATGCATTTTATGAAGCTTTCAATGTGAAGCCGGGAAACAAGATGTTTATACCGGATAGTTTGCGGGCAAGAATCTGGTAAATCTATATTTGTTACTTGATTTAAAAAGCTATCATCGAAGTGACTTATTTACTTTTTCGATGGCTTTTTTTAGTTGTGTTTTTATTTATTCTGAACTTCACAATTCGTTTAATTAAATCAACCGGCATTGGTTCATCAATTGGAAACTGAACAGAACCTTTCGCACCTTTAAACTTTGACAATTCTTCTTTAAATTCTTCAATGCCTGATGGAGTGGGATAGAAGCCGATATGATTTTTAAAAGCACCAAAATGAACTAAGTTTCCATTCAGTAAAAAAGTGGGAATGCCATACTTTATAGCTTCTTCAGCTTCCGGTGCAGCTTGTTTTACAGCATTTCGAACTTGTTGTAAAATCGCCTGTACTTCTTTCGGAAATTCTGAAATGTAGCTATCAATGCTGGTTGCGTTTTGCATATTGATTTGATGTTTTGTTTATGAAATATTTTATATTGATCAATAACAATTTAAGAATGAAACAATCCTGATTTTCATAAATAAATTTCGCCTTTTACTTTTGGTTTCACTTCAAATCTTATCTATCAGAAAATATCATTCGAATCACATTGAGCAATAAAACTATCTTATTCTTCACATCCAAAGAATCCATAAAGTCAGGTATTACTTTTGATTTGTTGTTCTAAACAAAAATCTATGGACAGCATTAACCAGCAACAACAGGAAGAAAATTTTAAGAATTTGTTCGGCGAAGAAGCTAAAAAGAAAATTAAAGAACTTACAGACAGCGCAAAAACTTGTTTCTTTTGTACGCATATCACCGCAGGTGAGCCATTTTCTACACGACCTATGTCGGTACAAAAATTAGATGATGATGGCAACTTCTGGTTCTTGAGCGCAAACGATAGTCATAAAAACGAAGAGTTGAATTTAGATCATTCGGTTCAATTGTTATTTCAAGGCTCTTCTTACTCCGAATTTCTCAATATTTATGGCGATGCAACGGTGAGTAGCGATAAAGAAAAAATAAAGGAATTGTGGGAGCCGATATTGAAAACCTGGTTTACAGAAGGCGTTGATGATCCTCGTATTTCGGTGATAAAAGTAGAACCAACAGAAGGTTATTATTGGGATACAAAACACGGACAAGCCGTTGCTTTTGTGAAGAAATTAGCCGGCGCCGCTTTGGGTAAAACTATGGATGACTCGATAGAAGGCAAGCTGGATATATAACTATTTCTTTGGCTTATAACTATAAACAAAATGCCTTACAGTTTTAGTAAGGCATTTTTGTGTTAATGAAATAATTCTGCTTATAAAATTATTTAGTCTTTATAAAAATTTTCGCTGATTTCTGTTTCATTACCATTATCGCTTAACGAAGTAAAACGCGTAACAAATGTTCCTGCTTTTGATTTCGGATCATAAGCCACAAAACGCGTTTCAAAAGAGCCGGGAACAATATCTGCAATCATTGCCGCATTTGGCGCTAATGTAATTGTTTTAGCCGCTGCATCGTAACCAATAATATAAGCCCAGCCGGAATCTACATAGTTGGAAGGTCCGTAAGGCATTGTCAGGTTTTTCTTGTCAGCCGCCGCCGAAATGGTTTTCGGAACATCTATGTAATCAAGATGTATAAATTCATTTGTGCCTTTTGGATTCGCCTGACCAATAAATATAGTCTTGGAATCGCGAACCAGGTAAACGCCTAAGAAACCCGACGGATCGACTGCGGAACTAACAGCCTGGCTGCTAACTGCCGATTTTGAAGAGAGAGAAACATTTTTTGTAGAAGATAAAGACGATTGCTTTACGGCTATCTCCTTTGAACAGCTTGCGAATAAAAAACAAAAAAGAGAACCACCAATGAACGCTGCATTGGTAAATGCGTGGAGTTTTTTCATGTTGCTTGTTGTGTTTGTTAGTCTATTGCTGGTAAATATGCAAAATAATTTTACATTAAATATTCCTTTTAGGTAAACAGAAAAACCAGCAAGGTTAATCAATACAAAAACGCAGATCTGATGTTGAAAAAAAATCAGTGAAGAATACATTTCATACGAAAATGATTATAAGCGGGAAACATACATAACTCTGAATATTTCAGGCTCTCTAATATCTGTAAAATCGAAAGTCAGGTATCACTTTTGATTTGTTTCCATTAGTTATTTTTTATTTATCAGGAATCAATATAATAATCATATAAAAATCAGAATGGGTATTATAGTGATTCGACTTAAAAATATCAATATGAAGGAAAATATGAACACATCAAATAATGGTTTTGCCAGCAAATAATAAAGAAGAAAACCGGCAAAAGAAATAATAAATAAAAAAGTAAGAAAACTACAAAGCAATACCGGTATTGCTTACAATAAATGATGAGAATAATATAGCCTGATTCTCCTTTATAAACGATGCTTTTAGAAATGAAAGTCTTACCTTGTTAGTTTTAGCGCATTAGATAAAGAAGCAAATACCTATGGATGATACAAGCTTTCCGCAGAACGCAGCCGCAAATGATTTAGCAAATAATAAAAACATAAAAGACTTTTTGGTTGTCGGTATTGGTGCTTCAGCCGGCGGCGTTCAGGCATTAAAAGAATTTTTTGAAAATGTGCAGCCCAATAGCGGTATTGCCTATGTTGTTATCCTGCATCTTTCACCAGATCATGACAGCCAGTTGGCTAACATTCTGCAGACAGTAAGTATAATTCCGGTACAGAAAGTAACAGAAAAAATAGAAATAAAAAAAGACAATGTTTATGTTGTACCGCCAAACCGCAGCCTGCACATGTTTTATGGCGGTATTGCAGTCGAGGACATTCACACATCGGAAGAACGCCGCGCGCCGGTGGATATTTTTTTCCGGTCGCTTGCCGAATCTCATGAGTCACACGCTGTAGCCGTTATTCTTTCCGGCACCGGCGCCAATGGTTCTATGGGTTTAAAAAGGATAAAGGAAAAAGGCGGCGTTGTGTTTGTACAAAATCCGCGCGAAGCTGAATATAATGATATGCCGCGCAATGCCATTGCCACTGAACTGGTAGATGAGATTTTAAATGTTCGTGCCATCCCCGCAAAAATTTTGGCTTATAAAGAAAGTATTGGTAAAATAGAAATTCCTGATGTACAGGAAGATTTGGCAGAAATTCAGCAAGCTGCGCTGCGTGAAGTTTTTACCCAGTTGCATATACGTACCGGGCACGATTTCACCAATTACAAAAGAGAAACGGTGTTACGCCGTATTGAGCGCCGCATCAACGTTCGCCAGCTTAACTCGCTGCCCTCTTATGCTGCTTTTCTCCGCAATACGCCTGAAGAATCGCAGGCTTTATTAAAGGATTTATTAATCTCAGTTACTAATTTTTTTCGCGACAGAACTTCATTCGAGTATCTCGAAACAAATATTTTTCCGCGCATTCTCTTACACAAGAAAACTGAAGATACAATACGCATCTGGATAGCAGGCTGTGCCACCGGCGAAGAAGCGTATTCTCTTGCTATGCTTTTGTATGAAAAAATGCAGGAAGGCAAGGAAATGCCAATCGTTCAGATTTTTGCAACTGATATAGACGAAGCTGCCATTGCTACTGCCCGCGATGGATTTTATACACTTAATGATGCAGCGGACGTAAGTCCTGAACGCTTGCGCCGGTTCTTTATACCTGAAGCCAACGGCTTTCGCATTAGGAAAGAATTGCGCGAGATGGTTTTATTTGCTATTCACAACGTAATAAAAGATCCGCCATTTTCTCGTGTTGATATGATAACCTGCCGCAACTTGCTTATTTATCTTAATCAGGGCGCGCAAAACCGGGTGATGGAAACGTTTCATTTTGCACTGAACCCCGGCGGTTTCTTGTTCCTGGGTTCCAGCGAGTCGGTTGATGGAGCAACCGATTTATATGTGGCGGAAAGCAAAGAACACCAGGTGTTTCAAAGCCGGCAAGCGACTACACGTCCTATTCCGGTTCCCGATAATAACTTACCGGTTTCGTTTCGCGTAAAGCTTCCGGAAAATGAAAATAGGGAGACAAAAAATTCGCGCGAGCAGGAAAACCGAACGCTCGAACGCATTTCGCTTAACGATCTGCACCAGCGTTTATTAGAACAATATGCGCCGCCTTCTATTGTGGTGAACGAAACGCACGATGTAGTTCACATATCAGAAAAAGCAGGTCGTTTTCTACAGGTTACAGGTGGCGAACCATCGGTAAATATTTTAAGACTGATAAAACAAGAGCTGCGCTTAGAGCTTCGGACAGCACTTTACCAGGCTGTACAAAAAGGTATTAATATAGAAATAAAAAATTTATCGGTTACAACCAACGGACATTCCGAGAAGATTAATGTTCATGTGCGTCCGGTACTTCGCCAAAACGATACTGCGCGAGGTTTTGTGCTCCTTATATTCGAGCCATCTGAAGATAAATTTGTGACAGACAGAGTTGAAGTATTTCCGGCAGAATCGGAACCGATAACTCTTCAGCTTGAAGAAGAAATTACTTACCTGAAATCGCAGCTTCGTACATCGAACGAGCAATTCGAAATACAAACGGAAGAACTGAAAGCTTCTAACGAGGAATTGCAGGCAATGAATGAAGAACTGCGTTCTGCGGCCGAAGAATTGGAAACCAGTAAAGAAGAACTGCAATCTATTAATGAAGAACTGATAACAGTAAACCAGGAATTAAAAATAAAGATTGAAGAAGTTTCACATTCCAACAACGATTTTCTCAATCTCATTAATTCTACAGATATCGGTACTGTCTTTTTAGACCGTAATTTCCGTGTTAAATTATTTACTCCAGCTGCCTGCGAAATATTCAATTTAATTCAGGCAGATATTGGCCGGCCGCTTTCCGATATTACCAGCCAGCTTGAATATGATAAATTGATAGCCGATGTTGAAATTGTATTACAAAAGCTGCAGCCTGTTGAACGTGAAGTCACTATAAAGGGCGAGCGCACATTTTTAATGCAATTGCTACCATACCGTACGGCAGAAGATCGTATTAGCGGCGTTGTAATCGTATTTGTAAACATTACACAACGCAAACGGGCAGAAGAAGCACTTCGCGGATCAAATGAACGTATGCGTTTGCTTGCAGAGAGTGCAACCGATTTTGCCATTTTAACGCTCGATATAAACGGTATTATTAACTCGTGGAATTCGGGTGCAGAAAAGGTTTTTGGTTGGCCGGAAAAAGAAATTATCGGGCAACCAGGGGACGTTTTATTTACACCGGAAGATCGTACAGATGGAGCACCTGAAGGCGAAATGAAAAAAACGCTCGAAACGGGCCGCAGTGAAGATGAGCGCTGGCATATCCGTAAAGATGGATCTCGTTTTTATGCTTCCGGTGTTATGTCTCTTTTAAAAGATGGAAAAGGCTTTGCCAAAATTGCCCGCGACATGACGGACAAATTGAAATCTGAAAAAGCCCTGAAAGATAACGAAGAACACTATCGCATTGCCCTCGAAGCCGGCGAACTGGCAACGTGGGACTGGAACACAATTACGAACAAAATTGTTTGGAATGATCAGCATTATCGTTTGTTTGGTATAAATCATAAAGAAGATAGCATAGAACCGGAATTTTTTCTAGAATTTATTTGTCCTGAAGATTTAGCCTATGTAAAAAATCAGCTTGCCGAAGTGATGGGCGAAACAGGTATTTACTCAGCTGAATTTCGCATTATACGAGAAAACGATCAGGCAATGCGTTGGATGAATGGTTACGGGCGCGTTACCGAACGGGTAAATGGAAAGCCAACCCGCATTTCGGGAGTTATGTTCGATTGCACAGAGCGCCGTGAAGCCGCAGACAAGCTTGAGGCCACGCAAAATACGTTATACACTGCTTTAGAAGCTGCTAAAATGGGTGTCTGGAACATGAATTTAAAAACCAAATATATTGACCGGAGTGGGCGTCATGATCAGTTATTAGGATTCACTACCTGGCAGGAAGAGTGGGACTTAGAGAAGGCAAAACAATATATTATTGAAGAAGACAAAGCCAAGTTTGACGAGGCATACGAGAAACTATATACCGACGGAACTTTTCAGTTAGAAGTTCGAGTAAAACATCAGGCAAACAACATTTGCTGGATTCATTATTATGGCCGCGTATTTAAAAACGAAAACGAAGAAATGGAAAATGCGGCAGGTGTCATTTTTGATATTACCGACCGTAAAACTATAGAAAAACAAAAAGATGATTTTATTGGTATTGCCAGCCATGAATTGAAGACACCGGTAACCAGTATAAAAGCATATGCAGAAATATTGCAGGAATTGTTTACCAATGCAAATGATATGCGATCTGCCAACCTGATGGGAAAACTTGATAAGCAGGTTGACAGGCTTACCAACCTGATAAAAGATTTGCTTGATGTAACAAAAATATCGGAGGGACAATTAGAACTGAATAAAGAAACAATCAATTTTACCGAGTTGATTAGAAATGTTACAGAAGAAATGCAGCGGACAACGCGAAATCATAAAATTAATGTTACAGCTTCAACATTGCCCATGATAACGGGTGATAAGGAGCGGCTGGGACAGGTACTTACTAACTTGCTATCGAATGCCATTAAATATTCACCTAATGCTGCAGATATTTCCGTAAATACGTTTATAAAAAACAATGAAATACATATATCGGTTCAGGATTTTGGTATTGGAATGACGGCCGGAACACAGGCAAGGCTGTTTGAGCGTTTTTACCGTTCAGAAGATGCAACCACCCGTTCCTTTCCCGGTTTAGGTTTGGGGCTGTATATTTCTTTACAAATTATGAAAAGGCATGGAGGAAGAATCGAAGTAAAAAGCGAAAAAGAAAAAGGTTCAGTCTTTACAATGATTTTGCCCGTTAATTAGTGATTTATTTGCTGAATTTTATTATTTGCACAAAACCCTTAAGAAACAAAAGCTTGCACTTGGTAATGACTATAATAAGTCGGATGTCGTGTAATTTGTCTTAAAAATGGTCAGATATAATATTGTATATCAGGAAGTCTAATATCTCTATCATATCATTATTTCGCTGCCAATATTATTTTTTCATATCATCATTTGAATGACTTATAAAATATGTATACTATATAAATCGCCGATATTATTAATTCCGTATTTTTATTTTTCAATTTTAACCTAACACTTATGTTTTGCTGCCATTGAGATTCTTGCCCGTTTTGTTTTACTAAGCGTCTTCTTTATTCTTCAACAAATAAACATCAAACAAGTGAAAACGATTTTTACTTCTCTCTTCGTGCTTTGCTATGCTGCCCTTTTTGCCCAGGCCGGTGCTCTTGATCCAAGTTTTGCTATCAAAGGACAATTTGTTTCTACAAACCAACTTTCTTTACATTATCAAAGTGCAGTTACAGCAATTGCAGTTCAGCCAGATGGTAAAATTATTATGGCTGGTTATGGAAATACTTATGTATCAAGCGATGCGGAAGATTTTGAAATCTTTCGTTTAAATACTAATGGAACACTTGATAATAGTTTTGGAAATGCCGGAAGAGTTTTTATAGATTTTACAAAACCAGGAGAACTTTTACCTTCTAATGATAAAGTAACCAGTATTGCTTTGCAGCCAGATGGTAAAATTGTAGTTGCCGGAAACATAAATATCTATTTTAATAATTATATAGATTCAATACAGACGTACAACACGTATGATATTGGTATTGTTAGGTTAAACCCGAACGGAAGTTTGGATGCGACTTTTAATAAAACAGGAAAGAAGATAATAGACCTTTCTGGTTCTAAGTACGGGCTTGGTTCTGGTACCAGTGCTGATTTGTGTTCTGGTGTTGTATTGCGCGATAATGGCAAAATAGTTCTTGGCGGTTATACCTATAACAACAATAATAAAATACAAGCCTATCCTTTTGGTAATAACGATCCGTTGCTTATTCAATTAAAGAAAAATGGAAGTTTTGATTCTTCTTACAATGGTAATGGCGTTAAAATTCTTGTGAGAAAATCATCTGATGACCAAATCAAGGATGTTGCCCTACAGGAAGATGGTAAGATTGTATTAACTGGTTCTACTAATTCTGACAATATCAGCACCAATCAGTTGGTAATGCGTACTTTGCCAAGCGGAGCAATAGACAAAACTTTTAATGCAACAGGTTATTCTATTATTGATGTAGGAAGTGGAACGAGTGATTTTGGAACGACCGTAAACATTTTACAAGGCGGAAAAATTATTGTCGGTGGCTATTACTATAATCAGGACAATAATGCCAGCAGTTATCTGATAAGGTATAAAGCAAACGGAAAGATTGATAATACGTTTGGAACAAACGGAAAAACTATTGTTGCCGGTGATGTTTACAATACAGCCAATGCGGTTTCCATTCAGAAAGATAATAAAATTATACAGTCAACAGAAGGCTTTACAGTGCGCAGATATTTAAGTAATGGAAAATTAGATAGCAGCTTTGGCACCTATGGCAAATCGAAAGCTTTTATCACGTTGCCTCCTGCGAGCTATTTTGGTACGCAAAGCAGTTATGCCAATGCCTTACAGCTCGATGGAAAAATACTTGTTACCGGAACAACTTCATTCGGCCTTGACCGATATACATATGGTAACACTGATGCTGCTGTAAGAATGTTGGCTGCCGGACGCAATTATGGCGTTACAGCACCGAACGATACAACTATAAATTTAACTTCGGGATGTACAGTATCACTCCAAAATATTGACCCGATTTTGTACCCGGATACTTCTTTCTCAATCGTAAAATATTATTTGTATAAATCCCCAAGTTCGAATCCAGACATACCTTATGATTCAGGTTATGGTTCTGCAAGTGGAAAACAGTTCGATATCAACGCCACCACACGCGTAACTTATATTTCAACGATAGATCCGCTTCAAAGAGATTCATTTACGGTTACCGTTACCGGCGGTGTTCTGGCAACAGCGTTAGACTTTGATGGTATTGATGATAGGGTTGATTTGAATTTACCGTTTTATTCTCGAATACCGGGGGTGAATCATACATATAGTGTTGAAACATGGATTAATGTAAAAGCCTATAATAAAAACGGAGGCTCGGTTCTTCTTGGTAATCAACGGGGAAATGATTCGGGTATTGTTATCTCTATTGATCCAAACGGATATATCACAACGTATCAGCCTAATATAGGCACTGTAAAATCAACATATAAAATTCCGCTAAACACCTGGACGCATATTGCGGTAGTACAATCTATATCGAAACTTGATTTATTTGTAAATGGCATCTTTACACAAACACTTTTACAGGCACCAAATCTTCAGGGTGAGACCGGAAATCCTTTTTGTATTGGAGCTTCAACAAACGATGGTACAACATTCAGCCATAACTTCAATGGTATTATTGACAACCTGAGAATATGGAACATTGCGCTGTGCCAGGGTGAAATTCAAAGAAACATGACGTGTGAAGTTACGAGCGCTGTTGGTCTTCTTACCGAACTTACTTTCAACCAAAGTAGTTCAATTGCGGGATGTAAAAATACCGGATTAAACGGCAGTGGAACTTTGCATAACTTCTATTTAGACGGTCCAACCTCAAATTGGGTAAAAGGTTCTGGCTTTATTAATGGAGTATGTACTTCGTTTTCAAACCTTGTTATCACAACTACTTCTCATTACCTTAGTTTCCCTTCTGCAAAAGGAATTTGCGGTGCCTATCCAAATTTTTCTATTACAGCAACGTCAGATTGTTACAATAGCGTTCAATATACATATACAAAAAATCCAAGAACATTTTTCCCGGTTGGTGATAACTATATATATGCATACGCAACTGATGCGCTTGGCAATAAAGACAGTATATCACTGGATATTTCTATTTACGATTTGGAAGCGCCAACTTTAGTAACAAAGGATACAACTATCAAATTAGATGAAAATGGCTTTGCGGCTTTAGATGCCAAATCCGTTACAGATAGTTTATACGACAATTGCACACAACGGAACTTCATCAATTTGAATGTAAGTCCAAACACGTTCTATAGTAATAATGTTGGTGTGAATACAGTAGAGGTAAAAGCAACTGATGCACGAGGCAATATAACTACAAAAACGGCTACCGTTACTGTGTTGCCTTACGGCTCTAAAGTTAATAACGCATTTATAGCAACTGATAACAAAGCATCTTTAAGAAATGATTTTAAAGTGATGATTTCTCCAAATCCGGCACAAGATCATTTTACTTTACAAGTAGCAAGTAAGAATCTGACGGATAAAATCAATATCCGAATTACGGACATATCAGGTAAAGTTTTAGATGTGATATCAAATGTAAATGCGGGTGAATTAAAACATTTTGGTTCGCAATACAAAGCAGGTATTTACATAGCAAACATTACACAGGGAACAAATCATAAGACGATTAAGATTGTGAAGATGTAATTACAATCCATACATAAAAAGACCTTGACTTTGCTAAGTCAAGGTCTTTTTATTCGACCAACTTGCTCATTTCTCCGATTGTTTTTGCAGCCAGCCAGCCGCTTGTCCAGGCATGTTGAAAATTAAAGCCACCGGTTACGCCATCGACATCTATAATTTCCCCGGCGAAAAACAACTTTGGTATTTTTCGGCTCTGCATTGTATTGGGTTCAATTTCAGATATATTGATTCCGCCACAGGTTACAAATTCTTCTTTAAAAGTTGTTTTACCTGCAATCGTAAATGGTTGCGCCGTAAGTAACTGAATCAATTTATTACGACTTTTTGCATTGATATTCAGCCATTTTATATCAGTAGAAACATCAGCTTGCTGCAAAAAATATTGCCACAAACGCGATGGCAAACCAAACGGATTTTTATTTTGTAAATATTGCGAGGAAAAGGTTTGTTGTAACGATTGCCAATCTTCCCGTAACGTTTGTTCCGTATAAATCGGAATCCAATTTATTAAAATAGAAAAATGATATTGTTTATCTGATAATTCGCGCGCACCCCAGGCAGATAATTTCAAAACCGACGGTCCGCTCAATCCCCAATGCGTAATTAACAGAGGTCCTTGCTGAGACAATTTAGTGCCGGTTATTTTAACCAATGCATTCTCTACGCTTACACCCATCAATTGTGTAACCGGGTTATTTGGTATGTTGAAAGTAAACAGAGAAGGAACAGGAGATTGAATGGTATGACCTAATAATGAAAGCCAGCTAAACTGTTCAGGTTTTGGAAAGCCGCCACAGGCAATACATAAGAAATTTGCCTGGTATTGTCTGCCGTTGGCCGAATCAATTATAAACTTATCAGGTGATTGATGGATAACCTTTACATCTGCATTCATTATGATTTCAACATTGTAAGTATTTGCTTCGCGAATCAAACAATCAATAATCGTTTGCGATGAATTGGTTACCGGAAACATTCTGCCATCGGCTTCCGACTTAACTTTTACACCACGTTCTTCAAACCAGTTGATTGTGTCTTTTGTATTGAATTGATAAAATGCTTTTTTCAGAAAATTGGTTCCGCGTGGATATTTGGAAATCAATTGAGGGACTTCAAAACAGTTGTGAGTCACGTTACATCGTCCGCCGCCGCTAACTTTTACTTTACTCAAAAGTTTACTGGTCTTTTCAAGAATTATAACTTGCAGCGAAGGATTATTTTTAGCCGCATTCACCGCGCAAAAGAAACCGGCTGCACCGCCACCAATTACAACCAGCGTTTTTTCTTTCATCACTTATTAGATCGCTATGAATGCTTAGACTCTTTTCTTCGTGACAAAATAAATTAATAATTTGTATTGAGATTTGGATTGGCTCTTTCCGCCGCTTCAATAATGCTGTAGTTAGATAATATCAAAGCTTTGTTGCGCTTTATACAAACATCATGTTCAAAATGAACAGACGGTTTTCCGTCGCGTGTACGAATTGTCCAGCCATCGCTTTCTGTATATACGTCACGCGTTCCCATATTAATCATAGGCTCAATAGCGAGAACCATATTTTCATTTAATTTAGGACCGTTGCCGCGCTTTCCATAATTCGGCATTTGCGGATCTTCATGCATACTTCTTCCCAAACCATGACCCACTAATTCGCGAACAACGCCATAGCCATGTTTACGTTCGGTATAATCTTGTATTGCAAACGCAATATCACCAATACGATTTCCAACAACGGCTTTTTCAATTCCTTTATACAGAGACTCTTTTGTTACACGAACCAGTTGCAAAACATCTTCGTTAACCTCACCTAAAATAAAAGTATATGCGTGATCGCCATGCCATCCATTTAAAATAACACCTAAATCAATTGAAACAACATCGCCTTCTTTTAATGTCGTATTGTTGGGAAAACCATGAACTACAACATCATTTATTGATGCACAAATGTTATGTGGATAACCACGATAATTTTTAAAAGAAAGAATTGCATTATGGTCTCTGGCAAAGTCGGCGCATAACGAATCAATTTGCATAGTTGTCATGCCTGGCTTTAAAACTTTCGCAACTTCTGTAAGTGTTTTACTTACCAATTCTGCGCTTTGTTTCATAAGCGCAACTTCCGATTCTGTTTTGTAAAAAATCATGTTTTTAGTATGACTCATTCTTGTTTTATAATGATAAAAAAACCTGTCAGATTTTCTCTAACAGGTTTTGGTTTATTTCAATTTAATGTGATTAATAACCACTTACCGGTGCGGTTGTTTGTCTTCCCTGCAGGCGGCCGCCTTTCATTAAACCATCATATTGCCGCATTAAAAGATGCGTTTCAATTTGCTGTAATGTATCTAAGATAACACCAACCATGATAAGTAATGATGTACCGCCAAAGAAAGTGCTAAACTGTTGGGTAACGCCTAACCGTTGAGCAAAGCCTGGTAGGATACCAACCAATGCTAAAAAGATAGCACCTGGAAAAGTAATTCTGTCCATAATAGCGCCTATATAATCTGCCGTTGGCTGCCCTGGTTTTACACCCGGAATAAATCCGTTGTTACGCTTCAAATCTTCACTCATTTGCTTTGGATTGAAAATTAAAGCTGTATATAAGAAGGTAAAAGCAATTACCATTACTGAGTAAATTATCATATACCAGGCATTGCTATGGTCGCTAAATACTTTTACAATTCCTCCTTTAGTAGCGTCCTGAATGTTGGTAAATGAAACTAAGGTTGGTAAAAACATAATCGCCTGCGCAAATATGATAGGCATTACACCGGCGCTGTTCACCTTTAAGGGTAAGAATTGACGGGCACCACCATATTGGCGATTGCCTACAATTTGCTTAGCATAATTTACCGGTACTTTACGAATACCTTGTACCAGGATAATTAATCCCATGATAATCGCAATCAAGATGGCAATTTCAACTAAAAAGATTAATAAACCGCCGCCGCCTTTCGCTTGTTTAGCATCGAATTCCTGAATCAAAGCCTGTGGTAATCTACCCAAAATACCAACCATGATAATGATAGAAGTACCGTTACCCAAACCTTTATCCTGGATTTTTTCACCCAGCCACATTACGAACAATGTACCAGCCGTAAGAGTAATAATGGTTGATGCTAAAAAATAAGGAGTATAAGATGGTATTAAGGCTTCTGCATAACCTGGCGTCTTTAAATATTGCACATAGGCCGCTGACTGAAAAAGTGTTACAATCACAGTCAGATAACGTGTCCATTGATTGATTTTTTTTCTGCCGCTTTCGCCTTCTTTTTGAATTTTCTGCAGTTGTGGAATTAATATCGTTGCCAGCTGCATGAAGATAGAAGCTGATATATACGGCATAACTCCTAATGCAAGAATAGAAGCATGAGAAAACCCGCCACCTGCAAAACTATCAAACAAACCCAATAAGCCATTGCTTTGCGATTTGTTTGCCGCATTCTGAATGGTAACTGGATTTAAACCAGGCAAAATAATGGCATTACCTAAGCGGTAAGTAAAAATTAAAGCAAGCGTTACAATAATTTTTGTACGTAGCTCCTCAATTGTCCAAATGTTCTTTAGTGTCTGTACAAACTTTTTCACGAAATCGAATGTGTTGTGTAGTGTAATTTCTGTAAGCCAAAAAACGCATCGCTAATGGATGCGTTTCGCAAATATCGGGAAAATTATTTTATAATTTCAACACTTCCTCCGGCAGTTTCTACTGCGGTCTTTGCTTTTTCACTGATAGCGTTTACTTTGAAAGTTAAATTTGCTTTCAGTTCGCCCGTGCCTAATATTTTTACTTTATCTGTTTTACTAATTAGGCCATTGATATAAAGGTTTTCAACTGAAACTTCAGTAAAGCCATATTTTTCTGTAATTGAATCTAACTGACCCAAATTGAATACTTTAAATTCAACTCTATTATTGTTTTTGAAACCACGTTTTGGAATACGACGCTGAATTGGCATCTGACCGCCTTCGTGAGCGTTCTTGCGCTGGTAACCAGCACGACTTTGACCACCTTTGTTACCTTTTGTAGATGTTCCGCCTTTACCACTGGCTTCACCACGACCTAAACGCTTTTCTTTGTGGGTAGAACCTTCTGCTGGTTTTAATGAATGTAATTTCATTGTTTATTTGATTTTGAACTTAACGGGGAATCGCCCCTCGCTTTTTTTATTATGATTTATAAATTATTTACACCGTTTAGAACTCATAATTTATGTCTGAAAATTATCCTAACTCTTCTACTGTTACGAGATGATTAACTTTAGTAACCATTCCCAAAATCTGCGGTGTAGCTTCTACCTCTTTGGTTGCATTCAGTTTCTTTAAACCTAAGGCTAATAAAGTTTTTTTCTGACGTTCAGAACGATCAATACCGCTTTTTATTTGTGTGATTTTAATCTTTGCCATAGTTGTTATCCAAAAAGATATTTATAAAATGAACAAATGAATTACAATTATCCGTTGAATACTTTCTTCAACTGGATATTGCGGTTCTTAGCTATTTCAATAGGTTCACGTAACAAAGAAAGAGCTTTTAAAGTTGCTTTTACCACGTTATGAGGATTTGCAGAACCCAGACTTTTTGCTAATACATCCGTAATACCTGCACTTTCCAATACAGCACGCATACTACCACCGGCAATTACACCTGTACCATGTGCGGCTGGTTTAATTAAAACCTTCGCAGCACCTTCTTTTGCTAACTGATCATGAGGTATCGTTCCATGCATAACAGGAACTTTCACCAAATTCTTTTTAGCATCTTCAATGCCTTTGGTAATCGCTTCCTGTACTTCTTTAGCTTTACCTAAACCTTGACCAACAACACCGCTCTCGTTGCCGACAACAACCAAAGCGGAGAAACTGAAAGTACGTCCACCTTTTGTCGTTTTCACTACGCGATTGATAGAAACTACTTTTTCTTTTAGTTCTACTTCTCCGCCAGCTTTTACTTTATTTGAAACTACGTTTGACATCTTTATAATTATGAGTTATGACTTGTGAATTACGAACTAATCATTCATAATTCATCATTCATTATTTTAGAATTGTAAGCCGCCTTCTCTTGCACCATCTGCAGCCGCTTTTATACGACCATGATACAAATAACCGCTTCTGTCGAAAACAACAATGCTTACACCTAACTCAACAGCTTTACGAGCTATTGCAGTACCAGCTAATTTTGCTTTCTCTGATTTGTTTCCGCTTTGTGCTTCGATGTCTTTATCTTTCGATGAAGCACCGGTAATTGTTTTACCACTCTCATCATCAATTAACTGAAGATAAATTGCGGTATTGCTACGGAATACAGATAAGCGAGGCTTCTGTGCTGTGCCGGAAACTCTTTTGCGGGTTCTGTAACGTATTTTTTGTCTTCTTAAACCTTTTGTATTCATTGTTCTTATTTATGACTTCCTGATACTGCCAGGAAATGAATATGTAAATGAGATGATGATTATTTACCAGCGGCTTTACCTGCTTTGCGGCGAACCACTTCATCAGAATATTTAACACCTTTACCTTTGTATGGTTCAGGCTTACGAAGGCTGCGCAATTTAGCAGCTACCTGCCCGATTAACTGCTTATCAATTCCTTCTAAATAAATTTTTGGATTTTGACCTTTCAACGTTTCAGTTGAAACCTTTAATTCTTTAGGAATTTCAAAAATGATGTTATGAGAATAACCCAAAGAAAGATCTAATGTATTTCCCTGATTAGCGGCTTTGTAACCTACACCTACCAATTCAAGATTCTTCTTATAACCATCCGTTACACCTTTTACAAGGTTCGCAACCAATGAACGATATAAACCATGCATCGCCCTGTGGCGAATCTGGTCTGTAGCACGGGTTAAATTGACTTCATTATCTTTTACTTCAACAGAAATATCTCTGTCCACGGGTTGCTTTAATTCACCTTTTGGTCCTTTTACACTTACTATATTATCGCTGCCGACATTTACAGTAACGCCTTTTGGTAAAGCAATCGCTTGTTTTCCTATACGTGACATAAATTCAATTTGAGAATTAAAAAAATTTAGTTGGTAATGTAGTTCACTTGTTTTTCAGTTACCGTATAGAAAACTTAGATTACAACTGAACTTTATAAATTTGAAAACCATTACTCAGTTTTCAAATTGCCTGTCGGCTAATTATGAAATATAACAAAGAACTTCTCCACCTACATTCTGAGACTTGGCTTGTTTATCAGTCATAATACCTTGTGAAGTACTTAAAATAGCGATACCCAAACCATTAATAACACGACGAAAATCAGCTGGTTTTGAATACTGACGCAAACCCGGACGGCTGATTCTTTCTAAAGAACGAATAGCCGGTTGTTTTGTAGTAGGATCGTATTTTAAAGCTATTTTGATTAAGCCTTGTTTGCTGTCATCTTCAAATTTATACTTTAAAATAAAACCTTGCTCGTATAAAATTTCAGTAATACGTTTCTTTAAATTAGACGCAGGAATCTCAACGATTCTGTGACCGGCTAACTGTGCATTTCTTACACGGGTAAGGAAATCTGCGATAGGATCAGTTACCATTATTTTGTATTGATACTTTTAATTAAAATTGTGTACTTAAAAACGCTGTGTTTTCAGTTTACTACAGAATTACCAGCTTGCTTTTTTAACGCCGGGAATTTTTCCGTTTAAAGCCATATCACGGAAAGTTATGCGTGATAAACCAAAATAACGGATGTAGCCCCTGGGACGACCGGTAAGCTGACAACGGTTTTTTAAACGAACCGGAGAAGCGTTGCGAGGTAATTTATCTAAACCTGCATAATCATCTGCTTCTTTTAAAGCAGCACGTTTAGCAGCATATTTAGCTACCATTGCTTCACGTTTTCTTTGTCTGGCTTTAATTGATTCTTTTGCCATAATCTTTTATAGATTGTTGATTTATAATTTATGAGTTATGAATTACTGCAAAACCGAGATCAAAAATCATAAATCCAAAATATCTTTATGCTTCCTGAGCTTCTTTCTTCATATTCTTAAAAGGCATACCCAATTCTTTCAGCAACTCGTAAGCTTCCTCATTATTTTGAGCAGTCGTTACAAAAGTGATATCCATACCTGTAATCTTGTTTACTTTATCAATATCAATTTCAGGAAAAATGATTTGCTCAGTAACACCTAATGTATAATTACCACGACCGTCGAAAGCTTTATCGCTAATACCTTTGAAGTCACGAACTCGTGGCAACGCTACAGCGATTAAACGATCTAAAAACTCGTACATTCTTTCACCACGTAAAGTAACACGTGCGCCAATCGGCATGTCTTTACGAAGTTTAAAGTTTGATATATCTTTTTTGCTTCTTGTTGCAATTGCTTTCTGACCTGTGATATTGCTAAGTTCATCAACAGCAACATCAACCAGTTTTTTGTCAGCTACGGCGCCGTTTACGCCACGGTTAACGCAAATCTTCTCCAATCTTGGAGTTTGCATAACACTTTTATAACCGAATTTTTTTACCAAAGCAGGTATAACTTCTTTTTTATACTTATCTGCTAATCTTGGAGTGTATTTTACAGTACTCATAATTTAACTGCCTCCCCTGATTTTTTTAGAATACGAACTAATTTTCCTTCTTCACGTGTGCGCTTTATTTTAGATGGAGCGCCTGTTTTTGCGTCCCACAACATAACATTGCTGATATGAATAGGAGCTTCACGTTTTACAATACCACCTTTTGTGTTTTGTGCAGAAGGTTTTGTGTGTTTCGTAATAATATTAACGCCTTCAACAACTACGCGACCTTTGTCGATAATGACTTCTAAAACCTTGCGTGGTTTTTTTAAGTCTTTATCATCGCCGGTAATTACGACTACTTCGTCGCCACGCCTGATGTTGTATTTCGGTTTAAATCTGTTACTCATTGTAAATATTTTGCGGAGTAAACCCTTGTTTTATTGTGTTCGCCCCGTAAAAAGGGCGGCAAAAATATGACTATAATACTTCCGGTGCAAGTGAAATTATCTTCATGTAACCTTTATCACGAAGTTCTCTTGCTACAGGTCCAAATATGCGTGTGCCACGAGGCTCGTCTGCATTATTCAATAACACAACAGCATTATCATCAAAACGGATATAAGAACCGTCTTTACGACGAAGTTTATTAGTAGTACGAACAATAACAGCTTTCGATACAGTACCTTTTTTAACGCCACCGGCAGGCAAAGCATCTTTAACGGTTACTACAATCTTATCGCCTATTTTAGCGTAATCCTGACCGGAATTGCCTAACACCCTAATGCAAAGAACTTCTTTTGCACCGCTATTGTCAGCTACGTTTAACCTGCTTTCTTGCTGAATCATTTTGTTGAGCTTTGAGCTGTCAGCCATCAGCTGCCAGCAATGAATTTTATTATAAATAAAACTTTTTGTTGCTTTTGGTGTAGCCAAAAGCTATTTAGCTTTCTCAATCACTTCAACAAGTCTCCAGCGTTTTGTTTTGCTGAGAGGACGAGTTTCCATAATCTTCACTATATCACCGATAGTACACTCATTCTTTTCATCATGAGCATGAAACTTAGCGGTCTTGTTTAAGAATTTACCATAAATAGGATGTTTTACTTTTCTTTCAACAGCCACTGTAATGGTTTTTTCCATTTTGTTGCTGCTGACAACCCCTATTCTTGTTTTACGTAAATTTCTTTCTTCAGCTGTTATAGCCATTTGTTTAACTTTTATGCTCTAAGAGCAGTTGTGTATAATTAAAGGCGTTTGCTACGCCTGTAAAGTTCTGTGCTTAATTTCAGTCTTGATTCTTGCAATGTCTTTTCTCAGATTACGAATTGTCATTGGATTTTCCAACGGAGAAATTGCATGTGCAAACTCAAGTTTTTTTAAACGAACGATGTCTTCGCTCACGCGAGCCTGCAAATCTGCTTCGCTGAAATCTTTCAGGTTTTTGTTAAATTCGTATTTTTTATTAGCCATTGTATTTTGTTTTATTGATAAAAGAATACAGGGACTAAGCCTGAAGGTCTCTTCTGATTATAAACTTTGTTTTGATAGGAAGCTTCTGGGAAGCTAAATGCATAGCATCTTTTGCAGTTTCCATAGATACACCGTCACATTCAAAAATGATACGTCCCGGTTCAACTACGGCAGCCCAGAATTCAGGATTACCTTTACCTTTACCCATACGTACTTCTTGTGGCTTACGTGTTATTGGTTTATCAGGAAAAATTCTGATCCAGACATTTCCTTCACGTTTCATAGCACGGGTTAATGCCTGGCGCGCAGCTTCTATCTGGCGGTTATTTAACCAAATCGGTTCTTCTGCTTTTAAAGCATAAGAGCCAAATGATATGCTAGTGCCTCTTTTAGCCACATTGCGAATGCGACCTTTCTGTGCTTTTCTATGTTTACTTCTTTTCGGCTGTAACATGTCTAACTTTTTTTGTTACCGGTTACCGGTTGCCCGTTACCAGTGATTCGTTATTGAGAACCGGAAACCAGTGCCTGGAAACCGGCGACTTATTTATCTTCTTGGAGCACCGCCGCCACCTCTTCTTTCGTTGCCGCCTCTGTTACTACGGTCATCTCTTCTGTCACCACCGCCACGACGATCATCTCTTCTATCGCCGCCACGATCGTTATCTCTTCTGTCGTTTCTTTCGCCACTTACATCTTTACCACCAATAAAGTTCGGGTTTAAATCTCTTTTGCCTAACACTTCACCTTTACAAATCCAAACTTTGATACCGATTTTGCCATAAACGGTTTGTGCAAACACATTAGCGTAATCAATATCCATACGAAGAGTATGTAATGGAACACGACCTTGCATGAACTTTTCACTACGCGCGATTTCAGCACCGCCTAAACGACCACTTAACTGTACTTTGATACCTTCTGCGCCCATACGAAGCGTAGAGGCAACTGCCATTTTAGTGGCACGTTTGAAGTTAATGCGGTTTTCAATCTGACGGGCAATGGTATCACCCACAATAGTAGCATCCAGCTCAGGACGACGAATTTCAAGAATGTTGATCTGAACGTCTTCTTTGCCGGTTAATTTTTTTAATTCTTCTTTGATACGGTCAACTTCTCCACCACCTTTACCAATAATAATTCCTGGCTTTGAAGTGTGTATCGTAACAATCAGTTTTCCTAATGTACGTTCTATAACAATTTTAGAAATACCGCCTTTGTTAATACGTGCATTCAGGTAACTCCTGATTTTGTTATCTTCAATCAGCTTTCCGGCATAGTCTTTTTTGCTGCCATACCAGTTGCTTTCCCAACCTCTGATGATGCCTAACCTGTTACCAATAGGATTTGCTTTTTGACCCATATTGTTTTATTTGCTTACAGGCTTTAAAACCTGCAATGAATGATTTATGATTTGCTATCAACGATTATAGTTACATGATTGCTGCGCTTACGAACACGGTAGCCACGACCTTGTGGTGCCGGACGCATTCGTTTTAAAACACGACCGCCATCAACGAAAACAGTCTTTACAATTAAGCTTGCATCAGCAGCGCTTCCACCTTCATTTTTTTGCTCCCAGTTGTTGATAGCGCTCTTCAGCAACTTAAATAAAGGAACAGCATTGTGCTGCGGATGGAATTCCAAAATAGCTAACGCTTTTTCTACTTCCATTCCACGAATTACGTCTGCTAACAAACGCATTTTGCGCGGACCAGTAGGATAATTATTTAATTTAGCAACAGCTTCCATTTTCTTTAGTTGTATGTGTAAATGGTAAGTTATAAGTCTTAAAACCTTACTTACTACTTAATACTTATGACCTAATACTTTTACTACTTTTTAGAACCAGAATGTCCTCTGAAATTACGTGTCGGTGCAAATTCACCAAGCTTATGTCCAACCATAAATTCAGTTACATATACCGGAATGAATTTGTTACCGTTATGCACTGCAAACGTATGACCTACAAAATCCGGAGAAATTGTAGAGCGGCGGCTCCAGGTTTTGATAACACTCTTTTTGTTTTTGCCTTCGTTGATGTTTAAAACTTTTGTTTCAAGATTGACATCGATGTAAGGACCTTTACTTATCGAACGACCCATAGTAATGAGTTAATTAAATTTATTATTAAATACGTTCTCTATATTATCTCTGCTTTAATTTTTTACCGTCTCTGCGCTGAATAATCAGACTGTCAGAACCTTTATGCTTACGGGTTTTTAAACCTTTTGCATATTTACCGGTACGGCTGCGTGGATGTCCACCTGAAGATTTACCTTCACCACCACCCATCGGGTGATCTACAGGGTTCATAGCAACACCACGAACGCGTGGACGAACACCTTTCCAACGGTTAACTCCAGCTTTACCAGCTTGTTCCAGATTATGATCACTGTTTGAAACCACACCTACCGTTGCATAGCAGTTGATAAGAACTTTTCTTAATTCACCGCTTGGCATCTTCAGTACAGCATATCTTTCTTCTTTGTTAGTTAATTGAGCAGAAGAGCCAGCGCTGCGAGCCATTTTGCCACCTTGTCCTGGTTGTAATTCAATATTATGAATCACAGTACCTAAAGGCATGTTTTTCATTTGAAGAGCATTGCCTAATTCAGGAGCAACAGCGTCACCAGCACTTATAGTTGCACCAACCTGGATGCCCTGCGGAGCTAAGATGTATCTTTTTTCTCCGTCTGTGTATTGTACCAATGCGATGAAAGCGGTACGGTTTGGATCGTATTCAATAGAAACTACTTTGGCATCCATACCAGTTTTATTTCTTTTGAAATCTATAATGCGGTAATGATGTTTATTTCCTCCACCCATGTAGCGCATTACACGACGACCTTGTGCATTACGACCAGCCGTGCTGTGCTGATGTTCCAGCAAGCTCTTTTCAGGCTCGTTAGTTGTAATTTCAGCATAAGCGTTCCCAATTCTCCAGCGTGTGCCGGCTGTCATGGGTTTGTATTTCTTTAATGCCATTTGATAGATACTTTATGCGAACTTTTCAGCTTCGCGGCTATAATTTAAATATTTGAGTATAAGTCTATGGTTTCGCCTTCAGCTACGGTTACATAAGCTTTTTTGTAACCAGGCTTTGTACCTTTAATAAAACCAGCTTTTGTAAAGCGCGTTTTATTTTTTCCCGGAACAATAACTGTATTCACATTTGCAACGCTAACGCCGTACATATCTTCTACAGCTTTCTTTATTTCGAGTTTATTTGCCTTTTTTGCAACTTTAAAAGCATAACGCCTCAGCTTTTCCTGCTGGTTGTTAACTTTCTCGGTGAGAACCGGCTTTATAAGTACTTCAATACTTTTCATTATGAATAATTGAAACGTTTTTAATTATGCTTCTACCTCGGCAGTTTCTTCTTCGCTGAAAATCTTGGCAGCACTTTCAGTTAAAATCAAAGTATCTGCATTTACCACTTCGTAAGTGTTTAAGTCAGCCAGCAAAGTGCTTTCAACTCTTGGCATATTGCGAAGACTTAGGTAAACATTATCATTATAATCTGAAAGAACAATCAATGTCTTTTTACCAGTGACTTTTAAAGCTTTCAAAACATCGCCAAATTGCTTTGTTTTTGGTGCTTCCATAAAGATATCTTCGATAATTACAATAGCATTATCTTTTGCTTTGTAAGAAAGTGCGCTGACTTTTGCTAAGTCTTTTACTTTTTTATTCAGCTTAAACCCATAACCATGTGGTTTAGGTCCGAATATAGTACCACCACCTTTATACAAAGGATTGCGGATATTACCTTTACGTGAACCACCGGTACCTTTTTGCTTGTGCAATTTGCGGCTGGCACCCTGTACTTCAGCACGGGTTTTTACTTTATGTGTGCCCTGGCGTTTAGCAGCCTGGTATTGCTTTACAGCAAGATATAACACGTGGTCATTTGGTTCAACACCAAATATTTCTTCCGGCAACTCGATAGTTCTTCCGGTTGTTTGACCTTGTATATTTAAAACTTCTACCTGCATTTGAATTCTTTAAATTGGTGATTATTTCTGGATTAAAACGATTGAACCATTGTGACCCGGAACAGAACCGCCCACCAGTATATAATTTTTTTCAGGGAATATTTTTACAATTTTCAGACCTTTCATCTTTACACGGTCATTACCCATACGACCGGCCATTCTCATCCCTTTAAATACACGGGAAGGATAAGATGAACCACCAATAGATCCCGGCGCGCGGCTACGATCATGTTGACCATGCGATGCTTCGCCTACACCATGGAAACCATGACGTTTTACAACACCCTGAAAACCTCGGCCTTTTGTAGTACCAACAACTTCAACTTTATCGCCTTCAGCGAATATTTCTACGGTTACGGTTTCACCAATATTTTTGTTGAGAGAAGAATCGCGAAATTCTTTTACGAATTTTTTGGCTGGAGTATTAGCCTTTGCGTAGTGGTTAATTTCGGCTTTTAGAGAATGCTTTTCTTTTTTGTCGCCGAAGCCTAACTGGAGAGCATTGTAGCCGTCTGTATCCTGGGTTTTTACTTGTGTAACAACACAAGGTCCAGCTTCAATAATTGTAACAGCGGTTTGTTTTCCGTCTGCACCAAAGATGCTGGTCATGCCGATTTTTTTACCAATAATACCTTTCATCGTGTTTTGCGGTTTGTGCCCCGCTGAGGTATTGAGGACATCACACCGATGAAGCGTGATTCAATCCTTGTTTGCCGCCGACCTTTTCTTTTGTTTCCTGTCTTATCAGGAGAAGAAGTACCGGTTTTAAACAAACCTCGAAGGGCTTGTTTTTATGTCCTTGAAGTTATAAACCCCAAAAAGGAATTTAAAAACTTCGTTTACTATATTCAGAGCTCTTTTTTCGCTTTCGCAATTGAGAGATGATTGATTATGTAAGAACTTTTTTGCTTTTCGCTTTCAGCTTAAAGCTTTTACTTACGCTTTAATTTCCACTTCAACACCGGAAGGTAAGTCGAGCTTTGACAAAGCGTCTACTGTACGTGAAGAAGAAGTATAAATATCTAATAAGCGCTTGTGAGTAGCCAGCTGAAATTGTTCACGGCTCTTTTTGTTCACGTGCGGTGAACGTAATACTGTAAATATTTTAGTATGCGTAGGCAGAGGAATAGGACCTGTAACAACAGCTCCTGTGCTGCGAACGGTCTTAACGATTTTCTCTGCAGATTTATCTACCAGATTATGATCGTATGACTGTAATTTTATGCGAATTCTTTGAGACATAACCGTAACCCAAATTTCAAATTGGGAGCGCAAAGGTAACAGCTTGGTACATAACATGCAAGCTTTTTTTAATTAATTTTTCTGTTTTTTATAAATTTTAGTAAAAGTCGCGTTTAAAAAACGCTTTTCTTTCAATTCTTCTCATCAAAATAGAATAAAAGACAACTTGCCACTTTATATTAGGCTTGAAATGCGAAGGGATATAACATCTTAATCGGCAATAAATTATCGGTACGCAATTTCATAATGCCGTTTTAATCTCTAATCTTCTGTGAACGATCAACAAAAATATTTTTACTGATAAAACACTTCACGATTAATACAGCTATCGCTTATTATCTTCCAAATTTATCTTTCTGTATCAAAAAAATATTCAAAGATTGAAAGATTTTATTTAGTCAAATCAGATGAATTGACTGGTTGGATAAACAAATAAAATGTGTAATGTTCAATAAACATGATCATTCATAAAGCACTTTATTAATGGATGGTATAAAAAATGTTGTATCAGCTAATTGCTGTCGAAATCAGTTAATAATTAAATACGAGTAATAGTATATTATGGAACAAAAAGTATGGTTTATAACCGGAGCTTCGCGTGGATTTGGAAACGTTTGGGCAGAAGCTGCATTAAAGCGTGACGATAAAGTTGCAGCAACAGCGCGCAAGACAGACACATTGAAGAAATTACAAGATAAGTTTGGTAAATCTGTATTGACATTGGAATTAGATGTTACCAATCGGAAAGATTGTTTTGATGCAATTCAAAAAGCGAAAGATCATTTTGGAAGATTGGATGTTGTAATTAATAATGCAGGTTACGGTCAGTTCGGAGCCATTGAAGAATTAAGTGAAAAAGAAGTCCGCGAGCAAATTGAAACCAATCTCTTTGGCGCTTTATGGGTAACGCAAGCGGCTTTGCCAATTATGCGCGAACAAAAAAGTGGTCATATTTTGCAGGTATCAAGTATTGGCGGCATTGCTGCTTTTACAAACATTGGTATGTATCACGCATCAAAATGGGCGCTGGAAGGATTTTCCGAATCGCTAAGTCAGGAAGTCGCAGACTTTGGTATTCATGTTACTTTAATTGAACCCGGTGGTTTTGAAACAGATTGGTCAGGCAGTTCGGCAAAACATGCACAGCCGATTGCCGCTTATGATAAAGTAAGAGAAGCCAGAGCCAAAATGCGTTCCGGCATGAAGCAAGGCAATCCAAATGCGACTGCGGAAGCTATCTTACAGGTTGTTGATGCAGAGCAACCGCCGCTGCGAATTTTTCTTGGCGAAATGCCACTACAAATTGCTAAAACGCAGTATCAGAAAAGGATTGAAAATTGGGAGAAATGGCAACCTGTTTCAATTGCCGCACAAGGAGCGTAAGTAAAATATAAAACAAAGTAAAAGCCGGAACATAACGTCCGGCTTTATTTATAATCCTTGAATTGTAACGGCTTGTTAGTTGCTTTCTGTGTAGTTTTTAAAATTGTCGAGTATAGCTTGCCAACCGCTTTTTTGCACGTCTAACGGATGCGAAGTTTCGGCTTCAAAAATTTCTGTAATTTTTGTTTTTTCTTCATCAGGAACAAATTTAATTTTCACATTTCGTCCATCAGCAATATTATATTCGATATATTCATTCTGAATAATCTTAGTATAATTTCCAACAAAATCAAACCCGAAAGAACCATCTTTGGCTTCCATTCTGTAATTAAAGCTTCCTTCTTCTTTAAAATCGTTTTCTGCTTTTGGTGTAAACCAATCATTCGAAGCTTTGTTCCATTGAATAATATGTTTCGATTCTGAAAAATAATCCCATACTTTTTCAACCGGCGCATCTACAATTGTCTCTATGGTTATAACTTCTCTGTTTTGTGTTTCCATTGTTATTTTTTTTGATTGAATACTGCAAACATCAGATAAATAAAGTAAGAAAATACTGTGCAAATACGACTAACAAAGAGCGAACTGCGACAATACATTTACATGCCTGATTTGTCTTACGATTTGCCCGGAATGGTTGGTCTTACTTCAACTTTACTTGGTAACGTGCGTGGATTCATTTTTAATAAGTCGGCTACCATTTGGCCGATGTCTTCCGGCTGTATTTTCCAGGCATCGGCATCTGTAGGTGTTTGGTCGCCAAAATGAGTAGCAACAGAGCCAGGCATAATGGTCGTTACTTTAATTCCATGTTGCCGTAAATCGAGCATAATGGCTTGTGTAAAGCCAACCAAACCAAACTTACTTGCATTGTAAGCCGAACCGTTTACAAAGAAATTTGTACCCGCCAAGCTTGCAATGGTAATGATGTATCCTTTTGTTTTTTTTAAGGCATCAATGCTTGCTTTTACACTATTAAAAACGCCTGTTAAATTGGTATCAATCGTGCTTTTCCAGTCTTCTTCTGTTAAGGTTTCAATATTGGCAAAATGACCAACGCCGGCATTCGCCACCAATACATCCAACTGACCGAAATGATTAATGACTTCCTGCACCGCTTTTTTCTCCGATTCCATTGAACTGACTTCTGATTGTAAAGCCAATACTTTAGACGCATCATCGCTTAACGATTTGGCTGCTTTCTGCGCCGCTGCTAACGTGCGGCTTGTAATTGCCACTTTCATTCCGGCTTCTAATAACGTTTTTGCAACGCCATATCCGATTCCTTTGCTGCCACCTGTTATGTAAGCTACTTTATCTGTTAGTGTATTCATCTTTGTTTACTTATTTTGTTTGCATGTTCGTTCCAAATCGTAAAAAATTATGGTAAGCTTTTATGTCAGAAGAATCATGCTCTTATAATGCAAGTCTTATAATGTTGGCAAAATTATATAGACTTATTTGATATGATCAATTTAAAAAAGAATGTAGCTGGTCAATAAGATTTCTTACTTCAAAAGGTTTATCTATAAAACCATTAGCGCCATATTCCGATACGGTATTATTATATTCAGGAACGGCTGAAAATAAAATGATAGGAATAGTAAACTGGCTACTGTCGCGCAACTCTTTGCATATTTTACGACCATCATAACCGTTTAGATTAATATCCATCAAAATAATATCAGGTTTCATGTGTAAAGCTGCATCTACAACAGCGTTACCATTTGAAACAGCAACCACATCAAAACTATTACGTTTTAAAAAAACTTTAGTGCCTGTAATATGTCTTCGTCATCATCTACAAGCAATATTTTAACCATTGTAACCAATTTTGTATCAGAATTTTTTTAATTCGTATCAAAAATTTAACCAAACGTAGCAGAAGAAAATATTGGTTTCCTTCAAGCTGATATATGATTCAAATTTCATAGTAAAGTAAGCGTAAGATTCAGTATGAGTTATAAAAAAGAAGACATACTAAGTATGCCTTCTTTACAGTTTGATTTGATATGTTCTTTTAGACAAATTACGGAGCCAATACTTTACTTAATTTGCAATGCAGAACAACTGTCTCTGCAAACTACCTGTTTTTATTCTTTGATAAACATATTGTTGTAAATTCTGTTTCCTTCTTTACTGGTAATTGATATGAAATAATTGCCGGCGCTGAATTTATTTATATCGAATTGTATATTGCCTTTTACAGCCGTTTTTACAGCAATGATTTTACCGTAAGAATCTAATAACCGCACAGTTGAATTATTTGGTACCGTTTCTATATACACATTAACCACAGAACGAGCGGGATTAGGATATACTTTGATGCCGGTTGATATCAACTGTTCTTTTGGTGAAATCTGTTTTTGCGCAGACTGTGTTGCGACGTTTAAAGTGTAACAATTCGCTGCATCGAATATCGTATCTGCCGAACTAATTACACTAACATAATATTTTTTTCCGGCTGCCGAATAAAATTTGATTGTTTCATTAGCTGTTCCATCCTTCTTGGCAACTTTTAGCGAGGTTCCTGAACTATCGGATAAATACAAATTATAGTTAAGCGGAAGCGTAGTCAGGGTTATCGTTACCGAGTCGGCATTAATTACATTGAACTTATAGTAATCTCTGTCTCCTGAATTTCCAATCGTTCCTTTTACTTGTGTATTCAAAGGTATTTGTACGGCAGTACCTGTACCATTATTAGGTTCTATATCATAAACTATCGTGCAAGCTGACGTTGTACAGGCCGTTGAATATGTTATGCCGCTTGTTACAAAAATGGGGCTGCCGCAATCGCAAATAACATTACCGGTAGTCGTATAATTATCTGTCCATTTAAGCACCGCGACTTTTACTCCTGACGGATCTGTATTGGCTCCTAACGTATTGTGTTCCCAAACAAAAGTTGATTTGGTAACAGGTACGCTTGGCGGGTCGTTAATTAAAGCAGAAGAATAGCCATTGTTTCTATGATTGCCTTTGATACCTGCGCTATCACCCGAAAGCATGCCTGCATGACTGCCAATATTATTATGAAAATAGCAAGTCTTAATACCGTAAGAAATATAATTGTGTAACCATGTGCTGTCAACATTATTATTATCTACTTCACAACTCGCCGTCATACCACCGAGCCATATACCAGCACCCTGCGATGAGTTAAATTCAAAACCGCAGTTTTTTATTGTGCAATATGCAATACGGTTTGTGCCGCTGTCGCAACCACTTAACTGAATGCCGGTTCTGCCAGTTCTTGTCATGGTTATATGATGTACATAAACATTATACATTCTACCTGCAATCCGGTTATTATATGTGGTTCCGTTACAAGTAATGCTGCGACCTCCGGTGGGTGCGGTGCTGCCCAAATAAAAGCCATCCTGGTTTACTGTATTGACATCAATATAACTGAGTTCAAAATCGTGAATCGGGCGATTGGGATAGTTTAATGTTACATCACAACTCACTTCATTTTTTACCCATACTGCGTAAAGTTTTTGGGCAACCTGTATATGGTCAATACTAAAGAAAGCGCTCTTGCCGCTTACGTTTAGAGCCACACCACTGCCCGCGTTATCTTTAACCAGAAAGCCATACGTATTGCTGCTTCCCGTACCGGTAAGCTTAAAATAATTAGAGTTCTCAAACTGGAAACCGCTTGTCATTTGAACCTGGCCGCCAACATTGATAAAGACAATTTTTTTGGCAGCATTTCCCGAAGCATTTACATAAACATAACTCCAGGGATTGAGAGAAGAACGAAAGGCAAAAGTGTCGCCGGGATTAGCGCTCGTAATAAAGGCGCCATTGTCTCCGCCTTTGTTTACAAGAATATAGTTTGCATAACAATTGATAGAAAATGCTGCAAGCAGCAAAGAGAATAGAAGTTTCATGGTTAAAGTTTTTAGGTTTACAATATTGGTTTGATAATGGCGAATGCAGGCTGTTAGTGAGGCAGTGATATACTGGATGAGTAGCAGTCTGTCGTTTGCTGAAATAAAGATAGAAGGATTTTATTTTCCTAAAAATTAAAATTTAAAAACAAATCTTCTTAGTAAACCGGCAAAAGAAAATCTTAGAGAAAGACAATAAAACAATAAACTAAATCAATACATGCTAACTGATCAGAGGATAAATTATCTTACCAGCTTTACGAAATATTTCTTGTTAGTTTATCAACTACATCGCGATACGTTTCGCCAACCGGAAATTCTTTATCATCAATAAAAACACTGTTTTTTCGTATGGCAGTAATGCTTTGTACCGATATGATAAATGACTTATGAATACGGATGAAATTGTTTTGCGGAAGTTGTTCTTCAATGGCTTTTACACTCATACGAACCATGATAGGCTTGGGTGAACTTTTTACATGTATCTGCACATAATCTTTTAAGCCTTCAATCCATACAATATCATCAAATACAACTTTCAATAGACTATAGCCAACATTCACAAACATATAAGCCGGTGGCTGCGCATTTGGCTGGCGGTTTTCATACTTTAATTCATACAACTCCAATGCCTTATGGCACGCTTTCATAAAGCGATCCATTGCAACAGGTTTTAATAAATAATCTACTACATTCAGCGCATAACTTTCTAACGCATATTGTTTATAGGCTGTAATTAAAATAACCATTGGTTTTTTGGGTAAGGTTTCTATAAACTGCAAGCCGGTAATACCCGGCATTTGTATGTCAATAAAAATTAAATCTATCGGTTGTTCCTGCAATATTTTGGCAGCTTCAAACGCATCTTCGCATTTTGATACCAGTTTTAAAAAAGGAATTTTACTGATGTTGTCTGCCAGCAGATTTAACGCCAGCGGCTCATCATCAACGGCTATACACTGAATCATTATTATGAAGTTGAATGGTGAGAGAAACAGAAAACCAATTGTCTTTTTGATCTATTAATAAAGAGTGCTTGTTGCTATACAATAAGTTTAATCTGCGCTTTACATTCGCCAGACCAATGCCTGAGGTTTTATCCCTGATTTCTTCTTTGTTATTATTGTATTTATTACGAACGGTAAACAGCAAAGTCTTCTCATCTTTCATCTTTAAATGAATATCTATCTGCGGAGATTCTATCATACCAACACCATGCTTAAACGCATTTTCTACAAACGGAATTAACAGCATCGGCTCTATCTCGCTCCACGAATTGCTAAGGCTTATAGAAGTATTAATTTTTACTTTTTTACCAAAGCGCTGCTGCTGAAGATCAATATAACTTTGCAGGTATTCGGCTTCTGTTTTTAGTAATACTAAATCTTCATTAGTTTCATACAACATGTATTGCATTAAGCCGGATAATTTCATTACCGTAGGTTCTAATTCTTCGCTTTTTAATCGCACCAATGCAACTATATTATTCAACACATTAAACACAAAATGCGGGCTTATCTGCGAGCGCAAAAAAGAAAGTTCAGTCTTTAAATTTTCTTCCTGCGTTTGCAAAGAAAGCTTCTCATTTTCCAGCCTGTCTTTATTCATTTTCCAGGTTGTACTTATGGCAAGAATCAATAAAAGCGTAGGTAAATTAAATCGTATTGAATTCAATAAAACAAAGGTTTCTCTATTGATTAATAAACAATATAAAAGATAATGAAAAAATAAAATAATTGAAAAAAGTATGATTAGAGAAAAAATATAGAGACTATATTTTTTTGTATAAACCAACCTGGGTACTAATAAGAAAGCATTAATATAAAACAAGGCTATTTCAAAAACGTTAGTTAATGTATTTAATAGTAAAAAGCTCTGTTCAAGCCCAATGTTTATCTGCTTTGGCGTGTTATTGTGTGTATTATATAGCAAATAAGGCAGCGTAAAAAAAACGCACCACATAAAAGTGTGAATTACAATCTGCGCGCTTTTATCGCTCCATCTAAACTGTTTCATAATCTTATATTCCAAATCAATAAACAATTGTTTTTTGCATAACCGATAATTGTGTTATTCAAATTCAGACACTAAACTACCGGCATATAAAAAGGCGTTGCTGCTAAATGAGATGAACCCCGAAAATGTGCAGACGTAAAAGAAGAAAATGGTGTGGGTTAAAGAGAAAATTTTGTGAAAAGGGAAAGCAAATCGTATTCCGATAAATCAATTAATAAAATAATAATTTTAAGATCAAGGTAATTATGGTTGCTACTACAGCACCGCCCAAAATTATCAGTTTGTAATAGCCGAGCGCGTATGTATTAACGCTTTTTAAGTTATTAGGATTAAAGTTTTTACCCAGATCTCTTCTTACCATTTTAAGTAATGCTTTTTTAGGCATAACAAGAAATACGACAACTGTAATTACATAGATAATAATAAACATCAAAGAAAGAGAAATCATACAAGGATTTTTAATTCTGAAAATAAAGCTAAAAACAATATCTAAATCAAAGAGTTGTATTATTTGCTATTCAAATAAATCTTAAAAAAACAGTTGCTTAAAAATCTCAATTTCCGCCTTTAAATTTTTCCACTTCCAATTCTTTTTGAAGCGTTGAAGGCAAAGCGGAAAGCAAATCGCATTGACAAGCACTTTCAATATTGCTGATCGTGGTTACATAATTCATCCAGTTGGGAGCAATGGAATTATCGTTTGGCGTATCAATAGCAATCACGCGCGTTTTGTTGTTAATTCTTGCTAAATCATTATTTCCTTCGGGAATAATAACAACCACTTTCCAAATGTGCGCCGGCACATTAATTCTGTCACTGCTGATAGTTGTTTTATAACCTTTACTTCCGGTACCACCGCTGCCATAATTTCCCATCACCACATAAGCTTCATTGCCTTTCTGCACCTCGTTGCGACAATAACGTTCTAAATGTTCCCAGGTTTGCTGATTATTTTTCGGCGCCTGCGGTATCATATTATCCATAAGAAAAGTAGATGAATTGGCATCGCGCGAAGCCGTGCGGTCGCCGGACGGACAATTATGACCTTTATCAAAACCGGAATTTTTATAGTTGCCGGGCAATACGCTAAACCAGCCGCCGGGCAAATTGTTATCCTGCCTGAAATCGTCTATGCGATCTGTTGTTCCTAAATCAGTTGCGCTAATGTGCCAGCTTACCCAATTCGGTGTGCCTTTTCGGCTGTTATAACTTTCCGTGTAATACGTGTGATCAATGAGATAATTATCCGGATTGTTGCTGCTATGTGTGGCGTTGGTCGGGTTTCCTAATAACAGGTTGCTGTTATCTGTTGCGGCTCTTGTTGTATTGCCGGGCTTTGTATTGTTGGGTGGCAGAGATGTTGTTGTTGTTTTGTAACGGCATACACTAACAAACACAACGATTACTAAAATCAGTAACAAAAGCCATAAAAATGAATTGTCTTTTTTCATAGACATAACATAACAGGAAAGATGAACAAAGCTATTAAAATCAAAGACAGAATGATTGTTGTGATTGATAAACAGAATTTTTTTTTGGCTTACAAAGCCATATCATCTTTGGCTTCATCATGCAATGCTTTGTTATTTCTGTCTTTGTGGTTTGTGTTGTTTAATTGATAAAAAAGTATTCAATCCGAATAATAAAAGCGCATAACATAAAACGGTTTTACAAATCCAGCGTTTGATGTAAAAAAGTAAAACAGGCTGACAAAAAACGAGAATCATTCTATGTAAAATTATAAAACCATTTATAATATTGATATTGATGAAACGCAGCCATATTGTATCTTTCGCCACTTTTATTTTTTACAGAACTTAATTTAATGAAACGATTTATTGTATTATTTGTTTTAGCTCTAATTACCGCATCAGGTTATTCTCAATCAAAAGACAGCAGCCAACCGCAAGAAGCCTGGCAAAAAATTTACCGTGCTACAGCTACAAAAACCAACGATTTGGTGGATACCAAGCTGGATGTAAAATTCGATTACGACAAACAATGGATGTACGGTAAAGAATGGGTTACGTTGCACCCGCATTTTTACCCGACCGATTCTTTACAACTCGATGCGAAAAGCATGGAAATCATACAAATCGCAATCGTAAAAGGTGGTAAAAACACACCGCTGAAATTTACTTACGATAGCAGCCAGCTTTTTATTACGCTTGATAAAACTTACAAAAAGGGAGAAAATTATACTCTTTATATTGATTACATCTCGCGCCCTAATACGATAAAGGCAAAAGGAAGTGCCGCTATTTCTGACAGTAAAGGTTTGTATTTTATTAACCCGAAAGGCGAAGATTCTGCCAAGCCAATCCAGATTTGGACGCAAGGCGAAACCGAATCTAACTCCGGCTGGTTTCCAACGATTGATAAGCCAAATCAAAAAACAACGGAACAAATTATAATAACGGTTCCTGCAAAATATATTACGCTGTCGAATGGTTTATTAAAGAGTAAAAAGACCAACGCAGACGGCACACGAACAGATACCTGGAAGATGGATTTGCCGCATTCGCCGTATCTTTTCTTTATGGGCGTTGGCAATTTTTCTGTTATTAAAGACAGCTACAAAGGCAAAGAAGTAAGTTATTATGTTGAGAAAGAATTTGCGCCGGTAGCGCGCAAAATTTTTGGTTATACGCCCGAAATGATTGCTTTTTATTCTAAGATAACCGGCGTTGATTTTCCCTGGGCGAAATATGCGCAAATCGTTGGCAGAGACTATGTAAGCGGCGCGATGGAAAATACAACATCAACCTTACACGGCGAAGGAGCGCAACAAGATGCGCGTCAGCTAAAAGATGGTAATAACTGGGAAAGCGTAATTGCGCATGAATTGTTTCACCAATGGTTTGGCGATTATGTAACCACCGAAAGCTGGAGCAACATTACGTTGAATGAATCGTTTGCCGATTACAGCGAAACATTATGGTCAACCTACAAACATGGCAAAGATGAAGGCGATGCCACTATCAATGCAAATCTTCGTACTTATTTAAACGATCCCGATGCCGCTTCAAAAAATTTAGTGCGTTTTTATTATGCCGATAAAGAAGATGTGTTTGATGATGTAAGTTATCCGAAAGGCGGCTGCATTTTGCACATGCTTCGTAATTATGTTGGCGACAGTGCTTTCTTCAAATCTTTAAACTTATATCTGAATACGTATAAGTTTAACAATGCTGAAGCGCAGCAATTGCGTCTTGCTTTCGAGCAGGTTACCGGCGAAGATTTAAACTGGTTCTGGAACCAATGGTATTATGGCAGCGGCCATCCAATTCTCGATATCAAGTATAAATATGATGATGCCAGCAAAACAGCAACTGTTTTTATGAGGCAAACGCAACCAGCTAAAGTGTTTACACTTCCCTTTGCGATTGACGTATATGAAGGTGGCAACAAGAAGCGTTACAAGGTGTGGATGAAAGATTCTGCCGATACGTTTTCTTTCAAAGTAAACGCAAAACCAGACTTAATAAATGTGGATGGTGATAAGGTTTTGCTTTGTCGTAAAAACGATGATAAAACCCTGGATGAATTTATCTATCAATACCAACATGCCGGATTATATGTTGACAGGAGAGAAGCCATTGTAGCGGCGGCACAAAAACAAACCGATCCAAAAGCATTAGACTTTTTAAAGACAGCTTTGAACGATAAATCGTATCGTCTTCGCCTGCTCACTTTAAATTCATTGAATGCAAACAGCGATACGGTAAAAAAGGCGCTCGAAACGGTTCTTGCCAGCATGGCAAAATCAGATTCATCATCTTTAGTAAAAGCAAAAGCGATTGAATTGCTGGGCGGTTATAAAAATGCAACTTATAAATCTCTGTTTGTAAGTGCCGTTACCGATTCGTCTTATTCTGTTGCCGGTGCGGCTATTGAAGCGTTAGGCAAAACAGACAGCACCGCAGCTGTTGAAGCCGTTGCCAAAATTGCTTCGCAGCCAGCCAAAGGAGCGCTTCGCAGTGCATTGATCCATTACTCAGATGAAAGTCATTTTGATGTCGTTTCAAAACAATTTGACGCGCTTCCTTTCGGGGAGGAAAAATTTGAATTGTTGTCGCCTTTTGCTGATTACATCGGTAAGATAAAGAACACCGAAAATTTTAAAAAAGGAGTTGATATGATTATCAAATTCCGCAACCAGATTCCTGAAACTTACCGCAGCAGAACTGACTTTTTTATTTTTGGTACACTGAATAAAATCGCTCAGCAAAAACAAGCTTCCGGTGAAACCGACAAAGCTGATTATATCAAGTCAAAAACTCCTGTGCAACCACAAACACCGAAGCAACAACCGTAATTGTAAGTATTTGTAAAAAGTCTTTAAAAGTCTTTATAGCTGCAAATTGTAGCTGTAAAGACTTTTTTATTGCTCTGTATTATTCAGCAACCAAAATCTTGTCTCATGTCTTCTTGTATCTTGAACCTTGATTCTTGCATCTTGTATTCTTATCTCTTGCCTTTTCTTCTTGCATTCTTGTTCCTTGTATCTTGGCACTTGTCTCTTGTTCCTTGTATCTTGAACCTTGATTCTTGTCATTTTCTTCTTCTATATTGTCGCTTTCTAAAACCAAATAAACCAAAACAATACAGAAAAACAGAAGCTGTTATCTTTATGATTCGCGTAACGATTTTATTTACCTAAAACATCAACCATGTTACTAAAGAAAGTATTATTCATTCTTTCTGTTTTCTTCATCCGGATTTGTATTGCGCAAGTCAGCATTATTCCGCAGCCGCAATCGGTAACCATGCCGGCAGCCGGTGGTTCTTTTACCATTACTTCATCCACACAAATAGTAGCCACTGCCGAAACCCGTAACAGCGCTGATTTTTTGAATGATTATTTGAAAGAAGTTTACAACTTTACTTTGCCCGTTACTGAAAAATCAACAAAAGCAGCTGCGATTGTTTTATCTGTTATAAAGCCGCAACACACAGCAATTGCAGGCGCTTATACAATCAATGTTTCAGCCAATAACATTGCGATTAAAGGTGAAGATGCAGCCGGAACTTTTTATGGAATACAAACGCTTTTGCAATTGTTGCCTGTAGAAAAAGCAACTTCACTTGCCGTTCCATTTGTGAATATCAATGATAAGCCTCGCTTTGAATATCGCGGGTTGATGCTGGATGTTGGTCGTCATTTTTTCCCGGTTTCTTTTGTAAAGAAATACATTGATTTTATTGCACTGCACAAGATGAATTATTTTCACTGGCATCTTACCGAAGACCAGGGCTGGCGTATTGAAATCAAGAAATATCCGTTGCTTACGCAAAAAGGTGCCTGGCGCAACGGAACCATCATTGGTCATCATCCCGGTACCGGAAACGATAACGAGCGCAGCGGTGGTTTTTATACACAGGAAGAGATTAAAGATGTGGTGGCTTATGCGGCAAAAAGATACATAACTATAGTTCCGGAAATTGAAATGCCGGGTCACGCCAGCGCAGCCATTGCTGCTTATCCTGAATTGAGTTGTTTTCCGGATGAACCAACTATAAAATATTTTCCAACAAAAGGTACCTGGGGCGGCGACAGCGCCGGAAAGCAGGTGCAGCAAGCCTGGGGCGTATATGACGATGTGTATGTGCCGAGTGATAATACTTTTAAGTTCCTGGAAAATGTGCTTGATGAAGTGTTTGCTTTGTTCCCCGGAAAGTACATTCATATTGGTGGTGATGAATGCCCGAAGACAAACTGGAAACGTTCTGATTTCTGCCAGAAACTCATGAAAGAAAAAGGACTGAAAGATGAAAATGAATTGCAAAGTTATTTTGTGCAGCGAATAGAAAAATACATAAACAGCAAAGGTAAAATTATGATTGGCTGGGATGAGATTCTCGAAGGCGGTTTGGCGCAAAACGCAATGGTAATGAGCTGGCGCGGTGAAGAAGGCGGCATTGCGGCAGCGAAGCAAAAGCATAAAGTAATTATGACGCCCGGCGGTTATGTGTACTTAGATCATTCACAAAACAAACCGGAAGATTCGTTAACAATCGGCGGATATTTACCGATAAACCAGGTTTATAATTACGAACCGATACCAGCCGAATTGCATACCAGCGACAGCAGTTTTGTTTGGGGTGCGCAGGCAAATGTCTGGACAGAATATATTGCAAACGAAAAGAAAGTCGAATACACAATTTTTCCAAGAGTAAGCGCATTAAGCGAAGTGTTGTGGAGCTCTAAAGCGGCGCGTAATTACGATGACTTTTCTAAGCGGTTAGCCACACAAGTAAAGCGTTATGACTTGTGGAATGCTAACTATTCGAAACAGGCGATTGCAAACATGAAAACTGCCAATATAAATCAGTAATAGCTGTAATAAAATAAACAAATTTTATTGTTATGAAAAGTCTTTACAACTGTGCTTTGCCGCTTGTAAAGACTTTTCTTTTTGCAAAAAAGAATCGTTTACTTTTGAAAGTAACTTTTTATAAATCTTTTAAAAAATTGGTTTATGGATTTTAAAATTGAAAATGCCAGGCGTTCTAAAATCCGGCTGTTCCAGGAGTTTCAATATTTAGATTTGATTCCGTATTCTTTAGCCTTATTACTGTTAATCGCCAGCCTTTATATTATTGTTACGTTTGAAAACATAGTTCATTCTATAAAATGATTTGTATTATACATCAATATATCAATCCACTTCTTCGCATCTTCAAACTTAAAAAATTTACTGCTTTCATTTTATCCTGATATAGAATTTCTGCCAACAAATCATGCACGAAAATTGAGACTTCATGCGCAAACAAGTCATTAGCGCATGAATCATAAAAAAGTATTTATTACAAGACAAATTCCCGAAGCTGGTTTGCAGCTTTTGCAGGAAGCCGGTTGCACGATAACACAACATGAAAAAAAACGAGAACTAACACCACAGGAATTAATTTTTCACTGTAAAGAAAACGATGCTTTGTTAAGTGCCGGTCCGAATAAAATGGACGCGGCTTTTTTGCAGGAATGCAATCATTTAAAAGTCATATCACTGCTTTCAGTTGGTTATGATATTATTGATATTACCGCAGCTACAAAACAAAAAATCCCGGTCGGGAATACGCCCGGCGTATTAAGCAACGCTACGTCAGATGTAGCTTTCCTGTTGATGATCGCTGTATCGCGCAAAGCTTTTTACCTGAACCAGCTTATCCGTAACAACAATTGGAATTTTTACGAACCAACCGCTAACCTGGGTATTGAATTGTATGGCAAAACACTTGGTGTTTTTGGTTTGGGAAAGATTGGTATTGAGATGGCTAAAAAATGCAAAGCGGCTTATGGCATGAACATCATTTATCACAATCGTAATCATAACGAAGCAGCGGAAAAAGAGTTCGGCGCCGTCTATGTTTCTTTTAATGAATTGTTGCATCAAAGCGATGTTTTATCGGTTCATGTAAACTTGTCTGAAGAAACAAAAGGCATCTTTAATAAAGCGGCTTTTAACCAAATGAAACCGACCTCAATTTTTATCAATACAGGAAGAGGCGCTTTGCATAATGAAGCCGATTTAACAGACGCATTGAAAACAGGGAAAATATGGGGTGCAGGTTTAGATGTAACCAATCCCGAACCGATGCAAAGCAACAACCAATTGCTTTCTATGCCAACGGTTTGCGTATTGCCGCACATTGGTTCGGCAACAGTAGAAACGAGAAATGCCATGGCAAAAATATCTGCGCAAAATGTAATTGCCGGTCTCGAAGGCAAGCGTTTGCCTTACATTGTAAATCCGGAAGTGTATAAGTAAAAGAAGCTCATTTTCTGCTGATACATTCTGAAAACCATTGTCAGCTTCATTCGTATGAAATGATGTTGATAAAATATTGTTCAATCGTGTAACAGAAAAGGCATCCGTTTTCTTTGCTTCTAAAAATGAAATACTATTGCACCTGAAATTTATTCATCGTTATAACGTCCTGTTCGTATGCAAAAGAAAATACAATCTGCACTGATTTCTGTTTTTTATAAAGATGGTTTAGAACCTTTAATAAAAGAGTTGGAACTACTCAACATTACAATTTATTCGACCGGCGGAACGCAAAAGTTCATAGAAGATTTGGGTGCCAAATGCGTGCCGGTAGAAAGTCTTACTTCCTATCCTTCTATTCTTGGCGGGCGCGTTAAAACGCTTCACCCGTCTGTGTTTGGAGGTATTTTAGGAAGGAGAGAAGTGGCGCAGGATATGGAGGAAATGAAGCAATACAATATTCCTGAAATTGATTTGGTAATTGTTGATTTATATCCGTTTGAAGAAACGCTTCGCAATACAACTGAAGAGAAAGCGATCATTGAAAAAATTGATATTGGCGGACCTTCTATGATTCGCGCAGCAGCTAAAAATTTTAAAGATTTGGTTGTAATTGCAGCTAAAGAAGATTACAGTAAACTGGTAACATTATTACAAAAAGAAAATGGAATTACATCAATCGAAGATCGCAAAAGCTTTGCTGCCAAAGCGTTTGAAGTCGTGATGAATTATGATATTGCCATATCAGATTATTTCAATAAAAAAGAAACATCAAGTGCAAAACAATCGCTTCGTTACGGTGAAAATCCGCATCAGAAAGCCGTTTTTTATGGTGATTTAAAAGAAGTATTTGACCAGCTTAACGGCAAAGAACTTTCTTATAATAACCTGGTTGATGTTGATGCTGCTATACAGTTAATTCAGGAATTTCCTCTGCAAAATTCGCTTTATACATTTGCTATTATTAAACACACAAATGTTTGCGGAATCGCGCAGCGCAACACTGTAAAAGACAGCTGGGACGCAGGTTTGGCAGGCGATAATGAAAGTGCTTTTGGCGGCGTTTTAGTTTGCAACGGAAGCATTGATAAAGCCACCGCAGAAGCTATAAACGAAATCTTTTTCGAAGTGTTGATTGCGCCTGCTTTTGATGAAGACGCACTCACTGTTTTGCGCAGCAAAAAGAACCGTATTTTGTTACAGCTTCACGATTTGCCTCATCTGAAACGCGAACAATATAAATCGTTACTCAATGGAATGCTATTGCAGGATATGGATGAAGGCAATTATACAGACTGGAAAGAAGTAGGCGGCAGAGAAACTACCGCAGAGGAAAAAGATGATCTTGTTTTTGCCAATATAGTTTGCAAACATTTAAAAAGTAATGCCATTGCTTTGGTAAAAAATAAGCAACTCGTTGGCAAAGGTTGCGGGCAAACCAGCCGTATAGATTCGCTTCGGCAAAGTATAGATAAAGCTAAACAATTCAACTTTAGTTTGGATGGAGCTGTATTGGCTTCCGATGCGTTTTTTCCATTTAACGATTGTGTGCAAATGGCTCACGCCGCGGGTATTGCAGCGTTCATTCAGCCCGGCGGTTCTGTGCGCGATAAAGACAGCATAGAATATTGCGTTCAAAATAAATTAGCTATGGTGATGACGGATTTGCGTCACTTTAAACATTGATGATAATTCGGGATATTGTTACTTTTTACTGAATACTTTTATAAACGGCATCCTTTTATGATGCCGTTTCTTTTGATAAGATTTATCAACTTTTCACGTAAAATAATTGGTATAAAACAGGAGTATTTCTTAATATTTTTCTGTCAACCGAAACGATTATTGCTATGCTTATTTCATTTAGTAATCAAACCAATAAATGATTTCATTGTTCTACATTTTAAATTATGACGAGCAAATAGATCGTATTTGTTTTGTAGTATCAAAATATAGGAAATAGAGTTTTCTGTTAACAGGTAAATCCTTGTTTATCGTGCTTTATGCAGTATAATTATAATCTGGCGATTTGTTTTATAATCAACGCAGCATGTTATTTGTCTTTTAAGTCCTTTATAAAGCAATCCTTTTTTCGTAAATTCGTTATCCGATGGAAAATGAGCAAGCAGCAATAAACGATGTCGTTTTACCTAAATATACACTATCAGACGAGCAGGAAAAGAAAGAAATTCTGCGTTCTTACCGTGCTCTTTTAAGAAGTCTTCGCAGTAAGTTAAAACGTGGCGATAAAGAAGTTGTGCGCCATGCTTTTGAAATGGCTGCCGAAGCGCATAAAACCATGCGCCGTAAAAGCGGCGAACCTTATATTCTGCACCCGCTTGCCGTTGCCATGATATGCGTAGAAGAAATTGGTTTGGGCGTACGAAGCACCATTTGTTCTTTGCTTCACGATACGGTAGAAGATACGGATGTAACACTCGAAGATGTAGAGCGCGAATTTGGCAATGAGATAGCCCGCATTGTAAACGGATTAACAAAAATATCTGGCGTTATAGATGCCAGCAGCAGCCAGCAGGCAGAGAATTTTAAAAAGATATTGCTTACCCTTACCGACGATCCGCGCGTTATTTTAATAAAGCTGGCTGATCGGTTACATAATATGCGTACGCTCGACTATATGAAGCGCGAAAAGCAGCTTAAAATTTCCAGTGAAACTGTTTGGGTGTACGCGCCGCTGGCGCATCGTATGGGTTTGTATAATATTAAAACTGAACTGGAAGATCTTTCCATGAAATATCTTGAGCCGCAGGAATATAAAAATATTGCTACTAAACTTGCCGAAACCAAGCGTGAACGTACGCGTTATATCAACGAATTTATTCGGCCCGTGAAAGAAAAGCTACTGGTAAGTGGTTTCAATTTCGAAATATATGGTCGCCCAAAAAGCATTCATTCTATCTGGAATAAAATAAAAAAGAAAGGTGTTGAGTTTGAGGAAGTGTATGATTTGTTTGCCATTCGCGTAATTTTAAATTCACCGCCGGAACGCGAAAAAGAAGACTGCTGGAAAGTGTATTCTATGATTACGGATGAATATACGCCATCAACTGAACGCTTGCGCGATTGGCTTAGCAATCCTAAAAGTAATGGTTATGAAGCCTTGCATACAACCGTAATGGGACCACAGGGAAAATGGGTGGAAGTGCAGATACGTACCCAGCGCATGAATGAAATTGCAGAGAAAGGATTGGCGGCGCATTATAAATACAAAGAAGGTAGTAATGATGAAGACCGTTTTGATAAATGGTTTGGGCAAATTCGCGAAGCCATCAGCAACCAGGATACAGATGGCGTTGATTTTTTACAGGATTTCAAAACCAGTTTTTTGTCCGAAGAAATCTATGTGTACACACCAAAAGGCGATGTAAAAATGTTGCCGGTTGGCTGCACGGCGCTTGACTTTGCATTTTCTATTCACTCGGCAGTTGGTTCTAAATGTATTGGCGCTAAAGTAAATCATAAACTGGTTTCTATCAGTCATAAATTACATAGCGGCGACCAAATTGAAATTATTACAAGCAGTAAACAAAAACCTACCGAAGACTGGCTTCATTTTGTTGTAACGGCGAAAGCAAAAAGCAAAATAAAAGATGCGCTGAAAGAAGAAAAACGAACTATCGCAGAAGACGGAAAAGCCTTTGCACAGCGCAAAGTGGAAGGCATGGGCGCTGCTTTCAGCCAGGGAAATATTGATGAACTGGTGTCTTATTATAAAATGAATTCGCAGCTTGATTTGTTCTACCAGATTGCGGTTAAACATATTGATTTAAAAGAGTTGAAAGAGTTCCAGGTTCTTGGCGATAAGCTGGAAATTCCGAAACCACAAAAGCCGGTTGTCGAAAATAAAGCGGAGCCCGACCATAAGACGCCGTCAAATAAAAAAGATTCGGAACTGATCATATTTGGCGAGAGCAGCGACCGGATTATGTACACGCTTGCCAAATGTTGCAGTCCCATTCCCGGCGATGATGTATTTGGTTTTGTAAGCACAGGTAAAGGGTTAATTATTCATCGTACCAGTTGCCCGAATGCCACGCAAATGATGGCAAATTATGGGCATCGGATTGTGAAAACAAAATGGGCAAAAAATAAAGAGATTTCTTTTTTAACCGGGTTAAAAATTGTTGGTATGGACGATGTTGGTGTTATAAATAAAATTACAAACATCATTAGCGGCGATATGCGTATAAATATTTCTGCCTTAACCATCGAATCGGGTGAAGGTTTGTTTGAAGGAACGGTTAGGGTGTTTGTGCATGATAAGGAAGAACTGGACGAATTGGTTGAGCGTCTGAAGAAGCTAAATGGCATTCAGGCAGTCGACAGGTTTGACGCGGAAGAAGTGAATTTAAAATGAAAGCTTTTCAGTAATTTTTATAGCGATGAAATATCACTAAATTGATAACAGGTCTTTCTTGGAGTTGCCGGTGATAATAACACAAAACTGTATTTCCATTCAATCTTTTCTCTGCTTTTATTTATAATAATCTTTATACCAGTTTACAAATTGTTTTACACCAAAAGCTATGCTGGTTGTGGGTTTAAAAAAGGAAGCCAATAAAACCGGCGGTACCGGTAACTAATATTTTCATCTGGTTAACTATTTTTATTCTGCAAAATATCAAAGTATAATTTGTCTATGGCAATAACTTCGTTTTGTTTGGAAAAACGTTCGGTTACAAAAGCTTTTCCTTGTTTTCCCATCTTATCGCGAAGGGTTTTATCATCAATTAAAAGCTGAAGTTTATTTACAAAATCATCCAGGTTAAAATCATCAACGAGGAAGCCTGTTTCGTTATGGATTACTGTATCTCTTACGCCACCGACATTCGTTGCTACAACCGTTTTTCCAAACAACTGCGCTTCGATTAAAGAAACCGGCGTTCCTTCATTTAAAGAAGTTGAAACAACAATATCAATGTCTTTTAAAACGGAAGCAATATCTGTAATCCAATGTGTAAAATAAACTTTTGTATTGTTTGATTGAATGCTTTCACTCCATTCAATTTGTAGTTGCGCCAGTTCGTTTTGTATGGCTGATTTCCGGTTGCCATCACCAATTATAAAAAAGCGAACGTCTTTGTTTTGCTGCAGTATTTTTTCTGCAATACGAACGAAAAAAGAATGATTTTTTATCGGCACTATTCTCCCGATAATTGCAATTGTTACAGTGCTTTGGGCTAATTTATAATCTCTGCGTAAATCAATTTCCAAATCTTGTTTTATTGTGTAATTTTTTTCATCAACACCAATAAAAACGGTGCTTATTTTTTCTGCCGGCGCAATCTTGTAAACGAAACTTAGCTCATAAGCTTGTTGCGGGCTGATCGCAATAATTTTATCGGAAAGAGACGCTAATTTTCTTTCGATAAGACATATAAAAGAGGAAATTGTTTTACTGTAATACGAATGAAAAACATGACCGTGATAGGTATGAACAATTGCAGGAACATGCGCAAATTTAGCAGCCAGGCGACCTAATAAACCAGGCTTAAAACCGTGTGTGTGAACAATATCCGGCTTATCATTTTTAATAAGCTTAGCTATATTTTTAAATGATACAATATCATTAAAAGGAAGAATGGAGCGACGAAGCGAGTTAATTTTGATAAAACGAATGGGTTGATTATGTAAGACGAATGGCGTGTCTTTTTCATCCTTTTCTTTCTCGCCGTAAATAATGGTTACTTCATAGTTTTTAGTAAGATAAAATGCCATTGACAAAGCATCCGTAGAACCACCTGCATGTGAAAGCCGGTTGATGATAAGAAATAATTTTTTTTTGTCTGGCACGTATAACAATTGAATAAAACACAAGATGGGTTTCCGGCTTTGCGAACGTTGCGAATGTAGATGTTATTCGTTTATTAAAGTGGGTTGTTGCGTCACTTCGTTTTGCGGAAGTGCAGATACCGTTTTTTCCAAACCTTCCTGTAAAGTAAAAGAAGGTTCATAGCCGGTCAGCAACATTTTTTCTGCAGAAAATTGGGTAACCGCACAAAACTTTTTAATTCGCACAGAACTGATAGGATATTTTTTGTTAGTTAATTTAGCAAGCCCATCAAAAAAAAGCCCGCCGGCATAACCCATGAAGTAAGGAATATGAATACGAAATATTTTTTTATGTAAAACGGGTCGAAGAAAATCTACCAGTTCCTGCATTGATAAATCAGGCTTATCTGCGTAATTATATACATGATAACCTGTAAAATTATTCTCTATAATATGCCTGAAAAAACCAGCCACATTTTCTACATAAGCCATTGATTTTTTATTGTTGCCGCTGCCAATCATTACAAATTTTCCCGACTGAATTTGTTGTAATAACTGGTGTACATTGCCTTTATTTTTAGGTCCGAAAATAACGGCTGGTCTTACAATAACTAATGTCTTTTCTTCCTTATCTTTTTCATACCAGTTACGCAACAATTCTTCGGCTTTCCATTTCGATTTACCATAATCATTAAACGGATCAACAAGCGATTCTTCTGTTGGATTTTTTTTATTTAATCCATACACAGAAACCGAACTTACAAACAATACATTCTTAATTCCTTTGGTATCCATAGCCGCTAACACGTTGTCTGCGCCGGTTACGTTTACATCATAATACAAAGAGGTTGGTAATACATTATCGGTGTGTTCGGCCGCTAATAAAATCAGCCAGTCAGCCGGCTTCATTTTATTAAGTAAAGCTTCTTTATCTCTTACATCAAGAAGAATGGTTTCGCAGGAAGTTTTGGTTGAATTTTTATCGTAATTAATAAGTTCTGCACCATCGGACAGAATTTTTATCAGTTCTGTGCCAATAAATCCTGAACCGCCGACAAGTGCAATTTTTTTTTCCATATTGGTACGGCAAGATAAGTTTTACAGAGATATTTTTTTATTACGAAATAACAGAGCTACCAAAATACGTATGCAAAACCGGTGGCAGTTTTATACCTTCTTCTGTTTGATTATTTTCAAGTAAAGAAGCTACAATTCTGGGCAATGCCAATGAACTTCCATTCAAGCTGTGAACGAGTTGTGTTTTGCCACTTGCATCTTTATAACGACACTTCATGCGGTTGGTTTGATAGCTTTCAAAATTGCTTACACTGCTTACTTCGAGCCAGCGTTGCTGTGCGGCGCTCCAAACTTCAAAGTCATAAGTAAGTGCGCTGGTAAAGCCCATATCACCACCACATAAACGTAAAATGCGGTAAGGAAGTTGCAGATTTTGTAATAATCCCTCAACATGCGCAACCATATTGTCTAACACATCATAGCTTTTTTCGGGATGAACAATCTGGATGATTTCAACTTTTTCAAACTGATGAACACGATTTAAACCACGAACGTCTTTACCAAAGCTTCCGGCTTCGCGGCGAAAGCACGGAGAATATGCCGTCATTTTAATTGGCAAATCTGTTTCTTTTAAGATAACATCCCGATATATATTGGTTACCGGAACTTCTGCTGTTGGTATTAAAAATAAATTGTCTTCCGTTACATGATACATTTGTCCTTCTTTATCGGGCAGTTGCCCGGTGCCATAAGCTGAAGCTTCATTCACCATAAATGGCGGCAGATATTCAATATAACCTTGTTCTGTATTGTAATCTAAAAAGTATTGTATTAAAGCGCGTTGCAGTTTTGCACCTTTGTCTTTATAAAGCGGAAAACCACTGCCGGTTATTTTAGCGCCGGTTTCAAAGTCAATCAGGTTGTATTGTTTGATTAAATCCCAATGCGGAACGGCTCCACTATATAATTGCGGTTTTACACCACCTTCTCTCACCACAATATTGTCTTCAGGCGTCTTGCCTTGCGGCACAAGTTCTGATGGAAGATTGGGAATCTTTTCTAAAATTTTACTTATTTGATCTTCTTTCTTTGAAAGAAAGATTTCATTAAGGGAAATTTCTGTTTTATAATTTTCTACTTCCTCTTTTTTATTTTTAATAGCATAAACATCATTTTGTTTAATCAATATTCCAATCTCTTTACTAGCAATGTTTCGTTGCCTTTGCAATTCTTCAATTATGAGTTGTTTTTCTTTTCTTTCTTCATCCAAAGCAATAATCTCATCAACCAATTCAATTTGTTTAAAATTCTTTATTGCCAGGCGTTCTTTAACCCAATCCGGCTTTTGCTTTATTACCTGCATCTGAAGCATACAATCCTGTTTTGGCGGCAAATATAACCTTTGCCGCTAAACCTTACCTTTGCGGCAAGATGAATGTGAAAGATGATTTACAACAACGCTGGTGGTCGCTGGAAGCGAAGCTGGTTGAGCGTTTTGGTAAAAAACCCGATATGGAAACCACGCTTTTTTTAATCGGCATCCAGGAAACGGGTTTTGTGCGGGAGAAAATTACCAAAGAACAAAAGCAGGATTTAATGCATGTTGCTATTTGTACTGTGTTGCAAACAAGTGGTTATTATGAGTTTCAGGGTTATGACGATGAAGGCTGGCCGCATTTTACACAATTGAAAGATTTGCCAACAATATCTTTACATGAACAGGAAAATTTTTTAAAAGATCATATTTTACTTTACTTCGGGGCGCAAGAATTTTAAACACAGAATGAAAAAAATTGTATTCGCATTTGTAATGATTTGCCTGGCAATAGCCGGCTTTGCGCAAACCAAAACTCCCGTAAAAAAAACAACCACAACCGTTGCTAAGAAGCTGGTATCAACAGCTAAAATGGTTGATATTACTACATCGTTGGGCGATATTGTTGTAAAACTTTACGATAGTACGCCACAGCACAGAGATAATTTTATAAAGCTTGTAAAAGATGGTTTTTACGACAGCTTATTGTTTCATCGCGTGATTGATGGTTTTATGATTCAGGGCGGCGATCCGGGCAGCAAAGGCGCGGCAGATTCTGTTCAGCTTGGTGCCGGTGAAGCGCCAGGAGAGCGTATTCCGGCTGAGTTTAACGTAAATTATTTTCATAAAAAAGGCGCGTTGGCTGCTGCCCGCGACGACAATCCTGCCAAAGCCAGCAGCAACTGCCAGTTTTATATTGTGCAGGGAAAACCGATGACTGATACAGAACTCAATATGATTGAATGCCAGATTAGAAATGAAAACCCGACTTTTCGTTATACCGACGCACAGCGAAAAATATATAATAGTGTTGGCGGAACGCCTTTCTTAGATCAGAATTACACGGTGTTTGGCGAAGTGGTAAAGGGCTTGGATGTGATTGATAAAATTGCGAAAGTGCAGCGAGACAGTAACGATCGTCCCTTGCAAAATATAACGATGAAAATAAAGATGCTTAATTAAAAATGTATTACATATCAAGCACTATGATTTTTCGATTCTCTGATATATAATCATTTCGAAATTGTCTTACTACTTTATACAAAATACCTTAAAAATCTCATTACCAAATACATAATACTTAATACAAAAACTATGACGATTCTTGATGATTTGAAATACACCAAAGATCATGAGTGGATTAAAATGATTGATGCCGAACATGCTTACATTGGCATTACCGATTTTGCGCAGGGCGAATTGGGCGATATTGTTTATATTGATATTTCAACAGTCGGGCAATCGCTTGAAGCGGAAACGGTATTTGGTACTGTGGAAGCTGTAAAAACGGTGAGCGATTTGTACTTGCCGGTTGCTGCATCAATTGAAGAAGTAAATCCTGCTTTGGCTAACGAACCTGAATTAGTAAACAGCGATCCGTATGGAAAAGGCTGGATGGTTCGTATAAAGTTACATGACGTGTCAGATTTTGATAGCTTATTAACCGCTGAAGCTTATAGAAAGCTTGTTGATTAAACCAGTTTTTTTCCTTTTACATAAATAAAACCTGCGGATATGTTTTGATTTATCCGCAGGTTTTACCTTATATCAAACATCCTATTCTTCGGTATCTTTGGCGCTTTCTTTATAATGCTCTAACGCTTTTTCAGGCACTTCCACTTCTTCTTTATTTTTATTATCATCGCCCGGATTGTTTTGCTTTGTTACATCATTTGGCGGATCTTCCGATGTTCCTTTTTGTTCAGTTTTGTTTTCTTTATCATCAGGAAAAAAATATCGTTTCATAGATAACATTTTTGTATGTCAGGCAAATGGTAAGCCAGTAATTAAAACCTTGTTTTATAAAGTGAAAAAGCATTTTCGTAAAGCAAGCGTTTATTTGTCTTTTCCCCAATTGTCCTCCATATCCTTATAACTTTCTTTAGATACAGAACTTTTCTTTTTTGGTTTTGAAGTTCCGCTTTTCTTCTTCGCGTTAATATTATTTACCAGCGAATTTTTTACACCCAATTTATTGGTTTTTGTACTGCTTTTCTTCGAGGCTTTTTTAGGTGCTGCTTTCTTTGTTTCTTCTTTTTTAGTGGCGGCTTTTTTCGTTGCTGCTTTTTTTGCTGTTGCCATATAATTGTTTACAAAAGTTTTGCAACCATTATACCTAAATATATTGTATTGAATTTTTGTTGATATTATGTGTAAAGCCAAACAGTGTTGTTATAAATAATTTTTTACTTTGCAAAGAAAATCATAAGTAAAAAAATCACTTTTTATAAAAGTTACGAATCAATGTATTTGGCTTAATCATCTGTATAAATAGCTATATAAACCAACATTGTAAGATAACTATTCCGAGTTCTAAAAACTCTCTAACTTTCCTTTCTCAGCCACACTTAACTTCTGATAGCTGAATAAAATAATTGTATTATCTTATTCAATATAAAAAGGCTGCTTGTTAAGAGCAGCCTTTTTATATTCTTTTATATTACGAACGTTTGGTACTACAATTCGGAATCTTTGTCAATATAAACGTTTAAGCAGCAAATGTTTGAATTGTGCGCTTTTTATAAATCAAAAATTTTTGAACTGCTAACACAAATGAAACGATTTCATCAGGAAGAACGTAAAACAAATTATCATTCTTTCATCCTGAAAATAACTTCGTGCAAAGCTTGTTTGATCATCAAAAGTTTATTTATGAAATACAACAGCATTCTCTTTTTTTACTTCTTTATTTTCCTGCAAACGATATTCTTTTTTTGTTTCCGTTACCGCCGGCGAAGACTTTGTACTCCATACATGAGCCAACGTAGGTGCAACTACCAAAGAAACCACAGACATCAGTTTGATCAGGATATTCATAGATGGACCAGATGTATCTTTAAAAGGATCGCCAACTGTATCGCCTGTTATGGATGCTTTGTGAGGTTCTGATTTTTTGTAAAACATCTCGCCATTTATTTCAACACCTTTCTCAAAGCTTTTCTTCGCATTGTCCCAGGCGCCGCCTGCGTTATTTTGAAAAATGCCCATTAATACACCGCTTACAGTAGCGCCGGCTAAAAATCCGCCTAACGCTTCCGGTCCTAATAAGAAACCAATCAGCAAGGGAGCAATAATGGTAATTGCGCCGGGCAACATCATTTTTTTAATAGATGCGTCGGTAGAAATGGCGACGCATTTATCATATTCCGGTTTCCCGGTTCCTTCCATAATACCGGGAATGGTGTGAAATTGGCGGCGCACTTCCTGAACCATCGCCATAGCGGCTTCACCCACAGCCCGAATAGCCAGCGATGAGAAAATGAATGGAATCATCGCCCCGACAAAAAGAGAAGATAAAACACGCGCTTTGTATATATCAATACCAATCATTTCATACCCGTTATGATTGATAACACCTACATAAGCCGCAAATAAAGCCAGAGCTGTTAAAGCCGCAGAAGAAATAGCAAAACCTTTACCTGTAGCGGCGGTTGTATTGCCAACCGCATCAAGCACATCTGTTTTTTCGCGAACTTCTTTTGGCAATTCACTCATTTCGGCAATACCGCCCGCATTATCAGCAATAGGTCCAAAAGCATCAATCGCAAGCTGCATAGCGGTTGTAGCCATCATACCGGCTGCGGCAATGGCAACACCATACAAACCTGCAAAGGCATAAGAACCATAAATACCGGATGCTAATACAAGTATAGGAAGAAATGTAGATTCCATACCTACAGCTAAACCTCCGATAATATTAGTCGCGTGACCTGTAGCCGACTGGCGTATAATACTCATTACCGGCCGCTTACCAATAGCTGTATAATATTCTGTGATGATACTTATTAAAGTTCCGACTGCTAACCCGGTTAATATAGCGCCGATAACGCCACTTCGCGTGATAGCCGTAACACCTTGAATTAATTCTCCCGGATTATTTTTTACATAATCTCTTTGTAAATAAATAGGAGTATCCGGTAAAATATAATAAACTAAAAATACACTGGCAATTGCTGTTAACACAATAGAACCCCAATTGCCCATATTTAGGGCTTTCTGAACGGCAGACGTACTTATGCCTGCGCTGTCGCTGATTTTTACAAACAGTGTTCCGACAATAGAAAATAAAATACCAATACCTGCAATCAGCATGGGTAAAAGAATAGGAGCATAGCCACCAAAATTATCTTTAGAAACCGCTTCCTGTCCAAGCACCATGGTTGCCAAAACAGTAGCTACATAAGAGCCGAACAAATCGGCGCCCATACCGGCAACATCGCCGACATTATCACCCACATTATCTGCTATGGTAGCCGGGTTGCGCGGATCATCTTCCGGAATATCTTTTTCTACTTTGCCAACCAAATCGGCACCAACGTCAGCAGCTTTTGTATAAATGCCGCCGCCCACGCGAGCAAACAAGGCTATGGATTCGGCGCCGAGGGAAAACCCTGTAAGCACTTCAATTGTGCGTACCATTTCCTCAGAATTTGCAGCCGCTTCCGGTGCAAAAATGTGTTTTAATATCAGGAACAAACTTCCCAAGCCTAAAACCGCTAAACCGGCAACACCAAGTCCCATTACAGAACCGCCTGTAAAAGAAACAGAAAGCGCTTTTGATAAACTTGTTTTAGCCGCCTGCGCTGTACGTACGTTCGCTTTGGTAGCAACTTTCATCCCGATAAAACCGGCTAAGGCGCTGCTGACAGCACCAAAAATAAAAGCCACAGCAATAAACCAGTGAGAACTTGAGTTGCTGGCTGCCATTATTCCCAATAATACAGCAACAATAATTACGAAGTAGCTGAGAATTTTCCATTCTGCACGCAGGAAAGCCATAGCACCTTCAGCAATATAAGTGCTGATTTCGCGCATTTTACTATCACCGGCATCTTGTTTGGAAACCCAGTTAAATTTTACGAACGTGTAAATCAGGCCGATGGCGCCCATAAGCGGGACTGCATAAAATAGAGATGTGTTCATACGCAAACAATGTCAGAAAGATTAAAATAAGTTAAAAAAGAATTTGCCAAATGTAAGTGTAAATTAAATTCCTCTTAAAATGCTTTTTGGCATAATTATTATAAGTTAAAACAATAGTTTTGCGCCAATATTTCACCTAATAAAAACTCGTTTTCATCTAAATAATCGGTTCAAAAGTTAGTTCTGAAATAATCGTGCAACAGATCATATTATAAAAAATCAATTGATTATAAATTTCTTTCCATAGGGGTATGGATTGTTTATGAAGGGTACAAAGGGGCTTATTCTTAGGCCCCTTTATTTTTTTGCAATTGTTGAAACGCTTTCCCAAACTTCTGAATCATATCCATTGGTAATAGGCTTTCGTATGACTGTTCTTCCAGGCACAAATCAGCAGATAATCCATGTATAAAAACCGCCATGACAGCCGCTTCAAATGGTGGATATTTTTGAGCCAGCAAGCCGGTTATCATTCCCGTTAGGATATCGCCTGAACCGCCGGTTGCCATTCCATTATTGCCTGTGCTGTTAAAATAATTTTGTTTTCCATCGGTAACCAGCGTATAAGTTCCTTTTAAAACAAGAATAATATTGTTATCGAAAGCAGCTCGTATGGCTTTATTTATTCTTTCAAAATCATCGCGGCTTTCGCCAAACAAACGTTCAAATTCTTTTGGATGCGGAGTTAGAACAGAATCTTTTGGAATTTCTTTCAGCCAATCTTTATTTTTTGAAATGATATTTAAAGCATCAGCATCAATCACCATCGGGTTTTTAAATTGTTGAATGAGAGAATGAACCAACTTCGCCGTTTCCTCTTCGGTTCCCAATCCCGGCCCTGTTCCGACAACCGTATATTTAGATACATCTTCTTCCTGGCTTCTCCCAATTACCATAGCTTCGGGAATAGTGTTGTGAAGAATGGCAAAATCATTTTCCGGTATTGAACAAGTTAGCAAACCAACTCCGCTGCGCAGACAGGAAGTTGCGCTCATTACCGCTGCGCCCATTTTGCCTTCGTTACCGGCAACCAGCAAAGCATGTCCGTAAGTTCCTTTGTGAGAAAATGGTTTTCGTTTTTTATAAAACGAAGAAGCAATCGCCATATCGGTAAACATAAATTTTGATGGTGTTACTTTCTCATATTCATCGCTGAGAAAAAGTGGCAATATATGCACATCACCAAAATAATCTGCGTTTTCAGCCATCAAAAAACAAAGCTTCATAGTTTGAAAAGTGAGTGTTTCCGATGCTTCTATAATGATATTGTTTTTTGAACTGCTATCTGTAAACATTCCGGCTGGAATATCTATCGAAATAATTTTTGTATTGAGACTATTTAAGTAAGTAATGAGCGAAGCAAAACTGCCGCTTAACGGACGGTTTAATCCATTGCCAAATAAACACTCAATGAATAAAGCGTCTTTACTGAAAAGAGAAAAATCATTTTCGCTTTTTATAAATTGTATATCAATATGAGTTTGTTGAAGACGGACAAGATTTTCAGTAAAATCAGAACTTTGTTTTTCATCAAAATCAACAATAAAAACCTGCGGTTTTATTCCTTTGTTATCAAGTTGTCTGGCTATTGCCAAACCATCGCCGCCATTATTTCTTTTACCACAAATAACTTGTATTTTTTCTAAATTATAGTTCTGATTTAGCAGCCAGTTTGTGCATTGCTGTGCCGCATGTTCCATTAAATCTAATGATGTAATAGGTTGATGTGATATGGTATAAGCATCCCACTCGCGAATTTGTTGTGCACTAAATATTTTCATGGCAACTCTGTTTTTAGAAAGTCAAAACAGAACCGTCAATATTTGTGCTACTTAAAAAGTGAGGTTACGATTTCTTTTGCGGGCTTAAGCTTCGTTTTGCTAACAAGCTGCTGATAAGAAGTAAAACAGCACCTAATAAAAATGGCGCGCCGGCAAATTGTAACGGTGAATTTTTATTTGTGAAATAATAAAACAAAGATGTCATTAATACAGGACCGATAATAGAAGTTGCGCTCATTAAACTGGTTAATGCACCTTGCAGCTCGCCTTGTTCATTTGGCGGAACCCGGCCGGAAATAATAGATTGCAAAGCCGGACCTGCAATGCCGCCTAAACAATACGGAATACTGAAGGCAAACATCATCCACGATTCTGATGCAAATGCAAACAGCAACATGCCCAAAGCATACAATCCCAAACCAATGTACACGCTTTTTTCATTGCCTAATCTTGGATTGATATACCTGATGAGCCAACCCTGCACAATAGCCACAAGCGCACCGATAACACCCAATGAAATACCAATTAATTTTTCTGTCCAGTTAAATTGATAAATGGTAAAGAAACTCCAGTTGCTTTGCACGGCATGAGCCGCAATATAAACAAGTGTAAGCGAAGCTATCAAACCGCTTAATGAGGAATATCGGGTTAATAATTTGAATGAACCAATCGGATTTGCCCGGCGCCATTCAAACGGACGGCGATGTTGCTGGTCTAACGATTCCGGCAAAATAAAATATCCATATAACCAGTTGAGAAGACACAATGCAGCCGCAGCATAAAATGGAAAACGCGGACCCAATTGTCCTAATAATCCGCCGATAACCGGGCCGATAATAAAACCCAAACCAAAGGCAGCACCAATCAATCCGAAATTTTTTGCGCGGTTTTCATTGTTGCTAATATCAGCAATATAAGCCGCTGCTGTTGTAAAACTTGCGCCGGTTATTCCCGAAATACATCTGCCAACAAATAGCCAAAAGATAGAAGGCGCAAGAGCTAAAAAAATATAATCAATTGTAAATCCAAATAACGAAAACAACAATACAGGACGCCGTCCGTATTTGTCACTCAGGTTTCCTAATAACGGCGCAAACAAAAGTTGCATAACGGCATAACACATGTTTAGCCAGCCGCCATAACGCGCCGCCGCACTTACATCGCCGTGAATCATGCCTTCAATCAGTTTTGGCATTACGGGGATAATAATACCCCAGCCGGTTACATCAATCAGGAGAGTAATGAAAATAAAACCTAAAGCAGCTTGTTTGTTATTTTTCATAAGACAGCCGAAAGTAAGCAGAAGGCAATTCAGTTTCTGATGTGTGGAAATTTAACGCTGATATTTTTTTACAATAACAGCTCGAAATATTGATTCGCCTGTATTTCACTATTTTCGCACCTTCACAAAAAGTTACCTGATGGCGAAGAAAAAGGCAAGCCCACCGCGAACCGAAAACACAGATATAAAAAAAAGTGCACCGGCAGAAAAGATAACCGGCAGCAAAACAAATAAAAAAGAACCGGATTCATCTATAAATGAAGAAACAAAGCCCGTTGCTAAAAAAGCGGCTGTAAAAAAGTCCGCCAAAAAAGCAGCAATATCAACTGCGGGCGAAGCAGAACCGGAAACTTTATTACCGGCGCCGGAAGCCGTTGAATTGTTACCTCTGGCAAATGAAACTGCTGAAGCAAAACCTGTTAAAAAGGCGGCACAACGTAAACCGCCGGCTAAAAAGAAAGCAATAGCAGAAGAGGAAAAAGTTCAGGAACCTATTACGTTTACAGACAATGCAACAGAAGTTATAGAACATATAGAACCGGTAACTGTAGCCGAAAAAAACAAAGAGCTAGTTCATAAATTGGCCGATGTTGGCAAACATAATATAGAAGAAAAAACAGAACCTGCTGCAGAACCGGAACCGATTATGGAACTTAAACCTGCGCAGGAAGATTTGACCGTAACGGCAGAACAAGAACCTGAGCCTGTTCAGGAAACTTCATCTTCTATTGCAGAACAAGAACCGGTTGCTGAAGAAAGCACTGAACTTGCAAAAGAACCTGTGCAACCTTCGACAATGGCTGAAAAGAAAATTACTTTTATTGTAAATTACTATACCAAACCCGGGCAAACTTTATTCATAACATCGCATCATCCGTTGTTTGGAAATGGCAATCCGGATGCAGCTTTGCCAATGGAATTTCTGGATGCAGAACATTGGAAAGCCAAAGTTTCTCTCGCTGATATTACAGAAGATATCAGCTATAATTATTTGCTGAAAGAAGAAGACGGCAGCCTGGTTTATGATGGCGGCAAAGACAAAAAAATAACGCCATCATCTTATAACAAAAATGAAGTTACGCTTTTAGATTCCTGGGATTTTGCCGGCTATTACGACAATGCATTTTTTACAGAACCTTTTAAGAATGTTCTTTTAAAAAACAATTTTACTTCAACGGAAACGCCTGATCTTTCCACATATACACATCAGCTAAAAGTAAAAGCGCCGCTGCTTTTGCAGGGACAAGTAATATGTTTAACAGGAAGTACAGATGCGCTGAAAAACTGGGACACCAATGAGCCGTATTTATTAAATAAAAAAGATGGTGAAAATGATTGGTACATCAAGCTGGATTTAAATGGCGCAGGCTTTCCGTTGTATTATAAGTATGGAATTTATGACATCAATAAAAAGCAGTTTATTCAGCTTGAAAATGGCGACAATCGTGTTTTGAATGATATTAGTGTAATAAACAACGAAACCATTGTGAATGATGGTTTTATCCGCACGGCAGATACAACCTGGAAAGGCGCCGGTGTTGCCCTTCCGGTGTTCAGCTTACGAACTGAAGATGGTTTTGGCTGCGGTGAATTTTCTGATATTAAAAAGCTGGTTGACTGGAGCAAAACGGTTGGATTAAAATTGATTCAATTGCTGCCGGTAAACGATACAACCTCTACAAAAACCTGGCGCGATTCATATCCGTATGCATCCATTTCTGCTTTTGCTTTACATGCGATGTGTCTGAATGCAGATGCAATGACAAAAGAAGTCAATAAGCATTTGCTGGAGCCATATACAGCCGAAGCAAAACGATTGAACAGCTTGCCCGCCGTTGATTACGAAGCGGTGAATGATATTAAATGGAAAATCATTCATGATATATATCCGTTACAAAAAGAAGCGACGTTTGCTTCGGAAGACTATAAAGTTTTCTTTGCCGATAATAAACATTGGTTAGAACCATTTGCAGCTTTCTGCCATTTGCGCGATAAATACAATACAGCAGATTTTACAAAATGGAATGAATACAAAAAGTATAGTGCAGATATTCTTTCAAAATTGTTTCAATCGGAGGAAGACAAGAATGCCGAAGGCATGTATTATTTCGTACAATATCATTTGCATTTGCAACTGAAAGAAGCGGCTGAATATGCGCATAACAACGGCATCATTATAAAAGGTGATATTGCCATTGGCGTTGCCCGCAACAGTGCCGATGCGTGGCAACATCCTGAATTATTTAATATGGATATGCAGGCTGGTGCGCCGCCGGATGCGTTTGCCACCAAAGGTCAGAACTGGAGTTTCCCGACTTACAACTGGCAACACATGAAAGAAGATGGTTTTGCCTGGTGGAAACAACGTTTCTCGCAAATGAGCAATTATTTCGACGCTTTCCGCATTGATCATATTCTTGGTTTCTTTCGTATCTGGAGCATTCCAACAGAATCTGTTGAAGGCATCATGGGACATTTTGTTCCAGCGTTGCCGGTTCATGTAAATGAATTTCATCAATGGAACACATACTTTGATTATAAGCGATATACAAAGCCATTTATTAATGACCAGATATTAAATGATTTGTTTGGCGATCAGCAAGGGTATGTGCGCGATACTTTTTTACATGCTGATGAAGATGGAACATATAGTTTGAAGCCTGAAGTTTCTACACAAAAAAGAGTAGATACTTACTTCGCTATCCGGGAACCGAACGAACATAACAATTGGGTGAAACAAAGCTTATTTGATTTAATCAGCAATGTAATTCTGTTTGAAGAACAAGGCTCCAACGGGCAGTTATTCCATTTTCGTTTTGGTATGGAAAAAACATTGTCATATCAATATCTTGATGATTA